>NZ_JAHAMK010000041.1 GCF_018383585.1 Microvirga sp. 3-52
CTGGCGCTCAAGGGAGGAAGGCTTTCGAGAGATGGCAGATCTTGCCAAGCGTGCTTTGGCCATTGATCCGAACGAGCCTTGGGCCATGATGAGTTATGGCTTCAGCTTGAGCACGATGGGTCACCATGATCGCCACAGGCACACATCCAGCAACGTAACCAGATTAGCCCCCAATCATGGTCAGTCGCCTCCGCGCTAATCTGGGGGATTATGCTCACTGCGAGCTGTTTATCGAGGGGCTGAGAAAGACTGGAGTGCCGGAATGAGGACCTGCTCGGACCAGTGAGGGAACAAGGCAGTATGACACTCCCGGAGCCGATCCCCTGCCGTAATCGCGACACGAACCTGTGATCTCCTCGTTTGCATCAGCCTTGTGCGCAGCGTCGAGCCGCCACCTCGATCAAGAACGGCGGCCTTCTGGCTGATGTCTCCATCAGGGGCGTTGTGTGGGCGAACTTGAGCCCATCGTCTCTCTGGAGGTTGAAATGCCGGCTCCAATCACCATCAGGTACGATCTTGATTCAGGAACGCTCGTTCAACGGGGGAGCCAAAGCCCCGGGGCATCGGGCGCGGCGGAGCAGGACAACTTCCTCGGGAGCTTGATTGCGCTGTCGGGTGCGACCTTCGCGCCAGGGGACACTCAGCTAACTGTCCGGGTCGAGTTCGTTGACCGGGAAAGCGGCGTCAAGCAGTCCCTGCGGCTGAAGGACTTGGGGGTCGGCTCGCCCTACAATCCTTCATCGTTTGTGGGCGCCACACTCGGAGATCCGCCCCCGGCCGTGTTCCCCAACAACCATAAGTTTGCACCCGGATTGAGCTTCGGCGGGCCGAACCTTCCCGCCGGTGCACAGCTGACCGTGGATACCGCCCTCATCGGGGTGCTCGGCGCAGCCCTTCCTCCTCCGAGTATGACGGCAAACCCTGTCACTGATTTCGCTTCACCTAATATCGTTTCGTCAGACCCGAACACCTTCGAGTATGTGATGCTGCCCGACCTCCTCGATGGCAACCAGGAAGTCACGTTCAGCGGGTTCACGCTTAACCTCACAGCCGCTCTGCCGGCGGGCGTATCTAGTTTCTCGCTCGATCAGATGCAGTTCAACCTGGGCAGCGCTCAGGTTGACCTACTTCGAGACGCTCTGCCCCTGCATGACGTCCGCTTTGGCACTGATGCTCGAAACAACTTCACAGCCATGGACGCGCCGGCCATCTTCTTTGGCGAGGGCGGGAATGACAGTCTCACGGGCGGCGGGTTTGCCGATATTCTCTTTGGGCAAGAGGGTCATGATCGACTGTCCGGCGGCTTTGCCAATGACCGCCTGTTCGGCGGCGACGGGAACGACCGGATCAACGGCGGGGGCGATGATGACGAGATCCGGTGTGGGGCCGGCAACGACCGAGCCAATGGCGGCGCAGGCGATGATCGGGTCTTCGGCGGCTCAGGGCATGATCGCCTGAACGGTGGCGAGGGCGATGACCAGCTGCGAGGGGAGAGCGGAGATGATCGCCTCGATGGTGGACTGGGTGCGGACCTGCTGAGGGGCGGGTCAGGCTTCGACCGCTTTACCTTCAGCACATCCCTTGGCCCAGAGAACATCGACACCATCAACGACTTCCGAGGCTCTGATACGATTGTACTGGACAACGATGTGTTCACGGGCTTGACCGCCGGGGTGTTGCGGGGCAGCGCGTTCCGTATCGGCACGACCGCTGTCGACGGCAGCGACCGGATTATCTGCGACACGGTCTCAGGCGCCTTGTATTTCGACCCCGATGGTGTTGGAGGGGCAGACCAAATCCAGTTCGCAACGATTGCCGGAAGCCCCAACAATGTCACCGCGAGAGACTTCCTGGTAATTCTGTAAAGTGGGAATCAGCCTGGTGCAGTGGTGACTCAACCAAAGGCCTGAGAGACGTGTGGTCGCTTCGTTGACGAGACTATGGAGCGCTGGGCCGGATCGACGTACGGGCAACAGTGCGGGCTATGGTCCAGCGCTCCCATTCTCGACATCTCCGACGAACAGTGACACACGGGTTCCAAGGTCTACTTCCTCAACGTGGTCTGCGCGGCACGCCTGGTGCTACCCATCATGGTGCAGCAGAAAGCCGGCTCCATCATCAAAATCTCAACAGCCTGAGCCTCTGCGTCGAGTCCCATGTTCGCGACATCGGCAGTCGTCCGGGTGGTGTTGTCCGCCTACACTACGATTTTCGCCGACCAGCCTACGGGCGACAACGTCCACATGAACAACGTTCTACCCGGCTGGATCGACAACCTGCCGGCCACCGAGGGGTTTTCTGGTTTGACCGGTACGCCCACCGGAAACATTTACCTCGACCCGGATGGGACGGGCTACACACCTCAGATCCTTCGGAGGAAGGTCAAACCGGATCTCGGGCTACCGAAGACAACTTCCTCCTCATCTAAGCCTTCCTATAGCGACCTGCGGACGTGGCGAAATTGGTAGACGCAGGGGTCTTAAAATCCCTCGGGCTTGCTTGTACGGTTTCGGCTCCAGTCGTCCGCACCATTCTCATCTTGGCAAAGACCGGGTATGAGGATGCTCTGGGCTTGTAGCTCATTGGTAAGAGCCGGCCTCTCATAACGGTCTGGTTGGGGGGGCAAGTCCCTCCGCCCGCACCATCCAAGGTCGCACCAATCCCGGCATGACTGACGCGTGCGGGAATGAGGCTCCGTTCGATCACTGCCGTTTCATCCAGTTCTTCCTGATGAGTCCGTTCGGCCCAAAGGCTTCCTCGGCCATCTGTGACATGCGAGACAGGAGGCCGCTATAGTAGGATAAGCGTTCGTCGAAGAAGCTGGCGTGACGCCCGCCCTTCTGCAAATCAGCGGGCTGGAGCTTGAGCTGAGCAAACCGCCTGCCAACCTCAGCGAAGTCGATCTGCCAGGTCGGGCACTTGTCGGTCAGCGTTCTGGCCACCACGAAGTCGTCCAGGGCAGCTTGCTGCGGGTCGCGTGTCTGGCCTCCGCCTAGGGATGACAGAAGAAGAAGGGCAGAGATGACCACGACCGGGAAAATGGCAGGTCGAAGGCCTATGGCCAAGCCGCCCGACTGGCTGGGCGATACTGCGAGACAAGGTTGATGGCGGTTTGAGCACATACCTGCCTCGTCGCCGGCCTCCTCGTTATTCGGCCCATTTTACCACACCCGACATCCTCAACCGAGGGATCCTATGCCGGCACCCCGATAAGGTTAGGCTCAATAACCTACCCAGATTGAAAGGGGACACATCCATGCATCTCTTCGGCGCCCTGCAGCTGGCATTCTAGCCTGAAACCTAGACAACCCGGCAGGCGTCAGGATTGCCCTCCTGAGATACACCCGAGGCGAGGATGGACGACTATTCATCGCGCCGGAGTGCAACTCCTTCGAGGACCCTCGTCCGAGACGCCGGATGGCTCTCAGGAGCCGCCGCCGCGACTTACAAAAAGCATGGACCGTTTGCACTTGACTTTGAAGCGAGTGCGTCGATGGTTGAATCAGATGTCCAGGGTGCTGATGACACCACTCCCCGCACTCTGAGCAAACGATTCAAAGTGACGTGCACTCGTTCTTCAAACCCAGAGTCATGGCGGAATAAGACTTCGAACGGGTTTTCAGAGTAACCTCAAGGGATTGTTGAGCTATCCTTCTGAGCGGTATTCTAAAATGCACTTCTATCCCTTTGAGTTTGTTGCGAAATAGCCGTGAATATCTAGGCTTCAAAGTGGCCTCCAAGGGAGCCACAGCGTGGAACGGGTGGTGGTAACGCGTACAAGGGACAATACCTGGTCAGTCTCGCACGACGGGCGAAGCATCTCAGTTCACTCCACGGAGGAGCAGGCACTCGCTGCCGCGTTCACCTTGGCCTCAGAGCGCAAGCGGCAGGGGGTTGAAGCCGTTGTTGTAGTTGCACCGGAGAGATGAAGGCGATGACGCGCTCATGCCTATGGCACCGTCTGTCGCCATTTGTAGGATTTTCTCAACATGGCTGACGATGATGACAAGCTCCTGGTGGCTCGTGCAAAGTCGCCCGTCAATGACAGGCTGTCTCGCGTGCTCGAATGGTTCGGTTTGCTGGTTGCATTAGGTGCTATCGCCTGGGCCATCCTCTACACGCTCGGGTAGTTGCCGAGGGGGAGATGTTCGCAGCGTGCAGGCTACCCAACGTCGAGGAGCCAAGCGACGAGCCCACGTCGATGGTCTGCCTCCTGAAAAGTGATTCTCCCTGAGGTATGGCTTTTAAGCCGAAGGAGGACTGAAGATGGGTAAGAAGAGGCACACGGCCGAGGAGATCGGTTCCAAGCTGTTGGGGTCGTCCAATTGCGGGCCATTTTGCAAGTAGTTTTTACAATACTCACCCGCTCGAGCCTTGGATCAAGGTCGAGAGACTATGTCGGAGGGGCTGGTCGCGGTGGATCAGAGACACGCCACTTGAGCATCTGCCGGGTGCAGGGTCGTCTTCGCGGTCGACAGCCGTCGCCGCATGATGGAGCTTCGCGGGAGGAGCCTTCCTATGTGGACGACGCACTCGGCTGCATCAGCGGTGCATCCCATCACGCGGATTGGCTCGGCCCACGTCCCGGCCGGGACGTCTCAGCGCGCTCAGCGACTGAACGCGATCCTCAAACCATCAAGCGGCTGCTCCCACGCTCCGGTCGAAGAAGGTGCCGGTCTTGAGCATCGCGTGCATGATCACGGCGAGTTTCCTCGCCACAGCAACGGCTGCCCGCTTAAAGCCAACCCGCTCCCTGAGCTTGAGGCCCCATCTGCGCAGGCCGCTCTCGGCCGAGCTGCGGGTCAGGATGACGGTTGCCGCCTCAAACAGAAGCCCTCGCACATGGCGATCGCCCCGGCGGGAGATATGGCCATCATAGTCGACCTCGCCGGACTGGTAGCGTCGGGTGGTCAGGCCGAGCCAAGCGCCGACGGAACGAGACTTCTTGAAGTTATCCGGATCCTCAATGGCGGTCGCAAACGATGTCGCGGTGATCGCCCCGACGCCGGGGATCGACATGAGAATGTGACAGGCTTGGTTCTGACGCGCGCCGGCCACAAGGTGACGTCCGAGTTCCGTGGCCCGGATCCGCAGGCTGCGCCAGGCCTCCAGCATGGGCAGCACGATCGCAGCGAGCTCGTCCTGGTCGACCAGAAGGCTACGGACATTCTTCTCGAACGTGCTGCCCTTGCCCGCGGGAACAACCAAGCCGAACGTCTTCATGAGCCCTCGAATCTGGTTGGAGAGCTCGGTACAGATCCGCACCAGCCGGGTGCGGGCCGCCACCAGCGTGCGGGTCAGCATGCTGTCGAAGCCCTTTACCCGCACCTCACGGAAGAAGCCGACCTCCGCCAGATGCGCGAGACCGTCGGCATCGTTGGCATCTGTCTTGTTCGCTGCCATATCGAGGGCGGCCTTGGCATGCCGAGCATCGATGCAGATGGCCGGCAGCCCCTCGGTTCGAAGGGAATGATAGAACCACACGGACAAAGTACCGGTCTCGAACATAACCCGCGTCACAGACGGCGCGCGCTTGCGGATCAGGTCAGCAATCAGCCTGGGATCAGAGGGGCACTTGCCGCGCCAGACGCGCTTGCCGTCCCGGCGGATCGACACCGCCGTCTCTTTCATCGACACGTCAAGCCCGATATAGTCGTCCATGGCTGTTCTCCATTCGATGCTTGGGCCCGGCTTCCCGTCGTGAGCCCGTACTTTCATCTTATCGGGGAACAGCCACCGGCTTCCATGAGCGTGATTGGTTCGGGGCGACTCGCTCCCCCGATTACCCCATGTGGACGCCCCCAACGGCCTCGATGTGCCACGGTCACGGTGAGGGTTCTGAAGGTGACCATGAGGTCGGGGATCTGCACGACCTGTTCCGCGCCGCATGGGGCCTCATGACGGAGGAGCAGAAGGTCGACTTCCTTTTCACGGACCAAGAGAAGGCCGTTCTGTCAGCGGCCGGTATCCTCGCCGACTGATCCATCCTCAATCCGCTTAGAAGAGGGAAATCATGAACCGCGCTCGCCCCACCCGTGCTCAGATGAAATCGATCCCCAATTGTTCCAGCGCACACCCGACGGAAGCCGACCTTATGGACAATTTAGTAAGCGGTTCCGTCACCTCTCCTTTGACAACCTATTCGGCGGCACTTGGCATGGGATGTTCATCGGCATCGAAATCGATGGATACCGACATTCTTGAAGCCATATCCAGCCCGTTGCCTAACTCATGAGCTTGGACCAACTGAGATGCGCGCTCACAACGCGCGCATCTCAGTCGCTTATCGGATTACTCGCTTAGAAAAGTCTGCAAGCCCGCAAGATCGTCGGTATTGATCTTGTCGACGCCCGCCGCCTTCAGCTCTTTCCAGATTGCCTCTCGTTGCGGTCCGGGCTGGTCAGGTGTCGACCAGAACCGGATGGTCCAGCCCTTGCTATGGGCTGTCTTCACTATATCCTGCAATCTGGCCTTTTCGGCGGAGGGCATCTCTCCCGCGCCTTTCCAGGTGAACACCTTGGTCCAGTTGTCGCTCAGGAGCGGCATGAAGGATGCCGGCATGTCGGAGTTCAGGTCAGGCATGCGGCCATCATACCCGGCATAGCGAACCTTCTCCGAGAGCATGTGGTCTTTCGGGCGGTTGCCAGACACGACCGCGGTGACGGCGCCTGCCTGAACCTTGCCGTCGCGAACGACTGTCAGAATGTCCGCATATTTGGAAAGCACCTCAGCCAAAGCCTTGTAGGTCGGCTCGCCTTCGGTTTTGATATCGATCAGGAGTGTAAATCCCTCACTGCCGGGATAGACCCTGCCACCTTTCTCTGTGATGCGCTTCTTCAGAGGGTCCAGGTATAGAGCCCCCAGGGTCCTCTCAGGCTTGATATGGGCCTCCTCATGCGCCACCAGCAGCTTGCCATCCACAAGCCAAATGTCGGCCTCGACGCCGGTAAAGCCATGGTCGAGGGCATCGAGGAGCGGCCGCTGATGCTCATAGTCATTGTGAGCATGGGCTTGAGCAAGAGGCTTCACCTCAGCGGCAGAGACCATCGCCGGTGCAAATGCGAGGGCAGCGGCCAGGAACAGGGTCTTCATGTTTCCTCCAGTAGTTTCATCTGCTTGTTAGGGCTGCTGGTCTTCCAAGGATCGGTGACACACTGATGACGGCACAGTCCTTAGCCGGCTCATACCCTGATCTAGGAAGTAGGTCTGGGCCGTTGCGAGGCAACTCCGCTGATCTTCCGTCATTTACTATCCTTCCGCCACTTTATTGCCACGGTTACCTTGCCCAACTAGCCTCCTTCGCGTGATCGATGGGTCACCGGAGGGCGGAGCAGGACGTTCCGTCGGAGGGAACCTTAAGGGACTAGAGACGAGAATGGCGACTGGGACAGTAAAGTGGTTTAACGAAACCAAAGGATACGGCTTCATCCAGCCGGACAATGGCGGCAAGGACGTGTTCGTTCATATTTCAGCCGTGGAGCGCGCAGGCCTCCGGGGTTTGGCGGAAGGCCAGAAGGTTTCCTACGAGGTCGAACAGGACCGTCGCTCGGGGAAAGAGTCTGCGACCAACCTGCAGCAGGTCTAAGACCTCTCACATTCGCGGATTAAACCGCCTCAACAATGAGCCGCTCCGCCTCGGGGCGGCTTTTTCGTTGTGCCTGCCAAACTGGAGAACCCCGACGATGGAGACCTCGACCCCTGACTTCCTTAGCGACGAACGTTTCATCAGCGAGCACCGCAGGGTCTTCGTGATGTTCATGGGCCGCGACGGCTACTCAGAGCAAATGTCGACTGAGGAGTTCCCTCGCTTACGTGAGACCGTCAAACCGTATGCCTGGCTGAAGGCGTATCTGCGCCTGCAGCGGACTGGATCCCGCTTCGCTCTCGACCGGCGCAAGAAAATGGAGATCGCGGAGATCTACCATAAGGCAGGGGAGCATGCGTACTACGGCTATTGCGTTGCCCTCGGCATCAAGCCCGAGTGATTGAACCTTCCTGCATCTGCTCATCATCTCTCCCTATGATCAATCGGCACAGGTGAACTATCTCAGATGGTAAGCCACTCAGGACTTGCCGATCCTCCTTTATACAGGGCTCTTTGTCATCCAGCGAGATGAAGGCAGCACGGCCGAAGAGTTGCAGGAGTTCGCCGGTCAAATGCTTGACCGGACCCGGATCACCAGACAGTAGCTGCCGAAATAATCCTGTGAGTTCCAGTGGGCCTAGATCTTTGCGAAGCTGCTGGTAACCTCAGTCGGCTATCCAACTCTCTCGCAGTAACACTGAAAGCCGCCGCCGACAGCCGGATAAGGAAATGTTTCGGTACCTCTGGAGACATAAGGCGTTCAGCGCCGTGCTGCTCTTCCTCTTCGGCCTTGGCTTGCATCTCCAGCCGATCGCCGCCTGGCTCGGGCTCGCGCTGCTGCTATTCCTGCGCCTGACCAAGGTTCACTCGTTTCTGATGATCTATGACCTAACAGACCGGGCAGCCCTGACACATGTCAGGACGTTAGCGACAAAACGCGCCCATATGCTCTCCCCCGACGAATATGGGAACGTCTCGGAGGACGCCTGGGACAAACACCTCGCGACCTTCATCAAGAAGACGCTCCTGCCGGAGTTTCAACGCAGGAAGATTGATCATCTCTTAGCCAAGGATCCAAAACGGTCTGTCGCCCGCCTCAGGACACGGATCAACCGGATCATCGACCGGCGCCAGCCCGCCGAGCGGACGGTTGAATTGGACGACACGTTGACTGGCAGAGAGTTCGAGATCTACTGCCGCGAGGTCCTGCAGGAGGCAGGATGGCGTGCTGCACTTACGCCCGGATCAGGCGACCAGGGTGCCGACATCATTGCGGAGAAAGATGACCGTCGGGTTGTGATTCAGTGCAAGTTCTACAACGGCACCGTCGGCAACAAGGCGGTTCAGGAAGCCTATGCTGCCGCGGCGTTTCAAGATGCCCCTTATGCTGTGGTGGTCACCAATTCGGTTTTTACCAAGTCGGCCCACCGGCTCGCGCACAAGAATGGCGTGCTGCTGATGCACCATACCGATCTGCCCCGGCTCGACCTGATCGTCACCAGCGGGGCCGGGTCCCGCTGATACAAGAATCCGTTCAGTCGCTCGACACCTTAAGAAAATCGTCGATCGACAACTGCGCCGAATTGGACGGCTTCGCCTTCGGCTTCTTCGGACCTTCGTCGGCTCCTGCTGCCACAGGCTGCTTGCGCGGGATCGGCGTGTCTTCGGACTGCATGCGCTTCATCCGAGCCTTCGCCTTGTCTCGCGCTTGGGCCTCCTCGGACTGCGGATCCTCGGTCAACCATTTTCCGCGCTTGATCACCTCGTTCACGCGCCCCTGGTTGATCCCAAGCTGGAAGGCGATCTCCTGCTGGGTCATGTCCGTGGTGCTATGAAGCTCGAGGATTTTGCGGGCGAGCTCGGGCGTCATCTTGCGTCCGGACAACCGACGGGCCGGTGCAACCGATCGCGTCTTCTTCTCCTCCTTGCGCATCTTCTCCAAGATAGCCAAGGCCATCTGCATGCCTTGGGCGCGCAGGGCTTCTTCGAATTGCTTCAGCGTAGCCAAAAGAGAGACTCCTGAACTCCTGCTCCGATGCACTCACACCGGTTCAGACTGACTTTTGAACGACGAAGAGGTGGTGAGACGTTCCGCCAGCCCCGCACGGCTATTTGGAGAGGCCAGCCGACTTAAGCCGACCAGAAACAGAATGAGTCCATGATTCGCGTTTTTCAAGCTCGGCTATTCTAATTGGTTGTTGATTTGTTCCTTAGGCCGAGCGTTCCCGCATCCCCTACAGCCTTGTCGGTCGCAATGTCCCGCGGCTAGGATTATCCCGGGGTTCCGACAACCAACCGGCGCTCTGGAGCGCCGCCCACGGCGAGAGAGCACTGGCCCTAGACATCCCAAGTGCCCCAGGAACGATGGTCATCCTGCAGTCCCAAGCTCCCCCACTTACTCGTACAACAACCTATAGTTGGTATAAACCCTGCATTTTCTGGCACCCAGCCTCTCGTGTTCAATTAAGGGTATAGATCTTATTGAGAAGGCCGCGGGTCATGCCACCGCACCTTTCGCGGGTGCCTTTCCCCGCCCAGTTTCGCGCCAGCATAGGTGCCAGTTCGGCGTTAGGGAGCCTCCAGCGCGGTTTCGATCAGGCGGCGGACGTCCGCCCATGCCGGTGCACTCGGAACAACTAAATCGAAATGTCCTGCGTCAGGGATGTCCACAAAACGGACGCTTCCAGCTTTGCCCTGTCGAGCGCGGGTATAATCACGCGCCACATAAGGTGGCACGAGTCGATCGAGCACGCCGCTCACCATCACAACCGGGGCTTCTGGTGGCGGGAGGGTCGCAGGCGACACTTCCGCCTGTCGACCCGCAGGTGCCAGGCTCTCGATGATTCCGTTTCCGCAGTGCAGTGGGATAAACCTGGCAAAGGTCTTGAGATCGCCCACTCCGGCCAGGATGATCACCGCACGGGGCATGAACGGCGAGGACACATGCAACGGGCTTGCCGTCGGGAGCCCCTTGCGGGCTGCAGCCCAGAGAGCCAGATGCCCGCCGGCCGAATGCCCGACCAGCACCGTGCGCGACAAGTCCAGATGGTACGTCGGCGCATCATCCCGCAGACGGTCGATCGCAGCGCTAACATCCTGGAAGGTGCCGGGGTAGCCGCCCCCCGTTTCATTGGCCCGGCGGTAACCAAGGCTCCAGACGGCAATCCCGCGCTCTGCCAAATGTGCTCCGAGATGCCGCAGTTGTTCCCGGCCTGATGCAGCGGTGCTCCAGCAGCCGCCGTGGATGAGGATCGCTACGGGGTGAGGGCCAGACCCTGCCGGTAGGAAAATGTCGATTCCTTGAGGGGGCTCGGCACCGTAGCGGACCTGCAGCGTAGGCTCCGGCCGTGCGAGGGCAATAAAGGCTGACAGTTCCACCGGATCAGCGGCCGAAGCTGCGCTGGCTGTGATCGACGTCAGCAGAGCAAGTGTGGCGCAGCGTTTCATCACGATCTCCTTTGTTCGGAGCGGCGCGGTGGTGACCGTCAATAGGCGATAGCTGGTGCCATATTCAGGTAGCTGTTGTCCGTCGCTTGTCGCATCATGAAATCAGCAACATCGGCTCGCGCGATATGACTGCTTTTGGCGGGAATGCCATAGACGGCAGTTCGGTACTGCCCAGTCCACCGACCATTGGTCAGTGGCAGGGGGCGCACGGCAATCCACTCCGGTGCATGGTCCTGGATTTCCTCCAGTGCTCGCCGATGATCAGCCAGAGTGTGACGGATCATGCGCTTAGCAAGAAACAGGAGTGCTGCTCCTCGAAGATCCTGTGCCGTCTCGCCTAAGACACCGAAATTCGACAGAAAAACGAGCCGCCGCACCTGTTGCACCTGCATTGCTTGCACAATGTTGCGGGCGCCCGTTGAATAGAGGGTCGTAGGTCCCCTCGATTTATCGCCGATGGTGCAATACACCACGTCCTGTCCTGCGAGTGCGCGGGTCACCGACCCTGTGTTCAGTACATCGCAGGGTACAACACGAAGCTGCGCATGTTGAATGTCGACTGCAGCAGGGTTCCGGACAGCTGCCGTGACCTGATGGTCTTGTGCGAGAGCGTGCTCAAGAAGGCGGCGGCCCACTCCCCGGCTTGCGCCGATGATCAGAACCTTCATCGATCGCTTTCCTTATTGGTTTAAGCGTGATCGTTTCTGAAGGATTGCCGCTTTCTGGTCTTGTTGTCGGTGCCGCGGAACACACGTCCCACATTTCAGATGTGAGGTCCGACGACATCGCTTCAACTTTCTGATCGTCAGATCTACCTCTGAGATGCGCTGCTGATCCTGTTGCTGCTGTGGACCAGTGGGCAGCGCAGGAGCGCTGTCCACAGGTCCACAGCCGAAGCGCGGAGGAAGACGATGGATCTGCCGAAGGCGCGTCTCTGATCCTCCCTCACTTTGACGGACACCTCTGATACCTTCCTGGGGGAGCGAGAAGGTGTTTGATGACGAAGACAAGGCGAGAATTCACACCCGAGTTCAAGCGAGAGGCCGTCGCACTGCTGGAGAGCAGTGGCCGACCAACCATGCAGATTGCGACCGAGCTGGGGATCTCTCCCTCGATGCTGCGCAACTGGCGGGCCCTTGCCCATGGGGGTGCGCCCCGGTCCAGGGCCGCTCCCACGCCGTTGCCGGCGGGCACCGCACCCCCGACCGATCAGGCGGCGGAAATCGCCCGGCTGCGCCGTGAACTCGATCGCACCCGCATGGAGCGGGATGTGTAAAAAAAGCCATCGGCATCTTTGCGGAGATGCCCAAATGAGGTTTCGTTTCATCGAGCAGCATGCCCGTACCTTTCCAGTGCGGCTCATGTGCCGCGTGCTCCAGGTCTCGCCCAGCGGCTATTACGCATGGCGCTCCCGGCCGGAGAGCCGAAGAGCCCTCGCCAACCGCGGCCTGCTGCAAGAGGTGTATCGGCTCCATGGTCAGCATCAGGGCCGTTATGGCAGCCCGAGAATGCACGCAGCCTTGAGAGCAGAAGGCCACCGGGTCAGCCGCGGCCGGGTCGAGCGGCTGATGCGCCGGCATGGCATTCGCGCCCTGGCCCGCCGGCGCTTCCGGCCTGCAACGACAGACAGCCGTCATCAGCTGCCGGTTTCGCCCAACCTGCTGCAGCAGAAGTTCACGGCATCTGTCCCCAACCGCGTGTGGCTGGCCGATATCACGTACATTCCAACCGGTGAGGGCTGGCTGTATCTCGCCGCTGTGCTGGATTTGGCGACCCGGAAGGTGGTGGGTTGGGCCATGCGCGATCACATGCGCACCGAGCTGACCCTTGGCGCTCTGATCATGGCCGCCCAGCGGCAGCGGCCGGGTCCTGGGCTTATTCACCATTCGGATCGTGGCAGCCAAGACGGATTCAAACGGTCGTCGCAACACGTATTCTGTTGCCCTCCCGCAGCCACTCGTCAAGCACCTCGGCAGGGGTTCTCCAGCTCAGCGTCTTTCTCGGCCTTGCGTTGAGGGAAGCTGCCACAGCCGCGATCTCCTCGGCGCTGTGCACACTCAGATCGGTGCCTTTCGGGAAGTACTGACGCAGCAGTCCGTTGGTGTTCTCGTTGGTGCCACGTTGCCAAGGACTGTGGGGATCACAGAAGTAGACTTGGATGCCCGCATTGATCTTGAGACGAGCATGCTGGGCCATTTCGGCTCCCTGATCCCAGGTCAGCGATCGGCGCAGCTCTTCGGGTAAGGTGATGATGGTGCGCGTGATCGCGTCGCGCACAGCCTCGGCCCCATGCCCAGCCAGCGCCGGCCCGTTCGTGAGGCGCGACACGTCACCATGGCCCGCGAGGCGAGGAAGATGCAGCAGCATCGTGAACCGGCTTGTGCGCTCGACCAGGGTGCCAATCGCCGAGCTGCCAAGACCCAGGATGAGGTCTCCTTCCCAGTGGCCTGGCACCGCCCGATCGGCCGCCCAGAAGGTCTTTGCCGGCTAGGAGGCGCTCATCCTGTTCCTGCGCCGAGAGCGGCGGCTCGGGGTCAAGCAACTGCGCAATGAGCGGATCCGGCAGCACGATCTGACGCTGTCGCTCGACACCATCCATCGGACACTCGTCCGCAATAGCGCAGGTTCTCAAGCGCCCGCGCCGATGGCGCAAGGGAACGCGACGCTACAGCCGTCCGATCCCTGGGGACCGCGTACAGATAGACGTCTGCAAGATCAGGCCAGGCGTTTACCAGGACACCGCGATCGACGATTGCAGCCGCTACAAGGTGCTCGGCGTCTACAGCCGCGCCACGGGCGCCAATACCCTCGACTTTCTGGAGCGGCTCATCGAGGAAATGCCGTTTCCAATCCAACGCATTCAAACTGATCGCGGGCGAGAGTTCTTCGCCGAAGCCATCCAGCAGCGCCTGATGGACTGGGCGATCAAGTTTCGGCCGATCCCGCCCCGCTCGCCCCATCTGAACGGCAAGGTCGAACGGACACACCGCACGGATCGGGAGGAATTCTGGGACATGGTTGATCCCAAGGATCCGGAGATCGAGGCGAAGCTGTCGGAGTGGCAGCATCACTGGAACTGGCATCGGCCGCACACCGCACTGGGCGGCATGTCACCTATCGACCGTGTCTGCGAGCTCCTCGATAAGACGCCTCTCGGCGAAGCTGTTGAGGCGGTCTACGACGGCAGCCGCGAGCGCATCAGGATTGCCGATTACCGGCTAGACATCGCCCTGGCTCAGCTGAAATGATGTCCCCAGACCCTACATTTCAGATCGTCCAAAGGCGCCTCTTGGCTGGCACACCGCTTTACGACTCTTTCATGGGAAAGATCCAACAACAGCGCGATTCCTTCCAGACTTCTTTGCTTCATATAATCTAGCATCCGCAGCCGAGACCAGCCTCTCTGCACTGAGTTTATTCGCGGGATCAGCCGCAACCGCTCCCATGCTCACCGTCACCAGTCCGTCAATTCCTCTGGGATGAGGGATTTGCGCTGCAGCCAAGTTCTCTCTTAGCCTCTCAGCGACCTCCAAAGCACCATGCTGATCAGTCGACGGCAGGATCAGGGCGAACTCCTCACCGCCATAGCGGGCCACCACATCGTCCGGTCTCCGGGCCGCCTGTGCCAAGATGCCGGCGAACTGACGAAGAACATTGTCACCCGCCTGGTGCCCAGCCGTGTCATTGAGCGCTTTGAAGTGGTCGAGATCGAGCAGCAGCAATGACAACGGCTCGTTTGTCCGACGTCCCCGCCGAACAGCGCGCTCAAGGGCTTGGTCAAAGACGCGACGATTGGCGATGCCCGTCAGCCCGTCTGTCTGGGCTACACGCTCCAGATCCTGGTTGCGTTGCCAGAGTTCGACTTCGTCCATCGAAACCGCCGCCAGATCGATCAACGTCGAGACGTCGAATCCAGCAGCATCCTGCGGCTCGCGCTTGAGTATGCAGAATGAGCCGACCGCTGCGCCTTCAGGCGTCAGCAGCGGAACGCCGGCATAGAAGTGGAACGGCAGGAGCGGCACCACCGGATGCCCATCGAGCGTGGGCTCCTTCTGCATGTCACCGAAGACCAGAGGCTCGCCAGAGGCGATCATGATCTGGCACACGGACTGTTCGCGCTCAATCGACGAACCAATGCCGTCGCCCGTGATCGCCTTCATCCACTGGTAGCGGTCATCCACGAAGCTGAGGAACGCGACATCAGCGCCATACACTCTCGAGGCTATGCGTGTGAGCCGGTCGAAGCGCTCGTCCTGCGGCGTATCGAGAATCCCGCACGAGAGAAGAAAATCGAGCCGCTCGGCTTCGTTGGCCGGCGGCGGAGGCACAACAAACACGTCAAAACTCCTGCGAAAGGCAAATACCTGCTGAGAGCGGGTCACCTATGTCAGGGGCGGGTTAACCGCGCCTTAGATCAGGCGCCCACAGGATCGCCGTTCACACGATCCTTCAGCTTATGGGATGGGGTGAAGGTCACGACGCGGCGTGGCTCGATTGAGACCTCAACCCCGGTCTTTGGATAGCGTCCGATCCTCTCGGCTTTGTTCCGAACCGTGAAATTCCCGAACCCTGAGAGTTTCACGTTCTCGCCTGGCTCCAGCGTATCGCAGATCTCGGCCAGGACCTAGTCGGAGAGCGCCACCGCTTCATGGCGGGGCAGAGCAACAGCCTCGACGATGGTCTGGGCCAGATCCGCTCGGTTCACGTTCCTGCTGGTCATCAGATCATCCCACCGTGTTAAGGGTGCCCTCACCAGAGGCGCGTGCCCTACGGGGGAGATGTCTCCTCAAGCTTAAGCACAAGAGCTTTCAGGTGCTCTGGCATGTCCGCCGCGAGCACATCGTCGTATAGGCTCCTCAGGGAGTGCCCAATGACAAAGACCACCTGCTCCTGGGAGAAGTTCAAGGTGTTGGGGATGTCTCGCGACCAATCCCGATTGTTTCTCTGTTGCATGGCATAGTTCTCACAGCTTTGCCCTGCATTGCCCCTGATTAACATATGTTGGAAGGCAACCCACGGCGCCGAATCCGGTTTCAGCTCGGCCGTATGTTACAGATCTTGCTTGGAAGAGCTCACCTTCCGACCGTTGGACCTCAACTTAGAAGCGTAGCCAGAGCGAGACTGACACTCGCAATACTAGTTAGTAACCACGGCCACCAAGTTGGCAACGCCCTATCGTTACGTCCCGTCATTGCTGCCCCTGTCTTTGGGCGGGCCTAGTATGGCCAGCTGCCAATCCTAATACCTTGATCCACCATAACAAGAGCCGATCGGCTCGCGGCTCCACACTCAGAACTGCATTATCGTGCGTCTCAAAAGGCCCCTGCTCAATGAAGTTCCTCTCGAGTTGGCGACACATCGCAGGGCCCGAGGCGGCTGACCATACAGGCGCAGACCGATCCGGCAGTGGCCCTAAGACTCGACCGGCCCTTCTCTGCGAACCGTCGGGCTGATGCGGCAACTTCCGATGCTGGGTTGCCTAGAAATACTTCAATTACCTGTCGGGTAACCGATCTTGCTTGAACGCTGCTCTAGCCTTCGAGGCACATCATCAATGGACTGAAGATGAAAGGATGAACAATGGGTGCGCTCAATAAAATTACTGCCGGTGTCAATAAGCAGACCGGAGGTAAGGTGCTGGCGGATCGCATTGCCCTCGTCACGGGTGGCACCAGTGGCATTGGGGAGGCAACTGCTCAGGCCTTCGCTCAGGCCGGAGCTATTGTTGTCATCAGCGGACGCCGGCGCGATGTCGGGGACGGGATCGTCGCCTCGATCATCGCCGCTGGAGGCGATGCTCACTTCATTTCATGCGATCTGAGAGCGCCGAACGACGTTGAGCAACTGGTTCAGTGCTGCCTGACCGAGTGTGGGGGCCTCGACATCGCATTCAACAATGCGGGGGTTCTAGGTTGTCCCAATCTGATCGCAGAGGAAACCGTAGAGAACTACAACGAGGTCTTTGAGACCAACGTTCGTGGCACGCTCCTATGCATGAAATACCAAATGGCCCACTTAATTGGACAGGGACATGGCGTCATCATCAACAATACCTCGGTCTATGGCGCGGTCGGCTTCGCCCAATGCGGATCGTATGTTGCCGCCAAACATGCGATTGAGGGTCTTACAAAGGTCACTGCGCTGGAAGGGGCGCGGCATGGTGTACGGGTCAACGCCATTGCGCCAGGCTACACGAGAACCAGCGTTCGCTCGCACCTCGATCTTGGTGCCGATGTCGACCAATACATGACTGGCCTTCATCCGATTGGCCGGATCGGCGAGCCATCTGAAGTGGCCGCGGCTGCGGTGTTTCTCGCATCGGAGAGCGCAAGTTTTATTACAGGAGCGAGCCTTCCGGTTGATGGCGGCTGTCTGGCTCAATAGTCTGATACCCGTTGAATAAGCCTGCCATGGGCCGGAGAGCCATCATGACCATACCAATGGAGCTTCAGCATGCTTCAGAAGACTTCGAGAGGTTCCTCGTGGATGCGCGAGATCTCTCCGGCCTCGCGACACGCAATCAGGTGTATACGATGGTGCAAGCCGTCCTGCAGGTCTTTCGCCGGCGGCTTGATGTGAAAGAAGCGATCAACTTCGCCAATGTGCTTCCTCCCATTCTGAGAGCAATCTTTGTCACCGACTGGGACATTGATGAGTCGAGGCGGCCGTTCGAGAACCGCCGGATCATGACTGCGGAGGTGCAGGCGCTGCGGGCAGACCACAACTTCGCGCCTGACACAGCAATCAGGGACGTTGCCCTTGCATTGCGATGGCACATCGACGAGGCGGCTTTCAATCGCACTCTCACGCAGATGCCGAAGGGCGCTTCGGAGTTCTGGTGTATTTAGGTCTAATTCGGTTTCGTGCCCGAACTCCAAGCGGATTTTGTCTTTGCAGCAGTCTTTGCGAATCCACCTGAGCCGCCACAAATACGCGTGTTGAGTTCGAAGCAAATTCTGGAGGGTAGTGATGTCGATCGATTTACAGGAGAGCTTGTGAAGCGAGATGGGTTCGGGACGGCTGACGCTGGATACGGTGGCCGAGCGCGCTGGGCTCAGCAAGGGTGGGCTTCTCTACAACTTTCCCACCAAGGAGGCATTGCTTCAGGCCATGATCCAGCGCCTCGTCGATGAGGTTGCGGCGGAGCGGGAGGCCCTCCGCGCTCAGGCCGAGCCCGGGCGCAACTTGGAAGCACGCCTGTGCACGGCGGCGTTGCTCAAGCTGCGCCAGGGCAGGACGAAGGAGGTCGCCAGTGGCATGCTGGCAGCCTCGGCTGAGAACCCGCACCTGCTTGATCCCGTGCGCGAGGTCATCAAGGCGACCCTGGACAACCTGAAAGCGACGTCGGATGATCTGGACGCGGCGCTGGTGGGCTGGCTGGCCATTGAGGGCCTGAACAGCCTCGAGATGCATGACCTCAGCCCTTTTTCGGAGAAGGAGCACGAGCGGATTGTCCAGGCCGTCAACCGCCTGTTGCGGAAGGGACTTGCTGAATAGCGGGCATCATCATCAGAGCCAGAGGGTGATCGGGCGAAATATCAGAAAGACATGACATCGTCAGCCACCCCGCTACGCCCGCCGCCCCTTCCCGGCCGAGGTTCAGCTACACCATCTGACTTTATCTCCAATGAGGTGGGCCGTTGCCTTGCAGAGCAGTTCATCAACAGTATCTGCCATGATCGGTCTTGCCGAACTCCCCGGGGTGCAGTGAGCCCACCCCACTACTAAATTACGTGTAAGGTCGGGGACTTGGATGGAAGTTGGATATCTGCCCCTCCTCCGCTTTGCGCCGACTTGCATGCTGCGGCGCCCCACCTGGACCTAAGTCGGGTCAGACCTCGGACCTCAGTACGTATTGAACGCTTCATCATCTCCGTCACAATGATCTCGTAGCTGGCTTCGAGTTGACCACGCACTGGGGCCTCAAGGGCTCACGGGGGAGGCTGCAATGGTCCTGGAAAGGCAATGTCACGGCAATACGCAGTTTCCACGATGCTGGGCGAAGCTCACGGAAACCTACGTGATGGACGGCCGGTGCGAGACAGCTGCGGCCTTGCTGGCCCGCCGCCCTGCGCCACTCAGGGTCGTCAAGCCCGCGCCTGAACCGATCTGGAAGGCTCCCGCGGCCAGGACCTACAGTGGCTATTTCGATGCCGCCATCGCACGGCTGAAGGCGGAGCGGCGCTACCGCTCCTTCGTCGATTTGGAACGCATCGCCGGGAGCTTCCCTTCGGCGATCTGGCATTCCCCGAAAGGTCCGCGCGAAGTGACCGTCTGGTGCTCCAACGATTATCTCGGCATGGGCCAGCATCCCTCCGTCGTCGAGGCCATGACCCAAGCCGCCATTCGCCATGGGACAGGCGCCGGCGGGACCCGCAACATTTCCGGCAACAGCCACCCGATCGTCGAGCTGGAGGCCGAGCTGGCCGACCTGCATGGCAAGGAAGCAGCCCTGGTCTTCACCTCCGGCTACGTCTCAAACCAGACCGGCATCTCGACGCTTGCCAATCTGATCCCGAACTGCCTGATCCTGTCGGATGCGCTCAACCACAACTCGATGATCGAGGGCGTGCGCCAGTCCGGCTGCGACAAGGCGATCTTCCGCCACAACGACCTCGATCATCTGGAGGAGCTGCTCAAGGCAGCGGGCGAACGGCCCAAGCTGGTTGTGTTCGAGAGCGTCTATTCCATGGACGGCGACGTGGCGCCCATCCGCCAGATCTGCGACCTCGCCGAACGATACGGCGCCATGACCTACATCGACGAGGTCCATGCGGTGGGCATGTACGGGCCGCGCGGTGCAGGTCTCGCGGAGCGTCTTGGCGTGATGCACCGGATCGGCGTGATCGAAGGCACGTTGGCCAAGGCCTTCGGGGTCATGGGCGGGTATATCGCAGGGGCGGCTTCAGTCATCGATGCCGTGCGTAGCTATGCCCCGGGCTTCATCTTCAGCACCGCCCTGCCTCCGGCCGTGGCTGCGGCGGCGACCGCGTCCGTGCGCTATCTCAAGGACTCGCGGACCGAGCGCCAGGGACAGCAAGGTCAGGTGGCTCAGGTCAAGGATGCTCTCATTCGCGCCGAGTTGCCGATGCTGGCAACGCCGACGCATATCGTGCCGGTGATGGTGGGGGATGCGGAAGCCTGCAAGGCGGCCTCGGACCGCCTGCTGGAGCAGCACGGCATCTATATCCAGCCGATCAACTACCCCACCGTGCCCCGTGGCACCGAGCGCCTGCGCATCACCCCAGGCCCCTTGCACACCCAAGCCCACATCGAGGCATTGACGCAGGCTCTTGTGGAGACCTGGAAGGCGCTCGACCTGCCGTTCAGCGGGTTGGTGCTCGAACCGCAGGAGCGCAGGCCGACAGCGTGGCGAATGGAGCGCAGCCAATGATCCGCGGTGCTCTTCTCCTGGTCACGATCATGTCTGCGGGAGCCCTCTGGTATGTGATGGCAGGAGCGGAGGGACAGGCCGCAGTTCGGACCTCGGCTCTCAAACTGCTGGGGACCTCAAGTCCGGCTTCCGAGCCTCCAGCAGCGGTTCAGCCCTCTAGGTTGCAAAACAGCCCGCCCCCCGTCGCCGTCATCACCGCTCCTGTGAGCGCAAATGCATTGCCGATCACCCGGACCGGCATCGGCTGGATCGAACCAACCGCACGTGTCACCGTACGCGCCCGCATCGATGGCACCATTGTTGAGCAGCACATCCATGACGGTGCGGAGGTCGCAGCTGGAGATCTTCTATTCCGCCTCGATGATCGCGAGCTCCAGGCGCAGATCGCCCGCGGCGAGGCAGCCTTGGCCCGCGACCGAGCCGTGCTGGCCAAAGCGCACGCTGCGCTCAGGCGAACTCAGGAGTTGTTGGCCCGCTCCGTTGCCAGTCAGGCCCAGGCCGAAGAGGCCGCCGCCGAGGTCAGCATCGCCGCCGCCAATGTTGCGGCAAGCGAGGCGGCTCTTGCCATGGAGCGGACTAGGCTCGGGCACACCAGGATCACCGCTCCCATCAGCGGGCGTGCCGGCGTCGTGCAGGGCGGCGAAGGTCATGTCGTGCGCGGCTCCGATCTGTCCGGGGATGGACTGGTCACCATCACGCGGATGTCGCCCTTGCAGGTTTCGTTCTCCCTGCCGGAGCGCGATCTTCCGTTGCTGCGTGCGGCACTTACGGATCCCAACAACAAAGGCCGTGTGCACGTTCTCGCCGGTCAGGATCGTCAAATCTCGGCGGAGGCGGAGCTGACATTCATCGACTCGTCGGTCGACGTCAGTTCAGGCACCATCTTGGCAAAGGCTGTCTTGAAGGCCAACAACGGGTTATGGCCGGGACAGTATGTTCGTGTTGAACCGAGGCTCGGCACACATCCCGAGGCAACGGCCGTTCCGCTCGTCGCGTTGCAGACGGGAAGTGGCGGCCCTCATGTCTTCGTCGTCGGACTGGGAGACATCGTCGAGGTGCGTCAGGTTCAGCCCCTCGCCACAAGCCATGACACGGCCGTCATTGCCAAAGGCCTCACTCCCGGCGAGCGCGTGGTGGTTGAAGGCCAGGCTCGCCTGCGGCATGGCAGCTCGATTGTGGAGACAGCCGTGGCCCCGGCACCTCTGGCGCAGGGCTCTCGCACTGCCGATGCCGGACCTGTGCGCCGATGAATGTTTCGGCCCCCTTCATCAGACGGCCCGTTGCCACACTCCTGCTGACCACAGCTCTGACGTTCGCCGGGCTTGTGGCCTACCGGCATCTCCCCGTCGCAGCCCTACCCCGGATTGATATCCCCACCATTTCCGTCTCGACCGCGCTGCCCGGTGCCAGCCCCGAGGCTATCGCGACCACCGTCTCGACGCCCCTGATCAAGGAGTTTTCGACCATCCCGTCCGTTCGGGAGATCAGCGCGACCAACATCCAGGGCGCGTCCTCGATTACTCTGGAGTTTGCGCTGGAGCGCGACATCGATCTGGCAGCGACAGATGTCCAAGCTGCCATCGCCCGCGCGCAGCCCCAGTTGCCTGTTGAGATGGCAAGCCCGCCCGTCTACCGCAAGCTCAATCCGGCGGACGCTCCGGTCGTGCTGATTATCCTGAGAAGCGACACGCATCCTCTCTGGCAGCTCGATGCGTTCGCCCGAACCATGATCTCACCACGCCTGTCCGCAAACGCTGGCGTCGCCCAAGTCACGATCTCCGGCAGCCAGAAGTATGCCGTGCGCATCCAGCTTGATCCTCTGACTCTTGCTGCCCGTGGCATCGGCGTGGACGAGGTGGAGCGCTCTGTCCGCGCTGCCAACGCTCATACCCCCACCGGTACCCTTACGAGATCAGACCAGCAGTTGACCATCGACGTGTCGACCCGGCTCGGTGACGCACGGGCTTGGCGCGATATGATCATCATGAACCGCCAGAGGCGTCCCATTCGCTTGGGCGACGTCGCCAAAGTGATCGACTCCGTTGAGGACGATCAGCGCGCCAGTTGGCACAATGGCTCACCCGCACTGGTGTTGGCGGTGCAGCGCCAGCCCGATGCCAGCACAATAGAAGTCGTGGACAAGGTTCGGTCAGCCCTGCCCCGCATCCAGGAGGAGCTCGGGCCCGGGGTAGCCCTCACCACGATGAATGACCGCTCTCTTTCGATCCGCACAGCCATCGAGGATGTCACCTTCACCCTGATACTCACCATCGGCTTTGTCTGCGCAGTCCTTTTTCTCGGCATTGGCCGTCTTGCCACGACCCTAATTCCGAGCGTCACCATTCCGGTATCGATTGCGGCCACCTTTGCGGCCATGTACGCCCTCGGCTTGTCCCTGGACAACATTACCCTGCTGGCGCTGACGCTCTCGGTCGGTCTCGTGGTTGATGACGCTATCGTGGTGACCGACAACATCGTGCGCCACATCGAGGCTGGAACGCCGCCCCACGCGGCAGCCCTGAAGGGAGCCAAGGAGGTTGCCTTCACGGTGATATCGATCACGGTGTCGCTCATCGCGGCTTTCATCCCGCTGCTTCTGATGGGTGGAGTGGTCGGACGCATCCTCAGCCCGTTCGCCATCACTGTCTCGGTCGCGCTGGCGATCTCCGCCCTGGTCTCCTTAAGCCTCACGCCCATGCTCGCTGCCCGCGTGCCCTATGCGAGGCGGCAGGAAGCCAGCCGCCGCAATCTGGCGGATCGCGTGATGTCAGGGCTGACACGCTGCTATGGCGTTTGCCTCGATATGAGCCTGCGGTTCCGACCGTTAATGCTGATCCTGTTCCTCATCAGTCTTGTCGCCTCCGGCTGGCTGTTCCGAACCATTCCAAAGGGCTTTCTGCCGCAGGAGGATATCGGACAGATCATGATCTCGACCCGCGCGCGCCAGGATGTCGCGTTCCCGGCCATGGTCGAGTTACAGGGTCAGGTCGAGCAGGTACTGCGTGCCTCCCCTCATGTAGGCGAGGTGGTCTCAGACATCGGCGCGACAGGTACCACGAGCCTCAACGAGGGGCGCCTGTTTGTGGAGCTGAAAGCCAAGGCCGAGCGGTCGCCCCTTGCACAGGTCCTGGCGGATCTGAGGCGGGATCTGGATCAGTTGCCCGGAATCGAAAGCCTCGTCACGACGGCCCAGAATGCTCGCATGGGAAGCCAGCCTGGCCGGAGCCCATACCAGCTTATGGTGCAAGCTCAGACGATTGCCGAGCTGCAGCACTGGTCGGCGCGGCTCACTCACCAGATGAGCCAGGACGCCATGTTCAGCGGCGTCAGAACTGATGCGCAGGAGACCGCCTTGCAGGCGACTATTCGCATCGACCACGATAAGGCGCGCCAGCTCGGGATCACATCCGAGCAGTTGCGCTCAACCCTGCACACCGGGTTCGCCGCACGGCAGGCGGCGACGATCCACGCCTCTGCGGACAGCTACCGGGTTCTGATCGAGTTTGACCCTCGCCTCGCCCGGACCATGGACCCGCTCGACCTTGTGACCATTCGGTCGACAAACGGCGTTCTGGTCCCGCTCTCAGCCTTTGCCACCATGGAGCGAACGGCCCACACACGCTCCATTGCCCAACTGGGACAGCGGCCCGTCGTGACAATCTCCTTCGATACACCGGCTGGAATTGCGCTTGGTGAGGCTGTGAACCGGATCAATGCTCTCAAGCTCGAAGAAGGCATTCCTGCCACTGTGACGACCGCCTTTGCCGGAACAGCTCGCGTCTTCCAGGACATGGTGCGCAATCAACCACTGCTGCTCGCGGCAGCCCTCCTGACCATCTACATCATCCTCGGCATGCTGTACGAGAGTCTTGTTCATCCAATCACGATTCTGGCAGGTCTTCCGGCCGCGGTTATCGGAGCGGTCGCAGTCCTCCATCTCTTTCAGATGGAATTGAGCATCATGGGGCTGATCGGCATCCTGTTGCTGTTCGGGATCGTCAAGAAGAACGCCGTCATGATGGTGGACCATGCGATTGTCCGTCAGCGTGAAGGCCTCTCACCGTCCGCTGCAATCCGGGAGGCCTGCCTCATCCGCTTTCGTCCGATTATGATGACCACCGCCGTGGCTTTGGCCGGCGCCGTTCCGATTGCTATTGGCCATGGCGCCGGCTCCGAGTTGCGACAGCCGCTCGGGATTGCCGTGATTGGGGGCCTGATCGTGTCGCAGTTGCTCACCCTCTTCATCACGCCTGTCCTGTATCTTTACCTGGAGAGGTTCGCCGGGGTTGGGCAGCACCTATTCGGGCTCGGCAAACGACAGCCTGCATAGCTCGGTCGGTGAAGGGCCGCTTCGGGTTATGACCGGCCCATCAGTGCGGCTGTGTGAAGGTTAGCTCGTCCCGAGATTGCAGACGTTCGGCTATCCAGCACATTGTGAGTCGGGGCTGTCGCGGATTGCTCGAAGTTTGTCTGCTGTTACCCGTGGTGCTACCCGAGAGAAAACATAACTCGGGCCTGTAGAGACAGGAAAGCCGTCACACCCTTGCCGACTAAGGGTTTGAGGTTGTGAGCGGGCATCGTCAACTTGACGGGTTGAAACGGGTCAGCCCATCCGAGATCGACAGATCAGAAGCCGGCCGCGAGGCCAGTCACCTCGGCCCAGATCTTAATTGCTTCAGCCCGGGACTGACGATGAGCGGCGGCGTTGGTGTTAGCGGGGCGACGCAAGAGGTTTCCAACCTGATCGTGAATGGAGAGAAATCGCTGGGCCTGACCGGCTGACTTGAAGCGTTTCATGATCCGCTCCCGTCGTCGAGTGGGCTGATGGCTGTTCTCGGCACGATTGAACCTTGGAATGACGAACAAGGACTTCTACGTCATCTAAGCGCTGGAACCGTTCCTTAACCTTAGCCGTTCTATGCAAGAGCCACGGGCGCGTTGTGTATCAGTCCGTGGCAGTGCACCTAAGCACCACAGCGCTCCAGCCGAGGAATAGCCCCCTCCCCGGCTGGAGCGTTTCTATTTTGGGTCTCCTAAGATCCAGGGAACTGTCGCCCGTGTGAATGCTTCCTTTGAGACAGTTTCCATGGAGCGCGAAATGGTTGGCAGCCCAGATCCACGGGATCCGAAACCAGACGATCCTATATTGCCGGAGCCGACTTCCCTACCTGAGCTTCCAGAGCTTGATCCTGTTCCAGAAGACGGCACCCCACCTGATCACGGCGATCCTTCTCCGGATGACGTGCCCTTCGTGCCGCCTCCAGGTACTCAATGAGAAGGGAAGGCGACTATGTCTGATATCCCGTACCCTGATACGCCGCAGCCTGACATTCCTGTTCTTCCAGAGCCTGACATGCCCACGCCAGTCCCTGAGACAGAACCGGACGATGCACCTGACCTACCGCCCGAGCCCTCTGAACTGCCGGGCGATGATGTGCCGAAGGTAGGATAGCGCAACCGCATCCCACCCACGTTAGAAGGCAGGATGTGCGATGGAGCGGGCTCAATGGAGTGTCTACCGCTGGGCCACAGTCAGGCGCGGGGGCCACAAAGGCCGGAGTAGAGGCTCTGCAACAACTCCGCCGATGATAGCGAACGAGGCCAGGACAAGCCCTAATTTGGCCATGGAGCGGCTCTGCAAGCCTGGGCAAATCAAACTTGGGATCGAGAGGGAACCCTCCCGACGTCAGACTTATTATTGTCAGTTGCTTCGTTCCGAGTGCCTCTTTGCTAACGGCGAGCGTCCGAACTTACTTGGCTCAGTACTGAAAGAACCTGATGTGACTGAGGACGAGATTGAAGTCGTGGCCGAAGAGCTTGCAAAGGCCGGCGGCCTGTCCTGGTACCCTGGCCGCCAGCACGGTTCACTTCTACGGGTCGTATCGGACCGTTACCGTGACCGGGCTCACTTGGCCATTCCTGCCCTCGACCGCTACCGAGCACAAAAGGCAAGTGCCGCCTCCACCAAAAGCGCTGAAGCCGGACCGCAGCCAATTCCTGCAAGAAGCGCGACCACTCCTGACAATACCATCCGCGCCGGCGCTACCGTGATCTACCGCCCTCCCGGAGAGCGGAGAGCCTATCCGTGCCGGGTTGAAAGGATCGAGGAAGGCCAAGCCTACTTGGTGCCTCATCTAAGGGCTTGGACCGGATGGGTTTCGAGAGAAAACCTCTCGCTTGCGCCATTAGAAGAGGATCCTCTCGGTAAAGGAACGATCAAGGCATGCGCAGCTCTCCACGTTGGAAGCAATACAGCAGGAAAATTAGACGCGTCTTATGCTCCCTCCATTGCGGCACAGGACAATAACCCTTACTCTCTCCAGGGAGGGTGGGGTATGGCTGACGATGAAGTCGAGGCTGTTGCTGTCGAGCTTGCCAAAGCGGGTGGTGTCTCCTGGCATTTAGGGCAGGAGCGCGGGCCTCTGAAACTGGTCATGGATCGTTACCGCGACCGCGCCCGCCTTGCCATTGCTACGCTTGAGCGCGCCCGGGCAGCCAAGCAGGACACCTCTCCTGGCCAAAGCGAGGTCGTGCAGCCCGAATCAAGCGCAAAGGCCAACCTGGAACCAGTTTCGCGCGATGTGATTTCAGCCGGGAGCTTGGTGTTGTACCGTCCTCCAGGAGATAAGAGAACCTATCCCTGTCGAGTTGAGAAGGTGGATGGGGACCGTGCGTATCTTGTGCCCGAGATCCCAACCTGCACAGGTTGGGTGGATCTCAAAAGCCTCTCATTTCCGGCTATTCAGTGAGGCATCGAAGCCATGACCCCTTTTAGCAATGGCAAGCAGGCGCTCGCTGAAGGCCTGAGAGAAACCGACCCGTCGGTCAGTTCTCCGGATATATCCGCGCCAAGTCCGTCGGTGTCAGCACGCTACTACTTCAACCTCACCAATGGCGACGCGATGATCCGCGACGAGGAAGGCATCGAGGCAACCAGTCTCCAGGCAGCCGTGATTTCGGCCATGGAAGCCGTCGAGGAGCTTCGCGCCCAGGATCCCTCGAACGCGGATGAGTGGCAGGGATGGCGACTGGAGATTGTCGATGCTGAAGGTCGAGCGGTGCATGCAATTCCGCTTGATGCTCTCTCTCATCATTAGGGAACATCCGACGAGCATCATCAACGACCGAACTCCGTTCGGCTCTCCTCGAGACGCTACTATATCGGCACTTAGCGCGTCAGCGAGGAATGAATACCGTTCCAGCCGCTTCTTGCAAACCAGCATAAAAGTCCATTGATGGCGAATGGTCCTGATAATCGGCTTCTGGCCACCCTGAGCTCAGACAATTGCAGGTGGCTGGAACCTTACCTCGAACACGTGGATCTACCCCGGGGCACAGTTCTCGCTGAAGAGGGGGAGGTCCTCTCACATACCTACTTTCCTCATACCGCTGTTGTCTCCCTTGTCCGGCCGTTGGAGGACGGCCGGGTGGTGGAAATGGCCACGTTCGGCCGGGAAGGTCTGGTTGGACTGGCGTTTGCGGGCATCCCGCTTCAGTCGTTCGGGCGCTACATCGTGCAGATGCCCGGTGCCGCCTCGCGTATTGGGACCACTCGGTTGCAGATGGCAGCCCGCGCCCGCCCTGGCATTCAGGACATGATCCTTCGCTACACCGAGATGCTGATGGCTCTGACCCTGCAATCTGCGGCCTGCAATGCCGTTCACGGTGTTGAAGCCCGCGCCTGCCGATGGATCTCTGCAACGCGTGACCGGGCTGGCAGAGACGACATCCCTCTCACACACGAGTTTCTCGCCGAGATGCTTGGCGTCCAGCGCTCGACTGTCAGCGATGTCCTTCGCACCCTCCAAGGCAGAAGATTGATCCATCAGGGGCGGGGAAGGATTACGGTAAATGACGGCTCTCGCCTTCAGCAGGCGGCCTGCGAGTGCTACCACATCCTCCGTGGGAAATACCAGCAACTCCTGCCCGTTGCCGAAAGGTGAAGCTCAGGACCATGTCGAGAAGAATGCTTGCTCAAAGCCCCTGCAAGATTTGTGGTGCTGGAGTAATGCAGACCACGGCAAGCTCATGATGTGAGAGGCTAAATGTGAAGCTCTATTGGATGAAAACCTCTGAGGCGCTCCCAGACGACAGCTGGCTGGAGACGAGCTGGACATGCTTCGACGAGGACAAGCCGGATCGGGAGAGCGACAGTCGCTGGAACACCTACATTGGCAACGTGCATCAGGTCCCCATGGCCCAGAAGGTGGGCAATGGTCCCGGAGCGTGACGGCCACTTTCGCGGNCTGGAACACCTATATTGGCAACGTGCATCAGGTCCCCATGGCCCAGAAGGTGGGCAATGGTCCCGGAGCGTGACGGCCACTTTCGCGGGACCCAAGAACGGCACCGTTGCAGTAACTTGAAAACGGCATAACGAACCCCGTCGAACGGGACACTCAGGCAGCAAGACCGAAGAGCTGATTGACGAGCCGGATTTCGCCTGTCGCTCGACGTTCCCGCTGGATGCAATGGCCGCGGCGGATCATGCGCATGTTTTCAAAACCCGTCAGGGTCGCGG
>NZ_JAHAMK010000042.1 GCF_018383585.1 Microvirga sp. 3-52
TGAGGAAGGTCGCCGCGCGCACCGGCGACCAGAACACGCGCACGCAGATCAGCGGAATAGGGCTGGGGCATGGCTTGCCTCCCGGGCCATATGCCTGTCAACGCACAGCCCACCCGAATGGATTCAAGTCCAGATCAAAAGCGCTTTAGGCGACGCCCCTGGCCTGCGCGACGCCGAATCCTCGATGGCGGCCGAACTGATGCGGCAGGCAGGGTCCAGGCCCACGGCCATCCTCGACGAGCCGATCTTCCTCGCGTGGCTCGGCGAGCGCCGCGAGCGCCAGCGCAGGAGCGGCATCCCGGCCGCGATCTTGAGCTTCAATCCGGACGCCGCCGACCGCCTGCGGCACGAGACGGCTCCCTGTGAGAATGATACGGCAATCCTCCTGGCCTCGGACGGTTTCTCCGCCTTGGTCGATCTCTACGGGGCGATGGATGCCAGGGCTGTCATGGAAGCCGCTCTCATATCCGGCCTCGAGCCGCTGGTGAAGCTGGCGCGGAAGATCGAGACCGAGCAGGACCCGGACGGCAGGCTCTATCCCCGGTTCAAGGCGAGCGACGACACGACGGCGATTCTGCTGAGAGCATAGCGCGTTCACGCCCGTCAGGGCCAAAGCGCTCCCGGTCATGGCGAGCGGGCGTCACCGCGGCGGCCGGGCCTGACCCGGCCATCCCATCGGACGAGCGCGGCGCTCCACAGGATCGGGATCACCGGGACAAGCCCGGTGATGACGGCGGAGAATGTCGCGGCCGTTCCCGTACACGCTCCGGCAATCCACGCTGTCAGACATGCTGCCCTCATTCCGGCCTGCGCGGGAATGACGATGTCGAGGATCGAGCGCCATAAACCTGCGCCCGATCCCGGATCTCCGCTGACGCTCCCACCTGGGTGACGGAGTGGGGGAAAATGGACGTCCCGGGAATGGCACCCGAGAAAGCAGTAAAAGCAAAGAACATCAGTGGATTAGACGAGGCGGCTGATCCCATGTCTCACCTTCCCGGGCGCCTCTGCGAAAGTGCCACAGCCGCAAGCCTGCCCGCGGCCGGACTTGGCCCGACAATAAGTTGCTGAAACGTAAACGGATTTCGCCTCTCGCCTTGCCTCTGGAAAACCCCTCAAAATGCTTGAAAATTGCGGCGTTCTCCCCCATCTAAGAGGCTGATTTCTATTGGATTCGCGGGCCTGCCGGATGGCTTGACGAAGCGGCACCATAAGCCGCCTCTCGCGAAAGGGCAGACCGTTTTAAGAAAGACCAACCTTGACCGATCCGAACGATATCCGCTCCGGCGGCCCCGCGGGGGACCAGCCGGGCAGCGACATCAAGCTGATTTCCATCGTCGACGAGATGAAGCGCTCCTATCTCGATTACGCCATGAGCGTGATCGTGAGCCGCGCTCTGCCCGATGCGCGGGACGGCCTCAAGCCCGTGCACCGGCGCATCCTCTATTCGATGCACGAGAACGGCTATACGCCCGACAAGAAATACGTAAAGTCCGCCCGCATCGTCGGCGACGTGATGGGTCAATACCACCCGCACGGCGACCAATCGATCTATGATGCCCTGGTCCGCATGGCCCAGGACTTCGCCATGCGCGTCATGCTCGTGGACGGGCAGGGGAATTTCGGCTCCGTGGACGGCGATCCGCCGGCGGCCATGCGCTACACCGAGTCCCGCCTCGCCAAGGCGGCGATGCCGCTCCTCGACGACATCGACAAGGACACGGTCGACTTCACCCCAAACTACGACGAGTCCAAGGACGAGCCGGCGGTCCTGCCGGCGCGCTATCCGAACCTGCTCGTCAACGGGGCTGGCGGCATCGCGGTCGGCATGGCCACCAACATGCCTCCCCACAACCTGGGCGAGGTCATCGACGGCTGCTTGGCCTTCATGGAAAATCCCGACGTTTCGGCCGAGGAGCTGATCGAGATCATCCCAGGCCCGGACTTTCCGACCGGCGCCCTGATCCTCGGGCGCGCCGGCGCCCGCTCGGCCTATACGACAGGCCGCGGCTCCGTGATCATGCGGGCCAAGTCCGAGATCGAGGAGGTCCGCAAGGACCGCGAAGCGATCATCTTCACCGAAATCCCGTATCAGGTGAACAAGGCCTCGCTGATCGAGAAGATCGCCGAGCTGGTGCGCGAGAAGAAGATCGAAGGCATTGCCGACCTGCGCGACGAATCCGACCGCGACGGCATGCGCATCGTGGTCGAGATCAAGCGCGACGCCATGGCCGACGTGGTGCTCAACCAGCTCTACCGCTATACGCCGCTCCAGACGAGCTTCGGCGCCAACATGGTGGCGCTCAACGGCGGACGTCCGGAGCTCATGACGCTGAAGGACCTGATCAAGGCCTTCGTCGATTTCCGCGAGGAAGTCGTCTCCCGTCGGACCAAGTACCTGCTCAACAAGGCCCGTGAGCGCGCCCACGTGCTGTGCGGCCTCGCCATCGCGGTCGCCAATATCGACGAGGTCATCCGCCTCATCCGCACGGCGCCCGATCCGAACACGGCACGCGAAGCCCTCATGGGCCGCGACTGGCCGGCACATGACATCGCGCCGCTCATCGCGCTCGTGGACGACCCGCGCCACAAGATCAACGAGGACGGCACCTATCGTCTCTCCGAGGCCCAGGCTCGCGCCATCCTCGACCTGCGCCTGCAGCGCCTCACGGCTCTGGGCCGGGACGAGATCGGCGACGAGCTGTCGAAGCTCGCGGCCGAGATCTCCGATTACCTCGAGATCCTGCGCTCCCGTGTCCGCATCATGTCCATCATCCGGGACGAGCTGACCGAAATCCGCAACACCTTCGCCACGCCGCGCAAGACGCAGATCGTGGATTGGGATTCCGATCTCGACGATGAGGACCTGATCGCCCGCGAGGACATGGTCGTCACCGTGTCCCATGCCGGCTACATCAAGCGCGTGCCGCTCTCGACCTACCGGGCGCAGCGCCGCGGCGGCAAGGGCCGCTCCGCCATGACAACGAGGGATGAGGATTTCGTCACCCGTCTGTTCGTGGCCAACACCCACACGCCCGTCATCTTCTTCTCCTCCGAAGGCCAGGCCTACAAGGAGAAGGTGTGGCGCCTGCCGCTGGCGGCTCCCAACGCCAAGGGCAAGGCCCTGGTGAACATGCTGCCCATCAACCAGGGCGAGCGCATCACCACCATCATGCCGCTGCCCGAGGACGAGGCGTCCTGGGACAAGCTCGACGTGATGTTCGCCACCTCCCGCGGCACGGTTCGCCGCAACAAGCTGTCGGATTTCGTCCAGGTCAATCGCGGCGGCAAGATCGCCATGAAGCTGGATGAGGGCGATCACATCGTCGACGTGCAGATCTGCTCGGAGAACGACGACGTGCTGCTGACCACGGCCAAGGGCCAGTGCATCCGCTTCCCGGTCACGGACGTGCGCGTGTTCAAGGGCCGCGATTCCATGGGCGTGCGCGGCATCAACTTGGGTCAAGGCGACGACATCATCTCCATGGCGATCCTGCGCCACGTGGAAGCCACGGGCGAGGAGCGGGCGGCCTATCTCAAGATGCGCCGCGCCGTCACCGGCGAGCAGATGGGGTCGGATGCCGACGCATCGGAGGATGCGGAGGAGATGGAAGGTGCGAACTTCTCCCTCTCGCAGGAGCGCTACGCGGAAATGAGCGCGCAGGAGCAATGCATCCTGACGCTCTCCGAGAAGGGCTACGGCAAGCGCACCGTGTCCTACGAGTACCGCATTACCGGACGCGGCGGGAAAGGCATCACGGCCATGGCGGTCAACAGCCGCAACGGCAAGCTGGTGGCTTCGTTCCCGGTCGAGAACTCGGACCAGATCATGCTCGTCACCGATGGCGGCCAGCTGATCCGCGTGCCGGTGGAAGGCATCCGCGTCGTCGGCCGCAACTCGCAGGGCGTCACGGTCTTCTCCACCCGCGACAAGGAGAAGGTCGTCTCGGTGGAGCACATCGAGGGCGAGGACGACGAGGAAGTCGAGGGCGTTGACGATGCCGCCGCGACCGAAGGCGGCGAGTCGTCGGACGAGTAAGATCTTCCAAGCGTTCAAGAATGCAAAACCCGCCGGCTCAGGTCGGCGGGTTTTTTATTGGATGCCGTCAGTGCCGCCTCGTCATCACCGGCCTCGTGCCGGTGATCCCGATCGGAAAAGTGCGGCGCTTCAAAGCATCGGGACAGGCCGGGCCATGACGCGGAAGCTATTGCTTCGCATAGTTCAGGTGAAGGCTCCGGATCCTCGGCCTGGCGGCCTTCATGGCAGACGAATCCGAGGCGAATTGAGAATCGCCCGCTACGGCGCTCAAGGCCTCCTCGGGGGCGGTGTCATCGCCCTCGAAGATGGGGCTGAAGCTGCAGCCGCCGGGACGGTTGCCCAAGGCTCCGCCCTTCCAGCTCTCGATGCTCCCGCCGTAATCCCATTCGAAGCCGTAGAGAACGAAGGGCCTGCCGTTCGCCTTCTCGACAGTCTTGATCGGTGAGCCGATCCGAAGTCCCTCCGGCCCGGTCCAGCCCGATCCCTCCAGATCGATACGCGCGGGATGCCTCAGCGCTTTCTCATCGGACCAGCGCACCACCAGGCGCCGGGCGGGATCTTTCGGAAAGACGATGCTCGCCCTGACTTCCAAACCTTCCGCCTCATAGACCGTCTCTCGGACGACATTCGCGTGGCCGAAGGCCGCGACGAGGCGCTTGTGGTCGGTATCCTTCGCGAAGGGACCTTGGCATACGAGTTCGTCAGCGAATGCGTGAGCGGCAGTCACGAGCATCGAGACGACGGCAATTCCCAAACGTAGCATGTCAGCCCTGCAGGTTTGGAATCTTCAAGTCAGCTCGCCAGCGTGGAGGAGCATCCTCTCTCTGCTGCACGTGACGGAATTGCCATAGAGGCAAAGGTTAAGACATGTTATATCAAGATATGAACGGAGAGCCATCCTCTCTCCACAGCGATGAGGGTATCAGGTCAGGCTCGCCAGCGCGGCCGGGCTCAAGACCGCGACGGCGGTGATGGCGACGATGAAAAGACGGAAGATCATAGCTCTCTCCTGACCTAAGGTGAGATATATCTCTCATGACCCTGTCCCGCTTGCCGTGTGCCAGCGCACGGCTTGCCCGACAGCCCATATCAAGCTACGCCATGGCCTCATGACCCGCACCGCCCTCTATACCGGCAGCTTCGACCCCGTCACCAACGGCCATCTGGACGTCCTGCGCCAAGCCTGCAGCGTGGCCGACAGGATCGTGATCGCCATCGGGGTTCATTCCTCGAAGGCCCCGATCTTCTCGGCCGAGGAGCGGGCGGAAATGCTGCGCGAGGTCTGCGGGCCGGTGCTCAGGGCCAGGAACGTCGACCTGGAGGTCGTGACCTTCAACGACCTCGCCGTTGAGGCCGCCCGTCGCCACGGCGCGACCCTCATCGTGCGTGGTCTGAGAGACGGTTCGGATTTCGACTACGAGATCCAGATGGCATCCATGAACGCCACCATGGAGCCGGACGTTCAGACCGTCTTCTTCCCGGCTTCGCCTCCGGTCCGCCCCATCACGGCCACGCTTGTGCGCCAGATCGCCGGAATGGGCGGCGATGTCTCGGCCTTCGTGCCGGGTCTTGTCGCCGAGCGCCTGAAGGCCAGATTCAAGCGGCCATAAAGTTTCATCATCCTCGATAAGGAGACCTCTCACCATGAAGCGTTTGCTCGCAGCCGGAGCACTCGTGCTCGCAGGCCTCGTTCCGGCCGCGGCCCAGCAGGCCGCCGACCCGCAGAACACAATCCTCCTCGACACCAAGGACGGGCGCATCACCATCCGCCTGCGGCCGGATCTGGCGCCCAAGCACGTGGAACAGATCAAGGCTCTGACCAAGCAGGGATTCTACAACGGCGTCGTCTTCCACCGGGTGATCGACGGCTTCATGGCCCAGACGGGCGATCCGACCGGCACCGGCACGGGCAAGTCGAGCCTGCCCAACATCCCGGCCGAGTTCACCAAGACCCAGTACAAGCGCGGCTCCGTCGGCATGGCCCGCTCCCAGAGCCCGGATTCCGCCAACAGCCAGTTCTTCATCTGCTATGAAGGCTGCGGACCGCTGACGGGCCAATACACGCTCTTTGGTGAGGTCGTCTCCGGCATGGATGTCGTCGACAAGATCAAGAAGGGTGATGCCGCCGCCAATGGCATGGTGTCGAACCCGGACAAGATCGTGAAGATGCAGCTCGCCGCCGACGCGAAGTAATGCCGCTTCAGCCAACATCCGGGGCGCGGTCGGCAATGGCCGCGCTCCTGCTGTCCGCAATGGTTTCTCCACTCGCCGCCCAGGTGCTTTCCCCCTCTCTCGATCCGGATGAGTGGGAGGAACCCCGTCAGCCGGCGCCGCCTTTGCCCGAGGGCTTGCGAGGCACGATCCGGCCACGTTCCGATGCGCCCAAGGTCGAGCGGATCGACCGCATCGGCCAGATTTTTCAGGCGGTCCAAGCCTGCTGGCGCCCGCCCGCCGGCAGCGGGTATTCCGGGCAGGAGATCACCTTGCGCCTGAGTTTCAAGCGCAACGGCGAGGTGCTGGGCCAGCCCCGCATCACCTTCTACAAGGCCGGCACGCAGGCTGAGCAGCGCGAGCCCTTCACAAGGGCGGTGCGCGAGGCGTTCGAACGCTGCACACCTCTTCCTTTTACGGAAAGTTTGGGGCGGGCCATCGCCGGGCGCATCTTCTCCTTCCGTTTCGTCGATGCCCGGCCTATGTGAGCGGGCAGGCGACCCTTTTCAGCCGATACAGCCAGCACAGGAGATCCCGATGGCAGATCCGGAAAACACCATCATCATGGAAACCACCAAGGGCCGTGTGGTCATCGAACTGCGCCCCGATCTGGCTCCCGGCCACGTGGAGCGCATCAAGACGCTCTCCCGCCAGGGATTTTATGACAACGTGCCGTTCCATAGGGTGATCGAGGGCTTCATGGCCCAGACGGGCGATCCGACCGGCACCGGCACGGGCGGCTCCGACCTGCCGGACCTGAAGGCCGAGTTCAACGCCGAGCCGCATGTGCGCGGAGTCTGCTCCATGGCCCGCACCAACCAGCCGCATTCCGCCAATTCACAATTCTTCATCGTCTTCGACGACGCCCGCTTCCTCGACAAGCAATACACCGTCTGGGGCAAGGTCACCGAGGGCATGGAGAATGTGGACAAGATCAAGCGCGGCGAGCCCGTGCGCGATCCCGACCGCATCGTCTCCATGAAGGTCGCGGCGGACGCGGCTTAAGCCTATTCATCCTTTGAATCCGTCATGCCCGGGGCACCCCGGGCATCCACGTTTTCAGATGAACTGCCTAAGCCCTCATTCTGAGGAGGCCGTCAGGTCGTCTCGAAGAATAATGGCGCTTCCAGAGAACACCGCATCCTCTTTCGAGATGCAGACTGGCGGCTGCTCCTCAGAGTGAGGTTGAGACAGAGTATCCATGCGCGTCGACCTCTTCGATTTCGATCTCCCCGAAACCAGCATCGCGCTCCGCCCCGTGGAGCCGCGCGATGCCGCGCGCATGCTCGTGGTTCGGCCAGATGCCGTCTTAGAAGACCGTGTCGTCCGCGACCTGCCGGGTCTGCTTCAGCCCGGCGATGTGCTGGTGCTCAACGACACCAAGGTCATTCCATCTCGGCTCTACGGCCTGCGCGTCCGTGAGGAGACCGCGGCGCGTGTCGAGATCATGCTGCACAAGCGCGAAGGCGCCGATCGGTGGCGTGCCTTCGCCCGTCCGGCCAAGAAGCTCACTATCGGCGACCGCATCCGCTTCGGGGACGATTCCGAGAGCACGGTCTGCGAGCTCGTGCGCCTCGATGCCGAGGTCGTAGAGAAGGGTGAGGGCGGCGATGTGGCGCTCCGCTTCTCCTTCTCTGGCGCGTTCCTGGACGAGGCTATCGCCCGGCTCGGCGAGCTGCCGCTGCCGCCGTACATCGCCGGCAAGCGCCCCACGGACGACAAGGACCTGAACGACTACCAGACCGTCTATGCCAAGGACGAGGGGGCCGTCGCGGCCCCGACCGCCGGTCTGCATTTCACGGAGGACCTTTTCCGCCGTCTCGACGAGCGTGGCATCACCCGCCAGTTCGTGACGCTTCATGTAGGAGCGGGCACGTTCCTGCCGGTGAAGGCCGACGACACGAATGAGCACCGGATGCATGCGGAATGGGGCTCCGTCTCCACGGAGACCGCGCAGGCGCTCAATGAGGCGAGGGCCAGGGGAGGGCGGATCGTGGCGGTCGGCACCACGTCCCTTCGTCTCCTTGAGAGCGCGGCTCAGGACGACGGGACCATCGCACCGTTCTCCGGCGACACGGCGATCTTCATCACCCCCGGCTACCGCTTCAAGGCCGTGGACGTGCTGATGACCAATTTCCACCTGCCGCGCTCGACCCTCTTCATGCTGGTTTCGGCCTTTGCAGGTCTGGATTGCATGAGGACCGCCTATGCCCATGCGGTCGAAGCGGGCTATCGCTTCTACTCCTATGGCGATGCGAGCCTATTGTTTCGGCGTTGATATGGCATGTTCATCCCCGGCGCGCGGAATGCACGGGTAGGGGATCCATTCACATGTGCTGCGGATCCCTGGATCCCGTTCCCCTCCACTTCGCTCCGGACGGGGATGACAAGACGAGGTATGAATGACGACCGAGAGCTTCACCTTTACCGTCAACAAGACAGACGGAGCGGCGCGAACCGGCGAGATCCGGATGCCCCGCGGCGTCATCCGCACGCCCGCCTTCATGCCGGTCGGCACGGCCGCGACCGTGAAGGCCATGTACCCGGACCAGGTGAAGGCGCTGGGCGCCGACGTGGTGCTCGGCAACACCTATCACCTCATGCTCCGCCCCGGTGCCGAGCGCGTGGCCAAGCTCGGCGGGCTGCATCATTTCATGAACTGGCCGTATCCGATCCTCACCGATTCCGGCGGCTTCCAGGTCATGTCGCTGTCGGCCCTGCGCAAGATCGACGAGACCGGGGTCACCTTTCAGTCCCACATCGACGGCTCGACCCATGTGCTGACGCCGGAGCGCTCCATCGAGATCCAGGGGTTGCTGGGCTCAGATATCCAGATGCAGCTCGACGAATGCGTGAAACTGCCGTGTCCCGATGAGGTGGCCGAGAAGGCCATGCGCCTGTCGCTGCGCTGGGCCGAGCGCTGCCGGGTGGCTTTCGGCGAACAGCCCGGCAAGGCCATGTTCGGCATCGTTCAGGGCGGAGCGGTGGAGCGGCTGCGCATCGAGAGCGCGAAGGAACTCGCAGCCCTGGACCTGAAAGGGTATGCCATCGGCGGGCTCGCCGTCGGCGAGCCCCAGGACGTGATGCTGCGCATGATCGAGACGGTCGAGCCGCACATGCCGAAGGAAAAGCCCCGCTATCTCATGGGCGTGGGCACCCCTGACGACATCGTCGAGGCGGTGCGTCGGGGCGTCGACATGTTCGACTGCGTCATGCCCACCCGGGCCGGCCGCCATGGCCAGGTGTTCACCCGCCACGGCCGCATGAACCTGCGCAATGCCCGCTTCGCCGAGGACGTGAGCCCGCTCGACCCGGAATCGAAGTGCACGGCCTCGAACACCTATTCACGCGCCTATCTGCATCACCTCGTCCGCTCGAACGAGATCTTGGGCATGATGCTCCTGACCTGGAACAACCTGGCCTATTACCAGGAACTCATGGCTGGCCTGCGCAAGGCGATCACCGAGGGTCGTCTCGACGACTATATCGGCGAGGTCAAGGAGGGTTGGGTCAAAGGTGAGCGGGACAGCAAGGCGGAAATCGGCCAGCACGCCGACAACATCGCCATGGTGGCAGAGGGGTGATCACCTTGGCCCCTCAGGATGTTCCTGCCCGGAAGATCTCCGGGAAGCGTGGCCCTTACGGTTCCGAAGCTGAGGATTTACCTGTCGAGGCGGGGCTTTTCGATTGACCCGAGGCCCGAGAGCCCCTATCTCGGGCTCACCTCTGGGAGCGCGTAGCTCAGCCGGTAGAGCATCTGACTTTTAATCAGAGGGTCCTGGGTTCGAGTCCCAGCGCGCTCACCAATACTTTCAAAGGGTTACCGGCCTCTGCCCTTTGAGCTGTTTTCTTCCAGGTAGCCAATAGCTAGCCACACGTTTGAACGCGGAGGCTGGCTCGGATCAGACCTAAGCCAAGCCCAAGAGCGCAAACGACGAACTCAGTCGTTTGACACCTGCTCCTTCCTCTGCCCCCCAGCGCAGGCGCGGTGCTGTCACAGAATATCCTGTGACTAGGCCGGAGGGTCTGTTCTCCCGCAGTGAGCAGACCTTCAGCGGGCGTGCCTAGACTTCCTAAGTTGAACCGAAGGCGACCTTTGAGGTTGTGCAAGAAGGACCTCATGGCCTCTGTTAAAAGGGTATTGTCTGGCCATCCCAGGCAAAGAATTGTCCAGTGTGCGCCGCCGTGACGGCATCCGTGACAGCCAGCAGCCGCTCGGCAGAATACGCCGGTGAGAACACCTTGTTGATCTTGGTGCCAGACTGAAAGGGGTGACTCAGCGATGTATCGACCGTTCCAGGGTGAAGGGCGACACATACGGCTTCGGGTTTCTGGCGACTGAGCTCGATCGCAATGGTCCGCATAAACTGGTTAAGGGCCGCCTTCGATGCTCGGTAGCCGTACCAGCCCCCGAGGCGGTTGTCCTCGATGCTGCCCACTCGTGCAGAGAGAACAGCAAAGACGCTTTTGCCCGCTTTCGGCACGAGGGGAAGCACATGCTTGGCGACAAGGGCTGGGCCAATCGCATTGATCCGGAAGCTCCGGGCGAGATGTTCCGGATCAAGAGTGCGATAGGTCTTCTCGGGCTGGAGGGCACTATCGTGGAGCAATCCTGTCGCCACCAGGATGAAGCGCAGAGGAGCGCCCTCAACAAGCTGCGCAGCCGCGGCGGCAACGCTCGCCTCGTTCTCAAGGTCGATCCGTCCCACGCGTACGCCAACCAAGCTTCGATGGGATCCCGAGCGCGAAAGCGCATGAACGGTTTCAAACCCTCCGGACGAAAGAAGGTCTATGACCGCGGATCCGATGCCCCCAGATGCACCAATGACAAGGGCCCGGGCCGGCCGCTCGAGGCTGCTCAAGAGGAGTGAGGTCGAGGAAGATGGAGGCATCGCAATCACCTGTCCTTTGCACCGTGAGTTCAGGCTTGGATGATCTGCGTCCTGATGGCGTAGCGGACCAGGTCAGGCAGGGAGTTGAGCTCCAGCTTCCGCATAGCGGCGGCGCGATGCGTCTCCACCGTCTTGATGCTGAGGTCCAGGACGCGCGCGATCTGCTTGTTGCTTTTGCCCTCGGCGAGGAGTTGCACAACCTCGCGTTCGCGCGACGTCAGGCGCTCGGCCGTTGGACCTTCCATCACCACCTGTCCCCCTTTGAGAAAGCCGTCCAGGACAACTTCCGACACACGCCCGGCGAAGTAGGGCTTTCTCTGCGAGAGGCTTTCCACCGCCGGGATAAGCTGACGCACTGCATCGGACTTGAGCAGGTAGCCTCGGGCGCCAGCACCCAGCACCTCCCTGATCAGCTCCTCGCTCTCGTGCATTGTGAAGATCAGGACCTCGGTATCCGGCAGGCTCTGTCGGATCCGGCGCGTCGCTTCAAGGCCATTGAGCTCGGGCATGGACAGATCGATGACAGCCACGTGGGGCCGGTGCTGGAGGGCGAATTCCACGGCGTCCCTGCCGTTCGCAGCTTCGGCGCAGACCTGCCAGCCCGCCTGTTGTTCCAAAAGATCCTTGAGGCCGCGCCGGACGATATCGTGATCATCGGCGAGAAGAATGCGAAGCATGATGGGTCCTAACCGGCCGATGGACTGCCTCTTGGGACATTGGCTGCTCAAAGCGGTTGGTCTGACCCGACCTGCGTGATCGGCACCCTGGCGCTCACGTGGGTCCCCGCAGGGCCTGACCGGATTTCAAGCCGGCCGCCGAGTTGCTCGAGCCGCAACCGCATGCCTGAGATGCCGACACCGATCTGTCGGGCCTCCTCGCTGCCGGCCTTCACGAGGCTCCTGAGCCCTGTGCCACCATCCACAACGTCGAGCTGAACCATATCGGCGGTTCGGTACAGAGCAAGCCGTGCCCGCTTGCTGCCCGAGTGACGGTGAACGTTCGACAGCGCCTCCTGGGCGACCCGGTAGAGGGCAGTTGCCGTGGGACGAGGCAAGGGCTCACCGCTGTTCTCGATGCTGGTGTCGACCTGAATGCCGCTGCGGTGGGAGAATCCGCGGGCGAGCCAGCTCAAGGCGGCCGTGAGCCCGATATCGTCGAGGAGCGGAGGGTGGAGCAGATAGGACAGGGTGCGGACTTCCTGAAGGCTCTGCTCGGCCAGCTCGAGGGTCTCCATCAGTGTGCGGCGGGCGGGCTCCCCCACATCGCGCAGCCCCTCGTGCAGGCGCGTCGTGTTCAACGTGATGGCCAGGAGGTTCTGGGCCGTGGTGTCGTGGAGTTCCCGTGCAATGGCGCGCCGCTCCTCGTCCTGCAAGTGCATGAGGCGGCCACTCAACCAGGCCAATTCCTCCTGCGTACGCTTGACCTCGGTGATGTCTTCATGCGCGATGACGATCCGGCGCGTCTGCGCCTGGTCTGGCCGGGTCACCCGAAGTTGGAACCAGCGCGGCCCCCGTGGGCTTCGGCAAGGATACTCCATCCGGAACTCGGAACGGCCGCCTGCCATGATGTCCCGCAAAGCCTCCGCGGTTCGCGCCGCATCCTGTGACACGGCGGCGGCGGCCTCGCAGACAGCCAGGTAATTCATCCCGACGCCGTGGTTCTCGTCGGCATAGCCGGAGGCGTGGGCAAAGGCGCGCCAAGCCTGGTTGACCGCGATGATCGTCCCGGCTTCGTCGAGCACTGCGACATGGGCCGACAGGGCATCCAGGGTGGAGCGCAGCAAGGCCTCCGCCTGCACGTCGGGCGCGATCAGCGTAGGCAGGCTGTGAGCCTGCGGCGCCCGTGTGGCCGCGCGATGGCGCCTGCGGGGTCTTGGATGATCTACGGATGAGGCATCATCAGGGGTGAGATAGTCCATTATGGCCTCAATCTCGATTGCGGGTCGCTGCTGCATGAAGACATAGGGCGGATTTACGTGGACTTCCCATGGCAGCACGGGAGAAATGCGCTTCCTACGGTGATTATCCGGCTCCCCTCAGGAAACTCCCGATGCAAGACAGGTCGGACCCCGGCCATATCCATCGAGGCTGACGCCAGTGAGCAGACAGAGCGCAGCAATCAGAGGATAGAACAATGAACGCGAAGTATAGTGTTTACGCCGTAGCCGCCATGCTCGTCGCGGCAAGTCCGGCCGCAGCCGCGGACCTTGTTGAAACCGCTGTCAGCAACGGCAGTTTCAAGACGCTGACGGCCGCCCTTCAGGCTGCCGGACTTGTTGAAACCCTCAAGGGCAAGGGCCCCTACACGGTGTTTGCACCCACGGACGATGCCTTCAAGAAGCTCCCAGCCGGAACGGTCGAGAATCTCCTGAAGCCGGAGAACAAGGCGCAGCTCCAGAAGGTGCTGACCTATCACGTCGTGGCTGGGAACGTCATGTCCGGTGATCTCAAGGGTAAGACGACGAACGCCAAGACAGTTGAGGGCAGCGCCGTGCGGATCGATGCGAGCGGCAACACCGTCAAGGTGGGCGACGCGGTTGTCACACAGGCTGACGTCAACGCATCGAACGGTGTCATCCATGTGATCGACAGTGTGATCATGCCGAAATCCTAGGATCGGCAAAGCTTGTGGATGGCGGTGCGCCGCCATCCCGAACATTTCAGATATTGGTGATGTGGTCACCACCTGATGCCTCCTCAAAAGGAGGTGTCCGACTTTGGCGCAGCCGGGAGGCCGATCGAATGAATGGCGAGTCATCGTCCTGGCGGACGAAGTCGGGTTTCGCATGCAGGTTCGAGCTCATGCTGCGATGCTGTGGACCTCGTCGTTCCGGCGACATATTCAAACAAAAGGCTACGGTCAGGATACAGAATGAACTCATCCTTACCGGACTCCATCCGTCTTATCCGCCCCATGAGACTGAATCAAAGGGGAGAGCATGGACTTCATGGAAATGACGACTAAAGCTGCAAACACCTTGATGTCGGAAGCTACGCTCGATGAGCTCCGAGAGCTGGCGCAAGACTTGCGTGCTCTAGCACCCGACAGCGCCCTCGCCGACCTCGTCGAAGTTAAGATCGAGCAGCTCTCGGCCGGGGGCGAACAGGATTAGCAATCTTCGCTGTGCTTGGGCTGGCACATCACCGCTTAGTTTTACTCAGGTCCATGAGGTGCCTTCCATGAGATTCTATTCAACCGTGACGCTTAGAAGGTCCAAAGCGTGAGACGGAACCTCAGAATGTCCTCTCCTGGCACTCCTGAGGCGTAAGAGCTTTGTGCGCTGTACCTGAGAGCCAATGTTCACTGGGCGGTCGGAATAGGAATGTTTGACCCAATGCAGACCCTTGGCTGGTTTGGATATCGTAAAGGGGCTGGCTCCGAAATTCAGCCGTCGAGTCGCCTGCTCCAATCCTCTACGATCCCGGTAGCGAAACGTTTTTCGGCATGATCCCGCCATCCCTGAGCAAGGGCTGGCAGTTCTGAAATTTGGCGAAGGGCGTCTGCATTCATGGTGTCGACGTAGAAGTGATGCCACACCCGATTGATCGTCCAACACTCGTTTGTGCGCTCCACCAGCTTCAGGCCGTCACCTGGGGACACGATCCCTTCTTCCAGCACGCGGTAGTACCAGCCTGTTCGGCCTGTGACCTGCACGCGTCTGGACATTCGGATGTCGGCGAAGCGCTCATTCAGCTTCCAGCACGGTTGCCGGCCTTGGCTAACCTGTACCAGGGCATGGCCTAAGCGGAAGATGTCGCCTATTGCGACGTCGGCTTCGGTCAGTCCTGCGGTCGAGACATTCTCCCCGAAGGCTCCGGGTTGATCGAGAAGAGCATGAGGGCCGATTTCGGATTTCCATAGGGCATAATGATCGAAAGGATAATGATGCACGGCCTTCTCCGGCCCGCCGTGACGCACTGCGTCCCCTTGCTCATCACCCTGAAACCCAATGCGGCGCAGGAGCACGGGCGCCGTAGCCGGAGCCTTGGCAATCCCACTCGGCGCTGCCCGTTTCCCGAGAGGCCTCACGCCGCCAATCAGCAGCGCCATCAGAGGAATCGAAAAGTTCGGCATCATCGTGCGCCTTGGAGACCTGCCAACCATTCCTCGAGCAGCGCGCCAGCGGCTAATTCAAGCTTCTTGCCGTATCTCTGGCCGTCCTGGCGTAATCCCGGGACATCGATACCGGCTGCGGCAAGTTCTGCCGCATGTCCCACAAGCCAGCGTTCAAATCCGAGCCCGGTTTCGGCTTCGGGATGAAACTGGATTCCCAGGATTGTCTCGCCGATCGAGAAGGCCTGCTGCTGCACGAGCGATGTGGAGGCAAGATTCGTTGCACCCTGCGGCAGCGTATACGTGTCACCATGCCAATGCAGCACCGACACACCTTCGAGATGCCGCAAAGCGCTCGCCCGCCCCGCATCCGTCAGATCGACCGGCGCGAAGCCGATCTCCTTGACTCCTGCCAGGAACACCGAGGCACCGAGGGACGCAGCAATCAACTGGGCGCCGAGGCAGACTCCAAGGGTAGGGCGTTTGGTTTCGAGGCGCCTGGCGATGAATTCCCGCTCGGCCTTCAGGAACGGGTAGATCGGGTCCTCATAAACACCAATCGGGCCGCCGAGAACAACGAGAAGGTCGGGCTCGATGGGGTCTTCGCCGGGAAAGCCGGAATCGCCGACCGTCATATAGCGGATCGCATACCCTGCCCCTTCCAGCGCAGGTCCAAAGGTGCCGAGATCCTCGAAATGGACATGCCGAAGCACAAGTGCGGCCCTCACCATCGGGTTGCCTCACCTGAACTCCATGACCGCTGCGTTATAGGAGCTTCACAGAAATCTCTTGAGAAATCGATGTCCCGCGACACAAGCACGTGCGTCGTGGGAGTTGTTGCGTTGACCGGGTCGATAAGGGTAATCCTCGTCATGGTTCTCTCTTCTCTGCTCGCGTGGAGGGAGAAATCAGCCGGTCCGCCGATGGCAGTCGACGGACCGGCAACTTCGCTCATCGGGCAGGCATTACCTTGCCGGGCAGGCTCAGGTTCCCGGATGCGACCTTGAACACGTTGTCGACGCACAGGAGCGGCGCATGAAGGTTCCCATTGACCTTCAGGCCTGCCGTCACGCCGTCGAAGGACGCCCCGGTGATCCCGCCGAGCACCGCGAGAGGGATTGCGACATCGACCGCGTCACCCTTGAAGGTCGTTGGGTATTCGGGGCTGTCGATCAGGAGGGGAACGTTGGGCCAGGTTGCCGGAACCTTAGGCTTCGAACCTTGCGGAATGTCGACGACCTTGAGCCCGCCGCCGCAGGCCTTGTCCTCCGCCAGCACGACCCAATGGGGGTGCCAGACGTCGCGGTTCTTCTTGCCAAAGGCGCCGTCGTCGAATTCCGGATGGAACGTTACCGCCAAGGCGATGATGCCGCGATCCCGGTCGAATCCGATATCGCCGCTGTTGAGGGAGGTCGGCCATACATAGGCATAAACCTCCGAACTCTCGAACTTGCCAGTGGCCTTCGGCTTGTCCTTGCCTGCATCGGCACGAACTCGGGTGGTGAACACGGCCGTGTCACCCTTCGCGACGATGGTAGTCTCGATGATATCGAACGACGCCCGCACGGCTTGGGATGGTTCAGCCTTGATCGGGTGAGCCGCGGCAGTGGTGAGACAAAGTGGGATTGTTCCGGCGGCAAGCACACCGGCTGCAAGATGGCTGATCATGGTAGGTCGTCCTTTTCCTTCTAAGTCGCGTGGAGGGTTGAAAGGCCCCCTTGGAACGCCTCCCAGGTGGCAGCCCGGGAAAGAGGGGGAGCGGTTTCGTGCTCGCGGCATTCGATTCGCAGGTCGCGCTGGCCGAATGACGCATTCACGAAATCACATTGGTGCGGCCGAGTCTTGTCGGCATGCACAAAGGGTCGGAAGTAGCGGCAGCTCGCGCACATGCGCTGAACCGGGATAACACCGGCCTCCTGCATGTGGCGGATCATCTTGATGAGCGAGATCAGGAGATCCGCCTGCTCAGCTTCGGAGAGAGCTCGGATGGCTTGATCGGCTGCGCCTTCAACTGCGTCGCCGGTCAAGAACGACTGCCTGCCGGCATCCGTGATGCAGACGGTGACAGCGCGCCTGTCGCCCGGGACGGGCTGCTTAACGACGTAGCCTTTGCGTTCCAGAGCATTGATCGAGTCTGTGGCCGATGGCTGGGAGACCCCGAGATTGAGGGCGATCTCCGTAACGCTCAGTCCGTTCTCCCGGCCTTCAAGCGCCTCAAGGATCGTCATTTGGGTTGGATTGAGCCCAGCATCTCTTGCCCGTAACCAATCGTCAGACCGTAAAGCCACGCCCATCCGGGCGAGTCCTTCGCGCAGCCGATTGTGCAGAGGCGTGGCGATGAGGGGTGTTTCCATGGCGATAGATATATAGGAGTCCTATTAATACGCAAGTTGGATCTATGCAGTTGCTCATCTTGGTGATGGAGCATCCATGCTTTTACGTGCTGAGGTAAGACGGCTGCGCACCGAAAGCGCTGAGTTTTAACGCGAATTTACACCTTCTTACTCGTCCGCCCACGCAGCCCCGGAGACACTGCCTGCCATCACTGAAGGGGCTCAGGGCCTATTCTAATGATCTTCACGGGATGCCGGTAACGGAGAGACCGGCATGGCGGAAGAAGCGGACGATCATCTCGGGGTGACGTTTGAGGCGGCCGAACTCGCGCCGGGCGAGCCGATGCAGGTCGTCGACTGAGCCGGGCAGTGCGTTTGCCATGGCGCGCTTGACGAGGGCATTGCATTGTTCTTCCGGATTCAACTCCGGGGCATACGCCGGCAGATTGGCCACCGTATAATCCTGCGCATGCGAAGCGATGAAGTCCGTTGTCACCCGTGAGCGGTGCGCATTGAGCCGATCCCAGACCACCAGCAGCGGCGTGCCGATCTTACGGCGGAAGAAGCGCAGCGCTTGGATGACACAGCGGCTCGAGATGCTCGTGCGGAAATGACGGGCATACAGCCGCCCGTCCGGCGTGATCGCCACGATGCTCGACACCTCGCGTCGCTTGCTCACCCGCCGCAGCACCGGGGTCAGCCCGCGCCGTGCCCAGGTCGTGCCCGGCCGGATCCGGAAGCTGTGGCCGGTCTCGTCCCAGAGGACAAGGGTGCGCTGCTCCCGGCGCGCCTTTTTTTGAGCGCCACCCAGTCCCGCTTGGACCAGACCGCGATCACCAGCTCATCGCGCTCCTTCGCCCGTGTGGCCGGGCGCTGCACGCTGAAGCCATGCGCCTTGAGCGGACGCTCCAGGTAGCGCGGGTGGTAGTGGACCCCGAACTCGCGCGCGATCAGGGCCGCGATGCGCTCGAGCGTCCACCGTTCAGTGGCAAAGCCTGCCGCCACCGCACCCCGATCCAACAGCCGGCCCAGACGAACCCAAGCCTTCTCATCAAGGCGGGGCGATGGTCCCGGGATGGGTCGCGCTTCCAGACCGCGCGGGCCCTCTTGGGCCAAGGTGGCGGCCCAGCGGCAGACACTGGCGCGACTGCCCCCCACATGCCGGGCAATGTCTGCTTGAGAGAGCTGCCCCTGGCGCAACAGCGTCGCGGCCGCCAGGCGACGCTCCTCCATCTGCTCCGACGTCAGATGCGTCGGCCGCCAAACGTTGCCTTCCATCGCGCACCTCCTCACGATGACGGACACCGCCCTATGTTACACCTGTCGCGTGAAGATCAATAAAACCAGGAGCACATCATGGTTCGGACGCCCGCTCTCATTACCGGTGCCTCGACTGGAATTGGTGCCGCCTATGCAGAACGGCTCGCCCAACGCGGGCATGATCTCATCCTCGTCGCCCGGGATGCGATGAAGCTTAAGCAGGTTGCGTCCAGCATCGGGGAGATGACAGGTGTTGCGATCGATATCATTCCCGCCGATCTGACCTCGGATGTCGATCGAGCGATGGTCGAGGAGCGTCTGCGTGAAGACCCCGGGATCTCGATCCTGGTCAATAACGCCGGTGTATCCAGCAATACGACGATTCTGAACGCCGACCCTGATCGGCTTGAGGACCTGATCAATCTCAACATGGTTGCGCTCACCCGCCTGTCGGTGGCCGTAACCCCGCGATTGGCGGCACGGGAGCATGGGGCGATCACCAACCTGTCCTCGGTCACGGCGCTCATTCCTGCCGCCTTCGAACCCACTTATCTGGCGGCGAAGGCCTACGTGCTGGCTTTCAGCGAGTCCCAGGCGGCCCAGCTCGAACCTCACGGCGTCCGTGTCCAGACGGTCCTGCCGGGCATGACCCGAACGGAGATTTGGGCAAAGGGAGGTCACGATCTCACTGCGATGCCGCAGGACATGAACATGGAAGTCGGGGAGATGGTTGATGCGGCGCTGGCTGGCTTTGACCTTGGCGAGACGGTCACTATCCCGTCGCTCCCCAACGTCGGGCAATGGACCGCCTTCCTGGAAGCCCGCGCGACACTCCAGCCGCATCTGTCGCTCCGGCACGCAGCAAGGCGCTACAGGGTTCAGGATTGGAAGCGGGAGCACGCCCTCGATGAGGCGTTGGAGGCGACATTCCCGGCAAGTGATCCCATCGCAGTGAGTGGATGTCATCCCAGAACTCCATGACACTGCGTGGGCTAAGTCGTTCTTTCGTCATCTTCCCCTGAGACATCTTGTCAGGCATAGTTTCCCGCCTGCCCACGATGCCTAAGCCAGATGAAGAACGCGGATGTCAGATTCGGCCCGTTCACGCTCATTTCCTCTGAGCGCGTTCTGCTGCGCGAGGGCGAGCCAATCAGGATCGGCAGCCGTGCCCTGGACATCCTCATTGCGCTCGTGAGCCGGGCCGGGGAGGTGGTTACGAAGGAGGAGTTGATCTCGGCCGTCTGGCCAAGAACCTTTGTCGAGGAGACCAATCTCCGGGTCAATGTCGCCGCCCTGCGCAAGGCGCTCGGGGATTTGCAAGAGCCCTACAGGTTCATCTCCAACGTCACTGGCCGTGGCTACTGCTTCGTCGCATCGGTCAGCGAAGCCAAGGAGCCCGCTCGACACATCCAGGCGGAGACGTCCAAGCCTCGGCAGACGCTCCCGGCAACAGGCTCCCTGCCGCGGCAGGGGGGACGGGTCATCGGGCGGGACGGAGAGCTCGATCTGCTCGATCGGCAGCTCCACGATCTCCGGATCCTGACCATCGTCGGCACTGGGGGCATCGGCAAGACGACAGTTGCCGTCTGCCTCGCCCAGCGCAACTTCGGTCGCTTCCTGGAGGGGATTGCCTTCGTCGATCTCGGGCCGCTTGCGGACCCGGCATTGCTCCCGACGGCGGTAGCGAAAGGGGCAGGTTGTGTCCTCGGGACGGCCGATCATCTCACCGAGCTGGCGGGGCAGCTCGGTGAGCGCTCCATGCTGCTCATCCTCGATTGCTGCGAGCATCTCGTCGATGACGTCGCCCGATTGGTAGAGACCCTGGCAGCCAGTGCACCCGGTGTCCGCTTTCTCGTCACGAGCCGAGAACCGCTTCGCGTGCAGGGGGAACGGGTCCACCGCCTTGCCCCGCTTACCTTCCCGTCCGAGGTAGAGGCGGACAATGCGGCGTCCGCTCTCGAATTTGCGGCCGTCCAGCTCTTCGTCGAGCGGGTCGCCGACAGCATCGGAGGCTACGATCTAGGTGATGCCGAGGCGCCCCTCGTGGCGGAGATTTGCAGACGGCTGGACGGCATCGGCCTGGCGATCGAGCTGGCTGCCGCACAGGTCGACAGTTTAGGGATCGAGGGGCTTGCCGTCTCGCTGCGGAACAGTTTCGATGGATTGACGCGAGGGCGGCGCACTGCGCTCCCACGCCATCAGACCCTGCACGCGGCGCTGGACTGGAGCCACTCGCTCCTCGACGAGCCCCAACGCTTCGTGCTCAGCCACCTGTCGCTGTTCAACAAGGAATTCACGATGGAGGCTGCGTGGGCGGTGGCTTCCGACGGAGGAACCATCGACCTCACGGCCTGTCTCGGCGACCTAGTCGCGAAGTCACTGGTAGTCGCCGACCGCAGTATCCATCCGGCCCGGTACCGCCTGCTCGACATGACGCGCTCCTACGCGGCGGAGAAGCTGTCGGCTTCGGGCCGAAGTGAGGAAGCGTCCCGCCGCCACGCCGCGCATTACCTCGCGCTCTTCGGACAGGCGGCCGACCAATGGCAGGCGAGCCACGATACCGATTGGCTCTCTCTGCATAACCGTGACATGGGAAATCTGAGGGCCGCCCTGGATTGGGCCTTCTCCTCGCAGGGCGATCGCATGATCGGGGTCGGTCTGACAATCGCGGCCATTCCCCTCTGGTATCAGCTCTCCTTGGTTGATGAGTGCCTGATGAGGGTTCGTCAGGCCCTCGAATGGCTGGAGCGGCAGGACAAGCCCGACGATCGCAGCCTGATGCAGTTGTACGCGGCATTGGGCTTTCCCTACATGCGCGCAATCTCCGGCCGCCCGAGCGGCGCCAAGGCATGGGAACGCTCACTTGGTATCGCGCGGCGGATCGACGATGTCGATTTCCAATTGCGGGCCTTGTGGGCTTTGTGGGTGGACCGTACGAACAGCGGCAATTCCCGTGCTGCTCTCGAAATGGCCGAGGAATTCCACCGGATGGCGGCGCGCTCGCGGGATCCGGCGGACCGGCTCATCGGTGAGAGAATGCGCGCCCGTTCGCTGCATTTCCTGGGCGACCAGCCACGAGCCGAAGCGCATGTGCGCCGCATGCTCGACGAATATCGTGCGCCGGCCAACGGAGCTCATTTGGCCCGTTTCCAATACGAGCAGCGCCTCACGGCGCGGGTCACGCTTGCCCGCGTGTTGTGGCTGCGCGGTCGCGCGCAGGAAGCTCTCGGCGAAGTGGAGGACATGATCGAGACGGCCTTACAGGTCGACCACAACTTGACGACATGCCATGTCCTGTCCGACGCCGTCTGCCCCGTCTACCTGATGGCCGGAGATCTCGACCGCGCACAGCACTACACTGGAATGCTCCTCGAACGGACCAAGGCCCATGCGCTCGATGTGTGGCACGCCTATGCCGAGTGTTTCCAGGGCGACATCCTGATCCGCCAAGGCAAGGCCACAGCAGGCGTGCCACTAGTGCGAAACGCGCAGGACCGGCTGGAGAGAGCCGGCTTCCATCTCTATCGAACGGTCTTCCATGCTGTCCTTGCCTCCGGCCTCCAGGCACTCGGTCGTGTCGACGAGGCGCTGGGTCTGTTGGATAGGGCCTTGGCGCTGACGCGGCAGACCGGCGAAGCCTGGTACGTGCCCGAACTCCTTCATCAGCACGCTCGGCTGCTCATGACGCGGAGCGATGCGCAGGAAGATGCCCGGCGCCTGATCGCGCAGTCCCTGGCCCTGGCAACGGAGCAGGGCGCGGTTGCCTGGACCAGCAGGGTGAGTTCTTGGCACCCTGAAGAGGCCCGTTAACACCCTTTTACACCGCTTAACTGGTTCACATCGCCGACCGGGGTCATGGTTGTGTCGACCCGAACACGCAACAGATCCCGAGGGATGTGCGATGACATCGCGGACTTTCACTTTATTGCCCCGGGCCGCTGCGGCTGGCCTTGCAGCCCTCATGTGGTCGGCAGCGTTTCCTGCCGCGGCAACGGCACAGACCGCTTCCTCCCCGCAGGTATACTCCAAGACGTGCGGCGCCTCCTGCGTCGGGACGCAGACGATCAGCGTCAGCGGCATCTCCTTCGCCTATCGGTCCTTGGGCAGTCCATCCGGAACGCCGCTGGTTCTGATCAATCGTTTCCGTGGAACGATGGACGAGTGGGATCCGGCCTTCCTCGATCATGTAGCAGCCGGGCGACACGTCATCATCTTCGACAATGCAGGCGTTGCGCGCTCCGGAGGTGAGGCCCCCGCCCGCATGGCCGACTGGGCCGCGAGTGCGGCCAAATTCATCGAGGCTCTGGGGTATCGTCAGGTTGACGTGCTGGGCTTCTCCTTCGGCGGTCTGGTGGCGCAGGAGCTGACCCTCCAGCGACCGGAGATCGTCCGCAGGCTGATTATCGTCGGCAGCGGCGCGGGCTATGTCGAAGGCGCCAACCTCCGTGCCAAGGCGATCGAGATCGCCACCAAGCCGCTCAACAGTGACGAGGACTTTCTCTACCTGTTCTTCAAGGAAACGCCGACGAGCCAGGCGGCCGGTCGAGAGCACCTGGCCCGCCTGCGCCTGAGAGCCGATGCGTTCTCCGAGCGTGTCAGCGAGAAGGCCTGGAAGGCGATGCTCTCTGCCGGGAGCGACGTAGGCACGCCAGACACCTCGCTGCTGCGGCGCGTCGGATCGATCCGCCAGCCTGTCCTTATCGCCAACGGCAATGAGGATGTGATGATCCCGACCTACCAATCCTATGCCTTGGCGCAGGCCATCCCCAATGCCCGGCTGATCATCTATCCGGACTCGGGCCACGCCTTCCTGTTCCAGTACCCCAGGGAATTCGGGGACGAGGTCCTGCGCTTTCTCGGAACGGAGGACCAGCCATGAGCTCCCCCTCCGTCTCGGCTCATCCCACCAGGCGCGCCGTGCTGGCCGCAGGAATCGGCCTGGCCGCCACGGCAGGAGCCTCCGTCCAGGGATCGAGCACGATCCCTCCAAAACCGACGATTTAACCCACCGAAGGAGCGAGAACGATGGCTACCATCAGGTTAACGGACGGCACGGAAATCTTCTACAAGGACTGGGGCAGCGGCCAACCGATCGTCTTTCATCACGGCTGGCCACTCAGCGCAGACGACTGGGACAGCCAGATGCTGTTCTTCCTTCATCAGGGCTATCGTGTCATCGCCCATGACCGACGTGGCCACGGACGCTCGACCCAGACCGCTCACGGCAACGAGATGGATACCTATGCCGATGACGTTGTTCAGTTCGCAAAGGCCCTCGATCTCAAAAACGCGATCCATATCGGCCACTCCACCGGAGGCGGCGAGGTGGCGCGCTATGTCGCCCGCGCTGAGCCGGGACGTGTTTCCAAGGCGGTCCTGATCGGCGCGGTGCCGCCCATCATGGTCAAGTCGGACAAGAACCCCGGCGGGTTGCCGCTCGAGCTGTTCGACGGCTTCCGTGCGTCAGTCGCTGCAAACCGGGCGCAGTTCTACGTGGATGTCCCGGCAGGCCCCTTCTACGGCTTCAATCGTCCCGGTGCGACGATCTCACAAGGCGTGATCGACAACTGGTGGCGCCAGGGCATGATGGGGGGCATCAAGCCGCAGTACGACTGCATCAAGGCCTTCTCCGAAACCGACTTCACGGAAGATCTCAAAAGGATCGAGGTCCCCACGTTGGTGATGCATGGCGACGACGATCAAATCGTACCCTTCGCGGACTCTGCGCCGCTGTCCGTCAAGCTCCTGAAGCATGGGACCCTCAAAGTCTACGAGGGGCTGCCGCACGGGCTCTGCACGACTCATCCGGATGTGGTGAACGCCGACCTCCTGTCCTTCATCAAGGGCTGACCGATACGACAGGTGGGTGCAATGACCATGAAAGTGAACGAGGAATTCCTGGATCGGGCAAACGGGCTGCGGATCTTCATGCGGTCCTGGCATCCCCCCGGCCCGCCGAGGGCAGTGGTGGCGATCTGCCATGGCGTGAAGTCACACAGCGGGTATTACCAATGGATCGCCGAGCAATTGGTCGCGAACGGGTTTGCGGTCTATGCGCTCGACCTGCGCGGCCGCGGCCGTTCCGACGGCGAGCGGTTCTTCGTCGAGGACGTCTCTCAATACGTCGACGACGTATCCGCCCTGATCGAACTGACCCAGCGCCGCGAAGGGGATCTACCCCTGTTTCTACTCGGTCACAGTGCCGGCGGCGTGGTCTCGTCGACCTATACGCTCGACAACCAAGAGCGGCTCGCAGGCTTCATCTGCGAGAGCTTCGCCTACCGGGTCTACGCGCCGGACTTCCTGCTGACCATCATCAAGGCCATCAGCCGGATCGTACCGCGCCTTCCCGCACTCCGGTTGAAGAACCGGGACTTCTCGCGCGACCCCGCTGTCGTGGCCTTCATGGATGGCGATCCGCTCATCGCCGGCGAAGTGCAGCCGATGGCAACCGTTGCCGCATTGGCGAGGGCGAATGACAACCTCAAGACGGGGTTTGCCTCAATCAGATGTCCGGTCCTCATCCTGCATGGCACGGAAGATAAGGTCACGCGCCCGAGCGGCAGCCTTGAGTTTCACGAGACGGCCGGGGCGCCCGACAAGACGCTCAAGCGCTATGACGGACACAGCCATGACCTCTTCAACGACATCGGCCGCGAGCGCGTCCTGACGGATATCGTGGCGTGGATCAATGCCCGGCTTCCGGCCGCGAAAGAACTTTCGGCAGCCGGTTGAGTCATCACCCAACGGGAGCAATCGGTCATGCCGGACGGAACGTTAGCGTCCATCCTGATCGTTCTCGATGTCGGTGATGCAACCGACATCGATCCGCTCGAGGATTTCGTGGGGGTCTACTACGCCTTGCTAAAGGCTGGTGCCCGGCTTCTGATCGCGTCGGAGGCCGGCGGGTATCCATGGCACCAGAGGCCGAAGCAAGGGAAAGGGGCAGGGAGCACACTGGTGGATCGGTTCCTGTCCGACCGCCATGCCCGGAATGAGATTGCAGACACTCTTCCGCTCCGCGATGTCTTTGTCGAGGACTTCGAAGCCTGCGTCCTGGTCGGAGGCAGCGGATCGCTGGTGGAGGCCGACGGCAGGTTCGCCGGCGGCCTGATTGGCGGGTTCCTGAAGGCGGGCAAGCCCGTTGCCGCCTTCTCCGGCAGGATCGGCTTCATGCCCGGAGGCGCCGCCGGCTTGGCGCTCCTCAGCAGCGGAGGGGCTGGGCTACCAACCGCAATCCGCGCCCTTTTGGCAGCCTTGCGGGACGATGATGAACCAGGAGATCACGATGACCCTTGCTCGATCTGAAGCTGTCCCGGACACCTCTCCCTTTGGCTTCCGGCAGGGAAGCTTCGATGTCACGGTGCTGAGCGACGGACACTTTGCGTTGCCCGCCGCAATCGTTGCTCCGGAGGCCACACCCGACCAATGGCTCGACATCGAGAGACGTCTCGGCGGGAGCGCCGGGACCATCCGCGCCCATGCCAACATCCCGCTGATCCAGGCGGGAGACGACCTGATCCTGATCGACCTCGGGGGTGGGGGGAAGTTCCAGCCGACCGAGGGGAGGCTGGCATCGTCGCTTGCCGCCGCAGGACATGACAGGGAGGCGATCACCAAGGTTCTGCTCACCCATGCGCATCCCGATCACGTCTGGGGCTTGCTTGGAATAGACGATAGACCACGGTTCCCGAACGCCTCCTACTATGTCGGGGCGGCCGAATGGGATTTCTGGATGGATCCGGATTTTACCTCCTCGAGGCCCTCCGTGCTGCACGCCTTCGCCATTGGAGCCCAGCGTGACCTGTCAGCGGTCCGCGAAAGGATCGTCCTTGTGCAGGACGGCGACGACATCCTGCCGGGCCTCCAGGCCATCGCGACGCCGGGACACACGCACGGTCATATGTCCTATGCGCTTGCCGGACCTGAGACCTTGGTCGTGACCGGTGACGTCGTCACCAACCAGATCGTCTCCTTCGAGCATCCGGCTTGGCGCTTCGGCAACGATACCGATCAGGAGGTTGGAGCAAACACCCGGCAGCGCTTCGTCGACCGTGCCGCAGTCGACCGACTGCTGCTGCTTGGATATCACTTCGCCTACCCTGGATTGGGCAGGGTGGAGAGGTCCGGCAACGAGTATCGGTACGTTCCTGCTCATGTTTGACCTCAGGCAAGCCCCTCCCGATGCGACGTGCGTAGACTCGAGTGAACGCCGCAATTCACCGACCACAACAAGCTGTCCCGCGAAGGGGCCCTGGGTCTGTTCACGACAGAGGCCGCGTGGTTCAGCCAAGAGGAAGGTGGTCAAGGGACGCATAGCACCGGGTCAGTATGTCGATTTCGCCGTGTTCAACACCGACTACCTCACCGTTCCCGAAGAGCAGATCTAGGACGTCGGGTCGCTGCTGAAGGTGGTGGCGGGCAAGGTGACATATGCCACGAAGCCGTTCGACGCCTTAGCCTCGCCCGTCAGCCCCGCGTGGGGTCGCCGGTGCCCACTTCGGCGGATACCAGAACAGGAAGTCGTCGCAATGACCCGCCGCGTGGCCATCATGCCAGTTGAGTAACGGCCGTTTTAGAGAGTGTGTTCGGTTGTCAAAGGAGGAATGCCCCATGCCACATATGTTCAAGAAAGCCTTCAATGTATTCGCTGGGATTCTGGCACTCGGTCTGGTCTCAGTAGCGCTGCCCGTCCTGGCTCAAGCGACGCCGCCCCGAAGCGGCGCCTCGTCCAGCGTTCTGCCGACCGGCGGAGGCGCCGCGCTGCTCGACCCATCTGATACCGTCATTCTGCTGCTGGATCACCAAGCGGGTCTGTTCCAGACCGTGAAGGACGTTCCGATAGCGGAGCTGCGGTCCAATGTCGTGATGCTTGCCAAGCTGGCGACGCTGATGAAAATACCAGTGATCACGACGGCTTCGGAGCCGAACGGAACGAACGGGCCGCTCATGCCTGAGATTCACCAGAATGCGCCCCATGCCGTGTATGTGGCGCGCAAGGGTGAGGTGAACGCCTGGGACAATGAGGATTTCGTCCGGACGGTGCAATCCACTGGAAAGAAGACCTTGATCATGGCGGGTGTCTGGACCAGCGTTTGCGTCATGTTCCCGGCGCTCGATGCAAAGCTGGCAGGATACAAGGTCTACGCCGTAATGGATGCGTCGGGCGATCCGAGTGAGATGGCGAGCCGGACCTCGCTCGCCCGTTTCGTTCAGGGTGGTGTCATCCCCACGACAACGAATGCCGTGCTGTCCGAAGTGCACCGCACCTGGAACCGTCCCGAAGCGGCCGAGATCGGCGCACTCTATGCCCACGTCTCGCCAAACTATTCAGCAGTCGTGGAGAGCTACACCAAGGCTCAGGAAGTCGCGCGCAAGCAGCCGCAAGCGCGACCCGCTGGTAGCCAATAGGCAGGTCTGCCTCGCCAATTTCTCATCGTCTCGCCGAGTCTTGGTGAGGATGCGGGTATGATCTGGATTCTCTCGTCGATCTCAAGGAGTGGCTAAAGTCCCGGAAGCGAAACCCGTGGGAGGTGGTTTGGCCCAGCTCCTGTCACTGCGGGTGAACTTCGTTACCGCCAGGCTGCAGCCGATTCTTTGGACGATGGTGCGAGAATGGCGTCGATCCGGGGCATCGTTAATGGCCCTCGGATCGACGAGGGACCGTGGCCTGCTTGCGACGGAAAGCCCGTGCTGGGCATCGGAAAATGGTGGGAGGCTTTCCTCACCACGATCCAAGCTGCAAGGTCAGGCCGTTCGGCTCTGCTTGGCAGCGATGTCAGAGACTAGCCGGGCTTATTGATCCGGCCTGAGTGATCTTGAAATTCGCAGCCAGTCGGCCCAGGTCGGCGGGATGAAACATGTGGACATGCGCAAGCTGCCCGCAGCAGCGCAAGAAGAGCGTCGGCGGCAGGTGATCGGACTGCGCGAGAGCGGCCTGACTTACGAGGCCATTGCCGTGCAGGTCGGCCTGACCCGGACCGGCGTGTTCAATATCTGCCGCCGCGTCGCCGAACAGGGCCGGGC
>NZ_JAHAMK010000005.1:0-324 GCF_018383585.1 Microvirga sp. 3-52
TAGAGCAACGGCAGTTCTGACGGAGTCCTTGGGGCTATGCGGCGCGGCGGCTTCGTGATTCACTTGTCTCAGCCCTCTTTCTGGGAGGAGATGAGCGATGACCAAGTCCTACTCGCTGGATCTGCGCCGCCGAGTGGCGCGCTTTGTCGAGGCGGGGCATTCCTGTCACGCGGCCGCCCGCCACTTCGAGGTCTCGGTCGCCTTTGTGGTGCGGCTGATGGCGGCCTATCGGGCCACCGGCAGCCTGGCGCCCAAGCCGGAAGGCGGCTGGCGCTACTCCAAGCTCGACCCGCACCGCGACTTCCTCATCCGCCGCGTGACCGA
>NZ_JAHAMK010000005.1:395-808 GCF_018383585.1 Microvirga sp. 3-52
AAGGACGACATCACCATGCCGCAGCTCGCCGCAGAACTGGCAGCCCTCGGCACGACGGTCACGCCCGCGTCGATCTCGCACTGGTTCATCCGCCAGGGCTACAGCTTCAAAAAAAACGCTGCGGGCCAGCGAACAAGGACGCTCCGACGTGCGCCAAGCCCGCGAGCACTGGAGAGCCAAGCGCCAGCCCCGCATGCGCCAGGAGCCGCACCGGCTCGTGTTTCTGGATGAGACCGGCACCTCCACCAAGATGACGCGCCTGCGCGGCCGCTGTCTGAAAGGGCAGCGCCTGTATGCCAAGGCGCCTTTTGGTCATTGGCTGACACAAACCTTCATCGCGGGCCTGCGCTGTTATGGGCTGACAGCGCCGTGGGTGATCGATGGGCCGATGACCCGGCGCATCTTCGAGACCT
>NZ_JAHAMK010000005.1:879-183244 GCF_018383585.1 Microvirga sp. 3-52
TGTGGAGACCCAGCTTGCCCCGACGCTGTCGCAAGGCGACGTGGTGATCCTCGATAACCTGCCGGCGCACAAAAGCGAGAAAGCCGCGCAGTGTCTCAAGCAAAAGGGCGCCTGGTTTCTGTTCCTGCCACCCTACAGTCCGGATTTGAACCCGATTGAGCAGGTCTTCTCACAGATCAAAGCACATTTGCGCAAAGCCGAAGCCCGGACCGTCGAGGCGCTCTGGCGGGCCATCGGCGACATCTGTGATCTCGTCGAGCCCGAGGCATGCCGTAACTACTTCACCGCAGCCGGATACGGATTCGTCTGAATGACCGGTGCTCTAGAGGTGAAATGCCCAAACACGGCCACGCACATTGACACACTGATCAGCCAGAACATCCCCGGCAAGTACGTCACGCAGATGCTTTGGCAGATGGCCTGCACTGGCCGGCAGTGGTGCGACTTTGTCTCGTTCGACCCGCGCTTGCCGCCTTCTATGCGCCTCTTCGTGAAACGCCTTGAGCGGGACGAACTCCGCATCAAGGAACTTGAAAAGGATGTTGCCGAGTTCCTCGCAGAGGTCGAGCACAAGGTGAGCCAGCTCGTCGCCCTTTATGAGCGGGAGGCGGCATGAGCACGGCCCCAATCCTATTCCACTGGACGGGAGAGGCGATGGTTCCGCACCGTCGCTTCCAGAAAGAGTGTGATAGGTCTTTCGTGGTCGGGGAGGAATACCGCCTTGCCGTTCAGGAGCACCGTTCTCAAGCAAGTCACTCTCACTACTTCGCTGCCATCCATCTCGCATGGATGAACCTGCCCGAGAGCCAGGCCGACCGCTTCCCAACAGAAGAGCACCTCCGCAAGTATGCTCTGATTAAGGCCGGCTATCGGGACGAGCGCTCGATCGTCTGCAACTCCAAGGCTGAGGCTCAGCGCATCGCAGCCTTCATCAAGCCGATGGATGAGTTCGCAGTCGTCACCACCTTCGAAGCCGTCGTGACCGTCTGGACAGCCAAGAGCCAGTCCAAGGCAGCCATGGGCAAGCAGGTCTTCCAAGAGAGCAAAAACAAAGTTCTCGACGTGCTGGCCGAGATGATCGGCACTCAGCCAGAGACGCTTACCCGGAATGTCGGGAGGGCTGCCTGATGGCCCGCCAGGAGTTTTCCAAGCGCATAAAGAGCAAGGCTGCTGAGAGAGCCAACGGCCATTGCGAGCAGTGCAACAAGAAGCTCCGGGTAGGCGAATTCCATTACGATCACATCGTCCCTGATGGGTTAGGCGGCGAGCCGACGCTCGAGAACTGCATGGTTCTGTGTCTGCCCTGCCATAAGGACAAGACCCGTCTTCAGGATAATCCGATCATGCAGAGGGCGGATCGTCAGCGGAAGAGCATTGCTCAAGGCGTGCACACGGCTCGTAAGCCCATGCCCTTCGGGAGAAAATCCAATCTCAAGGTGAAGATGGACGGCACAATTGTCGACCGTCGCACCGGTGCAGTCATCAGCGGCACCCGATGAGCGAACCCATCTACATCCCGCCGCCTGTCCTCATTGGCAAGGACCTCACGCAGCGCATCGCAGAGCACAACGCTCGGGTCGAGCGCATCTGGCTCACCAAGGGCAGCAACTGCCGCCCCTTCTCCGCTTCCACTGTGCCGGCCGCTGAGAACCTGTCACGCGTACCGGTGACCGAGCACGGTGGATCTGTGATTGAGGTGCACCCATGACCTTCACGCTAGAGCAACTGGCTACTTGCGCCGAACGGGAAGTGAAGCAACGACGCCGCGTTTATTCGCGCTGGATCGAGGATCACCGAATGACTCAGGCGTTTGCGGACGACCAATTGGCAATGATGGAGCAGATCGCTCGGGACTATAGGGCGAAGGCTGATGCTGAGGCTGCGAAGGGCGACCTTTTCGGAGGTGCGGTATGAGCAGCCAGTTCGTCAATCCAAATCGGTTGCGCGCCTTGGGAGGAGCAAGGCTCGGCGGCATCGGACGATCCTTGAACCCGTGGGGATCAAGTGTGAAAGTTAGGACTTGACCCATCAGACAGTGTCGAACCAAGTCGTGTTCTGCACGAGGAAGTGGAGTGCAGAGCCCGCCATTCTGGCATGGTTGCTCTCAGCTTGGGCAAGGTGGGCGGTCAAGCCCCATAGCCGCTTGGCGGTGCGCCGCAGGCGCAGGGCTTGAGGGCCCGCCGGAGCCCCAAGCCATCATTCAAGCTGCCAGAGGGCAACTGGCTCTGACACTGTCCGTCAAATCAAGTCCAAGATTCTACAGNAGAGGGCAACTGGCTCTGACACTGTCCGTCAAATCAAGTCCAAGATTCTACAGATCAAGGAATACGCCCACAAGCGATGGAATGACCAAAGCTGCGAAGGTCGCCATGGCTAGTACGACCAGAGCCCACTCCACTAGAGGTCCACCTTTCCGAGACAGCGGCGGATACCCACGCCTCGTCGATAGAGTGCGGTGGCGTGGCTTCCAAGTGATTAACGCGGGAAAGAACGGATGAGTGGCATGATCCCCGAAGACGGTTACCGCCCCTACCCCGCGTGGTTCCTCTGGTTCTTCGCAGCCGCATGCTTCGTGCTGGCTATAGCCGTCCTGACACACTGAGATGCGCCTGTGGTCAAAGCTCAATCAAATGCGAAAAGGGCCGCTGTCCAGACAGCGACCCTCTCTCCGAAAGCCGAGGACAAGATGGGGCAATGCATCGGCCTTCGGTCGGGCCGTTCTAGGCCGACATGCTTAACGAGGCCTTACCGAGATGACATCCGGCCATGAGCAGGCAACAAAAAGGGCTGCCGTTTCCAGCAGCCCGAAGGTGGGGCCTCGGCCCTTCCAGAGGGAACGACGCGAGCGGGAGGTATGATCGCGTCGTTCTACAGGTGGTTAGGCCAACTCGCGTTCGTCACCCCTGTCTCTGCCAAGCTGCTATGTGCCGTACGCATCCGTCTGGCCTTGAAACCGCCGCGCTCAAAGCTATCGACAGGGAGCCCCGATGATGAGCGCAGTCATTTCTCCATGTGGCCTCTACCGCTATCGCCTTGAGCGAGGCATCTCGACCAACCCTCGCGTCGCTGCCTTCATCATGGTCAATCCATCGACGGCAGATGCGGAACAGAATGACGCTACGATCCGCAAGGTTATTGGCTTTGCTGAGCGGCACGGCGTCGGACGAATTATCGTCGGCAACAAGTTCGCCTTCAGGTCACCGGACATCAAAGCGCTACGCATTGCTCCCGATCCAGTCGGACCAGACAATGACCGTCACCTTGAGCAAATCATGCGGGATGCAGACTTGTATATCGTTGCATGGGGTCCGTTGGCAAAGCTGCCACTCCACCTGCGAAGCCGCTGGCAAGAAGTTATTCGGATCGCGGATCGGGTCGGATGCCGCTTTATGTGCCTCGGCACAGCCCAGGATCAGCATCCGCGCCACCCGCTGATGCTGAGCTACGACACCGCAATATCTGACTGGCACCAGCCAAAGCTAAGCAATTGAGCCAACACGGGGTTGCCGAGAGACCAGAATTTATTGTGGCCGTCACTACGGTCATGAATGATTGAGGAAGATGAGCATCCAATGAGGCCGGAACTCACCCTTGCGAACGTCACTCCGACGACGCCGCTCCGTCTGGAGACGGCAGCTCGCCTCGCCTTTCCCGATGGCTCCATAGGGGTCAGCGGCTTGCGCAAGGAAGCCGCCAGAGGAAACTTGATGATCGAACGGATTGCCGGGAAGGACTACACAACCCTGGCGGCTATTGAGAGCATGAGGGAACTATGCCGCAACACCACAAAGGTCCCCGCCTCTGGGCGCAACCGGCCTTCGAAGGAACGGACGGGCGCAAGAGAGAGGGCGTCTGGGTCATCCGAGACGGATCGGCTAAGCGAAGCACAGGCATCCGCGTTACGAACCGCCGAAAGGCTCCGCCAGAGGCAGAGCAAGCCCTCGCTAACTACATCGCAGAAAAATATCGCCCCTCGCGAGAGCGCGGCCGTGGTGCCGCTTCGATCCCGGTAGCGGATGTCATCAACATCTACCTGACGGACAAAGCCCCCACCCAGGCTCGCCCTGAGGAAGTTGCCCAGCGGGCCATCCCCCTCCTCAAATTTTGGACCGGTAAGACCCTGGCCGACGTGAACGGCCGGAACTGCCGTGCCTATGTCACTTGGCGAGCCAAGAAGGTGGCACGGCGGGAGCTGGAGGATCTGAGGGCAGCGATCAAGTATCACCGCGCCGAGGGGCTCTGTAATGAGATTGTGGAGGTTGTGTTGCCGGAGCGGTCCCCGCCTCGGGAGCGCTGGCTGACCCGCTCGGAGGCTGCCCGCCTGATTTGGGCAGCCTGGCGCTATCGGGAGACGCAGAAGGGCCACATGACCGGACGCTACAGCCGGCGCCACGTGGCGCGGTTCGTCCTGGTGGCGCTCTATACCGGATCTCGAGCGGGGTGTCTTCTACCGGAAGGCTGCTGGCGAGGTTGAGACCAAGAAGCGCCGGCCGCCGGTGAGGCTGCCCGATCGTCTGCTTGCTCACCTCAGGCGCTGGAGAGCTCAGGGGCAGCTGTATGCCGTCGAGTGGAATGGCAAGCCGATTGGGACGGGCCTTGAGAAAGCATTCCGCCGAGCCTGCGAGGATGCGGGCCTCGAGGGAGTTACGCCGCACACTTTGAGGCACACGGCTGCCACTTGGCTGATGCAGCGCGGCACAGATCTCTGGGAGGCGGCAGGCTTCCTCGGAATGACCGTTGAGACACTCGAAAAGACCTACGGCCACCATCATGCCGACTTCCAGAGGCAAGCGGCTGTTAACATTGTGAGAAAAGCCTGATGGGCGGTAGACAAGCAGTAGACAGGTTCACGATGACAGAACGTGAACATTCAGTGTCGACCGCAACTGAAAAAGCCCGGAAAATAAAGGGTTTGAGCGTCGCGCACCACGTTCGGGACGTGGGGGTCGCAGGTTCAAATCCTGCCACTCCGACCATTTCTTAGCCGAAGATCGTAATTCTCCTTCGAGAGAAGCATCTCTACCTTCCGATTGCGCATGATCGGCATGCCTTTCACCCCGGCAATGGAGACCGAGCCGCCACAGGGCCCTCTGCTCTTCACTTGGCGCGGCGCCCTCTGTTGCGGACACGGCAGCCGCAAGGTCTTCCCATCGGATGTGCAGGCGATGCGCCAACAAATATGCCCGATCCTCTCTGTTTGGATGGGGAAGGCAAAGCCGGAGCCGTGTTAAGTGGCAGAATACCGCTACGTCATAACAGGTCCGGGATCATGCCATCTTGTGCAGCACGAAAATCCGCAATTGCCGTGGCATTCCTCATGGCGCTCGCTGGGTGTCAAAGCGCCGGTCCGATGGCCACGGCAGCGTCTCCTCAAAGTGCGGGCATTGGTGAGCCGGGATCCGCTTCGGCTAGGGTTCACGCTGAACTGGAGGCCGACGCACGCGCTCTCGGCACCGTCCAGGGCGCTGGCGCGATGGCGGCATCCATGGACAAGACGGGCCTGTCGTCCATTCCGCTCCTGGTCGGCGTGAATGTTTCCAATGAAGCCTTCCGCGCCAAGAGCCACGCCCGCATGAAGGCCGCGGAGGAAGAGGACCTGCAGGCGACCTACAGGAAGTACGGCATGAATCCCGATGGAACGCCTTCTGGCAAACCAGGGCCGGGATCTGCCTCGGCAAACTAACCTGTTCAGCGCTCCTCAATGCGTCGAGAAGCGCCCGTCTTCCGGGTAGGTTTCATAATGAAGGGTCTGGGCCGGGATCGCCTCGAGCTGGCGCGGAGACTTGGGCCATTCCTGTGGGGTCTCATTGGTCTGAGGCATGTAGCGGGGGCGGAAGCGCAGGTCGACGAGGCTTCGCAGTTCGGGCGCGGCCAGATCGAGCACGTTCGCGTCGCGCCAGCGCCGGTGCAGCTTGGCCTTGCCGAACATGCGCCCCCAGAAGCCCGTCACCTCCTCCTCCACCTGCAGGACGATGCGGCCGGTGAAAGTTTTGCGAAGATTAAAACGTCCCGTCAGAGCCATTCGACTCTCCTCACCATTCGATCTCTTCAAAAAACGTAGAGCGCCACAGCTCCGGTTGCTGATCGATCAACCAACAAATCTCGGCTTGGCGCCCGAATGAATCCATTCCTGCTAGCCAATGCCTTTGCGGAGCAAGGGTTCCGGCCCTTCGACTATCGACAGGATGTCGCTTCCGCGATGTGCGTTGGGTCACGTGCCCGTGCCGCTGAAGATTAAATAAGGCGCTTTGCGCATCTGTTCAGCGGAGGGAATGATCAAATAAGTGGGAGGAGGACAGTATCTGTGACGATTTGGGATGGGTTTTCACTGCTGGCCGGCAGCGACCTCGAGCCGCCTCACGCGCGCCGCGGCTTGGAGGTGAGATCGATGGTGACGAGCTGCCCGGTTTTCGGATCGAGGATGGTCATGAAAGCCTCCTGTTCTGTTGGCGGAGGAGAAACGCCTGAGCCTTGCGGAGGATCAAACCGTGTTGGGGACGTGGTAAGCAATTCGTTACCGGAAGCTGCGCTTTGAGGGATGGGAAGATGCAGGCCGAACTTGTATCGAGGTGGCGCCCATGAGCGGATCGGCCAAGCCATCCGCCGAGATTTCCCAACCTGGAGACCCTTTGATGAACACCACTCAGCTCGAGACCGTTTGGGCGCCGCGCCTTCTCAGCATCCTGCGCATCGTTGCCGCGCTGATCTTCATGGCGCATGGCACGCAGAAGCTTCTCGGCTTCCCGGTCTCCCCCAATCCTGGACCGGCAGCCTTCAGCCTTCCCTGGATCGCAGGTGTTCTCGAAATCGTGGGTGGAGCGCTTCTGGTCCCCGGATTGTTCGTGCGTCCGGTCGCCTTCGTTCTCTCGGGCCTGATGGCTGCCGCCTATTGGATCGCCCATGCTCCGCGCAGCGTCTATCCCGTGCTGAATGGCGGCGATGCGGCCATTCTCTATTGCTTCGTCTTCCTGTTCATCGCAGCGGCCGGCGGCGGCGCATGGAGCCTGGATCGCTTTCTGCGCAACGGCCGCACCGCCTAATCGAGTGAAGTGATCAGGTGGAAGGCGAGAGGCATCTCATGCCTTTCGCTCCTACCTATTCAGATCTCGTTCCCATGGGACGGCGAAGGCGCTCATCCTGCAGTTCGACGTGGAGCGTGTGATCGTCGGCATCCTCGTCGAGGGGAATCGGCATGAGATCCGTCGTCAGTCCGGTGGTGGTGGAAGCCGCCGCCCCGATCGGAGGCGCCGGGGCCTCATCCGCTGCCCTCGTGGCCTCCCCCTCCTGTTCGCTCGGCTCGATCTCGCCCTCGTCGTCGAGGATCTTCACCACCCTGTCGATCTGCGCCTCGTCGGCCTTCACGGTCACGAGCGCTCCGCCACGGCGAACGCCTTCCGCGTAGTTCTGAGCATCCTCATCGCTGAGACCGGCATCCGCCAGCGCGCCCGCGAGACCGCCCACGGCGGCACCGGCGCCGGCGCCCACGAGGGTCGAGACGATCCATCCCGCTGCGATCACTGGCCCGAAGCCCGGAACGGCCACCGTGCCGAGCCCCGCCAGGAGCCCGGCTCCGGCGCCGGCGACCGTCCCAGCTGCGGCCGTTGCTCCAGCGAATTCGTGAGACGATCCCTCGTTGTCGAAGGCGCGTGTCGTGTGATGCGTATGGGCGTCGTCGAAGTTGTTGGAGACGAGGCTGATCTCGAAATTCGGAACGTGAGCTGCCTCCAGCCGCGTCACGGCCCGCGCGGCTTCGTCGTAAGTGTCGAAGAAGGCGGTGATCCTGCGTTCGGCCATGGGAACTCTCCTGTTCGGACTGATCGCAGGGCTAATGAGCGGCTCGCCGGGCGAGTTCCCCTTGCGTCCGGTGGATGCTCGAGATGCGCGTCCATGACGCCTTCCGGCTGCGGGCGTTTGTTGATACATTCAAACAAAAGGTGCCCGGAAAGGGCGATTTGGGGGCTTCCCATCATGAGACATATCCATCTGGATGACGGTTTGCGGCTGCGTTTTCCCGGCCGCAGCGAGGACTTCGATCAAGGCGTCGAGATCGGCATGATTGCCGTTCTGATGGACCAGGGGCTGGGCGAATTCTCCCGCTGGATCGCGCGGTCAAACCTCAGTCAGGTCGAGGCCATCGCCCGGCAGATGGGGTATCGCATCGAGGAAGCCGGCGGCGATGAGGAATGGGTCGACCTCACCTTCCTCTATGGCACTGCGAAGTCGAAGCCCAAGCTGAAGCTGGTGCATTCGGTCGGCTGATCGAACGTCCGGTCCGATCCTGAAAACGAAGAAGCCGCCCGAAGGCGGCTTCTGAAAGGCTTGCTCTTGAAGGCCGGATCAGGCCTTGCTGCCGCGGCGGGTCACGGACCAGGCCGCCTGCATCAGGGCCACGGCCAAAGCGGTCTTCACGAGGGTCGCTGCCACGAAAGGAGCGACGCCCACGGTCCAAGCCTTCGCGAAGGGCACGACCAGGGACAGCTGAGCGAGGCCGAAGGCGAAGATCACGGCGTGGCCGATGCTCATCATGATGATGACACGAACGAGAGAACGGTCCCAGCCGCGCTCGGCCATGAAGCCCATCACGATGGCGGCTGCCAGGAAGCCCAAGAGGAAACCGCCGGTCGGCCCCATCAGATAGCCGATACCGGCGGTCGGGCCTGCGAAGACCGGCATGCCCATAGCGCCCTCAGCGAGGTAGAGAGCCACGGTCGCCCCGCCGAGGCGCCAGCCGTAGGACGCGCCGATGAGCAGCACGACCAGGGTCTGCAGCGTCATGGGAACGTAAGGCAGCGGCACCTGGACCTTGGCCGATACGGTGAGAAGCGCCGTGCCGGCGACCATCAGGACGATGGCGCGAAGGGCAGCGAAGCGAGCATCGTCCCGGGACGGCCAGAGGAGGCCGACGAGGGTCGACGGAGAAGACAGCGAAGAGACGCCGGTCGTCATGAATTGAATCTCCAGATCGTTCCGCCATTCGCGCGGCGGCTCATGAAGCCTTATAGGGAGGTCCGGTGCGAGCCTCAAGCTGCGCATTCAGGCATTTCCGGGTGCTGTGGACACCCTATTAGTCCAATGGCACGGGCGATTCAGGAAAAAGCCTTGCGGGCGGGATGTGCTCCTGTAGGAAGCGCCGGATGCTCCCACCCGCATCCTCGAGGATTCCCGCATGGCCGACGACCTCACCTTCGACACTCGCCCTCCGGCTCGGTCGGGCGAATGCGTGCGCGTGAGCCCTCTCGTCCGCCGAATCGTCGCCGACAACCCCGGGCCGATCACCTTTACGGGCACCTGCAGCTATATCGTCGGCTCGGGAAACGTCGCCATCGTCGATCCGGGCCCCGACACACGCGGCCAGATCGAGACGCTTCTCGACGCGGTCCGGGGCGAAACGGTGACCCACATCCTCGTCACCCACACTCACAAGGACCACTCGCCCGCCGCCCGCGCCATCAAGGCCGCCACGGGAGCCGAGATCGTCGGCTGCGCGCGCCATCATAGCGCCCGGCCGCTGTTTTCCGGCGAGGTCAACTCCCTCGAGGCCAGTTCCGACAAGGATTATGCGCCCGACCGAGAACTGCGCGAGGGCGATGCCGTCGAGGGCCCCGGCTGGACCCTGGAGGCGCTCGCCACACCCGGGCACATGGCCAACCACCTCGCTTTCGTGCTGCCGGAGGAGAAGGCCTTGTTCTCGGGCGATCACGTCATGGCTTGGTCCACGACCGTGGTCGCGCCGCCCGACGGATCGATGAGCGCCTTCATGGCTTCCCTCGACAAGCTGAAGGGCCGCGACGAGAAGCTCTATTGGCCCGGTCATGGCGGCCCGGTGCAGGAGCCCCGGCGTTTCGTGCGGGCCCTCATCCATCATCGGCGCCAGCGCGAGGCCTCGATCCTCAACCGGCTGAAGGCCGGCGACCGGACGATCCCCGAAATCGTGGCCGCGATCTATCAGGGCTTGAACCCGGCCCTCGTCGGAGCCGCAGGGCTGTCGGTCTTCGCGCATCTGGAGGATCTGGCCGCCAAGGGACGGGTGATCGTCGACGGTATCCCTGCCCTGGACAGCGAGTACCGGCTCGCCTGACCTGCGCATCGTGCGGCCCTGAAGAGCCGCTCCATCTCCCGGCATCACGGGCCTCGTGCCGGTGATGCCGATTCCCTGAGGCGCGGCGCTCTTCGGGATGTCGGGGCATGCCCGCCATGCCGTGAGAGCGGCAACGGATCGTCGCTCAGCGCACCGCAATCGCCAGGTTCGAGGCTTCCTCGAGGAAGTCGCGGATATGCCCCGCATTGGCGCCGAGATCATGGCTGCCGAAGCGGGAGGCGGAGCGGATGTCGATGCGGGTGCCGTCGACGCGCGGGCGGACCCGCACCGTGATGTCGCTCGGCATCTTGAGCAGGAGCGAACGGTCGATCGCCTCCAGCCGTCCCAGGCCGATGCGTCCACCGGGCGGCGCGGCCTCGATCACCTGCCAGCCGAGATTCTGGGCCGCCTTCTGCACGATGGCGAAGGCTTCCTCAGGACCGATATCGAGGGTGAGCGGCGCGATCTGCACGTAGGAGGCCCGCTGCATCTCGCGCGCCTCCTGAGAGACGTCGGGAGGGACGCGGCCGTCACGGGCCTGGAGTGCGGCCCGGGAGCGGGAAAAGGCCGGCGGGTCGTCCGTGTCGGTGCTGATGTCGGCGATCGGCGGCAGGGTCGCGGCCCTGAGCGCCATGAAGCCCGGATAGGCGAGAACGAGCGCCGCGATGAGAAGCCCCTTGATGGCGCTGCCCAGCCCCTGACGCCCCTCCTGCCAGATGCGGACGAAACCGAGGAACGACATGCCCACGGCCAGGAGCGCAATGGCGATTCCTGCACCGAGGGCGATGAAGCCCGATTGGTAGTCGATCCGGTTGAAGCGGATCAGCAGCACGGCCAACACGGTCACGACGAGCGCAAACCATGCCAGCGTGGGAGACCACTTCGCCGGGCGGGAGACCGGTTCTTCGATGATGAGACGGCGCATCAGGTCGTCTTACAAACCTCTTTGAGCGCGCGCCACTCCTCTTGGATGGGAAGCGGCTCGCCTTGGTGGGATGTCACCGGCTTTTTTAAGGATCTCGGCCGGCCGTCAGGACGGGATGGTCAGGAAAGCGGAAGCTTTGCCTTTCGTTCCACCCCCCGCCGAGAAAACTGCGCACGGGGCCTTTCCCTCTTCCGGCCAGGGGTGACGGGACGAACGGTTTCAATGTAAACTATCGAGCCGCACAGGAGCCAAGAACCTTTGAAATCTCTCTCGCCAGCCTCCTCCCCGGTCGAGTCCGTTGATCCCCTGAGGATCTGGTTTCGGTTCATCCGCTTGAATCGCCGGGCGACCAATGCGGTCGCTGCGGAGTTGAAAGAGCTGGGTCTGTCGATCCCCCAATTCGACCTCCTCTCCACGCTCACGGAACGTGAGGGCATGAGCCAGCAGGAGCTGGCGGAGCGGCTTTACGTGACAAAGGGCAACGTCTCGGGGCTTCTCGACCGCATGGTCGAATCCGAGCTCGTCGAGCGGCGTTCGATCCCCGGCGACCGGCGTTCCAATGCCCTGTACCTGACCGCGAAGGGCCGCGACCTAGCGAACCGCGGAATTGCCGCGCAGCGCGCCTATGTCATGCGCACGCTCGGAACCCTCCCGGCCCAGGATCTGGCCGATCTCGAGCGCATCGTCCTCGCCTGGCGGGAACGGGCGCGGGCGGAGGAGGAAAGCCCAGCGTCCAAATCCCGATAGGGTCCTCGATGTTCGACGCGGTGGCATTCGCAGGCGGCGGAAACCGCTGCTACTGGCAGGGCGGCTTCTGGGAAGCCGCGGCCCCGCTGCTCGGATTGAAGCCCGGCAGGATCGTCGGCGTGAGCGCCGGCGCCTGGTCCGCCTGCTACAGTCTCCTGGGGCTCGGACGGCGGGTCAACGAGATGGTGGCGGAGGGCTGCAGCCTCGGGCGCCGCAATTTCGAATGGCGCGCCTGGCGCAGCGAAGGCTCGCCCTGGCCGGTCTCGCTCATGTATCGCAGCCTGATCGAGGCCATCATCGACGAGGATGCCCTGGAGCGTTTGAAGCAAGGCCCGAGCATCCTGATCGGGCTGGCCCGCAAGCCGCGCCGCCTCCCGCTCTTGCTCGCCGTTCCGCTCGGCATCGCGACGTATCAGATCGAGAAGAAGTGGCGCTCCCCTGTTCATCCGCGCGGCGGGCGCGCCCTCGGGTTTCGCCCGGAATTCGTCCAGTTGCAGGACCTGGACACGCCCGCGGACTTGTCCGCCGCCCTGATGGCGAGCGCCAGCGTACCGCCCTTCATGCCGGTCGGCCTCATCGGCGGCATGGTGGCGCTCGACGGCGGGCTCGTCGACAACGTGCCGACGGAGCCCCTCCTCCCCGTCGAAGAGCAGGGCGGCAAAACCCTCGTCATTCTCTCGCGCCTCTATCGTGCGTTTCCGGACGTGAAGGGTCGCACCTACGTCCAGCCCTCCGCGCCCGTTCCCATCGGGCAGTTCGATATCACCAATCCGGCCGGCATTCGGAAGGCTTACGAGATGGGATTGAGGGACGGCGAGGCTTTTGCAAAACGTGCGGGGGCGCACAGCTTGTAGCGAAGCTTGGCCCTAGAAGGCCTTCCTGTCCTAACGTCAACAAGGGGAAGCCATCATGACGCCACGCTTGATCGACGCATTGCTCTCGAGCCGGGGAACGGAAATCACCGCCCGGGTTCTGCTCACCTTTCCATTCTGGGCCAGCGGGCTCGTCAAGCTGCTGGATTTCCCTGGCGGCATGGCGGAGATGCGTCAGTTCGGCCTGGAGCCGGCCTGGCTTTTCAACGGCCTCACGATCTTCGTCCAATTGACCGGGTCCGCCCTCATCATCGCGAAGCGCTGGACCTGGCTCGGCGCCGGAGCCCTGGGAGTGTTCACCTTCCTCACCATCCTGATCGTCCACGCCTTCTGGCGTCTCGAAGGCGAGCGGGCGATCACCGCGCTCCATACGGCTGGAGAGCACGTGGGCATGATCGGGGCGCTCATCCTGGTCTCGATCCTGGCCCTGCGGCCGAGGTCTGAATTCCGATCTGCAGCGGACTCGCAAGCCCTGACCGCGGCTTCGACGGGAATGTTGCAGCGTTAAGGTTTCATTCACCTTGAGTGGTTCATCTGCAGCCAAGCCAGCACATGATCACAGGTCTGCCCCAAAGCAGTCACAGGCAGCCGGATCATAGGGGCAGGTTGCAATGACAGCCTGATGTCCAGGGAGGATCCATGACCCAGCAAGCTTCAGACCGCGATATCCGACCGGGCGAGCAGAGTGCTGCCCGCTCCATCCCGGCTTTCAAGGCCGTCGCCCTGCCCGCTCTCGCGGCAGCCGTTCAGGCCGCTAAGCTGCAGCAGAGCCGCCCGAAGACCACCGAGCTTCCCGCGTTCCTGCGCAAGGAAGCCATGCTGGGCTAGAACCGTTCTCCTTTCATCGAATCGTCGCTCCGCCTTCCCGTGCCGCCTCGGCTCCGGGATCGGAAACCTTGGTGTCATACCGGCCTGCGGCCGTCGGGGATGACACCCTCCGCCGTCATGGCCGGGCTTGACCCGGCCATCCCGATGCGGTGAGGCGCCGCGCTCCACAGGATCGATATCACCGGCACAGGGCCGGTGATGACGGAAAGGGGTTGGAGCAAAGCGGTCCCCCTCCTATCGGCGCAACGTCAGTTCCGTCGCTATCCTTCCGCAATGCCAGAGATTCCGCTCAAGCCAGAATGACATCGCCCTGACCGAAGGACAGCGGTTGCGGCCTGGGCTCCAAGTGCGACGGATCCGGAGCAGCGGCTTCAGCACCCGCAAGGTCCGAGATCGGCCGCACCTCCTGCGATCCAGCGCTGACGTTCGCGAGATCCGCAGCGGAGTCCCGCGCCCCGGAACGTGCGGGCGACGGCCCTTTCAAGGCCATTCCGTCATCGACGAGGATCGTCCGATCGGAGAACTGCAGTCTCTCGACGTTCAGGAGAGTATCGGTCCCGTCCTGTCCCACCTTGTCGGTGACGGTCAACGTGCCGTCGGCATTGTGCTTGATGGTGTAATTGCGCAGGCGTCCGGAGAAGGCGGCCGTGTCGATGTCGGCCAGCGGCTCACCGAACGGATTGCCGTTGTCGCCGACCAGATGGTCGTCGCCTGCGCCGCCCCTGATCCAGTCGTCGCCTTCGTTTCCGAGCAGTTCGTCGCTGCCGCTGCCCCCGTCGATCCGGTCGTTGTCGAGACCGCCGAAGACCTCATCGTCGCCATCACCGGCCCGGATGCGATCACGGCCCTCGAGGCCGACGAGCAGGTCGGCCCCGCGCCCACCGTCCATGCTGTCGTTGCCGCCGGCGCCCTTGAAGAAATCGTCGCCGTCCTCGCCCGACATCCGGTCGTCGCCGTCGCCGCCGATGAGCGCGTCGTTCCCGGCGCCCGAGACGAGCACGTCGCTGCCGGCATCGCCCCAGAGCGTGTCGTCGCCGGCGCCGGAGCGGATCCGGTCGCCCTGCCCGGTTCCGCCCATGACCACATGGGCCGCGCCCTGATAGGACACCCAGCCGTCGCTTCGGACGACCTTCCCTGAAGCGCCTATCGGGTCGGTCGATGGATTGTCGATTTCGATCGTATGGGCAGGCACCGAGAACACATCGAAGGGAAGATGCTTCGTCCCGGTATTGCGCATCACCAGTTCGGAGAAGGACGTTCCCTCGAGCTGGGTCAGGAAGTTCGTGCCTTCCAGGCGCGACAGGTAATAGAAACGGTCTCCGCTCTGCAGCTTCTCCATCTGCGTCTCGAACACGAAGTTGAACGTCGAACCGAGAAGGCCGCCGGATGCCAGGGGCTTTTCGGCGAGCCCTCCGATCCACAGGTCGACGTCGTCCAGGCCTGTCCCGCGTCCTGCGAAGTCGCCGGTGCCGTTCAGGAAGTGTCTGTCCGGAGCGGCACTCTCGTTCTCCGGCGTGTTCGGGTCGTCGTCCCGTCCTTCCACGATCGTGGACGCGGCAGCGCGCTTTTCCGCCGACGTCGTCGCAGTGTCGAGCAGGGGATGGATGCCATAGGCCGCGATGAAGTTGATCAGCGACTCGGGATGACGGATGTTGCCGCCGAATTCCGCCCAGTTCTCATAAGGCTTGAGATCGGCGTCTCCGGTTCCGTCGAAGAATTGCTCGCGCACCTTGTTGAGCGAGGCGATGCCCGTGTCCCGCCCACGGGCGAGGTTGAGGGCTGCGAGGTCGAGCGGCAATCCAAGGACGCTGTTGCGCAGGGCACCGGTCACGAATTCATCGATCTCATTGCCCGCCTGGCCGGTTGCTCCGCGCACGATCTCTCCTGCCGCGGCGCCGGACACGCCTCGTTGGGCATATGCCGTCGGATTCAGGAACGCGTCGACGAGGCTCAGTTGCTGATCGCCCGCCGTGTCGGGATCTCCATCAACGACCTTGCCGCTCGTATCGAAGCGGTCGACGGTCTCCCGCAGAAGAGAATGCCCGAAGCGATAGACCGTGTGCGCGAACTCCGCCGCGACGGCAGGATCGATCGTGACGTCGTGCGCTTCGAACTCGTCGATATTGGGCTGGATACGCCGCGCGAAATTCTCGAACACCAGGTGCTGATACTGCATCTCGGTGCCGAAGCGCGCGGCCTGGAACAGCCGCTCGCCGTTCCATTCGCTCTCCTGGACGCCGTCGGCCAGCTCCGCTCCCGGCTGCAGCCACTGGCGAACGAATTCGGGATCGGAGGGAAGTTCGGCGCGGATCAGATCCTTCATGTGGCCGAGCAGCCGGTTGTGCTCGGCATGGAAGATGTGATGCACCGCCGTCAGGCCGATATTCTCGTTTCCGCGCCCATCGCCCGTGATGAAATGCGCATCGAGAAGCTCGTTGTCATAGTTGCCGCTCGTATCCGAGCCGTCGAGATTGGCGAGACTGACCTCGAGGTCGCCGTCGGCGACCTTGCCGGTCGGGACGGCGTCGTGCGCGATGTCGTCGAGAAAGGCATGGCCGGTATGGGCCGCGCCCGTCGTGACGACGGGAGCCGACGGATCGCCTTCGACGAGAACGTCGTCGTCGGTGCCTGCCTGCCCGTCGGGACCCGGCAGGACAAGCTGCGCGAAGCCGTTCGGGCCGCGGATGAACCGGCCATATTCGTCCGTCGCCAGCAACGGGATGTTGGTCACGTCCTCGTCGGTGAGGTTTATCCCGAGCATGGCCCTCGCCTGGGCTTTGATGTCGCCCCAGGTCGGCAGGCCACCGCCGGCATGATCGAGCAGAGCACCGGTGGCGACCGGCTTGCCGCTCGCATCGCGCGCGTATTCACGCAGGAACACCTGATGCGAGGGATGCGATGTATACGTCTGGTTCTGGTCGATGAGCGGCGTGGTCTGGTTCATATGCTCGTGGACGTCATCGTCCGTTCCGATAACTCCATCCGGTCCCGGCTGATTGGTCGCCCGCGTCAGCACCATGAAGTTTTCATGGCTGCCGGCGACGTAGAGCGGATCGTCCGGCTGCAAGGGAATGATGACCGATCCGCTGTTGCCCTTGTTCACGAGATCGAGCCCATGATCGAAGAACTGGCCGAACAGGGTGAACCATTGATTGAACGGCGCAGCATTGGCATCGGGCGCCACGTTCACGATCAGACCGTCCCCGTTCCCGTCGGCCGCGCGTGCGGCAGGATTGGTGTCCCCGTTCTGATCCACGATCAGGTTGCTGATGATCCGCGGCTGCGGATCCATCACCTTCAAATCCTTACGAACCTGTTCGTAAGACGTCCCGTTCCCCGCCGCTCGGAATTCGGGATCCGTCAGGCGAGGAAAGACATGATCTGCGGCGCCATAGCCGTATCGGCCGGACACGAGGCTGTTGCCGGTGCCGTCGACCGCGCGAAGGCCGAACGGCAGGGAGGGATCGTCGATCGGCGTGTGCGCCTCGCTCTGGAGAATCTGGGAGAGAATGAAGTCGAGATCGGACCGAATGAGCAACATGACATGTCTCCTCTGAATTGGTCCGGCGGGACGGAGGAGTAGGATCATGATTTGTGGCGATCGTAAGTTTAAAGCTTGCCAAAAATAGCGTAATCGCCGCTCGATTACTTTTCACTTGACGCAATTCGGCACATTATACGAATTCAATCCATTCTTCGATTCAAAGGTTTCAAGCTTTATCACAAGTACTATATGTTATTTACTTTAGAAATCCAATGGAACAGCGACAGCCTCGCTCGATCGTTCAGGTCGAAACGAAGCTATAGCAACATGAAATAATCAGAGCTTCAGACTCGAGCAGGCGATAACTCAGCTTTGACGGAGGGCGGGCTGACCCTTTGGTGAAGAAATGCGCCGTCATCGGCCGGCTCAACCAATGAAATGTGCTTTGACCCAATAAAAGCCGGCGCGTGGCCAAGCTGGAGACATGGCCGGTCCCGGGGTCCAAGCAATGTCCTGCTCATCCCCAGTATTTCGCCCGGGCCCGGCGCCGGATCATAGGTGGAAGTACAGCAAAGGCACCGGAGCGCAGGACGGCGGCATTCCGCTCGACACCGGAACAGCTAAGCCGGCGAGATCGCGAATCTGGCCTGTCGTGCTTGAAGAACGATTCCTACGACGGAGGCGCCGCTTCAGGAACGCGATCGGGGAAGCCCAAAAGCGGGATGCGCTTCTGGGCCGGATCCCTTAGCGGACGATGACCTTCGTGTTCAGGGCAACGCGGTTATAGAGGTCGACCACATCGATGTTGCGCATCCGGATGCAGCCCGAGGACACCGCGTGGCCGATCTTCTCCGGCTCGTTCGTGCCGTGGATGCGATAGAGCGTGTCCTTGTTGCCCTCATACAGGTAGAGCGCTCGCGCGCCGAGCGGGTTGTCGGGACCGCCCTTGGTATATTGGACGTGCGGCCAGCGGGCCTTCATCTCGGCCGGGGGGTGCCAATCCGGCCACTCCGCTTTGCGGGCGATGGTGGCCGTGCCGGTCCAGCCATAGGCCTCGTCGCCGACGGCGACGCCGTAGCGGATCGCCTTCTTGTTGGCCTGAACGTAGTAGAGCTGGCGTTCCTTGGTATCGACCACGATGGTGCCCGGCGCCTCGCCCGTGGGATCGTCGATCAGGTAGCGCCCGAAGCGCGGATCGTCCTCGGCCTTCGGCACCTGCGCCATCCACTCGGAGTCGCGGGCCGAGACCTGGGGGTCCGGGACGCCTTTGAAGTTGCACCCGGCCAGAGCCGTGAGCATTGCCAAAAGAAGGGGCAGACGGAAAAGGCGCATCGTGTAAAGCTCTGCAGTCTTAAGCGGGGGCGAGACAAAATTTCGTTTCAGGCCGGGTTATAGGCCGTGACGTCGTTGAGTCGAATCGAAACACACCATGGCACGGCTCCGCACCGAGAAGTGTTGCATCGCAACAACATAGACAGCCGCTCGTGACGCTGCGACACTCGCGGCGGTCCTTATTCAAGAACGCTCATGTCCACGCTCTACATTGCCCATCCGGCCAGCCTTGATCACCAGACACCTCTTGGGCATCCCGAACGGCCCGACCGCATCCGCGCCATCGAGCGCGCACTCGAGAAAGAGCGGTTCACCTCGCTCGTCCGCGAGCAGGCGCCGATGGCCGAGATGGAGAGCCTCGCCCTCGCCCATCCGCAAGACTACATCGTCCGGCTCCGGGACATCAGCCCCCGAGAAGGGTTAGTCCGAATCGACGAGGATACGGTGATGTCGCCGGGCACCTACGAGGCGGCCCTGCGCGGCGCCGGCGGCGCGGTGATGGCGGTGGACGAGGTCATGTCCGGCCGGGCGGCCAACTCCTTCGTGGCCATGCGCCCGCCGGGGCACCACGCCGAACGCATCCGGGCCATGGGCTTCTGCTTCTTCAACAACGCAGCCATCGCCGCGCGTCATGCCCAGAAACGCCATGGCGCCGAACGGGTGGCGATCTTCGACTGGGACGTCCACCACGGCAACGGCACGCAGGACATCTTCTGGTCGGATCCGAGCGTGCTCTATTGTTCGACCCACGAAGCGCCCCTGTACCCGGGGACCGGCAAGCTCTCCGAAACGGGCGAGCACGGCACCATCGTCAACGCGCCCTTGAACGCGGGCGACGGCAGCGAGGCGTTCCGGGACGCGCTGGATACCGTCATCCTGCCGCGCATCGATGCCTTCGCGCCGGATCTGATCGTCATCTCGGCGGGATTCGACGCCCATTGGCGCGACCCGCTCGCCAGCCTGAACCTCACGGAATCGGACTTCGCCTGGGCGACCCAGAGGCTTATGGATCTCGCCGATCGCCATTGCGGCCAACGGATCGTCTCCGTTCTCGAAGGCGGCTACGACCTCGAAGGCCTGGCGAGATCGACCGCCTTCCACCTCGACGCCCTCATGGGGCGCGAGACGGGGGCTTGAGCGAGATCGAGCCTAGCGCACCCGTCAATGACACCCTCTCCCGTCATGGCCGTCCCTGGACTTGATCCGGGGATCAGTCCCGGCCATCCCGATACGGAAAAAGCGCCGAGCTTCAATTCATCGGGATCACCGGCACAAGGCCGGTGATGACGTGAGGAGTTGTCACACTGCCTGTCCGGGCAACTGACCTCAACACTCGATCGGCTCGTCCCCCAGCAGCTCGATGCCGAAGCCGCTCAGGCCCACATAGGAACGGCTCGAGGTGGCGAGATTGCGGATCGACGCGACGCCGAGATCCCGCAGGATCTGCGCACCGAGGCCGATCTCGCGCCACTGGCTCGAGCGCATGGCTTCCGATCCCGTGTCTTCGGTGTCCGAGAAGGACGTGGTCGGTACGCCGGCGGTGCCGTCGCGCAGATAGACGAGCACGCCCCTGCCCTCCTTGACGAAAAGCTGCAGGGCGGCATTCACCGTCCTGCCGCCCTCGAACACGTCGGTGAGGGCATTGGCGCGATGCAGGCGCACCGGAATGTTCGTGCCGTCGCCGATGCGGCCATGGACGAGGGCGATGTGCTGCACGCTGTCGAAGGGCGTCGAATACGCATAGCCCGTGAACGGCCCCCATTGGGTCTCCACCGGGAACGTCCCGATGCGCTCGACGAGCTTTTCCCGCGCCTGGCGGTAGGCGATGAGATCCGCGACCGAGATGCGCTTGAGGTTGTGCTTCTCGGAGAAGGCGTCGATCTGCGGCCCCTTCATCACCGTGCCGTCGTCGTTGGCGAGTTCGCAGATCACGCCCACCGGCGGCAGGTTCGCGAGCTTGCAGAGGTCGACCGCGGCCTCCGTGTGGCCGGAGCGCATGAGTACACCGCCATCCTTGGCGATGAGCGGAAAGACATGGCCGGGACGCACGAAATCGGCCGCGCCCATGTTGTTGTTGGCGAGCGCCCGCACGGTGTTCGAGCGCTGCTCGGCGGAGATCCCCGTGGTCAGCCCGTGCTTCACGTCTACGGTGACCGTGAATGCGGTGCCGAGCGGCGCGTCGTTTGACTGCACCATCGGGTCAAGCCGGAGGCGGCGGGCCTCCGCGACCGTGAGCGGCGCGCAGACGATACCGCAGGTGTTGCGGATGATGAAGGCCATCTTCTCCGGCGTGCAGAGGGAGGCGGCGACGATAAGATCGCCCTCGTTCTCGCGATCGTCGTCATCCGTGACAATGACGATTTCACCGCGGGCGAAAGCCTCGATGGCTTCGTTTACGGAATGGGGCATCAAGGCCTCCTTGGCGGACTGGGGAAGAAAATCATTGGGCGTGACAGCCCCCCGGGTTTCACGGGCGATCAATTCGGCGGTGTCCCGGGAGAGCCAAGCCTGATCGTAATTGCACAGCTGGGTGACGGCGCCAGGGGTGACGCCGATCCGCCGCGCGAACGCGACGCGTGACACACCATTGCGCGACAACCATTCAGCCAGTTTCATGCCGGTGGCTTAGCGGATGAAGAGATTTTAGTAAAACTAAAATCTGCAATTCGGCCTTTGCAAATTCGCTGGAGGGCCGAGGGCGCCGGGTCCAGTTCCGTCGAGATCACCGGCCTTGTGCCGGTGCTCCCGATGTGGAGAAGCGCCGCGCCTCACGGATCGGGATGGCCGGGTCAAGCCCGGCCATGACGTGTGAGGGTGTGATGACGTCTGCGGGCGGATGATGGACGACGCCGGACGAGCCGCAGCCTTTCACTTCTCCCTCCACGTCGTCACCTCCTCCACGTCATCACCGGGCTTGTCCCGGTGATCCCGATCGGAAAGGTACAGCACCTCTCAGCATCGGAATGGCCGGCACAAGGCCGGCCATGACGTTCAGGTTGTGCCCACGCTCTTTCCTCTTCCTTCAACCTGCAGATGAGGCTGATGACGCCTGGGTGATCTCAAGCGTCGAATGGCCAGGACGGTCTCTCGCCGACCTGCCCCCGGTGGCGCAGAAGGTGGTCCGCCACGACGCAGGCGACCATCGCCTCTCCTACCGGCACCGCCCGGATGCCGACGCAGGGGTCGTGCCGGCCCTTGGTCCGGACCTCCGCCTCGGTGCCGGCGCGGGTGACGCTGGCCCTCGGCGTGAGGATCGACGAGGTCGGCTTCACGGCAAAGCGGCACACCACCGGCTGGCCCGTGGAGATGCCGCCGAGCACGCCGCCGGCATGGTTCGACAGGAAGGTGGGCGCGCCCTGGTTGCCGGGGCGCATCTCGTCCGCATTCTCCTCGCCGCGCAGGGCGGCCGCCGCGAAGCCGTCCCCGATCTCCACGCCCTTGACCGCGTTGATCGACATGAGCGCCGAGGCGAGGTCGGAATCGAGCTTGCCGTAGATCGGCGCGCCGAGACCCGCCGGCACACCCTCGGCCACGATCTCGAGGACCGCCCCGATGGAGGAGCCGTCCTTGCGCAGGCCGTCGAGATACTCCTCGTAGAACTGGGCCGCCTTCGCGTCCGGGCAGAAGAACGGATTGCGCGCCACCTCGTCCCAGTCCCAGTTGCCGCGGTCGATGGCGTGCGGCCCCATCTGCACGAGAGCCCCGCGGATGGTGATTCCGGGAAGCACCTTGCGGGCGATGGCGCCGGCCGCCACGCGCGCCGCGGTCTCGCGGGCCGAGGAGCGGCCGCCGCCGCGATAGTCGCGGATGCCGTATTTCACGTCGTAGGTGAAATCCGCGTGCCCCGGGCGGTAGGTCTCCTTGATTTCGGAGTAATCCTTGGAGCGCTGATCGACGTTCTCGATCAGGAGCGCGATCGGCGTTCCGGTCGTCACCTGCCGTCCCGTGCGCTCGTCGGTGAACACGCCGGAGAGGATCTTCACCTGGTCCGGCTCCTGGCGCTGGGTGGTGAAGCGCGACTGGCCCGGCCGGCGCCGGTCGAGCTCCGCCTGGATCTCGGCGGCCTCGAGCGGGATCATGGGCGGACAGCCGTCGACCACGCAGCCCAGGGCAGGTCCGTGGCTCTCGCCGAAGGTGGTGACGCGGAACAGGTGGCCGAAGGTGTTGTGGGACATGGCGCTTCTTCGATGTTCAGGGCGTCTTAAAACCAAAGCGCCCGGGTGTCACGCGCGATGCAACCTGCTCTTCGACCGGCAGGTGAACTCCTGCTGCGGCTTGAGCCGCGTCATTCCACGCGGATCCGGTAGGTATGGGTCATGATCGCCTGGGGACTGACCTCGTTCCAGCTCCATGGAATGTCGAGAACGACTTCGTCCATCCCTTTGAAACCCTTCTTGGGCGTATAGACGTAGGCGAGCCCCCGGACCTTCGTGCCGGGGCAGCGCGTGTCCTTCCCCAGCGCCTGTTCGTGCGGGCGGATCTGAAAGGTTCCGTTGGTCGGTGCCTGACGAACCTTCACGTCGGGAATGTTCGAGGGATAACAGGTGTCCACCTCGTAACCGAGGAAGCCGCCGATCGCGGAGACGGTGTTCGCCTTGACGGTTCGCTCGATGGTCTCGGCGGATGCTGCGCCCGTCAGCAGGGCCAACCCTGCTGCGACGGCAATGATGCGATACATGGCGGCCCTCCAAAAATGTAATTGAGTATCAATTAAGAGCATATTCTCAGGCGAAGCTCAACAATAGGCGGTATCCCGACGTGGAGAAGCGCCGCGCCTCACGAATCGGGATGGCCGGGTCAAGCCCGGCCATGACGAGGGAGCGTGGGACCAAGGCCGGTGCGGGACTAAGGACAGTATGACCAAGGACAGTATTTCCGGACCGGAGAGCGCGAAAGCCCCCGCACGGGTCGGGCATGCATCGCACAGCGCGTCTCAGCGGATCCGCGCCCCGGCCGATATCCGCCGGGATGCATAAACGGTCCGCGGGTGCCTCGGCGTCCCGGACCAGTCATCCCTCCAAGGCGGAGGGAGGACGGTCTCGCGCTCACCGATAGGGATAGCAACGGGCGCGGTCGAGGGTGAGGCCGAAATGCCTGGCCAGTCCCAGAATGGCGTCGCCATGCTCCGGATAGGGATCGTGGTTCTCGGGGCCGACGACGATGCTTCTGAAACCCGGATCGTCCTCGCCGCCCGGCGGCAGCATCGCCGTGACGAGCGCCTTCCCCTCCTCGTCCCGCAGGGTCAGGAACAGGGGCATGGAACGCTGCACATGCGCCCTGAGACCGATGTCCCGCTCGATGAAGGGGCTGGAGGTCGCCTGGTAGCCATTGGCAGCCGCCTCCCAGGCGTGGCGGAAGTGCTTCTCGACCGCGTGGCCCATCGTGTCCGATTCAAGAGCCGCCTCGCCCTCGGTCTCGATCCGGAACCACGTCTTCGCCCCCGGGGCATCGCAGATGTATTGCATACCCCGTCAACGCGGGAGGCCCGGGATAAGTTGTCTCGGTGCCTGCCCGTCACGCCCAGCGGTAATTGCGTCCCTCGATGACGAGCACCCTGCCCTGCCAGATATCCATGCTGGCGGCCTGACGGGACGAGACACCGCAGCAGATCGACAGGAAGGCCCGGGCGACACCGCCATGGGCGACGATCACCGTATCGCGGGTGAGATCGTCCAGAATCGGGCGGATGCGGTCGACCAGCATGGCGTAGCTCTCGCCGCCGCCGGGCGGAGCGTAATGCCACTTGTCCTGCTCGCGAAGCGCCGCCAGCGCCGGCTCGGCCTTGCGGACCTCCTTCCAGGTCATGCCCTCCCAGACGCCGAAGGTCAGTTCGACCAGGCGCTCGTCGAGCCTGTAGCTCTCGGGATGCAGACCCAGGGTCTTGCGCAGGATCTCCATGGTCTCGCGGGTGCGGATCATGGGGCTCGCCACATAGGCGAGGTCTTCGACATGCGGCACGAGACCCTGGAGCTTGCGCGCCGCCTCTTCGGCCTGGACGCGGCCGACATCGTTGAGCGGGATGTCCTTCTGGCCCTGGAGCCGTCCCTCCAGATTCCAGTCCGTCTCGCCATGGCGAATGAAGTAGATCTTGGGGCGGGACGGGGTCACGGCTTCAAATCCGATACGCTTAGGTGACGGGATACGCTGACGTTACTCTTTATCGAGGGAGAGATCCGGCGCGTCCGGGTTCTTCATGCCGACCACGTGGTAGCCGGCATCCACGTGCAGGATCTCGCCGGTCATGCCGCGGGACATGTCCGACACGAGATAGGCGGCCGTCTCGCCGACCTCCTCGATGGTGACCGTGCGGCGGAGCGGCGAGTTGTATTCGTTCCACTTCAGGATGTACCGGAAGTCGCCGATGCCGGAGGCGGCGAGCGTCTTGATCGGGCCGGCCGAGATGGCGTTGACGCGGATGTTCTTCGGCCCGAGATCGGCCGCCAGATAGCGCACCGAAGCCTCGAGCGCCGCCTTGGCCACGCCCATGACGTTGTAGTGCGGCATCCACTTCTCGGCGCCGTAATAGGTCAGCGTCAGCAGCGAGCCGCCGTCGTTCATCAGCTTCTCGGCCCGCTGGGCGATGGCCGTGAAGGAATAGCAGGAAATCAGGAGCGACTTGGTGAAGTTGCCCTCGGAGGTCTCCACATAGCGGCCGGTGAGTTCGTCCTTGTCCGAGAACGCGATGCAGTGGATCACGAAGTCGATCGAGCCCCAGAGGCTCTTCACTTCCTCGAACACCGCATCGATGGTGGCGCCGTCCGTCACGTCGCAATGGCCGACGACCGCGGCGTCGAGTTCCTTCGCCAGGGGCTCGACGCGCTTCTTCAGGGCATCGCCCTGATAGGTGAAGGCGAGTTCCGCTCCGTGCTGGCGAGCAGCCTGCGCAATGCCCCAGGCGATCGAACGGTTGTTCGCCACGCCCATCACCAAGCCACGCTTACCGGCCAGGATGCCGGTGGCCTTCGTCTCCGCCATGATTCACCTAGATCGTCGCTGGACAGGTCAATAAAGAACGGCCTCTTTAGCCGACCCGGCGACCCCGGGGAAGCCCTCTTGGCAGTCGTTTATCCGATCCGGCCGCCTGGAGCGACAATCCCCGCCACGTCATCACCGGCCTTGTGCCGGTGATCCCGATGGGAAAGGCGCTGCGTTCCACAGGATCGGGATGGCCGGGACAGGCCCGGCCATGATGTGCGGAGGACATTATCTATCCTACTTCGCCTTGGCCGAGCGCCGCTTGCGGGCATAGTCGATCAGCTCCTCGTCCACGACCTCGGGCAGCCTGATCTCCGTGGTCACGAAGAGGTCGCCGTGCCCGGTCTTGGTGGGCAGGCCCTTGCCGCGCAGGCGGAAGGTGCGGCCGGAATTGGTCATGGGCGGGATCGCCATCTCCACCGTGCCGGTCAGGGTCGGGACGCGGATCGAGCCGCCGAGGATCGCCTCCTCGATCTCGACTGGCAGCCGCAGGCGCAGATCGGATCCATCGGGCGTGAAGCGCTCATGGCGGGCGAAATTGATGGTGAGCAGCGCGTCGCCGGGATCGATCCCGGGAGCTCCCTGGCCCAGCCCCCGCAGGCGGATCACCTGGCCGTCGCTCACGCCCTTGGGGATCACCACGTCCACGTCGCGGCCGGTGGAGAGCCTGATGCGCTTCTTGGCCTCCTGCGCCACCTCTTCCAGTGTCACGGTCAGGGTCGCGGATACGTCCTCGCCCTTCTGGGAGCGAGAGCGGCTCTGCCGCGGGCTCTCGCCACCCTGGCGGAAGGCGTCGGCGAAGAACTGGGAGAAGATGTCGTCCCCGAGATCGGCCCCGAAGCCGCTCCGGCTCGAGCGGCGGGAGCCGCCGAATCCGCTGAACCCGGAAAAGTCCTCGGGCCGCGCACCGCCCCGCCCGCCGCCGAAGCCTTCGAAGCCCTGGAAGCGCGGCTTGCCTTCCGCATCGATCTCGCCCCGGTCGAACTGGGCACGCTTGCCCGCATCGCCCAGGATCTCATAGGCGGAGTTCGCCTCGGCGAATTTGTCCTTCGCCTTGGGATCGTCCTTGTTGCTGTCCGGGTGATAGGTCTTGGCGAGCTTGCGGAACGCCTTCTTGATCTCCGCTTCGCTCGCGGAGCGGGATACGCCTAGAACGTCGTAAGGGTTTCGCATCGTGGGATCCATGAACCGTCGGAATGGGAGCCTCTAGAGCATCGGACCCAAAAGTGGACATGCACTTTTGGGATCCATCCGATGCTCATCTTCTGAGCTCTGGCGCACCGTTCGGAGCGGACCCAGAGGGCCGCGTCAGCGAAAACCGGGTCCACTTTTCCGCACGATGCGCCAGAGCTCAACGGGTTTGACGGTCATATGGGCGAAGTGTTGCCCGTTTGCAACGCCGCAACCGGCTAAAGCTGGACATTGCAAGAGTTAGACTTTGGCTTGGCCCTTCTGTGGCTTGACGTCCTTGATCGCCCATTCGCCCCCAGAAGGCCGGCACGCCGTTCCGTGCAGGGAGGCCGTGGAAGGGCCGCTCAGTTGGGCCGAGAAGCTGCGGCAGATTTCGTCGTTCTTCACGAAAGGCGCCCCCACCGGCGTGAAGGTGCCCTTCATGGTCGTGGCGGGATTGTCCCACGACACCTGGGTGCCGGGACCCTGAGGATCGAGGGCCACTGCGAGCGCCGCCTTGGCCCGGCGCCAGTCCTCGTCGTCGAGATCGGCCGACAGGGGGGTGACCGCCTTGGTGCCGATGGCGCCGGTCGACTTGGGTTCGTCATCGTCCAAGGCGGAGAGACCGAAGGAGAAGCTGCATGCGCCCGTGGACAGGGCAATCAGCCCGACCGCCAACAGCTTCATGGCTTCGCTCCGGACAGCATCTGATCTATAACGGCGCGCATTGATCCACGTCACGCGTCGGATCCCCCAGAACCAAAAGTCACAGAACGAGATAAGACATTGAACCCGTTAACAACCGGTGACTTCACGGAATCGCAGGAGCCCTTCGCGCTCTTCAAGGCCTGGATGACGGAAGCCGAGGCCTCCGAGCCCAACGATCCCAACGCCATGGCGCTGGCGACCGTCGACGAGACCGGGCTGCCCAATGTCCGCATGGTGCTGCTCAAGGGCTTCGACGAGAACGGCTTCGTGTTCTACACCAACACGGAATCCAACAAGGGCCAGGAGCTTCTGGGCCAGAGGAAGGCCGCGCTCGTCCTGCACTGGAAGAGCCTGCGCCGGCAGGTCCGCGCCCGGGGCCCGGTGACCATCGTCAGCGACGCGGAAGCCGACGCCTATTTCCAGAGCCGCCCCCGCGACAGCCGCATCGGCGCCTGGGCGAGCCAGCAGTCGCGCCCGCTGGAAAGCCGCTTCGCCCTGGAGAAGGCGGTGGCCGTGCACACCGCGAAATACGCCATCGGCGAGGTGCCGCGCCCGCCCCACTGGACGGGTTTCCGCATCGCGCCAGTGTCCATCGAGTTCTGGCAGGACAAGCCGTTCCGCCTCCACGACCGGGTCGCCTTCACCCGCGAGGGCGAAGGCTGGCGGAAGGTGCGGTTGTATCCCTGACATGCATTCCCCGGCATCGGACCCGAAAGTGCATTCCACTTTCGGGTCCGATGCTCTAAAGGTCTGCGCCCTCTCACCTGAGAAACCCAGATGTCGTCCTCCGCCAGCAATTCCCGCCGCATCATGCTGCTCACCGGCGCCAGCCGGGGAATCGGGCATGCCACCGTCAAGCGTTTCTCGGCGGCCGGGTGGCGGGTCATCACCTGCTCGCGGCACGGTTTTCCGGAAAACTGCCCGTGGGAGATGGGACCGGAGGATCACCTCCAGGTCGATCTTGCGGATGCCCAGGACACCCGCCGCGCCATCGAAGAGGTCAAGGAGCGGCTCGCCGCCGAGGGCGGCTGCCTGCACGCGCTCGTGAACAATGCGGGGATCTCCCCCAAAGGTTCGGGCGGCTCACGGCTGGGAACCCTCGACACCAGCTACGAGGACTGGCTGCGGGTCTTCCAGGTCAATTTCTTCGCCTCGATCATGCTGGCCCGCGGCCTGCAGGACGAACTCACGAAGGCCAAGGGCTCGGTGGTCAACGTGACCTCCATCGCGGGCTCCCGCGTCCACCCCTTCGCGGGCGCGGCCTATGCCACCTCCAAGGCGGCGCTCGCAGCCCTCACCCGCGAGATGGCCGGCGATTTCGGGCCGCTGGGCGTGCGCGTGAACGCCATCTCGCCGGGAGAGATCGACACGGCGATCCTCTCGCCAGGGACGGAGAAGATCGTCGAGCAATTGCCGATGCGCCGCCTCGGCACTCCGGACGAGGTCGCCAAGGCCATCTACTTCCTCTGCACGGATGCGAGTTCCTACGTCACCGGCGCGGAGCTCCACATCAACGGCGGCCAGCACGTCTAGGCGGTGGATGATGCCGCTCCGGCACCCGGCACGAAGCCTCATGCTCGCGTTCACGGCCGTGCTGGTCATCGGCTCGATGCCGGACGCGCGCGGCCAGGAACAGCCCGGGAAGAACCCGTTCGCCGACCCGGACATGACGCCCTCCTACAGGGCGCAGTGCCATGAGGTGCGGGAGCTGACCAAGGATCGCGAAACCGGCGCGACCCGGATTGATTTCAGCGTGACCGGCCCCCTCGCCCTCGTGCATTTCGACGGCACGCTGGCCTATCTCGGCGTGTGCGGCACCGCGCCGGACCCGAAGGTGCTCTGCGTGACCTACCAGACCAACGACATGAAGGTCGGCGAGGTGGTGACGGTCACCGGCGGCTACAGCCGGCCCAATCCCGACTACATCGTCCTCGATCCCTGTCTGGCGCGGCGGCCGGACGAGACGGCCGAGTAGGACACCGTCAGGCCGCCTGAGCGGGCCACGCTCCCACATAGCGCGACTGAGGCCGGATGATGCGGCCGGTGCGACTCTGCTCGATGGCATGGGCCACCCAGCCCGCCGTGCGCCCTGCAGCGAACAGCGGCGTGAAACCCTCCCGGGGAACACCGAGGGCGTCGAGCAGAACGGCGGTATAGAACTCCACATTGGTGTCGAGCCGCCGTCCGGGCTTGCGGCGCTCCAGCACTTTCAGGGCCGCGGCCTCGACGGCCTCCGCGAAGGCGATGCGGTTGTCCTTCCCTTTCAGCCGTCCGACGGCCGCCTTGAGCACATCCGCCCGCGGATCGCGCACCCGGTAGATGCGGTGACCGAAACCCATGAGGCGCTCGCCCCGTGCGATGGCATCATCGAGCCAGATCTCCGCATTCTCGACACGGCCGATCGCGTCCAACATGTCGAGCACGGGGCCCGGCGCGCCGCCGTGCAGCGGTCCCTTCAGGGCGCAGAGCCCCGCCACGACGGAGGACAGGATGCCGGCCTGCGTCGAGGCGACCACGCGCGCCGTGAACGTCGAGGCGTTGAGCCCATGGTCGATCACCGTCACGAGATAGGTGTCGAGACCCTGCACCTCGTCCGCAGCAACGGGCCCGTTGCGCATCATGCGCAGAATGTCGGCTGCATGACCTGCGCCGGCATCGGGCTCCACGGGTCCTAGACCCTGCGCGCCCCGCACCGCCACGGCGGCCGCGACGCCGGCGGCCCCGACGGCCAGAGCGGGATGGTCGTCCTCCGCATCGGGCAGGCTCGACAGGAGCAGCCGCATGCCCTCGACGGGCGTGAGGCCGGCCAACCGAACCGCTAGCGGCGCAAGGTGCCCATAGACCCTCACCCGGGCATTGCCGAGAAGCGCCTGGGGATCAGCGATCCCCTCCGGAACAAGGCCGCTCCAGAGCATTGCCACGACATCCTCGAAGGCGACGCGGCCGGCGAGTTCCTCGAGATCGTGTCCGCCAATGATCAGGCGCCCGGCCTCGCCATCCACATGGCTGAGGGCGGTCTCGGCCGCCACGACGTCGTCAAGTCCAATGGTCATGCGCTCTCTCCTTCTTTGCGGGAGAGCTTCATGCCGGACTTGCCGGACCGTCAATCTTGAATCAACATATCAACATATGAGCACCGCATCCCTCGATCTCGCATCGGCCGAAGAAGCCTCGTCCCGCCTCGGCATCAGCCGCGCGAGCCTCTATGCCTATGTGAGCCGCGGCCTCATCCGCTCCTTTTCCTCGCCGCACGATCCGCGCCAGCGGCTCTATGCCGTGAAGGACGTAGAGACGCTGGTGGAGCGCAAGGCCCGCTTCCGCCGCCCCGCCGTCGCGGCCGCCACCGCGCTCGACTGGGGGCTGCCCGTGCTGGAAACCAGCATCACCCAGATCAAGGATGGGCGCCTGTTCTATCGCGGTCAGGATGCCGTCGCCCTGGCCCGCAACGCCAGCCTCGAGGACGCCGCTCGCCTGCTGATCGGCGGCCTGGATGAGGAAGCCTTCCTCCGCCCGTCCCGGATCCCGGGGCCCCTGCCCGGCCCGGTCCTCGGCCCTCATGCCTTCGTGGCACAGGCGGTCCGGCTCCTGTCGGAGCCGGCGCTCAAGGAAACCCGGGCGGCCGAGGTGGCGGCGATCCTTCGCCTGATGGCCGCCGCTGCCGGCGGGGACGATCCGGGTACCGTGCCGCTGCATGAGCACCTGGCCCGGACCTGGAAGGCTTCTTCGCAGGCGACGGACGCGATCCGCCGCGCCCTTGTCCTCTGTGCCGACCATGAACTCAGCTCATCGTCCTTCGCGGTGCGGGTCACGGCCTCGACCGGCGCATCCCTGCGTTATGCGACGATTGCGGGCCTCGTGGCTCTGAGTGGCCCCTACCATGGGGGAATGACGGAGCGGGTCAGAGCCTTTCTGGACGATCCCAGGGCGGCGCCACATCCCGGCTTTCGGCATCGCCTCTATCCGGACGGCGATCCGCGGGCCGAGGCTCTTCTGGAGAATGTGCCGCTGCTCGCCTCGGACGCCACGACCCTGAAGACGATCGCAACCGCCTCCGGCGGCTCTCCCAGCGTCGATGTGGCTCTCGTGATGATGGAGCGGGCCTATGGACTGCCCGTGGGGGCTGCGTTTACGGTCTTTGCCGTCGGACGCACGGCGGGATGGCTCGCCCATGCCATCGAGCAGCGCAGCCAGGCGGCCCTCATCCGGCCGCGGGCCCGCTATGTGGCGGCGGACGACCCATCTGCCCGGAAGTCTTCCTGATGACCAGCGACCGCCTCTATCCCTCCCGTCCGATCCTCGCAGCCTCTGTCGCCGTGCTGCGGGACGGGCACATCCTGCTCGCCGCCCGGGGCAAGCCGCCGAGCGAGGGTCTGTTCTCGCTGCCCGGCGGCATGGTCGAGACCGGCGAAACCCTGGGCGAGGCCGCTCTTCGGGAACTTCGCGAGGAGGTCGGGGTTGAGGCCAAGCTTATCGGCCTCATCGCCCCGGTGGAATTCATTGAAAGGGACGAGAAAGGCCATATAAAGCATCACGTCGTCATCGCCGCCCACGCCGCCCGCTGGGTTTCGGGCGAACCCCAGACAGGTCCGGAAGCAAAGGAAATCCGTTGGGTCACGGAACGGGACATCACCGATCTGCCGATGACGGCAGGGCTCACCGGGATTCTGGAACAGGCCTTCCGGCTCGCGCATCAGGACCTAGGGTCATGACGCGTGCGCGCCTGCTCCTCGTCCTTCCCGCCCTTTTGCTGGCCGTGCCAGAGCCCGCGGCGGCTCAGAGCTTCTTCGAGCGGTTGTTCGGCGTGCCCCCGAGGCCGCAGCCCGGCCAACCGGTTCCGCAGCAGCAGTATCGCCCTCAGCCGCAGTACCGACCGCAGCAGCAGTCACCCCAGCAGCGGCGCCCTCAGCAACAGCAGCAGAAACCGGCTGCTCAGCAGCAGCAGCCGCCGCAGCAGCAGGCGGAACCGGCTCCGGCAGTCGAGCCACCGCCGGCGCCGTACGAAAAGGAGTTGCTGCGGCTCGCCGAAATCATGGGATCTCTCGCCATGCTGCGCCCCCTCTGCAGCGCCCCCGACAGCACCGAATGGGGCCGGCGCATGCAGGTCCTGCTCGACGCGGAAGGGACGACGCCCGGGCGCCGCGAGCGTCTCGCCGGCGCCTACAACAAGGGCTATCGGGCCTATGCCCTCACCTACCGGATCTGCACTCCGTCCGCCCAGGAGGCTTCCGTGCGGTTCCTGGCGGAAGGGGAGCAGCTCGCCCGCAACATCACCGGGCGCTACGGCGGGTGACGATCGGACGCTCGTGTTCAGCGGACACTGAGCCGTCGGTGCATCATACGGCCGTCTCTGATCCGCAGGCTGCCGTCGGTGTTGCACTGGCGCCTCTTATCCACATTTTTCGATCCCACCCCTCTCGCGTTAACCTCCTTGCAAGGTGATGCTGGCGGTGGGTCGGCGCGAAGTCTAAGAATGATTCAACCGAACTCGCGCGCCGCCCCTCAAAGGGGCATGGATCATGAACGAAAACGACGTCCCTCTCGACGAGCTGCCCGAACTCAGCGCCCTCAAGCAGGCGGCCCTGAGCTATGTGACCGAGGCCTTCGCCGAGGCCGAGCTCGATGGGCTCGACGGCGATTGCATGGCCCAGGCGGCCCTTTTCGCGGCCTTCACCGAACTCGTCGCCACCTATGGCGAAGATGCCGTTGCGGAATATGCGGCCACCCTGCCGGACAAGATCCGCACGGGTGCGTTCTCGATGGCGATGTCGCTGAAGCATTGAGGTTGGCGGGGCTTCCACAAAGGAGGCTTTGCGATCAGCACATATCGGCGGCTCGAAGGAGCTGTTTGAATTGTGGTAACCTTTTAGGCCTATTCTAGCGGCCGAATCCTATCGGTGGCGCATGATGCGGCCATGTCCTCTCCCCGGCATGACGCGGGCAGCAGCCTTCCAGGACCGGCACCATGCACGTCAATCCCACTCTGAAGCAGGGTCTTCAAGTCTTGACGACCTTCACCTCGGACCAGGCCACTACCACCAAGACCACCGCGGCCTCCGACAACTTCGTCAAGACCGCCAACGGGATCTCAGGCCAAGCCGGCAACTCTCTCAAGCAGGCCTCCGCCACCATCGGCGGCGCAATGTTGAGCATGAGCGAGCAGAACGGCTCGTGACGCGATGAGGCTTTGCGCGACGCCGCAAGGCAAAAGGCCTACGCCACCGGATCGAGTTGGGGCGTCGAGGCGTATGACAGCATCGAGGACATGCCATCGTACATGCGGGAAAGCGCTGCCAGAGCCCAGGCTCAGCATGAGGCCGAAATGGCTAAACTGGCGACAGTGGCCGGCACCCACAACTGGAATAGCCAGGCTGCCCATCACCTTGGCGAGATCATGAGGCTCGAAAACAAGGGCATCCTCAATTACTGGTCCTACGATGCCAGCGGGTCGGCCAACATTCGACCCGGAAGGGCCGCCGAGATGCATCCCGCCGAATTGCGGGAAATCCAGACCTTCGAGAAGACATTGAAGGCTGCGGTCTCTGCGATCGGCGAAAACACCGATGTCACAGGGGACATCTTCGTTAAATACGAAGACGGCACGTGGAGCTGGGGCGTCTTCGAAGTCCGCGATAAGGACACCGGAGCGCTGTACTTCAATCACGACGGCAATGGGAAAGTTCAGTTCCACGATAAGGGAATGATATTATCCGAAGTCGACGCCAAAGTCGGTGGCGGCTGGTACCGTTTAGATCGAGCCGGCTACGAGACAGCCTTTCGGATCAATCTCTGGGATGACGTGTAAGAGATAGCATCAAGACCGATCCCCTATTCCTGGATTGTGCTCCATAAACAGGCTTATGCATTTGCGTAAGGTATCTGATCCACTGGCGCGCCGTAACGAACCGCCTGGGAAGAACGCCGGGGTCGTTCATGTTGCTTCATGACTCGGCGCCGAATGGGGATCAGGCGGCTCGCCTCTTCACGGACGAAGCGTCTCTTCGAACCGCACCACCTCGCCCTGTGACGAAGCCTCGAGCGAACCGTCCCACATCACCACGTTGCCGCGCACGATCGTGCCGATGGGCCAGCCGGTCACCTTTTTGCCGTCGTAGGGCGTCCACTGAGATTTCGAGGCGATCCAGTCGTTGGTGATGGTCTCGGTGCGCTTCAGATCGACCACGGTGAAATCCGCGTCGTAGCCGACCGCGATGCGGCCCTTGTTGGCGATGCCGAAGAGGCGCTTGGGTCCAGCGCTCGTGAGATCGACGAAGCGCTCGAGCGTCAGCCTGCTCGCATTCACATGGTCGAGCATCACGGGCACGAGGGTCTGCACGCCGGTCATGCCGGAGGGCGTGTTGGGATAGGTCTTGTCCTTCTCCTGGCGCGTATGCGGCGCGTGGTCGGAGCCGAGAATGTCGGCGACGCCCTCGTCGAGGCCCTGCCAGAGCGCCGCGCGATGCAGTTCGTCGCGCACGGGCGGGTTCATCTGGATGTAGGTGCCGAGGCGCTCGTAATCCTCGGGTCCTGCCAGCGTCAGGTGATGCGGCGTGACCTCCACCGACACGAGATCCTTGTGCTCCTTCAGCAACGCCATCTCCTCAGCGGTGGTGATGTGAAGCACGTGAATGCGCGCGCTGGTGTCACGGGCAATGCGCACGAGGCGCTGCGTGCAGGCGAGCGCCACTTCGGGCGAGCGCCAGACCGGATGCGAGCGCGGATCGCCCTCGACGCGCAGATTCTTCCGCTCGCGCAGCATCGCCTCGTCCTCGGAATGGAAGGCGGCGCGGCGGCGGGTGCGGCGCAGGATATCGGCGATGCCCTCGTCATCCTCCACGAGGAGCGATCCGGTGGACGAGCCCATGAACACCTTGATGCCGGCAGCACCCGGCAGACGCTCCAGTTCCGGCACGTCGTTCGCATTCTCATGGGTGCCGCCGACCCAGAAGGCGAAGTCGCAATGCATGCGGTGATGGCCGCGCCGCACCTTGTCGGCGAGCGCCTCGGGCGTCGTGGTCTGAGGGTCGGTGTTGGGCATCTCGAACACGGCCGTGACGCCGCCCATGACGGCCGCGCGGGAGCCCGATTCGAGATCCTCCTTGTGGTCGAGGCCGGGCTCGCGGAAATGCACCTGGGTGTCGATGACGCCCGGCAGGATGTGAAGGCCCCGGCACTCGATCTCCCGCCCGGCGAAGGCCTGAGACAGATCGCCGATGGCGGCGATCCGGCCGCCACGCACGCCGATGTCGCGCTCCACGCGCCCGTCGTGGTTCACGACGATGCCGCCTTTGAGGATCAGGTCGAAGGTCTGGGGCATGGCAATCCTATCCCTTGAGGCCGCTGCGGATCGGGCATATGTCACGCTCGTATCAGGATAAGGAGAGCGGGCACATGCCGTCAGTCCATCTGGCCGACCGGGGGGTGGTAAGGGTTTCGGGCGAGGACGCCAAGACTTTTCTCGACAACCTCATCACCTGCGATCTGGATCGTGTGTCTGCGCACACCGCGCGCCTCGGCGCTCTCCTGACCCCACAGGGCAAGATCCTGTTCGACTTCATCGTCTTCCAGGCTCCGCAGGAGATCGGCGGAGCCTATTATCTCGACGTTCTCAAGGTCTTCGCCCCCGACCTCGCCAAGCGGCTCGGCTTCTACAAGCTGCGGGCGAAGGTGACGGTCGAGGACCTGTCCGAATCCCTCGCCGTCGTGGCCGGCTGGGACGGGCAGAGACCGGATGACGAAGCGGGCCTCGTGGTCGAGGACCCGCGCCTGCCCGCACTCGGCTGGCGCGCCCTCGTGGCGGCCCAGGACGCTGCGGAATTCGGCGGGGATCCGGCCGAGGCGTACCACGCTCATCGGATCGCGCTCGGCGTGCCGGAGGGCGGCCGCGATTTCCTGTTCGGCGACGCCTTCCCCCACGAGGCCCTGATGGACCAGCTCAACGGGGTCGATTTCGACAAGGGCTGCTATGTCGGCCAGGAGGTCGTGTCGCGCATGCAGCATCGAGGCACGGCCCGCACCCGCATCGTGCCGGCCGTTTACGAAGGCGGCTTCGCGGCGGATGTCGGTGTCGAGGTCACCGCCGGGGCAAAGGCCCTGGGCCAGACCGGAACCGGCGCCGAAGGCAGAGGGCTCCTGATGATCCGCCTCGACCGGGCGGCCGATGCGCTCAAGGCCGGCGAGACGATCCGGGCCGGAGGCATCCCGGTGACGCTCGAGAAGCCCTCCTGGATCGGTTTTCCGTTTCCCGGGGAGACGGGGCCTCCGTCTTAAGTTCTAGTCGGGCTTGAGGAACCATCGGAACCCGGTCGGGGTTATAATCCACTGGGCCGGATTATATGCCGAAGAAACGCACAGACGGTCCGGCTGGGGAATTTCTGGATGAATGTAGTGCCAAGGGAAACGACACCATCGCAGGAGGGACGCTTCCAGCTCCTCGTCGATGCGGTCACCGATTATGCCATCTACATGCTCGACCCGACCGGCGTGATCGTCAGCTGGAACGCAGGAGCCCAGCGCTTCAAGGGATATGTGGAAAGCGAAATCCTCGGCGAACATTTCTCCCGCTTCTACACCGAAGAGGATCTTGCGACGAACCTGCCGCAGCGCGCCCTCGACACGGCAGCGCGCGAAGGCAAGTTCGAGGCCGAAGGCTGGCGGGTCCGCAAGGACGGCACGCGCTTCTGGGCGCATGTGGTCATCGATCCGATCCGCGACCGTCAGGGCAACTTGCTCGGCTATGCCAAGATCACTCGAGATCTCACCGAGAGAAAGAAGACTCAGCAGGCCTTGAAGGAGAGCGAGGAGCGCTTTCGCCTGCTGGTGCAGGGCGTCACGGATTACGCCATTTACATGCTCGATCCGCAAGGCCATGTGACGAACTGGAATGCCGGCGCCCAGCGCATCAAGGGCTATGCCGAAAGCGAGATCATCGGACACCACTTCTCGCAGTTCTACACCGAAGAGGATCTTGCGACGAACCTGCCGCGGCGCGCCCTCGACACGGCAGCGCGCGAAGGCAAGTTCGAGGCCGAAGGCTGGCGCCTGCGCAAGGACGGCTCACGGTTCTGGGCCAGCGTCGTCATCGATCCGATTCGCAACGACATGGGCGAGCTGATCGGCTTCGCCAAGATCACCCGCGACATCACCGAACGCCGAAAGACCCAGGAGGCGCTCGAAGAGGCACAGGCGGCTCTTTTTCAAGCGCAGAAGATGGAAGCGGTGGGACAGCTTACCGGCGGTGTCGCGCACGATTTCAACAACCTGCTGACGATCATCGTCAACAACCTGGATCTTTTGACGCGCAATGTGCGCGAACCCCGCGACGTCAAGCTGATCGAGAGCGCGCAGCGCGCGGCCGAACGCGGCGCGAAGCTGACGCAGCAGCTCCTCGCCTTCTCGCGCCGTCAGCCCCTGCAGCCCGATACACATAGCCCGAACACGCTCATCGAAGGCTTCGAGTCGGTTCTGCGCCGGGCCTGCGGCGAGATGATCAGGCTGCAGCTTTCGCTTTCGCCGCGAATCCGGTGGGTGTCCGTCGACGCACCGCAATTCGAATCGGCCCTGCTCAATCTGATCGTCAATGCGCGCGACGCGATGCCGAATGGCGGCTCCCTCAAAATCATGACGGGAAACGTGATTCTGAACGAGAAGGACTCCGCCGCCGCCAACCTGCAGCCGGGCCAGTATGTCTCGATCACGGTGCAGGATACAGGCACCGGCATGGCGCCGGAGACGGTGAGCCGGGTCTTCGAGCCCTTCTTCACCACCAAGGAACTCGGCAAGGGAACGGGCCTGGGCTTGAGCCAGGTCTATGGTTTCGTCACCCAGTCGGGCGGGCACATCAAGATCGACAGCACCCCGGGCCAAGGCACCAAGGTGACGATGCTGCTGCCAGCCCAGGAAACCGGAGACGAGGCGGCCGAGGAGGACGGCGAGACGGAGCGCCCCGTCCGGGACAGCGCCGGGACCGTCCTGATCGTCGAGGACGAACCTGCCGTTCTGGAGGTCGCAAGCGATATCTTCGACAGCCTGGGGTATGACGTCGTGACGGCGACCGATGCCAACGAGGCGGTTGAGGTCCTCGATGGCAATCCTTCCATCGATGTCCTGTTCAGCGACGTGATCATGCCCAACGGCATGAACGGGGTCGAGCTGTCCCGGAAAGCCCGCGAGATGCGGCCCAATCTCAAGATCCTGCTCGCCTCGGGCTATCCCATGTCGTCCCTGCCCTCCGAAGGCCTGGGCGCAGGCGTCTCCTTCATCAGCAAGCCCTATCGCTGGACGGAACTGGCCGAAAAGCTGCGGGGGCTCCGAACCGGAGCCTGACAAGCCATCGCCTCACGTGATGCAGAGCATCGGGATTTTTGATTGGTCCGAACACGTGTGACTCGCTAGCATTCCCGCCCTGTTACACCGGGAATGCCATGTATCAGCCGCCGCACTTTCGCGAGGACGACCTCGCGGTTCAACACGCCCTCATCAAGGCCCACCCGCTCGGGCTGCTGGTGACGTTCGGCAGTGCCGGACTTGAGGCCAACCCCATCCCCTTCGTGCTGGACGCCGGCGCCTCGGCCTTGGGAACCCTCAAGGCCCATCTCTCCCGGGCCAATCCCCAATGGCGGAATTTCGACCCCGCGCAGGAGGCTCTCGTGGTCTTCCAGGGGCCAGCGACCTACATCACGCCGTCCTGGTACGCGGCGAAGCGCGAGCACGGCAAGGTCGTGCCGACCTGGAACTACGCCATCGTCCAGGCCCGCGGCCGCCTGACGATCAGGGACGATCCGGACTGGCTGCGACAGCAGATCGCCGCCATGACGGAGACGCAGGAAGCCCCGCGGCCGGAACCCTGGAATGTGAGCGATGCGCCCGCGCCCTTCGTTGCCGCGCAGCTCAAGGGCATCGTGGGCATCGAGATCGAGATCACCCGGGTCGAGGGCAAGTGGAAGGTGAGCCAGAACCGCCCCGAGGCCGACCGGCTCGGTGTGGCGGCAGGCCTGCGTCTCTCTCAGGACGACGCCTCGCACCGGATGGCCGATCTGGTCGACGCGCGGGGAGCCCTGCCCCGTGAATGATGGACATTGCCCGAGGATCGAGCCCTGCACCCTCCAGTCGCTGGAGGAATGGGCCGACCTGCGCCACGCCCTCTGGCCGGAGGCTCCGGTGCAGGAGCATCGCTCCGAAGCGCAGGCCATGCTCTGGGAGCAGAAGAAGGCTGCCGCCTTCCTTGTCCGCCTTCCCGACGGCACGGCAGCCGGTTTCGCGGAAGCCGCGCTGCGTCATGACTACGTGAACGGCTGCAGCACGTCCCCGGTGGCCTTTCTCGAAGGGATCTATGTGGAGCCGGAGCACCGCAACCGGGGGCTCTCACGCCTGCTGTGCAGGGCTGTCGAGAATTGGGCGAGGCGTCTCGGCTGCAGCGAATTCGCGTCCGACGTCCTCCTCGACAATGCCGCCTCGCAGAGCATGCACAAGGCCCTGGGCTTCGAGGAAACGGAGCGGGTCGTCTATTACCGCAAGCCGCTGTCGTCCTTCTGACCAGTGCTTAAAGTCTGGCCGGCAGAAGGAACCAGGAACTCACCAGATTTCCGTGGAAAGCCTCTGCACGTCATGGCCGGGCTTGTCCCGGCCATCCCGATGGGAAAAGCGCTGCGCTCCGAACAATCGGGATCACCGGCACAAGGCCGGTGATGACGAAGGAGTTGAGAGCCCGGTCGGACGCCATGATGAAGGGGAGAATTTATGCGCCGGACATCCAGGCCCGTACCTTCCCGTTTCCCTGCAGTCCCGCTACACACGTCTCATGACCGACGGACTGATCCTTCATCCCGACCACAAGACCCGCTGCTGGTGGCCCGGCACCGATCCCTTCTACGTCGAATATCACGACACGGAATGGGGCGTGCCGGAATTCGACGACCGCGCCCTGTTCGAGAAGCTCATTCTCGACGGCTTTCAGGCGGGCCTCTCCTGGATCACGATCCTGCGAAAGCGCGAGAACTTCCGCCGCGCCTTCGCCGGGTTCGAACCGGCGGTGATCGCCCGTTTCGATCAGGCGCAGGTCGAGGCGCTGATGCTCGACACCGGCATCGTGCGCAACCGCGCCAAGATCGAGGCGACGATCGCCGGTGCCCGTGCCTGGCTCGTCATTCAGGAGCGCGGCGGCTTCTCGCGGTTCCTGTGGGATTTCGTCGACGGGCGGCCGGTCCAGACCGATGCGAAAACCCGCCGCGACGTGCCGACGGAAACGGAGGTTTCCCGCAGGATCTCGAAGGCGCTGAAGGCCGAGGGTTTCAACTTCGTCGGTCCCACCATCGTCTATGCCTTCATGCAGGCGGTCGGCATGGTGAACGACCACCTCACCGGCTGCTACCGCCACGCGGAATGCAGGGCACTCGCCGAGAACCGCTGATGGCCAAGGAACCCCGCGTCTGGCAGCGGATGCTCTCCGGCCGCCGCCTCAACCTGCTCGACCCCTCGCCGCTCGATGTCGAACTCGACGACATCGCCCACGGTCTCGCCCGCGTCGCCCGCTGGAACGGCCAGACGGTCGGTGGGCACATCTTCTCCGTGGCGCAGCACAGCCTGCTCGTGGAGGCGATTGCGAGCCACATCGATCCGGAGATGTCACGCGAATGGCATCTCGCCGTGCTGCTGCACGATGCGCCCGAATACGTGATCGGGGACATCATCTCGCCCTTCAAGGCGGTGATCGGCGATGCCTACAAGAGCATCGAGGCGGGGCTGCTCGGGGCCATCCATCTGCATTTCGGCCTGCCCGCCCAGCCGGCCGCAGCGCTCAAGCGCTTCATCAAGCAGGCGGACCGCCAGGCGGCCTTTCTGGAGGCGACCCATCTCGCCGGCTTTTCCCGCGAGGAGGCGATCAAGATCTTCGGACGGCCGGAGCCCCTGCCCCGAACCGTACTCGCCCTTCTCGAGCCCTGGCCCGTGGCGGAGGCCGAGGACCGCTATCGGGAAAAGGTGACGGCGGCGCTGAAACGGTGAAAATTAAAACACCGACCTCATCCTGAGGAGGATTGCACCGGCAATCCGTCTCGAAGGAGATTCCAGCACGCACTGGAGCCTCCTTCGAGACGCCGCTGCGCGGCTCCTCAGGATGAGGTTGGAGTGACTTGGCAAGGGCATGTTGTCGAACCGAATCGTGTAAGACGATCCAGCCGTAATGAGATCCAGCCCATGCCGACCCTTCACGTCTGCCCCCTCTCCCGCCTGCACGAGACTGTCGCCGAGACACGCGCCAGCCATGTGGTGAGCCTCATGGGAGCCGGAGCCGAGGTCCGGCGCCCGGAGACGATCGCGGCCCAGCGCCACCTCTTCATCGGCGTCAGCGACATCGTGGAGCCCCTAGAGGGCTATGTCCTGCCGGCCACGGAGCATATCGAGCAGCTTCTCGCCTTCGTCCGGGCCTGGGGACGGGAAAGTCCCCTCGTGTTCCATTGCTGGGCCGGAATCAGCCGCTCCACGGCCGCCGCCTACATCGCCGCCTGCGCCCTGGCGCCGGAGCGCGACGAGACGACGATCGCCACCTCCCTAAGGGAAGCCTCTCCCAGCGCGACGCCGAACGCCCGCTTCGTCGCCCTCGCAGACGACATCCTGAACAGGCGCGGGCGCATGGTGGACGCCATCCGTACCATCGGCCGGGGAACCGAGGCTATGGAGGGCACGCCCTTCATGTTACATCTTAACGGCTGCTAACCGATTCCAAACGGGACGGTCGCGGCGAACCGTGCAATTCCCGGGGGCCCACTCTCTTGGACATGATCCTGCTCGCCCTGCTGGTCATCAGCATCCCGGTCTGCGCCATCGCGGGCCTGGCTCTCGGCCTGTCGGCGCGCAGCAAGCTCGACATCCTGCAGCGGCGCGTCGCGACCCTCGAGGGTGAGTTGCGCGGGATCAGGGTTCAAGAGGTCGCGCCGGCGCCCTCCGTCGATCGCGCTCCGCTCCCGGAAACGCCCATCGAGCAACCCGCCGAACCGGCACCGGAGCCTGCAACGCCCCTCGAGCCCGGTCGTGCGACGGCGCCCGTTCCGGCCATCCCGGTCGCGGCGGCGGCGCAGCCAGGCGCGAAGACGCGGGATTTCGAAGAGAAGCTCGGCTCGCGCTGGGCCGTCTGGGTCGGAGGGGTCGCGCTGGCCCTCGGCGGGATCCTCCTCGTGCGCTATTCCATTGAGCAGAACCTGCTCAGTCCTGGAACCCGCGTCGCCCTGGGTGGGCTCTTCGCCCTCCTCCTGATCGGTGCGGGCGAATGGCTGCGCCGCCGGGAGGAGCGCGTCAGCCTGCCGGGCGTTCCGGGCGCGAACGTGCCGGCTATTCTGACGGCGGCGGGCACCTGCACGGCCTTTGCCTCGGCCTATGCGGCCTATGCCCTTTACGGCCTGATCGGCCCCGGCGTGACCTTCGTGCTTCTAGGCGTCGTGGCCGTCCTGACCATGATCGCGGCAACGCTGCACGGCCCCATCCTCGCGGCCCTCGGTCTGCTCGGCGCGATCGGCAGCCCCCTTCTCGTTTCCTCGGACAGGCCTCAGCCTTGGGCCCTGGTGATCTATCTCGCCTTCGTGGTGCTGCCCGCCTACGGCGTCGCGCGTTTGCGCCTCTGGCGCTGGCTTGCGCTCGCCGCACCCATCGGGGTGCTCGCCTGGACGTTCCTGATCTTCATCATGGACGCCACGGATGCCCTGCCGGCCATGGTGCATCTCGTCATCCAGACCGGCCTTGCGGCAGTCTTCCTGGTGGTCGTCCCCTACCGCCATGTCCCGGATGCGCAAGCCCGCGTCGACCGGCCCGCCAGCGGCATTCTTCTCGCCTTCGCCCTCGCCGGCATCGCCGTCTCCGGCTCGGTCGCGGCCGGGGACGCACGCCCGGTCTTCGTCGCCGCGATCGCGCTCGTCCTGCTCGCAACGGGCATCCGTTTCCCGTCGGCTGCTCCGGCCTCCGCCTGGGCCGCCCTGACCGCCGCCGGCGCCCTTCTCGTTTGGCCCATTGCGGCGGAGATCGGCGGTACGCCCGAGAACCTCTTCTACCAAAGCGGCGATGCCTTCGCCGTGCGGCCCCATGCCATCGAAGCCTATCTCGCGCTCGCCCTTCTGGCTCCGGCCGCCATCGCGGGCGCTTCGCTGGTCAGGCTGGCGCGTTCACCGGAGCTTCGCCTTTCCACTGCCGCCTGGTATGCGGGAGCGGCTGCCATCGGCCCGCTTCTGGCGCTCATCGCGGCCTATTGGCGGGTTGCGGAATTCGAGCGGAGCCTGCCTTTCGCCCTGGTGGCGGGCGGGCTCGCCCTGGCCTTCATCGCCGCCGCCCGCTGGCTCAATCGCCAGCCCTCTGGACAGGCGGGCCCGATTCGCCTGACGCTCGGCGCGGCCGCCTCGGCGGCGCTTGCGGCCCTGGCCCTGGGCCTGACCTTCGCCCTCGACAAGGGCATGCTCACCGTCGCCTTCGCCCTGACGGCCCTGGGCACCGCCTGGGTGGCCGACAGGATCGCCGTTCCGGCCCTGCGCTACGCCGTGGGCGCCATCGGGATCATCATTTTCGGGAGGCTGATCTGGGACCCGACAATCGTGGGGGGAGATCCCGGTCTGATCCTGGTCAACTGGCTCCTCTGGGGCTATGGCGTTCCGGCCCTGGCCTTCCTCGCCGCCGGCCGCCTGCTCCAGCGATCGGGCCGCGACTGGACCGTGCGGCTGACGGAGAGCCTGGGCATCGCGTTCGCGGCCTTCCTGGTCTTCTTCGAGATCCGCCACGCGCTCCGCGCCGGGGATCCGCTGGCGGCAACCACCGATCTTCTGGAGATCGGGCTCGTTGCGACAGAAAGCCTCGTCTTCGCGATTGTCCTCACGCGCCTTGATATCCGGCAATCCGACCCGGTCTACCGCTGGGGCTCCCTGATCTTCAAGACCCTGTCCCTCGTTCTCTGCGCGGGCGGGCTGCTTCTCGTCGCCAATCCCCTTCTGACGGAGGAAGAAATCCCGGGCGGGCCGCTCTTCAACGCCCTGATCCCGGCCTATCTGCTGCCGTCCGTCCTGGCCGCCGCACTGGCCCTTCTCGAGCGGCGCGCCCGGCCCCGCCTCTACAGCCTGTCCTCGGCCATCTTGAGCCTGCTCCTGTTCTCGGCCTATGTCGGCTTGGCGATCCGCCGGATCGCCGCAGGGCCTCAACTGGCGCTGTGGCAGGGATTCACCCAGGGCGAGCAATGGAGCTATTCCCTGGCCCTGCTTCTCATCGGCATTCTCCTGCTCGGCCTCGGGCTCGTCTTCAACAACCGCCCTGCCCGCCTCGTGTCGGCGATCTACCTCGTGCTGGCCGTCCTGAAGGTCTTCATCGTCGACCTCGCCAATCTAGAGGGCGTGATGCGCGCCCTGTCATTTATCGGGCTCGGGCTTGTTCTCATCGGCATCGGTCTCGTCTATCAGAGACTCCTCGCACGCCGACCAAGCGATGCCGCAATTCCATCGTGAGATGGCGCAAGGACAGAGATTTGACGGATAACCGCATGACAGACACCGCTTCCCTCAAGACCCTCCCCTTCGAAAAGGCCCTGGCCGAGCTGGAGGATATCGTCCGGCGCCTCGAGCGCGGCGATGTGCCTCTGGAGGACTCGATCGCGATCTATGAGCGCGGCGAGGCCCTGAAGAAGCATTGCGAGCAGCTCCTCAAGAAAGCCGAGGCCCGCATCGAAAAGATCACCATCGGCCCCGACGGTGCCGCCTCCGGCGCGGCTCCGCTGGACGTGGCGGAGTAATCGGCTCGGCAGGGAATGCCTGAGTGTCGCGTTTGACCAAGGTCCTCCCTGACCTTATCTCCTTGAGATGGCCGCTGGCCGAAGCTTGGCGAGTATAACGTTGTCCACACCGCTCCTCGACACCCTCAAGACCCCGGACGATCTGCGTCGTCTGCCCGAAAACCAGCTCCGGCAGGTGGCAGACGAGGTGCGGACCGAGATGATCAGCGCCGTGTCCGTCACCGGCGGGCATCTCGGCGCAGGCCTGGGCGTGGTCGAGCTGACGGTGGCGCTGCATTACGTGTTCGACACCCCAGGTGACCGGCTGATCTGGGACGTGGGCCACCAAGCCTATCCGCACAAGATCCTCACGGGCCGTCGGGATCGGATCCGGACCTTGCGCCAGGCGGGCGGCCTGTCGGGCTTCACCAAGCGTTCGGAGAGCGAATACGACCCCTTCGGCGCGGCCCATTCCTCCACGTCGATCTCGGCCGGCCTCGGCATGGCCGTGGCGCGGGATCTCGACGGCAAACGCAACAACGTGATCGCCGTGATCGGCGATGGGGCCATGTCGGCCGGCATGGCCTATGAGGCCATGAACAACGCCGGGGCCATGCATTCGCGCCTCATCGTCATTCTCAACGACAACGACATGTCGATCGCGCCGCCCACCGGCGCCATGTCGTCCTATCTCGCCCGCCTCGTGTCCGGCGGCACCTATCGCGGCATCCGCGAGACGGCCAAGCAGCTGGCGAAGAAGCTGCCGAAATTCATCTACGAGAAGGCGCAGCGCGCCGAGGAATTCGCCCGCGGCTTCTGGACCGGCGGCACCATGTTCGAGGAACTGGGCTTCTACTATGTCGGTCCCATCGACGGGCACAACCTCGATCACCTGCTGCCGATCCTGAAGAACGTCCGCGACACCGAGACCGGCCCGGTCCTGGTCCATGTGGTCACGAAGAAGGGCAAGGGCTACGCGCCCGCGGAGGCGGCGGCCGACAAGTACCACGGCGTCGTCACCTTCGACGTGGTGACGGGCGCGCAGACGAAGGCCAAGGCCAACGCCCCCTCCTACACCAAGGTCTTCGGCGAGAGCCTGATCAAGGAAGCACGCCAGGACGACAAGATCGTCGCCGTCACGGCCGCCATGCCATCGGGGACGGGCATCGACCTCTTCGGCAAGGAATTCCCCGCCCGGACCTTCGACGTGGGCATCGCCGAGCAGCACGCCGTGACCTTCGCGGCCGGCATGGCGACGGAAGGCTACAAGCCCTTCTGCGCCATCTATTCCACCTTCCTGCAGCGCGCCTACGACCAGGTGGTGCACGACGTGGCGATCCAGAATCTGCCCGTGCGCTTCGCCCTCGACCGGGCCGGCCTCGTGGGCGCCGACGGGCCGACCCATGCCGGCTCCTTCGACGTCGCCTATCTCGGCTGCCTGCCCAACATGGTGGTGATGGCGGCCGCCGACGAAGCGGAGCTGGTCCATATGGTGGCGACCGCCGCGGCTTACGATTCAGGCCCTATCGCCTTCCGTTATCCGCGCGGAGAGGGTGTGGGCATCGACATGCCCGAGAAGGGCATCCCGCTTGTCATCGGCAAGGGCCGGATCGTCAAGGAGGGCAGCCGCATTGCGATCCTGTCTCTCGGCACCCGCCTGTCCGAAGCTCTGAAGGCGGCGGAGGAGCTGGAGGCTCGCGGCCTCTCCACCACCGTGGCGGATGCCCGCTTCGCCAAGCCGCTCGACGAGGAGCTGATCCTGCGGCTTGCCCGCGACCACGAGGTTCTCGTGACCGTTGAGGAAGGCTCGGTCGGCGGCTTCGGCTCGTACGTGCTGCAGCTTCTCGCCGACAAGGGCGCGCTCGACCGCGGCAGCCTCAAGGTGCGTTCCATGGTCCTGCCCGACATCTACCAGGACCAGGACAAGCCCGAGCGCATGTACGCCAAGGCCGGGCTCGATTCCGCGGGCATCGTGACCAAGGTGTTCGAGGCATTGGGGCAGGAAGAAACCCGCAAGGTCAGGGCTTAACGGACCAGTTCCCACTCCGTCATCACCGGCACAAGGCCGGTGATGACATAGACTTAAACCGTCAGCGTCCCCGCCTTGGCGGCGGCATAACGCTGGCCGATCCGGTTCCAGTCAAGCACGTTCCACCAGGCCTTGAGATAATCCGGGCGGCGGTTCTGGTATTTCAGGTAGTAGGCGTGCTCCCACACGTCGTTGCCCATCAGGACCCGCTGACCGTCCATGAGGGGCGTGTCCTGGTTCGGCCTCGTCACGAGGGCGAGCTTACCGTCGCGGGAGACGGTCACGAAAACCCAGCCGGAGCCGAACTGCCGCGCCCCGGCGGCGTTGAAATCCTCCTGGAATTTCTGAAATCCACCGAGATCCCGGTCGACGGCCGCCTTCAGATCGCCCGAAGGCTCGCCGCCCGACCCGCCCATGATCTGCCAGAACATGGTATGGTTGGCGTGCCCCCCGCCATTGTTGCGCACGGCTGTGCGAATCGACTCAGGGACCTTGTTCAGGTTCGCCAGCATGTCCTGGAGCGGCATCTTGGCCACCTCGGCATTCTGGCCCAGGGCCGTGTTGAGATTGTTGACATAGGCGGCATGGTGCTTGCCATGGTGGATCTCCATGGTCTGGGCATCGATATGCGGCTCGTTCTTGGAGGGCGCATAAGGCAGGGGATCAAGCTTGAAGGGCCCCGTCGGGGCTTGCGCCCAGGCGCGGGGAATGGCAGCGCTGGCGGCCAGCAGGGTTGCACCTGTCAGAAGATGTCGACGGCTGAGCATGGGACCTCCGTTGGCCTGTAGGAATCGAGAACGGAGATATTCTAGGGCAGGACTTGGTTCTGGCCCATGAAGAGATCGTGAATGCCGATGGAATTGAGGCTCCAATGACCCGCAAGCGCGCCGATGTGGTTCTTGTCGAGCGCGGCTTCTTCGCAAGCCGTGCCCGGGCGCAGGAGGCCATAGCCGCCGGCCTCGTGACCGTGAACGGGGCCGTCATCCGCAAGGCGTCCGATGCGGTTCCCGAGGAGGCCGTCATCACGGCCGAGCAGCCGCATCCCTATGTGTCCCGCGGCGGCGTGAAGCTGGCAGCGGCGCTCGAGGCGTTCCATATCGACCCGAGAGACAAGATCTGCCTCGATGTCGGCGCCTCGACCGGAGGGTTTACCGAGGTATTGCTCACGCGGGGCGCGGCGCATGTCTATGCGGTGGATGTCGGGCATGGCCAGCTGCACCCGACCATCGTCGGCAATGCGCGGGTGACGAATTTCGAGGGCACGGATGCCCGCTCGCTGAATTCTGATCTCATCCCGCGAGCCGCCGATCTCCTCGTCTCGGATGTGAGCTTCATTTCGCTCAAACTCGTTCTGCCTCCTGTCATCGCCCTGCTGAAGCCCCGGGCGGAACTCGCCCTCCTCGTGAAGCCGCAGTTCGAGGCCGGCCGTGATCACGTCAAGAAGGGTATCGTGCGCGACGAGGCCGTACACCGTGCCGTGTGCGAGGACATGACGGCCTTCGTCGCCTCGCTCGGCTTTTCCATCATCGGGCTCGTCCCCTCGCCGATCGAAGGCGGGGACGGCAATCGCGAATTTTTGTTGGGAGCCCGCCGTGGCTGAACAGGTAACGATCAGGCGCCTCGGCGCAAAGGGCGACGGAATCGCCGACACATCTTCCGGACCCGTCTTCGTGCCGAAGGTCCTGCCGGGCGAGACCGTGAGCATCGAGCGCGACGGATCGCATGCACGCCTCGTCAGCGTCGATGTGGCCTCGCCCGAGCGCGAGACGCCGTTCTGCCCGTATTTCGACGAATGCGGCGGCTGCGCGACGCAGCACATGAAACACGGCTTCTACCAGGCATGGAAGCAGGAGACACTCGTCCATACCCTGAGGCAGGCGCGGATCGAGGCGCCCGTCGAGCCCCTTATCGACGCCCATGGCGATGGGCGCCGGCGCGTCACGCTGCACGTGCGTTTTCCGGATCGCGCCATGCAGGTGGGCTTCATGGCCCCGCGCAGCCACCAGATCGTCGAGATCGCCTTCTGCCCCATCACGGAGCCCGCATTGAAGGAGCAGGCGCCGGCCATCGCACGCGCCGTCGGCGAGCATCTGAAGGGCCCCCGCAAGCCGCTCGACATTCAGATCACGGCAACGCAGACCGGCTTCGACGTGGATGTCCGCGGCTATGGCCCCCTGAAGGATCCGGACCGTCTTCGCCTCATCGATCTCGCAGCCGGCCTCGATCTCTCGCGCCTGTCGATCCACGGTGACGTGATCGTGGAGCGGCGTCCTCCCGCGATCGTCATGGGCCGCGCTGCCGTCGTCCCGCCCGCAGGTTCGTTCCTGCAGGCGACCAAGCTCGGCGAAGAGACCCTTGCCGGCTTCGTCACCGGAGCCTGCGCGCGCGCCAAGCGTATCGCCGACCTCTTTGCCGGAACGGGCCCCTTTTCATTGCGGCTTGCGGAGAAGTCGGATGTGCATGCCGTCGAATTCGACAAGGGCTCGATGGTGGCCCTCGACAAGGCCGTGCGCGCGACGCCTGGGCTGCGTCGGGTCACGACCGAGGCGCGCGACCTCTTCCGCCGGCCGCTGCTGACGCCTGAACTCAACGCCTTCGACGCCGTCGTGCTCGATCCACCCCGCGCGGGCGCCGAGGCGCAGGCGAAGCAGCTCGCCGCGTCGAAAGTCCCGCTCGTCGTCAGCGTCTCCTGCGATGCCGCCACCTTCGCCCGCGACGCCGCCATCCTGATCGGCAGCGGCTACCGTCTCGAGCGCGTGATCCCCGTCGACCAGTTCAAGCACTCGCCGCATCTTGAAGTGGTCGGAATCCTGAGGCGGGATATGGCGAAGAAGTTGTCGCGTCGCACATAGGATGTGACTAGGACGGGGCATAGATTCCAAATACTATGCTTTACAGATGGCAACAGCCGCCAAGGAGTGATTCAGCACATACAGAAACGAGGAGTGCGAACGCGCCGTTGAGGCGCGGCTCTCAACCGGCGTGACGGAGCATGGGGGTGATCGGCGGCGAGCTCCCAACCTGGATGGTCCCCAGTACCTCGAAACCATGCCGCTGGTAGAGCGGGATGTTCTTGGGGTTCGAAGATTCCAAGTAGGCCGGCGTTCCGTCCTCGTCACAACGCCTGAGAGCATGCACCAACAGGGCTGAGCCGTACCCCTCGCCCTGCTGGGCCGGATCAACTCCGATCAATGGCAAGTACCAGTGCGGCTCATCGGGATGATACTGCCCCATCTGCTCGAACACGGCGAACAGGGTGTCCTGGTCCTGCTCTGGGACGGTGCGCTGAAAGTGGGCCATCAAAGCCTCTTCGTCAGGCTGCACGCCCGGTGGCAGCCACAACGCGGCGGCTTGGGCATCGTCGATGAAATGGGCCGTGCCGGACTCAAAGGCCCTGCGCCCAAAGATCCGGACAAGATCAGGGAAGTGCTTCAGATAGCTCTCAGGGGCCGGATAGGTCCAGCGAGCGGCAGGGTCCACACTGAAAGCGAGAACGATCGCAGCGACGAGGCGGGACTGATCGCCGATGCCTGCCGTCTTGACGTCAATCTCTCCAGCAGCATCCGCCAAAGTGGATTTGCGGGACGCGCCTCTGTTCAGGTCGCTCGTCCGAGTCTCAGGCGAGGATAGGTTCCCAGATGTATTCGCCTGGCCTGGCATCGGTCTCTCCATCAAGACAACAGTCAAAGATCAACCGGGAAACACCTTATCACGCATGAGACGAGTATCCGGTGTGTCTGAGCGCATGTCCAACCAGAGGCATCTCGCCCCCGATCTGCCCCGGTTATACTCTACCACACGTCATCACCGGCACGAGGCCGGAACCGATTCCCGGATCAAGCCCGCAGGCGCCCATGACGATGTGAAGGGAGGCGATGCACCCTGCCTAGAACAAGCTGCCCTGCTCGTCCTCGTCGCTGGAGAGCGGCTTCTTCGCTTTCGGCTTCTTCTCCTTGACCGGTGCCGGCTCCGGCCGGGCGAGCGGCTCCATCAGGCCTGGGTCGTCATTCTCGACCTTGTTCACGCGGCTTGAGACCGGCACCAGGTCGAGCCAGTCGTCGGGACAGGGGCGGACCAGGCGCATCACGTCGGCGCGCTCGTCGCGCACGTCGAGCCATGCGGCGATGTCGTCCTCTGAAAGGATGACCGGCATGCGGTCATGCACGGCCGAGAGGGTGCCGTTGGCGTCCGTCGTCACGATGGCCGCGGTGTCGATTTCGCCGCCGTCCGGACTGCTGTAGGTCTCCCACAGGCCCGCCAGCGGCATGGGCTTGCGGCTGCGCGGGCGAATCAGGAACGGCGTCTTCTCCCGTCCCTCGCGCCGCCATTCATAAAATCCGTCGGCGAGAAAGATGCAGCGCCGGCGCTTCAAGGCTGCCTTGAAGGTCGGCTTGGTTTCCAGAGTCTCGCCACGTGCGTTGATGACGAGCGGAAATTCCTTCGGGTCCTTCACCCAGGACGGAACGAACCCCCAGCGCACCAGCATGAAATGCCGCTCGCCCCGGTCTTCCAGCACGATCGGCACGGGCTGCGTGGGCGCCACGTTGTAGCGCGGCGGAAAGTTCGGCTGCTCGGGATATCCGAAGAAGTCCCGATAGGACTCGGGAGGGAGCGTGATCGCATAACGCCCGCACATGGCACTCTCCTAAAGCCACCGCTTCCAGCGGAAGAAGAGATAGGGCAGCACGGCCGCGAGCACCATCAGAGTGATCGCCCAGAGGTAGCCGAACTCCCATTCGAGTTCCGGCATGAGCTTGAAATTCATGCCGTAGAGCGACGACACCAGGGTCGGGGGCAGGAAGATCACCGACATGACCGAGAAGATCTTGATGATGTCGTTCTGCTCCATGGTGACGAAGCCGAGCGTTGCATCGAGCAGGAACTGAACCTTGCTCGAGAGAAAGGTCGCGTGCTCCTCGATGGATTGCACGTCGCGCAACGCAGTGCGCCATTCCGACTGGTAGCCCGCCGTCTTCTGCGGTCGCGGCATGCTGGCGGACAGGAAGAGCAGCATGCGTTCCACCGATACCATGCTCTCGCGCACGTTGGAGATGATGTCGCCCTTGCGGCCGATGGATCTCAGAGCAACGCGATAGGACGCCGCCCGGCGCGCACCTTGCTTCTCGTTCTCGAAGATCGCCTGCGAGAGGCGGTCGATGCGTGTCCCGACGGTTCCGAGAATCTCGGCCGCGCGGTCGATGATGGTTTCGAGCAGACCGTCGAGCACGGCTTCGGGCTGATGCCGGCATCCGCCCGGCTTCACGGCGCGGGCCATGAACATGCTGAAGGAGCGCGGCTCGCCATAGCGCACAGTCACCAGCGCCCGCTCCGTGAGAATGAACGAGACGTCGATGAGCTTCGGATTGTCCGTATCCGAACTGCACAGGACGCGCGCGGTCATGTAGCGCGCGTTGTTCTCGTGATAGAGGATTTCGGAGGGCTCGATGTCGGCCATCTCCTCCTTGGTCGGGATCTGGATGTTGAGATGCCCCTCGACAAGCCTGTCCTCCTCCTTGGTCGGATCGATCAGGTCGATCCACAGGGCGTCATGCGGGATCGGCTCGCCCGGCGGGAGAACGGTTCGGTCGAGGGACTCCCCCATCGGTCTCGTCACCTGCGCCGGCCTGTGGATCACAATCATACGCGTTTCCGCCCCTTGGAAGTCATGCCATTTCAGGTCGATGCAGGTCTTGTAATCCCACAAGACCTCCGTGTCATTCCCGGTCGGAGCACAGCGGACGGAAAGGGAATCGACGACCGACCTACGGCGGGGGCACCATCCGCCACGGCATCACCGGACTCGTGCCGGCGATCTCAATCCGTTGAGCGCGGCGCTTCACAGAAGCGGGATGGCCGGCACAAGGCCGGCCATGACGGGGGAAGGTTTCATTCCCGGCCGAAGTGAAGCCGGTCCACTCAACGCAAGGATGACAGGGGCGGCGTGTCGTCTGGCACGAAGAAATCGGGAGCGAGGGGCTGGCTCGGGTCGACCCGGTACTTCTCGAAATCGGTTACGCCCTCGCCATGCAGGAAGACATCGTCGATGAGGAAATGGCCCGAGAAGCTCTTCGAAGGTTTCTGGAAGACCGCATAGGCCGCATCGGACAGGATCTCCGGCGTCCGGCTTGCTTGCGCGAGCGCGTCGCCGCCGAGCAGGTTCCTGACTGCGCTGGTGGCAATGGTCGTGCGCGGCCACAGCGCGTTGACGGCAATCGCCCTGCCCCGCAGCTCGCCGGCGAGACCCAGGACGCAGATGCTCATGCCATATTTGGCCAGCGAATAGGCCAGATGCGGCGCAAACCACTTCTCGCTCATGTCGAGAGGCGGCGAGAGCATGAGGATGTGCGGATTCTCGGCCTTTTCCAGATGCGGAATGGCGTATTTGGAGACCATGTAGGTGCCGCGCGTGTTGATCTGGTGCATCAGATCGAAGCGCTTCATGTCGGTCTGCGGCGTCGGCGTGAGGCTGATGGCGCTCGCGTTGTTGACCACGATGTCGAGACCGCCGAAGGTCGCGACCGTTTTTTCGATCGCGCCTTTCACCGCCTCCTCGTCGCGCACGTCGACCACGAGCGGCAGGGCCTTGCCGCCTACCGCCTCGATTTCTTCCGCCGCCGTGTAGATCGTGCCGGGCAGCTTCGGATGGGGCTCGGCGGTCTTCGCGGCAATGACCACGTTGGCACCGTCCCTCGCGGCGCGAAGACCGATGGCAAGGCCGATGCCGCGCGAGGCGCCGGTGATGAAGAGTGTTTTACCTTTGAGACTCATGGGATCAGCTCGCCAGCGCCAGGGTTGCATCCTGCAGGAAGCCTGCACCGCCCATCACCGTTTCCTCCAGGCCTTTCGCCCCCACGGCGATGTTCTCGGCAAAGAAGCGGCAGAGCGCGATGCGGCCCGTATGGGCCGGATCCGCATCGCCCGCGGCCGCCTGCGCGTTGGCCGCCAGCGCCATCTCGGCCAGAGCCGCCCCGCCCTGCGCCAGCGCGAAGAGCCTTAAATAGGGCGTTGCCCCGGCCAGCGCCTCGCTCTGCGCATTGGACGAAACCGCCTGCAGCAGGTAGCCGGTCGCCCGGTCGAGGCTCTCGATGGCATCGCGCAGGCGCGGTGCGGTGGCCCCGAAGGCGGGCGTGCTCTCCTTCAGCAGGCGCGTCACGGTAGCGCGCATGGAAGCGATCTGCGCCCGCACCGTCTCGCCGCCCGAGAGCGGCAGCTTGCGGATCACGAGATCGATGGCCTGGATGCCGTTGGTGCCCTCGTAGATCGGGGCGATGCGCGCATCGCGGAAATGCTGCGCGGCGCCCGTCTCCTCGATGAAGCCCATGCCGCCATGGACCTGCACGCCCAATGAGGCCACCTCCATGCCGATATCGGTCGAAAAGGCTTTCGCCACGGGGGTCAAAAGGGAGGCACGCTCGTTGGCCTTCTTCCGGCGCGCCGGATCCTCTTCGAGATGCGCGCGATCGATGGCTTCCGCCGTCATGTAGCAGATCGCCCGCGCCGAAGCGGTCAGCGCCTTCATGGTGAGCAGGTTGCGCTGCACGTCCGGATGAACGGCAATCGGGCTCATGCCCTCCGCGGCCCCGATGGCACGGCCCTGCCTGCGCTCGTTGGCGTAGCCCAGCGCCTGCTGATAGGCGCGCTCGGCAATCGCCACGCCCTGCAGGCCGACTGCGAGGCGGGCGTTGTTCATCATCGTGAACATGCAGGCGAGGCCGCGGTTCTCTTCGCCGACGAGCCAGCCGACGGCGCCGCCGCTGTCGCCGAAGATCATGGTGCAGGTGGGGGAGGCATGGATGCCGAGCTTGTGCTCGATGGAATGGCAGCGCACGTCGTTGCGCGTGCCGTCGGGCAGGAATTTCGGCACCAGGAAGAGCGAGATGCCGCGCGTGCCGGCCGGCGCGTCAGGCAAGCGCGCAAGCACGAGGTGGACGATGTTGTCGGTGAGATCGTGCTCGCCGTAGGTGATGAAGATCTTCTGGCCCGTGATCCGATAGGTGCCGTCGCCCGCAGGCTCGGCACGGGAGCGGATCGCCGCGAGATCGGAACCCGCCTGCGGCTCGGTGAGGTTCATGGTGGCGGTCCATTCGCCGGAGACGAGCTTTTCGAGATAGCGGCTCTTCAGGTCGTCCGAAGCATGGGAGGCGAGCGCCTCGATGGCGCCCATGGTCAGGACGGGGCCGATGCCGAAGGCCATGGAGGCCGAGTTCCACATCTCGACACAGGCAGAATTGAGCAGCGTCGGCAGGCCCTGGCCGCCGTATTCCACCGGACCGGGCAGTGCGTTCCATCCCGCGTCGGTCCAGGCTTTGTAAGTTTCTTTCCAGCCCGGCGCTGTGGTCACCACGCCATCCTTGAAGGTCGCGCCAACCCGGTCGCCTTCCCGGTTGAGGGGCGCAATGACGTCATTGGCGAAGCGGCCCGCCTCCCCCAGGATGGTCTCGGCCAGATCGGCGGACAGGTCGCCGTAGACCCCGTCGGCCACGGCGCGGTCAAGGCCCGCCACATGCCGCATGGTAAACACGATGTCCGGGACAGGCGCGCGGTAGGTCATCAACGTTTCCTCTCAAACACGGGGCTTTTCATGTTGACGCGTGTTCTCGCGCCGTTAAACCCGCCCGGCAAGGGTAAATGCAGATGGGCAAATGCCCAATGGGCAGGGATAGTTTAGACGTGAACGATCACGGGTCAATGGGCCAAACGGAGCGTCTGACGGCTGATAAGGCGGGCCTTGTCCGGGCGGCCACCATTCTGCGGCGCGGCGGCCTCGTGGCGTTTCCGACCGAGACCGTCTACGGCCTCGGTGCCGATGCGACCGACGCGGAAGCCGTGGCCCGGATCTATGCCGCCAAGGAACGCCCGAGCTTCAACCCCCTGATCGCCCATGTGGACAGCTTCCGGACCGCCCGCAGCCAGGGCATGTTCGACGAGACGGCGACGCGTCTGGCGGAGGCCCTCTGGCCCGGCCCCCTGACCCTTGTGGTGCCCGTGGCCCCGACCTGCACCATCTCCGATCTCGCCCGGGCCGGCCTCGACAGCATCGGCCTGCGCGTCCCGGCCCATCCCCTCGCCCATGCGCTTCTGGAACAGACAGGCCGTCCGGTGGCAGCACCCTCGGCCAACCGCTCGGGCCGCGTGAGCCCGACCGATGCGGACCATGTCCTGGGCGATCTCGACGGGCGCATCGATGCGGTGCTCGACGGCGGCGCGGCGCAAGTCGGCGTCGAATCGACCATCGTGTCGTGTCTGGGTGGCGTGCCCCACCTGCTCAGGCCCGGCGGCGTTCCCCGCGAAGCCATCGAGGCTCTGATTGGAAGGCGGCTTGAGGACGGACCGGAGGCAGGCTCCAATCCGCTTGCCCCGGGCATGCTGGCCTCCCATTACGCGCCGCGCGCTCAGGTGCGTCTGAACGCGACGAACATCCGGCCTGGCGAGGCCGCGCTCCTATTCGGTGCCGAGACTCTTCCAGGAGCGGAAATGGCGCATGCCACCCTGAATCTCAGCAAAAACGGCGACCTCGTGGAGGCCGCCGCTCATCTGTTTTCCTATCTCAGGCAGCTCGACGCGTCGGGTGTCGCGACCATTGCGGTAAGCCCCATGCCGGAAACCGGCCTGGGTGAGGCCATCAACGACCGCCTGAGGCGCGCCGCAGCGGAGCGGTGATGTGCTCTGAGGGTTTTATCGAACCGCAACATGTCATCGCCGGCACAAGGCCGGCCATGACGTGAGGAGTTCCTACTTCGCGGCGAGCTTCGCGGCGATCTGAGCCACGTGCCGGCCCTGGAAGCGGGCGCCGTCGAGGTCGATCTCGCTCGGCTGGCGCGAGCCGTCGCCGCCCGCGACGGTCGAGGCACCGTAGGGCGAGCCGCCGCGGATCTGGTCGACGCCCATCTGGCCCTGGAAGGAGTAAGGCAGGCCGACGACCACCATGCCGTGATGCAGGAGCACCGGCAGCGTGGTGAGGATGGTAGCCTCCTGGCCGCCGTGCTGGGTGGCCGTGGAGGTGAAGACCGAGCCGACCTTGCCGATCAGCTTCCCCTGCGCCCACAGAGCGCCCGTCTGATCGAGGAAGTTCTTCATCTGCGCCGCCATGGTGCCGTAGCGGGTCGGTGTGCCGAAGATGATCGCGTCGTATTCAGGCAGTTCCTCGACGGTGGCGATGGGAGCCTTCTGGTCGGTCTTGTAATGGGCGGCCTGAGCCACCTCGGTCGGGACGAGCTCCGGCACGCGCTTCACCACGACCTCGGCCCCGGTCTCGCGGGCACCTTCGGCGGCGGCATAGGCCATCTGCTCGATGTGCCCCCAGGACGAATAATACAGAACCAGAACCTTGGTCATGTGAACTCCGATCGGTTGAAATGGAACGCAGGGCGGCTGGCTTCCGGCCTCGTGTTGCCTTGGACCGGAAGAGCGTCGCCTGCTGTTGTTGGGCGAAATGGAGGATAAGCTTTCCCTGCTGCAAAACCAGTGTTAGATTTGCAGGACCTCTCTTGCGCGAATGCAAACCGATGACCAAACAGCAGCATCTCGACTGGGACGATTTCAGGCTGGTGAAGATCATCGCCGAAGCCCATGGCCTTGCCGGTGCCGCCGAGCGGCTTGGCGTCAATCATTCGACGGTATTCCGCCGGCTCGGCCAGATGGAAGACAATCTCGGGGTCAAGCTCTTCGAGCGTCACCGGACGGGATATGTCCTCACGCCTGCCGGCGAAGAGATGTCGGCGCTCGCCGAGCAGATGGACGAGAACGTCACCACCTTCACGCGCAAGCTCGCCGGCCAGGCCGTGGCTCCCACCGGAGAGTTGCGGGTCACCACCAACGACACGCTGCTCGTCCACCTTCTGACCCCGATCTTCGCGCGCTTCATCACGGCCTGCCCCGAGATGCGGCTCGACGTGGTGCTCGCCAATCAGGCGCTCAATCTGTCGAAGCGCGACGCGGACGTGGCGATCCGCGCGACCGATGATCCGCCGGAGACGTTGGTCGGGCGCCGCGTCGCGACGATTGCCTGGGCGATCTACGGACGGGTGGCGGATTTTCCCGCTGTTCGGGGGCCCGGCGATGTCAGCCTCGCCGACCTGTTCGACCGTCACTGGGTCGCGCTCGGCGACAATCTGGCGACCATGAAGGTCTCCCGTTTCGTGCGCGAGCACGTGACGCCGGAGAATGTCGTCTACAAGGTCAACACGGTGCTCGGCCTCTCCGAGGCCGTTCAGGCCGGAACCGGCATCGGTCCCCTGCCCTGCTTCATCGCGGATTCGAATCCCGACCTCGTCCGACTGTCGGACATCAACCAGGATTTCTCGGCGGGCCTCTGGCTCCTGACCCATCCGGACCTGCGCCAATCGGCACGCGTGCGCGCCTTCATGGATTTCATGGCGGCTGAGATCGCCAAGCAGAAGAGATGGATCGAGGGGGCCGGGAGGAAAGTTGCGGCTCCTGCTCCAGCGGCTTGATTGTCGATTCTCAGCATCCCGGCTCGCGTCATCACCGGCCTTGTGCCGGTGATCCCGATGCATGAAGCGCCGCGTTTCTCCGCAGCGGGATGGCCGGGACAAGCCCGGCCATGACGTGGGGAGTTGTCAGCCCGCGATCTCCACCACGACGCGGCCCCTGATCCTGCCCTCGACGATCTCGCGCCCGGCCTCGAGTACCCGATCGAGCGGGATCGTCGAGGTCATGGCCGCGAGCCTGTCGTGGTCGAGTTCGCGGGCGATCCGGCTCCAGGCTTCGATCCGCAGCGACTTCGGAGCCATCACCGAGTCGACCCCGAGCAGAGCCACGTTGCGCAGGATGAACGGCGCGACCGTAGTGGGAAGATCCATTCCGCCCGCCAAGCCGCAGGCGGCAATCGCACCGCCGTACTTCGTCATCGACAGGACATTGGCAAGCGTCGCGGAACCGACCGTGTCGACGCCCGCCGCCCAGCGCTCCTTTGCGAGCGGTCGAGATGGGCCGGCGAGTTCGCTGCGGTCGAGGATCTCGGCCGCTCCGAGACCTTTCAGATAATCGGCCTCCTCCGGCCGCCCGGTCGAGGCGATCACATGCCATCCGACCCCGGCGAGAAGCGCCACGGCGACCGACCCGACACCGCCGACCGCGCCCGTGACGATGGCGGGACCGCGATCGGGGCGCAGCCCGTGGCGTTCCAACGCCATCATACAGAGCATCGCCGTGTAGCCCGCCGTACCGATGGCCATGGCCTGAAGCGGCGACAGACCCTGCGGCAGCGGGATCAGCCAGTCGCCTTTGACACGCACCTTCTCGGCATAGGCGCCGAGATGGGTTTCCCCTAAGCCCCACCCGTTGAGCACCACCGCGTCGCCAGGCTTGTACTCGGGGTTTGAGGAGGCTTCCACGGTGCCGACGAGATCGACGCCGGGAATCATCGGGAAGCGGCGCACCACCGGCGCCTTGCCGGTGATCGCGAGACCGTCCTTGTAGTTCAGCGTCGAATGCGACACGCGCACGGTCACGTCGCCGTCCATGAGCTCCGCCTCGTCGAACGCGCGGATTCCGACGCTCTGACCTGATTCGTTCCTGTCGATGACAATGGCCTTGAACGTGCTCATGCCGATTCCTCCCCTGCCCATTTGTGGCGCGGAGGAGGATCACGGCAAGCTCGAAGGCCTTAGTCCTTCGCAGCAGAGGCTGGCTCACTCCGCAGGCTGAAGGGCCGGTCCGCGCACGACCGGTTGCTCCTTGATCGGCAGGTTGATCAACGCGGAGGCGAGGCCCAGCAGAACCGAGAGCCACCAGACTGCGCTGTAATTGCCATTGATCTCGTAGAGCAGCCCGCCGAGCCACACGCCGAGGAAGCCTCCGACCTGGTGCGAGAAGAAGGCGAAGCCGTAGAGCATGGCCATGTAGCGGGTGCCGAACATCAGCATCACGAGGGAGGACGTGGGCGGCACGGTGGAGAGCCAGAGCAGGCCGATGGAGATGCCGAACAGGATCGACGTCAGGGGCGTGGCCGGGACCAGGATGAAGGCGGCGATCGCCACCGAGCGGCCGAGATAGATCCAGGCGAGGAGCCAGCGCTTCGACATGCGGGTGGAGAGCCAGCCCGAGCCGAGGGAGCCGACCGCATTGGCAAGGCCGATGACCGCGAGCGTCCATCCGCCGACGGCGGCCGAGAGGCCGGCATCCTTCAGGTAGGCCGGCAGGTGCACGGTGATGAAGGCGAGCTGGAAGCCGCAGGTGAAGAAGCCGAGCACGAGCAGCACATAGGAGCGGTGCTGGAACGCCTCCGTCAGCGCCTGGCGGATCGATTGGTTCGGGAGCGCAGCCGCCCCTGCCTGGGCGGCATCAGCGGTCGGCCGCGTGGCGAGCGCGAGAGCCAGAGGCATGACGAGCAGCACGCTCGCGGCGAAGACCAGCAGGGCCTGCTGCCAGCCGAAGGAATCAATCAGCACGTTGCCGATGGGCGGGAACAGGAACTGGCCGAAGGAGCCTGCCGCCGTCCCAGCGCCGAAAGCCATGGGCCGCCACTTCTCGGGCAGAAGCTTGCCGAAGGCGCCGAGCACCAGGTTGAACGAGCAGCCGGACAGACCGAAGCCGATGAGCACGCCCGCGCCGATATGCAGAACGCCCGGCGTGGTCGCATAAGCCATGACGACGAGACCGAGGGCATAGAGAAGCGCACCCACGCAGAGCACCCGGAACGCCCCGAATCGGTCCGCCACGGCCCCGGCGAAGGGCTGCCCCAAGCCCCAGAGCAGATTCTGGATCGCGATGGCGAAGCCGAACGTATCCCGGCCCCAGCCGAATTCGGTGATCATGGGGAGCTGAAACAGGCCGGCCGAAGCTCGCGGCCCGAAGGTGATCAGGGCGATCAGGCAGCCGCAGACGACAATGAGTTCCGGCGAGACGCGGGATTGAGCGGGGGAAGCGGACATGCTCACGGCCCTTCGAGGGAAGCAGGGGTGCGCAGCCTAACCGAAGTCTCGCATCAGCAACATTGAAAGTTTGTAGGCTTTGGTATGACGCTTTGTGATGGATATGGCTGCGAGAAGGCCCCGGTTTTCTCACCTCGGACCCTTGGCTCAGACGACGAAGAAATCCTGGTGTCCGAGTTTCAGGTTCCTGCCGAGGGTGGCGATCTTCACCGGGGCGGCGGCGCCGGTGCCGTCCGCATCGTAGGAGAGCGCACCGGTCTTCCTGTCGTAGACGATCCGGTCCTCCCGGTCCTGCGCCCTCGAAGCCTTGATGAACATGTCGGCCGTGAACGCCTTCGGACGGGACGCACTGCCCGAACCCAGTTCGGTGAAGATCCTGTCGTCGAGCCGGATCGAATCGTAGGTCGGATCGATGTCGTAGATCCGGTCGAGATTGCTCGCCTTGCTCGGCTTGCTGTCGAACACGAAGGCGTCCCGGCCCGCGCCGCCATAGAGCTTGTCGTTGCCTGCCCCCCATGGAGGATGTCGTTGCCGTCATCCCCGAGGAGCGTGTCGGCCCCGGCGTTGCCCTTGAGGCTGTTGGCGGCGGAATTGCCTTGAAGCCTGTCGGCAAAGCGTCCGCCGGTGGCGTTCTCGATCGTCACGCCATTGGCGATCGTGTAGCCGCCGGCAACCCCTTTTTCGTAGGAGGCGAAGCCGCCCGCATAGGAGTCGTCCTGGCGAAGGGTCGCGGCGCGCAGATCGATGAGGACGCCTGCGGATGCCTGCGCTGCGGTGATCGTATCCCGTCCGCCCGCATCCCAGAGGCAGAACCATCCCCGCTCATCGACTTTCAGGTTCCAGGTCGGCAACGCGTAGACATCGCCTCCCCGGCCGGTTTCCACGTTCTTCCCGTAGAGAGCCTGCAACGCGGCGATATCGAAAGCCCCGAGCCCCGCCTGGTTGCCGTAGGCCATGTCATAGCCGACACGATCCCATCCAGGGTTGTAGGACATGATCGTCCAGATGCCCTGGTTCAAACCGTTCGGCCCGGTTGAAAAGGGATCCGCAACGCCCGGAAAGGTCGTTGCGTCCTCGCGTGTCCCGCCATCGTGTGGATGCGCCAAGCCCATGCCGTGGCCCAGTTCGTGCAGCACGGTGTTGAGTCCGTCGCCGCCGAAATAAAGGCTGCTCCACGAGGGCACCGCAGGGTCGAAATACCCCCAGATCTGGTCACTGTCCGGCAATTCGTGCAGGCCGAGCGTGTTGCTGCCCAGGGCGGTCTTCCACCAGACGATATCGGCCTGTGCGACGGAACCAGCGAGTTCGAATTTCAGCCCGCAGACGCTTTCGTAAACCTGCGTCGCATAATCGAAGGCCGACTTCTCGGCGGCGGTCCACGTCTGAGCCGACGCGCCGCTCGTCAGGATATCGCCAGGGTCGTGAAGGGCATTGGCTGTCGCGAAATCTCCGCTTTGGCCGAACCAGACCTTGATCGGCCCGCTCGCGGCATTCCAGGCCGAGCCGCCCCAGATGAGGGCATCCAGATAGGCATTGCCATAACCGGAACCCGGAACAGACCCTCGGATGCTCGCCACCATTTCTTTGCCTTCAACATCGCTCCTGAACGTTCTTAGTACAATATTACGCTTTTCAAAGTGCCGGAGCGCACGCCTGGTGAATTTTTCTCAGGTCTGGCCAGGCTTCAATTTGTAGAAGATGTGCCGTCCGATCACGTCCATCTTCTTCAGGCGGCGAGCCCAGTACGGGCGGACATAGTCGGCATGGTAGTGGGTCGCTCCGCCCACGTCGGCGAGGTAGGTCTTGCCCTCGAGCACGGCGCTCGCGACACTCTTGGCGCGCTCCCACGACTCGGTGTCGCGGATGCGCAGGGCCTTGCCTTCGCAGGCGAAGGTGAACTGGCAGGCGAGGTGGCGGTGACGGTTCTGGTAGACCACCCCGCAGATCGACGAGGGATAAAGCCCGCTCTTCACACGGTTGAGCACCACCTGGGCCACAGCCGCCTGTCCCTCCACGGATTCGCTGCGGGCCTCGTAGTAGACGGCCTCGGCGAGGCAGCGCTGCTCCTTGCCCAGGTTGTCCGGATCGATCAGGTCGGCATAGCGCGGTCGGTCGGGATCGTCACTTTTGGGCAGGATCGACATGTCGATGTCACCGCGGTCGAGGCGCGGCGATTGCAGGGACACGGGAGCGGCCGCGATCTCGATGGGCGTCGCCTCGACGGGAGCCGGCGTCGCCGAGGACAGGGTGATGGCACGCTTCACCATGGGCGTCGTCGGGCTCGCGGCGGCTCCGGTGGAGCCTGCTGCGGCGGCCGCCGGCGATTGCACGGAAGTGGCTTGGCGGGTCGTGGTGTATTCCGGCGCCTGCCAGGGCTCGAACACCTGCTCCGTGTCCGTCGCTTCGAGCTGGCCCTCCATGAGGACGGTGGGCGGCAGGAGCCGCTCGTCGCGGCTGTAGAGCAGCCGCGCGCTGCCTACCTGATTGAGGGTCGGACGCAGCTGCTTGGCGCGGCGGGACAGGGTGGCATGCGGCGCCACCAGCGGGTTCCCCTTCAGAGACCGGTCGACGATGGGATCGGCGCTCGCATCGGCCTTCCGGTCGGCCTTGAGGGGCGTGGAGGCGGCCGCTTCATCGGGCAGATCGTAACGTGGCATGGAACGAAGGATGTCGCGTTCGATTCCAAGCTTTCCATCGGTGATTGAGGCCCCCGTGGGCGGAATGAGCGCGGTGTCGACGAGACGGGCGGTCGCGCTGCGCGGCGCGAAGCTCACGCCGGAATGCAGGTCGTTGCTGGCCGAAGCCGTGAACGAGATCAGGAGACCTGTCGCCAGCGCCCAGGGAGCCGTCGTGGCGCAGATCCATTTCACTCGAGATCGACGATACGGAAGACGCACGCGCTACACCCTGCAAAAAACTCGAACAATCCGGAGCATCCAGCAGGAGGGCTCCGATGTCGTAAAGTTATCGCGGGTTAAGGTTGATGGGTGGTTAAGGCCGGTCTCCCTTTACGTAATCGCTGCTGCGGCAGCCTGACGCCTCTCGGCCAATCGCCTCAATGCAAGGCCGGTCTCGGGATCGGCCGGGAAGAAGGCTTCTATGGCGAGCTCCGACAGGGTCACGTCCACCGGTGTCCCGAAGATCGTCGTCGTGCTGAACAGGGTGAGCACCCCCTCCCCGGTCATGAGCTGGAGCGGCACGACGATGCCGGCATAATCATGGTTCGACTTGGACGCCCGCGCGGCCGCATCGGGCGTCGGGTAGGAGCGGAGCTCCTCGATCAGATTGGCCAGAACCGCGTCGCCCGTCGCATCCACCTGACGGTGCAGTCGGTGGACCAGATGATTGCGCCACTCGGTGAAATTCACGATACGCCGTGCAAGGCCTGCAGGATGGATGCTCAGGCGCAGCACGTTGACGGGAGGCTTCATCAGCGCCGGATCGACATCGCCGATGAGCGACACGAGAGCATCGTTCGCAGATACGAGCGACCAGTGCCGGTCGACGGCGAGTGCAGGATAAGGATCGTGCCCTTTCAGCACGAGATCCACCGCCTGACGCATGCTCGCGAGAGCCGGATCGTCGAGGGAGCGCTGCGAGTAGACCGGCGCGAAGCCCGCCGAGACCAGCATGATGTTGCGCTCGCGTAAGGGCATGTCGAGCTTCTCCGCCAGGAGCAGCACCATCTCGCGGCTCGGCTGCGAGCGGCCGGTTTCGAGAAAGCTCAAATGCCGGGTGGAGATCTCGGCTTCGAGAGCGAGATCCATTTGGCTGAGGCGACGGCGCTGGCGCCATTCGCGCAGGAAATCGCCGACATGTCGTTCGGGGGTCATGGATAGGGTGCTCGCGGATTTCATGGGCGGACCATAGCCTGATGCCGACCGATCTTCCATGACCTCGGAGGTAATCGACTGCGCTCACGGCCTGCGGAATCCTTGACGCCAGGTTGAGGCTCTCAACCGACGAACCACAGGAGACAGCCATGATGACGATCCAATCCTCCCCGCTTCTTCGCCAGGCTCTCGTGGCCGATGCCACCACCAGCGCGGCCTTCGGCCTCATGATGCTGATCGGCGCCGGAGCATTGAGCGCGGTCTTCGGGTTGCCGGAGATGCTCCTGCGCCTCGCAGGCCTGGTTCTCCTGCCCTACGCGGCCTTCATCGGCTGGCTCGGCCTGCGCGAGGAAATCCTGAAGCCCATCGGGTGGGCGGTGGTTCTGGGCAATGTCCTTTGGGCCGCTGACAGCCTCCTGCTGTTCGTCAGCGGTTGGGTTGCGCCGACCAGCGCAGGCTATGCCTTCGTGATCGCTCAGGCGCTCGTCGTCCTGATGTACGCGGAGTTTCAGTTTGTCGGACTGCGCCGGTCGCGAGCGGTTGCCGTCTGAATCCGGCCGCCCTTCCCGCCCACGTCATCACCGGGCTTGTCCCGGTGATCTCAGCTGTGTGAGGCGCCGCGCTTTTCCGTATCGGGATGGCCGGCGCAAGGCCGGCCATGACAGCGTCAGTTTGCTCGCGCAAGGCCAGCAAGCTCTTGGGTCCCGATACGGGCCGCCTCTAAGAACCGTGAATGATGGCTTCGATCCTGGCCGCGAGGGTTTCAAGGGGAAAAGGTTTGGCGATGACTTCCATGCCCGGCCCCAAAAATCCGGCAGAGAGAAGATTGCTCTCCACGTAGCCCGTCATGAAGAGCACCTTCAAATTCGGCTGTTCTGCACGTGCCGCATCGGCAAGCTGCCGCCCGTTCAGGCCCGGCAGGCCCACATCGGTCACGAGGAGATCGAGCGGCTGCCCGGTTTGGAGAACCGCGAGCCCCTTCGGCCCATCCTCGGCCTGAAGAACGCGATATCCCTGCTCCTCGAGCATTTCCACGATGAGCTCCCGCACGACGCGCTCATCCTCGACCACGAGCACGGTCTCGTGAGCCCTGGGGCGAGCCGCAACGGCATTCGTGGCGGACGGGCCCTGAGGCTCGGCGTCTCCAAGATATCGAGGAAGGAAGATCTTGACGGTCGTGCCTTGGCCTATGGCCGAATAGATCCTGACATGGCCGCCGGATTGCCTGACGAATCCGTATACCATGGAGAGACCGAGACCCGTGCCCTGGCCGATCGGTTTCGTCGTGAAAAACGGTTCGAAGACCCTCGCGAGCACATCGTCGGACATGCCGGAACCCGTATCGGACACCGACAGCGCAACATATTGGCCGGGCTTCACATCCTGCTGCGTGGCGGCATAGGCATGATCCAGCTCGACATTCGCCGTCTCGATCACGATGGACCCTCCGTCCGGCATGGCATCGCGGGCGTTGATGACGAGATTGAGAAGCGCACTTTCGAGCTGGTTGGGATCGCAGAGGGTCAGCCAGAGATCCTGGCCGGACTGCAGCTCGACCCGGATCGTCTCGCGCACCGTGCGCCGGAACAGTTCGTCCATCGACGCCACGAGGGTCTTCGCATCGAGCGGCTGGCGCCTCGAAAATGCAAGAAGGCGATGCGTGAGCGCCGCAGCCCGGTTCGCGGAGGACATGGCGGCCTCGACATAGCGTCCCACATCGCCTGCACGCCCCTGCGCGATGCGGGTCTGGATGAGATCCAGGCTGCCGATCACGCCGGTCAGCAGATTGTTGAAGTCGTGAGCGATTCCGCCGGTCAGCTGACCTACGGCCTCCATCTTCTGCGATTGCCGCAGGGCTTCCTCGGCCTGTTTCAGCGCCTGGGCCGCCTCCTCCTCGGCGGTGATGTCGCGGCCGACCGCATGGATGAAATGTTCATCCGACACGGCCGTCCAGGCTATCCAGCGATAAGTCCCGTCCCGGTGGCGAAGCCTGCTCTGGACGCTGCACGTGGTCTGATCGCGGGAAAGTCGCCTGAGAGCCTGATGAGTGTCCACCTGGTCCTCCGGATGAACGAAATCGAGGACGGATGCCCGGACGAGATCGCCGTTCTTCCAGTCGAGCATGCGGCTCCACGCCGGATTGGCCGCCATGATCGTTCCCTTGAAGTCCGCAACGAGCATGAGGTCCGTCGAGAGATGCCAGAGGCGGTCCCGGTCCCGCGTGCTTTCCTCGACGCGCTTTTCCAGGCGGGCGTTCAGATGGGCCAGCTCCTCCGCGGCCCTTTTCCGATCATGGATATCGGTGTTCGTGCCGATCCATCGGATGACGCTCCCGGCGGGATCCCGAACCGGCACGGCTTTCGACAGGAACCAGCGGTAGGCCTTGTCGCGTGCCCTTCTCAGCCGGATCTCGCTCTCGAAGACTGTCCCGCCCTGCAAAGCCTGCCGCCAGGCCTGAACCACAACCGGATAATCGTCCGGATGGACGATGCGCTCCCATGCGCCGTTCGCGAGATTGTCGAGAGTGATGCCCAGGTATTCGGGAAGGCGCCCGTTGGACCACTCCACCGATCCGTTCGGGCCGGCTTCCCACACCTGATGGGGAACGGCCTCGACCAGAGCCCTGAACCGTTCCTCGCTGGCACGCAGCGCCTCCTCCGAAGCCTTACGCTCAGTAATGTCCCGATAGAAGCTGACGATGCCGCCCGGCACCGGGCAGGCCCGCAGCTCGAGCCAGCGGTCCTTTCCGAAGCCGAGATAGCGGCGCTCGAGTGAGACCTGCACCTGTTCCGCGAGGCACTTTCGATACGCGGCCTCCAGAGCGGAGCCCGCCGATGTGGGCCACGCGTCCCACTGGATCTTGCCGATGATCTCATCGGCCCGACGCCCGTCATACTTGAGAGCGGCGGGGTTCAGCTTGACGACCCGGAATTCCTCATCGAACGCGACGAAGCCATCCCCGAGCACTTCGAGGATGGCCTCCGCTCGCTCGTTGCTGACGCTCAATTCCCGCTCGCGCCGAACGTGCTCGGTCACGTCGCTGCCATGAACGGCGACTCCGAGAAGGGTCCTGCTCCCTCCCCGGACGGGCTGAAACGAGAATTCAACAATCCGCTCCTCGGCCGTGCTCTCGGGATCCGCTCGAGATTGGATGGTCACCCGAAGAGGGCCTGAGGGCGCGATGCCGGCACGAGCCTGGGTGAGACACTCCTTGAAGCCCGGCCAACCGGCCAGCGGCACCTCCTCCAGAGCACGATTGGCGATGTCCCTGCCCCCGGTCAGCTGCCGAAAGGCATCGTTCGCCAGTGCGATGACATCGTCAGGGCACCGCAGAAAGCAGAAGAATCCAGGGACTTGCTGAAGGATGGAGAGAAGCTGTGAGCTTGACGCGTCGGGTGCATCAAAGCCGTTGGCTGCAGCATGGGCGCCGCGCAAGTCACGAATGACGTCATCCTTCGTAACACTTAGACCGTCCGGCATCCTGAGCTTTCGACGATGCAGCGTCGGTCTTCCACCGACCTGCCCCTTCTGTTCTGACCAAGTAAAAGCTGCCCGCCCCAGCGAGAAGGATCATTATAGTTGATATTTAATATCGTTTCAATTGCCCTTGGGTCAGATTCGGCCATCCCTGGGCGCCGGCAGGTCCGCGTCAGAAACTCCGGCCGTCCACCGGAATGGCCTTGATCTGGGACGGCTCCACATCCTCAAGGCAGCGGATGTTGATCGCCGCCGTCGCCTCTCCCGTGGGTTTCTGACCCAGACCGAAAGGCGCGCTGCCGCAGATGGCACAGAAGCGATGCCGGATCGTATGCGTGTTGAAAGTATAGGTGGAAAGGCTCTCCTCTCCACGAAGAATGGTCAGGGATTCCCGAGGCACGAAGGTCAGGAGATATCCCTTCCGGCTGCAATGGGAACAATTGCACTCGAAGGCCTGCTCGAGATCCGTTTCAACCTCGTACGCCACCTTGCCGCAATGACATGAACCCTTGTGCAGCGCCATTTTCCCCGCTCCGACGTTCTTATCCCAAAGCCACCATCACCGTGACGATCAAACCTGCACCGATTACGGCGACAAATCGATCTCCCATGGTAAGCGGCTGAACTCTACCCTGGGCTGCCAGTTGCCCGATAGCAAGATCGAGCACCAGCGAAACGGCAAAGGGCCAAGCCGCCGGCGGAACGGCCGCCTGCTGCAGGTGAGGCTGCTGCAATATGAGAAGTCCCGCCGCGATGCCGGAGATCAGCACCGCGATGATGTAGAACAAGCGGATGCGCGACAGGGCCATTTTTATGCCTGACTCGCGGCCTTGTTGCCGAGCGCCGCCTGCGCGGCCGCGAGACGTGCGATCGGCACCCGGTAGGGCGAGCAGGACACGTAATCGAGCCCGACCGACTGGCAGAAATGGATCGACGCCGGATCGCCGCCATGCTCGCCGCAGATCCCGAGCTTGATGTTCGGCCGCGTCTTCTTGCCCCGCTCCACCGCGAGCTTCACCAGCTCGCCCACGCCCTCCTGGTCGATGGTGACGAAGGGATCGGCCGGCAGCAGCCCCTTCTGGGTGTAAGGGCCCAGGAACGAAGCTGCGTCGTCGCGCGAGATGCCGAGGGTCGTCTGCGTGAGATCGTTGGTGCCGAACGAGAAGAATTCCGCCGATTCCGCGATCTCGCCAGCGCGCAGAGCCGCCCGCGGCAGCTCGATCATCGTGCCGACCTGATACTCGATGGCAACGCCGCTCTCGGCCTTCACGGCCTCCGCCATGGCGACGATGCGCGCCTTCACCCAGTCGAGTTCCGGCTTCGTCATCACGAGCGGCACCATGACCTCCGGCACGACGGGCTGGCCGGTCGTCTTGCCGGCTTCCACCGCCGCCTCGAAAATGGCACGCGCCTGCATCTCGGCGATCTCCGGATAAGCCACCGCGAGACGGCAGCCGCGGAAGCCGAGCATCGGGTTGAACTCGTGCAGCTCGCGGGCGCGGTGCCTGAGCTTGTCGACGGAGGCGTTCATCGCCTTCGCCACTTCCTGCATCTCCTCCTCCGAATGCGGCAGGAACTCGTGCAGCGGCGGATCGAGCAGGCGGATCGTGACCGGCAGGCCGCTCATGATCGTGAACAGCTCGACGAAATCCTTGCGCTGCATCGGCAGCAGCTTGGCGAGCGCCGCGCGACGTCCCGCCTCGTCGTCGGAGAGGATCATCTCGCGCACGGCCACGATGCGGTCGCCTTCGAAGAACATGTGCTCCGTGCGGCACAGGCCGATGCCCTCCGCGCCGAAGTTGCGCGCGGTCTTGGCATCGAGCGGCGTTTCCGCATTGGCGCGCACCTTCATGTGGCGCACCTTGTCGGCCCAGCCCATGAGGGTGGCGAACTCGCCGGACAGTTCCGGCTGCAGCATCTCCACCCGGCCCAGCAGCACCTGGCCGTTCGAGCCGTCGATGGTGATGATCTCGCCCTTCTTCAGCGTCTGGCCAGCGACGGTGAGCGTCTGCGCCGTGTAATCGACGCGGATCGAGCCCGCACCGGACACGCAGGGCTTGCCCATGCCGCGGGCGACCACCGCCGCGTGCGAGGTCATGCCGCCGCGGGTGGTCAGAATGCCTTCGGCCGCATGCATCCCGTGGATGTCTTCAGGCGAGGTCTCGACCCGCACCAGGATGACCTTGTGGCCGGCCTTCTTGGCCGCTTCAGCGTCGTCCGAGTTGAACACGATCTCGCCCGACGCGGCACCCGGAGAGGCCGGCAGGCCAGTGCCTAAGATCTTGCGTTCTGCCTTGGGGTCGATGGTGGGATGCAGCAGCTGATCGAGGGCCGCGGGCTCGACGCGGGTGATGGCCTCTTCCTGGGTGATCAGACCCTCGGAGGCGAGCTCCACCGCGATGCGCAAGGCCGCTTTCGCCGTGCGCTTGCCGTTGCGGGTCTGGAGCATCCAGAGCTTGCCCTTCTCCACCGTGAACTCCATGTCCTGCATGTCACGGTAGTGCTTCTCCAGGATGCCGTAGATGCGCACCAGCTCGTTGTAAGCCTCGGGCATCGCGCCTTCCATCGAAGGCTTGTCGGAGCCCGACGCAAGACGCGCCTTTTCGGTGATGTCCTGCGGGGTGCGGATGCCCGCCACCACGTCCTCGCCCTGCGCATTGATCAGGAACTCGCCGTAGAGCTCGCTCTCGCCGGTGGAGGGGTTGCGGGTAAACGCCACGCCGGTGGCGGAGGTCTCGCCCATGTTGCCGAACACCATGGCCTGCACGTTCACCGCCGTGCCCCAGCTCGCCGGGATGGCGTGCAGCTCGCGGTACTTGATGGCGCGGTTGTTCATCCAGGAGCCGAACACGGCCCCAATGGCGCCCCAGAGCTGCTCCTGCGGGTCCTGCGGGAAGGGCTTGCCCAGCTCCTTCTCGACCAGTGCCTTGTAGCGCGGGATCAGGGACTTCCAGTCCTCGGCGGTCATATCCGTGTCGAGCGAGTAGCCCTTGCGGTCCTTGAGCTCGTCGAGGATCTCCTCGAAATGGTGATGCTCGATGTCCAGCACCACGTTGGAATACATGGTGATGAAGCGGCGGTAGCTGTCATAGGCGAAGCGCTCGTCGCCCGCGCCCGTAGCCAGGGCGCCTACGGTGACGTCGTTGAGCCCGAGATTGAGCACCGTGTCCATCATGCCCGGCATGGACGCCCGGGCGCCGGAGCGGACGGAGACGAGCAGCGGATTCTCGGCGTCACCAAAGGTGCGGCCCGTGAGGCGTCCGACATAGGTCAGGGCGTTCGCGACCTGGGCCTTCAGCTCCTCAGGATAAGAGCGGCCGTGGTCGTAGTAATAGGTGCAGACTTCCGTCGTGATGGTGAAGCCCGGAGGGACCGGCAGGCCCAGATTGGACATCTCGGCGAGATTGGCCCCCTTGCCGCCCAGCAGGTTCTTCATCCCCGCCTGGCCCTCGGCCTTACCGTCCCCGAAGGTATAGACCCACTGCGTCATCGCTCGATCCCTTGGCTCTGAATACGCCCTGCTGCCGCGCAGGTGTTGGCTTGAAGCATGTAGAGCCCAAACGCAAGCTGAACAGCCACGGTTCCGGCCTCCCGGTTCATGAACGCTCAGGGAACAGTCGCGCTACGTTACCCTCGAAAGCGAGAGTTCCACGGCGTCTGCAACTTTATTAGGAGAAAGGTAGTTTCAAAGGATACGAGCGTGCCCTCCCCAATCGTCATCACGACCGACCAGTTTACGACCTTAACCCTGCTTACCGATCACAGCTCGGTCACCGTCAATCCGGGGATCACCATCGCGGGCCCTTATACCAGCACGGGCTTCGCTCTCGATGCCAGTGCAGGCGCCGGCGGGACCATCACGGTTCACGGGACGCTGACCGCCGGCGGCGGCATCTACGATCCGTCGACCGCGCGAAATTCCTATAACGTCATGGTCTCCCGCACCGGCTCCATCGACGCGATTAACGGTTACGGCATCGCCCTGCAGAAACAGGCCACTGTCGTCAATCATGGCACGATCACCGCCTCGAAGGTCGGCATCAGTATCGGCGACGGCAGCAGCGTGGTGGTCAATACCGGCTCGATCACGGCGGAGGACGGTATCAGGACCTTTGGGAACGGTGCAGTCATCGAGAATGCCGGGGAGCTCCAGACGAAGAACGGGATGGTGATCATCGGAAACGATTGTACGATCACCAATAGCGGCACCATCAAGGCTCTCGGATACGGAATCATACTGCCCGAAGGGACCGGCGTCTCCACGGTGGTGACCAATATAGGGGTAATTCAAGCTGATATCTTGGCCTTCGTGGGCAACGCAGCCGGCAACGTCTTCGTCAACCGCGGCGCCATCACGGGCAACATGGACATGCGCGGCGGCGACGACGTGTTCGACAGCCGTTCGGGAACGATCGCCGGAACGGTCCTGCTGAGTTCCGGAAACGACAGAGCATTCGGAGGCTCCGGAAACGAGACGTTTTCCGACGGTCTTGGCAACGACATGATCGACGCCGGAGGCGGCATCGACACGCTGACCTACGACCTGTCGACGGATCCCGGCGTCGCGGTGTCGGTCGATCTGAGCCTGACGACGGCCCAGGTCAATGCCTGGGGAACCGACGTCTTTCTGAACTTCGAGAACGTGACCGGCGCCGTTGGCAACGACACGATCAAGGGCAGTGATGCCGACAACGTCCTGAAAGGCCTCGCCGGTGCGGACAACCTGAGCGGCAGAGACGGGAACGACACGCAGATCGGCGGCGGCGGCGGGAACGACGTCCTGGATGGAGGCAGCGGCATCGATACCGCGGATTTCAGCGGCGGGACCAGCGCGATCGTGGATCTGAGGCTCGAATTCCCGCAAGACACCGGGATGGGCAACGACATCCTCCTGGGGATCGAGAATCTCATCGGCGGATCCGCAAGCGACAGGCTCACGGGCAGCGCGGCAGCCAATGTGCTGGCGGGCGGCGGTGGGATAGACCTGCTGTCCGGCGAAGGCGGCGACGACGGCTTGACCGGCGGAGCAGGCAACGATGTCCTGGATGGCGGCGCGGGACGCGACACAGCGGTGTTTGTCGGCGCACGCAGCAGCTACACCATCGTGGCGAATGCGGACGGCACGTTCACCGTCACGGATCTGGTCGCGAATAGGGACGGCGCGGATGTGCTGCGCAATGTCGAAGCCGTCCGATTCACGCTCACCGGCGAGGCACTCGATCTTGCGAGCCTGACGCCGCCTCTCGAGCCTCCCGTCACGCCTCCTCCGAATCCGCAGCCCACGCCCCTCGTGCTGCGCGGCACGAGCGGGGCCGACCGTCTTACAGGCGGCACGGGCAACGACACTCTCTTCGGCAAGGCCGGCAGGGATGCTCTGACGGGCGGCTCGGGCCAGGACGCTTTTGTGTTCGACAGCAAGCTCACGGCCCGAACTGCGGTGAAGAACAAGGACACGATCGTCGACTTCGGACCGCTCTATGACTCGCTCTATTTCGACGATGCGGCTTTCGGCAACACGACCATCGCCCGATACCTGAAGGGCAAGAACGCCGCGCTCGACCACGCGATTGCGATCAAGAGGGGGTGGCTTGCCTTCAATCAGGCCAAGGACCGGGACGACTTCTTCATCGCCAAGAAGGTGAACGCGAAGACGTACAAGCTGTTCTTCGATGCCGACGGCTCGGGCACGAAGAAGGCCCTGGAGATCGCCACCGTGAAGCTCCAGACCGGAGAAGGCACCGCCCTTGCCTACAAGGACGTCTTCTTCGTCTGAGAACGGAGGCGGCCACTAGGCCTCCGTTCAGAACGATTGGGAAGATGCCCGGCGAACCCGGCCCATAAAGAAAAGCCCGCCGGAGCCTCCGCTCCGGCGGGCCAAAACCTGCGGCTGCCCGTGTCCTCAGACCCGGTACCGCCCGTTGCGCTTCACATAGACCGTCGTACCGACGGGGACGCGCTCGTAGAGGTCGGCGACGTCCTCGTTGAGCATGCGGACGCAGCCGGAGGAGACCTGTTCGCCGATGCTCCAGGGCTCGTTGGTGCCGTGGATGCGGAAGAGCGTGTCGGCGCCGTTCTGGTGCAGATAGAGCGCGCGGGCGCCGAGCGGGTTGTCGAGACCGGCCTCCATGTAGCGCGGCAACTCGGGCTTGATGCCGACCATGGTCTTGGTGGGCGACCAGTTGGGCCAGACGCCCTTGCGGCCAACGGACGCAATGCCCCTCCAGGAGAAGCCCTGCTTGCCGACGCCGACGCCGTAGCGGATCGCCCTGCCCTCGGGCTGGACGAGGTAGAGCATGCGCTCGTCGATATCGACCACGATGGAGCCCGGCTTCTCGGGGCCCTTGTACTCCACCGTCTGGCGGGCGTATTTCGGGTCCATCTTGCGGCGGTCGACCAGCGGGATGTTGTGGGGCTTGTCCGGCATCATGCCGACATACCAGGCGGAATCGTCCGCCGTGGCGACCGGCTGCTGGGCGGTCTGGCAGGCAGCAAGGGGGGCGCTCAGAAGAGCGGCAATCAGGAGGCGTCGAATCATCATCGGTCTTCTGAATTGAATTGGTTGCCGCCTACCTAGAGCCTAGGTGGCCGATTGGCTGTGCCCCTCACGCCACACCTTAACATGAATTAACCCTTGGGGCTCTCCGGGGAGTGCCTCCAACAGGGTGGAAACAGCCTGTTCCGGGTGTGCCGTACTTCCGGCGACGGGCGGGAGCCATGTCGCCGGACACCTTATCCCTCGATGCGGGAGAAATCCGCCACCGTGCGGGTCGCCTCACGGATGTCGTTCAGGAGCCGCAGGCGGTTGGCCCGAAGGGCGGCATCCTCCGCATTCACCGTCACCTTGTCGAAGAACGCGTCCACGGGCTGGCGCAGACGGGACAAGGCGCGCATCGCGCCCTCGAAATCCTCCGCTTCGATGGCTTTCTGCGCCTCTTCCTTCGCCCCGTGAAGGACCACGGCAAGCGCCTTCTCCTCGATCTGTCCGTGATCGTTCACGATCTGAAGATCCGGAGCCTCGTTGTAGGCACGCCCGTCCTTCTTCTCCTCGATGCGCAGGATGTTGGCCGCGCGGCGATAGCCGGCAAGCAGGTTCCTGCCGTCCTCGGTGTCGAGGAAGCGCCCGAGCGCTTCCACGCGGCGGACGATCATGAGCAGGTCGTCCTGGCCTTCGAGCGCGAACACCGCGTCGATGAGATCGTGACGCGCGCCCTGGTCGCGCAGATAGACCTTCAGGCGGTCGGCGAAGAAGGAGAGGAGATCGAGCGCACGCACATACATGATGCGCGCAAGGCTTTCCGAATTCCCCAGTTGCCGCTGCCGGAAGATGGACTCGAGATCCGGCAGGGTCGGATGATTGACGAGCCCGGCGATTGCGCTGTCCTCGATGGCTTCGACGAGCTTCTTGGCCTGCAGGAACTCCTCGAAGAGAACGTCCTTCGCGTCGCGCGCGAAGGGCTTCGCCAGCCGGGAGATCAGCGGCAGCTTGAGGTCGTTCTCCAGCACCAGCCGGATCACGCCCAGGGCCGCACGGCGCAGCGCGTAGGGATCCTTCGAGCCCGTCGGCTTCTCGTCGATGGCCCAGAAGCCCACGAGGGTGTCGATCTTGTCGGCGAGCGCCACCGCGACCGAGACCGGATCGGTCGGCACGCGGTCGGAGGGGCCGAGGGGCTTGTAATGCTCCTCGAGGGCGGCCGCGACGGACGCGTGCTCGCCCTGCAGGGTCGCGTAGTAGCGCCCCATGAGGCCCTGCAGTTCGGGGAACTCGCCCACCATCTCGGTGACGAGATCGGCCTTGGCGAGACGGGCTGCACGCTCCGCCAACACTGGATCGGCGCCGACGACGGGCGCCAGTTCCCTGGCGAGCGCCGCGATGCGTTCCACGCGTTCGTATTGCGTCCCGAGCTTCTCGTGGAAGACGATGGATTTCAGCTTCTCCAGCCGGTCTTCCAGCTTCACCTTCTGGTCCGTCTCCCAGAAGAACTTCGCATCGGAGAGACGGGCGCGCACGACGCGCTCGTTGCCGCCGACGATCGTCTTGCCGCCGTCGCCGGCGACGAGGTTCGAGGTGAGCAGGAACCTGTTCGCGAGCTTGCCGGTCCTGGGATCGTGCACGACGAAGCATTTCTGGTTCGCCCGGATGGTGGTGCGGATCACCTCGGGCGGAATGTCGAGAAAGGCTTCGTCGAAGGAGCCCATGAGCACCACGGGCCATTCCACGAGGCCGGCGACCTCTTCGAGCAGGCCTTCGTCCTCGACGAGTTCAAGGCCCTGCGCGAAGGCGAGATCCTTCGCGTCGTGCAGGATCATGTCCTTGCGGCGGTCGGCATCGAGCACGACCTTGGCGCGCTCCAGCCCCTGCACATAATCGCCGAAATGTTTCACGTGGAACAAATCAGGAACAAGGAAGCGGTGGCCGCGGGTCGTATTCCCCGAGGCGATGCCGTCGACCTCGAAGCGCACCACGTCCGGATCCTCGGTCTCGGGTCCGAAGGTGCAGACGATGGAATGGAGCGGACGCACCCAGCGAAGCGAACCGGGCTCCTTCGAGGCCGCACCCCAGCGCATGGATTTCGGCCAGGGGAAATTCTTGACGATGCCGGGCAGGATCTCGGCCAGCACGTCCGGCGTCGAGCGGCCGGGCTTCTCGATGACGGCGACGTAGAACTCGCCCTTCTTCGGATCGCTCTCGATCTTCGCCTGCTCGATGGAGGACAGCCCCGCTCCTTTCAGGAAACCCTGAATCGCAGCCTCCGGTGAGCCGACGCGCGGGCCTTTGCGCTCCTCGCGCACGTCCTGCCCCTTCACGGGCAGGCCCGCGACCTGCAGCGCCAGCCGCCGCGGCGTGGCGAAGGCCTTGGCGCCCTCATAGAGGAACCCGCGCTCCACGAGCGCGTCGGTCACAAGCTTCTTCAAATCCTCCGCCGCACGACGCTGCATGCGGGCAGGAATTTCTTCGGAGAACAGTTCGAGGAGAAGATCGGGCATAATTGGTTCGCCGCTCTATTCCCCTCCCCCTTGTGGGGAGGGGTTAGGGGTGGGGGTGTCGGCGCCAGCGCCGTTCGAAGGTGCGGTGTAAAGAGCCGCATAGATCGTGTCGAGCACGACATCGATCTGGCTCCACACTTCATGGTTCCAAAATCGAAGAATCCTATAACCTTGCATCCTTAGCCAAGCGGTTCGTGCCGCATCGGCTTGGAGGCCGTTTTCGAGGCCGTGCTGGCCTCCATCGACTTCCAGAATCAACTTGGCCTTATGACAGACGAAGTCCGCGACGTAAGGGCCGATTGGGGCCTGCTTGCGGAAATGAGTATCGGCAAGCGGAATACGCTCCAGATGCCACCAGAGACGCTTCTCGGCATCGGTCATCCGCCTGCGGAGGACTCGGGAGTGAAGTGTTCCTACTTTCGTCGTTCGGGACATGGGACTTTGGAACTCGGCCCTGCGGAGTCGACACCCCCACCCTAGCCCTCCCCTCAAGGGGGAGGGAACACGGTGGTGCTTCACGCCGCCACGCCCCCGCCCTCGGTCTTCAGCCAGGCCGCGCCGCAGGCCTTCGCCAGTTCGCGGACGCGCAGGATGTAGCTCTGGCGCTCGGTGACGGAGATCACGCCGCGGGCGTCGAGCAGGTTGAACACGTGGCTGGCCTTGATGCACTGGTCGTAGGCCGGCAGCGCCATCAGATGGCGGTTGTCGTTGGAGCCGGGCTTCGGCTCGCCGTCCGCGAGATACTTGCGGCAGGCTGCCTCCGCGTCGCGGAAGTGCCGGAACAGCATCTCCGTGTCGGCGTATTCGAAGTTGTGGCGCGAATATTCCTGCTCGGCCTGCAGGAAGACGTCGCCGTAGGTGACCTTCCGGTCGCCTTCGAGACCGTTGAAGTTGAGATCGTAGATCGATTCCACGCCCTGCAGATACATGGCGAGGCGCTCGAGGCCGTAGGTCAGCTCGCCAGCGACCGGCGAGCACTCGAAGCCTGCCACCTGCTGAAAATAAGTGAACTGCGACACTTCCATGCCGTCGCACCAGCATTCCCAGCCGAGGCCCCATGCGCCGAGCGTCGGGCTCTCCCAATCGTCCTCGACGAACCGGATGTCGTGGACGGAGGTGTCGATGCCGATGGCCTTGAGCGAGCCGAGGTAAAGCTCCTGCAGGTTCGGCGGGTTCGGCTTCAGGATCACCTGGAACTGGTAATAGTGCTGGAGCCGGTTCGGGTTCTCGCCGTAGCGCCCGTCCTTCGGGCGCCGGGAGGGCTGCACATAGGCCGCGCGCCAGGGCTTGGGACCCAGAGCCCGCAAGGTGGTGGCCGGGTGGAAGGTGCCCGCGCCGACCTCCATGTCGTATGGCTGGAGGATGACGCAGCCCTGTTCGGCCCAATAGCGCTGGAGCGTGAGAATCAGGCCCTGGAAAGAGCGCGCAGGGTTCATGTGCGCGGGTTCGCTCGTCATATCGGCGTCCGGTTTGTCTCGAAAATGTCAGGCGAACCCTTGTGATGACGGGCGGCCCAAGTCAAGCGTCGGGGGTATACTCGCCGTCATGGCCGGGCTTGACCCGGCCATCCCGATGCGGTGGAGCGCAGCGCCCTTCCAGTCGGGATCACCGGCACAAGGCCGGTGATGACGTGAGGTGTGGATGGGAGCGGATCCCCTTCCCGGTCCTGCGGACCGCCGGGGATGACACGGGAGCGCTTACAACCCCAGCCGCGCCCAGGCGGCCCGCTCCTCGAGCGCGCCGACGATCTCGCCAGGGTCGATCAGGCTGCTCTGCCCGAGCGAGCGCCGGCCGAGCAGGCGTCCCAGCAGCGGCGGGCGGGCGGGCTCGATCATGCGAAATCGCACCTTCTCGCCGAAGCGCTGGCGCAGGATGGTGCGGATGTCGCCGAGCCCGTCGATGAGGCCGAGATCGAGGGCCTCCGCCCCGACCCAGAAGGCGCCGGAGAAGAGATCGTCGTAGGAATCGTTGAGCTTTTCGCCCCGGCGTTCCTTCACAAGGCCGACGAACACGTCGTGGATCTGGCGCTGGAGCCCCTTCAGGCGCACCACATCGTCCGGATTCTCGGGCCGGAACGGATCGAGCATCGCCTTGCTCTTGCCGGCGGTATGCACGCGGCGCTCGATGCCGATGCGCTCGATCAGCTCATGGAAGCCGAAGCTCGCCGAGACGACCCCGATGGAGCCGACGATGGAGGCCGGATCCGCATAGATCTCGTCCGCCGCGCAGGCGATCATGTAGCCGCCGGAGGCCGCCGCGTCCTCCACGAAGGCGATGACGGGAAGCTTTTTTTCCTCGGCAAAGGCCCGGATGCGCTTGAAGATCAGGTGCGACTGCGCGGCCGAGCCGCCCGGCGAGTTGATGACCAGCGCCACAGCCTTCGCGCCCGGCACCGAGAAGGCGCGCTCCAGCAGGGGCGCCACGTTTTGCATGGCGAGCCCTTGGCGCAGGGGCAGCACGGCCCCGATGGGGCCCGACAGGCGCACCACGGACACGATGGGATGAGCATAGGTGCGATATTTGCTCGGGAGGAGGAATTGGAGACGTGCCGGGAGCATGGAGGAGAACGATGTTTGAGCCATGGCGGTTATGTAGGGTGCACGGCCCGGCTTCCCAAGATGAACATACCGTTAGGGAAATTGTCGGGCTGCGTTCAGTTAAGATCGTTTAAACCTTCATCATGGACAACAGCCCGGTCGTGACACCGTTGCAACCCGGTGTCCGGGCGGAGTTGAGGAGATATTGATGCGCAAGCTTGTTTTCGGTCTTCTTGGTTTTGCAGCTCTTGGCTTTGGTGCTCTGTCCGTACAGCCGGCCGAGGCGCAGCCCTATTATCGCGGTTACGGCTATGGCGGCCCTGCCCCGGTCGTGAGCGTCCAGTACGGGCGCCCCGATTATGGACGTCGTCCCTATTATGGACGTCGTCCCTATTATGGACGTCCTTACGGAGCCTATCGCCCGGTCCGCACGGCGCGCCGCTGCTGGGTCGAGCCGCGGCGGGTCTGGAACGGCTACCGGTGGGTGCGCCGTCCGATCGAGGTCTGCCGCTCGGTCGGCCGACCCGGCTATCGCTGGTAATTCTGAGAAGGGGCGCCTCAGGCGCCCTTTTTCATGAAAGGTTCGCTTCCCCTCGGTGCAGGGCTTCGGCCTGCGGGGTGAAGCGTCCATCGGGCCCGTTCAGGATCAGCGGCGGCAGGATGCTTAACGGGGCCCGGCTGCCTTTCATGCCGGACACGAGAAAGCGGATCGCAGGCCGTTCCGCGCTCGGATGGACGAAGCGGAGTTCCAGGCCGCCAAGCCGTTTTTCCAGAATCGCAAGGCATTCGGCCACCCGGTCGGCCCGGTGGATCAGGACGAGGCGGCCCTTGGGCTTGAGAAGCCCCGTGCAGGCCTTGAGCCAGTCCTCCAGCCCGCCCGCCGGGAGGGCATGGGCTGCCGCCCGACGCCGGTCGGGCGAGATCCGGGCCTGCCCCTCTTCCAGGAAGGGGGGATTGGTGAGGACGAGATCGGCGCTCTCCGGGTTCAGCCCCGCAGCCTCGCGCGAGGCCTTGTCCAGCACGTCCGCGACGGCAACCTCGCCCTCAACGCCGTTGTCGCGGCAGTTCCGGCGGCAGAGTTCCGCAAGGTGAGAATCCCGCTCCACGAAGACGAAGCGGGCGCCCTTCTCCCGGGCCGCCGCTATGAGCCCGACAGCCCCCGTCGCCGCCCCCACATCGACCACGACGTCGCCGGGCTTCACCGGCGCCGAGGCCGCGAGCAGCACCGCATCGGTACCGGCCCGGTGCCCCTTTTCCGGCTGAACGAGGCGGACGCGCCCGCCCAGGAGGAGATCTTCCGTGACCTCATTCATGCCGCAACTCGGCTTCGAGCCCGGCCTCGGCAATCAGGCGGCGCGCCTGGGCCCGATGATCCTCGGGCACGAGGATCCGACGCGGAAAGGCGCCGATCATGCCCTCCAGAGCGCTCATGTGCATGTCGGCGATCAGAACGGGGATCTTGGCGTTTTCCAGGAGAGATTGTAGGAAGCCGATCAGAACGAGATCGTTGGTGCGGACGATTTCGACCATCGGCCTTAGATCCTTCCCGTGCGGTAAGCGTTTGCATTGCAGCATGGAAAGTGCCATGCCACGGTGACTGATATTCCTACCGGCCAAGCCGGCCGGCAACCCGGGTAGTAAGACGTGGGCGTCGTCGTTCCGTTCGAAGACAAGCATCCCGAGAAGAATGCGAGCATCGAGAAGCTCGTGTCCCTTGTGGCCTCCGACATGGAACGGGTCAATGCGATGATTCTGTCGCGCACGGGTTCCGAGGTCACGATGATCCCGGAGGTGGCGAACCACCTGATCTCCTCAGGCGGCAAGCGCCTGCGGCCTATGCTGACGCTGGCGACCGCCGGCCTGTCCGGCTACCAGGGCGACGGGCATGTGAAGCTCGCGGCCTCCGTCGAGTTCATGCACACCGCCACCCTCCTCCACGACGACGTGGTGGACGAGAGCGACATGCGGCGCGGCAAGATCGCCGCCCGAATCAAGTGGGGCAACGAGGCGAGCGTGCTCGTCGGCGATTTCCTGCTCGGCCAGGCCTTCCGCATGATGGTGGAAGTGGGCTCGCTGCGCGCCCTGGACATCCTGTCGGCCGCCGCGACCGTGATCGCCGAGGGCGAGGTGATGCAGCTCGCCGCCGCCAAGAACACCGAAACCACCGAGGACGAATACCTCGCCGTGATCCGCGGCAAGACGGCGGAACTCTTCGCCGCCGCCTGCGAGGTCGGGCCCGTCATCGCCAACCGTCCCAAGGCGGAACAGGCTGCCTGCCGCTCCTACGGCATGAACCTGGGCATCGCCTTCCAGCTCGTGGACGACGCCCTCGATTACGGCGGCAAGGCCGCGACGCTCGGCAAGAACGTGGGCGACGACTTCCGGGAAGGAAAGATCACCCTTCCCGTGGTCCTGTCCTTCCGGCGCGGGAGGGACGAGGAGCGCGCCTTCTGGAAGCGCGTGCTCGAACAGGGCGAGATCGAGGATGCGGATCTCGAACAGGCCATCGCCATCATGCGCCGTCACCGGGCGCTGGAGGACACGGTCGAGCGCGCCCGCCATTACGGCGCCATGGCCCGCGATGCCCTCGCCCTCTTCCCGTCGGGCCCGATGAAGCAGGCCCTGCTCGACGCGGTCGATTTCTGCATCGCCCGCGCCTATTGAACAGGCGCTCCTTCGTCAGACGAAGAGGAAGTCCTTGTAGCTGACCTCGCCGCCGACCTTCTTGTCGTAGGTGACGGTGGCGACTTCCAGGGCCCTGTGCTTCGCCCCCGAACCGTCGGCATCGAAGAACAGCTTGTAGGTCTTGGCATTGATCTTCTTCGCGATGAAGAAGTCGTCCCGGTCCTTGGCCTGGTCGAAGGCGAACCAGCCCTTCTTGATGGTGACCGCGTGGTCGAGCGCGGCGTTCTTGCCCTTCAGGTATCGGGCGATGGTCGCGTTGCCGAAGGCCGCATCGTCGAAATAGAACGCATCGTACTTGAACTGGGCGTCCTTCACCGTGTCGGCGTGGCTCCTGGCGTTGCTCTTGGTCACCTTGAAGTCGAACAGGAACGCGTCCTTGTTGGCGTCCGCCCGACTCCACTTGCCGCCGGTGAGCGTGTCCTTGCCGGCGCCGCCGACGAGGATGTCGTCGCCGCCATCGCCCTTGAGCGTGTCATTGCCCACCCCGCCGAACAACCGGTCGCTGCCTGCTCCGCCGGACAGCGGGTCGTTACCGGCCCAGCCGAAGAGCTGGTCGTCACCAAGCCCGCCGACGAGCAGGTTGGCGCCGCTGTTGCCAGCAAGTGTGTTGGCGAGCTCGTTGCCGGTACCGGCAAGGGCGCCCGTGCCGGTCAGCACGAGGTTCTCGACATTTGCGCCCAGTGCATGACTGATGCCGGACATCACCTGGTCGGTGCCGCCGGTGGCGGCTTCCATCGCCGTGTCGCCGCTCGCGTCGACGGAATAGACGTCATCTCCGTCTCCGCCCGTCATCGCATCGACCCCGTCACCGCCCGAGAGGACGTCATTGCCCGCGCCGCCCCAGAGCACGTCGTTGCCGGCAGCGCCGTTCAGCGTATCGTTGTGATAGCCGCCATCGAGCTTGTCGGCGCCGGTTGTGCCATTCCAGACGAGGCCCGTTACATGGGCCGGTCCCGAATAATGATTGGTCACCACGGCGTTGGCGGGCTTGTGCTGCGTGGTGTAGTCCGTCCACTTGACGTCCCGTCCACCTTCAGCGACCGGCGCCATGGGATTTTCGAAGGAGTAATAGCTCCAGAGGAACGACCCGGCGAGCCATTGCCCGCCGTAGTTTTCCATCACCTTGAAGAGAGCCTCATAGCAGTCGACCTGCTCCTGAGGGTCATAGGTCCCACTACCGCCGAAAACACCCGGGTCCTTGTTTGCCCCGTCCATGCTCTTGTAGCCGACCTCGGTGAAGATGACCTTCTTGCCGTATTGCTCCGAGAGCGCCTTGTAATATTCGACGACGGATTTGCCCCTGTGTAGGGTATCGCGAACCCAGGAATTGAAATGCGGCTTGACCCAGGCATCCACGATCTGGTCGACAGTGGGATTGTTCACGGTCGAGGACGGGATGTAGGCGTCGACGCCGATGAAATCGACCTTGTCCCAGAAGCCGACCTTCTGCACCGTGTCATAGGTTGCCGCATAGGTGACCTTGCCGGAATAGACGGCGCGCACGGCCTCGATGATCTCAATCCATTTCTGGGTATAGGTCTTGCCGTCGCTGCAGGTCTTGGTCGGATCGATCATGCTGTTCATCTCGGTGCCGACGCAGATCATTTCCGCACCGGCTTCCTGCGCCACCTTGGCATAGTCGACCATCATGGCCTTGTAGCTGTCGAACCAAGCCTTGGGGTCCGTTGGTGCGAGTTCGGCGCGCCAGATGCGATTGTTCGTTTCCAGATGCGGCTTGACCACAACCTTGAGGCCGCGTGCCTTGGCCTCGAGAATGGATTGCCTGACCTGCTCGAAGGTGTCGCTCTCGTTGTCCCAGGGATTGGTTGGATCGCCGAGCCTCAATCCCATCGAGCTGCTGAATTTATCCGCTTGGAAGAAGTTCGGAATGATCGTGACCGTATTGGCGCCGGTGGCCACGATCTGGCTCATGGCTTTCAAGCCGTTGGGGTCGAGAATTTGTCCGCCCCAATATGAAGGCTGGGTAATGCTTTCCCACTCGAAGATCTGACCGGAAGCACTCATAGCTGGCCCCTGCTCTCACTGGCTGACAATTTGCCCGAAGGATATCAGCCGAATCGTTTATTATTTTATAACGTTTATCATCGATCTGTCGTTAGGCCGAATGGCCGAGTGTCGCCATGGCGCAGCCGAAGCATCAAGGTGCAACCGGGTACGTCTTCCAGGCATGCCAGGCTTGTTCTTTTTACAGAACAGATCGATTGACATAAAAATCAGCCGGTATAGAAAGATTCCGTCTCGAGGTGGCTTCCACCCCCTCAAGGCCGCGGCGATTTGAGACGAGCAGCTTGCCCCGCGTGATCAAAGGCTAAAGCGCCACGAGCGGCTTCCGCCTCGTGGTTCACGAGGATCGATCGGCTATGACGCGCCTGACTACCATGATGGCATCCATGCCCACCCTTCGGCCCCTGCTGGCTGAGCGGTGTCGCCGCTTCCCGGCCTGATCCTTCCTTACCACCGAACCACCTATCCGGCTTCGAGTTGAAGGCCGGATGCACTTTGCCCGAAAGGTACTTCCATGTCCGTTTTCACCCGCCGCGCTCTCCTGTCCGCGACCCTCGCGCTCGCCGCTCTGACCGCCGTGCTGCCGGCATCCGCCCAGCAGAAGAGCATCAAGGTCGGCGTCATGTCCGGCGCCGAGGAAGAGGTGGCGCAGGTCGTCAAGAAGGTCGCGGCCAGCAAGGGCCTGAACGTCGAGCTCGTACCCTTCTCCGACTACGCCTTGGTCAACGAGGCCCTGGAGCGCAAGGATCTCGACGCCAATGCCTTCCAGCACAAGCCCTATCTCGATGCGCAGATCGCGGCCCGCGGCTACAGGATCGTCCCGGTGGGCTTCACCTTCGTCCAGCCCATCGGCCTGTACTCCACCAAGGTGAAATCCGTCGCCGACCTGCCCAAGGGCGCCAAGATCGGCATCCCGAACGATCCGAGCAACGGCGGCCGCGCGCTCAACCTTCTCGCCGCCGAAGGCGTGATCAAGATCAAGGAGGGCCAGGGCCTGTCGCCGAGCCTCCTCGACATCGCCGAGAACCCGAAAGGCATAAAATTCTCCGAGCTCGACGCCGCGCAGCTGCCCCGCGCCCTGCCCGATCTCGACGCGGCCGTGATCAACACCGATCACGCGCTCAATGCGGGCCTCGACATCCGCAAGGACACGATCGCGGTCGAGAAGCGCGAGGGCAATCCTTACGCCAACTTCATCGCCGCCCGTCAGGGGGACGATCGCCCGGAGATCAAGACCTTCGTGGAATCCTACCAGTCCCCCGAGGTCGCGAAGTTCCTGGAAGAGCGCTTCAAGGGCGCCATCATCCCGGCGTGGTAAGGGGCTCCGAGAAGCTCTGACAACTCCTCATGTCATGGCCGGCCTTGTGCCGGCCATCTCGACTCAGTGAGGCGTGGCGCTCCCTGCCCTCGTCATCACCGGCACAAGGCCGGTGATGACGAGGGCGGGTTGGTTTTACCGAAGGCTCGTCGCCTTCACCCACCAATCCGGCCGTGCGCGCCCGACCGCCTTCGCGGCGGCGGCCGCTGCCTCGCAATCGTCGTAGAGGCCGAACACCGTCGCGCCCGACCCCGACATGCGAGCGAGGCGGCAGCCTCGCGTCCGCCGGAGCAGGCCGAGCGCATCGCCGATCAGCGGCTGAATGTGCAGCGCCGGAAGTTCAAGATCGTTGCGCGCAGCCAGGAGCCTATCGACCAGCGTGCTTCGCTCGATGGCCGGATGGCTCCCTCGCGCCAGAGCCTGCCCGGGCTGCAACCCGAGAGCCTTGAACACCGCCGGCGTCTCGACAGGCACGCGCGGATTGACCAGCACGGCGAACAGGCGCGGCAAATTCACTGGAGGTCCGAGTTCCTCGCCCGCTCCCCGCATCATGCGGGCGCTCGGTTCCAGGCAGACGGGCACGTCCGCGCCCGTCAGGCGGGCTGCCTCGCGCAGGGCAGGATGAGACAGCGGCAGGCCGTTGAGACGGGCCAGGAGCCGCAAGGCCGCCGCCGCGTCCGAGGATCCACCCCCGATCCCGGCGGCCACCGGAAGGCGCTTCGTCAAATGAAAGATGCCGAGCTGCAGGCCTTCCACACGGTCTGCCAGAAGCCGCGCGGCCTTCAGGACGAGATTGTCGGCACCGCTTCCGGCAAAAGAGGCGGTCGGGCCGCTGGCCTGGAGGCCTAGCCCTGCCCCGGACTCGAGCCGCAGATCGTCGCCCGTGCCGGCGAACGCCACGAGACTCTCCAGCTCATGATAGCCGTCCGCTCGGCGCCCGAGCACGTGGAGCGTCAGGTTGATCTTGGCGGGAGCGCGGGTGGCGAGCGGCTGAGGCATGGCGCTTCCATGCCCGAGAGCGGAGCCGTTGGGAAGTGCGCCTCGTCATAGCCGCCCCTCTCAAACGTCATCCCGGGAATCCGGCTCCCGAAGGATCGACGCCCTCCTTCCGTCATCACCGGCCTTGTGCCGGTGATCCCGATTGGTAAAGCACAGCGCTTCACAGCATCGGGATGGCCGGGTCAAGCCCGGCCATGACGTGGAGAAGCGAAATTTGGACCTGCCTTACCCGCCGTTGTGCTTCGGCATCTCAGGCTCCGGCGGCGGCGCATTCTCGGCGGCGGCCGGCTTCGGCTCCTCGTCCAGACCGTTGTCGATCTTCTTGAGGATCTTCACGAGGTCCTCGTGCTCCGGATCCGAGTTCTTGGCGTGGTCCCACTGGAACTTGGCTTCGAGCTTGCGGCCGACCTTCCAATAGGCATCGCCCAGATGGTCGTTGATGGTCGGATCGCCCGGCTTCAGCTCCACGGCCTTTTCCAGTTCGCGCACGGCGTCGTCATAGCGGCCCATGCGGTAATAGGCCCAGCCGAGGGAGTCGATGATCATGCCGTCGCGGGGCGCGAGCTCCACGGCCTTCGTGAGCATCTTGAAGGCCTCGTCGATGTTCATGTTCTGGTCAACCCAGGAATAGGCGAGGTAGTTCATCACCTGCGCCCGCCCGGCCGGAAGCCCCTCGGGAACGAGCTCGAGCGCCTTCTTGAGATCGACCTCCGCCTTGTCCCACTGCTTCGAGCGCTCGTAGGACGTGCCGCGATAGAAGTAGAGGATCCAGTGGCCGCGCTCCGGCTGGCCGATCAGCTTGATGGCCTTGTCGTAGGTCTCGGCTGCCTCGGCGAACTTCTTGCGCGAGCGCTGCACGTTGCCCAGCGCCATGACCACTTCAACGTCGTCCGGGCGCTCCTTCATGAGCGTCTCGAGATGGGAGATGGCGTCGTCGCCACGGCCCATCAGCTCGTAGTTGTGGCCGATGGAGATATCGGCGCTCGGCCGCACGGGCGAGTCCTTCGGGATGCGCTCGAAGATCGCGTTGGCCTTGTCGTACTGCTTCAGGCGCTCGTAGACGTCGCCCAGCGTGACGAGGGCGAGCGGATGATCGCCCTTCAGGTCGAGGCCGAGCCGCAGGTAGATGATCGCGGTGAGCTCGTCGCCCTGCGTGTTGCCGACGACGCCGAGGCCGTAAAGCAGCTCCGCCGCGCCGTCCTGCGCATTGACGACGAGCGGCATGAGCGGCTTGTCTTCTTCCAGCGCCTTCATGGCCGCGCGAACGATCGGGTGGCGCGGCGCCACCTCGTCGAAGGCCTTGTAGATCTTCAGGGCTTCGTCCTTGCGCCCGCGCTTGGCGAGGAAGCGGCCATAGGCGTCGACCACCTGCAGGGTGTTGCGCTCGCCCTCATAGGCCGCCTTGAAGCGCTTCTCGGCCTCGGTCGGGTTGCCCACCACATCGGCGATGAGGGCGGCGTGGTATTCGCGGAACTGGTCGAAGGCGCGCTCGTTCTTGAGCTTGTCGACGGTGGCGAGCGCCTGTTTGCCGTCCTTGGAGCCGGCAAGGGTCCAGGCGGTGAGAAGCGTTGCCGTCAGGTCCGCCTGACGCCCACGGGTGCCCTTCGAAAGGCGGGCGCGGGCATCGGCGTATTTCTGGCTCTTCATGGAGCGGACCGCGAGAGCGAACTGCGCCAGGTTGTTCGACGGATCCTGGGCGGAGAGGCGCTCGGCCGCGCGAACGGCCTCGGGCATGGAGCCGTTGGCCAGGAAAGCCACGAAGGCCCGCTCGAGAAGCTCCTGATTGCGGGGGTCTTCCTGGATCGCCTCGCGGAAGAAGATGGTTGCAGCCTCAGTGTCCCGCGCGGAGCCGGCCACATAGGCCGACAGGAAGTTGCCCTCGAGACTCTGGGCAGGCCGCAGAATCTCGTCCTCGGCCGTATTGGCCGCCACGGCCGGGGCCGTCATGAGGCCGGCGGCGAGAAACATCAATGCAGGCAGGCCCTTATGGGCCAAAGGCAGTTTCAAAATGGGCACGAAGCGCGGCTCCAATCATCGCAGCATCTCTTGACGGTTGAGATGTGCGCCAAATCAGGCCGGAGAATGGCGTCTCCCTCTGATGGCCGCAAGGGGACAATTGCCGCTGGGGACGTAAAAGCCGCGTGAGGGCGCGGATACACCGCTACGTCATCACCGGCCTCGTGCCGGTGATCCCGATGGCTGAGGCACAACGCTCTCCAAATCGGGATGGCCGGGACAAGCCCGGCCATGACGCGGTGGGTGTGATGGGACGGCCTTATCCAATCGAGCCACCCCCTCCCTGCCCTCCCCGCAAGGGGGAGGATAAGGAGCGGCAACGCCCTCACATGTTCACGTAGTTCGGCCCGCCGCCGCCTTCGGGGGTGACCCAGTTGATGTTCTGGTTCGGGTCCTTGATGTCACAGGTCTTGCAGTGGACGCAGTTCTGGGCGTTGATCTGGTAGCGCACCCCGCCCTCGCCCTCGACCCACTCATAGACGCCCGCCGGGCAGTAGCGCTGCGAGGGTCCGCCATAGACATCGTGCTCCGAGCCCTTCTGCAGCCCCATGTCCTTGACCTTGAGATGGACCGGCTGGTCCTCCTCGTGGTTGGTGTTGGACAGAAACACCGAGGACAGCTTGTCGAAGGTCAGCACCCCGTCCGGCCTGTCGTATTGGATCGGCTTCACGGACGAGAGCGGCAGCAGGCACTCGTGGTCCGGCTTGCCGTGCTTCATCGTGCCGAAGGGCGACCAGCCGAAGATCTCGGTGAGCCACATGTCGAGGCCGCCGAGCGCCACCCCGGCCGCCGTGCCGTAGCGCGACCAGAGCGGCTTCACGTTGCGCACGCGCTTGAGATCGTAGCCGATCGGCGAGGAGCGCCAGGCTTCCTCGTAAGCAGCGACCTCGTCGTGGGCCCGGCCCGCCTGCAGGGCCGCGAACACGTGATCGGCGCAGAGCATGCCCGACAGGATGGCGTTGTGGCTGCCCTTGATGCGCGGCACGTTGACGAAGCCGGCCGAGTCGCCCACCAGGCAGCCGCCGGGGAAGGACAGGCGCGGCACCGACTGCCAGCCGCCTTCCATGATGGCCCGCGCCCCATAGCCGATGCGCTTGCCGCCCTCGAACACGTCGCGCACCATCGGATGCGTCTTGAAGCGCTGAAACTCGTCGAAGGGCGACAGCGTCGGGTTCTTGTAGTTGAGATGCACCACGAAGCCGACGGACACGAGATGGTCGTCGAAGTGGTAGAGCCAGGATCCGCCGCCGGCATTGTTGGGCAGCGGCCAGCCCATGGAATGGCGCACGAGGCCGGGCTGGAAGTGCTCCGGCTTGACCTGCCAGAGCTCCTTGATGCCGATGCCGTATTTCTGGTGATCCTTGCCCGCATTCAGGCCGAAGCGCTCGACCATCTGCTTGGTGAGTGAACCGCGGGCGCCTTCGCCGAAGATCGTGTACTTGGCGCGCAGCTCCATGCCGCGGGTGAAGTTGGCGTTGGGCTCGCCGTTGCGGCTGATGCCCATGTCGCCGGTGGCCACACCCACCACCTTGCCGTCCTCGACCAGCACCTCGGATGCCGGAAAGCCCGGATAGATCTCGACACCGAGCTCCTCCGCCTTGCGGCCGAGATAGCGGGCGACGTTGCCGAGCGAGCCGACGAAATTACCATGGTTGTTCATGAGCTTGGGCATGAACACGTTGGGCATCTTCACGCCGCCGGCATGGCCCAGATACATGAACTCGTCGGCTGTCACTTCGGTCTTGAGCGGACGATCCGGATCCGAGCGCCATTCCGGAAGGAGACCGTCGAGGCCAATGGGGTCGATCACGGCGCCGGACAGGATGTGTGCGCCGACCTCGGAGCCCTTCTCCACCACGACCACGGAGATGTCCGCGCCGGCTTCAGCCGCCTGTTGCTTGAGGCGGATGGCGGTGGCCAAGCCGGCCGGACCCGCGCCTACGACGACGACGTCGAATTCCATCGATTCACGGGCGGGCAGATCAGCCATGGCTTCCTCCTGGTACGCGGCTTCAACGCTTGAGTGGACATATGGTTTACATATGAACGATGTATTCGAATTCTCAAGTCGTTCTAACCAAGACACCTTCCTAGCTTCATTGAAGCCCTGCTCAAAGTTCTCTTTCCGCATAAGGTTATGCGGAAAATTCAACTTGCTCCCAAGTTTGGGAACATGTATCGATTCTTCATGCTTGTGATCGGCACTTCAAGGCTTGAAGCCTATTGGACCCTTCATCCGGAAACGGGGCCCTCTCTCAGGGCTCTCCACGCTCTGCTGTCCGCTGCCTCCTGGGGCAGTCCAGCCGAGATGGTTCGGCATTGGTCCGCCATGGCCCACGAGGAGAGGGGCTGCATCAGGCTCACCCTCGCCGACGAGGGATGCGAGGTCCTGGTTCGAATCAACTTTGCCCGCGAGATCGCCCAGATCCAAGCCGTGAATGCCCTTACGCCCCATGGAGCAACGAGCGATGACCGTCAGTGTACAGCCGATCAGGTCCCAGGCGGATTACGAGCAAGCCCTGCGTGAGATCGAAACGCTCATGAATGCCGAGCCGAACTCTCCTGAGGAAGACCGGCTGGACGTTCTGGCGGCTCTCGTGGCCGCCTACGAGACGAAGCAGGGCGTGACGGCCTCGGCCGATCCGATCAGCGTGCTTCAACTCGCCCTTCGCGCTCAAGGCAAGGGGCAGAAGGACGTCGCCGCAACGCTCGGCTCGCGCTCCCGCGCCTCGGAGATCCTGAGCCGGAAGCGCCACCTGTCGGCCGACATGATCGAAAAGCTGTCCCGGGCCTTCGCCATCCCGGCCCATCTTCTGGCGGCGCCCTATGAGGTCGCCACGGGGCGCCTGCGCCGAATCCTCGTCGGCGGCGCGGCCGCGACGGCTGTCGTTCTGGGCCTCATGGGGGCCGGAACCGGCCTGCTCCTCTGGCGCTATGGCCAGGACCTGCCGGATGCAGCTTCGCTCGCAAGCTATCAGCCGCCCAGCCTGATGCGGACCGACAGCAACGGGCGCCCGGTGGAGCAGCGCAGCTTCGTCCCCCTCGGCGAGATCCCGCCTCACGTGGTGAAGGCCTTTCTCGCGGCCGAGGATCAGGACTTCTACGACCATAGCGGTGTGAGCGCGCGGGCGATCCTGCGCGCGTCTGTGCAGAACCTCGTGAGTCTCGGCAACAATCCCGCGGGCGGCAGCACGATCAGCCAGCAGGTCGCCAAGAACGTGCTGCTGCCGGGCCAGCCGCGTTCCCTCGAGCGCAAGGTCAAGGAGGTGCTTCTGGCTCGCAGGATCGAGGCTAATCTGACCAAGGACCAGATCCTCGAAATCTATCTGAACCAGATCTACTTTGGCGGCAGCGCCTACGGCATCGCCGCGGCGGCGCAATCCTATTTCGGCAAGGAGCCGCGCGATCTCACTCTTGCGGACGCGGCCTATCTGGCGGCTCTGCCGAAGGCTCCCAACCATTACCGCCTCGACATGGCCGAGAACCGGGGCCGGGCGAAGGTCCGGAGGGATTGGGTTCTGGCCCGCATGGCGGACGATGGGCTCATCTCACCCAATGCAGCCCATCTCGCGGCGGGAGAACCCCTGGTGATCCCCAATTGACCCATGACGATCCGGGCGATCCTGGTGCCGCTCAAGTCCATCCCGAGTTGTTCGACATCTCCAAGCGGTTTACAAACAGAGCATGCAGGATCGTCCGCCCGGCCAGACCGCGTTCTACACGCTCTTCGAGACACCCGTCGGCCTCTGCGGGCTGGCGTGGAACGAGCGCGGGGTCGTGGGCTTCCAGCTCCCCGAGGACGATACATTGGCGATGCGCAACCGCATGGCCAAGCGCTTTCCCGGGATCTGCGAAGCCCCGCCACCGCAGCCTATCCAAAGCGTCATCGGAGATGTCACGGCCCTGCTGCAGGGTGAGGCGCGCGATCTGTCCACCGTGCCGGTGGACATGGACGGCGTGCCGGATTTCGACCGCCGGGTCTACGAGGTGGCCCGCAGCATTCCACCGGGCCGGGTGCTGACCTACGGTGAGATTGCCTCCCGGCTCGGCATCGACAACGCCCGGGCCGTCGGGCAGGCCCTCGGGCGCAATCCGTTCGCCGTCATCGTGCCTTGCCACCGGGTCGTCGCGGCGGACGGCAAGCTCGGAGGCTTCTCGGCCAATGGCGGGGCGACGACCAAGCGCCGCCTCCTGGCCATCGAAGGCGCCAGACGCGACGAGAGCCCGACGCTCTTCGACCTGATTTCTTAGCGCCCGGCAAAACACAGGAGACGACTGCTCGCCAAGCGTTCCATGGATATATCTCGGACGTCAGGGCCGGTGATGACGAGAGAACGGAATCTGTCGGGTCCTTCTCAGGCCTGAGTTGTCCACAGCCCTCGGAATGCTTACATAAGATCCATGCAGGATGCCCCTTCCGACCGCGATGCTCTCCAGGCGCTGCTCGACTTCCATGTCGAGGCGGGGGTGGATCTTGCACTCGACGAGACGCCGCATAACCGCTTTGCCGAACCCAAGGCCGAGCGCGCTCCGGCCAAGGCCGCGGCTCCCGCATCCGCCACGGCGTCCGCCCCCCCTCCCCGGGCCTTGCCGAAAGCGGCCGCTGCTGCGCCGGAAGAGGTGGCGAGCATGGCCCGCGAGCAGGCCCGCCATGCGCAATCACTTGAGGAGCTCGAGGCCATCCTGGCCGGCTTCGACGGCTGCGCTCTGAAATTCTCCGCCAAGAACCTCGCTTTCGCCGACGGCAATCCGGAAGGCCGCGTCATGCTGGTCGGCGAAGCGCCCGGCGCGGACGAGGACCGGATCGGCAAGCCCTTCATGGGCCGCTCCGGTCAGTTGCTCGACCGGATGCTCGCGACCATCGGGCTCGACCGTAGCCAGGTCTACGTGGCCAACATCGTCCCCTGGCGCCCGCCGGGCAACCGCACGCCGACCCCGCAGGAGATCGCCATCTGCAAGCCGTTCATCGCGCGGCAGATCGAGCTGGCGAGCCCGGAATTCGTGCTCTGCCTCGGCGGTCCCGCGGCCCAGAACCTGCTCGGCCTCAAGGACGGGATCTTGCGCACCCGCGGCCGCTGGTTCACCTACAAGACCGAGGACGGGCGGGAGATCAGGGCGCTGCCGACCCTGCACCCGGCCTACCTCCTGCGCCAGCCGCTGCAGAAGCGGCTCGGCTGGCGGGATTTCCAGGCTCTGCGGCGGGCTCTCGACGGCCGGGAGTAAGGCGGCTCTCGCCGCCTCGCTCCGGAACCGGTCCATATGCTTACGCCTTAAGATCCTGCGGAGCTAAGATACCGCGGCTGGAAGGTGGATCATGCGCTGGCAAGACTTTCGAACCTCGTCCAATGTGGAAGACCGCCGCGGCATGGGGCTGCCGGGAGGCGCTGGCGGGCTCGGCATCGGAACCATCGTAATCCTCGGCCTCGTCGGCTGGGCGCTCGGCATCGATCCGCGCATCCTGATCGGCGGCGCCGAGATGATGACGGGCGGCGGTTCCGGCTACCAGCAGCAACAGCAGGGCCGCCAGGGCGCGCCGCAGGACGAGGCCGGCCGCTTCGCCGCCGCCATTCTCGGCAACACGGAGGACGTGTGGAACACGGTGCTGCCCCAGCAGGCCAACCGGCAGTATCAGGCGCCGAAGCTCGTTCTCTTCTCGGATGCCACCCGCTCCGGCTGCGGCGGCGCGCAATCGGCCATGGGGCCGTTCTACTGCCCGCTCGACCAGACCGTTTACATCGACCTGTCGTTCTTCGAAGAGATGCAGCGCCGCTTCCGCGCCGGCGGCGATTTCGCCTATGCCTATGTGCTGGCCCACGAGGTCGGCCACCACGTCGAAAACCAGCTCGGCATCCTGCCCCGCGTTCAGGAGCGGCAGCAGCAGGTCGGACGTGCGGAAGCCAACCAGCTCTCCGTGCGTGTCGAGCTGATGGCCGATTGCCTCGCCGGCGTCTGGGCGCATCATTCCAACCAGCGCTGGAAATCGCTCGAGCAGGGCGACATCGAGGAGGCGATCCGCGCGGCCGAAGCCATCGGCGACGACCGCCTGCAGAAGCAGAGCCAAGGTCGCGTGGTGCCCGACAGCTTCACCCACGGCTCCTCCGAGCAGCGCATGCGCTGGCTCACCACGGGCCTGAAAACCGGCCAGGTCCAGGCCTGCGATACGTTCCGGGCAAGCCGGCTTTAAGGCAAACCGTCTGATGTCATTCCGGGGCTGCAGAGCGGAACCCGAAGTCGTTCGCAAAGTCTCTTCGTCATGGCCGTCCCCGGACTTGTTCCGGGGATCGGTCCCGGCCATCCCGATGCGGAAAAGCGCGGCGCTTCACCCAATCGGGATCACCGGCACAAGGCCGGTGATGACGTGGAGGTGATCAGTTCCGGCAGAGTGTCGGCAGAGGCTCGGGATGAATGCTTGTGGAAGCGCAGGCTTTCCTGCGTTACATGAAGAACTCGCATTCCAGAGTCTCCCATGCCCGGCATCGACGACACGCTCCCTTTCATATCCCTCGGCATCGCGGTCCTGACGATCTCCGACACGCGCTCGCTGGAGGACGACAGGTCGGGCACGACGCTCGCCGAGCGGATCACCAACGCAGGCCACCGGCTCGCGGATCGGGCCATCGTGCCGGATGACATCGAGGCGATCCGCGGCGCGGTGCAGGGCTGGATCGCCGATCCCGCCATCGACGTGGTCATCACCACGGGCGGCACGGGCTTCACCGGCCGCGACGTGACGCCGGAGGCCATCGAGCCCCTGTTCGACAAGCGGATGGAGGGCTTCTCCGCCGTCTTCCACCGCATTTCCTACGACAAGATCGGCACCTCGACGATCCAGTCCCGGGCGACGGCTGGCGTGGCCGGCACGACATTCATCTTCGTGCTGCCGGGCTCGCCCGGCGCCTGCAAGGATGCCTGGGACGGCATCCTTGCAACCCAACTCGACTACCGGCACCGACCGTGCAATTTCGTCGAGATCATGCCGCGCCTCGATGAGCACCTGAAGCGGGGAAAGTTGAAGGGGTGAAAATCTGGCCCGGAATTCAGCACTTCTCCAAGCCCTCATCCTGAGTGTCTGACTCGTGAAGGAAAGGCACGGTTTTCCCTCCCCCTTGTGGGGAGGGATTAAGGGTGGGGGTGTCGGCGCCTGACCTTCATAGGCTAGCGCTCACACCCCCACCTCCCACTCCTCCCCACAAGGGGGAGGAGAGTTCCTTGTGCTCTGTCTTTCCAACGGGCGGCAGACAAAAAGCGCGTCTCGGGCAAGCCGAGGCTTGTGGGAGAGGAGGGCCTGCCCGCGCAACATCTTTAGGTGCCGGGCTTTCAGGATGAGGTGGGAGGCCGATGAGTTAACCCCCGAGGATGTTCAGCCAAACACCGGATCGCGCTCGATGGTGGCCGAGAGCCGCACGGGCATGCGGGCCTTCACCTCGTTCATGAGCACGCGGCGATGGACCAGATCCCCTCCCCGCACCGAGGAGGGTGCGAACAGGTTGACCAGGGCGTTGACCATGCCGGCCCGCTGGCGCCGCATCCGGGCCAGTCCGCGTTCGGGCTTGGATAGAGCGACGAACCGGTCGAGCACGCGGATCCAGCCCTCCTGCGGAATGTCGCCGTCGTCGAGGCACAAGAGCCAGTCGCGCCGCGCGGCTTTCGCTCCTTCGATCCAGGAACCTCTTTGCGCCGTCACCAGGGTCGCCCCGGCGGCATCGGCTACCTTTGTCAGGATGTCATCCTGCTCGTCCGTCAGGATGACGGCATCGCCGACCAGTCCGGCGGCGACGGCCGGAACGAGGGCGCTCAAGGTGGCGGCCAGAGCCTCGGGCCCGTGCGTGACGCGAACGAGAACAGTAATCATCTGAACACTATAGCTTCTTCGCGTCCTGCCGTCGCTAGGACATTCTTGCCGATGCCCTCTTGATTTTGTTCCTGTTTTGTTCTTAAGCTTGTGGCCTCCACTGACAGATTCGTTCGAGGCCGCCATGAGTGTTCGCGCTAAAGATCCCGTCCGCGATCCCTTCCGCAGCCGGCCTGCGAAGCGCACCCCGCTGGAAGCGGCGGAGGCTGCGCGGCGGCGGATGGACGATCCCGCGTACCGCGTCGAGGTGGACCGCCGCCGTGGCCGGGGCGCATCCGCGAACCCGTCCGGACGCTACGAGCCGGCGCAGCGCGAAGGCTTCGACGACGGCTGGGAGATCGAGGAGGAGCTTCCCTCCCTGCCCACCGAAGTGATCGTCGAGAAGCCGCGCACGATCATCACCAAGAACGATTCGCCGGACATCCTCTTCGAGAAATCGATCAATCCCTATCGCGGCTGCGAGCACGGCTGCGCCTATTGCTTCGCCAGGCCGACCCATGCCTTCCAGGGGCTGTCCTCGGGGCTCGATTTCGAGACCAAGATCTTCGCCAAGCCCAATGCGGCGGAACTCTTAGAGAAGGAACTGCGGGCCTCGAACTATCAGCCGACGACGATCGCGCTCGGCTCCAACACCGATCCCTACCAGCCGGTGGAGCGGCGCTTCCGCATCACCCGGTCCATTCTGGAGGTGCTGAACCGGATGAACCATCCCGTCGGCATCGTGACGAAGTCGGCCCTGGTCACCCGCGATATCGACATCTTGAGCAGGATGGCCGAACGGCAGCTCGCCAAGGTGGCGATCTCGGTCACGACTCTCGACCCGAAGCTCGCGCGACGCATGGAGCCCCGCGCCGCCGCTCCGGCCAAGCGCCTGGAGACGATCAGGAAGCTGACGGAGGCGGGCATTCCGGTATCGGTTCTGGTCGCTCCGATCATCCCGGCGATCAACGATCACGAGATCGAGGCGATCCTGAAGGCCTGCGCCGCAGCCGGCGCACAGGAGGCAGGCTATGTGCTTCTGCGCCTGCCGCACGATCTCAAGGACCTGATGCGCGACTGGCTCGCCGAGCATTACCCGGACAAGCTCAAACACGTCTTCACGCTGCTGCAGGAGGCGCGCGGCGGCAAGGATTACGATGCCGAATGGAGCACCCGCCAGTCCGGCATCGGCCCCTATGCCTGGATGCTCGGCCGCCGATTCGAGACCGCTGCCGAACGGCTCGGGCTGAACAAGCGGAACCTGAAGCTGCGCAAGGATCTGTTCACGGTCCCGCCGAAGGAGACGGGGCAGCTGAGTTTGTTTTGACGCCTTGAGCATCGTCCTGGACGGAGCGCGGCACCTGATGCAGACAACGAGTTATCTCTCCACGTCATCACCGGCCTTGTGCCGGTGATCCCGATGGATTGAAGCACTGCACTTCACCGTATCGAGATGGCCGGGACAGGCCCGGCCATGACGGGGAGGTCTCACCCAGTATCGCTCTGGTCACGCGACGGCCGATCAGTATATTGCCCTTCTCCTTATAAGCCTAACCGCCGGAGTGCACCATGGATCACCATACAGGGTCATGCCATTGCGGCTCCGTCCGCTTCTGCATCGACGCGGAGATCGTCGAATTGACGACTTGTGACTGCTCGCTCTGCGTCAAGAAGAACGCCCTGATGACAAAAGTCCACGAGAGCGCCCTGACCATCCTGTCAGGCGAGGAAGTCCTGTCGCTCTATCGGTGGAATACGAGGCGAGCGAAGCACTACTTCTGCTCGCGCTGCGGCATCTACACCTTTCACCGCAAGCGATCGGCGCCCGACCATTACGGTGTGAACATCTTCTGCCTCGACGGCTTCGATCCCTCGACGATCCCGACCCGGGCCACGGAGGGGATAAGCATGTCGATCGTCGACCCGGTGGCCCGCGCGGAATGGCCCGGTCCCCGGGAAGAAGCAGATCGCCTATAAGCCTGCGAACCATGACCTTCCTGATTCGCCCTCCCAAATCCGGCCTCGGACTCGAGCATGAGCTTTCCGCCCGTGCACAGGGTTTCACCTGCATTGCCGGCCTCGACGAAGTCGGGCGCGGGCCGCTGGCGGGACCGGTGGTGTCGGCGGCAGTCGTGCTCGATCTCGGCAACGTGCCGCAGGGGCTGGCTGATTCGAAGGCTCTGACGGCGGCCCGGCGCGAGGCGCTGTTTCCGGAAATCCTCGCGACGTCCCATGTCGGCATCGCCTCGGTGTCGCATCAGGAGATCGACACCATCAATATTCGGCAGGCCTCCCTGCTCGCCATGTGCCGGGCGCTCGCCGCGCTTCCCTGCAAGCCCGACATGGCCTTCGTCGACGGCAACGATCCCCCCGGCCTCCCCTGTTCGACGGAAGCAGTCATCAAGGGTGATTCGCGAATCGCCTCGATCGCGGCGGCGTCGATCGTGGCGAAGGTGGTCCGCGACCGCATGATGGCGAGGCTCGGACAAGCTTATCCTGCCTATGGTTTTGCCAGCAACGCGGGCTACAGCACGAAGGCGCATCTCACGGTGATCGCGAGCGAGGGTCCCTGCCCGTTCCATCGCCTGAGTTTTTCACCCCTGCGCCAAGGGTTACTGGACCTGTAACCGAGCTTAACGCCCGTTAACCTGAAAAGCTCAATCTTTTCAATAAGTCGGCAAGATTTGCCGACCCAAAATAAGACGCGCTTTTTTCCACTTGGAAACTTCATCTTTACCCTAACGGACCATGATCCGGAGTGTCAGTTGCGTAACCGGTGATCACCCATGGGTACCTTGCGTACCGGGGCTGCCGGCGCCGCCTCCCGGATCCATGTCTCGCGTACCGGGCGGTCTGCGCCGGCACCTCGGACGGGGCGTAAACCGCCCCTCTCCGTCCTGCCGAAATCTCTTCCTCTCAATGAGATTCTTCTCGGCGACTGCATCGCCAATCTCGAGAAGCTTCCCCCTGAGAGCGTGGACGTGATCTTCGCGGATCCGCCCTACAATCTCCAGCTCGAGCAGGCGCTGACGCGCCCGGACCAGAGCCTCGTCGACGCGGTCGACGACGACTGGGACAAGTTCGCGAGCTTTGCCGATTACGACGCGTTCACCCGCGCCTGGCTCTCCGCCGTGCGCCGCGTGATGAAGAAGAACGCGACGCTCTGGGTCATCGGCTCCTATCACAACATCTTCCGTGTGGGCGCCGCCCTGCAGGATCTCGACTTCTGGATCCTGAACGACATCGTGTGGCGCAAGGCCAACCCGATGCCGAACTTCAAGGGCCGCCGCTTCACCAATGCGCACGAGACCATGATCTGGGCCTCGAAGAGCGCCGACTCGAAGGGCTACACCTTCCATTACGATGCGCTCAAAGCCGGCAACGAAGACGTGCAGGTGCGCTCGGACTGGTTCCTCCCCATCTGCACAGGCGACGAACGCCTGAAGGACGCTCAGGGCCGCAAGGTCCACCCGACGCAGAAGCCCGAGGCACTGCTCGCGCGCATCCTGCTCTCGTCCTCCAATCCCGGCGACGTGGTGCTCGACCCCTTCTTCGGCTCGGGCACGACGGGCGCGGTCGCCAAGATGCTCGGGCGCAACTTCATCGGTCTCGAGCGCGATTCGACCTATGCCAAGGCGGCCCGGGCGCGAATCGACGCGGTCGAGCCTCTCTCCGACGTGTCGATCGCGGCTGCGCCGGAAAAGCGCACGGAAGTGCGCGTGCCCTTCCTGTCGCTCCTCGAGAGCGGCCACGTGAAGGCGGGCGAGACGCTGGTGGACGAACGCCGCCGGCATAAGGCGGTGGTCCGTGCCGACGGCACCCTGGCGCTCGGCGCCATCGTCGGCTCGATCCACAAGATCGGCGCGCTCACGCAAGGCTTCCCCTCCTGCAACGGCTGGACATTCTGGCACGTGGAGCGGCAGGGCAAGCTCGTCTCCATCGACGAGTTCCGGTCCAAGGTGCGGGCGCAAATGGCCGCCTGAGGCTTCACTGCGACCTCGCAAATCTGTTAAAGGGCCGGCCGTGCGCTGGCCCTTTTCGTTTGCCGCACTAAGCTTTTCGTCACAGAGGCGTCATCCAGGACCGTTAGCGCGGGACAGCCTTATCATTAGCGAGGAACTGCCCCGTGCCCATGAAGCGGATTCTTCTTCCCATGCTCGCCGCCCTCGTGCCCGCCTTCGCTCAGGCGCAAGGGCTGTCCGGCAACCTCATCCTTTATACCAGTCAGCCCAACACCGACGCCCAGCAGACGCTCGATGCCTTCACGGCGAAGCACCCGGGCGTCAACGTCACCTTCGTTCGCGACGGCACCCCGAAGATCCTTGCCAAGCTCAGCGCCGAGTTCGAGGCCGGGCAGCCCCAGGCCGACGTGCTGCTCATCGCCGACAGCGTCACCATGGAGGGTCTGAAGAAGGAGGACCGCCTTCTGGCGCACGAGAAGGCCGACGTCTCGGCCTATCCCGCCGGCACGCACGATGCTCAGAAATTCTGGTTCGCCACCAAGCTGATTACCACGGGCATCGCCTATAACACGAAGGCGACCTTCAAGCCCTCCTCCTGGCAGGATCTCACCAGGCCGGAGGTCAGGGGCCAGCTCGTCATGCCGAGCCCCCTCACCTCGGGAGCGGCCCTCATCCATGCCGCAACCCTGACCGGCACCATGGAGGGCGGCTGGAAATATTACGAGGCGCTCAAGGACAACGATGCCATCGCCGGCGGCGGCAACGGCGATGTGCTGAAGCAGGTGGCCGGCGGCCAGAAGCTCTACGGCGTGATCGTCGACTACATGCCGATCCGCGAAAAGGCCAAGGGCGCGCCGGTGGAGTTCGTGTTCCCGAAGGAAGGCGTGTCGGCCGTGTCGGAGCCCGTCGCCATTCTCAAGAGCACGAAGAACCCGGACGCCGCCCGCGCCTTCGTGGATTTCCTGCTCTCGAAGGAGGGCCAGGAGCTGGCCCTGAAGCAGGGCTATATCGCGGCCCATCCCGCCGTCGCTTTGCCGGCCGGCTATCCGGCGCGCGATCAGATCAGGATCATGGGCTTCGACGCGGCGAAAGCGCTCGCGGATGAAACCAGGAACAAGGCGGCCTTCGCCGACATCTTCGGACAGTGAGACATCCCAATCAGACCCGATCATTCCTGGAGCGGGGAGGTTTCGGCCTTCTCGCTCTCGTCGCTTTGATCGTCTTCGCCTTCGATGTCCTGCCCGCCGTCCGGCTGCTGCTGGCAGCCCTGTTTCCCGGCGGTGTCTTCAATCCCGATGCCATGCTCTCGGCGCTCTCCAGCCGCTCGGCCATGAAGGCGGCCCGCGCAACGCTGGAAACGGCGCTGCTGTCGACGCTCCTGGCCTTGCCGCTGGGCACCGCCATGGCCCTCGTCCTCGGCGTCACCGATGTCCGCAGGCGGCGCATCGCGTCGTTCCTCTTCGTCCTGTCGGTGATGATCTCGCCCCAGGTGATCGCCCTCGCCTTTCTGCATCTGGCGGGCCCGGCCTCGCCCATCCTGAACAGTTTAAGCCTCGCGCCGGAAGCGGGCAGCGCCAATCCGATGCTCGGGCGCGGCGGCATCATCCTGGTGCTGGGCCTGCACCACGCGCCGCTCGTCTATGTGGTGATGAGCGCCGGGTTGAAGCGCATCCCGCTGGCCGTCGTCGAAGCCGCCCGCATCGACGGCGCCCGGCCCTCGGGCATCCTTGTCGACCACCTGATGCCGCTGCTGCGCCCGCATGTCGTCAGCGCGGCCCTGCTCGCCTTCGTGGCCGGAATCGGCAATTTCGGCATTCCGGCGCTGCTCGGCGCGCCCGTGAATTACCTGACTCTGCCCGTCCTCATCTATCGTCGGCTGTCGAGTTTCGGCACCGGCATGATCGGCGATGTGTCGGCTCTCGGCCTTCTCGTCGCGGCCATCGCGATCGTCTGCGTCGCCGCAAGCCAGTACATGACGCGGAAGGATGGGGTCCATCTGGAGGACGACACGTCCCTGAAGCCGTTCTGGCCTCTCGGCCGTGCGCGCATCGCGACGGAGTTCTTCGTCGGCCTCGTCCTGGCCGTGACCCTCGTCCTGCCGATCCTGTCGCTGCTGGCGGCAGCCCTCGTGCCGTCCTACGGCATGCCTCTCTCGCCTGCGACGATCACCCTCGACAACTTCGTCGAGGTGCTGGCGCGCCAGGACGTGACGATCCGTGCCTTCACGAACTCGCTCATCTATGCCGGCGGAGCAGCCTTCCTGCTGGCATCGCTCGTCGTGCCTGTGGCCTACGGGCTGATCCGCCTGATGGGGCGATGGAGAATACTCGCGGTGTCCCTCCTCGAAATCTCCTATGTGCTGCCGGGCATCGTGCTCGCCATCGCGTGCATTCTGCTCTTCCTGAAGCCGATGCCGCTCGTGGGATTCTCGCTCTATGCGACACCGTGGATCATCGTCTTCGCCTATCTCGCCCGTTTCCTCGCGGTGGCGCTGAAACCCGTGCTGGCGGGAATGGTGCAGATCGATGTGGCCCAGGAGGAAGCCGCCGCCATCGACGGCGCGCGCCTGGCACGGAGGCTCTTCGGCATCGTGCTCCCCTCCCTGCTCCCCGCCGCTGTTGCCGGTGGATTGATGGCGTTCCTGCTCGCCTTCAGCGAGCTCACCGTCTCGGCCCTGCTCTGGTCGGCTGGAACGGAAACCATCGGGGTGGTGCTCTATAACCTGGAAGAGGCGGGCCTCGCGAGCCAAGCCTCCGCCGTCGCGGTCGTCATCATCGGCGTCGTGACAATCGCCATGCTCTTCCTTGACGCGCTGGGCAGGTATCTGCCGGCCGGAGCCTTGCCCTGGCAATGCGAGACGGAAGACGCGGTACACACGAATGCAAAGGCGGTTCATGCACCCGACCGCGTTCCGGCGATCGGCCTGCTAAAGCCGAAGCCGGCATTGAGCTGATGGATTCCCCTCCCCTTCGCCGACGCTTCGGCCGGGAATACCACCCTCTTCGTCATGGCCGTCCCCGGACTTGATCCGGGATCGGTCCCAGCCATCCCGATTGGAAGGCGCTGCGTTTCACACGATCGGGATCACCGGCACCAGGCCGGTGATGACGTGGGAGGATCGGTCACGGGCCAACGCACGCACCCAACCCCTCATCAAAACTGAACAGGTCTCACATGCTCCTGGCGGGCTGCGGGAGAACGGTCTTTGCGCGATGGTGCGGCTCTTCCTCAAGGCCGGAACATTCCCCTATGCCGAACCCGGTTCAACGCTTTAGCATCCTGTCATGGCTTCTTCGTCTCTCGATCCCTTCCGCCTCGCCTTCACCGAACCGTCCTGGGACGACGTACGGATCTTCCTGGCCGTGGTGGCTCATGGATCGATGAACAGCGCCGCGAAGGCATTGGGCCAGAGCCAGCCGACCATTGCGCGGCGCATCAAGGTGCTGGAGGAGACGGTGGGCCTCACGCTGTTCCAGCGCGGGCCCAACAACCTCGAACTGACGGAAGCCGGGCAGGCCGTTCTCGAAGCCGCCGCTCCCATGGGTGAGGCCGCCGCCATCGTGTCGCGCACGGCCGCGGCCTATCGGCCCGACCCCGATGCGCCGGTGCGGATCACGGCGACGGCCTCGGTAACGCTCTTCCTGTCCCTCTACGCGGCGGAACTGCATGAAGCCGCGGCTCCCGTGGAGATCGCCTATATCCCGACCCGCCGCCGGCTCGATCTCGCCTCGGGCGAGGCCGATATCGGCCTGCGAATGCGCCACCTGCCGGAGGGCAGCGACGATCTCGTCGCACGCAAGATCGGCCAGATCGCCTTTGCCATCTATGCCCGTACGGAAAATCCCGAAGCCGTCATCGCGCCACCGGAGGACCCGACCCTCTCCCGTCAGGCGGCCTATGTGGCAGAGTTCGCGCAGGGGCGCACCATCGCGGCGCGCATCGGCGACATGCCGATCCGCTACCAGGCGGCGAAAGCCGGATTGGGCGCCGCCTTCCTGCCTTGCTGGCTCGGTGATTCGGATCCGGACCTCATCCAGGTGACGAAGCCGGAGGGCGACCTGGTCGAGGATGTCTTCCTCGTCATGCACCGGCGCAGCCGCAACCGTCCGAACGTGACGCGGGTAGCGAATGCGCTGGCCGCGTTGTTCAAGAAGAACCAGAAGGCGCTGGCGGGCGGATGAAGGCGCGTCGGAGAGTCGGAACTCTGCGCACGATGGATATCTTCGAGGCCCACACCGCCCCGTCATCACCGGCCTGGTGCCGGTGATCCCGATCATGCGGAATGCCGAGCCTCACCGGATCGGGATGACCGGGACCGATCCCCGGATCGAGTCCGGGGACGGCCATGACGGGAAAGGTGTCGCCCGGTCGGACCTCCCCTGCCCCACAAGGGGGAGGGAGACAGCGCCCGGTGCTGAAAGGGCTTCACACGCTCTTCGCCGGCTTTTGACCCGAGGTCTTGGCCTTCCCGCCCGGCAACTCCCCCAGCGCATGCACCAGCACCTTCTTCATGGCGCCGGGCAGCGCCTCCTCGTTCAGGGCCAGGCGCGGCGTCCAGCGCATGTCCTCCGGGGCGGGCGTGCCCTTCGCCACTTTGGCGAAGAGCACCGTCAGCTCCAGAGGAAAATGGGTAAAGACGTGCTTCACCGTGCCCGGCAGTCGCTGCCAGCGTGCCTCGATGGGCGCGTCGAGCACGGCGCGGGAGGGCTCGTAATCCGGAACCCACTCGCTCGTCGGCGGTTCGGCCATGCCGCCGAGCAGGCCTGTCGGCGGACGGGTGCGGAGCAGGATCGTGTCGTCGGCCCGCAGAACCACGAAGGCCGCCCCTTTCCGCAGCTGCCCGCTCTCCTTCTTCTGCTTTTTCGGGAAGGTCTCCTGCAGACCCTCGGCGCGAGCGCGGCAGGGCACCATCCAGGGGCAGAGCGCACAGGCCGGGCGCCTGGGCGTGCAGATGGTGGCGCCGAGATCCATCACGGCCTGAGCGAAGTCGCCGGGGCGGTCCCCGGGCACCAGGGCTTCGGTCAAGGCGCGGATGAGGGGCTTGGATTTCGGCAGCGGCTCCTCGACCATGAAGACGCGGGACATCACCCGCTCCACGTTGCCGTCCACCGCCGCCGCCTTCTCGTTGAAGGCGATCGCCGCCACGGCAGCGGCCGTATAGGCGCCGATGCCCGGGAGCTTCAGGAGCTCCGCTTCCGTCCCCGGAAAGCACCCGCCATGCTTATCCACAACCGCCTTGGCGCAGGCGTGGAGGTTGCGGGCACGGGAATAATAGCCCAGCCCCGCCCAGGCCTGCATCACCGCCTCGGAGGGCGCCTCGGCCAGGGCCTCGACAGTGGGGAAACGCGCGAGAAAATTCAGGTAATAGGGTTTGACCGCCGCGACCGTCGTCTGCTGCAGCATGATCTCGGAGAGCCAGACGCGGTAAGGATTCGCGGTCACGCCGGGCTTGGCGCGCCACGGCAGGTCCCGCCGGTGACGGTCGTACCAGACGAGGAGATCCTGCGGATCGGGCTTGGTCGCGCTCGAAGCGGGCGTTAACATGTGATGTGGAATAACGATCCTCATCGCATATTCCAACGCGGCTTTTGGACATTCAACATGAGACGACCGAGACCTCTCGCCCGCCCGCTTGCCGAGTTTCTCGACGTCTGCCTGTCCCCCAGCCTGGCGGCGCAAGGCTTTGCCACCTCCGACATCATCATGGCCTGGCCTGACATCGTCGGCGATCGGCTCGCCGCCTTCACGCAGCCACTCAAGATCGAATGGAAGCGAAAAGGCCCCCATGCCGATCCCGAGACGCGGCCGGACCCGGCAACCCTCGTGATCCGGGTCGAGAGCGCCTTCGCCCTCGAACTCCAGCACCTTGCGCCCACGGTCATCGACCGGGTGAACACCTATTACGGCTGGCGCTGCATCGGGAAGCTGGTGCTGAAACAAGGGCCCGTGCGGCGGGTTGAGAAGAAGCGCCCGACAGCGCCCGTTCTCACCCCGGCGGACCGGGAGAAGGTCGACAGGGCCGTGCAGCCCATCGAGGAGGAATCCTTGAAGGCGGCGCTCGACCGGCTGGGGCAGGCCATCGTCAGCTCCGGTTCACGCACGAAAGCGTGAGATGGCTGGCGCTTGCCTCGCAGGCCAAGTCATTCTACCGCAAGTCATTCTACCGCAGGACGAAATCTCTTCAGGAGCCTCCCCACGATGATCACCCGGCGTCAGACGCTTCAGCTTCTCGGAACCGCAGCCGCAGCCGCCTATCTCGCCGCGAGCCTGCCGGCCTGGGCCCAGAACGTGGCCGTTCAGGACCTTGCGGTCCAGGGTCCCCTCGGGGACGTGGCCCTCGGCCCGGAAAACGCCAAGGTGACGATCATCGAGTACGCCTCGCTGACCTGCTCGCACTGCGCCAATTTCCACAAGACCACCTGGCCTGAGCTGAAGAAGCGCTACATCGACACCGGCAAGGTGCGCTTCGTCCTGCGCGAGTTTCCCCTCGATCCGCTCGCCACGGCCGGCTTCATGCTCGCCCGCTGCGACGGCAACGACAAATATTATCCGATCACGGACCTGCTCTTCGAGCAGCAGCGGAACTGGGCCTTTGTGGACAAGCCGCTCGATGCCCTGCGCGGGCTCATGCGCCAGGCCGGTTTTTCACAGGAAAAATTTGACGCTTGCCTCAAGGACCAGAAACTATATGACGCAGTCAACGCGGTGAAGAACCGGGGTATGGAGCAGTTCCGTGTGGACTCCACGCCGACTTTCTTCATCAATGGTCAGCGTCAGCCTGGAAGCCTGTCGATCGATGAGATTGAAAAGGTCATCAAGCCTATCCTGGGAGAATAAGCTCCCTCAGCCTGCCCTTGAGGGGCGGGACGGGAAGGCGCGTCCATGAAGCTGACGCGCCTTCGCATCGCAGGCTTCAAGACCTTCGTCGAGCCCACCGATTTCCTGATCGAGCCGGGCCTGACCGGCGTGGTCGGGCCGAACGGCTGCGGCAAGTCCAACCTCGTCGAAGCCCTGCGCTGGGTTATGGGGGAGAACTCCTTCAAGAACATGCGCGCCACGGGGATGGACGACGTCATCTTCTCCGGCTCCGGCGGCCGTCCGGCTCGCAACTGGGCCGAGGTGATGCTCACCATCGACAACGGGGAGCGCACGGCCCCTGCCGCCTTCAACGACACGGATCTCCTGGAAATCTCGCGCAAGATCGAGCGCGAGGAAGGCTCGACCTACCGGGTCAACGGCAAGGAAGTCCGCGCCCGCGACGTGCAGATCCTGTTCGCGGATGCCGCCACCGGCGCTCGCTCTCCCGCCCTCGTCCGCCAGGGCCAGATCAGTGAGATCATCTCCGCCAAGCCCCAGGCTCGCCGCCGCATCCTGGAAGATGCCGCCGGAATCGCGGGCCTTCATGCCCGCCGGCACGAGGCGGAGCTGCGCCTCAAGGCCGCCGAGGACAACCTCGTTCGCGTCGAGGACGTGATCCGCGAGCTGGAAAGCCAGATCGAGAGCCTGAAGCGCCAGGGCCGTCAGGCTTCCCGCTACAAGAACCTCTCGGCCGAGATCCGCCGGCTGGAAGCCCTGATGTACGCCATCAGCTTCGCCGAGGCCCGCGAGCAGGCCGCCACCGCCGAGCGTCAGGTCGCCGAAGACCTCAAGGCGGTCGCCGACGCCACCGAGGAGCAGACCCGGGCCGCCACCGCCCAGGCCGTCTCCGCTCATGGCATTCCGGCCCTGCGCCAGGCCGAAGCCGCCGCCGCGGCGGCCCTGCAGCGTCTGACCCATGCCCGCAACGAGCTCGAATCGGAAGAGCGCCGCTCCAAGGAGCGCGTCGTCGAGCTGGAACGCCATATCGGCGACCTGAATCGCGACATCGCCCGCGAGGCGGCGCAGCGCACGGACGCCGAGGCCACCATCGAGCGCCTCCAATCGGAAGCCGCCGAGATATCGCTCACCACCGACGGGGCGGACGATGTTCGCGCCGAGGCCGAGGAGCGCCTGCAGACCGCCGAGGCCGAGCTTGCGGAAGCCGAAGCAACCTTAAGCGCGCTGCAGGCCCAGACCTCCGACCTCAATGCCCGCCGCGCCGCCCTGGAGCGTGCCGTGCGCGAGGAGATGGAGCGCGCCTCCCGTTTCCGATCCGAGAAGGAGCGGCTCGAGCGCGAGATCGCGGCGCTTTCCGCTTCGCCAGAAGATGGCCCCTCTCTCGACGACCTGCGCGAGGAAGCGGCCATCGCCGAGGAAACGGCGCAAGGCGCCGAAGAGGCGGTGATCGAGGCGCGCGAGACCTTGTCTGCCGCCCGCGAGTCCGAGAACCGCCTGCGCCAGCCCCTCAACGAGGCAGAGCGCAAGGCGCAGCGCCTGGAGACCGAGGCGCGCACCCTCGCCAAGCTCGTGACGTCCGCGACCGGCGACCTCTGGCCCCCGGCCGTCGACCAGATCACGGTCCAGAAGGGCTATGAGACGGCCCTTGGCGCAGCCCTCGGCGACGATCTCGAGGCCTCGGTCAATCCTTCGGCGCCGCATCACTGGGCCGAAACCCATGCCGGCGAGAGTGATCCGGCGCTGCCAGAAGGCGTCCGGTCCCTGGCGGATCTCGCCCAGGCACCGGCCGCCCTGCAGCGCCGCCTGCGCCAGATCGGCGTGGTGAGCAAGGTCGACGGCTTGCGCCTGCGCGGCCTCCTGAAGCCCGGCCAGCGGCTCGTCACCCAGGAGGGCGACCTGTGGCGCTGGGACGGCTTTACGGCCGCGGCCGAAGCGCCCTCCCCGGCCGCCCGCCGGCTGGTGGAAAAGAACCGCCTCGGTGATCTGGAGCGCGAAGCAGCGGAAGCCCGCGAGCAGGCCGAGCACCTGCGTCACGAGGCGGAAGCGGCCGGTGAAGCCGTCCGCAAGGCGGCCTCCCGCGAGATGCAGGCCATCGAGGCCGCCCGGCAGACCCGTCAGGCGCTCGACGCCGGCCGCATGCGGCTTAGCATGGCCGAGCGCAAGGAGGCCGAACTTGGCCAGCGCCGCTCGGCCCTACAGGAAGGCCTGACCCGCCTCTCCGAGAGCGAGGCGGAAGCCCTGGAGCGCGTGCAGGATGCCGAGAGCGCCCTGCAGGACCTCGCCCCCGCGCCCGATCTCGAAAGCCGCCTGCTCGAAGAGCGCACCCGCGTGGCTGAACGTCGGGCTGCGGCCTCCGAGGCGCGGGCTGCCCTGCAATCTCTCATGCACGAGGCGGAACTCCGCCGCCGCCGGCAGGAGGCGATTGCCGCCGATACCCGCCTCTGGACCGAGCGCGCCGCGCGCGCCACCAGGGCGTTCGAGGATCTGGGCGAGCGCCTCGAGCGGGCGCAGGACGAGCACCAGCGGCTTCTGGAAGCACCCGACACCTATCTCATGCGCCGCCGCGCCCTCATCGCCGAGGTGGAAGAGGCCGAGGCGAAGCGCAAGGAAGCCGCCGACCATCTGGCCGATGCCGAGACGAGCCTGGCGGAGTCGGACCGCGCCGCCCGCGCCGCCCTGGAAGCCTTGTCCGCCGCCCGCGAGGCCCGTGCGGGCTCCCAGGCGCGCCACGAGGCGGCTGTTGCGCGTCTTGCCGAGATCACCCGCAACATTGCGGAAAACCTGGAGACGACCCCGGCGGGGCTCATCGAGCTCGCAGGCCTGAAGGAGGGCGTCGAGCTGCCCTCCCACGGGGAGATCGAATCCAAGCTTCACGCGTTGAAATCCGACCGCGAGCGCCTCGGCGCCGTCAACCTGCGGGCCGACGAGGAGCTCACCGAGCTCGAGACCAAGTACAACAGCATCGCGGGCGAGCGCGACGACCTCGTCGAGGCCATCAAGCGCCTTCGCCAGGCCATCGGCAGCCTCAACCGCGAGGGTCGCGAGCGCCTGCTGGCCGCCTTCGACGTGGTGAACAGCCATTTCCAGCGTCTTTTCACGACCCTTTTCGGCGGCGGCACGGCGGAGCTGACCCTGGTCGATTCGGACGATCCGCTGGAAGCGGGTCTCGAAATCCTCGCCCGGCCGCCCGGCAAGAAGCCTCAGAGCATGACCCTGCTCTCCGGCGGCGAGCAGGCCCTGACGGCCACCGCGCTGATCTTCGCCGTGTTCCTCACGAATCCCTCTCCGATCTGCGTGCTCGACGAGGTGGACGCGCCTCTCGACGACGCCAATGTGGAGCGCTACTGCGCGCTTCTCGAGGACATGGCCAGCCAGACGGAGACCCGGTTCGTGGTCATCACCCACAACCCGATCACCATGGCCAGGATGGACCGTCTCTTCGGCGTCACCATGGCCGAACGAGGTGTCTCGCAGCTCGTCTCCGTCGACCTGCAGAGCGCGGAGCGCATTCTTGAGGTAGCCTAAGGCTTTCAGCCCTGCCTTGCTTCAGCCTCAAAAACATGTGCGCTTTCAACCCAGGGCTGCTCGAAAACACTGATATTAAAGCCTTTTCAAAGACTTAGATCTTTTCAGACTGTTCTTGACAGGGGGGACCCCCGCTCATATGGTGCGCCCGGCTTTCGGGGCTGGCTTCCAAGCATTTTCCCGCAACGCTTCAAAGGAGATCGCAATGGCGGACCCTCACGAGCGGAACGGTGAAAATGAGCGGAAACCGGGCAGCGCCGACGATGCCGACCTGTCAGCGAGACTGAAGTCTCTCGACGCACGGATCTCCCAAGCTTCCGCGCATCGAGCCGAGTCAGAACCTCGTGCCCGTCCGACGTCAGATTCCAGCGCTCTCGGCCAAGCCTTCAGGCTCTCGGCAGAATTCGTCGCAGGGGTCGCGGCCGGTGGAATTCTGGGTTGGATTGTCGACCGTCTGGCCGGGACGTCCCCTTGGGGCCTGATCGTTTGTCTGATACTCGGCTTCTGCGCCGGGATGCTCAACCTGATGCGAGCAGCCGGGATGGTGAAATCCGCCCGGTATGACGACAAGCGGTGACGGACCTTCGAACGCCGAACGGCATTTGATAACATCGAACTTTGAGAGCGGATCATGGCGAGCCCGATCGAACAATTCCAGATCAAGCCCATCATTCCGGTCATCAACTTCACCAATTCGTCCCTGTTCATGATCGGCGCAGCCGCCGTGATCGTGGGCGGCCTGCTGCTGGCGACCCGCAAGCGCGCCGTCGTTCCGGGCCGCGCCCAGTCGGTGGCCGAGGTCCTGCACGATTTCGTCGCGAACACGCTGGTCGATGCCACAGGCAAGGAGGGAATGAAGTTCTTCCCCCTCGTCTTCTCCCTCTTCATGTTCGTGCTGACGGCTAACCTGCTCGGCATGATCCCGGGCTTCTTCACGGTCACCAGCCACATCATCGTCACCTTCGCCCTGGCCATGCTCGTCATCGGCACGGTGGTGATCTACGGTTTCATGAAGCATGGCACCCACTTCCTCGGCCTCTTCGTGCCGTCGGGCGTGCCGGGATGGCTTTTGCCCTTCATCGTGGTGATCGAGCTCATCTCGTTCCTGTCCCGCCCGATTTCGCTCAGCCTGCGTCTCTTCGCGAACATGCTCGCGGGACACATCGCGCTGAAGGTCTTCGCAGGCTTCGTCGTCAGCCTCCTGGCTGCCGGCGGTGCCCTGACGATCCTCGCTCCGCTGCCGCTTCTCATGGCGGTTGCTCTCATGGCGCTCGAGTTCCTCGTCGCCGCTCTGCAGGCCTATGTCTTCACGGTGTTGACCTGCATCTACCTCAACGACGCGCTGCACCCGGGCCACTAGGTCTGCGCCGAGTTACCTCCCCTCCCTCCCGATCACAGTTTTCCCAAGGAGATCACAATGGATCCGATTGCTTTCAAGTACCTCGGCGCGGGCCTCGCCTGCATTGGCATGGGTCTCGCCGCTATGGGCGTCGGCAACATCTTCGGTAACTTCCTCTCCGGCGCTCTGCGCAACCCGTCGGCCGCCGACGGCCAGTTCGCCCGCGCCTTCATCGGTGCGGCGCTCGCAGAAGGTCTCGGCATCTTCTGCCTCGTCGTCGCTCTCGTTCTGCTCTTCACCTAATCTCAAGACGGTGATCGGGAGGTCGAGGCGTGCGAACGCTTCGCCTCGACAAGGGTGACGGCGGATCCACCGCCGTCATTCATGTTTGTAGGATTCCTTATCCTTTAGGATCTGCTCCATGGCTCAGGCTCAGACGACCCATGCCACAACAGAGGCCCACGGCGGCACTCATGAGGAGGTCGGCTTTCCGCCCTTCATGACGGAGACTTTCGGTGGTCAGCTCCTCTGGCTGGCGATCACCTTCGTGGTGCTCTACACCCTGCTCTCACGGCTGGTCCTGCCGCGTCTGGGCGGAATCATCGAGAACCGCCGCGCGATGATCTCCAACGATCTGGATGACGCGGCTGCCATGAAATCCCGCGCGGAAGAAGCCGGAGCCGCCTACGAGAAGGCTCTCGCCGAAGCCAAGGGCCGCGCACAGGCTCTCGCGCAAGAAACCCGCGCCAAGCTCTCCGCCGAGAGCGACACGACGCGCAAGGCCCTCGAGGCCGACCTCAACCAGCGCCTGGCCGATGCGGAAGCGACGATCACGTCCAAGAAGGCAGAGGCCATGAGCCACGTGGATGCCATCGCCCGCGATACGGCCTCCGCCATCATCGAGCGCCTGACCGGCAAGGCCCCGGCCCCGCAGAAGGTCGAAGCCGCTCTTAACCAGATCAAGGCCTGATCGGGAGGTCCGCATGTTACAAAGCGCTGAATTCTGGGTTGGGGTTGCGTTCGTCATCTTCTGGGGCGTGATGTTCTATTTCGGCGTTCCCGGGAAGGTGATGAACCAGCTCGATTCCCGCGGCAAGCGCATTGCCGACGAGTTGGCCGAGGCCAAGCGCCTGCGCCAGGATGCCGAACGGCTCCTCAAGGAGTACGAGTCCAAGCGCGCCGCCGCCGAGCGCGAGGCGGCCGATATCGTCTCCACTGCCCGCGACGAGGCCGAACGTCTCGCCCGCGAAGCCCAGGAGAAGATGGCCGATTTCGTGAAGCGCCGCACGGCCACCGCCGAGGCCAAGATCGCCCAGGCCGAGGCTCAGGCCTCCGCCGAGGTGCGTGCCGCCGCCGTGGACGCCGCCATCAAGGCCTCGGAGCGCGTCCTGCGCGACGAGATCACCGGCGCCACCGCTGCCTCGTTCGTGACGGCCAGCCTCAACGACGTGCGGACGAAGCTGCAGTAAGGGCCTCGTTTCGGACGAACCCTATCAAGGCCGCCCTCCGAGGCGGCCTTTTTGCTTGGAGGATGTGATGCTGCTGATCTTCGACTGCGACGGGGTTCTGGTCGATTCCGAGGTGTTGAGCTGCCGGATCGACGCGGAGTTCCTCACCGAGATCGGAGTACCCTACACGGCCGAGGAGATCGCACGGCAATTCCTCGGCGTGAGCTTGAAGACCATGATCTCGCGAATCGAGGCCGAGCGGAATTGCAAGCTTCCCGACGATTTCCCCGAACGCCTCAACCGTCTTCTTTTCGAACGCTTCGAGACGGACCTGAAGCCGATCGAAGGCGTACGGGATGCGATCCTCTCCCTCCCCTTTCCGCGCTGCGTCGCGTCATCATCCATCCCCGAGCGCATTGCGTTGTCGCTTCGCGTCACCGGACTGGCCGACCTGTTCAACGACATCTTCAGCTCGACCCAGGTCGCGCGGGGGAAGCCGGCGCCGGACCTGTTCCTTCATGCTGCAAGGCAAATGAACGTACGTCCGGAGGATTGCCTGGTGATCGAGGATTCCATTGCGGGCGTTCAGGCTGCGCTTGCCGCAGGCATGCGGGTTGTCGGCTTCGTCGGCGGCAGCCATTGTGAGCCGGATCACGCCGAGAAGCTGCGGCAGGCCGGTGCCTCCGTCATCATCGAGCGGATGTCCGATTTGCCGGCCGCCGTGTCGACCTCCTGCTAATCGCCGCGTCATCACCGGCCTTGTGCCGGTGATCCCGATGCAAGTCGCGCGGTGCTCTCCGAAGCGGGACGACCGGGCTTGTCCCGGCCATGACGAGGAACGGCTATTCCGCGTTTCCGCATGCCCAAAGTGAAGTGCCCTGAGATGAAAATGCCCGGCACTCGGCCGGGCATTCAATTTCTTAAGAGTTTTACTCCGCGGCCTCCGCCACCGGCGCGGGTGGGGTCCACTTGAGCACCGGGTTGCGGGCCGCGCGGGTCTCGTCCAGGCGACGCCGGGGAGCGTGGTAAGGGGCGCCGGTGAAGCGCTCCGTGTCGCCGTTCTTCGCCGCCATGGCGAGGTCGCGCAGGGTCGCGATGAAGAGGTCGAGCGAGGACTTCGATTCGGACTCCGTCGGCTCGATCAGCATGGCGCCATGCACCACCAGCGGGAAGTACATGGTCATCGGGTGGTATCCCTCGTCGATCATGGCCTTCGCCACGTCGAGGGTGGTCACCCCCGTGTCCTTCAGCCACGCATCGTCGAACAGCACCTCGTGCATGCACGGCTTGTTGCCGAAGGGCAGCGAGAGGAGATCGGCGAGGCCTGCGCGGATGTAGTTGGCATTGAGCACCGCATCCTCGGAGGCTTGCTTCATGCCGTCCGAGCCATGCGAGAGCATGTAGGACAGGGCGCGCACGTACATGCCCATCTGGCCGTGGAAGGCGGTCATGCGGCCGAAAGGCTTTTCCGCCGCATCGCTTTCCTGTTCCACGAGTTCGAAGCCATTCTGTCCGACCCGCACGAACGGTACCGGCGCGAAGGGCGCGAGACGTGCTGAGAGCACCACCGGGCCTGAGCCCGGGCCACCGCCGCCGTGAGGCGTCGAGAAGGTCTTGTGCAGGTTGATGTGCATGGCATCGACGCCGAGATCACCCGGCTTCGCCTTGCCGACGATGGCGTTGAAGTTGGCGCCGTCGCAATAGAAATAGGCGCCTGCATCGTGGATGGCTTTCGCGATCTCCGCCACCTGCGGCTCGAAGAGGCCGCAGGTGTTGGGATTGGTGAGCATGATGGCCGCGACATCGGGACCGAGTCGCTCCTTCACGTCCTCCACATGCACCCAGCCGTCCTCGCGCGCCGGCACCGGCTTCACCACGAAGCCGATGAGTGCCGCGGTGGCCGGGTTCGTGCCGTGAGCCGAATCGGGCACGAGCACCACGTTGCGGGTCTTGCCCTCGCCCTTTGCCTCGATGGCGGCCTTGATCGCCATCATGCCGCAGAGCTCGCCATGGGCGCCGGCCTTCGGTGAAAGCGCGACCGCCGTCATATTGGTGAGCGTGACCAGATAGCGCCCGAGCTCGTTCATCAGCCCCAGCGCTCCCTGCACGGTCGAGATCGGCTGCAGCGGATGCACGTCGGAGAAGCCCGGCAGGCGCGCCACGCGCTCGTTGAGCCGCGCATTGTGCTTCATGGTGCAGGAACCGAGCGGGAACAGGCCCGTGTCGATGCCGTAGTTCTGTTGGCTGAGGCGCACGTAATGGCGCATGGTCTCGGGCTCGGAGAGGCCCGGCAACCCTATGGGCTCCTTGCGCTCAAGGCCGCCGAGGCGCGGCTTGAAATCCTCCGGCTCGTCGAGGTCGACGCCGGTCGTGTCGTAACGGCCGATTTCGAAGAGCAGCGGCTCGACCTGCGCCAGCGCCTTGTTGCCGGTGAAGGTCGGATGGCTGCCAGCGGCAGAGCCGGTGGCGCGGTTGGCATCCCCCTGCAGGCGGGCAGCCTGATCGCCCATGCCGGCGGCCGGATCGGACACGCCGTGCGCCTGCGGAGCGGAGGGTCGTCCCTGACGGTTCAACATCACAGAACCTCCTTCAAGGCGGCACAGAGGGCCGCGCGGTCATCGTCGGTGTTCACTTCGGTGGAGGCAACGAGCAGCAGGTTGTCGAGGCCTGCATCGGGCAGGAGGCGCGATACGGGCACGCCCGCGAGCACACCCTTTTCGGCGAGACGCTCGACAACTTCGGCCGCAGGCTTCGCGAGCTTCACGGTAAATTCGTTGAAGAACGTCCTGTTGAGCACCTCGACGCCCTTCACGGCCGCGAGCCCATCCGCCAGCTTCACCGCATTGGCATGGTTGATGCGGGCAAGCCGCGACAGGCCGGCTTCGCCGAGAAGCGTCATGTGAATGGTGAAGGCGAGCGAGCAAAGTCCTGAATTGGTGCAGATATTCGATGTCGCCTTGTCGCGCCGGATATGCTGCTCGCGGGTCGAGAGCGTCAGCACGAAACCGCGATTGCCATCGGCATCCACCGTCTCGCCGCAGAGACGCCCCGGCATCTGCCGGATGTATTTCGACTGCGTGGCGAAGAGGCCGACATAAGGCCCGCCGAAATTCAGCGCATTGCCGATCGACTGCCCCTCGCCCACCACGATATCGGCGCCCTGGCTTCCGGGAGATTTCAGCAGGCCGAGCGACACGGCTTCCGTGAACACCGCGATCAGCAGCGCGCCGTGCTGGTGCGCCTTGTCGGCGATGGCCTTCAGGTCGCGCACATTGCCGAACACATCCGGCGTCTGCACGACGACACAGGACGTCTTGTCGTCGATCTGCGAGAGAATGTCCTCGGTGCCGCTCACATCCGGGTTCATGGTCACGACTTCGTCGCTCGCCATGTCGGAGAGCGTCCTCACCACGTCGGCATAGTGCGGATGCAGGCCGCCCGAGAGAACGGCCTTGCGGCGCTTGGTGACGCGGTGCGCCATGAGCACCGCCTCGCCCGTGCCGGTGGAGCCGTCGTACATGGAGGCATTCGCCACATCCATGCCGGTGAGCGCGGCGACTTGCGTCTGGAACTCGAAGAGATATTGCAACGTGCCCTGCGCGATTTCGGGCTGATACGGCGTGTAGCTCGTCAGGAACTCCGAGCGCTGAATCAGGTGATCGACGGTCGCCGGCACATGATGCTTGTAGGCGCCCGCGCCGACGAAGAACGGCACCGACGAGGCGGAGACGTTCCTGGCGGACATGCGGGAGAGGATGCGCTCCACCTCCAGCTCGCCCTTGCGGCGCGGCAGATCCACCGGCTCCTCGAGGAGCAGGTTCTTCGGCACGTCGGCGAACAATTCATCGACATGATTGACACCGATCCGCGCGAGCATCTCGCCGCGGTCGGTGTCGGACAAAGGCAAATAGCGCATCGGCAAAAAACCTTGGGTGAGTTAGAGCATTTTCCGCAAAAACGGATACCGGTTCTGCGTCAGAAAATGCGGCTTTCCATGAACGGAGTGCGTCGCCATGGAGACGCACTACGGCGAGGGAATGCCCGCCACGACAATCTCCGTGAGCACGGAATTGGCGATGAAGCATTCCTTGTGGGCGAGGTGATGCATGTCGGCGATCTGCTCCGGTGTCGGAACCTTGTCGCCCGAGAATTCGATGGTCGGGTTCAGGGTGACCCTGGACACGAAGAGCTTCCCGTTCTCGTTCTTGGTCATGATCCCGAGCGCTTCGTCCTCGTAAGCGTCGACGACGAAGCGCTTCTTGGCGGCGATCGACAGGAAGGTCAGCATGTGACAGCTCGAGACGGCCGCCACGAAGGCTTCTTCCGGATCGACCGCATCCTCCCGCGAGAGGGGCAACGGCACCACGGAGGGCGACGCGGAGCCTGGCACTTCAATGCCGCCATCGAAGCTCCAGGTGTGACCGCGGCTGTAGCGGTTGTCGGAGAAGATCTCGTCAGCCAGCCGCATCCAGCGAATCGCCGCCTTGTATTCGTGCGCCATTGCCGTGTTCTCTTCCTAGGAGATCGACTTCACGAATTCCTGGTACTGCTCTTCGGTCATGAGGCCGTCGAGCTCGCCTTGGTCCGTGAGGCGGATCTTCATGAACCAGCCGCGGCCGGCGGGATCCTCGTTGACCGTGCCGGGAGAGGCTTCGAGATCGCTGTTGACCTCGACCACTTCGCCGGACACCGGAGCATAGACTTCGCTCGCGGCCTTCACGCTTTCGACGACGGCGGCTTCGTCACCCTTCGACAGGGTCTTGCCGACGCTCGGCAGCTCCACGAAGACGACATCGCCGAGTTGGCCCTGGGCGTAGTCGGAGATTCCGACGATGCCGGCATCGCCCTCGATGCGGACGTATTCGTGATCCTTGGTGTAGCGCGTGGTCATGGTGAATTCCCTCTTCTTGAAATGTCAGCGCTTGTAGCGATGGGGTGCGAACGGCATGGCCGCGACCTTGGCCGGCAGCGGCTTGCCCCGAACGATGAGATGCAGGTCCGTGCCGGCAGTGGACACGTCCTTCGCGACATAGCCCATGGCGACCGGGCCGTTGACCGTGGGGCCGAAGCCGCCGGACGTCACGATGCCGACTTCGCGGCCATCCGGAGTCGTGATGATCGTCCCCTCGCGGGCCGGAGCACGGCCTTCGGGCTTGATGCCGACGCGGACACGCGCAGCACCGTCCCTGATCTCACGCTGGATGCGCTCGGCTCCGGGAAAGCCCCCCTCCTCGCGGCGGCGCTTCTGGATCGACCAGATCAGGCCGGCCTCGATGGGCGACGTCGTGCTGTCGATGTCATGGCCGTAGAGGCACAGGCCCGCTTCGAGCCGAAGCGAATCCCGCGCGCCGAGGCCGATGGCCTTCACCTCCGGATCCACAAGCAGCGTATTCCAGAGCTTGGCCGCATCCGCGGCGTGGCAGGAGATCTCGAAACCGTCCTCGCCGGTGTATCCAGAGCGGGAGACGTGGCACCAGGTGCCATCGATCTGCACATCGGCGGACATCATGAACGGGAGTGCGGCGGCCTCTGGCGCGAGCTTGGCCAGCACGGCTTCGGCGGAAGGCCCCTGCAGCGCCATCAGCCCCAGGCTGTCCTTCGGGTTCAGGGAAACGCCCTGAGGCAGGCGAGCCTGGATATGGGCGTAATCGGCATCCTTCATGGAGGCGTTCACCACCAGATAGAGCCAGCCTTCGTGACCGGGAGCGCCGACGCGGGTGACCATGAGGTCGTCGAGAATGCCGCCGTCATCCGCCAGAAGCTGCGAATAGCGCTGCTGGTTGGGCTTCAGGTTCAGGACGTCGGCGGGAACCAGCACCTCAAGTGCCCGGGCCACGGTCTCGTGGCTCTTGTCCTCTGCGACGAGGAAGGCCTGGCCCATATGGGAGACGTCGAACAGTCCCGCATGCTCGCGGGTCCAGTTGTGCTCGGTCAGGATGCCGGTGGGGTACTGCACCGGCATGTCGTAGCCGGCGAAGGGCACCATGCGGGCACTAAGGGCCACATGTTCCGCGTGGAGCGGGGTTTGCAGGAGCGGCTCGTCGCTATGCGCTGGCTCGGCCATCGGGTTCCCTCAAAGGTGCGCGTTCCATCGAGCCTTGCGGCCCGTTGCTGTGCGCCCCCTCTGTCCCGAGACCTGAGAGATTTCCCTGGCGCTTTTGCGGCAGGTTACGCCCGTCGGTGGGCGACGCTTTGAAACGTCGCCGCTTTCCAGAGTGCCAGCTCCCGCGCGGTCCTTTGGCCTGAGCGTTTCCGGGGCGGTTGCGCCTTCGGCGCCGGACGCTTTCGGTCCGGTCTCTTCCGCGGGGATCATCGGCTGGATTTAAGCTCTGAAGAGGAAATGCACTCCTGTCAACAAAGCAGGCTGCCGCACCGGATATCTCCCCGCATTAATTGACGGCAGCCTCCGGACGCTCCATCTTAAGCGCCTCGTCCACAGAAGGGGAGAATGCGGCCTGATCCGGTCGGCAGCTCCACGCATCGTTGCTCGAACTGATCATCGCTCTCGCTCTCGTCGCCCTCAACGGCGTCTTTGCTCTTTCCGAACTCGCCATCGTCTCCGCCCGCCGGGCCCGCCTCAAGGCCATGGCCGAACAGGGCCGTTCGGGCGCCACCACGGCCCTGGCCCTCATGGAGGATTCGGGCCGCTTCCTTTCCACGGTCCAGATCGGCATCACCCTCGTGGGCATCCTGGCCGGCGCCTTCTCGGGCGCGGCGCTCGGCGACCGGCTGACCCAGATCCTGCTGGCCCAGGGCATGCCCGAGGGCGCGGCCGAGCCTCTCGGCTACGGCATCGTGATCGGCATCATCACCTATCTCTCCATCGTCATCGGCGAGCTGGTGCCGAAGCAGCTCGCCCTGCGCAATCCGGAGGGCATCGCCTGCACCATGGCGCCCATGATGCTGGTACTCTCGAAGGCCGCAGCCCCTGCCGTCTGGTTGCTCAACGCCTCCACCAGCCTGATCTTCAGCCTCCTGGGGGCCAAGTCCGACGACTCGTCGACGGTCACGGAAGAGGAGATCAAGATGCTCGTCGGCGAGGCCGAGAGCGCCGGCGTGATCGAGGAGGAGGAGCGGCGCATGATCTCGGGCGTGCTGCGCCTCGGAGACCGTACGGTGCGCGGACTCATGACCCCTCGCACGGATGTGGACTGGATCGATCTCGGCGACGACGAGGCGGAGATCCGGGAATTGCTGATCGAGACCCCGCATTCCCGCCTGCCCGTCAGCGAGGGGACGCCCGACAACGTGATCGGCGTGGTCCAGTCGCGGGAGCTTCTCGCGGCCATGCTGTCGGGCCAGCCCTTGGACATCCGCGGCCACGTGCAGCAGGCCCCCGTCATTCCGGATACGCTCTATGCCCTGGATGCGCTTGCCACCCTGCGCGATGCGGAGGTGCCGATGGCGATCGTCCATGACGAGTACGGGCATTTCGAAGGGGTCGTGACCCCGGCCGACGCCCTGGAAGCCATCGTGGGTGCCTTCCGCTCCGATGGCGAGGCTCCCGAGCCCGACGCCATCCGGCGGGATGACGGCTCATGGCTGCTCGCGGGCTCCATGCCGGTCGACGAGATGGCCGAGGTCCTGGGCGTCACGCTGCCCGAGACCCGCAGCTATCACACGGTCGGGGGCCTGGTGATCAGCGAGCTCCAGCATCTGCCCAACACGGGCGAGCATGTGGACACCCTCGGCTGGCGCTTCGAGGTGATCGACCTGGACGAGCGGCGGATCGACAAGGTCCTGGCCGCTCCCCTCAACCAGAGAGCGGGCGCCGCCGCCCTCTACTGAGCTTAGCCGCGCCGGCCCGTCGCACGGCCGCCGAGGCCGACCTCGATCTCGAAGCTGTTTGCATAGGCGGCGGGAACCACGATGCCCTCTTCAATCACCGACACGGTCGTCCGGGACTGGCCGGCCGGAATCGCAGTCGCCACGCGGCGGGACCGGTTGGCGAAGACGGTCGAGCCGTCCTTCACGACGATCTGGATCGGCACGTCGTAGCGCCCAGACGATCCGCCGACGCCCACAAGCGCCTGCGCCTCGACGCCGACCTTGACCAGGGTCGAGCCATCCGGCTGGCCGATGCATTCGCGGGCCACCTCGCCCAGGGCCACCTGGCTGCGGACGGCACCGCTCTCTCCGCCACCGCGGACCTGGATCGCGGCGCCGCCGTCGATGACCTCGATGGTCGGGCAGTAGACATCCCGGATCTCGGCCGACTGGGCCGGCGCCTGGGTCGTACCTGCGGTGAGCAGCATGTCGCCTAGGCCGAGGCCGCCCTCTCCCGGGGCGCCGCAGCCCGTCAGGGCCGAGAGGCCGAGCACGGCGAGCGTCCATCCGGCCTTGCGGCCCAATCCATTTCTCATGATCGCCCCCACCTTCTTGTTCATCTCTTACGGAAGGGCATCGAACCCGGCCGCAAATCCGTTCAGGGACACGGGAATGCCGATCCCTTCCTCAGGCGTCTGGAAGACGATGAAGGTGGCCGCCTGACCCGTCTTCATCTGATTGATCAGGTTGTCCTCCATCACGACCTCGGCCACGCAGCCCGTGGCCAGGCAGCGCACAAAGCCGGCCCGGCCGATATCCGTCTGGTCGATCTTGAGGCCCAAGCCTGACGGCAGCAGAATACCAAGAGGCGCGACGACGCGCAGGAGGCGGCTTTTGCCGTCGGCGGTTTTCAACACAATAATGACGAGAGTGACGTTGGGGCGGTCCTCGGCGACGACGTTCTGCACGAGAGCGCATTGCTCGGCCGTGGCGCCCGCTGGCGTCTCGCAGCGCATCTGCCATTCCCCATAGGTGTTCTTCACCATGCCCTGAGCGCCGGCGCCACTGGCCCCGAACAGGGCCGACAGCCCCAGGATTGCCGCCGCACAATGGCGAGCCCACCGCGATCCGCCCATCGGTTTCTCCATTCATTAACCCTGCTGAAAGGGTCGCGGCCGGCCGCCGCTTCGGTCCATCTTTGGCCCGTTGGGACCATGGCAGGGGGCGCGATGTCAAGCGAGAGGACCCGTTTGGAGGGCCGAAATGATTTTTGGCGGTTATGACGCACAGTTTGGAACGCTTCTACCGTTGCGCTTGAGCGCGTCCTGTGATCTTTGACGCAGATCAAAGGTGATGGCGCAAGCCGGGCACCGCCTTCCGCACGCCCGCGCCTTCCCCGATGCTTTCATGGCCATGCGCCATCACATCTTTAGGAGCTTTGGAACGCCGATGCGGATCGAGACTGGACGTCGATCGGTGACCGCCCTCTCCACGGCAGCGGTCGCACTTGTGTTGGGCATAAGTGAGGCATGGGCCGCAGCCGGCCGGCCCTCCCCCTGGGAAACCGGCATGCAGGAGATGGTGACCGAGTTGGGACAGAGCGTGTCCAACTTCCACACCTACCTGGTTTGGCTGATCGCCGCGATCTGCCTTTTCGTGCTGGCCCTGCTCCTTGTGATCGTTGCCCGCTTCAACGAGAGCAAGAACCCGGTTCCTTCACAGACCACTCACAACACCCTGCTCGAGGTGGCCTGGACCGTCGTTCCGGTCCTGATCCTCGTGGCGATTGCCATTCCCTCGTTCCGCCTCCTGCGCCAGCAGCTCGTGCCGCCGCAGGCCGATCTCGTGGTCAAGGCGACGGGCTATTCCTGGTACTGGGGCTACGAGTACCCGGCCGATCAGGGCGGATTCAAGTTCGATTCGAACATGATCACCGAGGCCAAGGACCTGAAGCCCGACCAGCCGCGTCTGCTGGGCGCCGACAACGCCATGGTCGTACCGGTCGGCAAGGTCGTGCGGGTCCAGGTGACCTCCGCCGACGTGATCCACGCCTTCGCCCTGCCGTCCTTCTTCGTCAAGGTCGATGCGGTTCCCGGCCGCCTGAACGAAACCTGGTTCAAGGCCGAGAAGGAAGGCGTCTATTACGGCCAGTGCTCGGAGCTCTGCGGCAACGGCCATCCCTACATGCCGATCGAAATCCGAGTCGTGAGCGAGCAGCAATTTGCCGCTTGGCTGACCGAGGCGAAGCAGAAGTATGCTTCGACCGAGGGCTCTGCCCCGCTCAAGTTCGCGACCGCTCAGTAATTGTAAGAAGGACCACAGAGGTCTCATCATGGCACATGCAGCTGATGCCGCTCACGCGGATCACCACGATCACCTTCCGAGCTTCTGGCGTCGGTGGTTCTACTCCACGAACCACAAGGACATCGGAACGCTCTACCTCATCTTCGGCTTCACGGCCGGCATCGTCGGCGGCCTGCTCTCCATCGGCATGCGCCTGGAGCTCCAGGAGCCCGGCCTCCAGTTCTTCTCGAACCCGCAGGCCTTCAACGTCTTCGTGACCGGCCACGGCCTCATCATGGTGTTCTTCATGGTGATGCCCACGCTCATCGGCGGCTTCGGCAACTGGTTCATCCCGATCATGATCGGGGCGCCGGACATGGCCTTCCCGCGGATGAACAACATCTCCTACTGGCTCACCGTTTCGGCCTTCTGCCTGATGCTCTGCTCGCTCTTCGTCGAGGGCGCTCCGGGCTCGCTCGGCTTCGGCGGCGGCTGGACGGTCTACCCGCCGCTCTCGACCGTGGGCCATCCCGGTCCCGCGCTCGATTTCGGCATCCTGGCCCTGCACCTTGCCGGTGCCGCCTCGATCCTGGGTGCGATCAACTTCATCACCACGATCCTCAACATGCGCGCTCCGGGCATGACGCTGCACAAGATGCCGCTCTTCGCCTGGTCGATGCTGGTGACCGCTTTCCTGCTGCTCCTGTCCCTGCCGGTTCTCGCGGGTGCGATCACGATGCTGCTCACCGATCGCAACTTCGGCACGACCTTCTTCGAGCCGTCGGGCGGTGGTGATCCGGTGCTCTACCAGCACCTGTTCTGGTTCTTCGGCCACCCCGAAGTGTACATCATGATCCTGCCGGCCTTCGGCATCGTGTCGCACATCATCTCCACCTTCTCCAAGAAGCCGATCTTCGGCTATCTCGGTATGGCCTACGCCATGGTGGCCATCGGCGTGGTCGGCTTCGTCGTGTGGGCGCACCACATGTACACCGTGGGCCTCTCGCTCCAGACCCAGGCCTACTTCGTGTTCGCCACGATGGTGATCGCGGTTCCGACCGGCGTGAAGATCTTCTCGTGGATCGCCACCATGTGGGGCGGCTCCATCCGCTTCACGGCGGCCATGTACTGGGCGGTGGGCTTCATCTTCCTGTTCACGGTCGGCGGCGTCACGGGCGTTGTGCTGGCGAACGCTCCCGTCGACCGCTACATGCACGACACCTACTACGTGGTGGCCCACTTCCACTACGTGCTGTCGCTCGGCGCGGTCTTCGTGATCTTCGCAGGCATGTACTACTGGTTCCCGAAGATCACCGGCTACGTGATGCCGGACTGGATCGGCCGGCTGCACTTCTGGGTCGCCTTCATCGGCTCCAACGTGCTGTTCTTCCCGATGCACTTCCTCGGCCTCTCCGGAATGCCCCGCCGCTATGCGGATTATCCGGACGCCTTCGCGGGCTGGAACATGGTGTCCTCGATCGGCGCCTACGTGTTCTTCGCCGGTCTCTTCATCTTCATGTTCGGCGTGGTCTATGCCTTCGTTCGCAAGGAGAGGGCTGCCGACAATCCGTGGGGTGAAGGTGCAACGACGCTGGAATGGACCCTGTCCTCTCCGCCTCCGTACCACCAGTTCGAGACGCTGCCCCGCGTCATCGACACCGGACACTAACGCAAGCGAGCCGGGCGGCCCTGCGCCGCCCGCTCCTCTCCAGAGGGCTTGCAATGACAAGCCTTCCGGCGAGGAGCCGACAATCCGGAGGCCTTTTTGGCCTCGCCCCGGCATTTCGGAAGATCAATCAGCTATGAGCACCATGTCGAACAGTCTGACCGATAACCAAGCAGAGCAACTTGCCACGGCAGGCCTCTCGCAGGGTGACGTGTCCGACTTCTTCGCCCTTCTCAAGCCGCGTGTGATGTTTCTCGTCGTGTTCACGGCGCTCGTCGGCATGGTCGTGAGTCATCCGGACGTTCATCCGGTCGTGGCTTTCGTATCGCTGCTGATGATCGCCGTCGGCGGCGGCGCGTCCGGTTGCCTGAACATGTGGTGGGATGCGGATATCGACGCCGTCATGGTCCGCACCCGCAAGCGCCCGATTCCGGCCGGGAAGATCCAGCCGGGCGAGGCTCTGGCTTTCGGCATGACGCTCGCTGTCGGGTCGGTGATCATCCTGGGACTCGCCAGCAATTGGCTCGCGGCCGGACTGCTCGCCTTCACGATCTTCTTCTACGTGGTCGTCTATTCCATGTGGCTGAAGCGCTCGACGCCGCAGAACATCGTCATCGGCGGTGCGGCGGGCGCCCTCCCCCCGGTCGTGGCGCAGGCCGCCGTCACCGGTCATATCGCGTGGGACAGCGTCGTGCTGTTCGCCATCATCTTCATGTGGACCCCGCCCCACTTCTGGGCCCTGGCCCTGGTGAAGTCGGGCGATTACGAGCGCGCCGGCGTTCCGATGATGCCGAACGTCGCCGGACCCGACTCCACGCGCTTCCAGATCCTGGCCTACACTGTTCTCCTGGCCCCGCTCGGCCTGGCTCCGGTGGCTCTCGGCTTCGGCGGGCTGGCCTACGCGATCATCGCGCTGATCGGGGGCCTCGCCATGCTGGCGCTCGCCGTGCAGGTCTACCGCCTTCGCCAGGGCGAGCCCGCCATGCGCGTGGCCCAGCAGCTCTTCGGCTTCTCGATCCTCTATCTCTTCCTGCTCTTCGCGACCCTTCTCGCGGAGCATGGCTTCGGCTTCTTCCGGCCGGTTTTCGGGTGATCGGATGGTCGGCAACAAAGCTCCCCACGGCCTGACCCCCGCGGAACAGAAGCGCCGTCGCAAGCGTTCGCTTGCTCTGGCGCTCATTCTCGGTGCCCTCGTGCTGATTTTCTACGTGGTCACGATCGCGAAGCTTGGGCCGGGCGTCATGCAGCGGCCTCTGTGAGATTGAACCGATGACGGAAACCTCCAACCTTCAACGCAAGATGCACCGCACGGCCTTCGCCTGCGTCGGCATCGCCGTGGGAATGGTCGGCCTCGCCTACGCTTCCGTGCCGCTCTACGATCTCTTCTGCAAGGTCACCGGCTTCGGCGGCACCCCGATCATCCGCGATGCCAATGGCTCGGTGGTCATGGACCGGACGATCGCCGTGCGCTTCGACTCCAATGTCGCGCCCGGCCTGAACTGGCGCTTCGCGCCGGAGAAGCCGGAGGTCAAGGTCAAGCTCGGCGAAACCACGACGGTCACCTACAAGGTCACCAACATCGGCGACAAGGCGAGCACGGGCATCGCCACCTACAACGTGCAGCCGGATCTCGTCGGCACCTATTTCTCCAAGCTCGAATGCTTCTGCTTCACGGAGCAGACCCTGCAGGCGGGCGAGACCCTGGAATCAGCGGTCGTGTTCTACGTCGATCCCCGCCTCGTGCAGGATGCCGACGTGAAGGACCTGACCTCCCTCACCCTCTCCTACACCTACTTCCCCTCCAAGGGGGGCAAGCCGGTGGCGGAGGTGACATCATCCACCAAACCCATTGCGCAATAAGGGACGTGACAAGCTGGGCGGAAACGTCTTAAAGCGAGTTCACTTTCGAGGCACGGAGACGACACGAAATGGCCGAGGCCCACGCCAAGAACCACGACTACCACATTCTTGAACCGAGCCCGTGGCCGCTCATCGGCGCGGTCAGCGCCTTCCTGATGGCATCCGGGTTCGTGACCTGGTGGAAGGACATCGCCATCGCCGGGATGCATCTCGGTCCCTTCATCTTCGGCGCAGGCATCATCGGCGTGCTCTACACCATGCTCAGCTGGTGGACCGACGTGGTGCGCGAGGCCAACAGCGGCTACCACACCCGCGTGGTCCAGCTTCACCACCGCTACGGCATGATCATGTTCATCGCCTCCGAGGTGATGTTCTTCGCCGCCTGGTTCTGGGCCTATTTCGACGCCGCTCTCTATGCCGGCGACCCGCAGCTCTATGCCCGTGTCGAGGCTCTCGGCGGTGTCTGGCCGCCCAAGGGCATCGAGACCTTCGATCCGTGGCACCTGCCGCTCCTCAACACCCTGATCCTGCTCACCTCCGGCACCACCGTCACCTGGGCGCACCACGCGCTGCTGGAGAACGACCGTCAGGGGCTCAAGGCGGGCCTGTGGCTCACGGTGATCCTGGGCATGATCTTCACCTGCGTTCAGGCCTACGAGTACAGCCACGCCACCTTCGGCTTCGCCGGCAACATCTACGGCGCCACTTTCTTCATGGCGACGGGCTTCCACGGCGCGCACGTGATCATCGGCACGATCTTTCTGGCCGTCTGCCTGCTGCGCGCCTATCGCGGCGACTTTACGCCCAAGCAGCACCTCGGCTTCGAGTTCGCGGCCTGGTACTGGCATTTCGTCGACGTGGTGTGGCTCTTTCTCTTCGCCGCCATCTACGTCTGGGGCTTCGGCGGACACGCAGCCGGCCACTAAGCCGCTCGGTAAGACAAACTCAGCAAGGGCGGCTCTCGAAGCCGCCCTTCGCTTTTTGGCCCTCCCTTCCCATGTGAGAGGGGCTTCTTCGCGGAGAATCATCGTGGCTCAAGTCCAGAACACGTCTTCCCCTCTTCTCGCCGGCCTGAGATGCCGATGCCCCCGATGCGGCAAGGGACGTCTGTTCAACGGCTTTCTCACGCTCGCTCCGAGTTGCGAGGTCTGCGGGCTTGATTTCTCCTTCGCCGACCCGGCCGATGGTCCGGCCTTCTTCGTGATGATTATCATGGGCATTCCGGCAGCGGCCTTCGGCGTGTGGGTCGAACTCACCTTCGAGCCTCCTCTTTGGGTGCATCTGGTCACGACGCTGCCGTTCCTGTTACTGACCTGCATCCCACCGATACGCCCGGCCAAAGGGATGTTGGTGGCGAGCCAATATCTCCATAAGGCCGAGGAAGGGCGCTTTCAGAAGTGAGCACCTCGACCCGCGAAGGCCGTTCGCTGATCCTTCCCGGCTTGGCGACGCTTGTTGCGCTCGCCATCCTGATCGGCCTCGGCACCTGGCAGCTCCAGCGCAAGGCCTGGAAGGAAGACCTGATCGCGCAGATCGGGGCCCGGGCCTATGGCGAGCCCGGGGCCATCTTGCCGGAACCGGAATGGGCCTCCTGGCGCGCCGACCAGGACGAGTTCCGCAAGGTACGGGTGACGGGCTCCTTCCTGCATTCCTTCGAGGCCCCGGTTTACGGCCTCGCCCCCGGCGAGCGCCAAGGTGCGCCCCTCCAGGGCTATTACCTGATCACGCCCCTCAAGCTCGCCAGCGGCGCCGTCGTGATGGTCAACCGGGGTTTCGTGCCCACGGATCTGCGCGACCCGGCCCGCCGCCCGGAGAGCCAGCCTCAGGGCGAGGTGACGATCGCCGGCCTCGTGCGTGCGCCCGAGGTCCGCAATTCCTTCACGCCCAACGATGATCCCGCCCGGAACCAGTGGTTCGCCCGCGACCCTCAGGCGATTGCAGCGGCCCACGGTCTCGAGCGTGTCGCGCCCTTCCTGATCGACGCGGATGCCAGCCCCAACCCGGGCGGGTGGCCGCGGGGCGGCCAGACCCCGCTCACCCTGCCGAACAACCATCTGCAATACGCGGTCACCTGGTTCGGCATCGCGCTGACCCTGATCGGCGTCTTTGCCGCCTTCGCCTGGAAGCGCATCAAGGGTTGATGCCGCACCAGAAGCGGCTTGCCGCAGCCGGCCCGGGACCATAATGTCCGGCCGAATTTCCAGGAGATCCACCGTGCTCCATGTCTCGACCCGGGGGGAAGCCCCGGCACTCGGTTTCGCCGATGCCCTGCTGACCGGCCTTGCCCGGGACGGCGGCCTCTACCTGCCGGAAAGCTGGCCGGCCCTGGCCCAGGAGACGATCCGGGGCTTTGCCGGCAGGCCCTACGCGGACGTCGCGAAGGCCGTGCTGGGCCCGCTGGTCGACGGCGACATCCCGGAGGACACGCTCGGACGCATGATCGACGAGTCCTATGCCTCGTTCCGGCACGCGGCCGTCTGCCCGCTGACCCAGATCGGCGACAATCTCTTCGTGCTCGAGCTGTTCCACGGCCCCACGCTCGCCTTCAAGGACGTGGCGATGCAGCTTCTGGGCCGCCTCATGGATCACGTGCTCAAGGCCCGCGGAGCGCGGGCCACCATCGTCGGCGCGACCTCGGGCGATACCGGCAGCGCCGCGGTCGAGGCCTTCAAGGGCCTGGATCAGGTCGATATCTTCATCCTCTACCCCCATGGCCGCGTCTCGGACGTGCAGCGCCGGCAGATGACCACATTGGCCTCGCCCAACGTCCACGCGCTCGCCGTCGAGGGCACCTTCGACGATTGCCAGAATATGGTGAAGGGCATGTTCAACCATGCCCGCTTCCGCGATGAGCTGCAGCTCTCCGGCGTGAACTCCATCAACTGGGCCCGCGTCGCCGCGCAGGCGGTCTATTACTTCACCGCCGCCGTCGCGCTCGGCTCCCCTCGCCGGCCGGTCTCCTTCTCGGTGCCCACCGGCAATTTCGGCGACATCCTCGCCGGCTGGGTCGCCAAGCGTATGGGCCTCCCCATCGAGCGGCTGATGATCGGCACCAATGCCAACGACATCCTGACCCGCACGCTGGGCTCCGGCTCCTATGAGATCAAGGGCGTGCAGCCCACGACCTCGCCGTCCATGGACATCCAGATCTCGTCCAATTTCGAGCGCCTGCTGTTCGAGGCCTATGGCCGCGACGGCGAGGCGATCAGGCGCCTGATGGCAAGCCTCAATCAGTCGCGCGCCTTCATGATCGACGCACAGCCGCTGTCGCTCATCCGCGAGGAGTTCACGGCCCGGGCCGTGAACGAGGACAACGTCCTTGCGGAGATGGCGGAGACGTACCGCACGACCGGCTATGTGCTCGATCCGCACAGCGCCGTCGGCACCCGCGCCGGCCGCGCCCTGTTCAAGGAGAATCCCGAAACTCCCGTGGTGGCACTTTCCACCGCCCATCCGGCCAAGTTCCCCGATGCGGTCGAGCGTGCGACCGGCGTTCGCCCCGCACTTCCGCCGCACATGGCTGATCTGATGGAGCGCAAGGAGAGCTTCACGGTTCTTCCCAACGACCAGGCTGCGGTCGAGCGCTTCATCCGCGAGCGCGCGCGGGCGGTCAAAGGCGCAGCCGCATGAACCAGCACTTCGTCCGCGAGAAGCGGGTCGACATCACCACTCTGTCCAACGGCCTGATGGTGGCGACCGAACGCATGCCCGAGATCGCCACCGCGACGCTCGGCGTCTGGGTCGGCACCGGCTCACGGCACGAGCGTCCCCATGAACACGGCCTGTCGCATCTCATCGAGCACATGGCGTTCAAGGGCACGGCCCGCCGCTCCGCGCGCCAGATCGCCGAGGACATCGAGAATGTAGGCGGCGACATCAACGCCGCGACGAGCGTCGAATACACGAGCTACACCGCCCGCGTCCTCGGCGAGAACGTGGATGTCGCTCTCGACGTGCTCGGCGACATCCTCATCAATTCCGCCTTCGATCCCGGGGAGCTCGCCCGCGAAAAGGGCGTGATCCTGCAGGAATACGCCGCCGTCGAGGACACGCCCGACGACCTGATCTACGACGCCTTCATGGAAACCGCCTTCTCGGGCCAGGCCGTCGGACGCCCGATCCTCGGTACGCCGGACACCATCAAAAGCTTCGACGAGGCGACGATCCGCACCTTCCTGGCGCGGGAATACACGCCGGGCAAGATGGTGCTGGCCGCCGCAGGCGATGTGGACCACGGCCGGATCGTCGACATGGCCGAACGCCTCTTCGGCGGCATGCCGTCCGCTGCCCCGCAGCAGCCGGAACCGGGACGCTATAGGGGCGGCGAGCGGCGGATCTCCCGCAAGCTCGAACAGGCCAATCTGGTGCTCGGACTGCCCGGCCTCTCGTTCAAGGATCCCGGCTATTACGCCGTCCATCTCTTCGCCCACATGCTCGGCGGCGGGCTGACGTCGCGCCTCTGGCACGAGGTGCGCGAGACCCGGGGCCTCGCCTATTCCATCGATTCCTTCCACTGGCCCTTCTCCGATTGCGGCCTCTTCGGCATCGGCGCCGGAACGGCGGGCTCGGACGTGCGCGAGCTGATGGACGTGACGCTCGCCTGCATGGCTCAGGCGACCCGCGACATCAGCGAGATCGAGCTGATCCGCGCCAAGGCGCAGATGAAGGTGGCCCTCCTCACGGCCCTCGAGACGCCCGGGGGCCGGATCGAGCGCATCGCCCGCCAGCTCCTGTCCTGGGGACGCGTGGTGGCGAGCGAGGAGATCGTCCGGCAGGTCGATGCCCTTGAGGTGGAGCATGTGCGCGAGGCCGGACGTCACCTGCTGCAAGGTGCGCCGACGCTGGCAGCCATCGGTCCGATCAAGGAGCTGCCGTCACTGGACGGGATCGCGTCAGGGCTGCGGGGCTGAATTTTTCCGCCACGTCTTCCCTTTGGTCACGGCTGATTCTCCTCAATCCCGCCGCAAACTGGTCTCATGGCCACATAGTAACGATAACAAACGAGTCCTGCGGACAAGTGGGGAGCCTCCCCGGCTCCAGCTTGCTCTCAAGGCTCCTGACCGGTACCAATCCTGTTCCACTGTTTTAGTACCGGACGAAAGACCGAAGCATTGCGGATCGTATCTTTCGCCATAACCCTTCTTTTGGCGGCATTCCTGGGACTGGCCTTTCCATCGTCCGGCTGGGCGGTGGAATCCGTTCGCGTCGACCCCAAGATGAAGGCCATCGATCTCACTCCGGCCATCGAGCGCTACAACTCGGACGGGGACGAGATCAGGATTTCGACGGCGCCGGGGCGCGACGGCATCGTCCGCCGCATCGCCGTGAAGGCGCGAGAGGCCGGCACACGGCCCGACTGGATCGTCTTCGCGCTCACCAACGATACCGACGAGCAGGTGGACCGCCTCCTGGTTGCGCCGCATTTTCGCCTCACCGGCTCCGGCGTTCTCTGGCCCGATCTCGGCGCGACCCGCATTGCGGCGATCACCGCCAGCCAGGGCATCAGGCCGGACCGCGACGACAGCGAGGATGCGGACATCTTCCTCATCACGCTCGATCCCGGCACGACCGTCACCTTCGTGGCGGAGCTGCGCTCCAACAACCTGCCCCAGCTCCATCTCTGGGACGCGGATGCCTACAAGGACCGCATCAACGGGCTGACGCTCTACAAGGGCATCATCATCGGCATCGCAGGCCTGCTGGCCCTGTTCCTCACCATCGTGTTCGTGGTGAAGGGCGCCCTGATCTTCCCGGCGGCGGCGGCTCTGGCCTGGGCGGTGCTGGCTTATGCCTGCATCGATTTCGGTTTCTTCCAGCGCATCTTCCCGATCAGCGAGGCAACGGAGCAGATCTACCGCGCCGGCGCGGAGGCGGTGCTGTCGGCGACGCTCCTCGTCTTCCTTTTCGCGTATCTCAATCTCAACCGCTGGCATGTGCGCTACAGCCATGTGACCGCCTTCTGGCTCCTGTTCCTCGGAGCCATGGTGGCGCTCGCCATCGTCGACCCGCCGGTGGCCTCGGGCGTGGCCCGGATGTCCATTGCGGCCGTTGCCGGCATCGGCTTCGTCCTCGTGATCCATCTGGCGACACACGGCTATGATCGCGCGGTGATGCTCGTTCCGACCTGGCTCCTTCTGGTGGCCTGGGTGGCGGCGGCGAGCTTCACGGTCGTAGGTCAGCTCTCGTCCGATCTCGTGCCCCCGGCCCTCGTGGGAGGCCTCGTTCTGGTGGTCATGCTGATCGGCTTCACGGTGATGCAGCACGCCTTCGCAGGCGGCTCGTTCACCCGCGGCTTCATGAACGACACGGAACGCCGGGCGCTGGCCCTGACCGGTGCCGGCGACATCGTGTTCGACTGGGACGTGGTCGCCGACAACATCTTCGTCAGTCCGGAGGTCGAGCATCAGCTCGGGCTCAAGCGCGGCTCGCTTGAAGGTCCCGCGTCCGCCTGGCTCGACCTGATCCATCCCTTCGACAAGGACCGCTACCGGCTTGCCCTCGATGCGGTGATCGAGCATCGCCGGGGCCGCCTGACCCAGGATTTCCGCCTGCGTTCGGCCTCGGGCGCCCACAATTGGTTCCGCCTCAAGGCCCGCCCGGTGATCGGCTCCGACGGCGAGGTGCTGCGCATCGTCGGCACATTGGCCGACGTCATGGACAGCAAGACCGCCGAGGAGCGCCTGCTGTACGACGCGGTGCACGACAACCTGACGAGCCTGCCGAACCGGCAGCTCTTCTACGACCGGTTGGAGGCGGCCCTCACCTTCGCCAGCCAGGACGATTCGCTGCGTCCCACCGTTCTCGTCATCGACCTCGACAAGCTGAAGGATGCGAATGCCTCGGCAGGCTACGCCGCCGGCGACTCAGTGCTGCTCACCCTGTCCCGCCGCTTGAGCCGGCTGCTCAAGCCGCAGGACACCCTGGCGCGCATCTCGGGCGACGAATTCGCGATCATCCTGCTGTCCGAGCGCGAACCGGATCGCATCATCTCCTTCGCCGACATGGTGCGGCGCGTCGTGACGACGCCCTTCACCTATGCGGAGCGCGAGATCTTCCTCACCGCCTCCATCGGCATCGCCCTGTACGATCCGCAGATCGCCGCGCGGCGCGAGGAGGTGCTGCGGAACGCGGAGATCGCCATGGCTCATGCACGACGCCACGGCGGCGACCGGATCGAGGTCTTCCGGCCCACCATGCGCTCCGACCGCAGCGACCATTTCACGATGGAAACCGACCTGCGCCACGCTCTCGACCGCAACGAGATGAAGGTGCTGTTCAAGCCCATCGTGCGCCTGGAAGACCGGACCATCGCGGGCTTCGAATCGATGCTGCGCTGGGATCACCCGCGCCTCGGCCGTATCGGGCCCGAAGACTTCATGTCGATTGCCGAGGAAACCGGCCTCATCATCAAGTTGAGCGTCTTCCTGCTGGAGCAGACCAGCCGCGAACTGGCTGCCTGGCAGAATGCGCTCGAGGTGGAGCCGCCGATCTTCGCCAGCGTCAACATGTCGAGCCATCACCTGCTGCGCCACGACCTGCTGCAGGACGTGAAGACGGTCATCGCCCGCACGGGTGTCATTCCCGGCACTCTCAAGATCGAGATGACCGAGAGCCTCGTGATGGAGAACCCGGAATACTCGGCCCAGATGCTCACGCGCCTGCGCGACCTCGGGGCAGGCCTCTCGCTCGACGATTTCGGAACGGGCTATTCCGCCCTCTCCTACCTGCAGCGCTTCCCGTTCGACACGATCAAGGTGGACGAATCCTTCGTGCGCCTGATGGCCTCCGGCAAGCCCGTCATCCTGCGCTCCATCGTCAAGATGGCGCATGAGCTCGGCATGGCGATCGTCGCGGAGGGAGCGGAGAGCGAGTCCGATGCCATCGAGCTCTACCAGCTCGGCTGCGAATATGCGCAGGGACCCGTCTTCGGAGAGCCGATGTCGACGCTGCAGGCCCGCCAGCTCGTCGGCGCGGCCCCTGCCGCGGCTTGAGCGATCACCGTCTTAGGCGTGACCGGTTTCCATGGACAGCATGGCCGGCTCGATCCCGATCCGGCGCAGGGCCATCTCGTAGCGCAGGTCGGCGGCGGTGTTGAAGATCAGCTCCGCGTCGGCCGGGCAATTAAGCCAGCCATTGGCCTGAAGCTCCATCTCGAGCTGTCCCGCGCCCCATCCGGCATAGCCCAAAGCCAGCACCGCATTCTCCGGCCCGTCACCGCGGGCGATGGCGCGCAGGATGTCGATGGTCGCGGTCAGGCAGATGCTGTCGTCGATGGGCAGGGTCGATTGGGCGAGATGAAAGTCCGGCGAGTGGAGAACGAAGCCTCGGCTCGTCTCCACGGGTCCGCCCATCAGCACCTGCATGCTGCCCACCTTCTGCGGTAGCCGGATCCGGTCATGTTCCGGAAGAATCTCGAGCTGCACCAGCAGATCCGGCATGTTCAGGTTGGCGGCAGGCCGGTTGAGGACGATTCCCATCGCGCCTTCCGGCGAATGGGCGCAGACATAGATGACGGATCGCGCGAAACGCTCGTCCATCATGCCCGGCATGGCCACGAGGACCTGCCCGTCCAGGTAAGGGGATCCGGTATCGTAGGGAGGAAGCTGAGAGCCCATATTCCAAATTCTGCCTTGCCGGACCTGCCGTCCGATCACAGGATCGTGGATGGCGGACCCGAAGATAACACGCATAAGGGAAGCGCGTCAGGGAGGCGTCAGTTCCATGGCATTCATGCTCCGCACCGTTTCGGTCGCAATTTTTTCGATTTTGTCCTTTGCCGCAGTTGTCGCGCAGCCATCCAAGACATCCGCGATCACCCAGGGTTTTCACTCCCAGGCCCGTCTGGTCTCGGGCGGCCGGCAGGGCGATGTCTGGCTTGCCGGGATCGAGATCACCCTCGATCCGGGCTTCAAGACCTATTGGCGTAATCCCGGCGATTCCGGCCTGCCGCCCCGTTTCGACTGGTCGCGGTCCGAGAATCTGGCCGGCGCGGAGGTCCGCTTTCCCGCCCCGTACCGGCACATGGATGCCGCCGGCGTGGCCTATGTCTACGGCAAGAAGGTCGTGCTGCCGGTCCTGGTCGAGGCGAAGGACAAGGGCAAGCCGGTGAAGCTCGTCCTTTCGGCCGAATACGGCGTCTGCAAGGACATCTGCATCCCGGCCCGAGCGGATCTGGCCCTGGACCTGACGGAGGATGGCCCCGGCCGCAGCGCCATCGAGGCCGCTCTGGCGAAGGTGCCGCGCCCGCAGGCTCTGGGAGCACGGGGCGATCTGTCCGTCCTCTCTGTGGAGCCCCTGATCCAGGACAAACCCGCCCTTTCCGTCACGGTCCGCGCTCCGGAGGGCGCGAAACCCTCCCTCTTCGCCGAGGGACCGGAGAACTGGTACCTCTCGACCTCCCTGCCCGACGACGCGAACCGCTTTACCGTGATCGTGGAGGAAAAGCCCAAGGATGCCGCGGGCCCGGTTCCCCTGCGCCTGACCCTGGTGGCCGGAGGAAAGTCCGTCGAGACGGAAGTCAGCCTCGACGGCAACGGGCAACCGCGCTAGGGAGAAACATCGTCGATCCCAGTTCGGAGATTAGCCCATGCCCATCCAGGTTGGAGAACGCCTTCCCCAGGTCACCTTCCGCATCATGACGCCGGACGGGCCCGTGGCCAAAACGACCGACGATCTGTTCAAGGGCCGCAAGGTGGTTCTCGTCGCCGTGCCCGGCGCCTTCACCCCGACCTGCCATCGCAACCATCTGCCCGGCTACGTGCAGAAGAGGGACGAGATCAAGGCCAAGGGCGTGGATTCCATCTTGGTGACCTCGGTCAACGACGTCTTCGTCCTGGAAGCCTGGAGCAAGGCCTCCGGCGCCGAAGGCATCGATTTTCTGTCCGACGGCAACGCCGATTTCGCCAAGGCCATCGGCCTGTCCATGGACGGCTCGGGCTTCGGCCTCGGCACGCGCTCACAGCGCTATTCCATGGTCGTCGACGACGGCATCGTGAAGGCGATCAACGTGGAGGACGCCCCCTCCAAGGCGCAGCATTCCGGCGCCGACAACATCATGAAGGATCTCTGATCCTTTCGAGGCCCCGCGGAAAGCCACCTCCTTCGTCATCCCCGGCCTTGTGCGGGTGATCTCGATTTAGTGAGGCGTTGCGCTCCTCACATCGGGATGGCCAGCAAAAGGCCGGCCATAACGGGGGAGAGCGAGACCCGAAGGTCAGACGCTGACCCTTCGGCCCTGCTTCTTGAACGGCTTCATGGCGGCAACGGCCAGTTCGTCGACGCGGATGTTGGTCGGGTCGTCCGCGTGACCCTTCACCCAGTGCCAGGCGACGTCGTGCCGGGACGCGGCTTCGTCGAGCTCCCGCCAGAGATCCTCGTTCTTCACCGGCTTGTTGTCGGCGGTGCGCCAGCCGCGCCGCTTCCAGTTGTGCATCCATTGCGTGATGCCCTGGCGCACATATTGCGAGTCGGTGAACAGATCGACCGCGCAGGAGCGCTTGAGAGCGTTCAAGCCCTCGATGGCCGCGCGGATCTCCATGCGGTTGTTGGTGGTGTGAGCCTCCCCGCCGGAGACCTCCTTCTCGCTGCCCTTGAAGAACAGGATCGCGGCCCAGCCGCCCGGTCCGGGATTTCCCGAGCAGGCGCCGTCCGTGTAGATCATCACGCGCTCAGGTGTGCTCATGCGTCGAGTCCGTATTCGCGCGCATGCTTCACATGGCGGTGGAAGTTGAGCTTGCGGTCGTATTCGAGCGGGTCCTTCGGCTTCACCAGCGCGCCCGGCGGCACGTTAAGCCAATCCACCAGCCGCGTCAGCATGAAGCGCATGGCAGATCCCCGGCAGAGCACCGGCAATGCCTCGACTTCCTGCGGCTCGAGCCGGCGAACCGATTGATAACCCGCCAGCATCGCCCGGCCCTTGGTCAGGTTGAACGAGGCGTCGATTTCGAAGCACCAGGCGTTGAGGCAGATCGCGACGTCGTAGGCGAATGCATCCGTGCAGGCGAAGTAGAAATCGATCAGCCCCGAAACCTCGGAGCCGATGAAGAAGACGTTGTCGGTGAACAGATCCGCATGGATGATGCCGGTCGGCAGGCCGCGCGGCCAGGATTCTTCAAGAAGAGCAAGCTCACGCCGCGTCCGCTCGGCGAGGCCGGTAGACACCGTGTCGGCCTGGGCCTCGGCCTGCGCGAAGAGCGGCGCCCAGGCTTCCAGCGAGAGCGCATTGGGCCGCTGCATGGAAAAGTCGCGGCCGGCGAGATGCAGCTTCGCCAGCGCGGCGCCGAGCGCGCCGCAATGCTGCGCCGTGGGACGGCGCACCGCGATGCCTTCCAGGAAGGTGATGATGACCGCGGGCCGCCCGGCCACGCGGCCCAGAGGCTCGCCCCGGCGGTTGTTCACCGGCAGCGGGCAGTTCAGGCCTTTCAGCGCAAGGTGCTGCATGAGGCCGAGGAAGAACGGCAGATCGTCCTCCCGCACCCGCTTCTCGTAGAGGGTCAGGATGTACGAGCCCTTCGTGGTGTGAAGGAAATAGTTGGTGTTCTCCACGCCCTCGGCGATGCCCTTGTAGGACAGCACCGTGCCGATGTCGTAGGTATCGAGGAAAGCCGACAGCTCCTCGTCGCTGACTTCCGTATAGACTGCCACCGCTTACTCCGCCGCCTGCTCACGAAGCTCGCGAGGCAAAGGAAAGAACACGCTCTCATCCGCCGTCGACACGCTCTCGACCGACACCGCGTAGCGTTCCGCGAAGGCGTCGATGATCTCCTCGACCAGAATTTCGGGCGCGGAGGCGCCCGCCGTGATGCCGAGGCTGCGGATGTCGCCGAACAGGCTCCAGTCGATGTCCTCGGCCCGCAGGAGCAGCCGGACCAGGGGGCAGCCCTCCCGCTCGGCCACCTCGCGCAGGCGCTGCGAATTGGAGGAATTCGGCGAGCCCACCACGATCATGGCATCGACCTGGGGCGCCACCCGCTTGACCGCGCCCTGGCGGTTCGTGGTGGCGTAGCAGATGTCTTCCTTGTGCGGTCCGACGATGGACGGGAACCGCGCCTTCAGGGCATCCACCATGTCCTGGGTATCGTCCACGGAGAGCGTCGTCTGGGTGACGAAGGCGAGATTGTCCGGATCAGTAGGCTGCAGCCGGGCGATGTCGTCCACGGTCTCGACCAGGGTGGCGGCTCCCTGAGGCAATTGCCCCATGGTGCCGATCACCTCCGGGTGCCCCGCATGACCGATCAGGATGATGTGACGGCCGCGCTTGTGATGGACCTGCGCCTCCCGGTGCACCTTGGTCACCAGGGGACAGGTGGCGTCGATCCCGAAGAGACTGCGGGCCGCTGCCTGCTCCGGGACCGACTTGGGGACCCCGTGGGCCGAGAAGATCACCGGAGCCCGCGTATCGGGCACCTCGTCGAGCTCCCGGACGAAGACCGCACCCTTCCGCTTGAGGTTTTCCACGACATATTTGTTGTGCACGATCTCGTGGCGCACATAGACCGGCGCCCCATGGATCGCGAGCGCCTTCTCGACCGCATCGATGGCGCGGACGACCCCGGCGCAGAAGCCGCGCGGGGCACAGAGTAGAATGTCGAGAGAGGGCTTCGTCATGATCTGGCGATGTGGCGAGACGAGGCCCCTCCTGTCAAGCGGGAGCGACGCTTATTCGCGGCGGGGCGGCGCCGCGAATAAGCGCCCTTCCCTGCCGCAAAGGGCGGAACAGCGCCTGCCATTCACAACGGAAGCAACAGCGGAGAGGAAGAGAATCCATGGGATAGCGCGTGTGAGTGGATCCCCTTCCCGCCCTTCGTGCGCCGGGGATGACACTCTCCCCGTCATGGCCGGCATCGGCCATCCCGATCCGATGAGCGCGGCGCTCCACAGGATCGGGATCACCGGGACAAGCCCAGCGATGACGTGGGTGCATCTTCTCGAACCTGTGCGATGAGGCACGGGCCGGGATTGTACCCTCAAGAAACACTCGCTCTTGCCCACAAGAATCCCTAGAAAGGTGAAACAGCCCTTCATTTCTCCTGATCGCTCATGGCCTCCACCGCTTCTCACGTCAGCTTCCTTCCACCCATCCTGACCTTCTGCGGGGCGGCGGTCGTGGCCGTGCCTATTTTCCGCCTCCTGGGTCTGAGCGCCGTCCTGGGCTATCTCGCCGCCGGCGTCGCCATCGGCCCGTCCGGCCTGAGCCTGGTGGAGGACCCGCAGACCATCGCGACGGTCGCGGAACTGGGCGTGGTGCTGCTCTTGTTCATCATCGGCCTCGAGCTCAAGCTGTCCCATCTCCTGGAGATGAAAGGCGACATCTTCGGCCTGGGATTCGCCCAGATGGCCGTGACGACCCTCTGCCTCGGTGCGGCAGCCTACGCCATCGGCTTCTCACCCAAGGCCTCCTTCGTCACGGGCGTTGCCGTGGCCCTTTCGGCCACGGCCATTGCCCTGCAGATGCTGGGCGAGCGGAACGACCTGCAGACACCGTACGGCCAGCGTTCCTTCGCGATCCTGCTGTTCCAGGATCTGTCCGTCGTGCCGCTTCTCGCCATCCTGCCGCTTCTCGCCTCCGGGGCGGCCGCGGAGCACGAGTCCCTGACGGATCGCCTCCTGGCGGTCGGGGAAGCGCTCCTCGGCATCACCGCCGTCGTGCTGATCGGCCGTTACGGGCTCAACCCCTTCTTCCGCATCCTCGCCCGCAGCGGCGCCCGCGAGGTCATGACCGCCTCGGCGCTGCTCGTGGTGCTCGGTGCCGCCCTGCTCATGCAGGAGGTCGGCCTCTCCATGGCAATGGGTGCTTTCCTCGCGGGACTTCTGCTCGCGGAATCGAATTTCCGCCACCAGCTGGAGGCAGATATCGAGCCCTTCCGCGGCATGCTGCTCGGCCTGTTCTTCATGAGCGTGGGCATGTCGATCGATCTCGCCCTCGTCCGCGACCAATGGGTGCTGCTCGCCATCGCCGCGCCCGCCGTCATTCTCGGCAAGACCCTCCTCATCACCGTCCTGTCGAAGCTGTTCGGTGCCAGCTGGCGTGACGGCCTGCGTTCGGGAACGCTTCTGTGCACGGCGGGTGAATTCGCCTTCGTCCTTCTCCCCGTTGCGATGGGGCTTGGCCTCATGTCACCTGCCGAGGCGCAGCCGGTCACGGCGCTCGCCGCCATCACCATGCTGCTGGGACCGCTCCTGTCGACCTTCGTCGAGAAGATGACCGCCAACCGCCGCGGGAGCGAGGAAGATCCGGATCTGCAGGGACTTCCCGGGCACGAAAGCGAGCTTGAGAGCCGCGTCCTCGTGATCGGTTTCGGCCGCTTCGGACAGATCGTGAATCAGGTTCTGCTGGCGCAGGGCATTCAGGCGACGGTGATCGACAACGATGTCGAGCGCATTCGCGATGCGGGACGCTTCGGGCTCCAGGTCTATTACGGCGACGGCACCCGCCTCGACGTGCTGCGCGCGGCCGGCGCCGAGAAAGCCGAGATGATCTGCATCTGCATCGACAATCAGGAAGCGATGACGAAGATCATCGAGATCATTCATGAGAACTTCCAGAACGCCCGGAGCTTCGTGCGCGCCTTCGATCGCATTCATGCCATCGAGCTCATGAACCGGGATGTGGATTATCAGATCCGGGAGGTATTCGAATCCGCCATCGTCTTCGGGCGGGCGGCGCTCGAGGAACTCGGGACAGAGCCGGAAGCGGCCGCCGCCGCAGCCAACGACGTGCGCAAGCGCGATATCGCGCGCCTCGTGCTGCAGAAGGAGGTCGGCACCATGGGAGGCGCCGAGCTGGTGGTCGGCGCCAAGATCGCCCCGGAACCGCTCACCGTTCCAACGGGCAGGGCCAGGGCCCTCAGCCCGGAGACGCGAGACATCCTCGGCGAAGGCGTGTCGTGATGGATGCTGAGCCTTCGGTGAAGAAAACCGAGATGACGAGTGAGCCACCACGCTTCGTGGTCGGCTCGACCATGCGCCACGTTCTCGTCATGACCGGAACGGCAGCAGCCGGCCTCATTGCGATCTTCATCGTCGATCTCGTTTCGCTGCTCTACATCTCCTGGCTGAACGAACCGAGCCTGACGGCCGGCGTCGGCCTCGCCACGGTGGTGATGTTCTTCACGGTCTCGATCAATGTGGGCCTGATGATTCCCATCGGAGCGCTCGTCTCGCGCTCTCTCGGCGCGCGCCGGCCCGACGATGCGCGCCGCCTGGCGACCTCATGCAGCATCCTCATGGCGGCGGTCGCAGCCCTCGTGAGCCTGATCATTCTGCCTCTGCTGCCGTTGATCCTGGGTACGATGGGCGCACGCGACGAAGCCTACGAGGTCGCGAAGAGCTTCCTCTGGATCACGCTGCCGACGAACGTTCTCATGGCCATCGGCATGGCGTTCTCCACCGTCCTGCGCGCTGCGGGCGATGCCAAGCGCAGCATGTATGCCAGCCTGTCCGTGGCGGCCGTCACGGTCGTTCTCGATCCGATCCTCATCTTCGGGCTGGGCCTGAAGGCCAACGGCGCGGCGCTGACCATCAACATCGCGCGCGTCGCCTATGTCTATGTAAGCTTTCTTTATCTCACGCGCGCTCATCGCCTTCTGGTCAAGCCGAACTGGACAGCGATCGCCGGTGATGCGCGGTCGTTCTTCTCCATTGCGATACCAGCCATCCTCACCAACATCGCGGCTCCCGTCGCCAACGCCTTCTTCATGGGGGTGATGGCGCAGTTCGGCGATCAGGCGATTGCCGCCTCGGCGATCATCGATCGAGTCACGCCCGTGTCCTTCGCGGGCGTCTTTGCGCTCGCCGGAGCCATCGGCCCTGTGCTCGGGCAGAACTGGGGCGCGCAGCGCTATGACCGCATGAAGCAGACGCTCAAGGACGCACTGACCTTCACGGTGGCCTATGTCGGCAGCATGTGGCTGATCCTGTTTCTCGTGCGGGTCCCGATCACCCAAGCTTTCAATGCACCGCCGGCAACGGCCGAGATCGTCCAGTTCTTCTGCCAGCTCAGCGGCTTCATCTGGTTCTTCGTCAGCCTCGTCTTCGTGGCCAACGCCTCGTTCAACAACCTCGGCTATCCGCTGCTCTCCACCTTCTTCAACTGGGGACGGGCCACGCTGGGCATGATTCCCTTCGCCTATTTCGGCGCCCAGATGGGCGGCCCCAAAGGGGCCCTTCTGGGGATCGGCGCGGGATCCGTGGTGTTCGGCATCGCGGCCGTCATCACTGCGTTCTGGACAATCCGGCGTTTGGAGAGGCAAGCTGTTCGAGCCGTGTGACGTTCCAGGCGCATCGGGCTTGAAAAGCGGATCCGGTTTTTCGCCGATGCGGGCTTTCGGTTCGCACCAACGACGCGCCGGCCCAGGACGGGCCGCAGGCGTTTCAATTCGAGGAGGCTGCCATGTTCAACTGGTTCGACCTGATGCGCCAAGCCCAGGCCAGTGCAGCCCTGGCCTCCCTCGCCCAGCAGTTCAACCTCTCAGGCGATCAGACGCAGAAGACCATGGCGGCCTTCATGCCGGCCTTCGCCATGGGGCTGCAGCACGCCACCACGTCCAGCGATCCTGCCCGCCTCTTCCAATCCATGATGAGCGGAGCCTATCAGAATTTCTGGCAGGCCGCGGGCAACCCTTTCACGCCGCAGGCGCAGCAGGAAGGACGACGGCTGCTGGACCAGATCTTCGGCTCCGACGAGGTCAGCCGCCGCGTGGCGCATCAGGCGGCCGATTACGCGGGCATCAACACCGAGACCATGCAGCAATTGCTGCCCATTCTCGCCGGCATCATGGCCGGCGGCATGTCGCAATGGATGACGGCTCATGCGCAGGCCCTTCAATCCTTCGCGTCCTCCAAGGACAACGCGAAAGAGAAGCCGGGCATCGCCAATCCCTGGGCGGATCTCTGGGCCGGATGGATGACCGCGACGAACCCTGAGAAGAAGCATGCCAATCCGTTCGAGGACATGATGGCAAGCGTTCTCAAGGCAACGCCGCCGAAAGCCCCGGAAGAGGAACCTCCCTCCTCCGCGTCCTTCGACGAGATGATGGAGAAAGGACGCGAGATGCAGCTGCAATACCTCGCGTCGCTCCAATCGATCTTCAGCGATGCCTGGAAGACAGATCCGTCGAAGCGTTAGACGCAGCGCTTGATCGGCGTCACCATCGGCACGACGGGTCGGATCGACCGCGCCGAGTGATCGGGCCTTTCGGCGCGGGAATGTCGCTCCGCGCTTCGAATCAGCACCCATGACGGATTGCGCGTGAACGGTTCGTCGAGCGCGCTCGTCACATCGCCGCGCGTCAGCCCGATATCCTTCAGCATCCGGTCGTCGAATTCGGCGAGGTGTTTGACCTCTCGGCGGTGCTGCAGCGCCTTGACGAGATTCGTGAGCGCGCGGGCGAACTGCCCCAGAGCGGCCATTCCTGAGAAGGTCATCGACGATAATGCAGACCGGTTCATCGGAGGTCTCCTTGCTCTCACGTTAAGGCCTTCGGCCTAAAACAGCTGAAACACCGTACCGGCTCTGTCTCAGGGGTGTTTCAGGGGTGTTTCAGCCTATGTTTCAGTGGCATTTCAGAGATATTCTTGGACCTCAGTAAGAGATCCCATGATTGGATTCCCATCCAAGCGCCTGATTTTGTTGATCATTTCAGGAATAGGACTTTTATATCAAACTCCTTTCATCACTTGAAACGATTATTTGAGATATGTATCATCAACTTGATTGATAATGAGGGCACAGCCATGCACCTGCTCGACATCGACCAGCTTCGGACCTTCGTGGCCATCGCGGACACCGGATCGTTCACCCGCGCGGCGGAGATCGTGCACAAGACGCAGAGCGCGGTGTCCATGCAGATGAAGCGCCTGGAGGACCGGGTCGGCAAGGCGATCTTCGAGCGCGACGGGCGCCTGTCGAAGCTCACCGACGAGGGCGAGCGCCTGCTCGACTATGCGCGCCGGATCGTGCGGCTGAACACGGAATGCATGGCGTCCTTCAACGAGAACGAGCTCACCGGCCGCGTGCGCCTGGGCCTGCCGGACGATTATGCCGACCGCTACCTGCCGGAGATCCTGGCCCGGTTCTCGCGCTCCAACCCGAAGGCCGAGGTGACGGTGATGTGCGAGCCCACGCACAACCTGATCGAGCGGGTGCAGCACGGCGACCTGGACCTCGCGATCATCACCCATGTGGACCGGCGCGGCCCGTCCGAGATCGTGCGCATCGAGCAGCTTCTGTGGGTCACGTCCGCCCGGCACGGGGTGCACGAGGAGACCCCGGTTCCGCTGGCGCTGGGCCGTCCGAATTGCGGCTGGCGCCATTCCGCCACCGAGGCCCTGGAAAGCGCCGACCGGCTCTTCCGCATCGCCTATGTGAGCTGGCATTCCACCGCCGTGGGCGCGGCCGTCATGGCGGGCCTCGCGGTCTCCGTCCTGCCGGAGAGCGCGGTGCGTCCCGGCATGCGCATCCTCGGCCCCTCGGACGGCTTCCCGGCCCTGCCCTCGTGCAAGATCGGCCTCATCCGCGCCCGCGGCGAGGAGAACCCGCTCGCCGACGCCCTGGGCTTTCACATCAAGCAGTCGCTCGACAATCTCGGCTCGACCCGCACGATGGCGCCGCTCGCGGCCGAGTAGCCCCTATCGGGCGGGCTGCGCCGGCCGGCGCAGCACGAGCACGTTGCCGGCGAGCGCCAGCACGACGCCGATCACGGCGAGCGGCGTCCACACATAGCCCTCGAGCAGGGTCGAGACCGTGAGCGCCACGATGGGAAACAGCACCGTGGCGTAGCCCGCCCGCGCGGCGCCGAGCCGCCGCAGCAGGGTGAGGTACGACATGAAGGCCAGCACCGACGCGCCGATGGACAGATAGAGCAGCGAGCCGATGTATTTCAGCGTGGGCTCGATGATGAAGGCGTTGCCGCGCACCAGGTTGAGCGCCAGCAACACCGCGCAGCCATAGGTCATGCCCCAGGCGGTGGCGGAGAGAAGCGGCGCTCCCCGGCGCTGCACCACCGTCGAGATCATGTTGCCCGAGCAGAAGAACAGCGTGCCCATCACGCAAAGCCCTAAGCCCTTCAGCGCCGCCGCGTTGAAGCCTGCGCCCGTGATCTCCGGCCAGAACAGGAACACGATCCCCACGACGCCAATCACGCCGCCGAGCGCCACCCGCGGCTCGACGCTCTGCCGGAAGATCACGAAGCCGAGCACAAGGTTGAACACGGACGCGAGGGAGAACACCACCGAGAGCAGCCCCGAGGGCACGCTCAGGCCGCCATAGTAGAACGACAGGAAGTTGAACGAGAACAGGCACACGCCCACGGCCAGGAAGCGCCCGTGATCGGCGAGCGGAAAACGCACCCGGTGCCCGGTGGCGAGCACCCAGGCCCACATGAGCACGGCGGCCAGCAGGAACCGCCACAGCACCGACATCTCCGGCGCCACCACGCCGAGCTGCGCCCGGATGCCGATCCAGCTCACGCCCCACAGGAACACGGTGGCGACGTAAAGGCCCAGGGTCGTCCCGTCGATCCCCTTGAGATTCTGCGCGGGCATGGCCGTGGTGGCATGACTCATGGCGTTATTCCTCTTGAGAGAACCGGAATACGCCCAGCCACGCATCAGCACAAATGATGAAATCTGATCGATCTCCGTTGCAACGGTGATGAAACACGCCCGAACAGGCGTCCCCTTGCAACAAAGCCTTGTAACACCCTTGCAACACGCCTTGCAACAGTCTTGAAACAGCGTTGCAAGGTGTTGCAAGGCAGGAGCATTCCCGGCTGCAGCATTCCCGGCTGCAGCATTCCCGGCTGGAATATTTCCGCCTGGAACATTCCTCGCCATCGCTGATGACACCCTCTCACGTCATGGCCGGGCCTGTCCCGGCCATCCCGATACTGAGAGGCGCTGTACCTTTCCGATCGGGATCACCGGGACGAGGCCGGTGATGACGTGGGAGGGGGAGTGAAAGGCGGCGGCTCATCCGGCGTTGTCCATCATCCAGTCGCACCCCTCCTCCTCCGTCATGGCCGGCCCTGTGCCGGCCATCCCGATCCGTAAGGCGTGGCGCTCCACAGAATCAGGATCACCGGGACAAGCCCGGTGATGACGTCGGAGGGTACGAGGGCCGGTGATGACGGCTGGAACGTGATCGGACGTGACGTCCCGTTCCCGGGCCAGAGATGCCGCAGCCATCGCAGGCCAGGGAAACCGCAGGGCCACGCGTGCGAGTGGATCCCCCGCCCTCCCTGCGCGCCGGGAACCGGTCCTGTCGGGAACGGCGGAGCGGCTCCCCGGCTAGCCGCCGACCCGCCCCCTCACCGCCCAGGCCCGGGCGGCCAGCAGGATCTCGCCGTCGGGTCCGGTGGGAAGCCGCGCCCGCAGCCGCTCGCGCAGCTCCTCCCGGGCCGGCTCGGTGAGCGACATGCAGTATTTCGGGCCCGAGCCGGTGCCGCCGAGGAACGGTGCCCAGTAATCGTCGAAGCTTTCGAATTCAGTGGTGATGTCGATGGCCGTCACCGCCACATCGGCGAGCCCCGCCTCGCGGAACAGGCGCTGCAGCAGGCCAGGCCGGCAGACCGGCGCCTGGATGCCGTCGTCGAAATCCCGCGCCCGCTCGTCGAGGTCCGTCGCCGCGTCGAAGAAATGGCGCATCAGCTGCATGTGGCCGGCATAATCCCAGACATAGAGCGCCACCGTTCCTCCCGGCCGCACCACCCGGGCCATCTCCCGCACGGCGCCGGGCTTGTCCTTGAGGAAGCTCAGCACGAGCCCTGAGGCCGCGACGTCGACGGCCCCGTCGGGTTCGGGCAGCGCCTGCGCGTCGCCCTGGACGAAGGTCGCGCGCGGATCGTCAAGGCGCGCCCGCGCCACCTCGAGAAAGCCCGGGGCGCTGTCGAGCCCCAGGACGCGCGACGGCTCGCCCTGCTCGAGAATGGCCCCGGTCAGGATGCCGGTGCCGCAGCCGACATCGATCCAGGCGGAGCCCGGCGCGGCGGCGAGCCATTCCACGAAGCGCGGCGCGACCCGCCGGCTCCAGCGTCCCATATAGCGCTCGTAGGCATCCCCCGCGCCCCAGAGACCCGGCTCGATCGGCATGGCATCACCCTCTGCGCCCCAACCTCTGCGCTCTTTACGAAGTCTAGGCCGGGAGGCGCAAAACCGGCAAGGCGCGGCCGGCTCGACAGTTGGGTCCCGCGCCTGACATGCCATTGGGTATCGTTGACCCACAACCTCCCGATGCGGAACGGGACATGGTGGCTGCCGCGAAGTTCTCCTCAGGGCGTCGTGGTTATGGGTTCCGGGATCGGCTCTTGCGAGCCGCCCGGAATGACGGGGCGGAGGTCCCGGAATGACGACAGGTGCCTGAACCTTGACAGTCCTCGCCCGCCGCCTATCTTGTTCCTGTTTTGTACTCATTTTTGAAGAAGCCATTGCCATGCCGTCCTCTCCCACCCCTCCCTGGGCCGCCCGGTGGGGTTCCACCCCGAAGGAAACCACCTTCCCAGGGAAGACCGACCCCGGGATGATCGAGGCCATGCGCAAGCTGGTGGAGCGCACCCGCTGGTCCTGCCGGCACATCGGCGCGGAGCTCGGCATCTCGGCCGCCACCGTGTCGCGCTACATCCGGCAGGAGGGCTGGCAGCGCCCGACCGGCCCGCTCCCTTCCGATCCCGCCCCTGCCGATCCCGCCTCGTCCGGAGCCTCCGCCGCCGGGCCCGGCGGCGCCCTGCCCGAGCATCGCCGCGGCCGGATCATGGACAAGCTCTGGCAGCTCGCCGAGCGCCATGCCGAGGTGCTGGAGGCCCAGCCCATCGCCCTCGCCCAGCACAGTGCGCAGCCTCTCGCCCGCCTCACCCGCGTCCTCGGCGAAATCGAAAAGCACACCCGCGCCGCCGCCGCCGTTCCGGCCGCCCACGACTACGCCATCGACGCCCCAAAGCCCCGCCGTACCCTGCACGAGCTGCGCGACGAGCTCGCCGCCCATCTCGAGCGCATCCAGCGCGAGGAGGGCTATGGCTGGGAGGTGCGGGAATGGTGGCTCAGCCACGGCGGGGGGATTTGAGCGCCGACACGAAACGGTTGACGGATCGTTGCGCGGCATCGCCCGAAAACCTTATTCGACCCGGGGCGGAGCCTCCGCTGCCACCGCCGAACCGGCTCGCACCCCTCGGGAACGGGCTTCCCCATCATCGATCGCCGGTGCGTGCGAACCGAATGGACTCGCTGTCATTGTCATGGGTGAGATCGGCCGCTCCTCGGCGCGGCCGGCTTTCGGATTCGAGAGTAAGAGGAGCTGACGATGGCAACGAATAAGAAGGACGGAACCTCACAACCCAGCAGGAGCCGGAAGGCATCGGAGAAGTCCGCCTCCCGATCTGCGGCCAGGAAAGGAACTGGCGCACAAAAGCGCGCGCAACCCAAGGCCGGCGCGCGCGCCGCGACGAAGTCCCAGGCCGTTCCCGCAAAAGCCCGCTCCTCCGCAGGATCGCGCTCATCGGCACGCTCGACGACACGGAGCCGCTCCGCATCCCGCCAGCAGGGCGGCCTGCTGAATCCGATGGCGTGGCTCTCGACCCTTGAAACGACCCTGACCTCCCCGCAGGCGCGGGCCGTGATGGCGGAGGCCCTCAGGGCCGTGGCGAACGTGCTCGAGGCGCCGCGGGGCGGCGAGCACGGCAAGGGCGGTGGAGCGCAGGAAGGCCGCAGGGCCGTATCGGCCGCCGGAAGCCTCGGGGCCGAGATCGTGGCCGCGCCCCTGGAGGTTGCCGCCGCGGCCATCGGGGCCGCCGGCAACGTCCTGACGGGTGCGCTCAGGGGCGCCCCGGGCGAGAACGGCGGCAACGGCACCAGCCGGACCGGCGGACGGGCTTCCCCGCGCAAAAAATCGTAAGGCGGCGGGCGCATCGCGCGGGACCGCAAAAAAGGCCGCCTCGTCGCAGGCGGCCTTCTCATTGTCGGATGCTCTCAGGCGTTGTCAGGCCGCCTCGGCGACCGGCGCGGGACCGGCTTCGTCCATGGCCCGCATGTAGACGTCGAGCAGGCTCTCGTGCTCGTCGCGCTCGTCCTGGTCCTGCTTGCGCAGCTTGATGATCTCCTTGAGAATCTTCACGTCGAAGCCCTCGCCCTTGGCCTCGGAGAAGACCTCCTTCTTGGCCTCGTTCAGCTCCTTGATCTCGTTCTCGATCTGCTCGATGCGCTCCACGAACGAGCGGATCCGATTGCCCGGAATTCCAACAACGTCACTCATGGCCTCTCCTTTGCCTTGGGGTGACAGGCACTATCGGGCAGGCGGAGTAAGCGCGCCGTTAATGCGGCGGGGTGGAGGTGCACAACGAGACCATCAGATGCGGGCGCGGAGTGGAATTTTTCCGAGCGGCCGCTTTGAGTTCACATGCGGTCACGTGCATCTGTATCGACCATCGCGCGGTCATCCAGCGCGAGGAAGGCTGGAATATTCGGCTGAAATTGTGCTTCGTCGTTTCGTGAGAGCATCTCACATGAGGGAGCACCTCAGCAGCGCATGAGCCCGACTTATCCGAGCCGGAGACAAGGGATTACGCTCCAGCGGTCCTCCGCCCTGAGCGCGATGAAGCTGCTGTGAGTCAACGCCCACGCCGGTAGTGCATGGCGACCACGCCATTGCGGAGCGGCTTCGCCGAGACCAGCTCGAGCCGTCGCGTGCTGGGCAGCCCGCCCTGGTACAGGGTCGGGCCGTGGCCGGCGATCCTGGGATGAACGAGGAGCTTGTACTCGTCGATCAGATCCAGCCGGTCCAGCTCGATTGCGAGTTTGCCGCTACCGAGGAGCACGCCCGCCGGAGTCGCGTCCTTGAGCGTCTGAACGCCTGTTCGAAGATCCTCGGCGATGTGGTGGCTGTTGGTCCACGGGAAGTCCTTTCGCGTCGACGACACGACGTATTTCGGCTTGGCCTCCAGCTTGACCGCCCACTCGCGTATCGCCGGCGGTGCCTCCACGTCGCCGCGAGCGACCGCCGGCCAGTAGCTCTCCATCATTTCGTAGGTAACACGGCCCCACAGCATCGCCCCGCCGTCGTCCATAAGGCGGGTGAAGAACGCGTGCGTCTCGTCGTCAGCGATTCCCACCTGATGGTCGACGCAGCCGTCCAGGGTGACGTTGATGCTGAAGGTCAATAGTCCCATGCGCCGATCCTAAGTCATGCGCTCGAAAAAGCGTAGGGCTATTGCTCGAGGTCTATGCTCAACTTCTGCAATAAGTGAATGCGGGCCTAGACGCCTGATGACTATGCGGCCGGCACGAAGGTCCGCTTACGGCCGGCTCATGAATGCCCGCTAATGGTACGGCGCGGAAGTCAACCGAGCGGCTTTGAGCCTCCCTGGCCATCTTCCGCTTTTTGACCGACGCGGACCACCCTGAGATTGGGACACGGGGCTGGCGGAGCCATTGATCCCGGAGCCATTGATCCCATAGCCTCTCAACTCCATAAGTGGGTTCCGCGATACCGCTCGATCGGCTCGTCAAACCAGGCACTCGCGTTAAAAACGGGGGCGGCGGAACATCCGCGCGTGCCCCCGGCTTCGCTCTCCGAGAAATGATGGCCGCCTTGGGGTGGTGGGGCGGCCCTGCAGGTCAGTTCGTCCCGCGATGCTACAGACCGAAGCAAGGTCCGCCGAACACCGAGCGGATGCAGGGCGATCCACCGCGCCTGCCACCGGAGGATGTGACGGTCACTCCGCCCTGAGGCCCTCTTGGCACTCGGTGATCCCGCACGACCGGAACAGTGCGATGGTCTCGGATAACGGGTTGCGTCCGATGATCCCGGACGACCACGGGCGTGCGATGATCACGCACGACGGGTGGCGTGCGATGGTCTCGGACCACGAAACCGCCGCTATCGTAGCCGCGGTCGCGAGCCGTCGCTCCGTCGTGGGTGGCAACGAAAACCAGACAGGCGGAGAGCGCGACGGCAACTCGGGTCGATGTTGTGATACCAGCTTTCATGAGTGGGCTCCTCTTCTACAGGTGAGGAGCTTACGACGTGCACCATCCGGGATCTGTGAGCGAGATCACAGGCAGAACGTTTCCGCCTTGGTGCGTCGGTCAGGGCCCATAGACGATGGGCGTCGAAGTCGGACCGGAGAAGGGCAGCTCACCTGCGCGTCTGGAATGTCTCGTTCCGGCACGGAGCGGACGTCATCCGAGCGGCCGCTTCGAGTTCAAACTCAGCCTTCACTTGAATGGCTACGCGCCGTCACGATGAAGTCACCCGTATCCATGTCATGCCTGCCACCTCTCCCTCGTCATGGCCGTCCCCGGACTTGATCCGGGGATCAGTCCTGGCCATCCCGATCAGAAGAGCGCGGCGCTTTTCCACATCGAGATCACCGGGACGAGCCCGGTGATGACGTGGAGGTGGTGGTGACGTGGGGGAGGCGATGACGTGGGCGGCTGCGGCTGTTCCGGCGTGTTCCATCATCCTGTCGCACCACTGCTCCTGCCGTCATGGCCGGGCCTGACCCGGCCATCCCGACCGGAAGAGCGCGGCGCTCCACAGGATCGGGATCACCGGGACAAGCCCGGTGATGACGTGGTGGGTCCGAGGGCCGGTGATGAGCGGGCGGGAACGGTGATGACCCGGTGGGGCAGGACACTGTCCTGGGTCACAGCCTCACCCGTCATCGCTCGCCCAGGGGTTCAGCCCATCTGGAAGCCCGGCGTCGACCGCGACAGCGCGGTCTCCTCCTCCGTCATGTCCTCGGCGATGCCTTCGAAGAGCGGCGTCGAGAGGTAGCGCTCGCCGGTGTCGGGCAGCATCGCGAGGATCACCGATCCCTCGGGCGCCCGCTCGGCCACCTGCATGGCGACGGCGAAGGTGGAGCCGCCCGAGACGCCGGTGAAGATGCCTTCCTTCTGGGCCAGCATCCTGGCCCATTTCATGCCCTCGGGGCCGGCGATCGGGATCAGCTCGTCGTAGAATTCGCGGTCGATCGCCTCCTGGAGCACCAGCGGAATGAAGTCGGGGGTCCAGCCCTGGATCGGGTGCGGCTCGAAGGCGGGATGGCTCTCGGCCGGGGCGCCCTTCCCGTCGCGGCCCTGCGCGCGACCGCTTCCGACGAGTTGCGCGTTCGCCGGCTCGCTCAGGATGATCCTGGTCTCGGGCCGCTCGCGGCGCAGCACCCGCCCGACGCCGGTGACGGTTCCGCCCGTGCCGTACCCGGTCACGAAATAGTCCAGCCGCCCGCCCTTGAAGTCGCCGAGGATCTCGCGCGCCGTCGTCGCCTCATGGATGTCGGCGTTGGCCTCCGTCTCGAACTGCCGGGCGAGGAACCAGCCGTTCGCATCGGCAAGCTCCACGGCCTTCTGGTACATCCCGAAGCCCTTGGCGGCGCGCGGCGTCAGCACGACCTTGGCGCCGAGCATCCGCATCAGCTTGCGCCGCTCGACCGAGAAGCTGTCGGCCATCGTGACGACCAGCGGATAGCCCTTCTGGGCGCAGACCATCGCCAGCCCGATCCCGGTGTTGCCGCTGGTCGCCTCGACGACGGTCTGGCCGGGCTTCAGCGCGCCCGAGCGCTCGGCCGCCTCGATGATGCCGATGGCGAGCCGGTCCTTGACCGAGGCCGCAGGGTTGAAGAACTCGGCCTTCACGTAGATCGTGGCATGCTTGGGCGCGAGATTGTTGACCCGGATGCAGGGCGTATCGCCGATCGTGTCGACGATGCTTTCGAACAGCCTTCCGCGGCCGTCGGTCGTCCGGATCGGAGGCTTCGGGTTATCCATGGCTGGCCCTCCTCGTGACTCTCTCAAGCTTAGTGAACCCGGCCGAAGCCGTCCAGGGACCGGAACGCTGCGGAGCGCGGCGATTGCGGGTTAAGCATTCCATGGTGGACGTTCCCCCCTTGCCCTCGGATTCTCTCGCAGGGGCGGCAACCCGGGCGAGGCGGCGCGGAACCGATCGGGCTGTATTCGATTGGCATCTATCGATCCAAGTTCAAGGTTGAGGTCATGCCGCGCTACTTCTTCAATGTGCATATTGGCGATGACGCACTCGTCGATCCTGACGGGCAGGATCTCCGCGATCCGGATCAGGCATGGGAAGTGGCCAAGGCGATGGCCCAGAACCTGATGGACACCGAATTCGAGCAACCCGTGAACTGGGCTTCATCGCATATCCAGGTCAGGGACGACCTGGATGAGATCGTCCTGGAGTTCCCGTTCCTGGAAGCGATCCAGTTCACCCCGCAGGCCCATTGAGGCCTCCCGGTGCCGCCGTGGAGCCCGTGTGTCGGAATGGAAAGCTCCTGTGGAACGCATCGGGGCATCCGGAACCCAGGAACCGCTGGGGAATTGAACCCCTTCTTACCACCGCGACACTCGACCAGATGGCCAATCAGGATAACACCAATCAGGAGGAGTTGCTGGAGCAACAGCGGGCCCTGGCAGAGTTCGGGGACTTCGCGCTCAAGACCGAGGCCCTCGACGACATCCTCAACCGCGCCTGCGACCTGGTGGGCCGAGGGCTCGATACCGATCTTGCCAAGCTCATGGAGCTCCTGCCCGACGGCCAGACCTTCAAGGTCCGTGCGGGCGGCGGGTGGCGGCCGGGCGTCGTCGGCGAGGTCACCGTCACGGCGGCCGAGAACTCGCCGGAGGGGCTGACCCTCAAGGACGGCGCGGTCATCTCGACGAACAGGGATGAGGAGGAGCGCTTCGAGTACCACGACTTCATGACGGAGCATGGGGTCAAGGCGTTCGTGAATGTACTGGTGCTGAGCAGCAACGGGCGCCCGCCCTTCGGCGTGCTTCAGGTGGACAGCCGCAGGCCTCGGGATTTCACGCAATCGGACGTCGAGTTCCTCCGCAGCTACGCCAATCTTCTCGGGGCCGCCATCGAGCGCCTGCGGGTCGTGGACGAGCTGCGGGCGGCCGTGAGGGAAAAGGACCTCCTGATCGGCGAGCTCAATCACCGGGTGAAGAACACGCTGACGACGGTGCAGTCCATCGCCTCGCAGACCCTGCGCAACGCCCCGTCGCTGGACCATGCCTCGGATGCCATCGAGAGCCGGCTCATCGCGCTGTCGCAGGTTCACAACGTGCTGACCGACCGGAGCTGGGCCCATGTGGCGCTTCACGACATCGTCGCACAGGCCGTCGAGCCCTACCGCAGCCGCGGGGAGAACCGCATTCACGTGCAGGGCCCGATCACCCAGGTCCCGCCGCGCATGGCGCTGCCGCTCGCCATGGCGCTCCAGGAACTGGTAACGAATGCCGTGAAATACGGGGCCCTGTCCAACGGCACGGGACAGATCAGGATCCACTGGACGCTGGACGACATGAGCACTCCGCAGCGCCTGCATCTGGCCTGGGAGGAGTCGGAAGGGCCACCGGTCCAGAATCCCGTTCGCCGAGGCTTCGGCACGCGGCTTATCGAGCGCAGCTTGGCTCAGGAACTCGCGGGCGAGGTGCGGATCGAGTTTTCCGAGACAGGCGTCGTCTGCGCCGTCGACGCTCCGCTGGTGGGCTAGGGCATCGTTCGGGGCCAAGAGGTGGAACCCACCTCTTTCGTCATCACCTCCCTCCCCGTCATCACCGGGCTCGTGCCGGTGATCCCGATGTGAAGAGCGCGGCGCCTTTCGTATCGGGATGGCCGGGTCAAGCCCGGCCATGACGGGAGAGGGTGTGATGACGTCAGCGAGTGGATGATGGACGACGCCGGACGAGCCGCAGCCTTCCACTCCTCTCTCCACGTCGCCACCTCCTCCACGTCATCACTGGCCTTGTGCCGGTGATCCCGATCGGAAAGGCACAGCGCCTCACCGGACCGGGATGGCCGGATCGATCCCGGCCTCATCCTTCGGTCGAGGCACCCACTTCCTTAACCGGAGGAGCGAACGTCCCGCCATGCGGTCAGGATCGCCTCGGCGGAGCGATCGATGTCCGCTTGCGTCGTTGCGGCCGAGATCACCGACAGCCGCATGACCCACTCGCCCTGCCACTTCGCCCCGCCGGCAAAAAGCGTGGCGTCCTCCTGGATCCGCCGGATCGTCCGAAGGGTCAGGCCGTCTCCGTCCGCCACGGGCTCGTCCGGCCCGAAACGCACGATCACCTGATTGAGCACCACGTCGTTGACGATCCGGATTCCAGGTTCTCCTGCCAGGCGCTCCGCAAGACGCTGCGCCAGCAGACAATGCTCCTCGACCATGCGGGCGACGCCCTCGCGCCCGAGATGACGGAGCATGGCCCAGGTGGCGAAGCCCCGTGCCCGCCGGGACAGCTCCGGGACATAGTGGGACGGGTCGCGCTCCCCCTCGCCGATCCCCGGCAGATAGCTGGCCGCAGAGGTCATGGCGCGTCGGTGGGCATCCGCATCCCGAACCATGGCGTAGCCGCAATCGTAGGGCGTCTGGAGCCACTTGTGCCCGTCCGTAGCCCAGGAATCGGCTCCCTCTATGCCGGCCCCCAGATGCGCGCGGGCGGGACAGGCCCGGGCCCACAGGCCGAAGGCGCCATCCACATGCACCCAGGCTCCCTGCGCCCGGGCCTGCGGAACGAAGACGGAATGGTCGTCGAACGCCCCGGTGTTGAGGTGCCCGGCCTGCGTGATCACGATCGCGGGGCCCTGGCATCGGGCGAGCGCCCGGGCGAACGCATCCGGGCGCATGCGCCCCTGGCTGTCCGCCTCGATCCGGATGACCCGGCCGGAACCGAGCCCGAGAAACTGCAGCGCGGAAAAGACGGTCGTATGGGCCTCGTCTCCGATGAGCACGTGAATGGGAGGCGCTCCGAAAAGGCCGCTGCGCTCCACGTCCCAGCCTGCACGGCGCAGAACCTCGCTGCGGGCCGCCGCGAGACAGACGAAGTTCGCCACGGTGGCTCCCGTGACGAAGCCGACCGAAGCCTCCCGCGGGAGATCCAGCAGATCGAGCAGCCACCCGGCCGAGACCGTTTCCGCCGCCGCAGCCGCGGGGGATGCCGTGTGGTTTCCCGCGTTCTGCCCCCAGGCTGAGGTCAGCCAATCGGCCGCGACGCCGACCGGATGCGACGCCCCGATGACCCAGCCGAAGAAGCGGGGTCCCGTGGTGGCGTGGAGGCCCGGGGAAGCCCGCTGGACGAGGTCATGGATCACGTCCTCGGCCGGCGTGCCGGCCTCGGGCGTGGGCGCTGCAAAGGCCGCCAGGGCGTCCGGGTAGGTGTGTTCGGGTCGCTGGGGACGTTGCCCGATGCCGCTCCGGTAACGAGACGCTTCGGATGCCACCGTGTCGAACAGCACGTTCGTCAGGCTCACGTCGGCAGCTTTTCTCCGGTCCATCGTCTGGTCTCCCGGCAACCTCGCTCACAGCATGATGCAGCAATCCGGCGATCACGACCAGGGATCGCCGGAATCGCCCCGTTGGAGCGGTTGAAGAGGCGGACCCGCTGCTCGTCTCGTGGTCGGGATCCATGATCTCCACTCGATCGCCCGGGCTTGATCCGCGGGGCGAAATGCGGTTCGCTGCCTGCGTCGGAAGAGTCGCGAGAAAGCGGCCGGAATCCTGGATTCAACGCGAAGGGAACACGCCATGGCGAAGAATACGATCTGCCTCTGGTACGACAAGGACGCCGAGGCGGCCGCCCGCTTCTATGCCGAGACCTTTCCCGACAGCGCGGTGCATGCCGTGCACCGTGCCCCCAGCGACTTCCCGTCCGGCAAGGAGGGCGACGTGCTGACGGTCGACTTCACCGTCGCGGGCGTCGCCTGCCTCGGCCTCAACGGAGGGCCTGTGTTCAAGCACAACGAGGCCTTCTCGTTCCAGATCGCCACCGAGGATCAGGAGGAAACCGACCGCTACTGGAATGCCATCGTGGGCAACGGCGGCCAGGAGAGCGCCTGCGGCTGGTGCAAGGACAAATGGGGCGTGTCCTGGCAGATCACGCCGCGCGTCCTGACGGAAGCAGTGGCGGCCGGCGGCGCCGAAGCCAAACGCGCGTTCGATGCGATGATGGACATGAGGAAGATCGACGTCGCTGCCATCGAGGCGGCACGGCGCGGTTGATGCGTCCTCGCGGATCGCGCGAGGGTCGAGAGGCGGAAGAACCTCAGTCGGAGAATGGACCGTCGGCGGATCTATGCGCAGCATCATCCGGCGACGCTCTTCGGCACAGGCGTGACGTTCACCGCTCAGGGCTGTCCGCTCGCAGAAGGGACCTGTCCCATGGACTTCGTTGTATGGATTAAGCGGCCTTGCCCATCAGCATGGTTCGGACCCAGGCTCCGGCCTCTTCAGGCGTCTTGAACAGGGGCGCGTCGCGAACGTCGCATTTGCCGAAGCCGGCTTCCAGGTGCCACCAGCCCTTGTTGTCAGGGCCATGGTGCTCGCCGTCGAGGCGGACGATCACGGCGGCGAGCTGGCCATCCGAGAGAACGAGGTTGCCCTCGCTGTCATGGCCGTCGATGAGCACGCGGAGGGACTGGAAAGAGATGTCGAGGGGCATGGCCTTCGCCTTCAGGTTGGGGCGGAAGATCAGCTGCGAAATGGCCGGACACCCAGGAGGAATGGAGAACCCATGCTAGCGCTCCAACCTGAACGGTTTTTCAAACAAGTTTGATCGGAGCTTAACATAAGTTGGGCCAAGCCGCGGCATAAAGGCCTTATGCCAGCGGCGCCTATCACAGGACCGCCACCTTGGCTCGATCACTATAAGTTTTAGAACAAACATAAATTAATGACAATAATCAACTTCCGTGCGATCGTATTTTTATCGTCAGCAACCGATCTTAGGCGCTGATGGCTGAGAGATACGAAGTGCTCCCGCCTGTAATCAGGGAGAACGATCTTGGCCATTGTCTCAAATTCCGACAAAAATTCTCTCATCCGCAGGCTGGAAAGCATCTTTGGTCTTTCCGAGGGCGAACGGCAGGCTCTCGAAGACCTGCCGATGCGGGTCATGACCATCAAGGCCGATCAGGACATTGTGCGCGAAGGCGACCGGCCGTCCCGGTCGTGCCTGATTCTCAGCGGCTTCGCCTGCACCTATAAGGTCTCCGCGCAAGGCAAGCGCCAGATCGTCTCCTTCAACCTGCCGGGGGACGTTCCCGACCTCCATAGCCTGCACCTGAAGACCCTGGACAACAGCATCGGTACGGTCAGCCCGTGCAGCGTCGGGTTCATCACCCACGAGGCTCTGCGCGACATCTGCGATCGTTATCCTCGCATCGCCGCCGCGCTCTGGCGCAACACCCTCTTCGATGCGGCCATCTTCCGCGAGTGGGTGCTCAATGTCGGACGCCGCGAGGCCTACACGCGCATGGCCCATGTGCTGTGCGAGCTGCTGGTGCGCCTGCAGGCCGTCGGCCTTGTGAAAGACGATGCCTGTGACCTGCCCATCACGCAGGCCGAGTTCGCCGATGCGATCGGCGTCACGCCGGTTCACGTCAACCGCGTTCTCTAGCAGATGCGGGCCGAGCGCCTCATCGAGCTGAAAGGCGACCGGTTGAAGATCCTCGACTGGGACCGCTTGAAGCAAGTCGGCGAATTCGACCCCACCTACCTGCACCTGGAGTAGGATCAGACTGCCGCATGAGCCTCGCCCTTCAGCCCATACGCGTTGCGACAGGCTTCGAGGAGGACGGGATGATGGTCCTCGACGAAGAGCAGCGGCTGGTCGCGGTGCTGGTGCGCCTCTCGGACGAGAACGAGGTCGCTCCCGGGCAATGGTACCTGGAGGCGGGCTTCGGCGAGATCGACGCGACCAACCACCCCGACTTTGCCGATCTGGACGCCGCCCGGGAGTGGATTGGCCGGCGCCTCGCAAAGCGCCGGTGAGAGGCCTCAAGCTCCATCACGGCCGTCAGCGCATCGTGCGGACCTTCCCAGGTCGACACCGGAGCCGAAGCTCCGGCGCGTTGAAACGCCCCTTACTGCGCGGTGATGCTCGACGTGGTTTCGAGCTTCGTCACGGGCGGCGGGCTCCACTTGCCCGTCAGCACGTCCGACATCGGGGCATAGAGCCTCATCGTCAGGTTGAACGGCCCCTTCGGCGTGGGAAGCCAGTTGGCCTCTCTGCCCCGGCCGGGGCTTTCGCTCTGGAAGTAGACGTCGAGAGAGCCGTCGGCGTTGTACTTGAACGGCATCCAGCTGCTCACCGCTGAACGGTTGAGGCTGTTGGAGACCGGGAAGCCCTGGGGATCGTAGAGTGTGATCGACCAGAAGGCGTTGACGGGAGGCAGTGCGGCCTTGTCGAAATGAAGCGTGTATCCGTTCGCGCCATCGAGCGGCCTGCCGTCCGCATCGCCCAAATTGAGCGGGTAGACCGCATCCTCCGGCAGATTGGCCCCGAGCCCCTGCTGCGCGATGATGGCCCGCTTGAGATAGTAGTTGCCGTACACGCCCATCGTGTCCGTGTTCATCGACCAGCCGTTCGCAACGCGGGCGAGCGTCTTCACCTTCCATTCCATGAGCTTCTGGGCGCTCTCCGGCGCCGACTCGATGGCCGCTCGGACGACGGGATCGATCTTCTCAACGTCGAAGCTCTTGCCCGCCTCGAGGCCGATCCGCTTCATGCGGGCGAGGATCGGCTCGTCGGTGACATGGGGCCCGTGGACCTTCAGGAGTTCGGCCGCATAGGCGAAATACCTGAGGCCCGGCATGGTGTCGACCTGCACCTTGGGCGGCGTCTTCATGTCGATGCTCGGGTCGATCTTCACCTCGGGAACCCGTGGGGTCTTCCCCCACTCGGACAGCGGCGTGACCTTGAACCCGGCCTGGATCTTGTGGACCGCGTCGTAGTCGGGCGGACCGTCCGTCTTGGTCCGGCCGATGATCCACACGACCGGCGTCGGCGCGTCGATGCGCTGCGTCCCGGCAGGGAGCCTGAACTCGTCGAACCGCTCGCGCAGGTCGGGCCTCCAGGAGGCCGGCGCGACCAGGAACTCGCCGGCCTGGGTTCCGGTCGTCCGCCAGCCCGGCGATGCGAACACGTCGGTCCACATGTCGAGCATCGGCAGCAGATAGTAGCGGCCTCCCGTGTCAGGAACCGAGACGATCACCGGCTCCCGGGCGAGATCCAGAAAGGCGGTCGAATAGAGCGTGTCGAAATTCGGTCGAACGACCAGTTTGTCGTCAGGAGGCGGATACGTGGCCACGTTGTGGAACATGTTCATCGGACCCTGGCCCGGTCGCTTTCCCGGCTCGATATTCGTGAACACCTTGCGCGTCACATCCATGGTCACGAGCGGATAGAAATACACGTAGGCATCGACGGCGATGTCGCGGGCTTCCTGCTCGGTGACGGCGAAGGCGCCCGTCGCGGCCCCTCCGATCCAGAGCCCGCTCGCCAGAGCTGCGGTGCCGAACAGTCTGGCGGCGCGATTGCAATGTCGTGACATGAGATGGCTCCCTGAAAGGCGCTCATGCCTCCGAAGCCATGGGGCTTGCCGGGGCGTCCGAGCGGCCGGGGTGGCGCGCTGCGATGTTACTGCTTCAAGGCGCACCGTCGATTGGGCCTACGCGCATCGCGACGGCAGCTTAGCACGCCTCTCTCCTTCAGATTGATCAGGGTCTTCCCTGAAGATCGCGCGGCAAAACCCTGAAATCCGGCCGCATGATTCCGGAAGCGCGGTCCGACCGGACCGGCAACCGGCGCGTTCCCTCAATCCCGCTCGATCCTCTGGTACAGATGCAGGTAACCGGGGGCGTATTGAGCCTGCTCCTGAAGGCGCCTCAGATCGTTGATGATCAGGGTCTTGCCGCGGGAGGTGATCAGCCCGTCGGAGCGAAGGTCCTGGAGCACCCTGTTGATGTGGACGGTCGACGTCCCGAAGGCATCCCCCAGCTCCTGCTGTGTGATCGGCAGTTCATAGCTGTCGTCATTCGACAGGCCCACCGGCTGGAGGCGGTCCCGCAGCTCGCAGAAGAAATGCGCGAGCCGTTCGCGCGCGTCCATCCGTCCGAGCGTGGTCATCCACACCCGGTGCACGGCACCGTCGATGAGCGTGATGAGCCAGAGCAGGCGCGTGAGGTAGGGATAGTTCTTCGTAATCTCCTTCAGGTCGCTATGAGGGACCTGGGCCACCGTGCACGCCGTCAGCGCAGCAACACCATCATCGATCGGGTTGAGCAGGAAGCTGTGCAGGTCGGCGAAGTCGCCGGGAACGTGAAATGCCGTGATCTGCCGTCGCCCATCGGGCGAATGGTTATAGCGAATGCCGAAGCCCGACAGGATGAGGCTGCTGTACGATGGGGTGCTGCCCTCCCGCACGATGTCCTCGCGGGGCTGATAGAGCACCGTCCGGGAGGTGATCCGCTGGAGCACCTGCTTCTCCTCTTCGGAGAGGGGACCGTGCTGTTCCAGCCTGCGAACCAGAGGGTAGAACATGCCTCCTCCTGCCAGGGTCAAGGGTCGGGCACCGACCTGGAGGTGGAGTGGAGCACATGCAGTAGGGCCTTGTACAGGCGCGGCGGCAGACCCTCGATGAAGGGGATCGCCATCAACTCACGGCCTGCTTCGTCCGTGATGAGAATGGCGTCATCGAGCAGGTCGTCCGTCCCCTGCTTCGTGGCTTCCGCGAGAAGGTCGCGAATTCCCTCGAGGGCATCGGCCCGCGCGGCATCGAGGTCGGGACGCTCGATCCCTTCCGGATCTTCGATGAGTTGTTCGCCTTGCCGGATGTGGCAGTAAAACCGAGGCATGCCCTCAAACTAGGGGGGCTTGGCGTTAGTTCCTTGAAAGGGCAGACAATATTCTGCCGCGCCTCCGTTGGAAGCCACCGGCAGGCAGCCTGCCCGGCTGCAACTTCTGATACGGTTCCCGCAGCGGCTTTCGCCCTGCACCCGTCTTCGTCACACCCTCTCGCGTCATGGCCGGGCTTGACCCGGCCATCCCGATGTGAAGAGCGCCGTGCCTTTCCGATCGGGATCACCGGGACAAGCCCGGTGATGACGTGGAGGAGATGATGACGTGGCGGGTGTGGGCGCGTCGCCTCAATCCATCAGGATCACTGGCTCTGCCCCTTCCCGTCAGGTCCACCTCACCGCTGTCATCCCTGGCGGCCGTAAGGGCCCGGGAAGAGGATCGGTTCGACGCTAAATGGACGCATTCTCGCGCTATCTGTACTCACGAGGCGCCTGTACTCGCATGTAGATCGGCAAGATCGTGTTCATCGGCGAGATCGATGACTATGAATAGCTAATTTCATTTCTAGATAAAACAGGAATCGGCTCACAGGAAAGCAGCCCGAAGCTCTCACTTCATTCAATATATACTCATCGGAAGGAATGAGAGCCGGGTTCAACAGGACCACATACTGCAAAAGGTGTACCGCAGAAGGTGTAGTGAAAGCCTTAGTCCCCATCAGCAAAGTTCCCTGGAACGGGAGGATCGAATGGCACTCATATTTGGCAGCGGACGTCGCGATACTCTGTTCGGCACCTTCGGGGCCGATCTCATTTTCGGAAGAGGCGGCAACGATCGCCTGTTCGGCCTGAGCGGCAACGACACGATGGATGGCGGCAGCGGCAACGACCGCCTGTTCGGCAGCACCGGCCATGATCGCCTGCTGGGCCGCAGCGGCAACGACACCCTGGAAGGCAGCAGCGGGAACGACCGCCTGTTCGGCAATGACGGCCATGACCGTCTGCTCGGCGGCAACAGCCAGGACTCCCTGGACGGCGGCAACGGCAATGACCGTCTGTTCGGCAACAACGGCCATGACCGTCTGCATGGACGCAGGGGCAACGATTCTCTCGACGGCGGCAGCGGCAATGACCGCCTGTCCGGCGGCAGCGACAACGATACCCTGCTCGGCGGCAGCGGCAACGACCGCCTGGATGGCGGCGACGGCAACGACGTCATGCGGGGCGGCACCGGCAACGACACCGCATCCGGCGGTGAAGGCAACGACAGCTTCCGCTGGGATCCCGGCGACGGGAACGACACCTTCGATGGCGGCGCGGGCACCGATACCCTGATCTTCAACGGCTCGAACGGCGCTGAGGTCATGGCGATCGCCGACCTCGGTGGCGGATTCCGCTTCACCCGCAATCTCGGCAACATCAACGTCGACACCACCAATGTGGAGCGCGTCGAGGTCGAGGGGTTGGGTGGTAACGACACCATCGACGGATCGGCTCAGACCAATGCCGGCGTCGTGCTGGACATCAGCGGCGGTACCGGCGACGACAGCCTGGTCGGTGGTGCCGGCAACGACAGCCTCGACGGCGGTGCCGACAATGACAATCTCGACGGCGGCAACGGCAATGATAGTCTCGACGGCGGCGACGGCAATGACACCATGCTCGGCAATGGAGGCAACGACACCGCGTCCGGCGGTCTCGGCGACGACAGCTTCCGCTGGGATCCGGGCGATGGCGATGACACCTTCGACGGCGGCGCCGGGACGGACACGCTGGACTTCAACGGCTCGGACGGCGCCGAGGTCATGACGGTCACCACCCAGCCAAACGGAGGCTTCCAGTTCTTCCGCGATCTCGCCGACATCACGGTCGACACCACCAACGTGGAGCGCGTCGAGGTCGACGGGTTGGGTGGCAACGATTCCATCAATGGATCGGGCCAGACGAACACCGGTGTCGCGCTCGAGATCACCGGCGGCGCCGGGAACGATACTCTGACTGGTGGCGCCGGCGGCGATTCATTCGTCTTCGGCGCGGAAACCGCCAATACTACGACGGAGACCGATCTCATCATCGATTACAGCGAAACTGAGGGAGATGTGATCGACCTGAGCGCAGTCGGCCCCGTGACCAACAGTCAGGTGGTCGGAACGGATCTCCAGCTGACCCTCGCCGGCGGCGACAACGACATCGTGGTGGTCCAAGGCATCACCAACATCAATGACGTGACGTTCGTCCTCTGACGCGAAGGCTCCGATGACACGAAGCCGCCGCCAAGCATCTTGGCGGCGGCTTGCAAGACGGGCCGATGAACGATGGATAGCCCCGTTGAATCCGCCTGTTCCGTCCTCAGTCCGATTGTGAGACGCTGGTCCGCAAACCGGTCGCCCGGACCCGTGACGATTCCGTCATCGAGATGTCACGGGTTCGGTGGCAGGTGACCGGGCCAGGAGGAACAGGACCCCATGAAGCACATTTCCATTGTCAGCGCGCTCGCCGTCTCGCTGCCCGCCCTGCTCGGGCCGGCCGTGGCCCAGGAGAAGACGTTGACCGGCGAACGTACGATCGTGGTCGCCCATCGCGGCGCCAGCGGCTATCTCCCGGAACACACCCTCGAGGGCTACAAGCTCGCCATCGAGATGGGGGCCGACTTCGTCGAGCCCGACCTCGTGGTGACCAAGGACGGCGTGCTGGTCGCCCGTCACGAGCCGATGCTGAGCGGCACCACCGATGTCGCCAACCGTCCGGAATTCGCCTCGCGCAAGACCACCCGCAAGGTCGACGGCGTCGACACGACGGACTGGTTCGCCGGCGACTTCACCCTGGCCGAGATCAAGCAGCTGCGGGCCAAGCAGGCGATGGCGGACCGCGACCAGTCCAAGAACGGCCAGTTCCAGATCCCGACCCTGGACGAAGTGATCGACCTGGTGAAGAAGGAATCGGCCGTGCGTGGACGCACCGTGGGCATCGCGCCCGAGACCAAGCATCCGACGTTCCACGCGGCTTTGGGCCTTCCGATCGAGGACCGCCTCGTCGCCGTGCTCACGAAGGCCGGCTGGACGGCGAAGGACGCACCCGTGGTGATCCAGAGCTTCGAGACAGCGAACCTCAAGTACCTGAACACCAGGATCGACGTGCGCCTGGCCCAGCTCGTCGACGGGGCCGACGTCGACAAGGACGGCAACATGGTCATGGAGGCGCCATACGCGCAGCCCTATGATTTCGTGATCATCGGCGACAAGCGCACGAACAAGGACCTGCTGACGAAGGAGGGCCTCGCCGAGGTCAAGACCTACGCCGACATCATCGCCCCATGGAAGCCGTACATCCTGGCCAGCAGGCAGGTCGACAACAACAATGACGGCAAGCCGGACGATCTCAACGGCGACGGCACGATCGACGAGCGCGACCGCATGCTCGTGGAGCCGTCAAGCGTGGTCAAGGACGCCCATGCGGCCGGCCTTCAGGTGTTCACTTGGACCTTCCGCAGCGAGCCGAAGCGCCTGACCTCCGACTTCAAGGGCGAACCGGCGGCGGAGTACAAGGCATTCTACGCGCTCGGCGTCGACGGCCTCTTCAGCGACTTCACCGATCACGCCGTGAAGGCGCGCTGACTCCAAGCCCGAATCCACGAAAGCGCCTCCGCCCGTGACGACGCCGTCGCACGGGCGAGGTTGGCCCCGATCACTTCAGCAGGAGATCTGCGCTCCCGTCATGTGAACCGGCGTGATGGGCCTGACGTCCCGACCCGCGACGGCACAGGTGAGGCGCGCCTCGGACCGGCATTGAGGCCCCTTCGGCGGGCCGGCTCTCGGCCCGACGGCAAACTGAACCGTCACTTCTCCAGGAGCCGTCTCGAGAAAGCCTTCGACCGACGACAGCCAGGTTTGGCCGACCATGTCCTCCGTGGCCCGCGCTTCGCTCAGAGCCTGCTCGACACAGGCTGCCGCCGCATCCTTCGGCAGCAGGGGCTCGGGCGGGACGGGCTGCGCGATAGCCGCCGTCGTCTCGACGTCCGGCACCGGCTTCGTCGTGGCCGCCTGCGGCTCGGAGGCTTGCGGATCGCCACGCAAGCCGTTGACGGCCGCGAGCGCCAGAATGGCGAAGACCCCTGTTTGAATCGGGATGCGCTTCAGCTTGCTCAGGAGCGGAGCCCGGCTGAACAGCACCGGTCCAAACAGATGAACGAAGACGGTAACGAGGGTGAGAAGAATGAGGAAACGCAACATAATGGATCGTGCCCGCGCGATATCGTGCGAAATGAACGTGTTGTCCTGGGAACATCCCTAACCTAACGCAGGATCCCCATGATCGCATGCGGCAAGTCCCGTTTCTCGATTTTATGGTTAGCGATGTCTTAACGATCCCGCACCGCATCGGCCATCGGCCTGTTCTGAAGAGGAGGCGCGTTACGCGCGCTCCTCCCAGAGCCTGGCGAGTTCGACGATCGTCTTCACGGCCTTGTCCATGTCCTGGCTGCTGACGAATTCCAGCGGGGAATGGAAGGCATGGCCGCCAGCGAATATGTTGGGACAGGGCAGCCCCATGAAGGAGAGGCGCGAGCCGTCCGTGCCGCCCCGGATGCTGCCGCGCACGGGCTCCATGCCGGCACGCCTGATCGCCTCCACGGCGTATTCGACGATCTCCGGATTCTTGTCGAGCACCACCTTCATGTTGCGGTACTGCTCCTTGACCGTGAAGGTGTAGCCGGAGCCCGGATAATTCTTCATCACCTCCTTGGTGATGTTTTCCAGCAGCGCCTCCTTGGTCTTGAGCCCCTCCTCCGTGAAATCGCGGATGATGAAGCTCAAGTTCGCCTTCTCCATCACGCCGGAGACGCCCGTCGGGTGGATGAAGCCGTCGCGGCCCCTCGTGGTCTCGGGCGCCATGTCCCTGGGCAGACGCGCGACGATGTCGCCGGCGATCCTGATGGCGTTCTCCATCTTGCCGAAGGCGAAGCCCGGATGGATCGCCACGCCCTTGATGGCGATGTCCACCGCATCGGCGGAAAAGGTCTCGTCCTCGATGGTGCCGGCCGTCTCGCCGTCCATCGTGTAGCCGAAATCGGCGCCGAGCTTCTTGAGATCCACCTTGTCGACCCCGCGGCCGATCTCCTCGTCGGCGGTGAAGAGGATGCGGATCGTGCCGTGCCTGACGTCCGGATTGTTGATCAGGAACTCTGCCGCCGCCATGATCTCGGCGATGCCGGCCTTGTCGTCGGCGCCGAGAAGCGTCGTGCCGTCCGAGGTGACGATATCGTGGCCGATCAGGTCCTTCAGCACGGGTTGATCCGCGACGCGGATGACCTGGGCAGGGTCGCCCGGCAGCCGGATGTCGCCACCCTGGTAGTTCCGGACCACCTGCGGCTTGACGTTCGTGCCGGAAAAGTCCGGTGCCGTATCCATGTGGGCGCAGAAGCAGATCACGGGCACGTTGTTCTTGGGCGTATTCGACGGAATGGTCGCATAGATGTAACCGTGCTCGTCGAGATGCGCGTCGGAGATTCCAATCTCGAGCAGTTCCTCTACCAGCAGGCGACCGAGATTTTTCTGCTTCTCGGTCGAAGGCTGGGTCGGGGACTGGGCGTCCGACTGGGTGTCGATGACGACATAGCGGAGGAAACGGTCTGTAACGCTGGCGGCCATGGCTGGTGATCCGGATTGCGAGGAGATGCCGTGGAGTTGTAGCGGGGCCACGCCGTCCCGTGAATGGGCCATGAGGAAAATACTTCTTCCCGACCACCGGGACAGGCCTGCTGCAGGGATCCTGCAATCACATTGTCAACACATTGGCAGGCCATGCGCGGTTCTCATTCCGACAATGAACAAGACCGTTTTATTGCGTCGGAATGTAAGCCTAAGACGTTTTTCCAAGGGGCATTTTCAAGAATGACGACACCAACCAATTTAGAAGCGCTTTTTCTGCAGCTCATCAACGAGGCTCGGACCAGCGCCGGGGTGAAGCCGCTCACATTCGACGGCGAACTTCTGGACTCCACTGACGCTCACAGCGCATGGATGGACCAGACGGATACGTTCTCCCACACCGGCGTGAACGGCTCCAGCGCCGGCGCCCGCATGACGTCGGCCGGCTACGGATGGCAGGGCTGGGGCGAGAACATCGCCTATGTGAGCGGCGGAATGACCGAAGCGACGGTCCGCCAGCTGCACACCAACCTGATGAACTCGCCGGGCCACTATGCCAACATCGTCAACGGCTCGTTCGAGGAGATCGGGATCGGCCTGAAGGAAGGCACGATCAACGGCTATAAGGTCGTGTTCGTGACGCAGAACTTCGGCACGCCGAATGCGACGGAGCGGGCCGAAGCGAACGATGTCGGCACCACGGCTCCGACGCCGCCGACCACGCCCGCCGGACAATCCGTAGTCGGCAACAGCTCCAACAACACGCTGTACGGCACCTCCGGCAACGATACCCTCAACGGGAACGGCGGACGGGACGTGCTCTGGGGCCACTCGGGCAGCGATACCTTCCTGTTCGATACGACTTCGGAAGCCAATGGCGACACCATCAGCGACTTCGTCCATGGCACCGACAAGATCAACCTGTCGGGCATCGATGCCAGCACCCGGGCATCCGGAAACCAGGCGTTCAAGTTCATCGGCACGCAGAGCTTCCACAAGGTCGCCGGCGAGCTGAAGGCGTATCAGTCGAGCGGAAACACGTATGTCGCCGGCGACGTGAACGGCGACGGCAATGCCGACTTCACGATCAAGGCCCTCGGGGCTCATACCTTCGCGACTGCCGACTTCGTCCTCTAACGGACGATTCATCATCTCTCCACGTCATGGCCGGGCTCGTCCCGGCCATTTCGATCAAAAGAGCGGCGCGCCCCTCACATCGTCATCACGACGCCGCACCCACCCAGCACTCCCAACGCGAGAGCAACGAACACCCCATCGCGCCCGTGAAACGCGGGCGCGTTCATGATCGTGCGTGGCCCATCCGGGCTGAGGCCCCTGGCCTCCATGGCGATTGCCGTGCGGCCGGCGCGGCGGATGGCGAAGGCAAGCAGCGGGATCACGAGGCTCACCAGTTCGAAGGGACCCGGAATACGCCGCAGGCGACGGCCGGACTTCATGGCGCGAGCCAGCCGCATCTGCTGCGCCTCCCCGGCCAGGTCGGGCACGAGCTGCATGGCGGCGAACAGCGAATAGCCGATGCGCGGAGGCAGTCCGGCGTGCCGCATCAGAGCGCGCACGAAGAGCCCGGGATCGGTGGTGAGCGCAAAGAACAGGGAGATCATGCCGCAGGCGAGCGCACGCAGGAACAGGGTGACGCCCGCCGAGAACTCGGGCGAGGCGAGAACGGATTCGCGCGCCATGCGCAAGGCGAAATCGCTCTCCTGGCGAAACAGTAGGCTGGTGGTGAGAAAGCCGAAACCGAACAGGGCGAACGGCACCATCAGGGCGAGCAGCACCAGCGGCGAGGTGCGATGGAGGACGACGAGTGCGAGTGCCGGCGCCAGGATCGCGGCAAGCTGGAACCGCGGGTCGAAGACCAGCACCGCGGCGACGAGCCAGATGCAGCAGACCATGAGTTTCGACAGCGGGTTGAGGGATGTCAGCATGGGACAGCCTCAAGCCTTGTGGCGGTGGCCTTCAGCCATCGCATCGCCGCGGCACATGCAGGCTCGGCAAGCCCGGCGCGGGCGAGAAGAGCGGCATCGTTCATCAGCTCCTGCGTGGGACCATCGGCCAGGATTCCCCCCTCCCCGACCACGATCGAACGGGGGCAGAGCTTCAGGGCGAGATCCATGTCGTGCGTGATCAGCGCAAGGGTATGCCCCCTCTCGCGCAGGGACAGGATCTCCCGCGTGAGAAGCGCTGCACCATGGGCATCAAGCCCCGCCATCGGCTCATCGAGCACGAGGAGCGGCCAACGGTCCGACAGGGTGAGCGAGGCCAGCGCGAGCTTGCGCTTCTGGCCCTGCGACAGCTCGAGCGGGTGGTGTCTCGTGAGCTCCGCGAGGCCCCAGCTCTCCAGCGCCTCCGCTACACGCACGGCCTTCGCGTCTGCGCTCATGCGCTCCGGCAGCGCGGTGAGCAGTTCCTCGCGCACGGTCCCGGCGGTGAACTGGCTCTCGGGACGCTGGAAAGCATAGCCGCCCGGCGGACCTTCGCGCACGCCGGCCTTCGGCGGCAGGAGACCCGCGAGGCATAAGCCCAGCGTCGACTTGCCGGCGCCGTTCCTGCCCAACACGCCGAGGATCTCGCCCTCGCGGATGGAGAGGTCGATGCCGCGCAGCACGGCCGGCCCGAGGAAGGGTGCGCAATCGACCTTTGCCAACTGAACGAGCACGGACGCATCGCGCGTGACCACGGATGGTCCGGCCGCGGCCACGAAGGCCTCCACGGCGGACCGCGCTTTGTCGAGATGCTCGCTTGGAGCACGTACAGGATCGAGATGTGCGAGCGCTTCGTCGACGGAAAGGGGCGCGACCGGCGCTGCGATGCCCGCCCGCCCCATTTCCGCATCGAGCGCACTGGCGGCAGGACACCAGATGCCCTGCGATTGCAGAAGCGAGCGCTCGTCGCGAAAGATCGTGCGCGGATCGCCTTGTGCGATGACTCTGCCGTCGCGTCCGAGCACGACCATGCGGTCGATGGATTCGATCAGGCCGTCGAGCCTGTGGTCGACGATGAGGATGGTTTGCCCGCCCTCGCCGCTCGTCAGCAAATCATGCAGGCGCCGCGCGGCCTCCGGCGCAAGGTGCGCGGTCGGCTCGTCGGCGACGAAGAGTGGCGCGTCCTGAACGAGGGTCGCTGCCAGCGCAACGAGCTGGCGTTCGCCGCCCGAGAGCTGTGTGGAACGACGACGGCGCCAGTCCTCCGGCACGCTGACCTTTCGCATGGCCTCCGTGACAGCCTGCGTGATGCGCTCCGGCGGCAGGGCGCGGTTTTCGAGCGCGAAGGCGAGCTCGTCCTCGACCCGCATGCCGCAGAGCGTCTGGTCCGCATCCTGGAAATACTGCGCAACCTGGCGCGCCCAGTCCCATGGCTTCTGCGAGGAGACATCCTGACCGAAAAGCCGGACATGTCCGCTCACCTCGGCGGGAATGCTGTCGGGTATGAGGCCCGTCAGCGTCAGCAGAAGCGTGGATTTTCCGGAGCCCGACGGCCCGAGCAGGAGAACCCGCTCGCCAGGCCTGATCGACAGGTCCACGGGCCCGACCGCAGGACGCCCCGCGAAGGGATAGAGAACCTCGACTCCGCGCCACTCCGCGGCGGGCTCAAGCAGCAGCGGAGCGCTTCTCGACATCGATCGCAAGGCCCGCGAGCGCGCCCGTCCTGTAGAGCGCCTGCACGATGATGTGAGCAAGCCATCCGCCGAGCAGCGCGCCGCTCAAAGTCCGCAGCACGAACATGGCGACGAGCAGGGTCGGCTGCAGCGCGCCGTAATCGAACCGGATCCAGGTGTAGATATAGGAGAAGATCGCCGCGCCCACGCCCGCCGCCATCAGCACCGGCAGCGAATAATTGCGCCAGCGCGTTGCTGCGAAGACCGCTTCCGCGCCCGCGCCCTGGATGATGCCGCTGACCACGAGCAGCAAGCCGGCGGGGCTTCCCAGCAGCACCTGCACCGCTGCGGCCAGCACTTCGGCCGCGAAGGCGGCGCCGGGCTTGCGGATGACGGCGGCGGCCACCATCGAGGCGACGAACCAGAAACCCATCACCACGTCCATCGTCAGGGGACCGAAGACCGCCTGCGCGATCAGCCACACTTGCACCCAGCCGAGATAGAGCACGGCGAACACCGCGCCGATCACGGTGACGATGAGGATTTCCCTCAATGTCCAGCCACGGGACACGGACATGACGACCTCCTTGTTGTACGACGAGTTGTTGCGGAAAATTACGCTTTGCTCGGACTGTTCGCCGAGACCTTGAGATCAAGCGCCACATGGCCCTGCGGCGCGCCGAAGCGCAGGAAGGCTTCGCTCAACGTGGCGAAGACCGGGCCCGCGTCGCCGCGCAGCTTGGTGCAGAAATTCTTCGAGCGGTCGAAGACGCCGGATGCCTTCAGAAAGTCGATGCAGCCGTAGATCTCGTCCATGTGATGTCCGCTGCCGAGCGGATAGAGCGAGAATTGCGCGGCCACGACCTGCCCGGTTCTGGGAGTCGCCTCCACATGCCCCACGGCGGCGACAATGCGCGCCTGGAGCGGTTGATCGTGGTTCGAGCCGGCGACCGGCGTGCAGATCGGATCGTCGGGCTCACCCGGACAGCCGCGCGAGACGGTTGCGGCGAGCACGCAGTGAACGCCGCGGCGCGATGCTGCGAGAAACAGATCGCGCATGGCGGGAAAGATCTGCTCGGGCGGACCGACGATCAGCGTCGAGATGTCGTCCGTCTCGATCCTGAAGTTGGAACGGTAAGGCTCAAGCGCCCCGATGGCACCGAGGATGACATCGACGAAATCGTCGGTCATCGGGTAGAGGGAAATCTGTGCGCCGGAAAACATCGTCACCTCGCTCCGCTGGCATTACCCAGATCAGCTTGAGGGTCCAACGACTTCGCGTCGTCATCTCAGCCCCGGCGATACGGAGCACCCCTGTCAGATGCGACCTGCTTAGCACCTTTTTCCGCAGCATGGCAAGCCGGTCGCGCGCTTGCCGTCGGAAGATCGCAGCCCCTACTGCACGGTGACCTGATCCTTGATCCGCTCGAAGGCGGTGCGGCGCACCACACGCTTCTTCACCAGATCCTCCACCGACTTATACGGGCGCCCCCTGACGATGGCGCGGCCGAGCGAGCCGGCACCCTTCAATTTGTTGAGTTCTTCGATGGAGCTCTTGTTGAGATCGACGAGGCTTTCAGCGGAGCCGCCGGCAGGAACATAAGAATCCGCGAGGCTCGCCTGCTGGGTCACGGTACCCGTCATGGTCATGTCGGTGGGCGCAGCAGGCAGCGGCTTGGCGGGCTTGCTCTTGGACGGCTGCCGGACGACGGCCTCGAACTGTTTCAGGACCGCAAGGGAATGATCGTGAGAGAGCCCGATGGAAGCAGGATCCATGACGGCCTCGAGGGAGGCTTGGTCTGTCTCCTCCTCTTCCGCCATGGGCGGAGGAGCGAGGGCCGGCCGCTTCATGGGCAGCGCAATCGGCACGGATGGATCCGCATTGGCAATCTGAACGCGATCGGTCCGATCGGGTGGAGCTGCAGTTCGCGATTCGACGGCAATCGTCTGCGGCGGGGCTGCAGCCACCATCCCTTCCGAGGCGGGGCCGCTTCCCTGGAACCGCCACAGGGCCAGCCACCCGGCGCTCATGAGTGCAATCACGAGCAGAACGCGGATGGCCTGGAAGGCCGCGTTATCGTGCGGTTCGCGGGGCGTTTGGGTTCGAGACAAATCGCCAACCTGCATGGGATCCTCGCACATTCAATCGACGACGGAGCCTTGGTCTGGCCTTAGGGCTAGACAGCGTATGTGGCGCAGGCGTGGCAATCCGTGCACGCAAAGCGGCTTCAACGGGAATTTCGGCTAGGTATCTACATCTTTCGAGGGACGATGAAGGCGGCCGGCAACATCATCACCTTTCGGAAGATGCGCTTTCACAGCGTTCTCACCTGCGCGAGCGCGCCGATCGGGCATTCGAGCGCGGCGCGATCCCAGCCGCCCGCATCGGCCGCGGCATGGTAGGTCGTGACGAGGAAGTCCAGCACCAGCGCATCGGGATCCTCGGCCTCGCGCACCGTGTCATAGGGCAGGATGAACTCGCCGAGCGTGACGTCGAAGGATGTGCCCGGCGTCACCGTCGCATCGCGAAAACCCGGCGGCTCGGGATAGGCATAGGAGTAGAAGGCCGGCTGCGGGAAGGCATCGCCGCCAGGCCAGAAGCCGGCGCTCGAGACCTCGTGCGAATAGGCCTCGCGGGTGACCGGGTCCGGCAGGCCGGGCACGCCGCCGGGGTGGAGCGGAGCGCTGCGTCCGGAAAACCGCGTCACGGCAAGGTCGAAACTGCCCCAGAAGAAATGTACCGGCGAGGATTTGCCGAGAAACCCGGTGCGGAAGAGCTTGAACACCCGGTCCACCTGCACAAGCGCCCGCCAGAAGCGATGCGCCGCATCGCGGTCGTAAGAGGCATGAACCCGATCCTCGGAGAAGCGGACGGGATCCGCCACCTCGTTCGGCATCTCGTTGATGACAACCTCGATGCGGATGTCTTTCAGGATCGCGAGGATCCGCGAATAGAAGTCCGCGACGCTTTGCGGCTGCAGCGGCAGTTCCCGTTCCTCTCCGCTGCTCGTGCGCACGCGCAGGAGGTGGGAGATGAAGTCGAACTCGAGTTCCAGGATCTCATGGCCGACGGGAATGGGCGATGTGCACAATCCTCGCGCGCTGACATAGAGCGGCACGTGCCAGCCGTGATTGAGCCAGGGCGAGAGCGCGAGCCGGATCTTGCCGACGATCTGTGTCCAGAGTTGCAGGGTCGCTGCCGTGTCCCGCCAGGCGGGATAGGACAGTTCAGGCCAAGAAGCATCACCCATCAGGCCCTCCCGTGAGAAACGGAACTCAAGCAAAGCTAGAGCACCATTCGGAGCGGACAACCGGGCGGCTCAAGGCAGACGTACAGCAAACATGCACAGCGACGCAGCGTGCCGCTGAAGCGGCGTGTCGTTCCGCTGGAATGACACGCCGCGTCAGGACGCTTTCATCATCATGCGGCCGGGCGCATGCCGGCTGCGATGGAGGTCGGGATCTCGATGTCGACCTCCAGGGTCGATACCGAGGCGCCGCGGTCCATCTTGATCTGCACGNGGCCGGGCGCATGCCGGCTGCGATGGAGGTCGGGATCTCGATGTCGACCTCCAGGGTCGATACCGAGGCGCCGCGGTCCATCTTGATCTGCACGTTGTCCTGCGGCACCGCCATGTGCTTGGCGATCACGGCCATGATCTCCTCGCGCAGGATCGCAACGAGATCGGACTCACCGCTCCCGACGATAGTGCGCTCATGGGCGAGCAGAACCTGTAGCCGTTCGCGGGCGACGGGTGCGGACGTGTTGCGCTTGAAGAAATTGAACAGGCTCATGCGGCCCTCCGTGAGAAGAGTTTGCTGAACAGGCCGCGCTGCTTTTGAACCTCGACGATCGTCTCGCCCTGAAGCTTGCGCACAGCTTCGAGATAGGCCCGGGCCGGTGCGGAGTTCGGGCTGCCAAGCGTGACTGGCGCGCCGAGGTTCGACGAGCGCAGTACTTCCGTGCTTTCGGGAATGATGGCGAGAAGCGGAATCGAGAGGATTTCCAGCACGTCCTCGACTTTGAGGATCTCTCCGCGCTGAGCGCGTGCGGGGTCGTAGCGCGTGAGAAGGAGATGCTTTTCCACCTGCTCGCCCTTCTCCGCCTTTTCGGTCTTGGAATCGAGCAGGCCGATGATGCGGTCGGAATCGCGGATGGAGGAGACTTCCGGATTCGTCACGACGACGGCGACATCCGCATGACGCATGGCGAGCGTCGCGCCACGCTCGATGCCGGCCGGGCTGTCGCAGATGATCCAGTCGAACTTTTCACGCAGGCCGTTGATGACGCGCTCGACGCCTTCATCGGTGAGGTTGTCCTTGTCGCGGGTCTGGGAGGCCGGCAGCAGGGACAGGGTCTCGAGACGCTTGTCGCGGATGAGCGCCTGTTCGAGCTTCGCGTCGCCCTTGATCACGTTGATCAGGTCGAACACCACCCGGCGCTCCGCGCCCATGATGAGATCGAGATTGCGCAGGCCGACGTCGAAGTCGATCATGGCCACCTTCTGGCCGCTCTGTGCCAGAGCCGCGCCCAGGGCCGCCGTCGAGGTGGTCTTTCCGACACCGCCCTTGCCCGATGTTACGACAAGTACTTTCGCCATCCTTGGTTCTCCTCACCCTACAATGCTGCTCCTGCGACGGCATCACCAGCAGGTTCCCCGGAGGACCGCAGAACATGTTCGGAGAGCGGAGGCGGTTCAGGCTGTCGCGGATTTCTTACGCTACGTGATGCAGCTTATTCGGCGCCCATTATGGTTACCGGGTGGTTAAGATTTCCTGCTGAGCGCAGGTTTTTTGTTGAAAAACCAACGGTTTCGTCCTGACAGGACAATGATGCAGGCATTTTGTCCTAAGATCGGAAAGGAAGCTATGCCGAGCACCGTCCGTCGGCGCCGTCCCATTGACCTTCAGCCGGGACCCCCTAGCCTTGATCCGATGTCACTGGAGATCCCGATGCGGTACGGATGGCGGCTAGTTCTCTTGTCGGCGTTGACACTCGTTGCGGCTCACGCCCCGACGCTTGCTCAGCAGAGCACGACCGTCAGGGTCGGGCATTTCCCCAACATCACCCATGTGCAGGCCCTGGTGGCCCGCGCCTTCGAGCGGCAGGGACGGAACTGGCTTGGGGAGCGGCTCGGGCCGGGTGTGAAGATCGAGTGGTACGCCTATAATGCCGGTCCGAGCGCCATGGAGGCGATTTTCGCCAACTCCCTGGACCTGACCTATGTCGGCCCCAACCCGGCGCTCAACGCCTATGCCCGCTCCCGCGGTGCCGAGGTCCGGGTGATCGGCGGCGCCGTGAACGGCGGCTCGGCCCTGGTCGTGCAGGGAGATTCGACCCTCTCCAAGCCCACCGACTTCAAAGGCAAGCGCATCGCCACCCCGCAATTCGGCAATACGCAGGATGTGGCGGCCCGAGCCTGGTTCGTCGCAGGCGGATTGCGCATCACGCAGACCGGCGGCGACGCACATGTGGTGCCCACCAGCAATCCCGATCAGCTCTCCCTCTTCCAGAGCAAGCAGCTCGACGCGGTCTGGACCGTCGAGCCCTGGGTCTCGCGGCTGGAATCCGAGGCCGGCGGCAAGGTGCTGGTCGAGGAGAAGGACGCCATCACGACGATCCTCGTGTCGAGCGCCGGCTTCCTGGAGAAGAACCGCGATCTCGCCAAGCGCTTCGTGGCAGCCCATCGCGAACTCACCGACTGGATTCGGAAGAACCCGGACGAGGCCCAGCGCATGGCCCGCGACGAGCTTCAGGCCTCCTTCCGCCTCGACATGCCGCCCGAGCTCGTCGCCCGTGCCTGGAGCCGCATGGCGATCACGCCGGACACGTCGCGCGAAGCTTTCCAATCCTTCGTGACCAGCGCTCAGAAGGTCGGCTTCCTGCGCGATACGCCCGATCTGTCCCGTCTGATCGAGGCGCCTTGATGGAGGTATCCCAGCCGGACTCCATCACGGCCACGCCTGCGAAGCTCCTCGTGGAGAACGTCTCCAAGCGCTTCACGTCGTCGCGTGCCACAGTGCAGGCGCTGGATAATGTTTCGCTTACCGTCGCAGAGGGTGAATTCGTCTGCCTGATCGGCCCCAGCGGATGCGGCAAGTCCACTCTTCTCGACATCATGGCGGGGCTCACAATGCCGGATTCGGGCCGGGTGCTCGCCGACGGCAAGCTCGTGCAAGGTCCTGGCCGGCAACGCCTCGTCATGTTCCAGGAATCCGCGCTGTTTCCCTGGCTCGACGCCTTCGGCAACGTGATGTTCGGGCTGAAACTGCGGCCGGATCTGACCCATGCGGAGCGCAGGGACATCGCCGATCACTTCCTGCACCTCGTCGGCCTCGAGAAATTCAAGCGCGCGCATGTGCACGAGCTCTCGGGCGGCATGAAGCAGCGGGTTGCGCTGGCGCGCGCACTCGCGCCCGATCCGCAGGTACTGCTCATGGACGAGCCGTTCGCGGCGCTCGATGCACTCACCCGCGATCAGCTCTACGATGACATCCAGCGCATCTGGATGGAAAGCCGCAAGACCATCATCTTCGTCACGCACAACGTGCGCGAGGCGGTGTGCCTGGGAGATCGCGTCGTGCTCATGTCGCCCTCGCCCGGACGTATTTCGGAAATCTTCGAGATCAAACTGTCTCGTCCGCGCGATATCAACAGTCCGGATCTGGCCGGCTATACGTCGAAGGTTGCCGCCGCTCTCAAGGGAACGTTGAAAGGGGCGGTGTTCGAATGAAACGCACGGCTGTCGCCCTTCTCTTCTTCGCTGTGCTGATCGGCCTGTGGGAGCTCGCCGTGCGCAGCGGCCGCTGGTCCATCGTTCTTCTTCCCTCGCCCATCTTCGTCGGCGAATACATCTGGAGTGCGCTGCTCGACGGCACGCTTCTCGAATCCACCTGGGTGACGCTCAAGCGGCTCCTGGTCGGCTACGCCGCGGGCGTCCTCGTCGGCCTGCCGCTCGGCCTGCTGACCAGCACGTCGCGGGTTTTCGAAGACACCATCGGAGCACTGGCTCTCGGCTTCCAGACATTGCCGAGCGTGTGCTGGGTGCCGCTCGCCCTCGTCTGGTTCGGGCAGACGGAAGGCGCGATGCTGTTCGTCGTGGTCATGGGCACCGTGTGGTCTGTCATCCTCGCCACCGATCACGGCGCGCGCAACATCCCGCCCATTTATGCGCGCGCGGCACGCACCATGGGATCGGAGGGCTTTCATAAATGGACCCGGGTCATCCTGCCCGCCTCGCTTCCCTTCCTGGTCAGCGGCATGAAGCAGGGCTGGGCCTTCGCGTGGCGCTCCCTGATGGCGGCGGAAATCTATGTGACGATCCTCACCGGCTTCGGCCTCGGCCACCTGCTGCATTACGGACGCGAGTTGAACGCCATGGAGCAGGTGATCGGCATCATGATCGTCATCGTGGTGATCGGTCTCCTCGTCGACCGGCTGCTGTTCTCCCCCTGGGAGCGCTTCCTGCACCGGCGCTGGGGCACGAATGTGAAGGAAGCATAGCAGGGCTGCAGTGCAGCTCCCTTGGCGTCACACTCCTGTGAAACATTTCCCTTCCCTTGGCGTTGGAAGCCGAATGTCCGGAGGAGTGGATTCATGCCTGGCCCGGAACGCAGCCCCGTTCTCATCGTCACCACCATTCTCACGCTTCTGATCGGAGTGGCTCTCGCCATCGGCGGCGTATGGCTGATCATGCTCGGCGGCTCCTGGTTCTATGCGATTGCGGCCGTCGGCTTTCTCCTCACGGGCATCCTTCTCCTCGCGCAGAAGCCAGCAGCCTTATGGGTTTACGCGCTCGTCGTCGCCGGCACGCTCGGCTGGGCCCTATGGGAGGTCGGCCTCCACTGGTGGCCGCTCGCGGCGCGCGGCGACGTGGTGTTCCTCATCGGCCTTCTGCTGCTCACGCCCTGGGTGACGCGCAGACTCGATGATCGGCCGCCCGCTTCGCCGTCGGATCGCAATGCGACGGTGCGGCGCGTCTCGGCCTTCCGGGGCGCAGGTCTGCCGCTGACCGCAATCCTGGCCATCGCGCTCGCGGTCGCCGTGGCCTCTTGGTTCATCGATCCCACGCGGATCGACGGCACGGCCCCGGGGGTCCGCGCGGACGTACCCGACGATCTGCTCGGCGTTCCGCCCGGTGAATGGCATGCCTATGGGCGCACGGCTTTCGGCCAGCGCTACTCGCCGCTCAACCAGATCACGCCCGAGAACGTCGCCAACCTCCAGGAAGCCTGGACCTACCGCACCGGCGACGTGCGCGGGCGCCCCGGCGATCCGGAGGAGACCACGTTTCAGGTGACGCCGCTCAAGTTCGGTAACCGGCTGTACCTGTGCACGCCGCATCAATCGATCATCGCGCTCGACGACACGACCGGCAAGGAAGTCTGGCGCTACGATCCGAAGATCCGCGGCGAACTCGCCCTGCAGCATCTGACCTGCCGGGGCCTGTCCTATTATCACGGCAATGGCGCAGCCGCGGCAGCGCCTGCACCCGCACCTGTCGCAACGGCTTCGTCTGTTCCGGACCTACCGGTAGCGGCGAGCGAGCGGCAGACGTCCGACAATTGCCCGACCAAGCTCTTCATGCCCACCGCCGACGGGCGCCTGATCGCCCTGAACCCGGAGAACGGCGCCGTCTGCACCGCCTTCGGCGGCGGCACGGGGCAGATCAATCTCTGGGCCAACATGCCCAATGTGAAGCCGGGCGCCTATTACTCCACCTCGCCGCCCGCCATCGCGAGAAACCTCATCATCGTCGGCGGCACCGTGCTCGACAACGTGTCGACCAGCGAGCAGTCCGGCGTCATCCGCGCCTTCGACGTGAACACCGGCGCGCTGGTGTGGAACTGGGATTCGGGCAGGCCGGATGTCACGACGCCGCTGGCGCCGGGCGAAACCTACGTGCCGAACTCGCCCAACTCGTGGTCGATCTCCAGCGTCGATGAAGCCTTGGGGCTGATCTACATCCCGCTCGGCAACCAGCCGCCGGATCAGTGGGGCGGCAACCGCAGTGCCAATGTGGACCGTTTCTCCTCCTCCGTCGTGGCTCTCGACATCGCGACCGGGCAAATGCGCTGGGTCTTCCAGACCGTGCATCACGATCTGTGGGATTACGACGTTCCCTCCCAGCCGAGCCTCATCGACCTGAATATCGGCGGCCAGACCGTGCCGGCTCTCGTGCAGCCGACCAAGCAGGGCGAGCTCTACGTGCTGGATCGGCGCACGGGACAGCCTGTCCTGCCGGTGACGGAGAAGCCCGCGCCGCAGGGTGCGGCACCGGGCGACCGCACGTCCCCGACGCAGCCCGTCTCCGCCCTGTCCTTCGACCCGCCGCCGCTCACCGAGCGCGACATGTGGGGCGCGACGCTGTTCGACCAGCTCGCCTGCCGCATCGCGTTCAAGAAGCTGCGCTACGAGGGCCGCTACACCCCGCCCTCGCTTGAAGGCACGTTGGTCTATCCCGGCAATTTCGGCGTGTTCAACTGGGGCAGCGTCGCGGTCGATCCGGAGCGGCAGATCGCATTCACGACCCCGACCTACATCGCCTTCGTGTCGCAACTCGTACCGCGCCAGGACGACAAGACCCTCTATGTCCAGGGCGAGAATCGGCCCGAGAGCAGCCTGCCAGCGCTCAATGAGAACTTCGGTGCGCCGTTCGCCGTGAAGCTATCCGCCTTCACCTCCGCGCTCGGCGTCCCCTGCCAGGCGCCGCCCTGGGGCTATGTGGCGGCGGCCGATCTCACCACCGGCAAGATCCTGTGGAAGCACAAGAACGGCACGGTGCGCGATGCCTCGCCGATCCCGCTGCCCTTGCCCATGGGCGTACCCAATCTCGGCGGGCCGATGATGACCGCAAGCGGCGTCGCGTTCCTGTCCGGCACGATCGATTACTTCGTGCGCGCCTACGATGTCTCGAACGGAAACCAGCTCTGGGAAGCGCGGCTTCCCGCTGGCGGACAGGCGACGCCGATGACCTATACCGGTGCGGATGGGCGGCAATATCTGCTCGTGGTGGCGGGCGGTCATGGCTCGCTCGGGACCAAGGCTGGCGATTATGTGATCGCCTATGCCCTGCCCAAGACCTGATGGGACGCTTGATGCGCAGGATCGTCGCCGGCCTGGTTACGCCGCTTCTCTCGGCTGCGCTGGCGCAGGCCAGCGCAGCCGTGGAAGGCTCACCGCCCAATACGCCCGGCGCTGCAGATGGCGCCGGGAATGCTTAGTGGCTGATCGTCCTAAAGCGCTTTTGGTCTCAGTGTAGAGCATAGCCGGCATGCCTGATCCAGCCTTGAGCATCCTTTGCGCTGATGGTGTCGAGGGCTGGTTTGAGCTCTGCCTCCAAGGCTTCAAGGCTACGTGGGGCTTTTGCCTTGAGCCG
>NZ_JAHAMK010000043.1 GCF_018383585.1 Microvirga sp. 3-52
GTGGCGGGCGGCCGCGTGACAGGAATGCCCCGCCTCGACAAAGCGCGCCACTCGGCGGCGCAGATCCAGCGAGTAGGACTTGGTCATCGCTCATCTCCTCCCAGAAAGAGGGCTGAGACAAGTGAATCACGAAGCCGCCGCGCCGCATAGCCCCAAGGACTCCGTCAGAACTGCCGTTGCTCTAGAAACGCTGAGGCGGCTGAGCCTGGGTTCAGCCGCCTTTCTTATGGGTGCCGCTTGATACAGGCTCAGAGAATTTCCAATACCTTGTCCGGCCGGGCAGTCTGGCTTGAGGGTGCATAGCGTCGGATCATGCTGGCGCAGAATTCCGCAAATTCTTCCTTCGCCTGTGGTGCGCTAGTGTGATGGGGCGCAATTCCACGATGCTCCGGCGTAAAGCAGAAGGTCACCGTCACATCGAAATCCGCAAGCGCTTCCATCTGACGGTCGAACCAGTCCAGCGCATTCGGGCGGAAGCTGTCGGCCCAGGATAGGCCGGTGCGCAGGTATCTCACGCCCAGGCGCTTCATCCAGGCGACCGCATCGTCGAGGCGGTGGTCTTCATAGTGGAACCACTGGCACAGACCCATCTGGGGCGTGTGTTTCGCGAATTCCTCGAGAGCAGGCTTCGGCATGCCGTCCTCGCGCAGAAGGCCCATGTAGAAATGCCTGTAATAGGATGAGCCTTCGGCCTCCCTGTGGCGTGTCGTTGCCTCCCAGGAGCGGGGAAGATCGTACAGGCTGTACCAATGGATCTTCGGCACCTTGCCGATCAGGAGTTCGGCAGTCCGATTCAGGCCCCAGACCTGAACCTCCTCGGCACCGAAGGTCGAGATGCCGACCTCACTCACCCAGATGGGCTTGTCCGTTACCGCGCGAATCTCATCGATCTTCGCAGGCCATTCGTGGATCTGCCACAGATTCCAGTCGAGTGGGAACCCGTGGACGGCCACGACATCCAAGTGAGCCATGGCACCATGGCCTTCCAGCTTCTTGATGAAGCCTGGATCGATGGGCGAGATGCCGCCGAGCACGCGCGGCAGATTGGAATTCTCGGCCTTGATCGCCTGACCTGCGGCAATCGCCATCTCGGAGAAGAGCTTCCAATCCGGATCGATTTCCGGGTCCCAATGGGACTTGTTGTTGGGCTCGTTCCAGATCATTGCAGCTTCGATCATGCATTTCTCCCTTGGGCCGGATAGACGGCACCCGCCCCAGGTGGGGCATCGACACGGCGGCAGATGTAAACTTCGGCTTCAGGATGCCGGACGATCTCGAACCCGGCGCTGCGGAGCATGGCCTCGACGCACGCAGCGTTCGGTGCCCACCAGTTCGTGGGATCATCGGCATAGCGATGTTCGATGAAGTGCATCTTCGGATACCGCGGATCGTCGAAGTGATCTGTCTGCCAGAAGGTATAGTTCTCCTCGACAGACATGACGTCAGCCGATCCCCGCTGCATCGACTGGAATACGAGCAGATCCTTGGCCACATGCTCGTGAATGAGGTCAAGTGCTAGCAGTGGATGGCGCAGGTGGTAGAGAACGCCCATGAAGAGCACGACGTCGAAGCGCTCGCCGAGCTGCCCTGAATCATAGACAGAGAGTTTGCGGAACTCGATGTCGTAGCCCATCGTCTGCGCAGCGAAACGGGCCTGAGCGAGATAGGCTTCGTCGAAGTCGACACCGAGCACACGCTCCGCGCCGCGCTTCTTCATTTCCATGGAATAGAAGCCGCCATTGCAGCCAATGTCGAGCACGCTTTTACCGGTCAGATCCTGCGGAATCGCGTCGGCAAATTGCTGCCACTTGACGGCGGGATAATTGCCGAGGAAATGGTTGGGAGCGGTCCAGACACCATTCTTCAGCTCGATGTTGTGAAACCAGGGCCCTAGCGCTTCGGCTTTCCGGCGGATTTCGTCAGGCGGCGTGGGATCGACGGCATTCATCGTGGCGATTACTCCCTGTTCAAGTCATGAAGTCCGCGTGGCAGACGACCCGCCGGCCAGCCGAGGGCAACGCGGGCGCCCGAGATGGTGTCGTGCTGGGCCGCTTCACTCAGCAATCCGATGGCGGCGCGGTAGCCATGCAAGGTTCCAACATCGACATAGGATTCACCTGCCTTCACACCGATAGCCTTGCCCCCCTTCGCCAGATAGGCGTTCACGAGGGTGCCGAGATATTCATCCTCGCGATTGCGCGAAATCCAAAGCTGACGGAGCGCTTCCAGAACATGGCTTGGCATCTTGAAGGCACCCCAGATCCAGCGTGAGGCGGCATCCGGCTGCTTCACCTGGATCTCCTGGACCTGCATCGTTTCGTCCAGGAGAACTGCGTCGAAGACCTCCGGGTTGTCCACCGGAAAGAGAAGGAACGAGAGAGAATCTTCCGGCAATTCCGCCAGCGCTTTCTCAGGGAACCACACCGTGTCAGGAAGGCCGACGATCACGCTTTCGTCGGCGGAAATGAGCGGAGACGCCTGGAAGATTGCATCACACAAGCCACGAGCTTGCGGCTGGACCACATAGGCGATGAACGCATTTCCGTAGCTTGCTCCATAATATTCCATGATGTCGGACTTGCCAGGTGAAATGACGAAGCAGATCTTATCCGCTCCACCATGAATCATGCGCTCGACAAGGTACTCACTGACGGCGCAGGGGCGCTCGATGCCATCGTCGAGACGGCTTCCCACGGGCAGAAGCTCCTTCGAGAACGCCAGTGGCTGGATGCGGCTGCCGATCCCTGCCGCGGGTATGATCCCCCACATGATCAGGCCTCCATGATTGCAGTGGGGCCGCCGGTCGACCGCGCAAGGGAACTGGAGCCTTCGAGCAAGATCTCAAGCTGCTTCGCTCTGTGTGCCGCCGTATGCTCTCCGAGCACCCTCTCCCGGCCTGCCCTGGCAATACGATTTAACTCGACATCCGTGAGGTCGAGAGCTGTGACAACATCTTCTGTATCTCGCGCAATCAGGATCTCCCTGCCAGGCTCGAAGAAGCTGTCGAGGCCCTCCCAACAGTCGGAGAGAATGGGCACCCCGCAAGCTGCTGCCTCGAACAGGCGCCCGGAGGGGCACCAGCCCATCCCGGCCATGGCCTGCCGCGTGATGTTGAGCGTCAGGCGTGAGGACGAGTAGAAGGCAGGGTGCTCTGGTGGAGGAAGGTGCCGCACAAAATGAATGTTGGGCTGCCAGGGGAAGGTGTCCGGATATTGTGCTCCGCCGATGAGGAAGCGCTGGTTTTGCCGGAAGCCAGCCGGGTCGATGAACAGGCGCTGCAAGGCCTCCTGGCGATCCGCCGCATAGGTGCCAAGATAGGAGAGGTCGGAGACATAATGATTGATGGATGACACTGGGCGATGCACATCCGGATCCACATGCCCATAAAGGGGAGCAACGCGTCTTGCCCCAAGTTCAGCCTGTAGCTTTCCAAGGGCTTGGCCTCCTGTGTAACTTAAGACCAAGTCAAAATCGCCAAGCCCATGGGGGCCGATGTAGCTGATCGGCTCGCCTGCATCCAGACGCGAGAAGGTTACCGGAGTGTCGAGATCGTAGAAAACACGTGTGCCGCGCGCTATAGTCAGCAGGAGATCGCCAGCGGCGATGCCGTCTGGACAATAAGACGTCAGCATGGCGACGTCTGCGTTCTTGAATTCTGTCTCAGCCTGAAGGCGAATGCCGTCCCAATCCTCGTAGAGGATGAGATCGCAGCCCGGAAGTTCCAAAAGGTCCCGGTTGGCAGCGTAGTAGGGCACATCCTTCTCGAAGAACACAACCCTATGCCCCCGTCTTGCGAGCGCTCGGCACAAGCCGCGCCAGAGCGTAGCGTGGCCGTTGCCCCAAGATGAGGAGATGGTCAGGCCGAATATGACGATCTTCATGCGGCCACCACTTCGTTCAACCGTAGAATCTTCGACCCCCACTCGCCCACGACGAGCGTGGAGATCGAGGCAGGCTCTATCTCAAGGCGGCCGTATGCATCGATCGGCATGCCGAGGTGATAGAGGAGGGCCGCCTTGATCACATCGCTGTGGCTCACGAGGATAACCGAACGCTCCGCGTGAAGGCTGCGCAACTGTTCCATGGCTCCGACAATGCGCCCTTGAGCCTCCCGCATCGTCTCTCCCTTAGGGGGGCGACTGGTGCTGCGCGATCTATTCCAGGATGCCCAAAGCGGATTTTCATTCAATGCTTTGAAGCTTGCTCCGGTCCATCTTCCAAAGTTGATTTCGTTGATGGCGTCGCAAACCTGAACAGGTTGCCCAAGGCGCCGTGCGATGGGCTGTGCCGTCTCCATCGCTCGTTCAAGAGGGCTTGTGCAGATACAGGTCACGTTCTCGTTGGCAAAGCGATGAGCCAGGCGTTCTGCTTGGACTTTCCCGACTGAGCCGAGACACACTCCCGCCATGCGTCCGCAAAGAATGGTGCCGACGCGATCATGGGCTGCGTGGCGAACGAGAAAGAACGTGGTGGTCACCTTGACCCTCCTGCGCCCTAATCTTCATCACCATTGATGAAGCGGATTGTTCTATCGCGGGCTTCGTTATCGGTGAATTGCTGTGGCGGCGACTTCATGAAATAGCTGGACGGACCAGTGAGCGCGCCTCCGATCTTGCGATCCATTGCGAGCTTCGCGCAGCGCACGGCGTCGATCACGATGCCAGCGGAATTCGGGGAGTCCCAGACTTCGAGCTTCACTTCCATGTTCAGCGGCACGCCGCCGAAGGTCGTGCCTTCGAGCCGGATGTAAGCCCATTTGCGATCGGTGAGCCACGGCACGTGATCGCTCGGCCCCACATGGATGTCGCCTGCGGGCAGGGGAATGTCGAGCTGACTGGAGACGGCCTGTGTTTTCGATATCTTCTTCGACTCGAGACGCTCCCGTTCCAGCATGTTCTGGAAATCGGTATTGCCGCCAAAATTGAGCTGATAGGTGCGATCGAGCCGCACGCCACGTTCCCGAAAGAGATTGGCAAGCACGCGGTGAACGATGGTGGCTCCCACCTGGCTCTTGATGTCATCGCCGATGATGGGGAGCCCGCGTTCCTCAAACCGCTTATGCCATTCCGGATTCGAGGCAATGAAGACGGGAATGCAGTTCACGAAAGCGCATCCTGCCTCAAGCGCCCGTTCGGCATACCACTCGGTGGCCTTCTGCGAACCGACAGGCAGGTAAGAGATGAGGACGTCTGTTTTGGACTGGCGCAGAATCGCAGTGACGTCAGCCTCATCGTCAGGCGATTCCTCGATCGTCTCGCGCAAATACTTGCCAAGTCCGTCAAGTGTCCTGCCCCGGTTGACGATAATCCCACTCTGCGGGACCGTGGCAAACCGCTGCGTATTGTTAGGCTCCGCAAAGATTGCCTCGGCAACATCGCGCCCCACCTTTGAAGCGTTCACGTCGAACGCCGCAGACACTTCGACGTCACTGATATGATATCCGCCGAGCTCAACATTCATCAATCCAGGGACCGGCTCGTTGCCTTTCGCATCTTTGTAATAGGAGAGGCCCTGCACGAAGGACGAGGCACAATTGCCGACGCCCACGATCCCGACGCGGACCTTCCTCGAACTCATGACGGATCTCCCATGTATGGCCGGACGGATGCTCTCTTTTCAGGCAAAAAGGCACCGGCAGGCCGCAGGCATCCGACCTAAACCTTCTCCCAAAGCTTGGCCTTCAACGTTTGAAGAAGGTTTGTTGTTCCGCCCAGATTCCGCACCTGTGACTCTTGTCTTCACAGCCAAGCGCCCAAACTACTGCTTCGAAGTCAGGAACAAAGATGATCCCTCGGAGTTTCCTGAACGCAAACTCAAGCTTGTGAGGGAGATCTATGGCGCAGTCCTCGTTTGGCGAGGTCTGCTGAAAAGCCTGCTCCTAAGCTGGAATATGTGCATGTTCTGCGTCACATTTCCGGATGAGGAATAGGCTGTCGTCTCCTGCCTGATTCATCGGCGCTTGGGCCAGAAGCCAATCTGGAGACATCTTGTGACGGATACGATCCTCATTACCGGCGGTGCAGGCTTTATCGGGCGCTACGTTGCGCGTGCCTGCTTGGAGCGTGGACACAGGGTCCGTGTGCTCGATAGCCTCATCGAGCAGGTGCACGGTGACAGGACACAAGCCGATGGGCTCGACCGGGACGTCGAGGTCGTCGTAGGTGATGTCCGCGACGAGGCGGCACTCCTGCGGGCGCTAAAGGGTGCCACGAAAGTAGTCCACCTTGCAGCCGAGGTTGGCGTTGGTCAGAGCATGTATGCGGTCGACCGCTACGTCTCCGTCAACGATTACGGCACAGCTGTGTTGTTCCAGCAACTCATTGACAATCCAGTGAAGCGGGTGGTCGTCGCCTCGTCCATGAGCATCTACGGCGAGGGCCTCTATAAGGATCCGGATGGGAGGGTCCGAGAGGATGTTGTGCGCGTGGCACGCGCGAGTGAGAGCGACCCTTGGGATCCGTTGGACGAACAGGGACGACCTTTGATCCCGGCGCCGACGCCCGAGTGGAAGAAACCCGCGCTCGCCTCGGTCTATGCGCTCTCGAAATATGTTCAGGAGCGACTAACGCTCACACTATGCCCCGCCTATGGCATGGAGGGTGTGGCGCTCCGGCTCTGGAATGCCTACGGACCGGGGCAAGCTCTATCCAATCCCTATACAGGCGTTCTCGCCATCTTTGCATCGAGGCTCCACAACGGCCAGCCGCCGATGATCTTCGAGGACGGCCAACAGCGTCGCGATTTCGTTCATGTGGAGGATGTCGCGCAGGCATTCATTCTGGCGCTTGAACACGAAGAGGCCCCGGGCGGTGTTTACAACGTTGGAAGCGGGCAGGACCGTACCGTCTCTGAAGTTGCGGAGCTTCTGTCTCAAGCGATGAATCGGCCGATGGCGCCGGAAATTGCCGGAAAGGCGCGCATTGGCGACATCCGCCATTGCATCGCTGACATCAGTAAGATCCAGCAGGAATTGGGCTACAAGCCAAGAAAAGATTTCGCGGAAGGCTTGGCGGAACTTGCCGAATGGGTTGCCAAGCAGGAAGCCAAGGATCTCGTTAACGAAGCCCGAAAGGAGCTGGAAGCGCGAGGTTTGGTGGCATGAAGGCATCAGACACACCGGCTGCTGCGCCAGCCGTACTTCGCCATCGTCCCGTTCTGGTGACAGGCGGCGCTGGCTTCATTGGTTCCAATCTCGCCGACCATTTTGCCAGTGAGGGGCACGATGTTCTGATCTATGACGCTTTGCTCCGCCCCGGCGTCGGCCGCAACCTCGAATGGCTCAAGAGCCGGCATCCGAGCAAGATTTCTGCTGTAATTGGCGATATTCGGGATGAGACCTCTATCGCTGATGCCGCCCGCGAGGCTCAGGCCGTGTTTCACATGGCGGCGCAGGTTGCCGTGACGACTAGTCTTGCGGATCCCCGCGAGGACTTTGAGATAAATATTCGCGGTACTCTGAATGTGCTTGACGTGCTCAGACAACGAGACGAGCGGGTGCCGTTGATCTTTGCCTCCACCAACAAGGTCTATGGAGACCTTGCGGATGTGGAGTTGGAGAAAACAAACGATGCCTACAAACCGTGTGATCCTACGATCAGGAAGGCAGGCATCGGAGAGAATCGACCTCTGGATTTCCACACACCCTATGGCTGCTCGAAGGGAGCGGCTGACCAGTACGTACTGGACTACGCTCGCTCTTTCGGCATTCCGACCTGCGTCATGCGCATGAGTTGCATCTACGGTCAGCGACAAATGGGGACCGAGGATCAGGGCTGGGTGGCTCATTTCTTGATCCGTGCCCTTCAGGGCGAGCCGATTACAATTTACGGTGACGGTTGTCAGGTCCGTGATGTGCTCGATATTTCCGATGCCGTCGCTGCTTATGCTGCCGCATGGAAGCGTATCGATGCAGTTCAGGGGCGAGCTTTCAACCTTGGTGGCGGTCCGGAAAACGCCATCAGCCTGCGTCAGCTCATCACCCACATTGAGGAAATCATTGGCCGTCCGGCCGAGACGATCTACGCCGATTGGCGTGCTGGAGACCAGCGCTATTACGTTTCTGATACTCGCCTCGCAACTCGGGAGCTTGGGCTGAAGCAACCGAACTCTTGGCTCAAGGGGGTAGCTACTCTGGCAGATTGGCTGCAGGAAGAGAGCGGCCTCTCGCGTCTAAGTTCATCACCTTCTCGCCTGCAGGATGTAGAGGCTCTGTCATGACGGCCCCTTCCGCTTTCAAGTTGGATAACTTGGAGCGCTGCCATGACATGGCCTGACTGGAAAAGAGATTTGCATGTGCTTATGACAGCAGATGCAGTTGGAGGGGTATGGCAATATGCGCTGGATCTCTCTGAGGGTCTGCGTCCGCATGGTGTCAGAACGACAATCGTAGTGCTCGGGCCTCCCCCTTCCGCCGATCAACGGGCAACAGCCGAAGCCACGGGAGCAAAGCTCATCCTGACAGGTCTCCCCCTTGATTGGACGGCTCAGAGTGAGCGCGAGGTGGAGGAGGCCAGCGAAACGATTGCCCGCATTGCCGCGCAGAGCCGGCCGGATCTCCTTCATCTCAATTCTCCAGCTCTGGCAGCCCATGCTTCGTTCGATGTTCCTGTCGTTGCAGTCTGCCACTCCTGCGTCGCAACCTGGTGGCAGGCCGTTAAAGGCGGCTCCTTGCCGGAAGAGTTCGTCTGGCGGACGGAACTCGTCGCGCGAGGCTATGCGGCAGCCGACCAACTCCTGGCGCCAACACTCGCATTCGCGCAAGCGACAGTTCAGGCCTATGGTCTTGCACAAGCGCCGGCTATCGTTAGAAATGGCAGACGTTCTGGAGCAGTCATAAGAAGCGTTCCCGTTGAAGATCTCGTCTTCACGGCAGGGCGCCTCTGGGATGAGGGAAAGAATTTCGCTGCTATCGATCGGGTCGCATCTCACCTCACTGTTCCGCTTCTTGCTGCCGGGCCTCTGGAGGGGCCGAACGGTACAAAGGTTAAGGCCACCTACGCTAGAGCGCTTGGTCGGTTAGGCGACGCAGAGATCGCGCAGTATCTGAGCGCAAAGCCGATCTTTGTTTCGATGGCCCGTTATGAGCCCTTCGGTCTAGCAGTGCTCGAAGCCGCTCAGATGGAATGCGCCTTGGTACTATCTGACATTCCAACTTTCCGTGAGCTGTGGGAGGGTGCCGCACTCTTCGTTGATCCCAGCGATGAGAGTGCAATTGCTGGGGTGATCGACCATCTTTTGCAGGATCCTGAAAACCGAACGTCTCTGGGGCGCGCTGCTCGAGAGCGGGCTGATACTTACACCGTCGAGGCCATGAGTGCGAATGTTCTGAACGCTTACCATTCTATATTATGTCGGAAATCCCTGAGTTCATCCCTTAGGGGAGCCGTTGCATGAAGTTCGTCTATTTCACGCATTCCCTTGCCTCCTGTTGGAACCATGGCAATGCACATTTCCTGCGCGGAGTTTTGCGCGAGCTCGCTCATCGTGGGCATGCAGTTCTTGCCTACGAACCTCAGGGAGCCTGGAGCCTCGAGAACCTTCTAAGTGATCATGGGGAGGCAGGTCTCGATGCCTATCGCAGCCTTTACCCTGAATTGTCCTCGACAGTCTTCGATCCCGACTTTGACCTCGATGAGGCCCTTGCCGACGCCGATGTCGTTATCGTGCATGAATGGAACGATCCCTGGCTGGTTGATGCCATCGGGGAGGTGCGGCGGCGGGGCGGCCGGTTCACGCTCCTCTTCCACGACACGCACCACAGGGCTGTGAGCGATCCTAACGCCATCCGCCAGTTCGATCTCAGTGGCTATGACGGCGTCCTCGCCTTCGGCGAAACGCTCGCGGAGGTCTATCGCCGTTGGGGCTGGGGCGAACGCGTCCATGTCTGGCACGAGGCTGCTGATACCCGGATCTTCCATCCTCCTGCGCAAGAGCCGGAACGGAAAGGCCTCGTGTGGATCGGCAACTGGGGCGACGGCGAGCGCAGTGCGGAACTGGAAAACTTCCTTTTGCGCCCTGCCCAGACCGTCGGGTTGCCTCTCGACATCTATGGTGTCCGCTATCCCGAAGACGCGCTTCGAACCCTTGCCCGCTATCGTGTGACTTATCGCGGCTGGTTGCCGAATGCTCATGCACCTGAGGTATTTGCAAGACATGTAGCGACTGTGCATGTGCCGAGACGATTCTATGTCGACATACTTCCCGGCATTCCTACTATCCGGGTTTTTGAAGCTCTTGCCTGCGGCATTCCACTGATCTCCGCTCCGTGGAGCGATTCAGAAGGCTTGTTCAATCCCGGAGTGGATTTTCTGGTCGCCCAAGATGAAACGCAGATGGAGTGCCACATGAAAGCAGTTCGCGATGATCCCGATCTGCGCCGCTCACTGGCGGAGAACGGTCTCGGCGCCATCCGCAACCGCCATTCCTGTGCTCATCGAGTTGATCAACTTCTCGCCATTCTCTCAAGCTACGGCGTTTCGACGCCGACGGAGATGCCGGCATGAAAATCGCCTTCTACGGCTCCAGCCTTCTGTCTTCGTATTGGAATGGAGCCGCCACATACTATCGCGGTCTACTGAGCGACCTCGCCCGTCGCGGCTACAGCATCACGTTCTACGAGCCGGACGCTTTCGACCGCCAGAAGCACCGGGACATCGATCCCCCGGATTGGGCAGAGGTGAAGGTCTACCCTGCGACGGACGAAGCCGTGCGCAACGTTGTGGCCGAGGCAGCAAAGGCCGATGTGGTAATCAAGGCCTCCGGTGTCGGTGTGTTCGATAATGAGTTGCTGGAAGGGGTCGTCGCTGCCTCGCGTTCCGATGCCGTTCGGATCTTCTGGGACGTGGATGCACCTGCAACCCTGGCCGAAATGCGCGGGAGCTCCGATCATCCGCTTCATCGTGTGATGCCGGATCTCGATCTTGTCCTCACCTATGGTGGCGGTCCGCCGGTGATTGAAGCCTATGAGGGATTCGGCGCCCGCCGCTGCATCCCGATCTACAATGCCTGTGATCCGACGACCCACCATCCGGTTCCTGCCGACGAGCGTTTCAGGGTGGATCTGTCCTTTCTCGGCAATCGTCTGCCCGATCGTGAGGCGCGCGTGGAGCAGTTCTTCCTGGAGCCAGCTGCGCGTCTGCCGAATCGTAGTTTTCTGATTGGTGGCAATGGCTGGGAGACGAAAGCTATGCCGTCGAACGTACGCCATATCGGTCATGTCTATACGCGCGATCACAACGCTTTCAACACGAGCCCGTTGGCCGTTCTCAACATTGCTCGCGACTCAATGGCGAGTACAGGCTACTCGCCCGCAACCCGAGTCTTTGAGGCCGCGGGAGCCGGCGCATGCCTGATCACCGATGCTTGGATCGGCCTGGAACTTTTCCTGAAGGAAGGAGAGGAGGTTTTGGTGGCGCGCGATGGCAAGGACGTGGCCGACCATGTCGAAGCTCTGACACCCAAGCGAGCTCGGGCCATTGGGGATGCCGCGAGGACGCGGATCATGGCCGAGCACACCTATACCCGCCGTGGCGCAGAGGTCGATATCATCCTGTGCGAGGAGGTCTCCCAGAAGCGCGAAAGGAGCGTAGCGTGACGAAGCTTCGCGTTGTTGTTTTGGGGTTGAGCCTGTCCTCCTCGTGGGGCAATGGTCACGCGACAACCTTCCGCGCGTTATTGAGGGCCTTTGCAGCGCGTGGACACGATGTGCTGTTCCTTGAGCGCGACGTGCCTTGGTATGCGTCCCATCGCGATCTGCAGAATCCTGATTTCTGCCGTCTCGAATTATACTCCAATCTGGCGGATCTTGAGCGGTATCGAGAAACAATCAAAGGTGCCGATGCAGTTGTCGTCGGCTCCTATGTGCCGCAAGGCGTGGATGTTGGTCGCTACGTTCAGCGGGTGGCAAATGGCGTTGTGGCATTCTATGACATCGATACCCCCGTGACACTCGCGAAACTGGAGAGGAACGATTACGAATATCTCACGCCGAACCTGATTCCTGACTACGATGTCTACTTCTCCTTTACCGGCGGACCGACTCTTGATCTGCTCATAGAGCGGTATGGCTCGCCGGCTGCGAAAGCCCTGTACTGCTCCGTCGATCCCGAGGCATATCCGATGCTTGATCGGGAGAAGCGGTGGGATCTCAGTTATCTGGGCACTTACAGTCCAGACCGACAGCCGACGCTGGAGCGGCTCCTGATAGAACCAGCCCGAACAGCACCTCATCTGCGCTTCGCGGTGGCCGGTCCGCAGTACCCAATTGAGATCGACTGGCCGGAGAATGTTGAGCGTATCGATCACGTGCCGCCGAACGAGCATCCGACCTTCTATGCGCAGAGCCGCTACACCCTCAATGTCACGCGCGCCGACATGATCCGGGCGGGGTACAGCCCGAGCGTTCGTCTTTTCGAGGCTGCTGCCTGTGGAACGCCGATCATTTCCGACCCGTGGGAAGGGCTTGAAACGCTTCTGGAGCCGGATCGCGAGATCCTCCTCGCTCGCACCCCTGACGATGTTCTCGATGTACTCAGTACATGGTCTGATGAACAGAGAGGAGCTTTGGGTGCTCGAGCGCGGCATCGAATTCTTAAAGAGCATACGTCCGCTCATCGTGCAGCGTCGATGGAGCAGGGCCTCCTTGAGGCCATTCGGCGCAGACATCAGGAACTGCCAGTCGCTTTGGCAGTTGAATCCTGATCCTATGAATACATTCTAAAGATGGCGTTGAACAAATGCCACGCTTCAATGTTGGGCACAGTAGGTTTGTACCTTGGGACCTTTTTGAGGGTCTGAGAAGGAGAGCGTCTCATGAAGAATGGCAAGAGTAAGCATGTTCTCGTAGCAGGCGGGGCCGGATTCCTCGGATCTCACCTCTGCGACGCTCTTCTCAGTGATGGTGCTCATGTAATAGCGCTCGATAACTTTTTAACGGGGCGAAAGCAAAATCTTCGTCACCTAGAGCGCGAGCCGCGTTTCGATATCATTGATGGCGATATCATCAAGCCACTGCCGGCCCGGTTGCGTTCCAAGCGCGTGAAGATTGATGAAGTTTTCAATCTTGCCTGTGCAGCCTCTCCTCCCCATTATCAGGCAGATCCCGAGCATACCATGCTGACGAGCGTCGTCGGCACACACAACCTTCTCACCTTTGCTGAGGCGACAGGTGCACGCTTCTTCCTGGCCTCAACAAGCGAAATCTATGGCGATCCTGAGGTTCACCCACAGACGGAAAGTTATTGGGGTAATGTGAATCCTACAGGTCCACGCGCTTGCTATGACGAGGGCAAGCGGGCTGCAGAGACGCTGACATTCGATTTCGACCGTTCAGGACGAGCCGATGTCCGAGTGGCACGGATCTTCAATACCTATGGCCCGCGTATGCGTGCTGATGATGGACGCGTGGTTTCGAACGTTATATGCCAAGCTCTCGCAGGTGACGACATTACCGTTTATGGAGATGGAAGCCAAACCCGGTCGTTCTGCTATGTGTCCGATCTCGTAGATGGTTTTATGCGTCTCATGGCCTATGACGAAGCCTTCCCTGGTGCGGTTAACCTCGGTAACCCAATTGAACTCACTGTCGGTGAACTAGCCCAAAAGGTCTTGGCTATGACCAGTTCCTCATCTCGCATCGTGACGCGGCCACTGCCGGTCGACGACCCACGCCGTCGTCGCCCCGATATTTCTCTTGCCAAGAAACTGATTGGCTGGTCGCCTCGCACATCTCTAGATGCCGGCCTGAAGGCCACGATTTCTTGGTTCGCGGAAGATCAGTCCGCGGACAATAAGGCAGCCCGTGTAGTAGAGACTTTGGCAGGTGCAATCTCGGCTGGCCGGGCCTGAAACGGGGTGTAAGACGCGTGAGATAAACAATGCATTGGCGATGGCCAGCGCGTTCTCGTTCTGCCAGTAAGACAATCCGACAGGATCTCGACTCATTCATAGAGCTTTTTGATGGACTTATTATAGGTCAGGCAAAACAAGGGGCGCTCTATAGAGAGCGCCCTTTATCATGACATATCAGGCACGATTCAGCTCTTTGCCACGCCAACCGTGTCAGCCATCTGCGCGCCGCGAGCCCCCATGGGCTGATGAGCCCCTTCCGTCGTATCCTTGGCTGTCTGATGTTCCATCTCTGCATTGATCTCGGCACCAAGCAAAACAACGGTCGTCGATAGCCAGATCCACGTCATGAATCCGATGACAGCGCCGAGCGAACCATAGGTCTCATTGTAGCTTCCGAAGTTCGCGACATACCATGAGAAGAGCATGGAGACGGCAAGCCATAAGACGGCGGCTACAATTCCACCAGGTGTAACCCAGCGCCACTCCGCTTTGTCACGGCTGGGTCCGAAACGATAGATCAGCGACAGGCCGACTACGATGCCGATCAGGAGTATCGGCCATCGTGCAATAGACACCAGCCACTCAGTCCCTGAACCCAGGCCGATAAAGTTAAGGGCAATTGGCAGAACGATGATTCCGGCGAGAGCGATGAGAATGAATGCAATAGCGCCCAGGGTGAAGGAGAGGGACAGCACGTTCAGTTTGATGAAGCTTCGCTTCTCTTCCTCACCGTAGACGATGTTGAGGGCGTCGAAGATGGCTTTCATTCCGGCATTGGAGCTCCAGAGCGACAACCCCAAGCCGAAGACGAATCCGAACCCGAGTTTACCGCTTCCCTGGGAGGCAATCCGGGTGACCTGCTCGCGAATAATATCGAGTGCGCCGCCAGGAAGAACGCCCGACAGGGTATTCAAATGATCCTGGATCGTGCCTGGATCGGCGAATAGGCCGTAAATCGAGACTAGAGCTGCGATGGCAGGGAAGAGAGCGAGCAGGGCGTAATAGGTCACTCCAGCTGCAACCGACATGACGCGGTCTTTGTTAAACTCTTCGTAGGTGCGCCACAGGATGTCCTTCCAACCGCGTGCCGGGATCTCGGTTGGCGTATCGGCACTTCGGCCACGCCCTTTCTCATCAGCTGCCTGCGGTGGAGCATGCTGCTTTTCTGCAAAGTCTGAATTGGTGTTCCGTGCCTGCCCCCTGGACTGTGTCGGGTGCGACGATGGCCGCCTGACCTGGGTTGGGGTGGAGCGCTCTCCACCAACGACGAGACGCACGAGAGCCCATCCGAGAACCACGGCCCACATGGTCGTGACGGTCGAGGATGAGGAGGATTGCCGCGCTCCAGGTTGCTGGATAGCCGGATTATCTGCCATAGTCGGTTACAGCCTCGTTTATCAGTTGCCGGACAAAAAGCCCGGTTCAACCGTAAACCTTCCGAATAACGCAGCGGTTCCACGCACTTATGGGCACAAGCGACCCTGGAGCGCCCTTATGTCAGCCCCAGCCTCGGAAACGGAGGCAGTCTACCGACTGTGCGTGCCCTCATATTGATCGCCGGCTTTAACTCGGATGCAAGATTCTATGGGCCAGTGTCTCTCTCGATCCACGAGGAGGGTCTGAGATGGACAAGTGGTCAGGACGCAAGTGGGAACCGGTGACCGAGGAACGTCTGTTGCGGGCGATCGATGTGCTCGTCGAGATTGCGAAGGAGCACGGACCGACTTTCAATCCAATTCTTGAGACGGTTCGACAGGAACTGCACGACTTACGCCGTCGAAACCAACCTGTGGCCGATCGGATTGCTGAGAGCCCGCTTCGTAAGGCGGGCTGAGCCAGCCGTTACCATGATATTTAAAGGAAGGCATCGCCGATATCGAAGTCACTAGGCGGTGCTTGCGATCGGGATTCAGTAGGGGCCATTTCGTCAGATAGGACGGAGTTGCTCTTCTCGCACAAGGCGCTCTGGACCTTTCTGATTTCCCTTGATGTGATACTGAAAGCCGTTGCTGTCAGCCGGAAGGAGGCGGGTGATCTCCCATGTGTCCTCAGGCCTTGTGACATCGATGGTCGTCACCATGTTGAGAAAGGCCTCTACGGTATTAGTGCTCGTAAGCTTAACCAATCGCACTTGATCACCTACCTTGAACTTGTGCGACGCCATAGCCCAGCCCCATCCTCAAAAAACTACCTGAGCAGTAGGAACTAACATAAGTTAGTTTCGTTCCATGGCTCATGATGAACAATTATTCAGAAGACACACCAGTCGTTCTGCTTGTCGAAGATGAACTCCTGGTACGGATGGCTGCGGCTGACGATCTGCAGGATGCCGGCTTCCATGTGCTGGAAGCCGCCAATGCCGATGTGGCCCTTGCCGTGCTGGAAGCCTACTCCGATGATGTACGGGTGCTCTTTACAGACATCGATATGCCGGGATCCATGAACGGCCTCGATCTTGCCGAAAGCGTTCAGCAACGCTGGCCGCATATCTCTCTGTTGATCTCGTCCGCCTATCACAGACCACATTCCGGGCAGATTCCAGATGAAGGGCGCTTCATGCCGAAGCCCTATTCCAGCGAAGATGTGGTCCAGCAGATCCGCGAGCTCATGACGAGCCATTGACGTCCGGTTTTGACGGGGAGTCCTCTTACAGGTCTGCGCTGTTGACGGTGACCTTCATCGCGAATCTTCGTGTCTCGCTGGGCTGAACCATAACGACGCCTGGCTTGACAGTCAGCTCGCCTTCAAAGTCTTCTGGATCGGCATGCCCTTGCCAGGGCTCGATGCAGATGTAGCCAGCTCCCGGCTTGGTCCAGATGCCCAGATGCGGCATGTCAGGAAAGTCGACGCGGATGGAACCGCCACCGGGCGCTCCATACACGACGGAACGGCTTTCGAGCCGGTCGAAGACAAGAGCATCCGTCTCGAAAAGACTGTCGCGCAGCAAAAGCGTTCGGCCTTCCACGAGACTTGGCTCGGCATTGCGCCTGATCAGGCCATCGACAGGCCGGCGAATGGGGGCCGGTTCTTCGCGCTCGAAGCGGATTTCATGCGTTTCACGCGGCGCCCCATAGGGCAGGGGCCAGCGAAAGGCCGGGTGGAATCCGAACGAGACCGGCATGACGGAGGAGCCGGTATTGGTGACGGAAACCTCCATCGTCAGCGTGGCACCTTCGATTGCGTAGGTGATATCGAGTTGGAACGGAAAGGGATATTGCCTGAGCGTGGTCTGGTCGGAACAAAGGCGAAAACGGCACCGGGACGGTCCGGCCTCATCGATCTCGAACCGGGAGATCCGGGCAAAGCCGTGCTTTGGCAGTTCGTACTCCGCTCCATTGACCTGGATGCGGTCGTTCCTCACACGCCCGACGATGGGGAAAAGGAGGGGAGAGCGGCCCGTCCAGAAGGCAGGGTTACCATCCCACAAGAGGTCCCGATCCTGCTCATCCCGAAGCCGCACGAGTTCAGCCCCGGTTTCGGATATTTGAGCCTGCAGGCGTGAACCTGAAATCGTAACGCTCATCGGAAAGTTCCTCCTGTGGTGGACCTTAGAGCATTTTCCAGCGAGCGGGATCCGGGTCGGTGTCAAAAAAGTACAACACAGAGGAGGAATGATCTCACGCCCTTAAAAGCTCTGCTTCTGCTTGGGAGACGCGAGATCACCCGCTCCGCGCTCTTGTGTTACAGTCGGGAGCGGTTTGATGAGCATGGCGTTCCAGAGGCGGAGGAGTTCCGGGACCTGGGCGGCGGCCACGGGCTTGGCATAGAGATAGCCTTGGGCATGGTCGCAGCCCAGGTCGCGCAGGCGCTTTGCTTGCCCATGCGTCTCGACGCCTTCAGCCGTCACCTGAAGCTGCAGGCTTTTCCCGAGGCCTATCACAGCGGCGATGATGGCTTCATCATCGGAATCCTGTTCCAGATCCCGCACGAAGCTGCGGTCGACCTTGATATGGTCTACCGGGAATTGCTTCAGATGAGTCAGCGAGGCATAGCCGGTGCCGAAATCGTCGAGGGCGATCTGGACTCCATGTTGCCGGAACTGCGTGAGGGCAGACGAAACGCTGTCCGAGTTTCTGCCGAGAAGAACCGTCTCCGTAACCTCCACCTCGAAGAAGGTCGGCGGAACCTTCAGCCAATCGAGCGTTCTCAGCATGCTGTCGACCAAGCCGGATTGCCCGAACTCAGCCGGCGACAGATTGATCGCGATGCGGCCGAAGAGAAGATCATCGTCGAGCCATTGGCGCACATCTGCCGCGATCTTCGATGTCAGCATTTTGCCGATCGACGCTGCAATCTCATGATCCTCGAACACCGCGCCAAAGAAGGCCGGCGTCAGAATGCCCTTCTCAGGATGCCGCCAACGCGCGAGTGCTTCGAGCCCGACGATCTCTCCGGTCGTGAGGCTGACCTTCGGCTGGTAGAATGGAACGATCTCATCATTCGCGATCGCCTCACGCATACCTCGTCCGAGCGAGACCCGCTGCTCGATGGCTCTACGCATCTCGGGCGAATATGTGACGACCCGATTACGCCCCTGAGACTTGGCCTGATACATCGCAATGTCGGCGTCCTTGACCAGCTCTGTCGGCGTTCCGTCATGATCGGGAAAAGCAGCGATGCCGATGCTCACGCGGTTGACGAGCGTCCTCTTCTGGTAAGTGAAGGGCTGACGCAGCATCTCTGCAATCAGCGCGCCGAGGCGGGTGGCATTCTCGAGTTTCAGCGGCTCTACAACCAGTACGGCAAATTCGTCGCCGCCGATGCGTGCCACAGTATCGCAGGTGCGGACCATCCTGGAAAGACGTCGCGCTGTCTCCTGCAGCAGAGCATCGCCTGCGTCATGCCCGAGGGTATCGTTGATATCCTTGAAATCATCCAAGTCGATCAGCAGCAGGCTGACACTCGTGCCGTTGGCCCGGGCCCGTGCGAGAGCAGCCTCAATCCGTTGCTGGAAAAGGGTGCGATTGGGAAGACCGCTGAGTGAATCATGATTGGCGGAGCGCCAGATTTCCTCCTCCGCCTCTTTCTGCTCGCTGATGTCGAATGTCACTCCCACAACCCGGTCGGGACCAGCCTGCTCTGCCCGGGAGCGTAGCCATTTTACGTCGCCTCCAGGCATCACATAGCGGCATTCGATGGAGTACGAGCCGGTTGATTGAATCCTTTGTAGGAAACCCTCGACTTTCGCGTGATCTTCGGGATGAATGCCTGTCATGAAGGTCTTGTCGGGCCCCGGTTGAATTCCGAGGAGAGCAAGGGCGTTTTCTGAACGTGTCGTGGTGCCTGTCTGTGGATTGAACTCCCACGCAATCATGTGGGCAGCCTTCAAAGCGAGCTGAAGCCGCTTTTCGCTCTCGCTCAAGGCCTGTTCCGATTGCTTACGCTCATGGATATCTATGGCAATGCCGAACCATTGCTCGACATGGCCCTGTTCGTTCCTGAGCGGCTGCCCGCGTACGATGAACCAGCGATGCATCCCATCGGATGAACGGCGAAGAGGCATCTCGATTTCGAAGGAGGTGCCGGCACCAAGCGCACCCTTCCACAGCGTCAGAATCCTCTCACGCTGATCCGGCTGGAGGATCGCTCCCCATCCTTCCTTCGGTTCCATGTCTGAGTGTAGACCCGTATACTCGTACCAGACATCGTTGCAGTATGTGAATTCGCCGTCGGGGTCGCTAAACCAGACCACTTGCGGCGAGGTGAAGGAGAGCGGCATGACATCGACAAGCGTGCGAAGGCGCTTCTCGCTCTTGCGCAGGTTCTGCTCGACCTGACGGAATCCGGTGATATCACGGGCGATGCACAGGAGGCCTTGAACGGCATCGTTACGGCCCACGACAGGCGTGATGACCACGTCCCACCATTTCTGCGCGCCGGTTGCCGTTGTGCGGGGGCCATGGAAGCGGCCCGTTCCCCCGGCTATAGCCGCCTCCATCGCGCGTTGCGCCTCGTCACGTACGAGGTGTCCCCACAGGTCGGTCCACTTGCGGCCATCGATGGTGCCGAATTCGGTCACCTCCATAGCTCTCATGCCGCTATGGCTCATGAAGTGGAGATGGCCCTCGAGGTCGAAAACAGTGATCCAGTCGTCGGAGCTGGCAAGAAGCCGCTTTGTGAACTCCTCCCGCTCGACAGCCATTCTGTTGGCACGCTTCAACTCAAGCTGACACATGACGGATTGAGCAAGTGCTCCAAGCGCCTCTTCCTGCGGCTTGCTCAAGCCCTGCGGGCGGGCGTCATGATCGAGCACGCACAGCATACCGAGCGGCAGCCCATCCTTCGTTGTCAGTGGGATTCCTGCGTAAAATGCGGGTTCTGGACTTCCTGCTGCAACCGGCCTGTTTCTGAAGCGCAGATCGGCCGTCATGTCGGGGACGACAAACAAGCCCGGATAGTGGATGGCATGATTGCAGACCGACGCCTCTCGGGGCGTCTCAGGGATCTCAAGCCCGACTTTAGCCTTGAACCACTGTCTCCGCTCATCGAGAAAGGAAATGAACGCAACCGGGGCGTTGCAGATCTGGGCGGCTATCGTCGCAATACTATCGAACGCGACTTCAGGCTCTGTATCCAGAATGTCGAAATCCTGCAGCGCAGCGAGGCGATCGGCCTCCTTCCACGGAGGCGGAGTGCCGGGACCAGGACGTTCCATCATTCAAAAATTATCCGCCCGGAATCATCCGGTTGTTCAGGTCATGCCGGATTCCAACCGGCCCAAAGGAAGGGCATCATGCCTCGAGAAAATTCAATCTGCTGCTTGCAGAACATCCGGGCTTGATACCGGTCCAATGGCAGAGCGTCATGCTGGTCCGTGCGAACGGGCGTGCCATCGTGCTGACTGACGTATTGTCTGCAATGAATTGAACGATCGTCAGATTATCGAATAACTGTCCGGTCAGTTTGCGGTCAAGGAGCTGCGACGCTCCGCGATGAATTACAGTTAACAAAGACTAGCGGCGAGTACGAGCCAAGCCGACAGGAGCATCGTCCGTGAAGGCATGCCTCGCGCAACCTTCATCATGCACTAAGCAATGCGTGCTTGGCTAAGCTTCCATATGGCGGGTTCCGATAAGATAAAGATTTCCAACGGCGCCGAGGGACGCTCTGAAACCCGTCCGGCGTCGGTGAGATTCGCCTCAAATCGCCTCCGATCCCGATGTCGGACGTGTTCAGGAATTGCGGTCTCTACTTACGCAAAAACTACGGAAACTACGTAGTAACATGATTTCAAAATTGGCTTGCATTCAACTGAATTTGCAACCTCGGTACGTCGATTTTTGAAAAACACTTTCATTGACAGGTGGTTGCCATTTCTCTGGGTGGGAGGTTCCGTCCGTTCGAGAATTCGAAATCCATCGTAACGACTGTTTAAGGATGATTAAGGGGCATTAACCATAACCCCGAGCGCGCTCCCTTTATTTACGTATTGTCCGAGACAAGATCGAATTATATCTCTTGGACATAGTCGCAGAACGCGGATTCGTTCAGTAAATGACTCGTTCGCGGCGTGAAAAATACGTAAAACGCACTTAATTACTAAGGCGGGGCAGAATAAAATGTATATCGTCGTCGATGACCGGCAGATGGTTACGTCTGGATATGTTGCAAGCTTCAAGCGCGAAGGCATATCCTCCCTTGGCTTATACGCAGATGAATTCAGCGACTGGCTTGAAACGGCCTCCGATTCCGACCTCGAAGCCGTTCAGGGTTTCGTGCTCGGCACCTTCGAAGAACGGGTCCATTCCGCTGAAAGCATTCGCCGCTACTCCAAAGCGCCGATCATAGCCCTGAGCGACGTTCGCTCGCTCGAAGAAACCCTAGAACTCTTCACCGCGAAATTCGATGATGTTGTCCGCAAGCCTGTTCACGTGCGGGAAATCCTCGCGCGCTCCGAGGCGGTGTGGCGGCGCGTGAATGCGACCGCCGGCAAGAAAACGCAGAACGATGGCGAGAGGCTCAAGGTCTTCTTCGATGGCCGCGATCCGGAGATCGACAACCTTCCCTTGGCTCTGCCACGCCGTGAGCGCCATATCCTCGAGTACCTTGTTCGGAAGAGAGGCCACCGCCTGACCAAGAAGCAGATCTTCGATGCGGTCTATGGGATTTACAGCGAGGATGTCGAGGATAGCGTCGTGGAAGGGCATATCAGCAAGCTGCGCAAGAAGCTGCGGCAACGGCTCGGATACGACCCCATCGATGCCAAGCGTTACATCGGCTACTCCTATGTCGGCGCGGCGTCCTAGGCTCGCAATTTCGCGGGTTGCCGGAAGAAGTCGGCAAGCCGTGCTGGAAGCAGCTGCAGCCCTTCGATAAACGATCACAAAGGGTCACCCGCGAAAGATAGAACCTTCGCGGGTGATTTTTCATTTTTGCGTCGCCGCGGCGCAACCATCGCGCAGGCTTATCCTGAAGACCTTCGTTCCGATACTGACATTCTGACCGGCGGGATCGACGAAGGTAGGTTGCCTTTGCGCGCGCTTCAGCGTCGACACACAAACCGACTGCCCAGCGCAACAACAGTCCACCTCCTGCAACCGACTTGAGATCACGAAATAAATCGGGCGCTCTCCCAACGCGTTAACTTTATTGCAGGAAACAGAGCTTTATTCTTCCTAAACGTCACGATTAAAGCTGGGGGAGCGGAGAAAGCGCATTGCATCTTCGCTCTGAATTCCTAGAAGCCGCCGAGCAGTCCAGGCTTCCAAGAAGAACAACAGCCAGATCTGGCACAGTGAAAAGTCGTATCGGGAAACGGATTAGGGAATCCGATCTTCGATCTTCCAAGCGTGGACATGAGGTCCAGCTCTTCATTGCCGGCATGAAGGCCGCACGATTCACCCATCTTGAGGGGCTTGATGATCTGTGCCCGTCAGTTCGCGTAGTAAGAGTTGAGACACGGCAATGGATGACCTTCTTCTTGAGTTTCTTACCGAGACCAACGAGCATCTCGAAACGGTCGACGTGGAGATGGTCCGCTTCGAGCAAGACCCGAACAACGAGGCGATTCTTAGTAACATCTTTCGCCTTGTTCATACCATCAAGGGGACTTGCGGATTTCTTGGATTGCCGCGACTCGAGGCTCTAGCCCATGCAGCCGAAACGCTCATGGGGAAATTTCGCGACGGGATGCCGGTCACGACTCCCGCCGTATCGTTGATCCTCACAACGCTCGATCGGATCAAAGAGATCCTGGGTGAACTGGAGCGCCAGGGCACGGAGCCGGAAGGCTCCGACGCGGATCTCATCGAGCTGCTCGAAAAGATGGCCTCGCAGGAGGCTCTCACACCGGAGCCGGCGCCGCAGTCGGCCCCAGCTCCATCATCTGGCCAGCCTGTCTCTCAGGTGTTTGAGCGTGAGCTGAAGCCGGGCGAGGTTTCTCTGGATGAACTTGAGCGGGCGTTCCAGGAAGCGCCCGGGCCGGAGAAGGCAGCGGCCTCGGGCACGCTGACATATCAGGTGCTCGAAAGAGCCTTGAAGCCGGGTGAGGTCTCGCTCGATGAGCTTGAGCGCGCCTTCCGGGAGGCCCCAGGACCCGCTCCGCTCGTCATCGAGAAGGCCGCTGCAAATCTTCCGAAGAATGATGCTGTGCCCGCGCCCGCACCATCGGCGAAGAAGAATGCTGAGGCATCGGATTCAGGAGAGGGCGGTGATGGCATTGCCGGCAAAGTCCAGACCATCCGCGTCAACGTGGATACGCTCGAACATCTGATGACCATGGTGTCGGAGCTCGTTCTGACCCGCAACCAGCTGCTCGAGATCGCACGAAGAAGCTCCGAGGACCACGGATACAAGGTTCCGCTGCAGCGCTTGTCTCAGGTCACGGCCGAGTTGCAGGACGGCGTCATGAAGACCCGCATGCAACCCATCGGCAACGCGTGGCAGAAGCTGCCGCGTGTCGTCCGCGACCTTTCGAACGAGCTTTCGAAGAAGATCGAGCTCGTCATGCAGGGCGCGGACACTGAGCTGGACAGGCAGGTGCTGGAGGTTATCAAGGACCCGCTGACCCATATGGTCCGCAACTCGGCCGATCACGGAATCGAGACCCCTTCCGACCGCAAGGCGTCAGGCAAGCCGGAGAAGGGAACGATCCGCCTCAACGCCTATCATGAAGGCGGGTCGATCACGATCGAGATCTCCGATGACGGCAAAGGCTTGAATTTTGCCGCCATTCGAAAGAAGGCGGCGGAACGGGGCATCGCAAGCGATGCCGAAGTGGAGAAGATGAGCGATGCCCAGGTCGCGAAGTTCATCTTCCATCCTGGCTTCTCGACGGCGGCAAAGGTCACATCGGTGTCGGGCCGCGGCGTCGGAATGGACGTCGTCAAGACGAATATCGAGCTGATCGGCGGGACGGTCGATATCCGTTCCGAGCAGGGACGCGGCACAACATTCACCATCAAGATACCCTTGACGTTGGCCATCGTGGCAGCGCTCATCGTGTCCTCCAAGGACCAGCGCTTCGCGATCCCTCAAGTGGCGGTGTCGGAGCTCGTCCGGGTCTCGCCAACCTCCGAGCATTCCATCGAGCGGATCAATGGAACGCCCATCCTGCGTCTGCGCGATCGCCTGTTGCCGATCGTGCCTCTGTCAAAAGTCATGGGGCTGTCTGCGAACGAGGATGCCAATAACGGCTTTGTCGTCGTGACGCAGGTTGCGCATCAGCGCTTTGGAATCCTGGTCGATGGCGTTTTCCATACCGAAGAGATCGTCGTGAAGCCGATGTCCTCGAAGTTGAGGCACATCCAGCTCTTCTCAGGCAATACGATCCTGGGCGATGGAGCCGTCGTTCTCATCATCGATCCGAACGGCCTTGCCAGAATGGTGGGCACTGAGGCAAGCAGCAACGAGTTCCAGAGCGACGCAGGCCAGGAACAGGCCATTGTCGCTGCGGACGAGATGACGAGTCTGCTCGTCTTCCGCGGCGGTGGTGAGAGCCTGAAGGCCGTTCCTCTGTCTCTCGTGACCCGTCTCGAGGAGATCGAAGCTTCGACCATTGAATGGTCGAGCGGGCGTCCCGTGGTCCAATATCGCGGTCGCCTGATGCCCCTCGTCTCCTGCGATGAGGAACTCGCCATCAAGCGACAGGGGATGCAATCCCTCCTCGTCTTCTCGGACGGCGAAGTCTCCATGGGATTGGCCGTCGCGGAGATCGTCGATATCGTCGAGGACAAGCTCGATGTCGAGCTTCTCGCAGAGCGGTCAGACTTGGTCGGTTCTGCGGTCGTGCGCGGTCGTACGACGGAGATCGTCAACGTTGCGCACTACCTGCCCATGGTCCTCGAGACCTGGTCCCGAAAGGACCGGCGCGACAGCGTGGACAAGTCCTTGCTGCTCGTGGATAGTTCGACCTTCTTCCGGGATATGCTCGTTCCGGTCCTCAAGGCATCGGGATATCGCGTGCAGACCGCATCGACGGCCCAGGAGGCGGTTCGCCTTCTGTCGGGCGGCCTCCATATCGACGTCGTCGTCACGGATCTGGAACTGTCGGGTCATTCCGGATTTGCGCTTGTCGCGTCTCTCAGGGCCGATCCGCAGCACAGCACGACACCTGTCATCGGCATGACCGTGAGGCCGGATCCACAGCAGATCGCTCTGGCGAGGAAGCTTCGTATCTCCGAGGTTGTGTCGAAGATCGATCGCCGGGGGCTGCTATCGGCTCTGGCTGAGCTCAACGCGTCGTTTGAAGAGGCTGCTTGATCATGAAATCGTTAGAATCGATGACTGCCACACCTAAGTCGACTTCCAGGCAGATGGAATTCGTCACCGTCACGGTGGCGAACCAATTACTCGGCCTCCCGATCAGCCGCGTGCACGATGTCTTCGTGGTCAGTGAGATGACGACCGTCCCCTTGGCCCAAGGCGAGATCGCGGGCCTTCTCAACCTGCGCGGCCGGGTCGTAACCGCTGTGTCTCTCCGGCGTCGTCTGGGTTTGAACGACACGGCCGGTGCAGAGCGTCGCATGGCGGTAGGACTGGAGAACCAGGGTGAAGCCTATGGCCTGCTCGTGGACGAGGTGGGCGAGGTGCTCAAGCTCGATCCGGATGAGATGCAGCCCAATCCTGTTCACATGGATCGGGGCTGGGTCGGACTCTCGCAGGGCGTGCATCAGCTTCGCGAGAAGCTGCTGATCGTGCTTGATGTGGATGCTGTGCTCGCCTTCGAGACAACACGGGAAGCTGCCTGACCTCAATTGAGCAACCCAACCCTTTTTCGTTCTAAGTGGAATGTAGTGACGTGAGCCTAGACCTTTCCATCCCCGTCCTTGTCGTCGACGATTATCAGACGATGGTCAGAATTCTGCGCAATCTTCTCAAGCAGATCGGCTTCAATGATGTCGACGACGCCTCCGACGGTCAGGCAGCCCTTGAAAAACTGAAAGCCAAAAAGTATGGCTTGGTCATCTCTGACTGGAACATGGCGCCCATGACGGGATACGAGTTGCTTCAGCAGGTACGCTCGGATGCTGAGCTGAGTTCGCTGCCCTTCATCATGGTGACGGCTGAGGCAAAGACCGAGAATGTCGTTGCCGCGAAGAAAGCCGGTGTCAATAACTACATCGTCAAACCGTTCAACGCCGATACGTTGCGGACGAAGATCAGCGCAGTCTTCGGCGGATAATGAATTGTGAGCCAGGGCCATGAAGCCGCAGAAGAGTTATCGTATTGAGGCGAGCCTGGGAACTCTCGCTTATGACGAGGGGGCCGTAGAGCGCCATTCCGAAATTATGAACTTGCTTGGAGCGATCAAGGAATCGATCGTTCCGGCACGGGAGATTTCGACGTCCCTGCTGGAGGAACACCGGCGGGACATGCAAGAAGCCCTCCGTCTCAAGGTTGAGCTCGACTCAATCTATGAGGCTATCAATCGCACGAAGAAGGAGATCGCAACTCTTCGGTATGCTGGCGCCCAAGGGCAAGAGATCACCCGTGTAACCGATGAGCTGGGTGCCATCGTTCTCGGCACAGAAACGGCGACGAACTCGATCCTTGCCGCTGCCGAGAAGATCGACGACTTATCCAGCAATCTATCGTCGCGCCTATCCGGAGGCGATCAGGAGATTGCCCGAGAGATTGTGGAGCAAGTGATCGGCATCTTCGAGGCCTGCAATTTCCAGGACATTACCGGCCAGCGCATCAGCAAGGTCGTCAATGCGATGAGGTTCGTTGAAGAGCGTGTCCATCATATGATCGACATCTGGGGCGGGATGGAGAGCTTCAAAGATGTCGAGACGATTGATGATTCCAGGCGTCAGGGGGAGGCCGCTCTCCTGAACGGCCCGGCGCTTGCATCCGACAAAGGCGTCACGTCCCAGGACGCCATCGATGCTCTGTTCGATTAAAACAACTAGACAATGCCCGGCTTCGGGCCGGGCATTGCCATTAAGACGGCTACTATTGACGATGCAAGCTGACGTGCGCCGGGCCTAAAGCGCTTTTGGTCTCAGTGTAGAGCATAGCCGGCATGCCTGATCCAGCCTTGAGCATCCTTTGCGCTGATGGTGTCGAGGGCTGGTTTGAGCTCTGCCTCCAAGGCTTCAAGGCTACGTGGGGCTTTTGCCTTGAGCCG
>NZ_JAHAMK010000044.1 GCF_018383585.1 Microvirga sp. 3-52
CGGCTCAAGGCAAAAGCCCCACGTAGCCTTGAAGCCTTGGAGGCAGAGCTCAAACCAGCCCTCGACACCATCAGCGCAAAGGATGCTCAAGGCTGGATCAGGCATGCCGGCTATGCTCTACACTGAGACCAAAAGCGCTTTAGGTGCCTCAAAGGTCTCATTCCGACCTGAAATCGGCCCATCCTTTGTTGGTCTCTACTTCTCAGTTTGACCGGTACCGGGCCGTCCCATCTTTGCGGAGATTCTGGTGGTCAGAATGGCAAGCTATGTCATGTATTTGGGTAGTGCAGCCGCCAACGCATCGACCGCAAGACGGACCTTCCGTGGCAAGTGAGGCGTCTGCAACCAAAGTGCATAGCAGTCGTACAGGAATCCGGGCTGATCCGGTAACAGCGGGACAAGCGCCCCTGCCCGAATGCGCTCACGCACCAGCCAGGAGGGAAGCCAGGCCAATCCCATCCCGGTGGCCACGGCATCGGCAATCGCATCAAGATCATCGAGCCGCAGCCGGCTTCTTGGCGTGATCTCCACCGGAGCATGGCCGTCGCGTGGAAACAGCCATGGCGGAACGGGGCCTGCCCGGTGGTAGATGACCGCCTGATGATTGGCCAGTTCTTCGAGCCGCTCAGGCCTGCCGTGCCTTTCAAGATAAGCTGGAGCCGCGCAGACGATCATGTGCTGGCGGGCGACACGACGGGCAATCACGCCGGTCTTGCATTCCAAATAGCCGGTCCGGATTGCTAGATCACAGCCATCTTCGGCAAGATCGATGATGCGATCATTAAACGACAGGTCGAGTTCCAACGTGGGATATTGCCGTGCGAGCTCCAGCAGGACGGGGGTCACGCAGCGCCGGCCGAAATGCACCGGCATGCTGACGCGCAGCCTGCCGCGGGGTTCGGACAGTTGATCGGCTGCGAGGGCATCTGCGGCCTCGGCCTCAGCAAGAACCACCCGGCAGCGCTCATAGTAGGCACGGCCGAAGTCCGTCAGGCTCTGGCGCCGTGTGGTCCGGTTGATGAGGCGCACGCCCAGACGCTCTTCGAGAAACCGGACATGCTTGCCGACCATTGGCCCGGAGAGATCGAGCGCGGCCGCCGCGGCCGCGAATGACCCCAAATCGACGGTCTTGACGAACACCGCCATGCTGGTCAGGCGATCCATATTTGGAAACTCATGGTTTCGACTGTTCTGCCTCAGACGCTATTTATTCAACCAATAGCCTCCTGCATAGCTTATTCAGTTCAATTATTTTGGAGTTGTGGCGGATGGCACGGGTGGTTCGCTTTCATGAGCATGGTGGCCCCGAGGTTCTGCGCATCGAGGACGTTGATGTTCCTGGCCCTCGTCAGGGTGAGGTCCAAATCCAGGTCAAGGCGCTCGGCTTGAACCGGGCTGAGGCGTTGCTCCGCACGGGCTCATACATCGAGACGCTGACATTCCCTTCCGGCCTTGGTCTCGAGGCAGCAGGCATCGTCGAAGCGGTTGGCGAGGGCGTGGATGGTTTCGCACCAGGCGACGCCGTCAGCATCGTTCCGCCGATCTCGATGGTTCGCTGGCCTGCCTACGGAGAGCTTGTGACATTTCCGGCTGAGCTCGTCGTGAGGCACCCGCCATCACTCGGCTGGGAAGCGGCCGCCGCCGTTTGGATGCAGTATCTTACCGCTTACGGCGCGCTGATCGACATTGCCCAACTCCGCAGGGGAGACTTCGTCGTGATTACCGCGGCATCCAGCAGCGTCGGACTGGCGGCGATCCAGATTGCCAACAGGGTCGGCGCGATCCCGATCGCGGTCACGCGGACATCTGGCAAGGCGTCAGCCTTGCTTGATGCAGGCGCTGCGCATGTCATCGCTTCAGCAGAGGAGGACCTGGAAGTCCGGCTGACGGACATTGCCGGACCGGAAGGCGTCCAAGTCGTCTTCGACCCGATCGGCGGACCGATATTCAAGCCTCTCACGGCAGCGATGGCGCGTGGCGCCATTCTCATTGAATATGGCGGCTTAAGCCCCGAGCCGACCCCTCTCCCGCTGTTCAGTGTACTGGGCAAGAGCCTGACGCTGCGCGGCTACCTCGTTCACGAAATCGTCGGCGATCCGGCCCGATTGAAGGCTGCCAAAGCGTTTATCCTCGAGGGATTGGAGGCGGGTGCTCTGAAGCCGATCATCGCCAGGACCTTTCCGTTCGAGCAGATTGTGGAGGCGCATCGCTTTCTGGAGTCGAACGAGCAATTCGGCAAGATTGTCGTGACCGTTTGACGGGTCGTAGAGTGATGGAGTTTGGCATCGCTCGATCAGTTCGGTACGTCTCTTCAACAACTCCTCAACACTGCACGGCATCAGTTCCGAGGTGACCTGGGATGTCGAGGTCCAGGAGACCGCCGCCGCCTAGTCCCTGACGGTCTCCCCGCCCTCCGTATGTTCCGCCCAAAGGACTCGAAATCTGAGCCACGGAAGACGTCCGAATGAGAAAAGGCCCTCATCCGTCAGGGAAGCGGGCCTTTTCCAATCCTTGGCGGATGCACCCAATCCTGTCGGTCCACACACAGCCCACGGCTGCAAAGACCGAAGAGTCAGGCTTTTCGCCGATTCGAGTCAGGATACCCTCAGGTTTGAGTCAGACTTCAAGACCCGGGGACACAGCACCTTTCGGCTACGCGGCGATCTCGGCGAGGATACTGCGCTCTACCCATTCCCTGCGTTCGTCGACCGATGTCCCCATAAGGACCGAGAACTTCTCGTCCTCCTCGGCGGCGTCGCGGACGTTGACCTGCAACAAAAGAAGACGCGAAGGGTTCGCGTGTACATGAGGCGCAGAGTGCTCTGCAACCCAGTCGGGCCAAACATCAACCAAGTCACTTGTCAGGTCTCGACGAACCGCGCAGGATCGAAAGTTGCCAATCTCTGAAGGTCTGGAAATGGCACGGAGCCGAAATAATCTGAGTGTCGGAAATGGCGGAGAAAGCAGGCCTTCTCACGTCCATGCTGTAGGCCAGTGCGTAACCCCAAGCCGATATCCAGTGCTGTTTTGAAGACTTGCCGGCAGTAGCGTTGCAACTCAAGTCTATAACTAAACTTCAGGAGCAAGGTGGCCGGAGACATTTGTAGCATGATGCACGACGACCAGGTTCATATTGACGCTGATATCGTTCAGGGGCTGATCCTCGATCAGTTCCCGGAGTATCGCAATGAGCGGATCGGGCAACTCGGCGCCACCGGCACTGTCAATGCAATCTTCCGCATTGGATCAGGTGTCGCGGCAAGGTTTCCCTTGCGCGCCATGAACCTCACCGAATGCGCTGAGATGCTTCGTCGGGAAGCGGCCGCTATAGCCGAGTTCGCTAAGCATTCTCCGTTCGGGACGCCTCGACCGCTGGGGATTGGTCAACCCGGCGGGCTCTATCCCATGCCCTGGGCGGTGCAGAGTTGGATCGAAGGCGAGGTTGCTACGCCAAATGGACTTGCGAGGTCCACGGCATTGGCTCTCGATATCGCCAACCTGATCGCATCGTTGCGGGCGGCGGACACTCATGGTCGCCGCTTCGACGGGCAGGGGAGGGGCGGTAACCTTCCCGATCACGATGACTGGATGGAAGTCTGCTTCAGGAACAGCGAGAGCCTTTTGGACGTTGCTCGCCTGCGTCACATGTGGGCTCGGCTGCGGGAGCTGCCGCCATCCGGACCTGATGTTATGAGCCATCGGGATCTCATTCCGGCGAATCTTCTTGTGCGGGATGGGCGTCTCGTGGGTGTGCTCGATGCTGGCGGGTTCGGGCCGGCAGATCCGGCACTGGATCTTGTGGCTGCGTGGCACCTTCTTGACCGAGAGCGCAGAGATATCGTGCGGCATCATCTTGGGTCAGACGAGGTCGAGTGGAAGCGTGGCGCAGCATGGGCGTTTCAGCAGGCGATGGGACTGGTCTGGTACTACCAGCACACGAACCCAAGGATGAGCGCACTGGGTCGAAACACGCTCTCCCGCCTGCTCGAGGACCTCATCCTATGATCGAATGGACGTCTGGCGAACGCCCCCCAAGAAGCAATGCCCGCGTCTCTCGAGCTGGCATCGCAAGCGGAGTGTTGTCGCGATGGCTGGTGCTGTGCTCATTGAGGAGCCATCCACGATCTGTTTTGGGCTCCAGGATGCGAAACTAGCCCTAGCCGCAGCCTATGCGCCTGATTGAGCGTCCGATGCCCGAGCCGATGGTGGGATGTCGTGGGCGTCTCGTCTGCCTCTCAAACCGAGTTCGCCGACTGCTCGGCCTCTGGCCTATGTCTCTCCGGCAGGAAAGACCACTCTTGGCACTCCCGAGACGGAAACACTTGGTCTGCTTCACCGGTCATGAGCTGACATTCGCTACGCGGCCGGAAGGTGAAAGATTGACCCAGAGCGGAAGAAGTGCCGCGCTATGTCAGAGTTTCGGGGGGAGGAGCAAGGCAGCCGCTCCATCCAGGTCCGACACTTCCGCGTAGGGCAGCCAGTCCGGGTTGCCGGTCTCACCCCGCCGGTTCACCCAGATACCACGCAGACCCAGCTCGTGGCGGGCCTTCATGTCCCAGTACATTCCCATCGCCACGTGCACCGTCTCGTCCGGCGTCACACCTATCCGGCGGTAGGCGTACTCAAAGAGCTGCCGCGACGGCTTGTAGGCTCGCGCCTGCTCGGCCGTGATGACGTAGTCGAAGGGAACGCCGATGCGCGCCACGGTAGGGGCGATCAGGTCGTCGTCGGAATTTGTGAAGATGGCCAGCCTATAGCGCTCGCGCAGCCGGCGCAGCGCCGCCGGGACCTCAGGGTGCGGGCCCATGGTCGTCGGCGAGGCCGCGACCCGTTCGATCTCGTCCCCGCTCGGGGTCAGGCCGTGCTCGGCGAAGGCCGCAACGAAGCCAGTGCGCAAGATGTCCTTGTAGAGGCGGTGCAGCCTCTCGGCAGTGAGGCGTCGACCTTGGGAGGAGAAGCTGTCGAGGATCGCGGATGCGCTCGCGCCGCTCCCGTGCTTCGCCAGCGTTGCGCCGATCTCGCGTAAGAGCACCTCGTACCACTGCACGAGCGTGCCGTAGCAGTCAAAGGTGATCACCTTCGGAATGGAATCGAGCGTGAACACCGAGGTGTTGAGTTCGGGCATGAATAAGGCCTGCGCTTAGTGGATGGTCGGGAAGATTTGGCCAAAAGACGCTAGCACGCATCCCGATCGCTTGCTTGCAGCTCTTGATGGCGTCAAGCGGCGACAAGGATCGGCTTGTGGCACGGGGCGGAAGCAAGCCGAATTTCAGCTAGCGGCGGTAACACCGTACACTCCTAGAAACACAGGAAATATCCTGGATGACCCGGAGCGGTCCTTCGGAGCGGCGACACGGGTCCTTCTCGGGACGCTCTTCATCAGGGATGGATCAGGTCGGGCGCATATGCGACAGGTGGGAGTTGGAATTCCTCTTCTTCAAATCGGGTTGGCTTTCAATTTTTCCCGCCAGAGGGATGCGAGATCCTTCAGATCCGCGTCCCGCGTGTAGGAGGATGGCTCATCCTCGAGCCTTTCCAGGATTTCGAAGCTGAATTGCGCCTCGCCGTGGCGACGCCAAGCCTCGAGCATCTCCTTCCTGGGGTGGGTGCCCTGTCGCAGCGTGAACCACAGGCGGGTTTGGATCGTCTCGATGTTGGGCCAGTGTCCTATCCATGTCTCGCCGGAAGCCGCGCAGCGAACCGCATAGACCCCGCCGACGACCTTGCGTTCCTTGTAGGCTGCCACTGCCGCCTTGCGCGCCTCGCCCTTCATCCCGCCACTCCTTTTCGACTGGTTACGAGACGACTGCATATCGCCTCGGCGTCCACACGGACGCCCTCCGTGAATACTACCCGGGCAATATTGACGCAAGGTTTTTATCCGGGTAATAATTAGCACCTAACTTGTGGTGCTGAACGTGTCCGACCTCCTTGCCAAACCCTGCACGGCCTTCGACGGTCATCGCGTGCTCCTCTCCGGCCCGCTGGTCAAAGTGGCTCTCGCGGTCAAAGCGGCCACCGACAATCGCTCATCGAACGCAATCCTCGTGTTCGACGATGCGACCGGCCGCGTCATCGATCTGGACCTGCGCGGGTCCGAGGCCGACATCGTCGAAAGAATGTCCCAGCCGCCTCGGGCGCATGCTGGGCGCTACCGCCCCCGTGCGGATGAGGCGACCGGACCTGCAAAGGAGATGGTGTCCGAACCCAGAGGCCGGGGACGCCCAAAACTGGGAGTCGTTGCGCGCGAGGTGACACTGCTGCCGCGGCACTGGGATTGGCTGGCTACTCAGCCGGGTGGCGCATCTGCCGCCCTGAGAAGGCTGGTAGACGAGGCCCGCCGAAGCGGGGGAACGCGACAGCAGAAACGTGCCACCCAGGAGGCCGCCTATCAATTCATGCTGGCTCACACGGTTGTCGAGGCCATCGATCGAACGGCTCGGCGGTCATCAAGTCACTGAAGCGACACTCCAGGCGCTCAAAGGCCTAATCTCCGCAGCCCCCAGCCACCACGACACCGCTTGCATTTATGCGTAGGTGCTGCCGCAAACCTCGCACCGCTTGCAGGCGAAGGACTGCAAATGGCACTGGGCTGACCTTATCCCGAGTTCCGCTATCCTTCCTACAACGGACCAACATTCGATACGTGCTTCGTTACACTTTGACCCAAACTTGACCTATACCAACTTGGGGTGCGGTCCTTACAGTGGAGCTGAATTGGATGGGGTCTCGTTTTGGAGATCCACAAATCGACGGAACGTGCCATATGCTCGGCGCCAGAAGCTGTCGCTATGTAACATAGTATCTGTGAGGCGGCTGCTAAATCATACCCGGGCATGCAAGTTAAGGGACAAGATGCCTAATACTAAGGCAGATAATACGAAAGTTCTGCACCCCTGACAAACAAACAGGCTTGTTTGTTTGTAATTCGCCTGCCACTCTTCAACACCACGGGAGAAACGGAATGAAACCCCGCGGCCGTAGGAAAACACAGCAGGAGCGTACCGCTGACACAACGCTCAAGCTGCTCAACGCGACTATCGATCTGCTGCATGACCGTGGGCTCTCCCGCATGTCGACGTCCGACATCGCGCAGGCTGCTGGAGTGTCGCGAGGTGCACTGACCCATCACTTCAGCTCGAAGGAGGAAATCATCGCGGCGGCAGTCTCCCATCAACTGCGCAATGCGACGGCTGGCCTTCACAAGATGGCTGAGGGGATACGTCAGTCTGGAGGAACGTCTGACGAGATCGTCGACTACCTGTGGCATATGATGAAAGACCGCTTGTTCTACGTGACAATGGAGTATTTGCCTGAGGCAAGGCACAACGCGGAGTTCCGCACGGCTATTATTCCGGTCGTGAAGGAATTTCATGCAGGCCTCAACTCCGTGTGGGCAGAGCTCGCAGGGCAGGTTGGTGTCGAGGTCAAGAATGCGCTCGTCTTGATGAACGCGACGATGTGCCTGATCCGCGGGATGATCGCTCAATCCGCTACGAGAGACGATCCGGCTTACTTCGATGCGCTGCTCAGTTTCTGGAAAGAGCAGATGCGGCGTGAGTTCATGCTGAGGAATAACGAATACCCGCAGGTGCGGGCGAACCGAAGCAGAGCCTAGCTGCCCTTGAGATCTCCTCGGCAAAGCTACGGCATCAGGGAGCGGCGAAAGGGCGATAACCGTGCACGCACACGCAAAGACACCCATGGAAGCGACCCATGGTACATTCACGCATCCCTTGGCCGTTGAGAGGGTCTGTCTGGCTTTTGGAGGACTAAAGGCCTTGGACGGTGCGTCGTTCCACGTCGAGCCAGGGGTCGTGACCGGACTGATCGGGCCCAATGGTGCCGGAAAGACGACGATGTTCAACGTGATATCCGGCCTTTACAGGGCAGACTCCGGATCCATCAGATTCATGGACCATTCCATTGAGCGCTTGAGCCCTCACAAGATCACCCGACTTGGGCTTGTTCGGACGTTTCAGATCGCGCGCGGCTTTCCCAAGCTCTCAGTATTTGAGCACCTGATGGTTTATGGCGCGCAACAGCCTGGCGAAGGCATTGGTACCGCCTTGGCCGGATCGGCGAGCGCGCGACAGCGTGAGGCGGAACTAGCGGAGAAGGCCTTGTCCATCGCTGCGCGCCTGCGGCTGTCCCACGTTATCGACAACAGGGTGACAGCTCTCTCTGGGGGGCAGAAGAAGCTCTTGGAGATTGGGCGAGCCCTGATGGCCGAACCTCGCATGATCCTGTTTGACGAGCCGGCAGCCGGCGTGAACCCCACGCTCGCGGAGGAAATCGGCGACCATTTGCTTGCGCTCGTGTCCGAGGGCATGACGGTGCTGCTCATCGAGCACGACATGGCGCTGATCGAGCGCATCTGCAAGCGCGTCATCGTGATGGCGCAAGGCCGGACACTCGCTGAAGGATCCTTTGACGACGTGCGAGAAAACCGCGAAGTTCAGGATGCGTACCTTGGAGGACGCAGATGAGATTGTTGGATGTCGAAGGCATCGTTGGCGGCTATGCCTCGGCCGAGCATATCGTCAAGGGTGTGGCCCTGAGCGCGGATACGGACGAAGTCGTCACCATCATCGGGCCAAATGGCGCCGGCAAGTCGACCGCGCTGAAGCTGATCTCCGGATTGCTGTCCCCGTCGCAGGGGAGGGTTTTGATCGGCGGCGAGGATATCACGGGCCAGTCGCCGCAGGCCATCGCTAAGGCCGGCCTCGGCTTCGTGCCGCAGGAGCGCAATGTCTTCGGTTCGCTCACGATCGCGGAGAACCTTGAAGTCAGCTGCCTGTTTGAGCGCAGCGCGGCAAAAAAGCGGATGGAAGAAGCCTATGCACGATTTCCAATGCTGTTCGATAAACGTCGTATATCGGCCAAGAGTCTGTCAGGCGGACAGCGTCAAATCCTCGCCATGGCGATGGCTCTCATGGGCAAGCCTCGCGCACTTCTGCTCGACGAGCCTACGGCGGGTCTCAGCCCGAAGGCAGCGCACGAGCTCTTCGAATACATCCGCAGTATCGCTAAAGAAGGCATAGCGATCCTCATGGTCGAGCAGAATGCGCTTGAGTCTCTCGAGGTCTCTGACCGCGCCTATGTGCTCGTCGATGGCCGAAATCATCTCGATGGACCGGCCGAAACCGTCGCCAACGATCCCGATATCCGCCGTCTTTTCCTGGGCGGACGCGCCACTAAACCGACAGGGGTGGGCCAGCAGGCCAATCCCCCGCGTCACTGAAGAGGACAGTATCATGACAGATATCACGCGCAGACATATTCTCGGCGCTGGCGTCGCCTTCGCCGGCACAATGGCAATGCCGGCGATCTTGCGGGCACAGACGGGTCCCATCAAGCTTGGAACGCTGACCCCGCTCACCGGCTCGGGGGGCTCCTACGGCCCTTCCATGGCGAATACCGTGAAGAAGGCCGCCGACGAGATCAACAAGGCAGGCGGCATTCTCGGACGTCAACTGCTCATCATCTCGGAAGACGACCAGACCAGCCCTGAGGCCGGTCTGCGCGCCGCACGCAAGCTCATCGATATCGACAAGGTCTCCGCTATCATCGGCACCTGGGCATCCGCGGTCACCACGGCGGTTGTGCCGGTGTGCTCGCAGTCCGGCGTGTTCCTCTCAACTGTTTCCGGTGCAGAGCCGATCACTCTACTCCCCCACCAGGGTTTCCTTATCCGAACGCAGCCGACCACGACCCTGCAAGGAACCAAGTTCGGGGAGTTCGCCCTCAGCGCCAATGCCAAGACAGTGGCGTTCGTCTCGCCGCAGACGCCCTTCACCGAGTCGCAATTTGCGGCGCTGACCAAGACCGTCACGGCGGCTGGCGGAAAGACCACCTCGCTGATTTATGACGACAAAAAGACGACCCTGCGCACCGAGGTCGATCAGGTGCTGCGCGGCAAGCCCGATGCGATCGTGATGGGCGGCTATACCAACGATACCGCCGTGCTCGTCCGCGATCTCTACCGCGCTAACTATCGCGGCAGCCTGTTCGGCTTCGGTTACTCTGTGAATAAGCAGCTTGTGGACGCGCTTCCGGCGGATGTGAGCGAAGGCATCTACACCCTGTCTCCGTCACCTGCCGAAGGCAGCAACGCCTACAAGAACGTGTCACGTCTCCTCGGCGTCGACTCGCCGGACACGTATAGCTGCCAAGTCTACGACCACCTCAACCTGATCGCCATGGCGATGGCAGTCGGCAAGGGCGACACCGGGACCATTATCAAGAACAACGTGCGCAAGGTGTCACAAGGCGGCGGCGAGCGAGTCGAAACCGCAGTCGACGGGCTCAAGCTGATCGCCGACGGCAAGAAGGTCGATTATGACGGCGCTTCCGGTCCCTGCGACTTTACCGACATCGGCGACATCACCGACGCCAAGTTCCGCTATGAGCAGGTCAAGGGCGGTAAGATCACCCTGCTGAAGATTGCGTGATGTTCGACGCGGTCCTTCAAGCCCTTGTCAATGGTGTGATCGTGGGAGCGCTCCTGGCAATTCCGGCGCTCGGCTTCAGCGCCATCTTCGCGGTGTTGCGGTTCCCGAATTTTGCAATCGGTGCGCTGGCTACGGCCGGCGCATACATCGCCTGGATCGCAAACGTTACCCTCGGACTCCCGATCGTCGCGGCGATCATCGTTGCCTTCTTGAGCGCGGCGATCTTCGGGGCAACGCTTGAGTATGGTGCGCTGGAGCGTCTTGGACGGGGCGGAGCGCTGATGAAAGCCATCGGGTCGCTTGCCATGGCAATGGTGATCGAGAACATCGTTCGCTTTTTCTTTGGCAACGATTTGCGGGCGTTCGACCTTCCATTAGCTCGCGATCTTGTCTTCGGCCCGATCCGGATCGGGCCGCAGCAGATCACCAACTTTATCTTCGCTCTTGCCATCATGGTTGCGATCTGGGCCTTTCTGTCGTTCTCATCGCTCGGACGCTCGATGCGGGCGGTTGCCGACAACGCCGACCTGGCGCGGTTGAAAGGCATCAACCCCCGCTTGATTGCGCTGGTCACTGTCGCAGTCGGGAGCGGTTTATGCGGCGTCGGGGGCACGCTCATCGGCCTGGATACGTCCATCGATCCTCTTCTGGGCGGACGCGTGCTCCTTTCGGTGTTCGCCGCCGCGGTTCTGGGCGGGCTCGGAAGCATTCCCGGCGCCGTGGCGGGTGCCTTTGTCATTGGTATGGTGGAAGAGATCACGGTGCTTGCGCTGGCTCCCGCGTACCGCCTCGCCGTCGGCTTCATCGTCATCCTTGTGGTGCTCGTGATCCGACCTTCAGGTCTCCTCGGTAGCAAGGCGGGCTGACAACATGCTGACCTATATCCTGTTCATGCTGGTCGTCGGCTCGATCTATGCGCTGCTGGCGCAGAGCCTCATGCTGTCCTGGGGACTGGCGGGGCTCGTCAATCTCGGCCTTGCCGGATTCTTTGCGGTCGGCGCCTATGCTTCGGCGATGCTCACCACATGGGAGCAAGCGCCGATCCTGGTCGGCGTTTCTGTGGCCGTGCTGGCCGGAGGCTTGGCAGGTCTGCTGGTGTGCTTCTCGACCCTTCGCCTGCGGGACGACTACCTCGCGATCGTGACGCTCGGCTTTGCCGAGATCGTGCGGATCGTGGCCTCGAACGAAGTCTGGCTCACCGGAGGCACTGATGGCATCTCCGGCGTTCCGGTCATGATCGCCCGTGACACGGGAGTCTGGTTCCATCTCGGGACCCTGTTGATCACCGTCGCGGCCGTTATCCTTGTCTACGTGCTTCAGCGCAGGCTTCTCGCGTCTCCATGGGGACGAGCGTTGCGTGCTGTCCGGGAGGACCAGACCGTTGCCTCCGTGGCAGGCAAAAGCATCGTCCGCTTCAAGGCTCAAGCCTTCTCCCTTGCAGCTGCGATCGCGGGTCTGGCAGGTGCGCTCTACGGCCACTACACAAGCTATGTCGCTCCGGATCAATTTCAGCCTCTGATCACGATCTATATTTTCCTTGCGGTCACAGCCGGTGGAAACGCTCGCCCGGCGGGTGCGGTGCTCGGTGCCTATCTTCTCGTCGCCTTTCTTGAGGCGACACGTTTTCTTGCCGAGATCGCTCCAGGCGTAACGGCCCTGCAAGCCGCCGCCCTTCGCGAAATCGCCGTCGGCATCGGGTTGGTTATCGTGCTGACCTTGCGTCCCGACGGTCTTCTTCCCGAACGTTCACAGAAAGCCCCAGCCTCATGAACAACCAATTGCTTCAGTCCTATCTCTCCGTCACCGACGCAATCGCGCAGGACGCCTCGCCTGAGGCGGCATACCGTGCCGTCGAGAAGGCAATCAACGACTTGATAGGCCACAGTCTCTTCACCATCCTCGTGCGCTGCGAGGGTGGCGAGGAGGTCGAGAGGGTCTACTCATCCCAGCCGGAAGCCTACCCGGTACAGGGCCGTAAACGCATGGGACCCACGCCATGGGGCGAACTCGTGTTGACGCGCAAGCAGACCTTCCTCGGTCGCGACAAAGAAGCGATCCGCTGGGCTTTCCCCGACCATGAGCTGATCGAGAGCCTCGGGCTCGGCTGCGTCATCAACGTATCCGTGCAGGAGGGCGGGGAAATTCTCGGGACCCTGAACGTCCTGGACGAGGAGGGGGCCTATACGAGCGACGATCAAGTCGCCGTCGTACGCTCCTTCACACCGCTGCTCATTTCCGCCCTGACGAAAGCCCGCAAGTAAAAGCCATTGCTCATAGGAGACATGCATTGCCCGCTATCCTGTTCAAGAACGCCAACATCCTCGACGGACGGAGAAACGAAGCTCTTGCCGATCACAACGTTCTCGTGGAGAACGGCGAGATCCGTGAGGTATCTGACGGCCCTATCACGGCTTCGTCCGCTCGCGTGATCGACCTCGCCGGCAAGACCTTGATGCCCGGCTTAATCGATTGCCACGTTCACGTCATCGCCACCGTCGCGAACCTCGGCGCCAACGCCGAGTTGCCAAACACGCTCGTGGCGCTGCGCTCAGCCAAGATCATGCGCGAGATGCTGATGCGCGGATTCACAACCGTCCGCGATCTGGGCGGCGCTGATCATGGTCTCGTGATGGCAATTGAGGAGAGGCTTATCGAGGCTCCGCGCCTCGTCATCTGCGGCAAGGCCCTCTCACAAACCGGAGGCCACACCGATTACCGCGGCCGGTATCATGCCCGCAACGTCGACTACTACGCGGACAAGGCTGGCAGCCTCGGGCGCGTCGTCGATGGTGTGGACGATGTCCGCCGGGCTGCCCGTGAGGAGATCAAGGCCGGTGCCCAGTTCATCAAGATCATGGCCAATGGCGGTGTGTCATCGCCGACGGATCCGATCGCATTCCTCGGCTTGTCCGCAGATGAGATCCGCGCTGCGGTTGAGGAGGCGCGCAACGCGCAAACCTATGTCGCCGCCCATCTTTACACGGACGAGGCTATCCGCAGGGCGGTGGAGCTCGGGGTTGAGTCCATCGAGCACGGCAACCTGATCTCGGCCGAAACGGCGCGGCTCGCGAAGGAAAAAGGCGCTTATGTGGTGCCGACCAATGTGACGTTTGATTATCTTGCCAAGGAAGGCGCCTCCTTCGGTCTACCGCCCGAATCAGTCGCTAAGATCGAGGACGTGCGCAGCCAAGGCCTTGCTGCACTTCAAACGCTGCACGATGCAGGCGTCATGATGGCATACGGCTCGGATCTTCTTGGCGAGATGCACCAGCATCAATCCGATGAGTTCATCCTGCGTGGCGAGGTTCTGCCTGCGATCGAGGTCATCCGCTCCGCTACGATCAACGCCGCCAAGGTCGTCAAGCAAGAAGGGAGGCTCGGTGTGGTCGAGGCTGGTGCCCATGCGGATCTCATTGTCGTCGACGGCGACCCCTTAAAGGACCTGTCGGTTCTGACTGGCCAAGGGCGGCATATGCCCGCGATCATGAGGGCAGGACGCTTTGTGAAGGATGAGCTGGCAGCCTGATCAACGGAGCCTGCCGATCCGGTCGGACGACCCGTCTGGCCGGCTCGCCGGGCTTGGATCGCCCTTGTGCCCCGCGCCCGGTTGCTTCGGCAAAGCGCCTCCTGCGGCAACGTCGTTCCAGAATGTCCGCAACATAGGAGTAACTCGAGATGCGTCTTACCGATTTCAAGGTTCTGACCTTCGACTGCTACGGAACTCTGATCGACTGGGAAAGCGGGATGGTCGAAGCCCTGAAGCCCCTCACCAGTACGATGGATCGGCCTCTCACGCGGAACGAAATTCTGGAGGCTCATGCGCGCCACGAGTCTTCGCAGCAGCGGCAGACGCCGGCGATGCTCTACCGGGATCTCTTGGGTGTTGTCTACAAACGCCTCGCCGAAGAATGGGGCGTCCGTGCCTCCCACGAGCAATGCGTCGCCTATGGCCGCTCCGTTCGTAACTGGCCCGCTTTCCCGGACTCCGCCGAAGCGCTCCAGTATCTCAAAAAGCATTACAAGCTTGCGATCCTGTCGAATGTCGACAACGAGACATTCGACCACAGCAACCGGCGGCTTAAGGTAGAATTCGATGCCATCTTCACTGCGGAGGACATCGGATCCTACAAGCCGAACCTGCGGAATTTCGAGTACATGCTCGAAAAGCTTCAGGACATGGGGCTTTCCAAGACCGACATCCTTCATACGGCGGAAAGCCTGTTCCACGATCACAAGCCGGCTAACAGCATGGGGCTGGCATCATGTTGGATTTACCGGCGCAAGCAGGAGACGGGCTTCGGAGCCACTATGGATCCAGGCGAATCGCCGACTTACGACTTTCAGTTCACGAACATGGCTGAATTGGCAAAGGCGCATCAGGAGCAGGTCAGCTAATGCCAAAGCCGGCAACGCGATTGACCCGTGAGAACGGAGATGGGAACGTTCCTGCCAGACACGTGCCGGGACGTCACTGCCGGTATCGGATGTACCTGCGGTTCCGCCCCAGATCTCCGACCAACGCTCCCGGATGCCGGCCGCATCGAAACGCAGTCACTCCAACGAGAACGAGCTCCATACCTAGAGCACCAGAAAGGGAACCCACATGACCCACACCCGCCGGCAATTCATAGGCACGATTGGCGCTGCTACGGCACTGATCGGTGCCCCGTCCATCCTTCGTGCGCAGGCCCAGGGCACATTCCGGATCGGAGCGCTCTGCCCAGTCACAGGATCCGGCAGCCCTTTTGGTTCCGGTATGCAGAAGATGATCATCGCGGCAGCCGAGGCGGTGAATGCCGCCGGCGGCGCCGCCGGGCGCAAGATAGAGATCGTTTCCGAAGATACCCAGACGAGCCCTCAGGCGGCAGTGCTGGCGGCGAAGAAGCTCATCGACGTCAACAAGGTTCAGGCGGTTCTCGGAACCTGGTCGTCCGGAGTTTCGCTCGCAGTGGTCCCGTTGACCAATGACGCCAACATCATCCTCATGAACACGTCCGGCGCGCCGGCACTCTCCGTTCCTCCCGCAAACGCCAAGGGACTGTCCTATCGGTTCCAAGCAACCAACGACCGCTTCGGTCGCGCATTTGCGGAGATCTGCGAAAAGGAAGGGTTCAAGCGGCCCGCGACGATGGCCTTCAACAATGCATCCGGTGTCGGCAACACGGAAGGCTTCCGCAAAGCCTGGGAGGCCAAGGGGCACAAGGTCGTCGAAAGCGTCGTGTACGAGCCAAACCAGCCAACCTATCGCTCAGAGCTGCAAAAAGTCCTGGCAGCGAACCCTGATGTGATCGTCACGGGCTCATACTTGGCCGACACCACGATCATCATGCGTGAGTGGTATCAGAGCGGCCAGCCGGTCAAGTGGGTCATGCCGGGTTGGGCCGCCAGCCCTGATCTGGTGAAGGCGGTCGGCCCTGACGTCGTCGAGGGGATCATATCGGTCGACTCGGTCTCGAACGAGAATGCTCCGTCCTACAAGGCCTATGATGAAGCCTACCGGAAGGCGACGGGACAGCCGGGGCAGTCAAACGTGTATGCGGCCATGACCTGGGATATGGTGCATGCCGTGGCACTGGCAATCGAGGCGGCCAATGGCACGGACATGGCTGCCATCAACGCCAAGATCCGTGAGGTCTCCAACCCTGCCGGGCAGCAGGTTTATACCTATGCGGAGGCCAAGGAGGCGCTGAAAAAGGGCAAGATCAACTTCGAAGGTGCCTCTTCGGTGCTTGATTTCGACCAGTACGGCGATGTGACGCCCGACTTCGGCGTCTTCTTCATCGAGGGCGGTCAGCTCAACCGCCGCTATGTCGTCAAGATCTAGCGGCCGCTTCCCACGCCCGGCTCGGTCCACCGAGCCGGGTGCAGCCATGGTCCCTCCGCAGAGAGGACCTCGTTTGTAGGTTGTCCATGTTCTATGCCCAGCTCCTTGTGAACGGTTTAGTCCAAGGCCTCGTCATCGGCTTGGCGGCCCTGTCGATCACGCTCGTGTTCGGCATCGCCCGGTTTCCGAATGCGGCCACCGGCGACTTCATGACCTTCGGTGCCTACTCGGCGCTATCCGCCCATAAAGTGACCGGATCAATCGCGATGGGGGGCTTGGCCGCCATCATCGCGACCGGCGTGATCTCCCTCTTGGCCTACCTGGCCGTGTTCCGTCGCCTGGCCGAGCGATCCGTGGTCGCGCTGCTGGTGGCGTCGATCGGCATCGCCTTTTTCATCCGGGCGGTCCTGGGCGTTGCCTTCGGGCACAGCCAACAGGTCTTTCAGGTCCCACTGTCGCGTCCCTACGTATTCGGCAGTGTCAGGATTACGCCCCTTGACCTGCAATTGGCTCTCGTGGCTCTCGCGGCTCTCGCGCTCGTCTTTGCAATCCTGTACCTGACACCCATTGGACGTCAGATGCGGGCCGTCGCGGACAACCGGGACCTTGCGCGGGTTTCCGGTATTCGGCCAGATCGCGTGATGATCGCGCTCTGGCTGCTTGCGGGGAGCGTGGCGGGTGTCGCCGGAATGATGCTGGGGATCAAGACAATCGTCACTCCGGAATTCGGCTGGGAGATGCTGCTCCCCGCCTTCACGGCAGCCATCTTAGGCGGCATCGGATCCCCCGTTGGCGCCGTTGTTGCCGGTCTGATCCTGGGCGTGGTGCAGGAGGTTTCAACCCCGCTCGTCGGCTTCACCTACAAGATTGCCTTGGCTTTTATCATCATGCTGGCCGTGCTTCTCATACGGCCGCGGGGCCTGTTTGGCCGAGTGGAAGGAGCACGCTGATGGAAGCTTACTTCATCGCGATCGGCATCATCGCTCTTATCTATGTGATCCTGAGCCTGGGCCTCACATTGCAGTATGGCCTGACAGGCCTGATCAACTTCGGGCATGTCGGCTTCTTTGCGATTGGAGCCTATACCAGTGCCCTGCTGGCTCTGAAGGGCGTACCATTGGTTCTCAGTTTCGCGGCCGCTGCCGCCCTAGCCGGTCTCGCCGCCTGGCCGATCGGCCTCGTGTCGCTCCGGCTGCGGGACGATTATTTCGCGATCGTCACGCTCGGGTTCTCCGAAGTCGTCAGGATCGTCATCACGAGCGAGAGGTGGCTGACAAACGGTGTCCAGGGCGTCCCCGGCATCCCGCGGCTCTATGACAGCCTGGGGGGATCCGTCGCTCAATTGGCCGTCTTGGTTACGGTCTTGGCCGTAACCCTCGTAGGCGTGTGGATAATCCGTCGCATCGCGGGCTCTCCGTTCGGGCGCCTCATCGAAGCCATTCGCGACAACGAGGAGGCCGTGCAGGCACTCGGAAAAGATCCGGCCCGGTTCAAGATCCAGGTGCTTGTGGTGGGTGCCGCGCTTGCCGGGATCGCGGGCGCATTCTACGCCCATTACATCACCTACATCGTCCCGGATCAGTTCATCCCGCTTGTGACATTCTACGTCTGGATGGCGATCATCATGGGCGGCGTCGGGCGTGTTTCCGGTGCGATCGTGGGCACCGCCATCCTGATGCTTTTCCTGGAGGGATCGCGCTTCCTGCGCGACATCGTTCCCGGAGTTTCCGAAGTCGATATGGCCTCGGTGCGCATCGGGGCGGTCGGTCTGCTTTTGGTGCTGTTCATCATGTATCGCCCGCAGGGTCTCATGGGGGATTATACGAAGCGATGAGCCTTGAGATCCATGACATCAGCAAAGCCTTTGGCGGCTTCCGCGCCCTCGACGGCGTCCGCCTGACCATCGAGACCGGCAGCCTGTTCGGCATCATTGGTCCCAACGGGGCCGGGAAATCAACCCTGTTTTCGGTCGTGTCGGGTTTCGCTCGCGCCGACGAGGGACAGATCCGGTTAGATGGACAGTCCCTCGACAGCCTGTCGCCTCCGGCGCGGGCGCGAGCCGGCATGGTTCGGACGTTCCAGGTGCCGAGAGAGTTCCGGCACCTGACCGTTCGTGAGAACCTGATGGCGGCTGCTCCGAAGCAGACGGGGGAAAGCCTGTTGGGCCTCTTCTTTCGTCCGGGCCGGGTTCGTGAAGAGGAGGGGGCGATCGCTGAGCGTGTCAATCAAACGATCCGATTTCTTAGACTGAGTGCAGTGGCGGATCAGCCCTCCGGAAAATTGTCGGGAGGTCAGAAGAAGCTGCTGGAACTCGGCCGGGCCCTGATGGTCGAGCCGCGCCTGATCCTGCTGGACGAACCCTTCGCCGGCGTGAACCCGGTGCTGATCGGCGAAATCATGGAGCGGATCATCGAACTCAACATGCGCGGAATTGGCTTTGTCATCATCGAGCACGACCTTGAGGCGCTGACTAGGCTCGTGCCACAGCTCGCGGTCATGGATCGCGGCAAGGTCCTTGCGCAGGGTGCGCCGCAGGCGGTGCTCGACGATCCGCTCGTCCGAGAAGCGTATCTGGGAGGTGTCTCGTGACACTGCTGGAAATCGAGGAGGTTCGCGGCGGGTATGCCGAGGTGGATATCCTCAACGGCATTTCGCTGACGCTGCAAAAAGGAGAGATCCTGACTGTTGCCGGAACGAACGGCGCCGGAAAATCGACGCTCGCAAAGGCTATTGTCGGACTTTTGCCCCGGGTGCAGGGCCGTATCGTTTTTGAGGGCGCGGACATGGCGCCGCTTCCGACCGAGGCTCGCATCGCCCGCGGCATTGGCTATGTGCCCCAGGTAGCCAACGTGTTCGGATCCCTGAGCATACTTGAGAACCTGCAAGTGGTCGTCGGGGTAAAAGATCAAGGCCAGCGGATTGCTGAATTGTTTGAGGTTTTCCCGCTCCTAAGTCAGCGCAAGAGAACGCGGGCGGGCAGTCTCTCCGGCGGCGAACGTCAGCAGCTGGCATTTGCACGCGCGCTGATGACGCGCCCCCGCCTGATGATCCTCGACGAACCCACGGCGGCCCTTGCGCCGGCGAAGGTCGCGGATGCCTTCGAGCTGATCCACCGGCTTCCAAACCTCGGTGTTTCGGTGCTCGTGGTCGAGCAGCGGGCCCGCCAGTCGCTTGCAATTTCAGACCGAGGCTGCATCTTGGATGGTGGACAGGTTGCTCTTGCTGGCGACGCGGCGAGTTTGCTGGCAGATGATCGAGCAGCCGAGCTCTATCTGGGACGAGCTACACATGGATGAAGAACAGAACCGGCTAGGCCAGCGCGTCTCGGATCAGGGTAACGCATCGGCTCATATGCCGAACCTGTCGCGCCCTAGCTGTCAAGCCAGGAACTCAGTTACCGTCGAGGCAAAGGCTTCTGGCTGCTCAATATTCGAGATGTGAGCCGCATCGAAGATTACCACCTTGGAATTTCTGATCGATGATGCGATCAACTGACCATCCGCCGGTTTTGTTGCTGGATCACGCGAGCCGATGATAACCAGAACCGAGTTGGTGATGCTGCGGATTGCCGCCCGTTGATCCATGTCGCGGATGGCTGCGCAGCATCCCGTATATCCCTCAATCGGTGTCCGCAGGATCATAGCGCGCAAACGATCCATCGTGGCAGGCGCAGCCTGTCGGAAGTGCTCAGGAAACCAGCGTTCGATCGTCGGCTCGACGAGCGCTCTCATTCCACCTCGCCGCGCTGTTTCAATACGCCCGTTCCACAGTTCGACCGGTCCCATGTAGGCGGCCGTGTTGGCGAGCACCGCTTTGTCGATGCGCTCTGGAGCATGCGTCAGCATCCACATGCCAACCATGCCGCCGAGAGACAGCCCGCACCAGTGCGCTGTCTTGATCCCGAGCACATCCATGACGCCGATGGCATCCCGACCGAGTTGTTCTATTGAATACGGTTCTGCCGAGACGACACTGCTGCCGTGGCCGCGCTGATCGTAGCGGACTACACGAAACCGCTGGGACCAGACCGACACCTGATCGTCCCACATGGAGAGGTCGGAGCTGAGTGAATTTGAAAGAAGAAGAACTGGCGCGGTCGCAGGTCCATCAAGTTTCACGGAAAAATCATCCCCATTTACGCGGATAACTGCCATGATCGCATCTCCCTTGGTTTATGTTTGGTGGATCACCAGTGAGACGAGCGCATCGGGCGCTAGCCAGCATATGCTGGCTCGGCAGCGTCTGGTTCAAGACCCGAGTGGTCGGGCTCGCCCCAGTTAAGGGTATCTGCATCGACCCACCCAGCCAAAACCCTCTCTGTTATGGTCCTCTCACATGGCGAACGTGCAAAGCGTAACGCTATTGGGAGCTTAGACCGGTGCCACTTTACGTCTACGGCACACAATAATGTAGCGCTTCTACGCCAGCCGAGTTCGATGTTGTAATCCCGCCGACCATGGTGACCGGATCCGATAGGGTGGTGGTCCTGATGAGGCCTGCTGAGCATGGGCTTGGCCTGCGAGCGCCAAGCCTGCCATACACAATGTAACCACGGGCACTTTCGACGGTGACATATCCTGTCCTTGGCTATCTGAGCTCTCAAATCCTAAAGTCTCTCGGATCTATGCTGCCACTATGAGCATCCTGAGAGAGGACAGTTGAACTGCCCTCTGTCAGAGCATGACGCTGGTCATTGAGGCTCGATGCCGAGTTCCCGAATGACCTGGCCGGTCGATGCAAGTTCCGCTTCCAGGAACTTCTTGGCTCCATCAGGCGTCCCAGCCTCGCCCGGATCGACCTCGAAGCCCAGAGTCGGAGCCCGCTCCTGAACATCCGGCTCCTTCAGAACCCGTGCGATCTCCGAACTCAGCTTCTGAACAATGTCAGAGGGCGTGTTGGCTGGAGCGAGGACCATGAACCAGCCTTGGAGATCGACGCTCTTCAAGGTCTCGGAAATGGCAGGCACATCGGGGAGCGAGGAGATGCGCTTGGTTCCAGCAACGGCTATCGGCCGGAGCGAGCCTTCCTTGATGAAGGGCTCGACCACGGATGCCGATTGGATTGTGATTTGGGTGCGGCCCGTGATGCTGTCTTGCACAGCGTTCGAAATGGTGTTGTAGGGCACGAGCACGAACTTAGTGCCCGCCTGCTTGTTGATCGATTGCGCAATCAGCCCCGAGATATTCCGCGGACCATCAACCGCAAGGCTCAATGAACCGGGGGCAGCCTTCTCGAGCGCAATCAACTCGGGGAGAGTCTTGGCCTTCACATCCTTATTCACCAGGAGCACATGATGGCTTTTCGCCACCATGGCGACTGGCGTGAAGTCCTTGCCTGGATCGTATGAGAGATTCTTGAAGGTATAGGGATTGGTGACCAGCGAGGCCGAGGTCGCGAACAGGAACGTGTAACCGTCCGGAGCAGCACGCGCGACCGATTGCGTCCCGACGACGTTCGCGGCGCCAGGACGGTTCTCGACAACGAACTGCTGCCCAAAGCTACGAGAGAGTTTGTCGGCGATGATGCGGCACAGGACGTCGGGGCTGTTTCCCGCGGCCTGAGGCACAACGATTGTTACCGGCCGTTGCGGCCATGTCTCGGCCTGGGCTGTGGCCGTGGCCAAGAGGGCCGCGCCTGCTAAGAGAATTCGCCGGGTGAAGGTGGTCATGTCTTTCCTCCTTGAGATTGTGCATCGAGATAATTGATGGAATCGGCGCCTTCTTCGGACGCCCTGATGAGCCATGGATGGATCAGCCCGGCGTTGTATGCCGGGCTGCTCTTTTGGTCAGTCAGACCTCATCGGCGACGCCATTGCGCAGGGTGCCAAGGCGATCGATCGCGACCTCGACCGTATCTCCTGGCTTGAGCCACAGGGGAGGGGTCCGCTTCGCCCCCACACCGCCGGGAGTGCCGGTTGCAATCACGTCGCCGGGCTCAAGCTTTGTAAAGGATGAGCAGTACTCGATGATGCGCGGGATATCGAAGATCATCTGCTCGAAGGTGGCATCCTGCACCACCTGGCCGTTCACCCGCGTCTGGAGTCTGAGTGGTCCCAACTCGCCCAGCTCATCTGGCGTCATCATCCACGGCCCGAACGCGCCGGTATCGGGGAAGTTCTTGCCCGGCGTGAACTGGTGGGTATGGCGCTGGAAGTCCCGCACGCTGCCGTCGTTATAGCAGGCGTATCCGGCAATATGGCCCCACGCGTCTGCCTTGGAAATGTAGCGCCCGGCCTTGCCGATGATGATCGCGAGTTCGCCTTCGAAGTCGAGTTCGTGCGAGACCCGCGGGCGTACGATATTGGCCAGATGTCCCGTTTGGCTGTTGGCAAAGCGGGCAAAGATCGTGGGGTTCTCCACTTCGGCGCGGCCGGTCTCCTTGCGGTGTGTCTCGTAGTTTAGGCCGACGCACAGGATCTTGTCCGGATTGGGAATCACCGGGAGCCATTCGATGCTCGAAAGCGGATATCGTTTGGCATCTCCGGTTCGTTCGGCGATTTCACGGAGGGAATCGGCAGTGATGGCAGACTTCAGATCTGGATACCGGTCCCGGAGCACAGTTCCGAGATCGACGGCATCCTCACCATCGATAATACCCCAAGTAGAGGTCCCGTTGGCTTTGAATGTTGCGAACTTCATGAGGCGGTCCTTGCGTGAAGAGAAACAGGAGACTGGTCGGAATACGGGCTTCTCACTGCCGTGGGCCGAAGACGGGCTTGAAGATCCGCCATCAGCTCTGAGAGGGATTCCTCGTCAGACGCTATGCCAAAGACGTAGTGATCGGGCCGGACAATGGCGGCATGGCATCCGTGTACGTCGAACCATCGGGCGAGCACGTCATCCAACTCAATGACGGTATTGTGCACATCAGGGTCTGCGCCGGAGGACGCATCGCTTGAAGAGCCAACTTTGATGACATGCAAGCCCAGGTCTTCAGCGTTCTTCCGTGTCGTCTGGGAGATATCGGACGAATGCCGACTCTTGACGACGAGGCGCCAGCCGGCTCCAACTACAGTGTCGAGTAGTTTTCGGCCAACCTCCGTTTGCACCCAGGGCTGTGGGAACAGGGTGCCCTTGGCTTTATCCTCTCGCGATGCCAGCAATCCCTTCTGCAAGGGCGGCACGATCTCCTGACGCGTGATCGTCCGCGGTTGTCCGCCACCCTCAGCAAGAATGCGTGCATCGCGCTCACGCGCTGCTTCCGGGTCGCGCTCGCAGATCACCTTGCCGATGGCCTTGATCCGGGTCGTGAGCTGGCGGACATGCTCGCTGCGCTCCTCCTCGTAAGTGTCGAGAAGAGCCTCGCCTGACTGGCCCTTGAGAACACGGTCAAGCTTCCAGATCAGGTTTGAGACGTCACGCAGGCCTTGGCACATGCCCTGGCCGATGAAGGGTGGCTGCTGATGGGCGGCATCCCCGGCAAGGAAGATCCGGCCACGCCGCCACTCCTGTGCGACAAGGGCATGGAAGCGATAGCTTGCAGCCCGCCACAGGGTGGCATCATTTGGGATGAGCCATTTCGACAAAAGCTTCCAGACCTGTTCCGGCTGCTGCGCCTCGCGGGGATCCTCATCAGGCAACAGCATGATCTCCCAGCGGCGGTGATTGCCGGGTCCAATGATGAACGTGGTCGGGCGTGCCGGATCACAGTACTGGGCGGCCGTCTGCGGCAGTTTCCCGAGCGCGTCCTCGTTCACAAGCACGTCGACCACAAGCCAGGGCTCGTCGAAGACCAAATCCTCAAGGACGATCCCGAGTTGCTCGCGAACAGCGCTCGACGCGCCGTCGCAGGCGATTACGTAGTCCGCCGTCACGGTCCGCGCCCCGCCATGATCGCTGCGCAAGCTCAGCATGACGCCCGTCTCGGATTGTTCGAGCTTCAGTAGTTCTGTTCCAAGAGAGATTTCGATGCATCCGTAGGAGGCTGCATGGTCACGCAGGGCCTCCTCAACCGGCGGCTGCGTGAACACCATGCTGGGGGTGTAGCCAAGCGGGTAGGGCTCCGGGACCATATCGATGCGCCGGATCAACTGGCCCTCGGCCCCGAAGTGCTGCGAGGCCGGGAACGGGGCCACGTAGGGCAGGACGCGTTCGGCCACGCCGATATTGTCGAAGAGACGAAGGATCTCGTGATCGATGGCAATAGCGCGCGGCTTGTCATAGACGGTGCGGAGACGGTCAATGGTCAACGTGCGGGTGCCATGGCTTCCGAGCAGGCTCGTTGCAACGGCACCGGCCGGACCAAAGCCAACCACGACAGCCTGATACTCATTGGGGCTCTTGTTGCTCGAAGGGGTCACGCTGGAACTCCGGCCTGGGGGAGTGTGGATCTCATTGTGCATTTTGTGACGGCGCGACGGCCGTGTAGGTGATCGCGGTCTGAGCCGCCTTCACATGCTCGGCTTTCGGTGGAGCAATGCCCCACTGATCGGTCCGGCCGGGTGGCCAGACCCACTCGTCCGGGCCACGCACCCTGTACGTATTGTCGACCTGAAGGACTTCGGCCGTGTACTCGATCACGAAACCAACAGGGTCGATGAAGTAGGCGAAGACGTTGTCACCCGGCCCGTGGCGTCCGACCCCCCACGCAATGGGATAGCCGGCATCGATCATGCGGCCGGAGGCGCGCATGACGGATTCCCAATCCGGGACGAGAAAGGCAATGTGATTGAGGCCATTGACCTTGGCCTCCGCCAGCACGACGGCATGATGATCGCTGTTGCAGCGCACGAAAGCCATCATCTTGGAGCGGTCGGTGAGGCGAAAGCCAAGAGCCTTCTCATAAAATGCCGCTTCCTCATCCACGTCGGTGCTGTTGAGATTGACATGGGCGAGCCGGAACGGCCGGTCGGTGACCTCCTCGCCGGTCGGATGCTGCCGGTCGCCATGAACGAACCGCAAAATTCCGCCCTGCGGTTCGCGGATCGTCAGGATCGTGCCGCCGTCAGGACCCTCGTTCGGGATAGGCCCGGACAGGATCCGCGCTCCATGCTGAACGACGTTGTTAGCGACCATCACGAGATCGTCGGACGATGCGGCTCGGAAGGTTACCGAGAGGATCTCGGGACTGTCGCTGCCGTGGAGGGCGAGGACGTGGTGATCCGTCCCGCTCGCGCGAAGGTAGATTGCTTCTTCATTCCTGATGACCACCTCGAGTCCCCAGGTCGATGTATAGAAGCGCTCCGACAGCGCCAGGTCCGGCGTACCGATATCGACGCTGCGCAACGCAGTCACGGGAAAGCGCGTCATTGTGGACATTTCCTAAAAGACCGGGCGTTACAGATTTCATCATCGGGCGTTGTTGTCTCCTGCCGCGATCAGCGCCCTTCGATCGGTTTTCTGCTATAAATTAAGGTCTAGTACGGACTATCAATACAAATTTCCTCACTTGCAAGATAAATTTATAAATTTTTGCTTTTTGATGTCCATGAGTATAAACATGCAGCATGAGATGGGCCTCTTGGGGTCGGGCCCAGCAGGGACAAGAGCATGAGCAGAGTGTCGTCGGTCCGGCTTGTGACGCCCCCACCTTCCACGCAGACCGCTAACCTGTACGACAGGCTGCGGGAGGATGTGCTATCCGGGCACCTCAAGCCTGGGCGGAAGCTCCAGATGCGGTTCCTGATGGATGCCTACCAAGCCGGCCAAACCCCGCTCCGGGAGGCTCTCAACCGACTCACGGCTGAGGGGCTGGTGGAGTCGCGGGAGCAGCGCGGCTTCTATGTCAGGGGTATCAGCCAAGCGGAACTGGTGGAGCTGACCCAGACACGATGCTGGGTCGAGAGCCTGGCGGTGCGCAAGGCCATGGCAGCCGCGACGCCCGAATGGGAGGAAGCCCTCATCGTGGCCCATCACAGGCTCAGCCGAGCCCCGCGGTCTCTCAGCGCCGAGCGGTTTGAGGACAATCCGGAGTGGGAGCGGCTCCATCGAACATTCCATCGAACCCTGATCAGTCAGTGCGGATCAAAATCGTTGGTTGGATTTTGCGATCAACTCGCAGATCAGCTCTACCGCTACAGGCGATTGTCGATCAGGAAAGCCTTCCCGACTCGGCACGTGGCCGATGAGCATCAAGCCATTCTGAGCGCGGTTCTCAGTGGAGATGCCGACAAGGCAGCAGATCTCCTGAGTTCCCACTTCGCAGCGACCGCAGAGGTTCTCCTGAAGGACGAATCTGTCTTTCCTGGCGTGCCTGCCGAACAGAACGTGGACATCGATGATGCTGAGGGTTGATGCATCGCGAGGGTTGCGCAGTCAGCTCTGACTGCCGTCGAGATGCCCCTCGCCTTCACATGCTCGAAGGTCTCGATTTGGCCATGGTCGCGAGCATCGGGGCCTACCTTGTCTACGGCCGGTTCGTGGAGGTCATCGGCGCGGCCAAGGCCAGCACGTCGATGTATCTCGTGCCCGTCTATGCGCTTGCGATGGGAGCGCTGTTCCTGAACGAAGGTCTTCTTCCGTACCACTTCGTTGCCATTGTGCTGGTCTTGGGCGGCGTCGGAACGGCGACACTGGAGGCGAGCGGATTTCTTGGCTCCGCCAGCAGCTAGGCTAACCGGACCCTCGACACTGCCCTTTGGACGTCAGGAATTGGAACTCCCCGGACGTAAGCCGAATTTCCGCAGTCGTGGGGTAAGCCGACCTTCGTACGGCCACGCTTAACAGCCGAAGCTGACCGAGGCTGTGTCAAAACGCGGGATCTGGTAATCTGGTTAGGTGAGCACGGACTGGAGGGATCGCGATGAAGCGGTTTGTCCAAGGCCAGGAGCGCAGCCAGGGCACCTTGTTCCCGGCCTGCCTCGACGAGTACGTCAGCGAGGA
>NZ_JAHAMK010000045.1:0-25357 GCF_018383585.1 Microvirga sp. 3-52
GAAGGCGTCGACGAGCTACATCCAGCGCCGGCTGCAGATCGGCTACAACCGCGCCGCCTCGCTCATGGAGCGCATGGAGCACGAGGGCATCGTCGGTCCCGCAAACCACGCCGGAAAACGCGAGATCTTGATCAATCATCTCGACCTGGACGATTGATTGCTCGCCCAGTAGATGGGGAGAAAGGCGGCTGGTGGCAGCCGCCTTTTTCATTGTGCCGGGAGGCTCCGGGTTACTGAATGACCTGAACGACCGTCCGGGTATCCGGATCGACCAGGACGGTCCTGTCGTTCACAATCGTGTAGCTGTAATTGTCCCGAAGCCCGACGCTCGGGGGAACGTCATAGAGCCTCACGCGCGGCGGGACCGGCTGGCCGACGACGATTTCTTCGGAGACACGCATCGTGGGACGGCGCTGGGCAACCACATAGGTGCGGACCCGGGTCGATTCCTCGGCCGAGAGAACGCCTCCTACGGCTGCACCGGCAACGCCGCCGACAACGGCACCGATCGGACCTCCAATGACGGCACCGGTCACGGCACCGCCCGCAGCGCCAGTCGCTGCACCGGTTTCAGTGTTGCTCTGGCATGCGGCAAGGGGAAGAGCCAGAAGTGTCAGGAGGGCTGCCGAGCTTAGGACGTGATTGCGCATGACGGATTCCTTTCCGGGTAGCACCATGCGAACGCGGGAAAGCTTAGCCGGTTCCCTCGCAGCCCAATGGGCAAGCGCCGCCCTTGAAAGGTGTGGGCAGGAAAGCCTTTTGTCCTTGCCGTTCCCGGCCTCGAATGCATTTTCAAGACGGACAGAAACATGGGTTGGGAAGATTCGATGGCGGAACGTATCAAAGTTGCGGTCGTGACGGGGGGCGGGACCGGGGTCGGCAAGGCGATCGCTGCGGGCCTCCTGAGGGCCGGCTATCGTGTCGTCATGGCCGGGCGGCGGCGGGACGCTCTGGAAGCAGCCGAGCGGGAGATCTCTGGAGAAGGCACCTCGACCCTCCTCGTGCCGACCGATGTCACGGATCCTGCCTCCGTGGCGGCCCTGTTCGCCGCCACGAAGCAGGCCTTCGGGAGGCTCGACCTCCTCGTCAACAATGCCGGGATGGGCTCTCCGGCCGTTCCCTTCGAGGATATTCCCTTCGAGCAGTGGCAAAAGGTGGTCGATACCAATCTGTCTGGGACATTCCTGTGCACGCAGGAGGCGTTCCGGATCATGAAGGACCAGAGCCCGCGCGGCGGGCGGATCATCAATAACGGTTCCGTCTCGGCCTATGCACCGCGCCCGTTGTCGGCTCCCTATACGGCGACCAAGCATGCGGTTCTGGGGCTGACGAAATCGATCTCCCTCGACGGCCGCGCCTATGACATCGCCTGCGGGCAGATCGACATCGGCAATGCCGCCACGGACATGACTGCCAGGATGACGGAAGGCGTGCTGCAGCCCAACGGGACGCTCGCTCCCGAGCCCAGGATCGATCCCAAGCATGTGGCCGATGCGGTCGTCTACATGGCCGGACTGCCGCTCGACGCGAACGTGCTCACCATGACTGTCATGGCGACGAAGATGCCGTTCGTCGGGCGCGGGTGAGACACATTGCCGTGAAAGGGGCATCCCCACCTGGGAAGTAAGCTGGACTGCTCCATCTCACGGAAGGGCGGTCCTAAATCAGCCGCGATGTACGGTTTCTATTCAGCTTGTTCCAAGCAGGATTCGAACCGTCGGCAGAGCACGTCCTGAACGGTCGTGCCGATCGCCTTCCTGTGGAGTGTAGTTTTCCGATGACGGCGACGGAATGAGCGCGATCCTCATCAAGATCTTTGCAACAGCCCTGACCTTGAGCCAGGTTCTCGTCGATCCGGACTCGGTCAGGACGAGTTTCGATCCCGCCCGGGATCAGGAGCAGGTCTCGCAGATCCTGAAAGGCGGCTGCACCCATATGCGGCGCGCCTTCGATATCGAGGACATCAATCTCGACGATCTCATCACCACGGCCATGGACGACCCCCAGGCCATTGCCGGCGATCTGAAGGTGCTGCAGGGATTAAGCTTCAACGACCTGCATGCGAGTTACCGCCAGTTCTGCAAGAACGAGCAGATCGAGCCGCCGCCCGTCGATCTCGGCGAGGTGATTTCCTACTACAATGCCGCTGTCGCCGGCCTTCCCGATGCCGGAAAGCTGAAAGGCCTCAAGCTCCCGGGCGTCAGCGTGATTCTGGATGGAAACGGCAAGCGCTTCGCCGAGGTATACGAGCCCGACCATCGACGCATCTGGGTTCCCTTGTCGGACATTCCGAAAAGCGTGCAGCAGGCCTTCGTCTCCGCGGAGGACAAGCGCTTCTATCAGCACAAGGGCGTGGATGAGCGTGGCGTAATCCGCGCCTTCATGGGCAACCTGGCCAATCCCGGTCGGCCCGCAGGCGGATCCACCATCACCCAGCAGGTGGCGAAAAACCTGCTCGTCGGCGACGACGTGACCTATGACCGCAAGATGCGGGAAATGATCGTCGCCTCCCGCATAGAGCGCGTGCTCAGCAAGGCGGAAATCCTCGAAATCTATCTCAACTCGATCTATCTCGGCCGCTCCTCCTGGGGGATCGAGATGGCGGCAAGGAGCTATTTCGGAAAGAGCGCCAAGGCGCTGTCCGTGTCCGAAGGAGCGCTGCTCGCAGGGCTGACGAAGGGGCCGAACTATTACAGTCCCGATACGAAGCCCGATCGCGCCCAGGAACGCATGGCCTATGTGCTGAGCCGCATGCAGGACGACGGCTTCCTGAAGCCCGACCAGGTTCAGCAGGCGATCGCCTCTCTGCCTCCGAGGGTACCTTTCGAGCGCATCAGGCGCACGACAGGCTTTCACTTCGTCGATCATGTCAGCCGTGATGCCCGCACGCTTGCTGACATCGAGAGTCTGAGCGCGGGCGGCTACACGGTGCGAACCACCGTCAATCCCGCCCTGCAACAGGCGACGGAGGCTGCCTTGCAGGAGGGACTTGCCCGCTATGAATTGAGCATCGGACGACAGCGCTACCAGGGCGCCGAGGCCAATCTTGCGCGGGCGATCAAAGCACTCGAAGCCACGAAGGATGAAGCACCGGCCTGGAAACGGGCGTTGGAGGCGGTCCGCCTGCCTCTCTATGACGTGCACTGGCCGGCAGCTGTCGTGATCGAGAAGGGGAAGGACCGAAAGACCGGAGCCAACGTCTTGCGCGTCGGCCTCGTCGATGGGCGTGTGTTGCCGTTGAATGCCTGGGAAGCGGCTCGCCGGGACCTCAAGCTCTTTGATGTGGTGCGTGTCGAGGTGATCGAGCAGAAGGGCAAGGGGGCGGTTCGCGCCGATCTGAGGACGCCTCCATCCGCACAGGGAGGGGCACTCGTTCTGGAGAACAGGACCGGCCGCATACTCGCCATGACGGGCGGGTTCTCCTATCCCTTGAGCCAGCTCAATCGGGCGACGCAGGCGCACCGCCAGCCGGGCTCCGCCTTCAAGCCGTTGACCTATCTTGCGGCGCTGTCGAAGGGTTTGCAGCCCAACACGTTGATCTGGGATGCACCGGTGACGCTGCCGCCCGTGGGTGGCGAGGGCAATGGAAGGGCAGGCGATTCTTGGAGCCCGAAGAACTTCGACGGCGGGCGCTCCGGCATCATGACCCTGCGCCGGGCGCTCGAAAACTCCAAGAACCTGGTGACGGCACGCCTGCTCGACGGAGGCATCGAATCTTCTCCGGAACAGAGCCTGAAACGGGTGTGCGAACTTGCGATCGAGGCGCAGCTCTATCTGGAATGCACGCCTCACTATCCGTTCGTTCTCGGTGCTCAGCCCGTGCGGATCCTCGATCTCGCGGCTTTCTACGCAGCCGTTGCCAACGAAGGCGCCATGCCGGTGCCCCATGCTATCGAGACTGTGGAAGCGAACGGGCGCACCGTCTACAGCCGCAAGGCCAATACGCTGGTTCGGCTCGGCTCCGCCGATCCGGCCGCCTTCTTTCAGCTGAAGACCATGCTGCAGGGCGTGCTGGAACGTGGAACGGCCCGTTCCCTGAAGGCTCTTGCGCCTTATGCCGCGGGCAAGACGGGGACCTCTGACAGCGAGAACGATGCCTGGTTCGTCGGCTTCACCAACGATGTCACCATTGCCGTGTGGGTCGGGCATGACAACGCCGATGGCAAGCGCCGGACGCTGGGGCGTGGGCAGACCGGCGGCAAGGTGGCGGGCCCCATCTTCCAAGCGATCCTTCACGCGGCATGGGAGCACCATGCACCGAAGGCACCCCTCAGCCCGCCATCGCCCCAGACAGCCAAGCAACTCATCGCTCTGCCGATCGATCTCAATACCGGCGACCGGCTGACGGACGGGCAGGGTAGGGGCTTTACGGAATATTTCCGCCTGAGCTGGTTCGGTCGCTTGAGCGAGACGCAGTTCCGCCTCGTGCCGCAATCGGAGGTGTATGCGTTCCGCAATCCCGATCCGTGGAGCGATGGCGAGGAGAGGGGTGGACCGGATTATTACGAAGACGGTCCCTATGCGCAGGGGCCGGGCTGGCTCGACAGCCTGCGCCAGAACGCTCCCCCGTCACGCCGCCAAGCCGAGCCCGACCGGGGCTTCCGGTGGTGGTGGGAGGATGAGGCTCCGCGCCGGCCCCGGCGGGTGGACCCGGATTATTTCTGGCGCAACGGACAGGTTTACTGATGACATCGACGAAGTCTTTCGGACGGGTGCTGACCGTCCTCGCTGCCCTTTTCGTCTCCATTGGAGCGCTCGAAGCCCAGGAGTTCAAGATCGACGAGGTGCCGTCCGTAACGGCCATCGCGCCGGCAAAGCTGAAGCCAAGGACCATTGTCTTCAGTGACCACCGGGAGGACAAGCTGGCCGATGCCGGCACCGGCCTGATCCGGTTCGAGGATTGGGCGCGCGAGAGGCCTCTGCAGAGACAGCTTTTGAGTCTGTATCCGGATTATGTCGAGCCGACCATCAAGGTCTCGGTTCATGGCATCCCGAAAACCTATGTCGAAAAGCTCCACATGTATGTGGTGGAGGCCCGTTTCCTGATCGGCAAGGCGCCTGGCGCCATCGATCTCGGGCGCTACACCCGGCTCGATGTGCTCGAAAAGATAGATCCTTCCATCAAGCATCGCCGCATTGATGCAGAGCACGCTGGACCGCAGGCGGATCCTCAGAGCGCCTACAATCGCCATCCGAACCGCCGCTGGTGCGAGACTGAAGGCAGCCTGTGCATCGAATCCCGCTATCCGTTGGAAGGCAAGTTGCCGATTGGAATTCGCCTTGCCAACAAGCTGGAGGAGGGCGGCAAGAAGATCTCGGAGTTCATGGAATTTCAGACGGAGATCCGCACGCTTCCGTCCGAGGAGATCGAACGTTCCGGTTTCGCCAAGCTCACCGGCCTCGATGCTCCCGTGTCCGGGGTCCTGGAACAGACGATCTTTCACGTCAATCAGGTCATGCAGTTCGGAAAATTGCTGGCGGTCCTGCAGCCATATCCCGCCGATGCCGGCAAGACGGTGGCAACCGTCTTCATGACCCTTGCGGTTGAAACAGATGTTCTGGAGCGCAAGAAGGAGTTCGAGAGTGTTCCCGTGCTGCGGAACCTGATCCCGGCTCAGGTTCTGATGGGTAAAAGCTCGTTCAACTCCGGCAGCTCCATCAGCGCTGGTCTTCCCGACTATGTTCGCAACCGCATCCGCTCCATCGCTGGGCAGTTCGAGCAGTAATCCGGATCGCAGGTGCTGAGCTGACGAAAAAGCCCCGTTCCAATTAGGCCGAACGGGGCTGCAGAGTGTGCGGAGGCGACAAGGGGTTGCGGGGAATGGTGCCTCCGTACCAAACCAAGCGTTCAGCTTGATCAATGTTCCTTGGGAAATGCCATTCTTGAACCTTGGCAGGCATCAATTTTCCTTGATTGCGCCACGATCGGGGCTCTCACTGATTTTTCGGATTACCGATGACAGGTGCGGTGGAACGCCGCATCCGGGTAACTATCCCGTTCCGAGGCTGTTGGAGCCGGGCAGTCAGCGTTTCTTCCTCCCGAACTTGCCTTCCTCGGCTCTCGCCGAGGAAGGCTTTTTATTGAACTCCAAGCGATCGCTCATGGACAAGCTTCGACGTCCTTCCGTTCCATGCTGCGCCCTGTTATCCCCGGACCGATGATAGGCTGCCTCTGCCGAAGCCGGCGGGCAGCAGACGCTGAAGAGGTGCCTTTCCATGGCCAAGGCCATTCATTCGATGATCCGGGTGCTCGACGAGCAGCGCTCCCTCGCATTCTACGACATGGCGTTCGGCCTCCGGGTGGCGGAGCGCCTGGCGTTCGAAGGCTTCACGCTCGTCTATCTCAGCAATGGGGACGGCGAATTCGAGCTGGAACTGACAGTCAATCACGATCGGACCGAGCCCTACGTGATCGGCGACGGATATGGGCATCTGGCATTCTCGGTGGACGATCTGGAGGCAGAGCGGGCCCGGTTCGAGTCCCTCGGACTTGGCCCGACACCGCTCAAGGAACTCAAGTTCGAGGGCAAGCCTCCGGCGCGCTTCTTCTTCGTGCAGGATCCGGATGGATACAAGATTGAGGTGCTTCAGCGCGGCGGGCGCTACAAGTAGCCCGAACCTGCAGATCATTAGCTTTCCCGTCCAAGAGAGGTCACGTGGCCATCCGTCCGATCGTCCGCTTTCCCGATCCTCGTCTGCGCCAGAAGGCCGAGCCGATCGGTATTATCGATGAGGACGTGCGGGCACTTGCCCGGGATCTGACGGAGACGATGCATGCTGCGCCCGGCATCGGCATCACGGCGCCGCATATCGGCGTTCTCAGGCGGCTCGTGGTTATCCAGTTGGAATCCGACCTCGAGCCGCACATCTATATCGATCCGGACATCGTCTGGTCGTCCTCCGACATGATTCGGCATGTGGAGGGGAGCGTCTCCATGCCGGGCGTCACCGACGAGCTTGAGCGCTATGCCCGGGTTCGGGTGCGCTACCATGGTCTTGACGGGGCGGGACGTGAGGAGGAGGCGGAGGGCTTGATGGCCGTCTGTCTCCAGCATGAGATCGATCAGCTCGACGGTATCTTCTGGATCGACCGTCTGTCGAAATTGAAGCGGGACCGCCTGATCAAGCGGTTCGAAAAGCTCCAGCGCATCAGGGCGTGATGGTGGAGTTGCTCTGATGTTGGAGTTTTGAAGCCGTGTTCGAAATCTATCGTATTGAAACCGTAGCCTCGGACGAGGCGGGAGGCGGTGTCATCCGTCGGATCATGGTCCGTACCGATTCCCTCGACAAAGCGAAGGAGCGGGCCTTGAAGGTGTTCTCCCTGGCGCGCCGTCCGCAATCCCGCGATCCCGAGATCGAGGCCGTGCGAGTTCTGAATGGGGCCGGTCATGAGGTCTTCTCGATCAGCACCAGGGACTAGGCTTCGGTCCTTGAAGTTTGACCTGTAAATCTCAACCCTCCTCCCCGGAATCCGGCTCGTCACGGACCAGCCGCCTTCCTCACGTCACACTGGCCTTGTGCCGTGATCCCGATCATGGACAGCGCAACGCTTCACAGGATCGGGGCAGCCGGGACACGTCCGGCCACGACGTCGGAGGGAAGCGTAAGGATGAGACAGGCTCTTCGCATACGAGCGTTGGGGATAAACCAAACATCATTTGACACCGTACGCATTCACCGGTAATTGCGCGCCTCCATCGCGAGAAACGCTCCTTTCGGGCATGCGATGCGAGAGCAATGCGCGGGCGTAGCTCAGTCGGTTAGAGTGCCGGCCTGTCACGCCGGAGGTCGCGGGTTCGAGCCCCGTCGCCCGCGCCACTCTCCCCACGCGGCGATGACAGTACGCAGTCCCCCAAATCCGAAGAACGGCGGCGTCGAGAAGCGAACACCCGTGCGCCCGAATGAACAAAGGAGCCGCAAGGGCTCCTTTGCCGTCCTGGTGCTTCGTTCTCTCGACAAGAACCGTCACGCGATCTTGCCGCCTCCCTGCTTCGTGACGACGAGCAGGGAAGGGCGCGGCGGCATTCCGTCCTCGAAGTCCGGCCAGCGCGTGATGGGATTGTCGAAGCTCGAAGGCGCGCCTTCTTCCGCTTCGCCCGGATGCTGCACGGCGAGGAAAAGCGTCTCGTCGTCGGGCGTGAAGAACGGACCGCACATTTCCGCGCCGACCGGAACCCGGAAGAAGTGCTTGGACGTGCCGCGCATCTCACCCTCGGTCTCCATGGCCCACAAGCCGTCCGCACGGCCGGTCGCCTTGGCGTTGTTGCCGTCGGTGGAGATCCAGAGGCGACCCTGGCTGTCGATGGCGCAGTTGTCGGGCATACCGAACCAGCCATCCTTCGTCGTTTCCGACGAGAAGGTCGCGCCGACCGACGCCACGGACGGGTCTCCGCACTTCACCAATACTTCCCAGGTGAAGGCCATCGAGGCGTGATCGCCGCCGTCCGGCATCATCTCGACGATATGGCCGAAGGCGTTGTTCGCCCGCGGATTGGCCGCATCCACCTGGTCGTCCTTGCGGCGCGTGTTGTTCGTCAGCATGACGTAGACGCGGTTGGTCTGAGGATTGGCCTCGATGTCCTCGGGTCGGTCCATCTTGGTCGCGCCCAAAAGATCCGCGGCGCGGCGGGTCTCGATCAGCACATCGGCCTGGCTCTTGAAGCCGTTGGCCTCGGTGAGCGGACCCTGGCCATGCACCATCGGAAGCCACGTTCCCTTGCCGTCCGGATTGTACTTGGCGACGTAAAGGGTGCCTTCGTCGAGCAGCCCAAAATTCGCGGCCCGGTTCTGCGGATCGACCTTGCCGGCGGTGACGAACTTGTAGACGTAATCGAAGCGCTCGTCGTCACCGAGATAGACCACATAGCGTCCATCGCTGTTGGTGATGCCGGCGGCGCCTTCATGCTTGGTGCGGCCGAGCGCGGTCCGCTTTTTCGGCACGAAGGTGGGATCGAACGGGTCGATCTCGACGACCCAGCCGAAGCGGTTGGCTTCGTTCGGCTCCTTGGCGAGGTCGAAGCGGTCATGGAACTTGCCCCAGGCGTAGGCCGGCGTGCCGATGCCATAGCGCTTGTAGTTCCTGGCCTCGGGATGAGTGTCGCTCAATGCACCCCAGAAATAGCCGTTGAAATTCTCTTCGCAGCTGAGCCAGGTGCCCCAGGGGGTCACGCCGCCAGCGCAGTTGTTGATCATCCCACGCACCTTGCGGCCGGTCGCGTCTGTGGAGGTCTTCATGCGGTCGTGACCAGCGGCGGGACCGGTGATGTCCATGGGGGTTTCGGCCGTGATGCGGCGGGTGTACTTGGAATCCTTGACCACCTGCCATTCGCCGTTCATCCGACGGATCTCGACCACGGCACCCCCATGGCCCGCCATTTCGATATCGACCAGATCCATGGTCATCTTCGCGAAGGCAACGTCCTTGGCGTCCTGGATCCCGACGCCCGGGAACATCAATTCCTCGTTCGTGTATTCGTGGTTCGCCACGAGAAGGCCGTGTTCGCTGGAGCCGTCGATCGGGATATAGCCGACGAAATCCGTATTGTAGCCGAACTGACGGGCTTGGCGTTCGGGCGTCTGGTTTCTCGGGTCGAACTCGGGCGTATCGGGAAACAGCGGATCACCCCAGCGCAGGAGCACTTTCACATCGTAGCCCTCGGCCACATGGTGGGTGTGATCGACTCCGGCTTCAATTTCCTTGAAGTCGAAGGAGAGGCCGTTCGTCTTCTTGTCCGGCTGTTCATTGGCTGCCAGCGCGCGGGTGCCGATGGTCGCGGAGATCGCGGCGACGGCGAGCGAACCGCGCAGGAGGTCTCGCCGGTTGAAGCGGGTGGCGATGATCTCGCCCATCGTGAGGTTTAGCGTCGGGTTCACTCCGACATCGCCTGAATCTTCCAGGTCGCTTGCGCGCAGGCGGGCCTTGTGCTCGTCCATATCGGCTTCTCCGTCTCTTGGGGACGACAAGCGCATTAGAACGGTTCTATGTAAGCTTGGTGACAGTACCGCGGGAAGGCGGCCCGGAGGGGGACATCCCAAGCCGCATCATGTATGGTTGGCCGATGAGCAATGATATTTCTGAACTTCGAGAGCAATTGTCCGATCAATGGCAGAAGGTCGCCATCGATCTGATCCGGAAGGGTGTCCCGGCCGATCTGGTCTTCGAGTCCCTCCTGACCGTGGGGCTGGCCGGTCAGGTCGAGCTTCAGGGCAAGCACATGATGGCTGGCAAGCTTGTGGCCATTGCCGAGCAATTGTCCGACCAGCTCAGGCGGGAGAAAGAAGCCCTCGAGGAGGCCTCCAGCGCGACGAAGAACTAGCGGCCCATCGCGGCACATTCGACTTACGGCTAAAGCATCGTCAAAATTGCACGTGAGGCATTTTCCAGGTGAAACGTCTGGGGTTATTGTCGCGTTAGCTCGGCGAAGTTCCCCGAAGCGGCCTTCGCCGCTTCTTCGCCCAACAGACAATGGGGTCGTGCCCTCATGCAGCCGGCGTTCGACAGCAGCACCCTAGACCGCCTGATCGCCCTTGGACGCAAGCAGGGCCATCTCACGAACCAGGACCTCGAAGCCAATCTGCCGATCGCTTCCATGAATGCGGAGGAGATTGCCCTTATCGTGGTTCACCTGGAAGAGACCGGCATTCCGGTCGAATTGGATGACAGCCTCATTTCACCGAATGCGAAGCAGACCTCGTCATCCGCGAGAAGCGCCGAGATCATCCCTTTCCCGGACCGCGCTGCAGCGGCGCGGATGAGGCGGCGAACGGCTCCTCTTCAAAAGGTGCATTCATCCCAACCTGACGCTGTCAGATCGACACAGCCGGGGAAGCGAAGCGCGCACTGGGCCGTCGCCCTGTCCGGCCTGCTGGTTCTGGTGCTGCTGATCGGCCTCGTCATGATGCTGGGCGTCTGACCTCCCCGTCCCTCAGCAATGCAGATTGAGCCTCGCCGATGACAGGAAGCGGTTTGACCGCCGGCCCTGTGAAACGCGTGGCGCTGAGCGCATTCCCCGCGTGGGATTCGAAGCCAATGTCGAGAAAGGCGGTTCTCGGATCGAAGAGAGATTTCGCCGCCGCCGTCACGTCGTAGCCGAGAATGGCTTCGGGTCGGGCAACGACCCTCGGGGCGGGAGCCGAGATGATCGATCCAAGGGCATCCGATGCCGCGTCCGGCATGACAGCCGCCGCGACAGTGATCTCCTGCGGGCGTCGTGGCGGGAGAGGAGCCGTCGGGACGACCTCCTTGAGGCTCTCCGGATCGGCCGAAGCAACCATCGTCGCTGTACTCGGGGCCGGAGTTTCCGCCTGCGGCGGCTGTGGGGCGTTCCTGCGGCCGAAGAGATTGGCAAACAGATTGCCGATGGAGGGGCCGCCACCGGCCGAGGCCTGCGTAGCGAGGGCGGCGTTGCGAGAGAGGATCTCGGCTTTCGCCAGCTCGTAACCGGCGAGCGGCTTGCCGTTGGAGGGAAGGTGAAGGGTCTTCCCGTCGGGGAACAGTTGTGCCAGCTGCTGTTGCGTCATGCGAGGCCACGCCCGCACGTTGCCGGTGTCCACATGGACGAAGGCGGAGGATGCGTAATAGCCGACGCCGCCGTATTGCATCTTCATCGCGATGGCGCGCAGACGGGCTGTCTCAACGTCAGGCAGACGGATATCCATGGCCTTACCGAGCATGTGCTGGCTGTGCTCGGCGACCCCACTTGACCGGCGGCGCAAGGCCCCGTTCGTTTCCGGAGACCGATACGCGGAGATGATGTTGATAGGCTGTGACGAGCCGGATTCCCGGTAGACTTCCCAGAGGATGTCGAACAGGTGCGGATCCATTTGCGCCGGCTTCTCCACGCGCCAGTCGCGCAGGAACCAGTTGAGCTGCTGCAGAGCGCCAGAGTCATACTGTCCGTTGCGGCGGAAGGTGACTGTCAAGCTTTCCCGCGTGTGCGTGTGGAAGAAGGTGAGGCTGCGCGTCTCTCCGAAGGCGGCGGCGTCCTGGGTGCGAACCGTCGCCATCAAGAGAAACGAAGCCGCACTCAAGAGACTGAATGCCAGATATGAAGCGCTCTTCCTGCCAAGCAGCCAACTGCGTCCGGATGCGGGTACCCTCCTGCATCCGCCAGCCGATCGTTCAGATCGGGCGAAAATTCGCGCCATGGTTCGTTATTTCCCGCGTCCCTACGTGACGTGTGATCGTTAACCATGGCAAAAATAGGCGCGAATCGTACCTTTTTGCTTAATCAGGCACAGCAGCGGTCTGATTGCGCTTCGGGCGGCCTGATGGCGATGAAAGGACGACCACTTTCGTGCCCGTCGGCGTGTGATTGTATAGGTCGATCACATCCTGATTGATCATGCGGATGCAGCCTGATGAAACATTGGTGCCGATGGTCCAGGGCTCGAAAGTACCGTGAATGCGGTAGAGGGTATCCTTGTTGCCCTGCCAGAGATAAAGTGCGCGGGCGCCGAGCGGATTGCCGGGACCTCCGGGCATGCCGGGCCCGCCGGGCAGCTCTCCCATCTGCTCCATGAGCTCCGGCTGACGACCGAACATCTCCTTCGGCGGATACCAGTCCGGCCATTCCTGTTTGTCCCTGATGGTGGCAGTTCCTGACCAGCTGAACCCTGACCGGCCGACGCCGACCCCATAACGGACGGCCATGCCGTCGCGCATGACGAGGTAGAGATATCGTGCCCGAGGATCGATCACGATGGTTCCTGGCGCTTCGCTTGTGTCGTAATGGACCACCTTGCGCAGATACGCCGGGTTGATCCTGGAGAGATCGACGCCTGGAATCGGAAAGAGATCATCGTCGATGGGCGCATACATGCCTTGGTAGGCGGACATCCCCCGCGTCGACTGCGCGAGGCTGCGGTGGACCGGCAGACCGGCGCCGACGACAGCGGCTGAGGCTCCAAGCAGGAAGGTTCGGCGGCTGAGGTCCATTGTGCTCTCCCCGGGCAGACTTAACTCGACAATAAGAAGACGCAGGACCACGCGTCTCGGTTTCATGGTAGCTGCTATGCTTCACCGGCAGGAGAAAGCCTGACCGTTCACTTTCGAGCGAGCATAGGGCAGGGGGCGGCTTGATATGATGCTTGAAAACCTCTCATGGTCGTGGCTTGCCGGGGTCGGCCTGCTTGGGGTCCTGTTCGTTCTGGTCCTCTTCTGGGCCCGCAAGCCGCGCTATCGGCGCCATTCGATCATGACGGACAACGAACGGGAGTTTTACCAGCGCCTTCTCGCGGCATGCCCCGACTGTCAGATCTGGCCTCAGGTTCCGATCTTGGCGCTCGTCCGGCCCGATGCCAAGGAAGGCAGCCGGGCGTTTTGGATGGCCTTCAAGAAGATTTCGAACACGCGCGTCGATTGGGTGGTTGTTCAGGACATGGAGGTGGTGGCGATTATCGAACTCGACGACCGCTCTCACGATGCCCGGAAAGATGCGCAACGCGACAAGGTATTGAAGTCGTGCGGCTATCGCGTCATCCGGTTCAATTCGAGCCGCAGGCCCGATCCACGGCAGATCCATGACACGGTCTTCCGGTCGGAGTAGACGCTCAGCCCTGCACCACCGTCCGATCGCCATCACGGAAGCTCTCGAACACCTCCTCCCGGAGGACGTCCGGTTCCGACAGGTAGCGGGCGGAATGATGGAACGGCGTGACAAACCTGACCCGTGCTTCACGGGCGATCGATCCGGCTTCCCACGCGGTCAAGTGAAGAGAGGCGAGAGCCAGAGGACGATCGCGCTCAAGAAAGACGGCTTCGATGAAGAGCTGGTCGGCGTCGCGGGCGAGGTGAAGGATTTTCGCTCGGTTTTCTGAGTGAGGCGCCGCATCGGTCACATAGACGACGGCTTGGCCGGGAGCGATGCGCAATGCTCGGCCTTTCAGGTCGCCCAGACGAATATTTGTCCTCCCCGGGATATGGACCAAGGAGTCGTCGGGCAAGCCGAGGCGGACTGCGCGCTTGGCCTCGTTGAGCCAGGGGCCGGGCGGAAGATCCAATTCGTTCAGCACACCCCGCCACACATTCACCTGGAGAACCTCCCTTAGAACGAAGGCGAGGGAAGGGATGCCGTGGTCGAGGGCTGCGGCTTCGATCCTGAACTCATCCTCCATCCAGGCGATGCCCTCCGGAAAAGCAGGCGGTGAGATTTCCCGTCTGGCGAAGGCCTCACGGGCGTGGAACTCCACAGCCCTTGTCAGGCTGGCGCCGTCGTAATCCATAGCCCGCAAGCAGAAATCGACCGAGTTCTCATCCAGGAGGTTCCACGTGAAGCCTCGGATTCGGTGCTCCACCTGGGCGGAAAAGCCCGGCGGACCGATGAGGATCAGCGGATCGGGGCGGTGAAGGCACAGCCGAAACAGCCGGTCGAAGCCGGCCATGTGATCCACGTGGGTGTGCGAGACGAAGACGTGGCTCACCCGCAGCAATTCGCGCGGGGAGAGAACGCTGACGTCGCCTAAATCGAAGAGAATGGCCCGGCGGCCATAGCGAAAGTCGAGATAGACACCGGGGTCGCTGAACGGGTCGTTCACGAGGCGGGGTTGAACAAGCCAACTCATGCGGCGCAAACGGCCCCGATCTACCCGATGTTCCCCAACGAACCGCCGGACCCGGATCGTCCGGGTCCGACCTTGTCATATTCATTCTTTCCGGTGGGGCCCGAAAGGCGATTCCTCAGCCTTCCTCGGCTTCGTCCGGATCCGTCACGTCGACCAGGAACATGATGTAGGGGCCTTCCTCCCCATCATCATCGTCATCATCCTCGTCCTCGTCGAAATCCGCGTTCTCGAACTCGGTCTTTTCCTCTTCCGTCGCAGGTCTGACGTTGAGGGTCGCAAAGCCGTCCCATAAGGGAGCGCCGTCGCTCTCCAGCACCTTGAGATCGTCTTTGAAATCCTCGCTCATGAGGAGATCGCGGGCCTCGTCCTCATCGGCATTGGTGATGGCAACAGGCTTGTCGCTGATCGTAAGCGTGAACATGATTCGTCCTTTCCATTCGCCCGCAAGGGATATCCACTAACGCTCGACCCTGCACGTTCGTGGCAGAGGTTCTGCACATGAAGCGATATGAAGAAGACCAGACGTGGGCCCGACCATGGATGGAGCAAGCTCCAGTTACCGAACGCCCTTCTTGCTCAGCCAAGCCTGCATTTCGGCGATCTCGCGCTCCTGCTCGCGAATCACGTCGTTGGCCCATTTCCGGATCTGCTCGTCCTTGGCGTGCTGCAGGGCCACCTTTGCCATGTCGATCGCGCCCTGATGATGGGGGATCATGCTGCGCACGAAATCCACATCCGAGTCGCCGCTGAACGTGATGTCCATGTTCCGATGCATCGTCTCGTTCGCTTGACGATAGCCCTGCGTTGAAGGGGTGCCCGGCGTCTGCGCCGGTGCAGAGTGTCCTGAATGCCCACCATGCGCACCCTGCGCCCAGGCAAGGGCGGGAAGAGCGGTCAGCGCAGCGGCAAGGACAAGGGAACGGGTCCTCATGATCGAAAATCCTTTTCTCCTAAGATCCTCAGGCTCTGGACCCTGCCACCGTGGGAAGGTCAAGCCGTTCTGGGGCATAAGAGTTATATGTTATGGATGCCCATCCGCATAAAGGATGTGATTGCCGTGGCTTATCTTCTTCGAGTAGCTCTGTTATCGCGGATAAAGATACGGAACTTTTTCAGGAGTAGCCGACAGTGGTCGGAATGAGCGGTATCAAGGTCGTCACCCATAGCGGCACATTCCACGCCGACGATGTCTTTGCCTTCTCCATTCTACGGGAGGCCTTCGATTCTTTCGATTTCGCTCGTACCCGGGATACCGTCCAAATCGAGGCGGCCGATCTGGTTTTCGACGTGGGTGGCATCTACGATGTCGCGCGAGGGCGTTACGATCATCACATGCGGGATCTCCCGCGGCGGCCCGATGGCACACCCTACAGCTCAGTCGGCCTGATCTGGCGTGATTTCGGGCGCAACGCGCTGCCTAAACTCATCCCGGGGATCGACGAGGATCTGCTGGACGCGGTCTGGCAGGACATCGACACGGGCTTCATCCATGCCATCGACCAGGCCGACAACGGCGTAGGCTCCGCCAGCCAGGGGCACCTTTCCCTCCTGATCGAAGCCTTCAACCCCACCTGGACCAGCGGCCAGTCCTATGACGACGCGTTCCTGGAGGCGGCCGATTTTGCCCGGGGCATCCTGGTGCGGGCGTGCCGGCAGGCCCACGCGGAAGCCGAAGCCCAGTCATCCGTGCTGGCGGCTGCCAAAAAAGCTCCTGATCCCAGGGTCATCGTTCTCAACCATAAACTGCCCTGGGAAAAGGCTGTCTTCGAGGGCGGATTGCGCGACCTTCTCTTCATCATCTACCCGAACGAGGATTCCACGTCCTGGTATTGCCGAACCATCCCGCCCGAACCCAGTTCCTTTGGCCAGAGACTGCCGTTGCCAGAAGCGTGGCGCGGCTTGCAGGAGGAGGAGTTCTCTCGGGCTGCCGGGATCGCGGATGGTGTCTTTTGCCACCCGAGCGGTTTCATCTGCGGCGCGCGATCGCAGGGATCCGCTGTACGACTGGCCGAGAAGGCGATTGCCGCCGGTCGTTAGAGCATTGGCCGGCGGCTCGTCGGGTGCGGAGAAGGGGGGCATTTTTTGACAACGATGCGCGAGACGAGGTCTCATTCTCAAGGGCTGAGTCATGAAGCAGGTGCCGATCGTTTCTCATCACGCCTATGAGGCCGTGCTGCCGGACGGCCATCGCTTCCCCATGCGGAAATACGGTCGGCTGGCGGAAGTCGTTGTGGAGAAGGGGCTGGCATCCAACGGCTTCGCCAAGCCCGAGGAGGCCTCGGCTGAACTGATTGCCCTGGCCCACGACCGCACTTACGTCGATCAGATCTTCGCGTGCTCGGTCCCTAGAGAGATCGAGCGCCGGATCGGTCTTCCCATCACCGAGAGCGTGGTGCGCCGCGCGCGAGCATCGGCCGCGGGGACTTTGCTTGCGGCAAGACTGGCGGTCCAGCAAGGCCTTGCTGGCAGCACGGCCGGTGGGAGCCATCATGGACAACGGGAGACCGGAGCCGGCTTCTGCGTCTTCAATGATGTGGCCGTTGCAGCAAAGGCGCTCCACGCCGAACGGGCGATCCAGCACGCGCTTATCGTTGACCTGGACGTGCATCAGGGCGACGGCACTGCCGACTGCCTGCGTGGCGAACCGGATCTCTTCACCTTCTCCATGCATGCGGAGAAGAATTATCCCGTCCGAAAAATCCCCAGCGATCTCGATATCGGGCTGCCGGACTCCCTGGAGGACGACGCCTATCTGGAGGCTCTTCAGGCCCATCTGCCGCGCCTTCTCGATGCGGTCGAGCCGGATCTCGTTTTCTTCAACGCAGGCGTTGATCCGCACCGGGACGACAAGCTCGGGCGCCTTGCCCTCTCCGACGAAGGTCTGCGCCGGCGGGACGATTACGTGATCGAGCAGGCGCGCAGCCGTCGCATTCCGCTCGTCGCCGTCATCGGTGGAGGCTACTCCACGGACATCGAGTCACTGGCCCGGCGGCACGCCATCGTTTTCGAGGCGATGGCGGCCTGGAGCGAGAAAGAGTAGGACGCTCAGCGTGTCAGCGATACCGCAAGCTGCGCGGCCAGTGCGGCATTGTTCTTCACCAGGGCAATATTGGTGGCAAGGCTTTGCCCAGCTGTCTTCTCGAACAGGTACGACAAGAGGAAGGGTGTCACGGCCTTTCCGGAAACGCCACGCGCTTTCGCCTCGGCCACGGCCGCGTCGATGAAGCTCTTCATCTCGTCCGCAGGAATTTCATCGGCGCTCGGAACAGGATTGGCAACCAGAACGCCGCCGTCGAGCCCCAGCGCCTCCTTGGTGCGGATCAGATCCGCCATCGCATCTGGGCTGTCCAGACGCAATGGCACGGACAGCGCGCTCGTCCGGCTCCAGAAGGCTGGAAATCGATCTGTCCGATAGCCAACCACGGGGACGCCGCGCGTCTCGAGATACTCGAGAGTGCGTGGCAGATCGAGGATGGCCTTTGCACCTGCGCAGATTACCGCCACGGGCGTGCGGGCAAGCTCGTCGAGATCGGCCGAAATGTCCATGGTGTCCTCGACACCCTGATGGACGCCGCCGATCCCGCCGGTGGCGAAGACGCGGATGCCGGCGAGATAGGCGCAGATCATGGTCGCGGCGACCGTCGTTGCTCCGTGCCGTCCGGAGGCGACCGCATAGGGGAGATCGGCGCGGCTCAGCTTCATCACGTCCCTGGCGGTGCCGAGCCACTCAAGCTCCGCATCCGAAAGGCCGATCTTGATGCGCCCTTCGAAGATCGCGATCGTGGCAGGTATGGCGCCGTTGTCACGCACCACCGCCTCCACCTCGCGGGCCGTGGCGACGTTCTGCGGGTGGGGCATACCATGGGTGATGATGGTGGATTCGAGGGCGACGACCGCTCCGCCTGCGGCGAGCGTGGCCTGTACCTCGGGAGCGATGTCGAGGAAACGGCTGGCGGCGTCGTGTTTCATGAGGGCTCCCGTTTAAAAGTCTGGCCGGCTCTAAGCGACCATGTGGATTCCAGCAAGGCGAGCGACAGATCGGGCCGAACGCTCACCGGGCTTTCCACCGTCAACGCGGCTGCGACCCTTCCGAGCCTGACTGCCTCGATCAGCGATGCGTCCTTCAGCATGGCCACGAGGGTGGCGGCAATCAGAGCGTCTCCCGCACCGGTTGCGTCGACAATCTCGGCCTTGAACGCAGCAATTGTCGCGATGCCGAAGGAATCCGCTGCGACAAGCCCCTTATCCCCCAATGTGAGGATGACCTGTTCCGCGCCACGCGCGAGCAGTGCTTCCGCGGCTGCTTGCGGCGAAATCTCGGGACGGTCGAGATAGGTCCGGGCCTCGTCGAGATTGAGGAAGAACATGCCGACCCCGGTCAGATCCCGAGGCAGGCGCATCACCTTCGGCGTCGAGACGGCATCGAATGCCAGCATGAAGGCTCGTTGGCGGGCGAGTCCGATGAGGTCGTGAAGGGTCTCGGGCGGCAGATTGCAATCGGCGAAGATCCATCCGGATCCGAGATCGGGCTCCATCCCGCGCAACAGGGCCGGGCTGATCTCATCGAAGATCGTCATATTGGCAAGCCCGACGGCAAGCTCTCCATCGGGCTGCAGCACGGCGACGTATTCCGCCGTCGCATGCACTCCGGATAGGGTCACATGCCGGGTGTCTATGCCGAGCCGCGTGAGATCCCCGACCAGCGCGCGGCCATTGTCGTCGTCCCCCACGATAGAAGCCAGCGAGACGTCGATTCCGAGGCGGGCGATGTTCTCCGCCACATTGCGGGCAACCCCGCCGAAGGAGCGTTCCGAGGTGACGGGATTGGATGTTCCCGGCCGGATTGTGGTCAAGGCCCGGTATTTGCGGTCGATGGCGGCTCCGCCGATGCAGACCACTCTGCTCGTTTCCCGCTCCATGTCTTGGGCCCACCTTTCAACCATATCGCTGTGCAGACGATATGCCGAAAGGTCGACCAGGCTGCAATGGGCCGAAGTCCCTCATCGCTCGCACCCAACGCTTGCCCGTGAAATCGGGATCTCGGCAGAAGTGCTGCCTATCCTTGTCGCACGAGGTCCCGAGGCGGCGGCGGAGCTGCCTCGCCTCATGCATGCGCTCTCTCTCGACTCCAACCGGATCAGACATACTCACGCAACACTGATGCGTGACATGAGCTTGACATGCTCGGGATGCACGGCGGCAGTCCGCTGTCGGCACGATCTCGATCAAGGGCGGGGGCGAACTCGCTATGGCGAATATTGCCCCAATGCCGAGACCCTGCAGGAACTGCAAGGCGAGAGCGTTCCGAAGCCTGCGCATGCCTGAGGTCGAGAGGAAAATCCCAAGCTCGCCTCAGGAGTATCATCGGCGCGATCAGGTGTTCCTGCTCGCATAACATATGTTTCTTTTCACAATCGGTCATGGCATTGTGTCGTTGCGGCATGGTCGTGCGGGAAAGCGGGTTTCGGCCTGTCCCGATGCGCAGGGCCGCAAGACATCGTGGTGAGCCGGGCTTCGCATTCGGGGTTTCCCTTGGATCCCTCCGGGATGGAGCGATGCATCGGTGAAGCCGGCGCCCCATCCCTGCGAGGGAGGTGACATGCCTGCGGCAACTGCGGCCGGGCCTCGAGTTGCGTCAGGGGTCTCATCATCGAGAGCCCGTAATCGGATCATCCTTGCGGCCGCCCTCACGGTCGGTCTCGCGTTCCTGATTGCGTCGGTCGTGATCTACTGGCATGCGATCCAGGACCGCCACGGCATCGTCCACAAGGGCCTGTCGCTATCGGCGGCGGCATCCCACATTCTGGACCGCGAGGTCGACGCGCTCGGCAACATCCTGAAGGGACTTTCGGCATCGCCGCTTCTCGAGACCGAAGATCTCAAGCCCTTTCACCAGCAACTCCTGGCTACGCCGCGTCCGGACGGATCCCGGTTCGTTTTCTGGAATCGGGAGCACCTGCTCCTCAACACAGCATTCCCTTATGGGTCGCCCCTGCCTTCCGTCACATCCTTTCCGATCAGCGAAGAGCGGCTTCAACTGCTCAAGCGTGTTGGACTCACCCTCTCGGAACGTATCTACGCGCCGCGGACAAAAGAGTGGATCATTGCGGTAAGCCTTCAGCTCGCCAGTCGCGGAGGTGAAACGATCCTGACGCTGGCGGTGCCCGAGGCTCATCTCGGCAGGGCAATCCGCGATAACGATCCGCCGGCGGGCTGGAGTATTTTCATCCTCGACCACAAGCTCCAGCAGGTGGGATGGAACGAAGTGGAGCTCCCTCTTGCCTCGCAACTGCGACCAAGACTGGCGAATGGAGACCTGAGCGGACATTTCGAGGTCGACGGAGAGGGCGGTACCCTCCTCGTGGCATTCGAGCGTTCGGATAAGACCGGCTACGTCGTCCTGTCGACAATACCGGCAGCCCTGATCGACGAGCCGCTTTATGCGGCTCGTCGATGGATCTGGTCCGCCGGGATCGCCCTGGCCTTGCTGGGGATCGCCTCAGCCGGGTTCACGCTGAAAAATGTCGGTTCGATCGATGCCCTGAAGGTTGCCGCCGTGTCAACCAAGGCAGAGCTCGTGGAAGCGAATGAACGTCTCGCGGCCATCCTGGCGAGCGTCAGCGATTGTTACCTCACTCTCGATCATGCCTATCGCATCACCGACATCAATGCTGCGGCCATGCGCTGGTTCGGGCTCCCGCGAACCGATGTGATCGGACATTCCTACTTCGATGTCGTCGGCCATCATCCGCAATTCGACGCCGCTCTGAAGCAAGCCCTGGAAGGACGTACTCCATTCCATGGCGAACTCCCGTCGACGTACAAGACGGGGAAGCAAATCGAGTATCGAGTGGAGCCGACGCCGAAGGGCGCCAGCGTCTTCTTCCGCGACGTCACCGAACAATACCGGGCGCGGCTTTCGGTCATGCAGGAGAGGGAGTTTCTCCAAGCCTCCCTGGACGCGCTCTCTGCCCACGTGGCGGTTCTCGACGATGCGGGAACCATCATTTCCGTCAACGAGGCCTGGCACCGGTTCGCTCGCGACAATGGATATTCCGGCCGGTCTCACGGCTTCGGGATGAACTATCTCGAGGTCTGTGCCCGTGCCGCGCGCGACGACCCTTCCGTGAGGCAGATTCATGCAGGCCTCAAAGCCGTCATATCCGGAGAACGACGGGACTATCGGAATGTTTACCGCTGCGATGGACCGGATCGGCCGCGTTGGTTCCAGGTGAGAGCGACGCGCTTCATCACGGGCCAGGTGTCCCGCATCATCGTGACACACGAGGACATCACCGAGATTGTGGCCGTCAAGGCCGAGATCACTGCCCTGTCGGGGCGTCTGCTCACCGTCCAGGAGGAGGAGAGGGAAAGGATTGCCGTCGAGCTGCACGACTCGACGGCGCAGCATCTCGTGGCCGTCAGCCTCAATCTGATGCAGGTGGAAAACTTCCGCCTGCCTGCCTCGGGGCGCCGCATCCTGGGTGAAATCGACCGCTCCCTCGAGGAAGCCCTGAAAGAGCTGCGCATCTTCACCTATCTGCTTCATCCTCCCAGATTGGAAGCCGACGGCCTCGTGAGCACGGTGCGGGACTTCGCTGACGGCTTCTCGAAGCGGACGGAGCTGCGGACAATCCTGCGCTTCGACGAGGCAGCCGATGGGCTATCCGTCGACCTCCAGCGCGCCCTGTTCCGCATCGTCCAGGAGGGGCTGGCGAATGTCCATCGTCATGCTAGGGCTTCGCAAGTTAGACTCGATCTGCGCCTGACATCCGATCAGGTCATCCTGTTCGTGGCGGACAATGGGCACGGCATGCGCGGCCGGCGGGGAGACGCAGGAGTGCGGCAGGCCACCCTTGGTGTCGGGATCCCGGGAATGCGCATCCGCCTGAGTCAGTTCGGAGGCAGCCTCCGGATCCGCAGCGGCCGGCGCGGTACCATCATCCGCGCGGCCGCGCCGCGCTCCACACCGGCTGTCATGGCTCTCGGAGCATGACATGTGAGCGGAAAGGGGCCGTCGCCTGGCCGACTGGGAATCACCCCGGGTGTTTTCAGGGTTTCCCCTGGGTCCCACTGTCGAGTTTTTGGACTATAAGAAATTTCTTGCTGGGAGGGCGCATTCGGCCATGACGCGCATCCTGATTGCCGACGACCATGACGTGGTTCGCTCTGGGCTCAATGCCATCCTGAGCAGTCAATCCGGATGGGAGGTGGTCGCCGAGGCTGAAGACGGCCGCAGGGCTGTCGAACTGGTGGCCGAGACCAGACCGGACGTGGCTATTCTCGATTATCAGCTTCCCTCTCTCAACGGCGTCGATGCGACACGGGAAATCCGCGCGGTCCGGCCGCAGACCGAAGTCCTGATCTTCACCATGCATGAAAGCGAGCTTCTGTTGCGTGAAGCGCTCGAGGCCGGAGCCCGCGGCTACCTTCTGAAATCCGATGCCCGCAAGTTCCTCATCGCAGCGGTCGAAGCCCTGTCGCAGCACAAGCCGTTCTTCACGGGGCGCGTCTCCGAGGCCCTTCTGAACGCCTTTCTGTCACAGGGGCAACCCACCGATGGCGTGCTGACTGCCCGGGAGCGGGGCGTGGTGCAACTCATCGCGGAGGGCCACAGCAACAAGGAGGCGGCGCAGATTCTCGGTCTCAACCTGAAGACCGTCGAAAGCCATCGGGCTTCGGCCATGCGCAAGGTGAACGTCAATTCGACGGCGACCTTGGTGCGCTATGCAATCCGCAACAAACTGGTCGAACCTTGATGCGTTCCTTCCGAGGGCGTTTCATCCACTCACGGTTATCGATGCCCTGGAGCTTTTTCCGCTTGCGTGGAACCATCTCTCCTCTTTGCTGAGGCGCTTCTCCCGACAGTGAGGGCGATCCGCTTCGCCGAAAAATGCTCTACGGCGTCAGCGCTCCCGACACCGCCTGCCCGAAACCCTCGACGTGCCCTTGGAAATTCTCGCGCGTCCGGGGATCGACGACCGCGACGGGGGCCGAGACGGCGAGGCCTGCCGCCGTGCCGACGGCGGTCGCGGCACCCGCCGTGACCTGGATGATCCGGTCGCCGACGCCGACGCGGGAATCCGTGAGTGTCTGCCCTTCGGCCAGTTCCCGGCCGATAATGCGCACGACCTCCGGGCTCTGGGCGAACTTGGAGTGGTTCAGGGGATCGCCTGTCCTGAGCCCCGAAAGGTTCAGGACGGTGATGCCGGACTTGTCCAACTCGCTGCGGTAGGGCTCCTGATCCGGATCGATGGCGCCGAGGCGCGCCGTATCGCCCCAGATCCGCCGCGAGATCGCCAGCGCCCGATCGTCCTGCGAGACGAAGAGGGTAAAGCCCGGGCGGGATTTGCCCATGTCCGTGATCGCCTCCCGGAAGAGGTCCACGTCCACGTCGGGGGCCGCGAGCAGCACGTTCCTGATCTTGGGCGCGACGCGCCCGTCCCGGATCGCCATCTGGCGCAGCGCTTCCAGGGTGACCCAGTTGCCCATGGAATGCGCGAGGATAGAGATCTCGCCGACCGCCGGGTCGCTGGCCAGGGTCCGCAGCGTGCTCTCGAGCGCATTGCGGGAATAGGTGTTGCTTTCGCGGTCGTAGCCATAGGCCAGCACGCTGCCGCGGGACGGCCAGGTGAACAGCACCGGCACCACGGGCGTGCCCGCATCGTGCACGATTTGCGCGAAGCGGAAGACCGCGTCGTCGAAGCGGTTGTTGAAGCCGTGGATGAACACGAGCACGCGCCGCTGCGGCACCGTCCGGACGGTTCGGTTGAACCAGGCAACCGCCTGTTTGCGGTCGATCACGTCGGCCTTGAGGGTCACGAAATCGGTCGCGGGATTGCCCGGGACGCTGCGCGGCCACTGCACCTCGCCCTCCTTGCGGTTGGCTTCGGGCGGGATCGACACCGTGAACTCGGCAAAGGACAGTTCCGGCCCGCGATGGCCCGAATAGAATTCCTGCGGGTCCGTGGCTCGCAGGCGGGTGGTGGCAATCAGCATGTCGACCTTGCTCGCGCCGGGCACCGTCGCCGCCACGGGAACCAGGGTGCCCTTGATGCTGGCGCATCCGGTCAGGCCGAGCGCAACGGCGAGTGTCATGACGCAGGAGGCAATGGGAGCGATGGTGCGCACGCCGCTCTTCAGACGCTTGACACCTCCTGTGAGCCTCGCGATCGGCGCACGATCGTCGCCGTCCTGTCTTGATCGTCGCATCCGGCTCACGGTCCTTCGGCATCCTGTAGGGGCAACTCTCCATCAGGTTGCGCGCCTTGTCGAGCATGGAAAGCCAAATCCCGCTCTCCTCGGCGCAACCAGTCCGATTCAGCCGGAAGCGTCCACCGAAGAATCGCGCGTCTGCACCCGAGAGATGACGGTATCCTCGCCATCGTGGTCATGGCCCTCGTACCCTCCGACGTCATCACCGGCCTTGTGCCGGTGATCCCGATTCCCTAAAGCGCTGAGCCTCACAGGATCGGGGTGGCCGGCACAAGGCCGGCCATGACGTGGGAGGGTGTGATGACGTCTGCGGGTGGACGATCGTCTCCTGTCCAAGAGCCAGCACCCGTAGGCCCAGGGCTTGGGAGCCCTGAGCCGTGAGGTTGATCGAGGGTGGCGCGAGTGGCGGCCCGGCTCGATGATCTAGGGTTTGATGGAAGAGCCGGACGGCCGCTTCGCGCACGGCTTCTTTAGGCGGACAGGAGAGGCAGGCTCAGTCGACCGCCGCAGGCGGGGTCGTCTGCGCGACGGGGGCCTGCGACCGATCCCGACTACCCGCCCACCTCCTGGGCCTCCTGTC
>NZ_JAHAMK010000045.1:25436-44532 GCF_018383585.1 Microvirga sp. 3-52
CCGGCTCCCACGCTGCGACGCCTCGAGCGCGCCCCTCGTCAGGAACCGATCTAAGGCAACTCTCTAGCTTGTGTGCAACACAGTGTCAAGAACAAAGTGAGAACATTGTCCCCAGGCCTGATCACCCCCTCCACGTCATCACCTCCTCCACGTCATCACCGGCCTTGTGCCGGTGATCCCGATCGGAAAGGCACAGCGCCTCTCAGCATCGGGATGGCCGGGTCAAGCCCGGCCATGACGGGCAACATCAGACAGGATCCAACATCAGACAGGATCCATTACGCAGCCCAATCCATGCGCCCGCCTCAAATGGCGCGCGCGGAACGCCGGAGGTTGCTCCTGTTGACCATGCGGGGGAGGAGATCCTGTCCGCGTCCGGCGGTGACGATCAGGCGCTTCACTTCACCCCGCAGATAGGCCTGAAGGAACCGGTCGTAGTTCCTGAACGACACGCACCCGTTCGAGTCCCCGCGTGGACCCAGCATGTAGGTATGGGCGAGAATGCCGTCGCGGCCGTAGATGGCGGCGCTGCCGCCGACCGGCGTGAGACGGAGAGCCCGCACGCCGTGGAAGAGCTTTTCGCGTTCGGTGACGACGTAGGTGCCCGGCGGCGTTGCGCCCTTCATTCGCACGTTCACGTAGCGCGGATTGTCCATCATGTCGCCGAGGCCCGAATGTGCCTCCAGCCTCTCGCCGTTCGGCATGATGACCACCTGGGCACTGATGTCGTAGACGGCGGTTCCCGCGCCTCCGGGATCGGGTGCGGGAACGAAGCGCGATGTCGGCGAGATGCTGCCGGTGCCGTTGTCGAGGGAGGCATAGCTGAGCGCGGCGTCGGGCGGGGAGGCGGGCTTGACGCCGAAAAGCTTCTCGATGAAGGAGCGGTTGTCGGCCGGCGCACTGGCTGCAGCCGCTGTCCTTTGCGTCATCGGCACGCGAGTCGGTGCGCTCGCCATCCGGATCGGCACGGCAGGTTTCGGGGGCTGCAGGTCGGCGGGACGCGGCACGGGCAGGGGAACCGGCGCGGGAACCGGTTGCGAGGCTTCCGCCACCTCCTGGACCGGTGCCGGCGGAGCGGGTGTCTCGGGCATCGGGGGCGCTACCGGGGCGATGCTCGCATGGTGCTGCTCCGGCGGCAGCTTGAACGCGGCCTTAAGAGGAGCGTTGCGGGCGAAGTGAAGAGCCTCGGTCTTCATGGCCGGCATGGGGGCGACCAGCGTCGCGTCGTAGGCGACCGTTGCCGCGCCCTGCAAAGACGCGGAGCCCGGGACGCGGCTCACGTGTTCGACAGGTGGATCATCGCTCGGCTGGTGGAGATCGGTGAAATAGGCCAGCGGGCTCATCGAGATCGCCACGAGAGCCGCCGTCGGAAAAAAATTGCGCCGCTTTCTGCGCGGGGCGCGACCGCCTGACGGATAGGACCTGTGCAACATGGCGAACTCTACGCAACAACTCGAGTGCGCATGACATGCCTCGGACCCCCGGTCGTGCGGGAACGAGCGCCGGAGCGATCGAAGCCTTCATGCGTGAAGCAATATCTTCACAAGGCCGATTAAACGACGGCTTGGTTAAATTAGGGATAATCGGACGCGCTGTTGTCGAGGCATGGATCGGCCTTCTCGATCCCGTCGCCCAGAGCATCTGCGGAACCCAAAAGTGGAACCCGCCTTCGAGCCTGATCCCGCACGTGGGACGGCGTGCGCTGGCTCACAGATCGCAGGACCGGCACAGGTTATGGATGAGACAGGGGGCGTCTTTTCCATTCTCAAACGGGAGGACCTCGGCATGGGGTTCTATGCACGTCACATCGGTCCTCGCTTCGTCAGCTGCCTGTGCTCGATGGAAAGCATTGCGGCTGAGCGTGAGAAGGTGGTTCCGCAGGCCACTGGCCTTGTGCTGGAAATCGGGATCGGGCCGGGGTTGAATCTGCCGCTCTACGATCCGGCTCGCGTCACGCGCGTGATCGGCGTCGATCCCATTGCGGAGTTTCTGGATCTCGGCCGCGAGCGCCGCCGTCGCTCACCGGTGCCCCTTGAGATCATTCAGGGGCCGGCAGAGTCATTGCCACTGGCAGATGGAATCATCGACACGGCGGTGATCACCTACACCCTGTGCTCGGTGGAGGATCCGGTGCAGGCCCTTCGCGAGGTGCGTCGCGTGCTGAAGCCGAACGGACGCGTGCTGTTTCTGGAACACGGCCTGTCGAGCGATGCCGGCGTGGCGGCATGGCAGCATCGGCTCAACCCGATCTGGCGCAAGCTCGCCGTGGGCTGCAACCTGACACGCCCCGTCCAGAAGCTGCTCGACGAGGCCGGACTCACGATCCAGCGCATCGAGTCCTATTACCTCGACGGAGCGCCGCGGCCGGTCGGCTTCCTGTGCCGCGGCATCGCGCACGCCGCACCGGCGGTGCGCGAAGGCTCCGATGGGTCGCGCCCCTCCCGGCTCGTCTCGCCATGTGAGAACGACGAGCCGGGAGGTCGTGGGAATGGCCTAGTGAGCCGCCTCGCGGGCGACGGTGCGAATGTCGCGGCGACCGAGGCCGAGATCGGCCAGTTCCCGGTCGTTGAGCGCTTCGAGCTCGCGGAGGGTCTGGCGGAAACGGCGCCAGGAGGCGAGGCGGGCAAGGATCATGGACGTGATCATGGGGTATCTCCGTAAAAGCGTGGGCTCCGGCGTTCCGGATTACCAGTCGAGGTGAGGGTGGCGACGGGCCGCCTCGCTCTGCATCTGGCGGGCTTCGGACAGGATGCTGCGGAAGAGGCGGAGGAAGCTGATGATGATCATGGTGGTCTCCTGAATGGGGCTTGGGTCGGACGGGATCTCAGATGCCCGCGGCCTTGATGCCGTAGCGGCGAGAGACCCGGGCGATCTCGCGCGCGGCTCTCTGGCGATTGGTCTGGGCCATGGCCTCGACCACGGCACGCAGGATGCGCAGCACCGGTCCGGCTCGCCGGGCGGCGGCAGGTGTCTGGACGGTAAGGGGGGCGCTGATCTGCAACGTGCTCATCGGGTCTGTCCTGGTTTGGCCCAACGGGGCCTCATACTTTCGTATAGGTAATATGAGGGTTCTTGTGCGCTGCAAAAGGCGAATTACAGAATGTGTCCTATGCAGTTGTCGCATGTCACAAAGGTAAATGCTTTCTTGCTATGCGCTGAGAGCCTGTTTCTGCGGCAAAGTGGTTCGGCATTAGGCATCGGGGCCAGACTGACCCTGGGTTCGATCCGATAAGTCAGTTGCGACCTCACGGCAGCGCACGAGGGTTCTTCCGGTCACGATACTTTTGAAGTTGCGTAAGATCTCCCGTTCGCATAATCATGTGGCATATCGTGTTGCATGAAATGTGAAGGAGTGAGGCATGACCTACGACGTGATGATCATCGGAGGCAGCTATGCTGGGCTGGCGGCGGGGCTTCAGCTCGCCCGGGCAAGGCGGCGGGTGCTGGTGATCGATGCTGGAATGCGCCGCAACCGGTTTGCGGGAAACTCCCACGGATTCCTGACGCAGGACGGCACGGCGGCCGCCGAGATCGCCGCCAAGGGCCGGTCGCAGCTTCTGGCATACGACACGGTCGAATGGCTCGCCGGCGAGGCTACCCGGGCGGGCGCGGTGGAGGAGGGTTTTCGCATCACCATCGGCGCCACGGGAGAGGAGAGGACGGGCCGGCGGCTCGTGCTGGCCCCGGGCGTCAAGGATCATCTGCCCGAGATCCCGGGCCTCGAAGAGCGCTGGGGGAGGAGCGTCTTCCACTGCCCCTACTGCCACGGCTACGAGCTCGATCGGGGCCGCATCGGTGTTCTCGCCCTGTCGCCCAAGTCCTTCCACCATGCGATGCTGCTGCCCGATTGGGGGCCGACGACCTTCTTCCTCAACGGCGCGTTCACGCCTGATCTCGAGCAGACCGAACAGCTCCGGCGGCGCGGCGTCACCCTCGACGACGGCATCGTCGATCGCCTCGAAGGCGACGGGGCGACGATCGTCATGCGCGAGGGACGCGTCGTGCCCCTCGACGGTCTGTTCACTCTCACCCGGACGAGTGTCGCAAGCCCGATCGCCGAGCAGCTCGGCTGCGCGTTCGACGAAGGACCCACGGGTGCCGTCATTCGCACCGATGGGATCAAGGCCACCACCGCTCCCGGCGTCTTCGCCTGCGGCGATGCCGCACGGATGGCGGGATCCGTGACGCTCGCCGTCGGCGACGGTGCCCTGGCCGGGATGGCCGCGCATCAATCCCTGATCTTCGGCGGCTGACGATGGGCCGCGACCTGTGCTAGCAGAAGAGGACTGAAGGAAACCCGGCCCCTTGCGACAGAACGGAAGCCTCTCGCGCATCCTCCACGTGCTGCTCCACATGGAGCAGCATCGGGACGCCATGACCTCGGAGCAGATCGGCCGGATGCTCGGCACCAATCCGACCGTGGTGCGGCGGACCATGGCAGGACTGCGCGAGGCCGGATATGTCAGTTCGGTGAAGGGACATGGTGGCGGCTGGACGCTGGCGCGCCCGCTCGCCGACATGACGCTCCTCGATGTCTACACGGCGCTCGGCGCGCCCGAGCTCTTCGCGCTGGGCATGGCTACGGACGCGCCGGAATGTCTCGTGGAGCAGGCCGTGAATGCCGCACTCGGACAGACCCTGGAAGAAGCCGAGCGCCAGCTTCTGGCGCGCTTCGGCGAGGTGAGGCTGTCCGAGATCGCGGCGGATTTCACGCTGCGGGCCGCTGTGACGACCCGTGGCACCTGCCAGGGAAAGCACATAGGTAAGCACGTGGCGTGACGGCCCTTCTCAGATCCATGAACCTTATCGGCAGGAATGCTGTTGTTCAGGGGTGGAAGGTTGTCCATGCATCCATCATGAGCGAGGCCGAGGATGACGAAGGTCCGCGAGGCACTGGTCGGCACGATGTGGCGCGGCCAGGATCCGTTCCTGAACTATCCGAGCCGACTTTACCGGCAGGATCATCAGGGCTGGGGCTCGAGTCATCCTTACCTAACGGAGGCCATTGAGGCGCTGAGACCGGCGGTGGTGGTCGAGGTGGGCGTCTGGAAGGGCGGATCCGTCATCTCGCTCGCGTCCAGGATGAAGGAGATGAACCACGACGGGGTCGTGATCGCCATCGATACGTGGCTCGGCGCCTGGGACCACTGGAACAACGACGAGTGGTTCGCGCACTTGAATTTCGTCAACGGCTTTCCGGCTCTCTATCACACCTTCGCGGCCAACATCGTCGGGGAGGGGCTGCAGGATTACGTCCTTCCTCTGCCCCTCGACTCGGTGAATGCGGCGCACGTCCTGCGGCACAACGATGTGCGGCCGGACGTGGTCCACATCGATGGCGGCCACGACGTTCATGCCGTCACGTCGGACCTGCGCGAATGGTGGCCGATGATCCAGCAAGGCGGCGTGCTCATCGGCGACGATTACCCGCATTGGCCCGGCGTGAAGAAGGCCTTCGACGACTTCTTTGCCGCCGAGGACAAGTTTCCCTTCGAGTTCGATGAACCGAAGTGCCGGATCTTCAAATAGGGCTTCCCTTCAGCCCGAGGCCTATTGCGACTTGCGCGGATCGTCGACGGTGCGTCGCAACTCTCCTTGCGACTAGATCTCGAGCAGCGCCTTGATGACTCCAGCCTCCGGTGCCGACCACATCGGGATGAGCCCGGGCGCGTCGTCGAGGCCGCCCCGGTGGCTTGCCAGGGCTGCCGTCGGCACTCCGCCGCTGCGCATGGCGTCGAGTACGGTCTCGAAATCCTGCCGCGTGGCATTGCGGCTGCCGAGCAGCGACGTCTCGCGCTTGTGAAATTCCGGGTCATTGAAGGTGATATCGGCGCGCACGATCGACAGGAGCACGTAGGTGCCGCCGTGACCGACATAGGAGAAGCCCGTCATCATCGCCTTCGGGCTTCCGGTGGCGTCGATGACGGTATCGAAGAAGTCGCCGTCGGTGGCCGCCTTGAGACGATCGTCGATGCCGGACGATACCTCGAAGACATGATCGACGCCGATCTCGTCCCTGCAGAAGGCAAGCCGCCGGGCGTTCATGTCGAGAACGGAAACTTCGGCGCCGCGCGCTTTCGCGAAGATCGCCGCCGCGATCCCGATCGGCCCGGCCCCTACCACGGCAACGCGGCTCGCCGCGTCGGCCCCTGAGCGGCGTACGCCGTGGGCGCCGATCGCCAGGAACTCGACCATGGCTGCCTCGTCCAGGCCAAGGCCCGTCGCCGGCACGACATTGCGCTCCGGTACGGCAATGTACTCGCAGGCCCCGCCGTCGCGATGCACACCCAGGACCTGCAGGTGCCGGCAGCAATTCGTCTTGCCCTGCCGACAGGCGCGGCACGTGCCGCAATAGAGATAGGGTTCGATGCAGACGATGTCGCCGCTCTTGAAGGAACCGTTGCCGGGCGCCTCGGCGATCTCGCCTGCGAGTTCGTGGCCGATCACCCGGGGGTATTCGAGATAGGGCTGGTTGCCTTGGACGATATGATAATCGGTTCCGCAGATGCCGACCCGCCGGATGCGCACGAGCACCTCGCCTGGACCGGCGCTCGGAACGTCCCGCTGGATCACGCTCAGCCGGCCGGGCTCGTCGCAGCGAAGGGCTTTCATCGGCATTTTCTCCCGACGGTTATCTTTCCGTATGTTGCGAGCTTAGGGCGAGCACGCGAAAGCGCAACGCTGATGTTCCCGTCGATGCATCTTGCCGCTACAGACAGGGCGGCGATTCACACGAGATGGCTGATCCGGATGTCGACCTGGAGAGACGAGAAGAACCAGAAGGCGCGGGCCCGGCTCGAGAAGCGTCTCTCCGCGCTGTTTCCCGCCTGTGTCCTGTCCCATGCGCTCCGGCAGCCGCTGATCCCGCCGACGCAGCGCCGCGCCGTGGAATCCTACTGGCGGCATCGCCCGCTGCTGGCCGACCGGCTCGCTCGGGCGCTGGCCGCCAGGAGCGGTCAGCCGGCAGGCTGGCAGTGGCGCATCGGCTCCGACAAGGATTCCGGCGTGCCGATGTCCTTCCGCATGCCGCCGGCACCGTACCGCGAGTCAGCCTTCGCGCATGGACCCGGGCATTGCTGCGTCTGCGGGCAGCCCGTCTACCGGCTGGGCTGGCATCGTGACCTCTGGAATGACGGCAAGCCGAACCGAAACGCCACGTGGCATGCGGCCTGCGTCGTGGCCTGGCAGCTCTGGACGGCGCCGCCCGATCACCTCAGGATCCTGAAGCTGCGCCAGCAGCGGCGTTGCGCGGCGAGCGGGCGCCGCCTGCTCAGGACCGCCGAGGTCGACCACCGCGTTCCACTCTTCGCCGTCTGGTCCGAGCATCGCTTACGGCCCTGGCCAGAACTGCTCGCCTTCTGGGGCGCACCCAATCTGCAGGTGATCAACAAGACGGCCCATCTGGAAAAATGCGCCGAGGAAGCCGCCGACCGGGCTAAGCGGCGGGCAGACCCGGTGTCCCTGAACGGGAGCAACGTGGGCGAGACGCCATCTTAGCGATGGCTCCCACCAGCGTTGGACGGGAGACCATTCGTCCGAAATCCGGATCCTGTTTGGGTTGTCGAGCCCTTGCGGATTGCTTTTCAATCCCCATATCAGGTTGACCCAGCGGACATTGTTGTGGACTTCGACAGCGGCGGGCGTCACCGCCAGCGTCGATGAGACCGTGCCAGGACGGATGTACTCCGGCATGGTTCGTTCCTGCGCTTGCCTGACGATGCAGGCGCCCGTCTGGACCCTATCAGCCCAGGCCCGTAGCAGGCGAGGCGAGAGATGCGAAGGCATCGCGCCCGTTCGCCCCGGAGCCTGGGCTTTTTCATGCCTTGAATCGAACGCTCCAGCTTCAGAGCCTGGCCTGATTCTGTGAAGGCCGTGCTTTACGAAGCGGTGTCACAAGCACAAAGCCGGTGATGACGAGGGAGAGAGTGCGCGTCTGACGAGGCGGGACGTTTTGGTGACCCAGTGGTGACAGCCGCCGTCGGCAGCGCAATAGTGCCCATTGCACGACATCTAGGAGCGCCAGTCCGATCATGACTTCCCTCAAACCGGTTCGCTCTGTCCTCATCACGGGCGCGGGAGGCAATCTCGGCCGGAAGCTGATGGCTCATCTCCTGGCACAGGACTGGTGCGAACGGATTGTCGCGCTTGATCGCTCGCCGCCCTCATTGGCCAAGCCGGTCGATCGGGTGCAATGGGTTTCAGGCGATCTGGCTGATCCCTCCGACGTGCAATGGCATGACGCTTTGGCCGAGGTCGATGCCGCGGTTCATTTCGCAGCCCAGAACCCCTATCCGGACGCTCCCTGGAGCGATGCCTCCGCGTCCTTCGACATGACCCTGGCCCTGCTGGCGGCGGTCAGCCGGGCCGGACTGCAACGGATCGTGTTCGCCTCCTCCAACCATGTGATGGGGCAATACAAGGACGCGCCGCTCGCCGATGCGCTGACCCCTGGCGCACTGACGACATCCCTGCCGCCGGGGCCGGGAACCCGCTGGTTCAACGGCCGGGAGATGCTCCAGGGCTTTGCCTATGCGGCGTCCAAGCTGATGGGCGAACGTGCCTGCCTCGCCGAGGCGCAACGATCGAACGGGAGGCTGACCGGCGTCTGCGTCCGGATCGGCTGGTGTCAGCCGGGAGAGAACAGGCCGGAGACGATCAACACGTCCGGGCTGCCCGGCGAGGAGACGAATGCCGGCCCGGACACCGAGCGGGATCTGCGCTGGTTCCGCAACATGTGGCTTTCGAACCGGGACTTCACGGCCGTCATGGAGCGGGCACTTCTCGCCGAGGCGCAAGCCTGGCCGCAGCCGGGCATCGTCGTCAACGGCATGTCTGCCAACCGGGGCATGCCGTGGGACATCGAGACCACCCGCCGGCTCATCGGCTACGAGCCGCAGGACGATATCTGGGCCCATGTCAGGTGAGGCTCTGTTCGGAACGAGGCAAGGGTTCATCGGCCTTCCGTGGACAACCCACCCTCGTCATGGCCGGCCCTGTGCCGGCCATCTAGATCCGGTGAAGCGCCATGCCTTTCCGGCCGGGATCACCGGCACAAGGCCGGTGATGACGAAGGAGCGGATATTCAGGCAGGCTTCGAGGCTGGGGAGACCCGGCTATGCAATCGTTGCTGTGGAGTGAACGTCCCCAACCCAGAAGAACATGACAGCCCTACGCAACCGGCATTTGTGGTGCATGTCAGGGACGAGTTATCCATCATCATGACTCTGCGTGATTTCTCCCTGATGCTCCTGGTCTGCCTTCTATGGGCGGCCCATACGGTGGTGAGCAAGATTGTCGTCTCGGACATGGCGATCCCGCCGTTGTTCTACGCGGCCATCCGCTACGGGATCGTCGCCCTGCTGGCGCTGCCCTGGCTCCTGCCCATGCCGCGGCCGACATGGCGCATCCTTCTGGTCGGGTTCCTCATGGGGGGAGGCGGCTTTGCTCTCTTCTTCCTGGGCATCCGGACCGCGAGTCCGTCGAGCGCCGCCATCGTGTCGCAGCTCGGCCTGCCGATCACGACTCTTCTGTCGGTCGCGATACTGGGAGAGAAGGTCTACTGGAAGCGGGGTCTCGGCATCGCGCTGACTTTCGTGGGTGGCGTGCTCGTGATGTGGGATCCCGCCGGCGGCTTTCCGATCTCGGGCGGCCTCGCCCTGATCCTGGGATCCGCGGCCGCGGGCTCGCTGGCGGCCGTGATGATGAAGCAGATGGAAGGCGTGCAGCCGCTGCGGTTCCAAGCCTGGATCGGCCTTGCCTCCGTACTGCCGCTGACCTTCCTCACGGCGGGCCTCGAGTCCAACCAGATTTCCCAGGCGATGGAGGCCGGTTGGGCCTTCCTGGCCGCCCTGCTGTTTTCGGCCCTGATCGTGTCGCTCGTGGCCCACACCATCTATTACGGGCTCATCGGGAAGTACCCCGCCAACCTGATCGCACCCCTGACCATCATGAACCCGCTCATGACCGTGGCACTCGGACTTCTCATCACAGGCGATCATTTCGACCTGCGAATGGCGATCGGCACGGGCATTGCGCTCTGCGGTGTCCTGATCATCACCCTGAGGCGCAACCACGTCATGCCCCTGGCGGCCCTCGTGTGGGACCGCCAGCGGTAGTGATCGCTTTTGCTCAATCGAGAGACGCCTCGACACCCAGGCCCCGGGCTCTCGCCTCACGCCAGCAATGGGTCGCGCAGGCGAGGTCCTGTGCGGCGATGCCGAGCGAGCGGTAGAGCGTGATGTCGCTGGCCGCCTCACGCCCTGCCGCCTTGCCCGCAAGAACCTCGCCGATCTCGGCCAGGACGTGCTCGCGCTGAATGCGGCCGCTCTCGAGAGCGCGGATGATCTCGCCGGCCTGCGCGAAGGTGGAGGCACGGTAGTCGACAAAGAGCCGGGAGCGCGCCACCATCTCCTCGTCGATCTCCCGCTTCGAGGGGATCGAGGCTCCGACCACGTTCACATGCGTGCCCGGTGACACCCACGCGCCCATCAGGACCGGCTCGGGCGACGACGTGACTGTGCAGACGAGGTCGGCCCCCTCGACGGCGGAACGGACATCGTCGAACACGCGGATGGCGAGGCCGGGATGGCGATCTGCGGCGTGGGACGCGAAGGCCTCCGCCTTCTCGCGCCGCCGACCGACCACCCGCAGCTCGCGGATGGAGGGCCGCACGCAGAGCATGGCTTCGAGATGGTGCTCGGCCTGTTCGCCCGCTCCGACCATTGCGAGCGTGCCGCAATCCGGCCGGGCCAGCGCCCGCGTCGCCACCGCGCTGGCGGCGGCCGTGCGTACTGCGGTCAGAAGGCCGGCATTCATCATGGCGATGGCGGAGCCGTGCTCCGGCTCGAACAGGACGATCGCTCCCTGATGCGACGAGTATCCGGCATCGGGATTTTCGGGAAACAGGCTCACCAGCTTCACCCCGAAACACGCCTCGACTTGGCCGTTGCCCGGCATGAAGGCGCCCGGCATGACACCCATCATGTTGGGAGCGCCCACGTCGATAGCTGAACGCAGCGGCAGGTTGGCCGCGCCGGCAGAGACCGCAATCATCGCTCTCTGAACGATCTCGATGGCGTCGGTCATCGGCAGGAGCGACCTCATATCCTTGTCGGAGAGGACGATCATCGGGCGCGCATCTCCCCTTTGCCCCAGCCGTCGCCCGTGACGGGCACGCCGAGTTGCTCTTCGAGCAGCGACACATAGAGATCCGGTCGCACGACATAGGGGAAGTGTCCGCCCCATTCGAAGAGATAGGCGACCGAAGGGTTCAGCCGCGCCCGCACTGCGTCGCGCATCTGCGGCGGGATCAGCGGGTCGTCGGCGCCCTCGATCGTCGCGATCCCGTCCCGGGGCAGTTCGAGCGGCGGCAGCGCGGGCCCGCGTTTCAGTGCATTCAGCCGCGTGCGGAGCTCCAGCTCGGGAATGCGCCCGGCCACTTCCGCCATCAGAAGGTCGATCAATTCCGCCTGTTCCGGATGGTCGTCGCGCCAGGCGCCGAGACCACGGCCGAAGCCTGCACGGATCTCCTCGATCGGGGCATTGTCGAGGTCCGAGGAATAGGGCGGGCGGCTCGCGACGTCGGCGACGGAATGCAGCGTGTTGGCGGCAATGAGCCTCTCGGCGAGGTTCGGGTAGGTGGCGGCGAAGTACTGTGCCACGTATCCCCCGAGGGACGAGCCGAGAATGGTGACGCGTCCAAGTTCGAGCCTGCCGCAGAGTTCCGCCAGATCGCCTGCCCACTCGGTTACGCCGCCGCTCCCGGGATAGGTGACGGCGACGATGCGGGCGCGGTCTTTCAGTGCCTCGATCTGCTGCCAGAAGATGTCGCCTCGGCCCAGAGTTCCGGGGATGAGCAGCAGCGCCGGGCCTCGGTCGCCTGCCTGCACGTATCCCCACTCGCGCCCGCCGTTGGCAATCCGCTGTTCGGGATGGAGGGACGCGAAGCGGTCGCGGTCGGCGATCAGACGATTGGGCATGCGGAATGGGCCTCCACTTTCAGTTCGGTGTGCGCTCCTATTCCAGGACCACGCATCACCTGCATGCGCAGAGAACATGAAACCGAGGGCTGCATGCACAATTGGTGATGATGGTCCCGAAGGTTCACAGATAATAGTTCGAGATTCTGTAGCCGCGGATGTCCTGGATCTCGACGTCCATGTCGTAGACGGCGCGGATCACAGGGCCGGTCATGATCTGAGCCGGGGTGCCGTGATGGACGACGGCACCGTCGCGCATGGCGACCAGATAGTCCGAGTAGCAGGATGCGAAGTTGATGTCATGGAGCACGAGTACGATCGTCCTGCCCAAGTCGTCGGCGGCCCGGCGCAGCAGCTTCATCATGCCGACCGCGTGCTTCATGTCGAGGTTGTTCAAGGGCTCGTCGAAAAGCACGTACTCGGTCTCCTGGCAGAGCACCATGGCAACATAGGCCCGCTGGCGCTGACCGCCGGACAATTCGTCGAGAAAGCGGTCGGCCAAAGGCTCAAGATCCAGGTATCCGATTGCCCTGGCGGCGTGAGCGCGGTCCTCTGCCGTGAGACGGCCCCTGGAATAGGGATAACGGCCGAACTCGACCAGATCCCGAACCGTCAGACGGGACGAAACCCGGTTGTCCTGCCGGAGAATGGACAACCGCCTGGCAAGAATGTCGGACGGCGTCTGCGTGACGTCGAGCCCGTCGACCGTGACCGTGCCGGCGGTCATCGGCAGAAGGCGGCTGATCATCGACAGAAGCGTCGACTTGCCGGCGCCGTTGGGGCCAATGATGGAGGTGACGCCCTGCCTGGGCAGGGTGAGTGACACGTCGCGCACGACGATGGTGTCGCCATAGGCCTTGCTGACTTTGGAGATCTCGATCAACGGGCCGTTCCTCTGATCAGGAGGGCCAGGAAGACGATCCCGCCCACGAATTCGATGACGATGCTGAGCGCCGTGTCGGAGGCGAAGATCCGCTCGAGGACGAGCTGTCCGCCTACGATGCAGATGACGGCGAGCAGGCTCGCGCCGGGCAGGATGAAGCGGTGTTTGTGGGTTCCGGCGATCTGATAGGCGAGATTGGCCACGAGGAGCCCGAAGAAGGTGACGGGTCCGACCAATGCCGTCGACACGGCGACGAGGACCGCAACCAGCATGAGCACGACACTCGTCACACGGTTGTGGTCGACCCCGAGACTGACGGCAGTTTCCCGCCCCAGAGCCAGCACGTCGTAGGCGTGCATCAGCCGCCACCCGACGACGGATACGACGACGACCGCTGCGGCCGAGACGGCCAGCAGGTTGCCGTCGACGCTGTTGAAGTTCGCGAACAGCCGGTCCTGCAGCACGACGAACTCGTTGGGGTCGATGATCCGCTGCATGAAGCCGGACAGGCTGCGGAACAGCACGCCGAAGACGATGCCGACGAGGAGGAGGAGATGAAGACTGCGGCTGCTGCCGGAGAACAGCCATCGGTAGAGCAGGCTGGAGAACGCCACCATCGCGGCGACCTCGATCCCGAACAGCAGGCGCGGATCGAGAGCCGTCAAGCCGGCCGACCCGAGGGTGAAGATGAGGCCGGTCTGAATCAGGACGTAGAGGGCGTCGAAACCCATGATGGAGGGCGTCAGAATCCGGTTGTGGCTCACCGTCTGGAACAGGACGGTCGAGACCGCAATGGAATAGGCGACCAGAACCATGGACAGGACCTTCATGCCACGGAACGGGAGGATGAAATCCCACCGTCCTTTGGCATTCAGCGTCATGAACAGCACGATCACCGCCGCCGCGATGGCAGCGAGGATCAGGAGCACACGGACCGGTCGCGGATCTTTCTTACGCAAGGCGCTCGCGCCCCTTGAGGAGAAGAACCAGGAAGAGCGCGCTGCCGACGATTCCCATGATGGTGCCGATGGGAATCTCGTAGGGATAGTATACCACGCGGCCGACCACGTCGCAGGCCAGCACGAGGCCCGCGCCCATCACGGCAACCCAGGGCAGGGCGCGGCGCATGTTGTCGCCGATCATCATGCTGACCACGTTCGGAACGATCAGGCCCAGAAACGGCATCATGCCGACCGTGACGACCACGGTCGCCGTGACCATCGACACGATGATCAGGCCGAAGGACACGATGCTGCGGTAATGCAGGCCAAGATTGATTGCGAAGTCCCGTCCCATCCCGGCGAGGGTGAGCCGATCGGCGGCCGCATAGGCCATAACGGTCAGGACGAAGGTCACCCACAACAATTCGTAGCGACCGCGGAGAACACCGGAAAAATCCCCGGTCGTCCAGGCATTCAGGGATTGCATAAGGTCGAAACGGTAGGCGAAGAACGTGGTGATCGCGCTGATGATGCCGCCGAGCATGATGCCGACCAGCGGCACGGTCAGGACGGAGCGCAGGGGCACGAGCCGCAGGATGCGCAGGAACAGGGCCGTTCCGGTGAGCGCAAAGGCTGCGGCCACCAGCATCTTCCCGATTACCGGAAAATCGGGGGCGAACAGCGTAACGATGAGGAGGCCAAGGCTCGCCGACTCGACCGTGCCCGCCGTGGACGGCTCGACGAACCGGTTCTGGGTCAGCATCTGCATGATCAGCCCGGCCACCGCCATGGCCATGCCGGCCAGGATGAGGGCAACGGTTCTGGGAATGCGGGAAACCACGAGGATCTGGACGGCGCGCTCTCCCTCCTGGGGGGAGAAGAGGGCGGTGAGGGACAGATCGCTTGCTCCGATCAACAGGCTGATCAGAGCCAGGATCATCACGGCTGCCAGGGCAAGGAGGAGGGATCTCACGTTCGCTCGGGGGCTTTGGGCGGGCCTTGTCCCGACCCACGGTTCCACATGTAAAAGCGGATCGCTCATGGAGCGATCCGCGGTCAATCAGCATCCGGATACGCGGCTTACGTCTTCGTCACGGCCTTGGCAATCTGGTCGATGCTGGCCTGCAGAGCGGTGAGCCCGCCGCCGACCAGGTACCAGTTGACCGGATCGAGATAGACGACCTGGCCGTTCTTCCAGGCGGTCGTCTGGGCCACGAGTTCGTTCTCCAGCACCTTCTTGGCGGCGCCGTTACCCTGGCCGGTGACCACGTCCCGGTCGATCACGAACAGCCAGTCCGGGTTGGTCTTGAGGATAAATTCCGCCGTCACGGCCTGGCCGTGGTTGGTCGTGGCCAGTCCCTCGACCGCAGGCACGATTCCGAACTCGCCGTGCAGAACGCCGAAGCGGGAGCCCGGTCCATAGGCGCTCATCTTGCCGCCGGTCGTCAGCACGAGCAGGCCCTTGCCGGCCTTGGCCGCATCCTGTCGCAGGTCGGCCATGGATTTTTCGAGCTTTGCGAGCTGCGCGTCGGCTTCAGACTGCTTGTCGAAGATCCTGCCGAGAAGCTGGACGTTGCGCTTCACGCTGCCCAGGAAATCCTTCGGATCGACCGTCAGATCGATGGTGGGGGCAATCTTCGCCAGATCGCCATATTTGGCGCTGGAGCGGCCGCCCACGATGATAAGATCCGGCTCGGCCGCGTTGACGGCCTCGTAGTCCGGCTCGAACAGGGTGCCGACCTTCTCATATTTGTCGGCACCGTACTTCGCCAGATACTCCGGGAACCGGGCGGTCGGGACTCCGGAGACCTCCACGCCGAGGGCATTCAGCGTGTCGAGCGAGGCCATGTCGAAGGCGAGAACCTTTTTGGGCTTCGCAGGAACGGTCGTCTCACCCTTGGCATGCTGGATCTTCAGATCCTGCGCATGAGCGCCGACCGCCAGGGAGCCGAGGGCAAGGGTCCCGGCGACGAGGACCGCCAGATGACGGCGGGCAGAGAAGGTCATCATCACTCCAATTCTCCGGTTATCGATTGTTCTTCGGCCTTCGAGTGTTCAGTCGTCCACGTGGTCATGTCCGCCGATCCGCCCCGGACGCCAGTAGCCTTCCGATGAGATCTGATCCCGGGCGAGCCCGCGGGCCACGAGGGTATGGCGCTGACGGCGAACGTTGCTGGTTTCGCCGATGATATAAGCGTGGCCATTGCCAGGAGGCAGGGCGAGATCCTGTACCATGCGGTTCATCAGCTCGCTCGGTCCGGCCGGTGCGCCATTGCGATGCACCCAGCGAATGACCGCATCCGCCTCTGTCTTCAATTCAATCTCACCATCCCTGCCATCGACCTCGATGAAGACGAACGCCTTCGCGCCGGCTGGAATCGTCTCGAGGATATGGGCGATGGCCGGAATGCACGTCTCGTCGCCCGTCATGAGATGCCAGTCCGCGCCCGGGCGCAGGATGGTGCCGCCGCGGGGGCCTCTCGCCTCGATCATATCGCCGGGCCTCGCTTGCCGAGCCCATGTGGGAGCCGGAGTATCGCCGTGGAGAACGAAGTCCACGCTGATCGAGCCTGCCAGCCGATCCATGCCGCGGATCGTGTAGTCCCGCCGCCCGCTTCCGCCATCCGGCCCGGGGATCATCAGGACGATCGCCTGGCCAGGCTCGTAGGCGAACTCGCCGATATCGTCCGCCGTCAGGACGACGCGGCGCATATTGGGTTCCACATCGAAGCCGTCGACGACCCGAAGGATCCAGCTCCGCAGCGGAGGCCGCTGGCGGGGCCTCTCGTGAATGTCCGGCTTGCTGTCGTGTGTCATGCCTGTTCCTGATTGACGCCGTTCCATCGCCGAGGCGGCCGGGGAGGGGAATACTCCAGGGGTTTAGAAGGTCGCGGACATGCCCACCCAGAGGCGGCGCCCTTCCACCACCGTGTTGTAGTCGGTGGGTTCGATCTCCTTGTCGAAGATGTTGTAGATGGCGGCGTTCAGGGCCAGTTGCTCGGTGAAATTATAGGTGAGGCCCGCGTCCATCGTGGCGTAGGCATCGTATTTCCGGCCAGAGGCGCCGTTGATGATGACCGGCGTGCCGTTGGTCCCGATGCGTGCGCCGCCCACGATTTCTGAACCGTGATAGTTCACCGCCGTCCATGTCGAGAGGCCTGCCACGGGTGTGATCCAATCGAGGCGCGCATTGGCCATGTGCTTGGGCGTGCGGGCCAGAGGGAATCCCGCGAAGTCGCCGGTCTGCTGCTCGGAATCCGTGAAGGTGTAGCTGCCGCGGATCGAGATTTCTTCCGTCGCCCGCCAGCTGGCGGCCAGTTCGACACCCTGAATGATCGCGTCGTCGATGTTGTAGTTGTACCAGAGGCGATAGTTCGGATCTTCCGACCAGCGCACCGGATTACCGGCATCGTCCAGCACCAGCGAGTTGCTGATCTTGTCTTTGAAGTCGGTATAGAAGTAGGTTGCGCTCGCGGTGAACCCGTTGAGATTGTCCCACAGGGCGGCGACTTCGTAGCTCGTGCTCGTTTCCGCGCGCAGGTTGGGATCGGCCAGGATCACGCCGCAGGTTCCGTTGGGCCCGTATGTGCAGCCACCGCCGCCTGTGGTGTAGGCGTAACCCGGGGCGATCTGGCGGATCTCGGGAGCCCGGAAGCCGGTCGAGACGCCGCCCTTCAGGGTGAGGTTCTCGGTGGCATGCCAGACCGCGTAGCTGCGCGGGCTGTAATGGGCGCCATAGATCTCGTGATGATCCATGCGCAAGCCATTCGTGAGCGAGAAGGTGTCGGTCAGACGCCATTCATCCTCTGCGAAGAGAGCCCATTGATTGATCGTGAACGTCTCGTCGATGCCGGTGCGCCGACCCGGATTCTGGTCGTTCAGCGAGGCGTTGGACCACTGGCCGCCGGTCACGAGGGTGTGGTTGCCGAGAAGGTCGAAGGGGGTCGTGAACTTGCCGTCGACAATCGTGTTCCGGATCTCGGGCGAACGGGGATTCTTGTCGAAGACGGACGTGCGCGGATTCTCGGTGTAGCTGCGGCGCTCCGCCCATTCCTGCTGGATGGAGAGGTTCGAGGTCGTGGGCCCCCAGCGGCCTTCGTGGGTCAGCGACCAGTACTTGCGGTCATTGTCGTTATAAGTGTCGTTGGCCGACGTTTCGAGCGTGCCCCATTTGGACGCGTTCCGGCGAATGCGAGTAAAGCCGCTTTCGAGCATGAGGTCATGGTTCTCGTTGGGCGTGAAGGTCAGCCGCCCGCCGATATTGCCTTCGCGGGCCCCGGTGATGCCGCTCAGGAAATCGTCTTCGCTGCGACCGAAGCCGCGTCCCCAGAGCTGAAGGCCCAGCATGCGGTGGATGAGCGGACCGCTCGTGTAGAACGACCCTTGCGCCGAATTGCCGAAATACTCGTGCTGCTGGAGCGTGCCGTCAGCCGTTAACGAGGTCGTCCATTTGTCGGACACCTTCCGGGTGATGATGTTGATGACGCCGCCCATGGCATCGGAGCCGTACAGGGAGGACATCGGGCCGCGGACGACTTCGATGCGGTCGATGGCGGATACCGGGGGGATGAAGCTCTGCTCGAAGCCCGAATTGCCGTTGGTGCGGGCATCGCGCGTGCTCTGCCGCTTGCCGTCGACGAGGATGAGGGTGTAGGTGCCGGGAAGGCCGCGGATGAAGATGTCCTTCTCGTTGGCGACACCGGTTACCGTGACGCCTTGCACTTCTCGCAGCGCGTCCGTCAGGTCGCGGAAGGAGCCCCTTTCGAGTTCCTCGCGGGTGATGACCGAGATGCTCGCCGGCGCATCCTTCACGGTCTGCTCGAAGCCTGCCGCCGTCACGACCACCTGATCGAGACTGATCACATCGTCGTTACCGGGGGCCGCGCCGGTTCCGGCAGCCTGCGCTATGGCCGCGCTCGGGTCGAGGAGAAGAATGGTCGACAGGCTGGTGCAAGCGAAGAGCACGGCGATCGTTCGGCGTGTACGGCTTCCCGCACGATATTGGTCGGCGGATGTCGGCTTCTCCGGAGGCAGTGTGAAGACCGTGCGAACTGCGAATTCTGTTTCGCGATCCTGTCGAACTGAAGCGTTGATCCCTCTCATCTGTCCCCGAGCCCTTCACGGTGCCGATTGATGAGGCAGCTACTAAAGCGCTTTTGATCTGGACTTGAATCCATTCGGGTGGGCTGTGCGTTGACAGGCATATGGCCCGGGAGGCAAGCCATGCCCCAGCCCTATTCCGCTGATCTGCGTGCGCGTGTTCTGGTCGCCGGTGCGCGCGGCGACCTTCCTCA
>NZ_JAHAMK010000046.1 GCF_018383585.1 Microvirga sp. 3-52
GTGGCGGGCGGCCGCGTGACAGGAATGCCCCGCCTCGACAAAGCGCGCCACTCGGCGGCGCAGATCCAGCGAGTAGGACTTGGTCATCGCTCATCTCCTCCCAGAAAGAGGGCTGAGACAAGTGAATCACGAAGCCGCCGCGCCGCATAGCCCCAAGGACTCCGTCAGAACTGCCGTTGCTCTAGCATATTGGCTCTCGTCGCCATTGTCGGATGGGCGCTGCTATTCTTGTCGCGGCAGTCGGCGGCCGAATTCGAGGAGCATCTGCGCGGTCAGGTCGCCAGCCTGCATCGGAGGCAGATGGAACTGCTCAACGGGCGCACCCAGCGGGAGGCCGCTGTTGGTACCCTGGAGAAGCTCAGATCAGATGTGGCTGCACTGCGCCAGGAACAGGAGAGTTTGAAGCAGGCCCGCGACCAACTCCAGACAGACCTTACCCGTCTTCGAGAGGAGCAGGCTGCAGCCAGAGACACATCAGGCCAGATCCGGGCTACCAGTGGAGCAATTGCCTCGCCGGCGGCCCGGGAGCGAGAGGCTGATCACGTGAGCATTGTCACAGCACAGAAGGCCCTGACCAAACTCGGCTATGGCCCTCTCTCGGTCGACGGGATCATGGGGCCAAGGACGCGGCAAGCGCTTGAGAACTTCCAGCACGATCACGAACTGAAGGTGACGAGCGAGCTCGACTCGCCAACGCTGCGTCAGCTAACCGCCTCGAACCAGACTGCGACTCTGGAGTAACTCGATTCCTTGATCGCTCCCATGACAGCATGCTTCAACGAGAGGAGAACCTCCCCTATGCCATTCACCTCCCGCCTTGCAGGATCCTTGACCGCGGCGGTGCTCGCACTCAGCCCCTTGCCCGGACTGGCCCAGACCTCGGCGCAGGCACCGAAGCCCAAGAAGCCTGCCCCTAACGGTCAGCCGGCTCAGCCCCAGACGGGCCATCCTGTGATTGTCCAACTGAAACCCGAGCCAGCCCAGCCGGATTGGACCAAGGTGTGTGGGAAGGACGAGAGGGCGACGATGGAGGTGTGCTATACCACACGTGACTTCGTCACCGACAAGGGACAGCGGGTTTTGGCCGTGGCTGTTTATAATGCCAAGGGCAAGGGAGCCAGGAAGACGGTGCGGATCCTGACGCCGCTCGGCTTCCTTGTGGCTCCTGGCATTCGGATCACAGTGGATAAGGGGCGGCCGGTCGCCGGCCGCTACGCGACGTGCCTCCCACATGGTTGCTTTGCCGAGGCTGAGGTGAGGGACGACTTTATCACCGCTCTGAAGAAAGGCACAGTGTTGAATGTCAGCGCCCGGAACCAAACTGGCGCAGTGGCGACGTTTGTTGTACCGACGGAAGGGTTCGGAAAGGCTTTCGACGGACCACCCGTTGATCCAGAGGTATTGGCCGAGCAGCAGAAGAAGATGCAGGAGGAGCTTCAGAATCGGTCAGAGGAACTCCGCAAGCGCTTGAGCAGTCAGTCAAACAATCCAGCCTCAAATTCGGCTGCGAGCGCCGCAGCTCCGCCGAGGAACTGAAGCATGCTGGTATGCACCAAGGTAGCTCTGAGTCAGTGCCATGCAATCTCACAGAAGAGGTCCAGCTTTACCTCACACGGAACCGATGAAGCCAACGCAGCCAAGGTTTGTCTGTTCGGGAAACTGGAAGGGTCAAGAGAACGGCACCTTCATCGGTTTTGCGGATATGAAGTGTGCGCGTGTGAAACCTCTCGAGGCCGGGTCGATGGCCAATCGACAGCACCGACGTGCTCGCAAGCTCCTGCTCGAAGATCGACAACATCGAGGCTTGGTTGTCGTTGTCAAGCGCCGATGTGGCCTCATCCATGAACACCCACTTCGGTTTGTGGAGGAGGACGCGCGCGAACGCTACACGCTGCTGCTGTCCGAGTGAAAGCGACCTGTCCCAGCGCTCGGCGCGATCGAGAGTCTTGGCGAATTCATCAAGGTGAACCCGATCCAAAGCGACCTTGACCGCCGCATCATCGAACGTATCCGGGCCAGCCGGGTAGCAGATGGCCGAACGAAGGCTGCCAAGCGGCAGATAGGGGCGTTGCGGCAAAAACATCATGTCACGACCAGCGGGAGTACAAATAACGCCTGATCCCCAGGGCCACAGCCCGGCGATCGCGCGAAACAAAGTGCTCTTGCCTGATCCGGAGGCGCCGACGATCAAGACACGCTCGCCGGTGCGGACCTCGGCCGTTGCCTCATCGATGAGAATGCTTCCATCATTCAATGCAATAGAAAGGTTCTCGAAACTGAGCCATCCCTTGGGATGGTTGCGAAGCTCGATGCGTCGGCTGCCGACTGCAATGCGATCCAGGTCAAGGGCCGCCTGCCGGAACCCTGCTATCCGCAGCACGGCTGACCGCCAATCAGCGATCTTGGGAAAGTTGTCGACGAAGTACCGCAAGGCGGCCTGAACCTGGTTGAAGGCCCCCACGACCATCATCATCTCGCCGAACGAAAGCCGCCCGGTGAAATAGCCTGGGGCCGCGGCAAGAATCGGCACCACAATCCCAAGCCACCCATAGCCCGATGTGATCCATGTCAGGCGCGCCAAAGCCCCCGACAGGCGGCGCGTTGACAGAAGGACGGCGTCGAGAAAGCTGTTGAGGTTGCGGCGCTCGTCGGGCTCACCCGAATAGAGAGCGACGCTTTCGGCGCTCTCACTCACGCGAACGATGGCAAAGCGCAGGTCTGCCTCGCGGGCATAGCGTTCGGTATTCAGACGGATGAGCGGTCGGCCTACAAGCCAAGTCAAGCCTGACCCAATGACGGCATAGACAACGGCGACCCACACCATATAGCCCGGGATCACGATCTCACGGCCTTCAAATTCGAAGCTGGCATAGGACGAGAGGGTCCACAGAACGCCGATGAAGCTGACGAGCAGAAGGAACGCCTGCAGCATCCCCACCCCAAGCTCGGTCGTAAACTCTGCGAACAAGCGGCAGTCTTCCTGGAGGCGTTGATCGGCTTGGGATCCAGATGGACCAACATGACCGAGTTGATAGGCTCGAGCGGGCTGAAGCCAGACGTCGAACAGGGTATGGGTCAGCCGCTCCCTCAGGCGTATTTTGAGTCTCTCCTGAAGCCAGGTCTGGGCCACGACGAGCGCCAGCAGGACGGCGATGATGATGAGGAAGACAACGAGCTGGTTCAGAAACGCGACAGAGTTTCGCTTCTCGACGGCATCGAAGAACGCACCGTTCCATTCGTTCAATCGCACCTGCCCGAACATATTGCCGATCAGCACCACGACAATGGCAAGAAACAGTCGGATCACAGGCCAGCCCACTCGACCGTGCAACAGATCGCGGGAGAGACGATACAGGTCGCTGATAATACTGCTCGGGCGGGGTGGCTTGTCAGCCTCTGCACTCAGAACATGCTGCGTTGCCTGCTCGACAGCTTCGGCTACCTCGACGGGCTGACTGAGCTCGGCTTCCTGCTCAACGCCTGTCGTGGCCGGAAGAGAGCTGTGGCGGCCCGACAGGCCTTTAGATTCATGCTTTTGTCGTGGCACGGCGCGCTGCTCTCTCCTGTCGCTTAAGCCTGTTTTCGCAGGCTTAATCCTTGGGGGGCTCGCGAACGCAAGGGTTGTCGGCGACCCGGCAAAGACACAGCCTTGCCGCCTTTATGAGCTTTTTCAAGGTGACCTTGAGTCTCCTGATGGTCATCGAGAGGGCTGATGGAATCTGATCACAACGTTGCTGATACAAAGAACATGATTACACTTGCGTGAGTCATAAGAGAGCCCATGCAGTCCTGTTGCGAGCCTCAGACACTATATCGACTCGGCTGAGATTGGCGCAGTTGCCCAATAGGAGCAATCAGATCGCACATTGTATCCTTCGGTCGCTAAGGGCAGAATAATGCCACGTCGAATGTGGAGAAGAGTGCATGGGTAAGCCTTTTGTAGGCGCTTGGCTTGTAACCTGGCTGTTGGTGTCTGGTCCTGCATCGGCGCAGACTTCCTCATCGCAACCGTTACCGGAAGCAGGCACGGCTAACGCGGGGCCAGCCGCTCCAAAAAGCCCTGTCTTTCTTGAGATGCGCCAGCCGGATCAATTTCGCTCAACCAATCTGCGCGGAACGCGCGTGTACGGAGCCAACAATGAAAATATCGGGGAGATCAATGATGTTCTGATCAGTCGCAGCGGGCAGGTGGCTGCGGTGATTATCGGAGTTGGAGGCTTTTTGGGGATTGGTGAGAAGGACGTTGCCGTTCCCATGTCCCTGCTGCTGTTCCAGCCTGGAGCGGTTGAAACGAATCCTAAAACAGCCTCTTCGTCTGGCGCGATGGGGGCCCCGTCTTCACCGGCCACCGATGCTCAACCTGGAACGACGACAGTCCCATCTGCTCCTGCAACCGGTGCAGCTGCGCGGCATGATACTGGCATTCCAGATCGACTCATTCTGAAGATGACCAAGGAGCAACTTCAGAGTGCCCCAGCTTTCAAGGACAGCATCGATGCCAAAGCCTCTGGCCCAGAGGACTCGAGTAAGGCTATGCCGGATCCTTCGGTACAAAAGCCTTAAGCAATGGTAGAAAGCCGATGTCGGAATTCCAATGCTGTAAGCTCTGCCACTTAAGACGTGCTTCAGCCGTGCAACGAGCGCAGGTGGATCTGTATTGAACTTGATCGACCGGTGACAGGGACGTTTGAATTAGCTTCGTGAACGTGTGTATGATACGGGCGAGCCAGCGCATTAATATTTGCCTCGGCCAGCTCTCCATAGCTCCGGAACATAGAAGCAGACCGCACCCTACGGGTGAAATTCAAGCGTCTTGAGTTTGCGCATCACCAAACATTGCAACAAGCAGCGTCAAACCTGTGAGATCCAGGTGAGCGCTAAGGCAGAGACGAACAGTCCAGTGCAAAGAACAACCAGGCTGCGCTCCCAGGCAATTCGCTTGTTTGACGGCATTAATTGGCTCCACATTCTAAAAATCTACAGTGATTAAGATGGCCCCTGCTGCTTAATCGCAGGTTCCCAGCCTTCCCGATGACTACATTCCAGGGTGCACTGTTGTCGCTCCTCATTCAAGGGCTCGCGTAAGCGCAATTGGTCTAAGATGCACCAGATTTGGTGGGGAGGTCGATGGCAAGGGCGCGGTCGGGACAGGATGGCCATGGCTGCCGATGAGCTATGACGTATTTTAGGTAATGAGGCCGATCAGGCGGCGCTGTTTGTCGGCATCGGAATGACCTCGCTGCCGTCCTTAAGCCTGACACCGGCGATGCGACGAAGCTCCCGCTTCGAGTGTGGTTGTCCGGCTTGTGGCTGATGCTGCAGTTGAATAAGGACATCCCCTCCACGCGCTTGCGCTAGGCCCTCGGCGTCAGCCAACCCTAATGCCCTGTAAGCACAGTTGAGGAGATACTGGAATCAGCTTCAGCTCAGGCCGTTGTTGATTTCGGGCGTGTTCGCTTGCCGAGGTTGGAGACGAGATCGCTGAACCGGTCGCCCTGAACGGCGATGTGAATGCGCAGCAACGACCGAGCGGCCTCCGCATCGCCAGCCAGAATAGCCTCGACGATTTCGCCGTGTTCTTTTAAGGAGGTCTTCATGCGGTTGTGCACATGCAACTGTAAGCGTCGGTACGGGCGCAGCCGCCGATGCAGCGCTGCACATTGTTCCTCCAAAAAGCCGCTGTGGCTCGCCGCATAAATGGCGAGATGAAACGCCTCGTTCTCGTAATAGTAGCTGTCCGGATCCTGACTGGTCGCCGCGCTCTCGCACTTCTTGTGAGCGGCAAGCAAGGCGCTGCGGTCCTGATTTGTATGACGACGGGCGGCCAGAGCTCCGGCCATGCCCTCGAGTTCCGCCATGACCTCGAACATCTCGAATACCCGTTCTGGACCCGGATCAACAACGACAGCGCCGCGTCGCGGGCGGATCTCGACAAGGCCAATCGCGCTTAACTGCATGAGAGCTTCCCGGATCGGGGTACGCGATACCCCGAAGTGAGTGGCCAGTTGGACTTCGTCCAGGCGCTCACCGGGCTCGAACTCGCCCTTCAGGATGCCGTTCTCGATCTCGTCCCTGAGCTTGTGAAACGTGTTCTCGGCCATCCGCTCCTCGTTCGATAGGAAAGCTTACTCAGCCAGACCCAATGCGAGATCATCCTATCTTGTATACACAGTAGTTGACAATGTGCGCAATAAGGCAGCACATTGCTGATAATCTGGCAGAATTGCCGGAATATCCGGGAGGAAAGAATGAGGAAACGTGCGAAGCTGCTGAAGTTCTCTGCTGTTTTGTCCTTGGGCGGCATGCTCGCCTCGGGTGCGTTGGCCCAGACTGTTCTGAAGGCGTCCCACCAGTTCCCGGGCGGCAAGGGCGACATTCGCGACGAGATGGTGCAGATCATCGCCCGCGACGTCGAGGCCGCCAATGTCGGGCTCAAAATTCAGGTCTTCCCCGGCTCCTCGCTTTACAAGCCGAACGATCAGTGGAACGCCGTGACGCGTGGCCTGCTCGACCTGACCTCGTTCCCGCTCGACTACGCTTCAGGCCGTCATCCTGAATTCTCCGCAACTCTGATGCCGGGGCTGGTCGGCAACTTCGACCGGGCGCTGCGGCTCAACGATTCCGAGTTCATGGCCGATATCAAGAAGATCGTCGACAGTGCCGGAGCCGTGGTAATCGCCGATGCCTGGTTATCGGGTGCCTTCGCTTCCAAGAAGAATTGCATCACCGCTCCGGACACGATCAAGGGACAGGTAATCCGTGCCGCCGGCCCGGCCTTCGAGGAGATGCTGGCTGCCGCGGGCGCGTCGATTTCCTCGATGCCGTCCTCAGAGATCTATACCGGCATGCAAACCGGTGTGCTCGATGCCGCCAATACGTCCTCAGCGAGTTTTGTCTCCTACCGCCTCTTCGAGCATGCCAAGTGCCTGACCGCACCGGGCGAGAATGCACTTTGGTTCATGTATGAGCCTGTGCTCATGTCGAAGAAGGTTTTCGAGAGGCTGAAGCCCGAGCAGCAGAAGGCGATCCTCGCGGCAGGCGAGAAAGCGGAGGCCTATTTCAATGAGGAGGTCCGCAAGGGCGACCAGATCATGATCGATGCCTACAAGAAGGCGGGTGTCGAAGTCGTCGAGATGTCGAAAGCAGACTACAACGCCTGGCTCGATCTAGCTAAGCAGTCCGCCTACAAGAACTTTGCCGCGAAAGTACCAGGCGGCGACAAACTGATCGAGAAAGCCTTGGCCGTGGAGTAAGAGCCAACGCCGATGGCGGCGCGGCACGGTACTCGCCGCCATATGCAACCTCTGCCCACGAGGAAGCCCAATATGGTCAAGCCTTTCATCCGGGGGGTAGGAAACCTGTCGCGCCTGTTCGCGGTTCTGGCGACCCTCCTGATCATCGCAGCGATGCTTGTTGTCTGCCAGATGATCCTCATGCGCTACGTCTTCCGCCTGCCAACGATCTGGCAAACCGACTTCGTCGTCTTCTCGGCCACGGCAGCGATGTTTCTCGGTGCGCCCTATGTTCTGATGACAGGCGGCCATGTTGGTGTCGACGTAATTGAACTCATGGTGAAGGAGCGGACCCGAGCCAGGATGCGGATCGTAAGCAGCCTGCTCGGGCTGACCTTCTGCATTGTCATGCTCATCGCGACCTGGGTGCAGTTCCACGACGCCTGGAGCGGGAACTGGAAGCATTCCAGCATGTGGGCACCGCCGCTGTGGGTGCCGCTCGCGACGCTTCCTCTCGGCTTCGGGCTGCTCTGCCTCCAATACGTAGCCCAGATTCTGACGCTCGTCACAACCGACGAGGCGCAGGCAGGCGATCATGCGCCGTTGGCCGGCTCACCGATCCTCGATGACGTTATCGACCTGCCTCAAACGAAGGAGTTCCCGCGATGAGTCCGACTGTCGCCGGACTACTGATCATCGCGGCTCTCTTCGTCCTGCTAGGGACCGGCATGCCGATCGCCTTCGCCCTTGGCCTCGCGGCTTTTGCCGCGCTGTTCTTGCAGGATGGCCTAGAGATCTTCTACGTGCTTGGGGACACGATGTTCTCGGGCATCGCGAACCTTGCCTACGTCTCCATTCCGATGTTCGTGCTGATGGGAGCCGCCGTGGCTTCCTCGCCTGCGGGATCGGATCTCTACTCGGCCCTCGATCGCTGGCTGAACCGAATCCCCGGGGGACTTGTGCTCTCCAACATCGGCGCCTGTGCGATCTTCTCCGGCATGACCGGCTCGTCGCCCGCGACCTGTGCGGCGATCGGCAAAATGGGGATCCCGGAGATGCTCCGGCGCGGCTATCCCACTTCCGTCGCGACCGGCTCCATCGCAGCCGGTGGTACGCTCGGCATCCTCATTCCACCCTCTGTTACGCTCATCGTCTATGGCATCGCCACTGAAACGTCGATTGGCCGTCTGTTCATGGCCGGAGTGGTCCCTGGCATCATGCTGACAGTCATGTTCATGATTTGGGCGATCATCGACTGCAAGCGCAAAGGATATGAGTTCGACGCCCGCGCCATCCGCTATACGTTCAAGGAACGCCTTGCCGGACTGCCACGCATCCTGCCGTTCCTGCTGATCATCGCCGGAACACTTTACGTGCTCTATGGCGGCCTGGCGACACCGTCCGAGGCGGCAGGTGCCGGTGCGCTGCTCACCCTGCTGGTCGTCATCATCTCCTACCGGCTGTTCCGGTTCCGGGCCGTTGCCGGAATATTCGGCTCTGCTATGCGCGAAAGCGTCATGATCATGATGATCATGGCGTCGGCCGAACTCTTCGCGTTCGCCCTCTCGTCACTCTTCATTACCCAAACGGTGGCATCTGTAATTGCTGACATGGACGTGAACCGATGGGTGTTGATGGCGCTCATCAATCTGTTCCTACTTGTTTGCGGCATGTTCCTGCCACCGGTCGCCGTCATCGTCATGACAGCGCCGATGCTCTTCCCGATCGTCACCCAGGCCGGCTTCGATCCCTACTGGTTCGCAATCGTGCTGACCATCAACATGGAGGTCGGCCTGATCACACCCCCGATTGGCCTCAATCTGTTCGTGATCAACGCCATCGCGCCGGAGATCCGCACGAAGGACATCCTGTGGGGATCGCTGCCATACGTGCTGGTCATGTTCCTGGCCATCATTCTTCTCTGTGTTTTCCCAGACATCGTGACGTGGCTGCCCAACCAGATGCTGGGAATGGTTGAATGAACACGTCATCGTTCCTCAGCGCCATGTTGTGGACGACAGGGGAACGCGGCTAACGGTTCCTTTCGTTAGGCCCACCCGAGGGCACGGACGAGACGCAGAAGGTTTAACGGAGGCCAAGCATGAAGTTCTACAGCTCGAGGCCTGGAACGGCTGACGCCTCTACATTCCTTGGGGATCTCATCGACACGCTGACCGAAAGGGGACGGGCCCTGCTCGGTCGCAAGAGTGATCGGGGAGCAATTCCGCAACTCGACTTGATCGCCATGAGCGAATTGCTTCTGTCGCGCAGGGGTGAGGCGTCCGGCGTAGCTTTGGCGCAGACCCTGCTGGCGAGCTATGGCGCCGCACCCGGCACGGACCGCCTCGCGTTCCTCCAGGCTCTTGCTGATCGTTTCGGACCTGATCGCAGCAGGGTCGAGCACGCGATCGAAGCGGTTCGCCAGGACACAGGCACGGATGCCCTGGAGGGGCTGCATGCCGCGGCCGAACCCCGACGGCAGGAGCTGTTCAGGAGGCTCAATCTTGCCCCAGGAGGGACCGCAGCCCTGATCCGCATGCGTGAAGAGCTCAGCGACCACGTTAAAGGAAACTCTGGACTGAAGTGCGTCGACGCTGATTTCACGCATTTGTTCTCATCCTGGTTCAATCGGGGATTTCTGGTGCTGCGGCCGATCGACTGGGCCACGCCTGCCAACATCCTGGAGAAGATCATCCGCTATGAGGCGGTGCATGCGATCCAGAACTGGGATGACCTGCGCAACCGCCTCCAGCCGGAGGACCGTCGCTGCTACGGCTTCTTTCACCCGCAACTCGTCGACGAGCCTCTGATCTTCGTCGAGGTGGCGCTGACCAAAGAAATCCCCGGTGCGATCGGTCCACTGCTTGATTTAGGCCGCACCCCAATTGCTGCAACTGAGGCGACGACGGCCGTGTTCTACTCGATCTCGAACACGCAGAAGGGCCTAGGTGGAGTGTCCTTCGGCAACTTCCTGATCAAGCAGGTGGTGGAGAATCTCAAGGGCGAGCTGCCGAACCTGAAGACCTTCGTGACCCTCTCGCCGGTTCCGGGCTTTACGGCCTGGCTCGCGCGCGAGCGGATGGCCGATGAATCGGCTTGCCTGAATACTCTGGCCAAGGAGGTCCTCGGGAGCCTGGAGGAGCCTGGCTGGAGCAATAACCCCGACACAATAGAGCAAGTTCGAGCCGCACTCCTCCCAGCGGCGGCCTACTACTTCCTGAAGGCCAAGGATCCCAAGGGCCGTCCGGTCGATCCGGTCGCCCGCTTCCACCTCGGCAACGGAGCACGGCTCGAGCGCTTGAACTTTCTCGGCGACGTATCCTTGAAGGGCCTGAAGCAGGCGCATGGTCTGATGGTGAATTACCTCTACGCTCTCGATGAGATCGAGAAGAACCATGAGGCCTTCGCTGAGAAGGGCGTGGTGGCTGCCTCGCCTATGGTGCGCAAAGCCCTGCGGATCGATCTGCCCTCCCGCGATCTGGTGCCCACCCCATGACCGCAACGTTCCCAAATCCCTTGACCGGGTCGATCCTCGACCCTCGCTTCGGAGCCCATTCCATGAACGCGAACCTGTTCGACCGGCTCGAACGCTCGATCGCCGATCTCACCAAGACAGCCATCACGACACCCGGCGGTGACAGCATCAGCTATGCCGACCTGATCGCTCTCTCCGGGCAGCTGGCCAACGTGCTGGTCGCACGCGGTGTCAAGCCTGGTGACCGGGTTGCGGTCCAGGTCGAGAAGTCGGTTCCGGCCTTGGTGCTGTATCTCGCGACCGTCCGGGCCGGCGCGATCTATCTGCCCCTCAACACAGCCTACACGCTGGCGGAACTGGAGTACTTCATCGGCGATGCCGAGCCGTCGCTCGTCGTCTGCGATCCTTCCAAACGCGAAGGGATCGAGCAACTGGCTTCGAAAGTGGGAGCAGCCGTCGAATCCCTCGACGCCAAAGGGCAGGGCACGCTGATGGAGGCCACAGCCAAGGCCCCTGATGCATTCGGGACGGTGCAAAGGGCGGGCGATGACCTGGCGGCGATCCTCTATACGTCAGGTACGACCGGACGCTCCAAGGGCGCCATGCTGACCCATGACAACCTTGTCTGCAATGCTCTGACCCTGAAGGAGGTCTGGCGCTTCACCGCGGACGACGTGCTGATCCATGCTCTGCCGATCTACCACACCCATGGGCTGTTCGTGGCCAGCAACGTGACCCTGTTCTCCGGCGCGTCGATGATCTTCCTGCCGAAGTTCGATGCGGATGAGGTCTTGGCGCTGATGTCCCGCGCCACCGCCCTGATGGGCGTGCCCACCTTCTACGTCCGTCTGTTGCAGCATCCTGGCCTCACCAAAGAGGCGACCTCCGGTATGCGCCTGTTTGTGTCGGGTTCGGCGCCTCTGCTGGCCGAGACCCACCGTGAGTGGAGCGCCCGCACCGGCCATGCCATCCTCGAGCGCTACGGCATGACCGAGACGAACATGAACACCTCCAACCCATATGACGGCGACAGGGTGCCCGGCGCCGTTGGCCTGCCGCTGCCAGGGGTGTCGGCCCGCATCACAAACCCGGACACCGGCGAGGAGTTGGCAACGAACGAGATCGGCATGATCGAGGTGAAGGGCCCAAACGTATTCAAGGGGTACTGGCGCATGCCGGAGAAGACCGCCGCCGAGTTCCGCTCTGACGGCTTCTTCATCACGGGCGATCTCGGCAAGATCGACGAGCGCGGCTACGTGCATATCCTCGGGCGCGGCAAGGACCTGGTGATCACCGGCGGCTTCAACGTTTATCCGAAGGAGATTGAGGACGAGATCGATGCCATTCCAGGGGTGTTCGAGAGCGCGGTGATTGGCGTGCCGCACAAGGATTTCGGTGAAGGAGTGACGGCAGTCGTAGTCCGCTCAAAGGAAGCGACGGTCGACGAGAAGACGATCGTGGCGGCGCTGGAGGGCAAGCTGGCAAAGTTCAAGCTGCCCAAGCGGATTGTATTCGTCGATGATCTCCCGCGCAACACCATGGGCAAGGTCCAAAAGAACGTCCTGCGGGAGCGGTTTTCGGATATCTACTCCGGTCAGTAACAGGCGCTCACGGACCATAAGGGCTCCGAAGAGACTTGATTTAAACAGCTTCGGGAGGAAGACTGATGGTAAGGACATTACTGACCTGCGTTTCAGCGATCGTTCTGAGCACCTGTGTCGCTCACGCACGTGTCATCGAATTTGAGGTGACAACCCGACAGGCACCAACATTTGACGGCCGGTCGTTTGGGAGCGTTGGAGTCTATGAGAAGATCATCGGCAGAGCCAAAATTGCTCTCAGACCGGACGACGCTCACAATGCAGGCATCATCGACATCGACCGTGCTCTCAGGAATGCTTCTGGTGACGTGGAGGTCACCACGACTGTTTACATCCTTAAACCGTCGGACACCTCCAAAGCGAACGGGAAGCTATTTTACGATGTGCTGAACCGAGGGCGGAAACTTGGGCTCGAACTGATGAACGATGCTCCGACCAGCAATGATCCGACAGCATCGGCTGACGCTGGAAACGGTTTCCTGATGCAGCAGGGCTATACCATCGTCTGGAGCGGTTGGCAGGGTGATGTCGCGACGGCGAATGCACTGCTTGGGCTGGAGGTGCCTAGCGTTGCTGGGGTGACCGGCACCAGTCGGGAAGAATTCGTATTCGACCACACCAAGAACCCAGTCACAGCAGATTTGTCCTATCCTGCCGCGGATCTTGATCCATCAAAAGCAACCCTGACCGTGCGAGCGCGTGAGAGCAACGAGCGTGCCAAGCCTGCGGATCTCTCGTTTAGGTTTGTCAGCCCGACTCAGATCGAGATCACGCGCCCATCCGGCTTCGAAGCCGGTGCGATCTACGAGTTCATCTATCCGGCCAAGGAAACCAAGGTCCACGGCGTGAGTTTTGCTGCAACACGCGATGTTGTCTCGTTCCTGCGCCACGAGGTGGTCGCTCCAAATGGCGGGGCTAATCCGCTCGCCGTCAACGGGCAACTCCCCATTCGGCAGGCTTATGCCCTCGGCATCTCACAAAGCGGCCGATTCTTACGCGACCTTCTGTATCAGGGCTTCAACACAGACGAGGCCGGCCGCCGGGTCTTTGACGGTCTCATTCCCCACATCGCAGGATCACGCAAGACCTACATCAATTATCGCTTTGCACAGCCGGGCCGCTACTCGCGTGATCATGAGGATCACCTCTATCCGGGCGACCAGTTTCCTTTCACCTATGCGGTCACTACGGATCCGCTCACCGGCCAGACGGACGGCATTCTGAAGCGGTGCCTGAGCACCAATAACTGTCCAAAGGTGATGCAGACCGACACTGATACGGAAAACTTCCAGGCTCGGATCTCCCTTGTCGCGACCGATCCGAGTGGCAAGCATTTGGATCTTCCTGAGAGCGTCCGTGCCTACCTCCTCGCAGGAGTGTCGCATTTCGTTCCTGCCTCAGCAAAATCAGCCGGCACTCCGACCTGTCAGCTCCCGTCTAATCCCCTCCATGCCGGCGGACCAATGCGGGCGCTCCTGCTGTCATTGGATGCTTGGGTCGCGGAGGGCAAGAAGCCGCCGCCCAGCCGATACCCTAGCGTCAAGGATGATTCACTCGTTCCGCCAAAGCAGGCTGGCTACGTCGGACTACCAGGGCTCAAGTACGAGGGCGAGTACAACGAGAAGCCAGTTGTCGACTATGCGAGCGTTCCACCGAAGATTGGGCCTGAGTACCCGGTGTCAATTGCCAAGGTAGACACGGATGGTCACGCCATCGCGGCAATCCGCCTTCCGTCCGTTGCCGCGCCGACAGCGACGTATCTTGGATGGAACTTGCGCAAGAGTGGCTTCGCCGAGGGAGCGATCTGCGGACTGACTGGTTCGGTGATCCCGCTGGCAAAGACGAAAGCCGAGCGTGAGCAGGCGCATGATCCCCGTCCATCGCTTGAAGAACGGTACCCAACTCACGCGGACTACGTCGCAGCCGTTCGGGGTTCGGCCAACCGCCTCGTGAGCGAACGGCTTCTGTTGCCGGAGGACGCAGATCGTTACGTTAAAGAGGCGGAGGCTGCGGATATCGGTCGGATGAGAGCGCAATAGACCGTCACATGCTGTGGGCTGCTGCAGCGAGCTCGGGAAGGGACTTTGAACTCTGCTGGAGCGGTCCACAGGCAGCCTTGCAGGGGCACTGTGTTAGGGCGCCCATAAGTCTGGCATCATGGTACGTCAGCTCGAACCACAAGCAGTCGCGCCAATGTACCCGCCAATTTGATCCTATGCAGATCCCAACTTCCCCAACAACCGGGGTCACCTTCGCTCAGGCATATGTTGTCGAATTGAACACCCAAGACGACGATGTTAGATGCCCGGCTGGCGCGTCTGCCCTCCTCGGGCAACGTCCCCACCTAATCGGGCTCTGGCGGGAGCGGAAGCCAGTGAGTTGGTCTGAGCCGGATGCTGGTGTCGATATAAGCAAGCCAGATGTCTTTGAATTTTACTCCGGTGTGCCACCCACCCTGTTCAGGGAAAAAAAGCAAGATCGGGGGGCGGTTTCGATCAGCAGTGCTTCCCGATCCATTATGTTTTGCGCTTCCATGGCTCCTTATCCGATCTACATCAAAGTCCTTGAGGCGCCATCGTGTCAGCGAGCCGGGTCTGCGAGGCTAACCGGATCGGTGCGTTGATCGCTCCGTATCCTTGGTAGTCGCGCCGTTCCACGATCTCGAAGAAGAACCCGCCCTCCAGGGTTTTTGTATAGACCTGGAAGTACTCGGCCCCGCCCTCGCGATCATACAGAATGTTGTTGGCGCGCAGTTGCTCCACATTCTCGGCGGATAGGTCGGTTCTCACCTCAAGGTCGTCGTAGTAGTTCTCCGGAATCGGCAGGAGATCGACTCCACCAGCCTTGAGTCGTTGCACTATCGCAAGAAGGTTGTCGGTCGCGAGCGCGATGTGCTGAATGCCCGATCCGAAAAGCTCGTTCAAGAATCGCGACGACAATGTGCGCTGGCTCTGCGATGCGTTGAGGATCAGGCGAAGCGAGCCGTCATGGGTCTCGATGGCTTGGCTCTGCACCACGCCGCCTGGATCGAGCACGGTCTGAACCGGTGTTTTCCGCACATCGAGAAGAGAGCTGTAGAACAGGAGCCAGGTCAGCATCTCCTCGTAATGCATGGATTGTGAGACGTGATCGACCGAAACTAGCCCAGCGCCTGAGAAATCACTTACATCGGTGGGCTCGAAATCGACCTCCCAGAGGCGATCCAGTCCAGACCTGTGATCAACGAAGTACAGGATGCTGCCGCCGAGACCACGAACAGCCGGTATGTTCAACTCGTCCGGCCCTACCGGCTGCTGAAAGGGCTGATCGAGGAGCGTGACGGCACGGTCAACCGCTCCCAGCGCGTCGTCAACCCGGAGTGCTAGCGCGCAGACGGAAGTGCCATGCGTGATGTTGAAGGAATGGGCGAAGCCCTCCTTGTCGGCGTTCACGACGATGTTGATACCGCCTTGGCGCCAGCGTGTGACAGCCTTCGACCGGTGACGGCCGGCTTTTTCAAACCCAAGTCCCCTCAGGGTCTGCTCGAACCCGGCGGCGCTACGCTCATCGACGGCGAATTCCACGAACTCGACGCCAGAACAGAGTGCCTTGGGCGGAAGCACGGGATGGTCGGGCAGAGCCGCTCCCGTGCGCCGACGCAACTCGTCGAGCATCACAATGAGGGAGCGATGTCCGTCGATGGCGACGCTGCGCGCAGACCCTGCCCGGAAACGGTCATTGAAGATTTCCAGGGAGAGCAGTCCGTCGAAGCCCGTCGCGCCCAGCGCATCCATGAACGCGTCGACGGGCAGGTCGCCCTGTCCCGGGAAGCAGCGGTAATGCCGGCTCCAGGACAGGTAATCCATGTCGAGCCTCGGCGCGTCTGCCATCTGCACGAGAAAGATCTTGTCCGACGGGATGGAGCGGATCGCCGACAGGTCCGTTCCGCGCGCCAGTACATGAAAGGAGTCGAGCACGAGCCCGACCGCTGGATGGCTCGCACGTCGCACGACTTCCCAGGCGTCGCGATAATCATGGATGTGCCGCCCCCAAGACAGAGCCTCGAAAGCCACCCGCATGCCGCGCTTTGCGGCGCGCTCACCGAGTTCATGAAAATCCGCAGCGGCCCGCTCGATCCCGCCAAGTGACTCCGGTGAGACGTTGCTGCACACCATCAGGAGATCGCAACCAAGCTCTTCCATGACGTCAAACTTGCGCTCGGCCCGGGCGAACACCTTCGAGCGCTGCGGTTCGGGCAGGCCCTCGAAATCGCGGAACGGCTGGAAGGTGATCGTCTGGAGCCCGAGTCCCTCGATCATATGTCTGGCATCGGCTGGTGTGCCGTTGAAAGACAGGAGATCGTTCTCGAAGATCTCTACGCCCTTGAACTGCGCGGCCGCGATGGCCTCGATCTTTTCGGTCAGTGTGCCGCTCAGGCAGACGGTGGCGATGGCAGTACGCATGCTCGTCGGTCCGTTTCCTCGGTTGTGGTTGGGAGCCTATGCCGATCCGGCACGCTCCTTCTCTCGTCAGCTGATGGTCCCGGTCCTGAGCGCATGCTCGACGCCTCCAGCCACGTGGCGCGTCAGCACCTCACAGGCACGCGCGGCATCCCGCTCCAGGGCGCACTCCAGAAGCTCGGCATGTTCATTGGCGGCGATGTCGCCGCGATAGCTCAGAGCGATCATCTGATAACGCAGGTACTTGTCAAAAACTGCCGCGTGGTTGTCGATCAGCATCTTCGATCCGCAGGCGGAGATGAGCGCCTGGTGAAACTGCCAGTCGTAGCGTTTCCATCCCTCGGTGTGCGATCTGTCCCCTTGAGCCATCCGCTCCTCCATCCGGGCGAGCCGGTGATGGGCGGCGACGACGCGGCCTTCCCATTCCATGTCTCCGGCCCGAAACGACTGCTCTAGCGCACGGCCCTCGAGAAGCTGCCGAAGCGCGGCGATCTCCCTCAAATTCGCGATCGAGACAGGCGCCACCTCAAAACCCTTCTGTCCTTCGGCAACCACGAGGCGCTCGGAGTGAAGACGGTTCAGAATTTCGCGCAGCGTGCTGACGCTCGCACCGTAATCGGTCTTGAGCCGCTCGAGCTTCAGCTTCTTTCCGGGCAGCAAACGCCCGAACACGATATCCGACCGGATCTTTTGGTAGGCGCTCTCCCCGACTGTGGAGGGAGGTGGCATCACGTGCACGTCGTCGCTCATACCAGTGCTCCGCTCTCCAGCGTGTAAGCCACGCATCCGTTCACATGCTGGGTCAGCACCGCACAAGCCCTGTCGGCATTGCGCGTCAGGACAGAATCGAGCAGCGTTCGGTGCTCTTCCGCCGCGATCTCCCCACGGAAGACCACGGCCACCATCTGATAGCGCAGATACTGGTCGAAGACGCTGCCATAGAGGTCGAGCAGGGTCTGGGAGCCACAGGCCTCGATGAGAGATTGGTGGAACTCGCGGTCGTAGCGCTTCCAGAGTTCCGTATCCTTCTGGTCGCCGGCCAGCATCCGCCGCTCCATGAAGGCAAGCTTGTGATGGGCGGCTACAACACGGCTCTCCCATTCCAGGTCGCCTGCCGAGAAGGACAAGGGCAGCGCGTAGGTCTCCAGGAGCAGCCGCATCGCCGCGACATCCTCAAAGCCGGCAGGAGAGACCGAGGCGACCCGGAAGCCACGCTGTCCCTCGGCGATCACGAGGCCCTCCGACGAGAGGCGGCTCAGGATCTCTCGCAGGGTGCTGACGCTTGCCCCATAGACATCTGCCAACCGGTCCAGTCGCAGGCGTGCGCCAGGGCTCAGGCGCCCGAACACGATGTCGGCCCGAATCGTGCCATAGGCGCGATCCGCAATGGATGTCGCCATCAATTCGATGCTCATCCAGCCCCCATTGTTTCATGCCTTGACATTGATGAACTCTCCCGGAGCCACTCAGCTTCCTTGGGGCAAGCAATCGTGCTGTAGGTTGATTTTCAAAATATCAGATAATTTGATTAATGACTATTGATTTTGCAACCGTCGGAGTGGATAGTGCCAACCAAGACGCAGGTCAATGCGCCGCAATTTGAAGGAGAGGAAACCATGGGATTTGACATCAATCGGCGTGTTCTGATGGCTGCGGGTGCCGCCCTTCTGGTATGGGGCACAGCCGGGCCGGCCGCAGCACAGGCCCCGACAAACTTAAGATTTTCCGCCGTGTTCTCGGAGCAGGACATTCGGGCCGGAATGATGAAGCAGTTCGGGGAGGCGGTGAAGGCACAGGGCTTCAACCTTCAGCCCTATTACGGCGGCACCCTGTTCAAGCAGGGCACCGAGCTCGTCGCCATGCAGCGCGGCAACCTCGAGATGGGCAACATCGCCCCGCAGGACATCTCCAATCAGGTTCCGGAGTGGTCCATCGTCACCTCCGCTTACCTGTTCCGCGACGCCGACCACCTGAAAAAGGTGTTCGCCAGCGACGTCGGCCAACAGCTCAAGAAGATGGCCTCGGACAAGCTGGGCATCCACATTCTCGGACCGACTTATTTCGGCGCCCGGCATGTGGGCCTGAAGCCCAACAAGAAAATCACCAAGCCTGAGGATCTCGCCGGCATTAAGCTGCGCATGCCCGGCGGCGACGCATGGCAGTTCCTTGGCCAGTCTCTGGGTGCGAACCCCACGCCGATGGCCTATGCGGAGGTCTATACGGGGCTTCAGACGGGCGCCATCGACGGTCAGGACAACCCGTTGCCGAACGTTCAGAACATGAAGTTCTACGAGGTGATGTCGCAGATTGCCCTGACCTCCCACCTTGTGGGCTTCGACGTTCTGGCCGTGTCCAACAAGGTGTGGGACTCGCTCTCGCCGGAGAAGAAGGCAGCCTTCCAGGCGGCCGCCGACAAGGCGATCGAGTGGAGCACGCAGGAGCACCTGAAGCAGGAGGCGCAGCTCGCGACCTTCTTCAAGGAGAAGGGGCTTGAGGTCTATACTCCCGACCTGAAGGCCTTCCGCGAATTCGCGCAGAAGAAGTATCTCGCCTCGGATCTCGCAAAGAGCTGGCCGGCCGGCATGGTCGACAAGATCAACGCAATGTAAGGCGATTAGCCTTGGCCGCCGGGACGATGCGCCCCGGCGACCCCCTTTTTATGATCGCTCATTGCCTTCTCGCGAAGGAACACCTTTCATGACTTCATCGCTGCCAGCAATTGGCTCCTGGCTCGCGCGCCGCGCGGAGAATGTCGCAGCCGTCATGCTAGGTGCGATGTTCCTTGCCTTCCTCCTGCAGATTGTCTTCCGGTACGTTCTGGGGCTTCCGATCGGCTGGACGCACGAGATCAGCGTCATTCTCTGGATCTGGCTCGTTCTCTGGGGCGCCTCATTTGTCATCACAGAACGCGAGGAAATTCGCTTCGACATCATCTATGGCGCAGTAGGACCTGGCCCTCGCCGCGTGATGATGCTCATCACAGCCGTCGCGCTGATCGCGCTCTACTCGATCTCATTTCCCGCAGTTCTCGACTACGTCACCTTCATGAAGGTGGAGAAGACCGGCTACCTCAAGATCCGGTTCGACTGGCTGTTCTCGATCTACATCGTCTTCGCGGTCGCCACCATCATCCGCTACATCTGGCTGGCTTGGCAGGCTCTGCGCGGAGTCGCGCCGGAGGAGTTCGATCCCACCAAGGCGAGTTCCGGCGTATGAACCTGACAAGCCCTTTTTCGCTCGCCCTCGTCACAATCACGATACTCGCATTTCTCGGGCTGCCAATCGGCCATGCGATGATTGCGGGCTCGATCTTGTACCTGCTCCTGGCAGGGCTCGATATGGGAACGGCCGCCGAGCAGCTGCTCAACGGCATGTATTCCAACTACATCATCCTGTCTGTGCCGCTGTTCATCCTGGCTGCGGAATTCATGAACATCGGCAGCATGACCGACCGGCTCATGACTTTCTGCAATGCGCTTGTGGGTCGCTTTCGCGGCGGCCTTGCCCAGGTCAACATCCTGCAGAGCATCATCTTTGCCGGCATGTCAGGCTCGGCCATCGCGGATGCCGCCGGCACGGGGCGCATGATGCAGGCCATGATGACCCGCGATGGCCGCTACACGCCGAGCTACGCGGCGGCCACAACCGCCGTCTCGTCCGTGATCGGCCCAATTATCCCGCCATCGATTCCGATGGTGCTCTATGCCCTCGTATCCGACGCGTCCATTGGCTTTCTGTTCCTCGGCGGCGTCATCCCGGGACTACTGATGGCCTTGAGCCAGATGATCATCGTGGCCATCACGGCGCGCCGCAGGAACTTCCCTGTCGAGAAGCCGGTGCCTCTGCGCAAGCTGCCGCGGATCACATGGGACGCCTTTCCCTCGCTGATGATGCCGGTCGTCCTGCTCGGCGGCATCTACAGCGGCGTGATGACCCCCACTGAAGCCGCTGCCATCGCAGCAGCCTACGCCCTTCTCATCTCGGCTGGTCTCTATCGCAGCGTGAGCTGGCGCGGCTTCTACAATTCGCTGGCAATCAGCGCTCGCACGAGCGTGTCGATCGGCATGCTGATCGCAGGCTCGCTCGTGTTCAACTACGTCGTCACCGTCGAGAACATCCCGGAAGGCGTGAAGGCGCTGCTTGCCGGATGGGACCTGTCACCCACCGGCTTTCTGATTCTCGTCAACGTTCTGCTGCTGCTCTTAGGGTGTGTTCTCGAAGGAACAGCGATCCTGCTGATTGTCGTTCCAGTCTTCATTCCGACCGCACAGGCGCTGGGCATCGATCTCGTGCATTTCGGCGTCGTGGTGGTCATCAACATCATGATCGGATTGATCACGCCACCCTACGGGTTGCTGCTGTTCATCATGGCAAATATCTCGGGACAGCCCCTGCGCGCCATCGTGCGCGACGTGATGCCATTCCTCTTTGCGATGCTGGCCGCCCTGGCAATCCTGACCTTCGTGCCCGAAACAGTGCTCTGGCTGCCGCGCCTATTCGGCTACCAGGGATGAGCCTGCTTCCCTTCAGAGACATATTCCAATGAGCAAGCCGATCTATATTCTTAATGGGCCCAACCTCAACCGCCTCGGAACCCGCGAGCCTGAGATCTATGGTCAAACGACCCTGGCAGAGGTGGAAGCCCTATGCCGGGACGCCGCTTCCGGCTGCCCCATTGTCTTCCGGCAATCGAACCGTGAATACGAGATTATCGAATGGGTGCATGAGGCCATCGACGAGGGCAGTGGCATCATCATCAACCCCGCCGCCTTCACCTTCACGTCCATGGCGATCATGGATGCCCTGAAGATGTTCCCAGGCCCGATGATCGAGCTGCACATCTCGAACATCCATAAGCGCGAACAGATCTATCATAAATCCTACGTCTCCCCGGTGGCCACAGCCGTGATCGCGGGACTTGGCACCAAGGGCTATCCGATTGCGGTGCGCGCGATCCTCGACATGATCGGCCAATCGCCCGCAAGGACCTGAGTCCCATGGCAAGCGATCCCTCATCAGGGCCTTCACCCCAAGCTGATGAAACAACGAGGGTGTCAGCCCATCCTTCCGTTCTCGTGGGTCTGGTAGGCACCGGAATTCAGGCGTCGCGGACACCGAAATTGCATGAGCGGGAAGGCGCCGAGCAGGGCCTGCGCTATGTTTACAAGCTGATCGATCTGGAAACGCTTGGCCTCGATGCCGCAGCCCTGTCCGACATCCTGACCGCCGCGCAACGCTTCGGATTTGCAGGTCTCAACATCACTCATCCGTGCAAGCAGGCCGTGATCCCTCTTCTCGACGAGCTGTCGCCTGACGCAGCGGCGCTCGGCGCTGTCAATACCGTCGTGCTGAAGGATGGCCGTCGCGTCGGTCACAATACGGACTGGTGGGGCTTCGCCGAGAGCTTCCGGCGCGAGCTGTCCGGCGCCCGGATTGATCGCGTCGTCCAGTTCGGCGCCGGCGGCGCAGGTGCCGCGGTGGCTCATGCGCTGCTGAACTCTGGGGCGTCTGAAGTCACGATCGTCGATACGGACGAAGCCCGGGCCCAAAATCTAGCGACTTCCCTCTGCGGGCGGTTTGGCGAGCGCCGTGCGTTAGCAGGCACTTCCGTGCAGGAGGCAATGGCTGCTGCCGACGGCATGGTGAACACGACGCCACTCGGCATGGCAAAATATCCCGGCATGGCCGTTCCGGCCGATCTGCTGCGCCCGGATCTGTGGGTTGCTGACATCGTCTATTTCCCATTGGAAACCGAATTGCTCCGCAAAGCCCGAGCGCGGGGGTGCCGCACCATGCCCGGCGGCGGCATGGCCGTCTTCCAGGCCGTGGGTGCCTTCCGGCTGTTTACAGGCCTGGAGCCGGATGCTGAGCGCATGCTCCGGCATTTCGAGAGCATGTGACGGGGAGGGGCTTGATGGTCACGACAATCGATCCGCGCAAAGTGGAATGCGTCATCCCCGGAAGCGACCAGCTTGGCGAGACGCCCCTCTGGGATGCGCGCGAGCGAAAGCTCTGGTGGGTCGACATCGAGCGGCCGAAGCTTCAATCCTTCGACCCTGCGAGCGGAGCAAGGGCCGCCTATCCCTACGATGCCGCCTTTCTCGGCAGCCTGGCGTTGACGCAGGGCGGGTCCCATGTGCTCGCGAAGGATGTGAGCCTCTACCACCGCGATCCGGCAAGCGGCGCGCTGAACCTCTTCGCGCAGGTCGAGACCGGGCTCGACAACCGTCTCAACGACGGGCGGGTCGACGCCAGGGGCCGGCTATGGATCGGCACCATGGACAACGGGCTTCACCGGCCCAACGGGTCGCTCTATCGGGTCGATCCGGACGGATCCGTTCTGCCGATCTTCGACGAGGTGGTGGTTGCGAATGGCATAGCCTTCTCGCCGGACAACCGCACCTTCTATTTCACCGACACGCGCCGCTACTGCAGCTGGCGGTTCGATCTCGATATCGACGACGGACAGATTCGCAACCGGACGCTCTTTGCCGATTATAGTGCCTCGGGCGAGCGGCCCGATGGGGCCTGCGTCGACGTCGACGGCGGAATATGGACGGCCTTCTTCGCAGGCAGCCGGGTCGTACGGTATCGTCCGAATGGCACGATTGATCTAGTCGTGCCGCTGCCGGTGACGAACCCGACCTGCCTGTGCTTTGGAGGGGATGATCTCCGAACGCTCTACATCACGACCGCTACAAAATTCCTGACGCCCGAACAGCGCGCCTCCGAGCCGCTCGCGGGAAGCGTCTTTGCCGTGCATGGGATCGGCCAGGGCATGCCTGAACACCGCTTTGCGATCTGAAGAAGCGCCTTGAGGCGCAACAAGGAGGAAGTTCTATGGTCCCGAAGATGTCTCGTCGCACGTTCCTGGCAGCCGCCTCTGCAGCGGCCCTGTCGGCTGGAGAAGCCGGCGCGCAATCCGCCGGGAAAATCAACCTTCGGTTCTCGGATGTGACCACCGCGGACGCGCCGCGCTCCCTTGCCCTCGTCCAGATCTTCGCCAAGGAGATGGGAGAAGAGTTCAACTTCCAGCCCTATTTCAACGGCACCCTGTTCAAGCAGGGGGCCGAGCTCGTCGCGGTTCAGCGCGGCAATCTGGAGATGGCGCTCCTGCCGCCGTCCGACTTCGCCAATCAAATACCTGCCTTTGACATTCTGGGAGCGGCCTACGTGGTTCGCGACGCGGCGCATCTGGACAGGATCTTCAAGAGCGACGTGGGTGAGGCCTTCCGCAAGATGGCCCGGGAACAGCTCGGCGTGGTCATCCTGGCGCCGGCCTATTACGGGGCACGCCACGTGAACCTGAAGGGCAACAAGAAGATCATGACGCCCGAGGATCTGGCGGGCGTCAAGCTGCGCATGCCGGGCGGCGAGAGCTGGCAGTTCCTGGGCCGCTCCATCGGCGCCAATCCGGTGCCGATTGCCTATGCAGAAACGTATACAGCCCTGCAGACGGGGGTGATCGACGGCCAGGACAACCCGCTGCCCAACAACAAGCTGATGAAGTTCCACGAAGTCACGAACCAGATTGTGCTGACGGGGCACAATGTGGGCTTCGGGCTCCTGCTGGTCCGGGCCCAGACGTTCGATGCTCTGACACCCGAGCAGCAGCAGCGCATGAGGGCCGCCGCCGAAAAGGCCTTCGCCTGGAGCACGGCGGAATACATCAAGCAGGAAGCGGAGCTGCTCGACTTCTTCAAGACTGCCGGACTGGACGTTTACGCGCCCGACGTGGAGGCGTTTAGAGCCTATGCCCAGCGCCAGTACCTGCAATCGCCCCTGTCGAAATCCTGGCCGGCCGGCATGCTCGACAGGATCAACGCGCTCTAGGCCGCAGGCCAGGAGCGATCGATGCGGGGCTGCCCGTCACACGAGGAGCAAGACGTAATCAAACGGGACATTCATGTGCTGAACGGGTCGAATCTGATTCTGCTCGGCACCCGTGATACGGGCATTTACGGTTCCGTGACCCTGAGCGAGATCCACCACAATCTGCAACGCCGTGCGGGCGACCGGGCCAGTTCCATACTGTTTGTTGAACGAAAGACACATGTGAACGCTTCACGGGCGGCCTCACGACCGCCCGCGCATGACTCGGGGCCAATGTGGGTCGCTACTCCTTCACTGTGATGGCCTTGCACCATCTACTCCTTGCCGATCTCCCGGCTCACCTTGTTCTGACCCCAAGATGTCCGGAAAGTTGTCCTCCAAATGGACCAGTTTGATGCATCAGGACCACATCGGCTCAAAGCCATACATCAGGGCGGACGACTTTTGTGGAATCGGGCCATCAAGCTGACCATTGTCCGAGATGTGCTTGGACGCCTTCATCCATGCAATACCGACGCTGCAAATCATTGCAAGTCTTAAGGCTAGAGCACCGGTCATTCAGACGAATCCGTATCCGGCTGCGGTGAAGTAGTTACGGCATGCCTCGGGCTCGACGAGATCACAGATGTCGCCGATGGCCCGCCAGAGCGCCTCGACGGTCCGGGCTTCGGCTTTGCGCAAATGTGCTTTGATCTGTGAGAAGACCTGCTCAATCGGGTTCAAATCCGGACTGTA
>NZ_JAHAMK010000047.1:0-361 GCF_018383585.1 Microvirga sp. 3-52
GCTGAGCCGGGTTGCTCAGGCGGTCACGGCTGACAGCCTGCGAACGGGATCATCGCTCAACGCGCTCAGACTTTCCAGCGACATGTAGCGCCGGCTCACCGCCCATTCATCGTTCTGCTCCAGCATCAGGGCTCCCACCAGCCGGATCACCGCCCGGTCGTTGGGAAAGATCCCCACCACATCCGCCCGTCGTTTGATCTCGCCGTTGAGCCGCTCGAGCGGGTTGGTCGAGGCAATCTGACCCCAGTGCTCGCGCGGAAAGCTCATGTAGACCAGCACCTCCTCGCGCGAGCGGTCCATCAACTCGACCAGCTTGGGACAGCGTTCACGCAGGGCATCAGCCACCGAGGCCCATTGCTCC
>NZ_JAHAMK010000047.1:450-25101 GCF_018383585.1 Microvirga sp. 3-52
TGGCCGCCTCAGCCGTGTCCTGGGCGAAGATGGTCTTGAGCATCGCCACCACGGCTGGACGCTGCTTGGGGGCCAGATGCGCCATGGCGTTGCGCATCCAATGAACCCGACAGCGCTGGTGCGAGGCATGGAAGACCCGGGCAGCCGCCGCCCGCAGCCCCTTGTGATCGTCGGCAATCACCAGCTTCACCCCGCGCAAGCCCCGGTCGGCGAGAGAGCGCAGGAAGGCGGCCCAGAACGGTTCGGCCTCCGAGGCGCCGGTGGCAACTCCCAACACCTCGCGCCGGCCATCGCTGTTGACGCCCACGGCCAGTATCACGGCAGTGGAGACAATCCGGCCGGCCTCTCTTGTCTTCAGGTAGGTGGCGTCGATCCACAGGTAGGGCCACTCGCCGTCGATCGGCCGGGAGAGAAAGGCGTTCACCCGCTCGTCGATCTCCTCGCACAGGCGGCTGACCTGGCTCTTGGAGATGCCGGAGGCGCCCATGGCCTTGACGAGATCGTCGACGGAACGGGTGGAGATGCCGTGGACGTAAGCCTCCTGGATCACGGCCGTGAGCGCCTTCTCGGCGGTGCGGCGCGGCTCGAGGAAAGCCGGGAAGTAGGAACCCTTGCGCAGCTTGGGGATGGCAAGATCGATCCGGCCGGCGCGGGTGTCCCAGGCCCGCTCGCGGTAGCCGTTGCGGTGGGTAAGGCGATCCGGGCTGCGCGTGCCGGCCGCGGCTCCGGTCAGCGCCTCCACCTCCAGGTTCATCAGGCGCTCGGCCGCAAAGGCGAGCATGTCGCGGATCAGATCGGCATCGGCCCCCTGTTCGATCAGCGCGATCAGGGCCATTCTCTCGTCGGTCATCGTCGTCTCCGGGGTCAGGGTCAGGTGTCGCTACCCGAACTCTAACCGAAGACTGGCGATGACCCTCTGTTCAGGGAGAGGCGGAGCGGGGAGCGGAATGGTTCCGAACTGTTCATAGCTGATATTCTTGCCATCTCGGATGCCATCCGTTGCTGACTGGAGGGCCGCTATGTAAGGCTCGGATTTGAGGGTGTAGGCGTAGTACCTCGGGCAGATGGATTTGGCCGCTCTAAGCACCGTATATGCTGGGCTGACGCAACCGCTGAACGCTGAGTATTCGATCCCCCCTTGGAAGCTGCGCAAACTGATCACGAAATCATTCTTCTGGACGTGCTTAAAGTTATTGAGTCCTCCAAGCGCCAGCACTACCTTTTGATCCTCGAACTCCATATAGTGCCGCTGCGGGACATCACCGTACCGCTGCGTAGCAGACAATTGCTCGTCTCCTTCGTGTGCAGGCTCTCGGATCTGCTTAAACAGCCGTCGGCCAGGAGCGACCTCCCAGCCTGCTGGCACATCCCGGAGCCAATCAACACCACTGTCCTGGTAGCTGCTATATCGAGGGAAGCTCATGCCGCCAGTTCCTCGATCATTACCTTAATCCGGCTCGTGACTTCCTTGAGGTCGGCGTCGATCTCCGCGAGCGGGCGGGGCGGCTCGAAGACGTAGAAATGCCGGTTGAACGGGATCTCGTAACCGACCTTCGTCTTCTCGTGATCAATCTAGGCGTCCTCGGCATGGGGCAACACCTCGCGGCAGAAATAGGCCTCTACGTCCTCGCTCAAGGGCACATTCTCGGTATCCCGCAGCGAGCTATCAGCCTGCGGTTTGCCCTTGTTCTTGCCGCGCTCGCCTAGGATGAGCTTTCCGCTTTCATCCCGCAGGGGACGCTCGACGGTGATGGTGCGGTAGCCGAAGGCCTCGTTCGGGAAAATCCGGGAGAGCGGCGCGAGCTTCACCTTTCCGCCTTCGGGGGCGGTTGGCGGCTTCTCCCCCTCCAACACCACCTCCTTGGCAAGCTCCCTACCCTCGGCATCCAACACCGTGGCGAGCTGCGCCTCTTGGAAGCCGCCAAACAGCCGGGTGATGGTGGCGATGTCCTTCTCGCCCATCTCCTTGCGCTTGGAGCCCAGGCTCTTGCGCATCTTCTGCCAGAAGGTCGATCCATCGATGAGCTGCACTTTGCCCTTGCGGTGAGAGGGCTTGCGGTTCGACAGCACCCAAACGTAGGTCGCGATGCCGGTGTTGTAGAACATGTCGGTGGGGAGCGCGATGATCGCCTCCACCAGATCGTTCTCAAGCACATAACGGCGGATCTCGCTCTCGCCGGAACCGGCCCCGCCCGTGAACAGCGGCGAGCCGTTGAGCACGATTCCGAACCGACTTCCGCCATCGGCTGCCGGGCGCATCTTCGAGAGGAGATGCATCAGGAACAGGAGCGAACCGTCGGATACCCTCGGGAGTCCCGGCCCGAACCTCCCGTTGAAGCCCTTCTGCTCATGCTCCGCGCGAACCGCCTTCTCGACCTTCTTCCACTCGACGCCAAATGGCGGGTTGGACAGCATGTAGTCGAACTTCTGATGCGGGTGGCCGTCATCCGACAGGGTGTTGCCGAAGATGATGTTGCTGACATCCTGCCCCTTGATCAGCATGTCAGCCTTGCAGATGGCGTAGGACTCCGGGTTTAGCTCCTGCCCATACATGACGAGGGAGGCCTTGTCGTTGTGCTCCGTGAGGTACTCGTCAGCAGTCGAGAGCATCCCACCCGTTCCCGCCGTGGGATCGTAGATCGTCCGCACAACGCCGGGCTTCGAGAGGATCCCGTCGTCCTCCACAAAGAGAAGATTGACCATGAGGCGGATGACCTCGCGGGGCGTGAAGTGCTCACCGGCGGTCTCGTTGGAGAGTTCGGCGAACCGGCGGATGAGTTCCTCGAAGACGAGTCCCATCTGGTGGTTGTCCACCTTGTTGGGGTGCAGATCGATGCGGGTGAACTTCTCCGCGACCTGATAGAGCAGCCCCGCCTTGGCCAGCCGGTCCACCTGGACGGCGAACTCGAACCGCTCGAAGATGTCCCGCACGTCCGGCGAGAAGCCCTGGATGTAGGCGTAGAGGTTCTGGCCGATGTTGTCCTGGTCGCCCATGAGCTTGCGCATGTCGAGGGGCGAGATGTTGTAGAAGGTCTGTCCAGCTTTGCGGAGCACGAACGGCTCCGGGTTGAGCCCCTGGGCCGTCTTAGCCGCATGTTCCGTCAGGACGGCATCCTTGGTTGGCTCCAGGACGCAATCCAGCCGCCGCAGCACGGTGAAGGGAAGGATGACCTTACCGTAATCGGCCTGCTTATAGTCGCCTCGAAGGAGGTCCGCGACGGACCAAATGAAGGATGAAAGGGATTGGTGGTTCAAGGTTGAGCGCCCCATAAGCTTTCTGGGGACTTAACCTTATTGCGTGGCGATTTGGCAATCGCTCGGACCAACAGCTTTTAGTCGAGAACCGCGGAAAGCTGCAGAGCACCAAGAGGGAGCAATCTCACCGCACGCTTTCACATCGGGCTACTACGCCTCCCCTGCATACCAGTGCCCTGGCACCTGTTATATCGCAACTCATCGTAGGATCAGTCTAAGACGCGTCAGATCCATTACGTGGCTGCAGCCCAGCACGTCGCTTGATGAGCGAAGAAGGAGGATAAAGACGAGTGGCTGCTTACCATATGTTTACTAAGGGCATCTTCTGGTAAGCATCCCTCGAACCTGCGAGGGCTAAGTGCTTGATTTTTATGGTACAGCCGCCCCGGCTCGAACGGGGGACCCCCAGATCCACAATCTGGTGCTCTAACCAACTGAGCTACGGCTGCACGTGAGGCAGGGTGTAATCGCCCGGGCGGGCAATTTCAAGTCCTGTTCGAAACCTCGAAGCCGGAAATGAGAACGGCGGGCCTGAGCGCCCGCCGCTTTGAATGCTCAAGCTTTAGATAGCTTATTCGGCCGTGGCGCCAGCGGCCTTGAGAACCGGGGTCCAGCGGGCGACCTCGCTCTCGACGAGCTTCTGCAGGGCTTCCGGGGTCCGCTCGGTTGCACTGGGGATCACGCCGCCAAGTTCCAGGAGGCGCTTCTTGGTATTCTCGTCCTCAAGGGACTTGATGAGCGCGTCGCTCAGCTTCTTGACCACGTCCGGCGGAGTGCCCTTCGGCGCGAACGCTGCATTCCAGGCGCTGACCTCATAACCCTCAAGACCGGCCTCCTTGGTGGTCGGCACATTCGGCAGAACCGGGGAGCGCTCAGGGGTCGCGATGGCGAAGGCCTTGATATTGTTGCCTTGGATCTGCGGAGCCACGTTGACGATCTGGTCGGTCATGAAGTCGACCGTATTGCCCATCAGGTCGTTCAGGGCCGGACCCGTGCCGCGATAGGCGACCATGGTCGGCTTCACCTTGACTACGGAGTTGAAGAAGATGCCCGTCGAGTGGGAGACGGAACCCACGCCTGCATGGGCCATGTTCACCTTGTCGGCATTGGCCTTCAGATATTCGAGGAACCCCTTCAGGTCGTTGGCCGGGAAGTCCTTTCTGGCCACGATCACGATCGGCGTGCCGGCCGCAAGGCCGATGGGCGCGAAGTCCTTGGTCGGATCGTATTTCAAGTTCGGGTACAGGGCCGGCGCGGCGCCGTGGGTGCCCATGTGGCCCATCATGATGGTGTAGCCATCGGGTTGGGATTGCGCAGCGCGGGTGATGCCCGTGGTGCCGCCGGCGCCTGCCACGTTCTCGATAACGATCTGCTGGCCCAGGGTGCGGCTCATATGGTCGGTGACGATACGGGCGATCACATCCGTCGGGCCACCGGCCGCGAAGGGCACGATCATGGTGATTGGACGAGTGGGGTAATTTTGAGCGTGAGCGCCCGTTGCGGCCAAGCCGGCGACAGCGGCAAGAGCCAGTACAGTTTTCTTCATCAGATTTCCTCCCTGGAAATGGTTATGACCTTACATGTGGGCAAGGCGAGGTTGAAGGCAAGCTACTCGGTGAACACCTCGTCCCTTCCTTTGCGGATGGAAGGCAGGAGCGCGATCACAAGCAGGATAGCCGCGACGGCGAGCAGGCCCGCACTGATCGGACGATCGATGAACGTCATCATGTCGCCGCGCGAGATGATCAGGGCGCGCCTGAGGTTTTCCTCCATCAGCTTGCCGAGCACGAAGCCGAGCAGCATCGGGGCCGGCTCGAAGCCGAACTTGATCAGCATGTAGCCCACAAAGCCGAACAGCCCGATGAACATGACATCGGTGGGCAGCGAGTTGATCGAGTAGATGCCGATGCAGCAGAACATCAGGATCGCCGGGAACAACAGCCGGTACGGCACCTTGAGCAGGCGCACCCAGAGCCCGACCATGGGCAGGTTGATGATCAGAAGCATCAAGTTGCCCACCCACATGGAGGCGATCATGCCCCAGAACAGGGTCGGGTTCTTGGTCATCACCTGCGGGCCCGGGATGATGCCGTGGATGGTCATGGCACCGACCATCAGGGCCATCACGGCGTTCGGCGGAATGCCCAGCGTCAGCAGCGGAATGAACGAGGTCTGCGCACCCGCATTGTTGGCGGACTCAGGTCCCGCCACGCCCTCGATGGCGCCGCGGCCGAAGCGGCGCGGGTCCTTGGCGAGCTTCTTCTCGAGCGTATAGGACGCGAACGGCCCGAGCACCGCGCCGTTGCCCGGCAGGATGCCCAGGATCGCTCCGATCAGGGTGCCGCGCAGCACGGGCTTGTAGGACTGCTTGAAATCGTCCTTGTTAGGCAACAGGCGGCCGATGGCCTGGCGCACCACGTCCCGATGCTCGGTGTGGTCGAGATTGCGCATGATCTCGGCGATGCCGAAGATGCCCATGGCGAGCACTGCAAAGTCGATGCCGTCGGCCAGGAACGGCAGGCCGAAGGTCATGCGTTCCTCTCCGGTCTCCAGATCCGTGCCGACGGTGGAGAGCAGCACGCCGACCAGGATCATAGCGATAGCCTTCAGGATCGAGCCCCGCGCCAGCACCACCGCGAAGACCAGGCCCATGACCATGAGCGAGAAGTATTCGGTCGGGCCGAAGATCAGGGCGAGTCCGGTGAGCGGGGCGCCTAGCGCCGCAATCACCAGGGTCGCCACCGTGCCGGCGAAGAAGGAGCCGATGGCCGCGATGCCGAGCGCCACGCCGGCGCGGCCCTGGCGGGCCATCTGGTGGCCGTCGAGAGCGGTCACCACGGAGGTCGCCTCGCCGGGAATGTTGACCAGGATCGCCGTGGTCGAGCCGCCGTACTGGGCGCCGTAGTAGATGCCGGCCAGCATGATGAGTGCGCCGGTCGGATCGAGCCCGAAGGTGATCGGCAGCAGCATCGCGATGGTGGCGATCGGACCAACGCCGGGCAGCACCCCCACCAGAGTGCCGACGAGACAGCCCAGGAAGGCAAGGCCCAGGTTCTGGAGGGACAATGCCACCCCGAACCCGAGTGAAAGGTTGGAGAAGAAATCACCCATCAGATCCTCCCGGAGTGGTCGGCCACGTCGACCGAGGCTTGGCGACGGCCTCGCGTGGTGAGAAACACGAGAACAGCCGCCCCGGCCATGATGGCGGCCGTAGCCCGCAACACCGCCTTTTGCGACCAGTCGGCCGGGAACAGGCCCGTGAGCGCCTGCGGGAAGACCGGGATGGGCAGGTTGAGCAGATCGCCGAACAGCACCATGCAGAATGGGGTGAGGCTCAGTGCCAGGATGACGAGATCGCGCAGGCGCGCCTCGGGAGTGGCATGCCCCCCGATGATGATGGCGAGCGGGCCGGCAACAAGCAGACCGAGGCCGGGAAGGACCAGAGACCCGAAGGCATAGCCGCGGATGGTAAAGGCAAAAGCCAGGATGGCGCCGATCACGAAGACCGGGCCGCGCAGGCTCCAGCGCTCCAGAAGATCGCCCTCCTTGAGGAAGGCGGCGGCCAGCAGGGCCAAGCCCGACAGGCCGACCCCGATGGCGAGCCAGCGTGGCAGCATGGCCGGGCCCATGGCATTGAGTGTGCCCTGGTCGAGATCCCGCGTCAGCCAGAGCGCCAGGGCGGCAAGCGCGATGAGAAGAAGGCCACCCGCCAAGCTTTGCGGGGCACGCACCGGCCCGCGATGCCGTACCGGCTCAGAGCCTTCATGGAGAACAGACATGGACGACCTCCCGACGGGCGCATCGCGCGCCCAAGGTTGTTGAGACCGATATGGCCCGAGGCCGCAGCCTGGATCAAGCTTCTGTGTCTTGGGGAGAATGCTTCTCAACAAGACCTGTTCGAATGAACAGCCCCTGAGAAAACGTCTATTAAACTATAGGACAGTAGCCAGAGCCCTGCGGGAGATCACTTGATCCTCCGCCGCATCTTGTCTAGATGGAACCGTGTAGCCAGGCCGGGCCCCTCTGGTCGCTCCTAAAACAGGAGCGGCGATGTCGGACTGGATGAAAACCAGGGCGGCCTGGGTTCGTTCAAAAAGACGGTTTTGCCTGCATTGCGGCTCCCGGTCCGAGGAATTTCCGGACCGGGCCAGTGCCAGATGCGTCTTTTTGAGCGTTTCGCATGCGCTGCCCCCAAACCGACATATGAGGCACTGCATGTTTGATCTCTCGCAGTTTTTCGGACCCGAGGTCGTCGCCTTCCTGATGGTGGTCGGCATCGACCTGGCGCTCGCCGGCGACAATGCCATCGTCATCGGCTTGGCCGCCGCCGGTCTCCCCAAGGAGCAGCGCAACAAGGCGATCCTGCTCGGCGTCATCGCCGCGACCGTCCTGCGTATCTTCTTCGCGCTCATCACGACCCAGCTTCTCCAGATCGTGGGCCTTCTGCTGGCCGGCGGCATTCTCCTTCTGTGGGTCTGCTGGAAGATGTGGCGCGAGCTGCGTACCGGCCATGAGGCAGAGCAGCATGCGGCAGAAGAGGCTCTGGAGGGTCGGGACATCAATCAGGACGGCACCATTGCCGGAGGCGTCCCGCGCAAGACCTTCGCCCAGGCTGCCTGGCAGATCGTCATCGCCGACGTGTCCATGTCCCTCGACAACGTGCTCGCCGTGGCGGGTGCAGCGCGCGAGCATCCTTACATCCTCGCCTTCGGCCTCCTTCTGTCGATTGCCCTCATGGGCATTGCGGCTTCCTACATCGCTCGCCTGCTTCAGCGCTATCGCTGGATCGCGTATGTCGGCCTCGCGATCATCCTCTACGTGTCGCTCAAGATGATCTACGAGGGCTTCCTCGAGATCTATCCCCTCGTCAACGGCACCGTCGGCTAAAAGACACCAATCTCCAATTGACGGCGGGGACGCGGGAAGGCACAGAGCGTGACGCTCATGCCCCCCGCTCTCCGCCCTCATTTTTCTACGGCAGGTCTTCGACACGGCGCCCGTGCCGCCCTGCCCGCCTTTCCAGGCTTCATCATGTTTGCCGTGGCCTTCGGCACGGCAGCGGCCCAGAAGGGTCTGTCGCTCGGCGAAACCCTCGGTCTCTCCGCCTTCGTTTATGCCGGAGCGTCCCAGATGGTCGGGCTCGAAATCTGGCAGCAGGTCTGGACGCCATCGACGATCCTCACGATCGTGACCGTGACAGCCATCGTGAATGCGCGCATGATCCTTTTGGGCGCCACCCTTCAGCCCTGGCTCAAGGACGAGCCGCTCCCCCGCACGGCGCTCAATCTTTTTCTTCTCACCGAAGCCGGCTGGCTCGTCGGCACCCGTTATCACAGCGAGGGCGGCCGCGATGTCGGCGTGCTTCTGGGATGCGGAATCATCCTCTGGCTGGTCTGGCTCATCGCGACGCTGACCGGCTTCTTCGCCGGAGCCCTCGTGCCTGAGCCGCGGCGTTTCGGCCTCGACCTCGTCATGCCGATCTTCTTCGGCGTCATGCTTGTGCCCCTGTGGAAGGGTACGAGGCCCGCCCTGCCCTGGCTCATCGCTGGCCTCGTCTCGCTCGTCGTTCATGCCCTCGTGCCCGGCTATGTCTTCATCATCGCCGGCGCTTTGGCCGGGGTCGCAACCGGGATGCTGATCGAATGAACACGTTCGGTACCGTTATCGCGAGCCCATGGGGATCCGTTCTCGCCATTGCCGCCATGACCTTGGTGACGTTTCTGTGCCGCATCGCAGGGGTCGTGGTCATGAGCCGGGTGCGGCTTACGCCGCGCATCGAGCGGGGTCTGCGCGCCCTGCCCGGCTCCATCATCCTGGCAACGATCCTGCCCGTGGTGATCGACAACGGGCTGCCCGCGATCATCGCCCTGACCGCAGCCATCGTGGCGATGGCGATGACGCGGATCGACATCGTCGGTCTTCTCGTGGGCTTAGGCACCCTCTCCGTCATCAGGGCCCTTGGGTGAGCCCTGCCTGAGCCGCAGGCGGATGCGGTACATCAGTCCATCGCGGATATTGCGATAGGCATCGAGGACCTGCTCGCGCGAGCCCTGCGTGATCGTCGGGTCAGGCGTCGGCCAGTATTCCACCTCGGCCGCAATGGTGCGCGTGAGTTCCAGCGCTGCGTGATGCGCCTCCGGCGACAGGGAGATGATGAGGTCGAAGTTGAGACCCTCCCACTCCTCCAACTCCTGGAGCGTGCGCGGCTTGTGCTTGGATGCATCGATGCCGATCTCGGCCAGGATCGATGCCATGAATCCATCCGTATCGCTTTTGCGAACGCCGGCGGATTGCACATAGATCGACTTGCCGAAGTAATGGCGCGCGATGGCTTCCGCCATGGGGGAGCGCACCGCATTCATGGCACAGACGAACAGAACCGAGTGGATCCGTTTCGAGCGGGGCTCGTCCAAGCGTCAGCCCTTCCAGTGCAGCGCGAAGATCAATGTGAAGATGCGGCGCGCCGTATCGAAATCGAGGATCAGCTTGCCATCGAGGCGCTTCATCAGGAGTTCGGCCGCTTCGTTGTGCAGTCCGCGCCGTCCCATATCGATGGCCTCGATTTGAGCCGGTGAGGCCGAGCGGATGGCTTGGTAGTAGCTGTCGCAGATCAGCTCGTAATCGCGGATGGCTTTGCGGAACGGCGTCAGCGACAGGTGATGAGAGACGAGATGAGCGCCATCCTGCGCCGTGACCTCGAAGCAGAGTTTTTTCTCGATGAGCGAGATGCGTAAGCCGTAAGGCCCGCCATCGTAGTTCGGCAGGGCGAATGTGTTTTCCTCGAGAATGTCATAGATGGCGATGGCCCGCTCATGCTCCTGATCGGGATTGCCGCGGCCGATGGAGGCCTCGTCGAGCGTGACGGTGACCAGCCGGGTCCGCTCCTTCGCTTCGCTCGCCATCCCCCCTCCGCCTGCCGTCTAGAGATTCAGGCGGATCGCGACAGACCGCGCATGCCCCTCCAGCCCCTCCGACCGCCCGAGCGTAATCGCTGCAGGACCTAGCGCACGCAAAGCGTCCGCGTCGCATTTCAGGATCGAGGTTCGCTTCATGAAGTCAAGCACGCCCAGGCCCGACGAGAAGCGGGCCGATCGGGCTGTGGGCAGCACGTGGTTCGGACCGCCCACATAATCGCCGATGGCTTCCGGCGTGTGGCTGCCGAGGAAGATCGAGCCGGCATTTCGCACCTTGGAGGCAAGCTCCTCCGCGTTCTCCGTCTCGATCTCCAGGTGTTCGGGAGCAAGCCGGTCCACAAGGGGAATGGCGTTCTCCAGACGATCGATCAGGATGATGGCGCCGTAATCGCGCCAGCTCGCGCCAGCAATCTCTGCCTTGGGCAGTGTCTGGAGCTGACGCTCCACGGCCTTCTCCACCGCATCGGCGAGGGCGGGGCTATCCGTGACGAGGATCGACTGCGCGGCCGGGTCATGCTCGGCTTGGGCCAGAAGGTCGGCGGCAATCCAATCAGGATTGCCGTGGGCGTCCGCGAGGATCAGCACCTCGGAGGGACCGGCAATCATATCGATACCGACTTGTCCGAAGACACGGCGCTTGGCCGCCGCCACATAGGCATTACCGGGGCCGACGATCTTGGCGACCGGCCGCACGGATTGCGTGCCATAGGCGAGCGCCGCTACCGCCTGCGCGCCGCCGATGCGGAAGACTTCGTTGACCCCGGCAAGGCGCGCAGCCGCCAGGACGAGCGGGTTCGTATCACCCTTGGGGGTCGGAACCACCATGGCGATGCGCGGAACGCCCGCGACCTTCGCCGGCACTGCATTCATCAGAACAGAGGACGGATAGCTCGCCCGGCCGCCGGGCACATAGAGGCCGACGGATTCGAGCGCGGTCCAGCGCCAGCCCAGCGTGACTCCGAGCGAGTCGGTGGTCATGGAATCCTGCGGTCGCTGCGCCCGGTGGTAGGTCTCGATGCGCTCCTTTGCCAGCGCGAGAGCTTCCAGCGCCTCCTTCGGGCACTGGGCCTCGGCGGCATCGATCTCGGCATCCGAAATGCGCAGGGTCTCAGGCTGGAGCGCCACCCCATCGAAGCGATAGGTGAAATCGATCAGGGCTTCGTCGCCTCGCACCACCACGTCCTCGATGATGGCACGGACGGCCTGGTCCACATCCTCCGACACCTCCCGCTTGGCCGAGAGGAGAGCAGCGAAAGCCTGCGGGAAGGACGGCTCCCGCGCATCGAGCCTTTGCGCCATTACAGGCGCTCCGCCGATTGGAACTGTTCCTCGTGCGAGGGGCGGCTTTCGGCAGCCCAGACGGGACCGGTGTCTTTCATCTGCATCTCGATGCACTCCAGGTCCACCTGGATGGCGCCACCTTCGGCAAAGATCAAGGTGGCAGTGCCGGATGGGGCGCTGGTCTCCTCGAAGGCAATGGCGAGAAGGTTAAGAACCGCATCCTTGTTGGTCTGGTCGATGCCGCGGACGCGCACGCCCGTGACATTCTCGAAATGCATGCAGGTCAGCCGGCGCTGGGGGGTTGCCGCCTCCCAGTCATAACGGCGGGTCTGAATGGCGAAACGCCGTTCCCGGGGCAGATAGGCGATATCGCCCACCCTGAGCAGGGAATCCTGCAAGTGGGCGGAGATGACGGCAAGATCTTCCGGATCGAAAGCGACAAGTCTCAGGAGATCCATGGGGGCACCAACCTATTGTTGAACTTTAAGGTTTAGGTAGAGAGCCCCCTGCCCCGGCGCAACCTTTCGGCTGCGGCTTCTTCTTCATGCCTCGAAAAGAAAAGGCCGGCTGAAAAAGCCGGCCCTCCTGTCCTTAGCCCCTCAGGCGCTCGATCTGAGCGCCGCAACGGGCGAGCTTGGCTTCGAGCGCTTCAAAGCCGCGATCCAGGTGATAGACCCGGTTGATGGTGGTCTCGCCTTCGGCCACCAGGCCTGCGATCACCAGGGACACGGAGGCGCGCAGATCCGTCGCCATGACCGGCGCTCCCTTGAGGCCGGCCACGCCATCCACATAGGCACTGTCCCCGTCGAGGCGGATCTGGGCACCGAGGCGCGCGAGCTCCTGCACGTGCATGAAGCGATTTTCGAAGATCGTCTCGCGGATGCGGGATGTGCCGTTCGCCCGGGTCATGAGGGCCATGAACTGTGCCTGCAGATCGGTCGGGAAGCCTGGGAAGGGATCGGTAGTCACATCGACCGGCTGGATGCCATTGCCGTTGCGCCGGATGCGAATACCACCATGGGTCGCCGACACGTCCGTCCCAGCCTGACCCAGCACATCGAGAGCAGCCTGGAGGTATTCGGGCCGGGTGTTGTCCAGAACGAGATCCCCCCCTGTCATGGCTACCGCCATGGCATAGGTGCCAGTCTCGATCCGATCGGGCATGACGTCATGGGAGGCGCCGCCGAGGCTGGACACGCCCTCGACCACGATTTCCGAGGTGCCGGCGCCCTGGATCTTGGCGCCCATCTTGATCAGGCATTCGGCCAGATCCACTACCTCCGGCTCGCGGGCAGCATTGCGGATCACGGTCGTGCCGTGGGCAAGCGTCGCCGCCATCAGGGCCACATGCGTGCCGCCGACCGTCACCTTCGGGAAATCGATCTCGGCCCCGATCAGGCCCTTGGGAGCGGTCGCTACCACGTAACCGCTTTCGATTTCAATGGCAGCGCCAAGCTTGGCGAGAGCCATGATGAGGAGGTCCACCGGCCGGGTGCCGATGGCGCAGCCGCCCGGCATGGACACCTTGGCATGACCGAACCGGGCCACCAGGGGAGCGATGACCCAGAAGCTCGCCCGCATGGTCGAAACCAGTTCGTACGGGGCCGTGGTGTCGATGATGTTCTTGGCCGTCAGGCGGATGGTCTGCCCCGTCTCGGAGGACTGGCCGGGCCGACGTCCGGCGATCGAGTGATCGACGCCGAAATTGCTCATGATCCGCAGGAGCGAGGAGATGTCGGCGAGCCGCGGCACATTGCCGAGCTCCAGGTTCTCCTCGGTCAGAAGACTGGCGATCATGAGAGGCAGGGCCGCATTCTTGGCACCTGAAATCGGAATCAAGCCGTTGAGAGGCGCGCCGCCCCGGATGCGAATGCGATCCATCGAATTCCCCTTGCAATACTTTTAACGAGCCTTGGCTATGCGCGCCTCGAGCCCTTCAGGCTAGTCTGACGGCTTGTCGCGCTCAGCCGAAACGCTCAGGCTCTCAACTTCGGTTCCGGACCTCTTCACAGCCTGCCGTCCCCGAGCTTGAGCTTTGCGACGCTTAAGATTCTCTTTCAAAGCCGCCTTCAGCCGGTCAGCTTTCTCTTGCGATTTCACGTCAGTCATGGTTCACGCGACCCATCGTCGCCTTTATCAAATAGAGACTTCGCAAGCGGCTCTCAACCGCAATATCACGGTTCAGGACTTTGACCCGGATCAATGTGATCTGGCATAATAGGTCCAGTATCCCCGGGCATTGCGTTGCCCACCCGGTGAGATGATGGAATATCAGAACTTCTTCACGTCAGCCCTCGAGCGTCTCCAGGCCGAGCGGCGCTACCGTGTCTTCGCCGATATCGAGCGGCTGGCCGGCCGTTACCCCCAGGCGATCTGGCACTCTCCGGAGGGCCCCCGTCCCATCACGGTCTGGTGCTCCAACGACTACCTCGGCATGGGCCAGAACCGGGACGTCACCCGGGCCATGGTCGAGGCCGCCTGGCGCCTCGGCACCGGAGCCGGTGGCACCCGCAACATCTCCGGCAACAGCAACCCGATCGTCGAACTGGAGGCCGAGCTCGCCGACCTGCACGGCAAGGAGGCGGCGCTGGTCTTCACCTCAGGCTACGTCTCGAACCAGACCGGCATCTCGACGCTCGCCAAGCTGATCCCGAACTGCCTGATCCTGTCGGACGCGCTCAACCACAATTCGATGATCGAGGGCGTGCGCCAGTCCGGCTGCGACAAGGCGATCTTCCGCCACAACGACCTCGATCATCTGGAGGAGCTGCTCAAGGCAGCGGGCGAACGGCCCAAGCTGATCGTGTTCGAGAGCGTCTACTCCATGGATGGCGACATCTCCCCGATCCATGCCATCTGCGATCTGGCCGAGCGCTACGGCGCCATGACCTATATCGACGAGGTTCATGCGGTGGGCATGTACGGCCCTCGCGGCGCCGGCATTGCCGAGCGCGAGGGCGCGATGCACCGGATCGACGTGATCGAGGGCACGCTGGGCAAGGCTTTCGGCGTAATGGGCGGGTATTTGACCGGCACGAAGGCCGTGATGGACGCGATCCGCAGCTTCGCCCCAGGCTTCATCTTCACCACCGCCCTGCCTCCTGCCGTTGCGGCAGCCGCCACGGCGTCCATCCGGCACCTCAAGGAATCGTCCACCGAGCGCCACCAGCAGCAGCGCCAGGTGGCCCGCACCAAGGCGGTGCTCAGCGGCGTCGGCCTGCCTGTCCTCGATACGGCCACGCATATCGTGCCCGTGATGGTGGGGGATGCGGAAGCCTGCAAGGCGGCCTCGGATCGGCTGCTGAACAAGCACGGCATCTATATCCAGCCGATCAACTACCCCACCGTGCCGCGCGGCACCGAGAGGCTGCGCATCACCCCCGGCCCCTTCCACTCGAATGCCCACATCGACGCCCTCGCCGCCGCCCTGGTGGAGGTCTGGACGGCGCTCCGGCTCCCCCTGGAGCCGAAAGTCCAGGCGGCCGAATAAAGATCATTTTCAAGCTTGCATGGAGGGCTGCCCTGTGGCAGTAAGCGGCCCTCCCCGTTGGCGCGCTGCCGTAGCTCAGTGGTAGAGCACTCCCTTGGTAAGGGAGAGGTCGAGAGTTCGATCCTCTCTGGCAGCACCAGCCAAAAGCCTTGTAAGTCAGGGTTTCAGGTTTGATACCCCTCAACAATCGAAATGCCTGAATCCGGCGACTCGCGGAAATTCGGTGGAAGGATTTCCGATCCGTTCTAAGAAACGCCCTTTCGGCAGTTCTTTCTCCCATTCCCATATCATTGCCGTAGGGAGGCGGTGGGACATGGCCGAGATCAAGAACCACCCGCCCGTGCTTTCCGTAGTCCATTACGACGCTTGGCAGCCAAACTACATGCCCTCGACTGAACACATCCTCAGTGAGGAATTGTCCTATCGAGGACGCGAGTCATCTCCAGTTCCGTAAGCACCCAGACTGGCTCGTCTGGAAAGGCTCTTGCCTGGAGTGGAAGGCTCTCAAGGCCGTCATTATGTCCCTGATGGAACTGGAAGCCGCCCTGGAGGATGAGCCAGAGCTGCCGAATTCCCTTGGAGCAGCCCTCAAGGCGGAGCCTGGCGATATTAACTTGGCTAGGATGAACGCGAACAGTTGCTGGGAAGGCCGAGGGCCTGGGTGACCGCTGTTGCTCGTCTCGTGGAAAATGGGACCGCAAGACGGCACGGAGCCATTCATATTCACGCCTGCCTGACAGGCGGTCGCACTGCACGCTTGGCGGAAGGGCCCGATCTGCGCTGCTTGTTCGATATATACCTTGTAACGATCAGTAGTGAGACTGTACCCTGCCGCGGGTCGACCATGGCGGGACTCAGGCCAGCTGGAGGCGTTCAACCCTCTCTTCACCCTTCCGAGCCGCACAGAGACAGAGCAATGGCAAGGAACGCGGGAAACGGCGGCATACGGTACGGAAGCCTTTTGCGGATAGCAGCCTGGAGCTCCGCAGCTGTCATGCTGCTACTGCCCCTTTTCGCGATGCAAGTCACCGGCGAAGTGGACTGGGATATAGCGGATTTCGCCATCCTTGCCGCCATGCTGGGCGCTGCCGGCTGCACCTACGAGTTAGCAGCCAGGAAAGCAGCCAATACCGCGTACCGGGCAGCCGTCGGGATTGCGCTCATGGCGGTCTTCATTCTGGTCTGGATGAATCTCGCCGTGGGCATCATCGGGGGTGAGGATAACCCCGCCAACGTGATGTATGGCGGAGTGCTCGCCGTCGGAATCGTCGGTGCCATCATTGTGCGTTTCCAGCCTCAAGGAATGGCACGCGCCCTGGTCGCGACGGCGCTCGCCCAGGCGTTGGTCGCTTTGATCGCTCTGATCGCCGGATTAGGATCGACTGAGGCGAACTGGCCAGATGTTGTCATAACCGTAACCGGATTCTTCACCGCGCTGTGGCTCGCATCGGCTTGGTTGTTTCGGAAAGCGGCGCGAGAGCAGACTACCTTGAGCTAGGCACCCTAGGTTCGGCTCGCGGCACCACTGCCATCTTCGAGCTTACGACTGGGACTTTGCACCAGTTCTTTGGTCTCTGTCACATGCCCCAGCACTGCACAACGAAGGAGCGTCGCAATATCTTGACGAGCGACGCTCCGAGTTAGCTTACCAGCAGTCCAGCGGGTCGTTAGGACCGGAAGGGAGCTCACCATATCCGGGAACGTTGACAGGGCCGCCGTTCGGACCGGGGGGAGTTCCACAAAAAAGAGGATCCCCGCCGAGGTCGCTGCTCGGAACGAGCCAAGATGTGGGACCTTCGTACAGAAGGGACATCGGAGTCACGCCGGATAGTATGTCCCCGTCGCTGCTGAAGTCGTAGGTGGGATGGAGGTTGCTCATGAAACGTCCTTTTGGAAATGGGCTGCTTATTTCCGCCGAAGATGCTCTCTGCCGGCGAAAGATGACGTTGCCCTATTACGGACGGACTAAGCTGTGAGATGCTTCACAAGCGGTTGATTTCACATGATGACCTACCCCGCGACACCACCGTCATTTCAGTTCGGAGACAGCACCAGCATCAAGGCGACTTCCTCTACTGCAGCATAGGCATCAAGGATTGCTTCCAGCTTCGCCTTGAAAGGCGCTTCTGGTGCACTCTGCAATGCCTCGCATGTGGTTATATGTTCAGGAGAACGCGCCGCACCGAGTGCGTGAAATTTTTCCACTGTGATCGGCCGATCTGAACCGAATAGCAGCAGCGACAGGATTCTTAGCCCTCTCCGCTATGAGCATGCCAAGCAACAGTTCTTCAGTTTCGGAACCACCTTCTTATCGAGTTCACATTTGAGACGGGGACTTGGCACCAGGGACCGCTCGTGAGTGGTGCCCTGAAGCTTCCTACTCAGGGCGCCGGAGAGAGGATCCTCTCAGGCGGCTGCAAGGATCTCGTCGGCCGGTCCGAAGAACTCGTAGTGGATGCGGTTCGAACGAACGCCCGCCAAGGCCGTAATCGCCAGCCCATGCTCCTGGAGCGCGGGAACCGTGGCCTTCACGAGATGAATGGTGGTGTCGCTGAGCGAGGTGGACATAGGATCATCCTTGACACGTCGTGGGCGGACGGGATGATCGCAGAAGCACAAGGCATCGCAATGGCGCAATCCATATGGTCGTCCCGTCCCGGAGGATGACTGACAGGTACGCCGTGACGAAGTCACCAGGAACTCAGATCATGTCCCTAAGGGGTTTCCCTGAGCACGATGAGCCACAGCGAATCGGGAGAGTGTCCATCGTGCCTTCTGTGGAGAAAGCCCCCTGAGACTCTGCATCGTGTCAAACCTTCACATTTCGACCGCTCAGCAAAGGTCCGTGTTAGGCACCTCGGCGCTCCAAGCTTGGGGGCGCGCGAGTGTCATTCTCGGCTCTTGAGGCAATTTCTATCCTTCCGGGGCACTCCTGATTGGCGAGGATCCAGGGCCGAGCCTCAGGCGTTGAAGCTGTGCCATTCCACGCGAGGGAGGCCCCCATGATTCACTTCGTGTTCGCTGTCGGGCTGGTTGCGTGCAGCGTGGCGTTCACGGGCCCCGCCGAGGCGCAGACCGTCGCCTCTCGTGGTGGCGAGCCTGCAACCTTCTTCGAGCGCCTGTTTGGCGGGCCGAGTTCCCCGACTGCCCGGCGGCTGGTCATCTGGCCCGGGAGCCATCGGCCAGGCACGATCGTCATCTCCACCAGTCAACGCAGGCTCTATTTCGTGCTCGGCAACGGGCGGGCCATTCAGTACGGCATCGGTGTCGGGCGTCCGGGCTTCACCTGGACCGGGATCAAGACTGTCAGCATGAAACGGGAATGGCCATCCTGGAGCCCTCCGGTCGCGATGCGGCGGCGGCGCCCTGATCTTCCACGCTACATGGAAGGCGGCCTGGGTAATCCGCTGGGTGCCCGGGCGCTCTACCTTGGTTCCTCCATGTACCGGATTCACGGCTCCAATGAGCCGGAAACCATCGGTTATGCCGTCTCCTCCGGGTGCATTCGGATGACCAATGCCGACGTCGTTGACCTCTACAATCGAACGCGGGTCGGCACCAAGGTCATGGTGTTACGCTGACGTGTACCGGAACAGGACCTTGCTCCTGTCGTCATCTGTCACTCCATAGGCTTACGGTCCATGACGGGCATGGGCTGGCCGGCTGACGTTCAACACTCCGCCAGCAGGATATACAGATCGGCCCTGGAGCGTCCGCAGAGATAACGAGCGCCAGCACCACGGCGGAGTGCGAGGAGTGGCGTGGGCTGCATTATGCAGCCGTAATGCCGGCCAAAAACCATCTGCATCTCATCTTGCCGCAGCGGTTCTCTACGTACCGGCAAACAGCGACCGGGATCGTCATGCTTATGCGGCCGCCCGGTCAGACAGAGCCACATTTTCAATTGCCTGCTTCATGGCTTCATGAATATCATCCTCGAAATAAAATAAGCTTTTCGGTGCTTAATCCCGGCCGTCTCCGAAGTGGGTCCGTCGGTAAGGCATCAAGAGTACAGCACCGTCGTCGGCTGACGGTCGGGAGGGAAAGATGCGGGTACAGGATAACATCCTGCTGACGTCCGCAACGGCTTGGAACATTGAGCATCCAAGCGCCTTCCCGCGCCTGCGCAAATACAACTCCAATGTGGCGAATCTTGTCGGATCCATCGCATACGCAGCATCCCGCAGGCCCGTTCTCGGCCGCCGCAGGAGGTGGAGGCAGCCCGAGCATGCAACAGTTTCGAACCAAGTAGAGCGCCATTCATGACGCCGCTTGTCACGATCAGGGATCTCGACAAATCGTTCCCAGGCGTGAAGGCTTTGAAGAACGCTCGCTTCGAGCTCCTCTCGGGAGAGGTTCATGCTCTGATGGGCGAGAACGGTGCCGGCAAATCCACCTTGATGAAAATTCTCGCTGGAATCTATCGCAAGGATGCCGGCGAGATCTGCATTGAAGGCGTGCCTGTCGATATTCCGTCTCCACGAGCCGCGCAGGATCTGGGGATCAGTATCATCCATCAGGAACTGAACCTGATGAACGACCTCACGGCCGCGCAGAACATCTACATCGGTCGCGAGCCTAAGCGAGCGATGGGATTCCTGCTCGATGAAGAGGCTCTGAACCGGGCTGCCGCCGAAATCTTCGAACGCATGCATTTAAAGCTCGATCCACGGGCCGAAGTCGGCCAACTCACCGTCGCCAAACAACAGATGGTCGAGATCGCCAAGGCACTCTCCTTCAGGTCGAGGGTCTTGATTATGGACGAGCCCACCGCTGCCCTGAACAATGCCGAAATCGGTGAGCTGTTCAGCATCATCCGGAAGCTCAAGGCTGAGGGCGTCGGCATCGTCTATATTTCGCACAAGATGGATGAGCTGAAGGAAATCTCCGACCGCGTCACCATCATGCGCGATGGGGAATATGTCGGCACGGTTCCTACAGCAGCCACGGCTGTCGACACGATCATCTCGATGATGGTCGGCAGAAGCCTTACTGAGACGAAGACTGAGGTTCCGGACCTGTCGAGCCATGACGTCGTACTCGAGGTCCGAAATCTTCGCCGCAGCAATGTCATACTCGACGTGAGCTTCAAGCTGCGGAAAGGCGAGATCCTTGGTTTTGCCGGTTTGATGGGAGCGGGTCGGACGGAGGTTGCGCGCGCCATCTTCGGTGCGGATCCCCTTGACGACGGCGAAATCATCGTCAGGGGCAAGCCTGTGACGATCCGCTCGCCGCAGGAAGCAGTCCGTCTTGGCATCGGCTATCTATCCGAAGACCGGAAGCGTTTCGGACTGGCGACCGGCATGGACGTAGCGGCCAATATCGTCATGCCGTGCCTGAGCCGGTTCCTTTCCATGAACATGTTCCTCAAGACGCGTGCGATCCGGGAGACGGCGCGCTCCTACATCCGTCAGCTGCGGATCAAGACGCCCTCGGATGCTCAGGAGGTGCGGTTTCTATCAGGTGGAAACCAGCAGAAGATCGTCATTGCGAAATGGCTCGCCCGCGACTGTGAGATCCTGTTCTTCGACGAGCCGACACGCGGCATCGATGTCGGTGCGAAGAACGAGATCTATAAGCTCCTGAACACTCTCGCCGCCCAGGGACGGGCCATCGTGATGATTTCATCCGAATTGCCTGAGATCCTGCGCATGAGCCATCGGATCGCCGTGATGTGCGAAGGCCGGCTGACCGGAGATCTGCCTGCCGAGGGAACCTCCCAGGAAGACATCATGCGCCTTGCGACGCAGCGCCATAGCCTCACAACCGATACCTCGAACGGGGCACCCGGGGGATCAACCACATGACGACAATCGTAGAAAAGGAAACTCCAACCGTCATCAAATCCACCGTGTTCAGCCAAGGGGCATGGCAGAGGATCCTTGCCTTCGCCAGCCTGATCGCCCTGATGGCCGTTTTCACCATCGCGTCCGATAACTTCCTCCAGCCCGACAATCTTATCGGTATTCTGCAAGCAACAGCCGTGAATGGTGTTCTTGCGGTGGCCGCGACATTCGTCATCATTACTGGCGGCATCGATCTGTCGGTCGGCACGTTGATGACATTCTGTGCCGTCATCGCCGGCGTGTTCCTGACCTACTGGGGCCTACCCATGCCTGTAGGCATCTTGGCGGCCATTGCCGCGGGTGCCATCTGCGGCTCGGTTTCCGGAACTCTCATCGCTAAGATGAAGATCCCGCCATTTATTGCGACCTTGGGCATGATGATGCTGCTGAAGGGTCTTGCTCTCGTAATCTCGGGGACCCGTCCGATCTACTTCAATGATACACCGAACTTCCCGATGATCTCGCAGGAGTCGCTGCTCGGAGCAATCCTGCCGTTCCTGCCGATCCCCAACGGCGTCCTAATCCTCTTCGTGGTCGCGGTTGCCTCCAGCCTTGTTCTCACGCGCACCGCTTTGGGCCGGTACACCTTTGCCCTCGGCTCCAATGAAGAGGCGGTGCGCCTCTCCGGCGTGAATACCGATTTCTGGAAGATCATCGTCTACACGGTTTCGGGTGGGATCTGCGGCATTGCTGGTCTCATTATCGCCTCGCGGCTCAACTCCGCCCAGCCGGCGCTCGGCCAAGGCTATGAACTCGATGCCATCGCGGCCGTGGTCATCGGCGGCACTTCCTTGAGCGGCGGGCGTGGCACCATTCTCGGAACGATCATTGGGGCATTGATCATCAGCGTGCTCACGAATGGCCTGCGTATCCTCTCGGTGGCTCAGGAATGGCAGACGGTCGTAACCGGGGTGATCATCATCCTCGCCGTCTATGCCGATATCCTGCGCCGCAAGGGCTGAGGATCTTCCCTTACGTCTCACGAGCGAAAGGAACACGCGACACGATCCAGCAATTCAACCGCCTCATTCAATAATATCCTTGAACCACCAACGACCAGGAGGAAACGATGTGGAGCAGACGCACTCTGATTGGCGCCATCAGTATTGGCACGCTCATCGGCTTCGCAGTCCCTGCGGCCGCCCAGGAGACCTATATCCCACTCATCTCGAAAGGCTTTCAGCACCAGTTCTGGCAGGCAGTCAAAACCGGGGCTGAACAGGCCGCCAAGGATTATAACGTGCGCATCACGTTCGAAGGCCCGGACAGCGAGACCATGGTCGATAAGCAAATCGACATGCTCTCGGCGGCGCTCGCCAAAAATCCGAAGGCGATCGGCTTTGCGGCCCTCGACAGCCAGGCGGCAATCCCTCTGCTTCGCAAAGCGCAGACAGCCAAGATCCCTGTCATCGCGTTCGACTCCGGCGTCGACAGTGACATTCCGCTGTCCACGGCTGCAACCAACAATCTGGCAGCTGCCGCACTGGCTGCCGATAAGATGGCCGAACTGATCGGCGGTGAAGGCGACATCGCTCTCGTGGTGCATGACCAGACAAGCCGCACGGGCATCGACAGGCGAGACGGCTTCGTGAACCGGATCAAAGAAAAGTATCCGAAGATCAACATCGTGAGCATTCAGTACGGTTCCGGCGATCACCTGAAGTCCACGGAGATCACGAAGTCGGTTCTCCAAGCCAATCCGAAGCTCAAGGGCATCTTCGGCGCCAACGAAGGTTCGGCAATCGGTGTGGTCAATGGTGCCCGGGAGATGAACCGGAAGGTCGTCATCATCGGCTACGATTCCGGCAAGCAGCAGAAGCAGGCGATTCAGGAGGGTCTTATGGCGGGTGCCATCACCCAAAATCCGGTCGGCATTGGCTACAAGACCGTCGAGGCAGCCGTGAAGGCGCTCAAGGGCGAGAAGCTCGAGAAGATCATCGACACCGGCTTCTTCTACTATGATAAGTCAAACATGAGCGATCCGAAGATCGCAGCCGTTCTCTACGACTGAGGGTTAGCGTCGGGAGAGGGGCTCGCCCCTCTTCTCCGTCGTCATCATGGACGCGCTATAGAAGATATGGAGTGTTCCGTCAGTGACGGTCACACGTGTCCGCCTTCCGAAGATCCTTGCCCCTCGGAACGCTTGGTTGGGTCGCGATTGCCCTCGGGTTTAAGACCCTTGCCACTTCCTTCCCAACCCTGAATGTACCACGGAGTCTTCTTTCCTAAAGACCTCGGACGACTTGTTGATACGTTGATAGCCGAGCAGTCCTACTCGATTGTTTCCCGAGTTACGTGCTGGAAGGCTCCCTTGCACCTGCTGCCATAAAATTAGCATCAGCAACGGCGCAGCCAGGGATTTCGTTTGAAATTGGAGCAGCCGCTGAAGCTGCTCTCCGTAGGCCCCAAACAATCTCAATCAACGTCCCATCATTGTTGATGAAGAAGACATACTTAGTTCTGGAGGACTATAGGTACTCCAGCAGTGTAAAGGGAACCGAATCCAAGGATCTGTCCACATCTTGCCTTGGAACAGCCTTGATCTGGACGGCCCAATAGTAAGTCATCTGATTAGGTTTGCGGGGTGCACATGTACTTGGATGAGCCCTTTCCTCTCGAAGCCGTTCCATCGCGGGTGAAGCATCCGCTTTTACGTGAGTTCAAAGGCCGTTGCCCTAGCCTCCGGGAGGTTGGTCAGATCCCGGATAAGCATTGGCTGGCGACCCCGGGCATTGGTCCGGCCTCGCTGGAGGCGATCCGCAGCATCACCCATGCTGGACGAGTGCGGAGTGTCAGTCGTGCTGCCCCACCTAGCTTATCAGATGCCGTTTTGCTGAGGCGCCTCGAAGGGCTACAAGAGGAACTGCGGTGGCTGGAGGCTGAACTGAAGGCTCGTATGTCGATAAACCCAAGGAACGCATCGAGCCGTCAACGACGCAATCGTGCGACGCGAGATGACATCGATCATCTGGGTCATCACGTTAATGGGGCTGAAGCTTCACATCAGCGAAGTGGCCGAGACCACGCGGCTTGAGAGCTTACTGCTCCCAACCGATCAAGCGGCTCTTAATCGCCCAACCGCTCTTCTGCTGCGCCCCTCTCAAGGCCAGAAGAAGAATATTGATGTCTTCGTCAAGCAAATCAATGGCGTTGCGGGCATACTCCCGGAACCGCTCCTTTCGGATTGCGGGCTCGTTATCCCACAAGCATGCTGCTTGCTCGGCTTCGTGAATGGCCTGAGCCACGAGCTCGATCTTGTAGTCCATCTTCGTCTCCGATGATGCGGTCAATCTCGTTCTCATCGATAAGAGCCTTGAGGGTCTCAGCCTCGTCAGATCCCAGCCAGGAGCAGGGCTACTCCGATGAAGGAACTGAGGAATGCAACAAAGAGGAGCACTGCACACTGAAAGGATGGGCCCGTATTGCTAGGATGTGTAGAATCGGAGCCGACGCCCTGTGCAGGGTTTGTATGTCGGGTGGTGCTCATCAGATTATCCTCCATCTCAATCGACGACCTATGGCCATCAAACGAATGCAGCTGTTGGTCTATTCCTTCACAAAGTTTATAAGAATGTTTCGAGAGCCCCAGCTGCGGTTTGAGAGATGCTCCCCAATGGCAGCGGCACGGCAGATAAGGCGGCTTTGGCCCAGAGTGCCGCTCTATAGGGTTCCGATGAGCAATTGCTCCGTTCCAGCGACCAATTATTAATGCCTTAGCTCGACTTTGGCCAATCAGGCTGCTCGGCAGAGTGCGTAGACCAGGCATTGCTGAAGTGCCCGCGAGGGTTTTGGTGTTTTGTTCCGATGTTGGGACGTGAGGAAACCCGTTTCACGCCAGATATCCCGCCGCACGGCGGCTAGCGCA
>NZ_JAHAMK010000006.1 GCF_018383585.1 Microvirga sp. 3-52
TACAGTCCGGATTTGAACCCGATTGAGCAGGTCTTCTCACAGATCAAAGCACATTTGCGCAAAGCCGAAGCCCGGACCGTCGAGGCGCTCTGGCGGGCCATCGGCGACATCTGTGATCTCGTCGAGCCCGAGGCATGCCGTAACTACTTCACCGCAGCCGGATACGGATTCGTCTGAATGACCGGTGCTCTAGTAGCAACTAAAACGGCGCCCTATCGCCCATAGATCCGGTCGAGCACCTTTGCGACGTCCACCAACTGCTCCGCAGCCGGATCGAAGCGTTCACCGGCCGCCAAGCGTGAGGCCCAGTCCGCAGCCGCGCGTCCGCCCCACTCGTCCGGTGGCGTGGTCACCGTCTCACGTGATGTTCCCCGGTAACGCTCGGCGGTGAAATCATAGAACGAGCCGTTCACGTTGCGCAGTGATACGCCGCCTTGCGTCCCATAGAAGGAGGCGGAGATCATCGCATCGCACCCTGCCTGAAGCCGCCAGGAGCAGGCGAGCTGAACCACGGCACCGGTCTCCAACTCCATAGTCGCGACGGCATAATCCTCCACCTGTGTTGTGACATCGGTCAGCGGCGCACCGCCTGAAAGGAGCTTGCCCGTGACACTTGCGATGTCGGGATTGTCCAGTGCCCACAGTGCAAGATCGACAAGATGGACGCCAAGGTCCATTACACAGCCGCCGCCGGAGAGTACCGGATCATAGAACCATGGCTTGTCTGGCCCATAGGCGTTGTGGAACACGAGATCCACCGCATAGACATGTCCCAGTTCGCCTGAATCGATGATTTCGTGGATACGGCGCATTCCTTCCGTGAAACGATAAGAGAGATCGACGCACAACAGCCGGTCGGCGTTGCGTGCGGCGTCGACCACCGCCTGCACCTCCACGGCCGTCCGGCCAAGTGGCTTTTGGCAAAAAACGGCAACGCCACGCTTCAGAGCCCGGATCGACTGTTCTGCATGCATGGCGCTCGGGGTTGCAATCACGACGCCATCGACACCGAGATCAAGAATGTCATCGAGGGTCGCAACCGGTTGCGCATCAGGCGCAAACTTACAGGCCTCAGCTACCATCTCTGGCGATGGATCCGCGATGGCTGCAACATCGATGGCTCCGGTGCCGAGAATCGCCTGCATACGATGCCGGCCGATCCAGCCGACGCCGAGGAAGCCAAGGCGCGGACGAGCGGGAGGGGTCTCGGGAGCAGCCCGATGTAAGATCTGTCGCGTCATCAAAACGTCACTAGAGCTTTGAGAAAACCGTCTGGCCGGTCTCGCGTGTCATTCAGTGCCTCATCAAGCCTCTCCAAAGGATAGCGGTGCGTATAGAGAGAACTCGGATCGAGACGCCCCGACGCGATAGCATTCACCGCCTCGCGCAGCCCCCGGACATAGACCTTCGGGTCGCGCTCATGAGCATTGATCACATCGATACCACGCCAGTTCCAGAGCCACATATTGACCTGACGCGGTCCGTCCTGATGATAGCCTGCGACAATGAGCTTGCCACGTTCCCGAGTCAGTTCGCCCGCGAGATCGAGAGGCCACTGCTTGCCGACGGCCTCGATAACCCGCTCGCAGAATGTGCCGTTCGTCAACTCCCTGACCCACTCGATGATCGCAGAGTGATCCTCCATCGGGATGGTCTCGGCTGCGCCCATGCTGCGCGCGAGATCGAGCGAAAATGGACGCCGCGAGATGGCAATCACGCGCGCGCCAGCGTCTGTTGCAAGCCTCGTCAGGATCGCGCCGAGAAAGCCGATGCCGATGATCGCGACCGTCTGCCCGGCTTTGATCTCGCTGCGATGAAAGATGTTCATGGCGCAGCCGAGCGGCTCGCCGGGAAACGGTTGGCCCAGGAGGGCATCCGGCAGGCGCACCACCGCATCGGCCTCGGCCAGATCGTATTCGGCATAGGATTTGTAGGAGAGTGCCGCAACCCGGTCGCCGATCGAAAGCCCTTCAACACCCTCGCCGACAGCATCCACGAAGCCCCAGGCCTCGTGGCCGAGGGCGCCTGGCTCGGTGGGATACTGCATCCATTCGGGGCCGGCCCAAGGCGTCAGGTTCGAAGCGCACACGCCACACCCCTCCAAGCGTAGCCTTACCTGACCGGGGGCCGGTTCGGGACGTGCAACCTCGCTGATCTGGATTTGCCCGGGGCCTGTGACAATGGCGGCCCGCATGCGCGGCGGAATCGCGGCCTGCCCATCGCTCCTCTTGCTCAGGGAAGCAGAAACGTCGCTACTCGCACCATTCTCGTTCAGCAAGTTTGTCCCTCCACCATACAGCCCGAGCAATTAGGAACCGGGGAGGAGACTTCAAGGCTTGGCTTTTTGTGTCGTGATGCTGCCCGTTCCGTGGCAGCGTTATCGGGATCATGCCGTGGTCTGGACACCCGTCTCAGCAACGTATTTGATGCGCGCTGCGCTGTCCGGCTCCAAGCCCTTTTCCCTACACCACTTCGCGAAGGTTTCAGGCTCAATCATGGTGCGCGAGATCTGGAGACCCGCCTGGCGGCCGACATTCTCGTTGTTCTCGGCCGCTGCCAGCCAGGCATCGTAGGTGGGGGCAAGATTATGCCGGTCGATCATCATGTCGCGGATGCGGGGATAATCCTCTCGGCTGTACCAGGGCAGCCAGATCCGACGGGGCGTCGCATCCGTCATTCATGGTCTCCAGATAATCGGCACCGGGCCCGATTGATTACTGGGCTCGGTGCCGCAGCATTCCTTCAGCTCAACAGGTAGAACACCGCCGGCGCAGCCGTCAGGAGCCCGGCCGTCGTGAGCAGCATGAGCCGATGATCGGGATTCGCAATGCGATGAACCTTCCGCGCCGTGGAGCCTGCTTCCATGCTCCAGCCATTCATGCAGGAGCAGAGTAGGCGATGGGAGGCTCCATCGGACAATTCAAAGAATTCCATGGCATCCCCGAGCGTGTCACCCTTCAGGCCGGCAGCGCGCAGGACCGGATCCTCGAAGGCCACCGTGATCGGAGATTCGTCGGACCTCAGCTCCGGCCGTTTGTCCTTGGGGACGAACTCGATCTCACCCAGAGATCTCAAGCGCCGCTTCGGCTGGCGCTCCAACACTTCGGCCCAACGCTCGAGGCGTTCGCGCCGGGACAGGAAACCTTGGCTCAACTCATGCACTTCAGCGACGCTACGCAGCTTCTCTACAGGCTTGTGTTCCATAGGTATTCTCCTGCAAGGGAGCCGACCCTCGAAACCAGGGCCGAGCCCAGGGAAACCTATGATCGCGTGAGTCCCTGGCTTTTTTGCGTCAAAGTAGCCCCTCAGAAGAGCGTTTCGTGCGGGTGGGCCACGTGCTCCTGGAAGATCGCTCCGGTGGCCGGCTCCACCTCTTTCAGCACGACTGCATAGCCCCAGAGATTGGCTACCATCTGGAGGACCCGCTGGGCATCGTCCTTGTGCAGCAGGGTCCGATTGAGGACATGATGGTGCAGGATCAGTCGCCGATCCCCGGCAAGATCCACATCGATCACCTGGATGTCAGGGTCACTCCAGCCGACATCGTAATGGCGCGACAGCGAGCGCCGCAGGCGCCGGTAGCCCCGTTCATCATGGATGGCCTCGATCATGAGCTCCGGCCGATCCGGATCGTCGACCAGATGGAACATGCGCCATTTCCGAATCAGATGCGGGCTCAGGAATTGCGAGATGAAGCTCTCGTCACGGTAGTTCGCCCACACGTCACGCAGCACTGCCATTGCGTCGCCGCTGTCGGCGATGTCGGGGAACCATTCTCGGTCCTCCTCCGTCGGCTTTGTGCAGATGCGCTCGATGTCCTGCATCATACCGAAGCCGAGCGCATAGGGATTGATGCCACCGTAATGCGGATCGTCGAATTCAGGCTGGCGAGTGACGTTGGTGTGTGACTGCAGGAATTCGAGAAAAGCTCCATCGCTGATCTGCCCGCGTTCGTGCAGGCGGGTCATGATGCGGTAATGGCAATAGGTGGCGCAGCCTTCGTTCATGACCTTGGTCTGGCGCTGCGGGTAGAAATATTGTGAGATCTGGCGCACGATGCGCAGGATCTCGCGCTGCCAAAGCTGCAGGCGCGGCGCGGACTTTTCGAGAAAGTACAGAAGATTTTCCTGCGGCAATTCGAGAAGGGCGCGGCGGCGCTCCTCGCTCAGTTGCGGCTTGGCGGCGGCACCCTTGGTCGGCACCGTGCGCCATAGATCGTTGAAGGTCTGCTCCAGATGAAGCTGGCGCTCGCGTTCCCTGCGCTCCTCCGAGCGCAGGTCGGGCCGCTTCTTGCGCGGATAGCGGTGAACGCCGTGGGACATCAGCGCATGGGCAGCGTCGAGCACGCGCTCCACGGCGGCATGCCCATAACGCTCCTCGCAGCGCGTGATGTAGCCTTTGGCGAACTCGAGATAGTCCAGGATCCCGTCCGCGTCGGTCCATTCCTTGAACAGGTAGTTGTTCTTGAAGAAATGGTTATGGCCGAAGGCCGCGTGGGCGATCACGAGGGTCTGCATCGTCGCCGTGTTCTCCTCCATGATATAGGAGATGCACGGGTTCGAGTTGATGACGATCTCGTAGGCGAGGCCCATGAGTCCCTGGCGGTAGCTCGATTCATGCAAGGCGAAGCGCTTGCCGAAAGACCAGTGCTTGTAGAACAGGGGCATGCCGATGGAGGCATAGGCATCGAGCATCTGTTCGGCGGTGATCACTTCGATCTGGTTGGGATAGACGTCGAGTCCCAATTCGCCGACGCCAATGGCCTCGACAGCATCATGAATGCGCTGGATCGTCCCGAAATCCCAATCGGGTCCATGGAAGAGCAGATTGTCGTGCTCGATCACGGTCATGGCACCCTTGCTCCGGCTTCCGCATCGCGCCGGCGGAAGAGTTCGCGGAAGACGGGGTAGATCTCTCGACGATGGTTCACCTTGCGCATGGCGAGATTGGCCCCTTCCACCTGGAGCGTTTCATAGGTCTGCCACAGAGACGTCTTGTGATTGATGAATCCGGTCTGCATCCGGTCGCTGTCGCTGCCGACTTCGAGATAGGCATAGTACTGGCAGACCGGCAGGATCACGTCGCGCAGCAGGGTTGCGCTGGTCGCGCCGTCGTTCGGCGAATTGTCGCCGTCGGAGGCCTGGGCCGCGTAGATGTTCCACGCATCCGGCGAATACCTTTCCTCCACGATCCGCTGCATCTCCCGCAAGGCCGAGGATACTACAGTTCCGCCGGTCTCCGGGCTGTTGAAGAAGGTCTCCTCGTCTACCTCCTTCGCCTCATGGGTGTGGCGGATGAAGACGATCTCCACGTGCTTGTAGCGCCGCGTCAGGAAGATGTAGAGCAGCATGTAGAAGCGCTTGGCGAGATCCTTCATGTGCTCGGTCATGGAACCCGACACGTCCATGAGGCAGAACATCACCGCCTGCGCGACGGGCTTCGCGACCGGTTCGAAGCGGCGATAGCGCAGATCGATAGGATCGATGTAAGGAAAACGCTTGGTGCGCAGCTGCAGCTGTTCGAGTTCGAGTTGCAGCGCGGTCAGGCGCTCCGACGGACCCTCCTGCTCCTCGAGCCGATCGATCTCTTCCTGAAGGCGGAGCAGGTCTTCGGATTTGGGTCGCCGCATGGCGATGCGGCGGGATAAGGCATTGCGCATGGAGCGCAACAGCGCGAGGTTCACGGGAGAACCGGTGACCGTATAGCCGGCCCGGCGCAGCCCTTGCGTCTCAACGGTCGCGACGCGCCGCTTGGCGAGGTCCGGCAGTTCCAGATCGTCGAGGAAAAGATCGAGGAACTCGTCGCGGGTCAGGACGAAGCGGAAATCGTCCTCGCCCTCTCCGCTGTCACCACCGGCCGCGCCACCGCTGCCGCCGGGCGGCCGATCGATGGCATCGCCTTCCACGAAGCGCTTGTTTCCGGGAAGGATGTGATCATGCACCCCGCCTTCGCCGGACCGCCGGAAGCTGGGCTCGCGAACACCATCAGCCGGGATCGAGACCTCCCCTCCCCGTTCGAGATCGGTGATGTCCCGATCGCCTGCAGTCTGGCGTACGGCCCTCTGAATCTGCGCCTTGGCTCGGCGAAGAAAACGTTGGCGGTTCGCCAGACTCTTGCCCCCTGGGTTGAGGCGCCGGTCGATGATGTACATAGGAACGCCTGATCTGCCTCCGTCCTCTGTCAGCCCGCCTGCTTCACACGCATGTACCACTCCACCAGGCGCCGCACCTGGCGCTCGGTGTAGCCGCGCTCCATCATCCGGAGCACGAACTCGCCGTGCTTCTTCTCGGTGTCGCTGTCCTTCTTGGACCCGAAGCTGATCACAGGCAGCAATTCCTCGACCTGGGAGAACATACGGCGCTCGATCACGTCGCGGATCTTCTCATAGCTCGTCCAGGACGGGTTACGTCCATGATTGCCCGCCCGTGCGCGAAGCGAGAACTTCACCACCTCGTTGCGGAAATCCTTCGGGTTGGCGATTCCCGCCGGCTTCTCGATCTTGGTCAGCTCCTGGTTCAGGAGCTCCCGGTTCAGGAGCTGGCCAGTATCGGGGTCCTTGAAGTCCTGATCCTCGATCCAGGCATCGGCATAGGCCACGTAGCGGTCGAAAAGGTTCTGGCCGTAATCATGGTAGGATTCGAGATAGGCCTTCTGGATTTCGTGGCCGATGAAATCGGCATAGCGCGGCGCGAGCTCGGCCTTGATGAACTCCAGATACCGCCGCTCCACATCCTGGGGCAGCTGCTCGCGCCTTAAGGATTGTTCGAGCACGTACATCAGGTGAACCGGATCAGCCGCAACCTCGATGGTGTCGTGGTTGAAGGTGGCGGAGAGGACTTTGAAGGCGAAGCGGGTCGAGATACCATCCATGCCTTCGTCGACGCCGGCGGAGTCCTTGTATTCCTGTAGGCTACGCGCCCGGGGATCGACCTCGCGCAGGCTCTCACCGTCATAGACGCGCATCTTCGAGTAGAAGTTCGAGTTCTCGTGCGCCCGGAGCCGCGACAGGACCGAAAACCGCGCCAGCATTTCCAGCGTAGCTGGAGCACAGGGCGCACCTGCCAGTTCCGAGCCGCGGATCAACTTCTCATAGATCTTCTGCTCTTCCGTGACCCGCAGGCAATAAGGCACTTTGATCACGTAGATGCGATCGATGAAGGCTTCGTTGTTCTTGTTGGCCCGGAAAGTCTGCCATTCCGCCTCGTTGGAATGGGCCAGAATGATGCCGGTGAATGGGATGGACCCGATGTTCTCCGTACCGACGTAGTTCCCCTCCTGTGTCGCCGTGAGCAGGGGATGAAGCATCTTGATCGGCGCCTTGAACATCTCGACGAATTCGAGGATGCCCTGGTTGGCGCGGTTCAGGCCGCCGGAATAGCTGTAGGCGTCGGGATCGGCCTGGGACAGGGTCTCGAGCTTGCGGATGTCGACCTTGCCGACGAGGGACGAAATATCCTGGTTGTTCTCGTCGCCCGGCTCCGTCTTGGCGACAGCGATCTGCCGCAAGCGGGACGGGTTGATCTTGACGACGCGAAACTTGGAAATGTCGCCCCGGAACTCATCAAGGCGCTTGATGGCCCAGGGACTCAGAAGATTGGTCAGACGCCGCTGGGGAATGCCATAGCGCTCTTCCAGCACGGAGCCCATCTGTTCCGGGTCGAAGAGCCCGAGCGGACTCTCGAAGACCGGGCTGATCTCGTCGCCCGCCTTCAGGACATAGATCGGATTGACCTCCATCAGAGATTTCAGGCGCTCGGCGAGCGAGGATTTGCCGCCGCCGACGGGGCCGAGCAGGTAGAGGATCTGCTTACGCTCTTCCAGCCCTTGAGCAGCGTGGCGGAAGAAGCTCACGATCATTTCGATCGTCTCTTCCATGCCGTAGAATTCGGAAAAGGCCGGGTACACCCGGATCGTACGGTTCATGAAGATGCGGCCGAGGCGCGGGTCCTTTGACGTATCGACAAGCTGGGGCTCGCCGATCGCTGCCAGGATGCGCTCAGGAGCGCTCGCATACATCATGGGATCGTTGCGGCACCCTTCCAGGTAGTCCGCCAGGGACATCTCCGCCTCGCGGCGGGTTTCATAGGTCTTCAAGAAACTCGAGAACAGGTCGTCGGAATGAAGCATGGCGCCACCGAAATCCAATCCCTCTCAGAGACAACTATTGTGCACCGCTAAGGTTGCCCAGACCATGCGATACTATGATGCGGTCGAAGTGATGCGGCGTACTCCTTTTTGTCGTGGCGGAGAAAAAACAGGTCGCGACAGGTTCGCTTCTGTCCGGGCTGAACCCGTGCGCCTTGAAAATATGCCCGCCCTCGACAACCAGCCTCGCGGATTGCGGGCAGGACAGCAAGTTAAAGTTACTCACAACAACCCGAAATCCACTGTGCCGCATTGCCGCCTGCACATGATGTGGTGGTCTGCTGCGAGCGCCCGCAAGGCTTTCACCGGCAGGCACCCATCAATTGAGCGTTACCGTCATTAAACCGCGCCAGTTCTTAACCAAGGCTGAATCCGGATCGGCGTTCAGGGGATGAGCGGGTCCTAAGCCTCGGTCGGCTCAACTTCCCGAACAAACATCCCGTTCGTCGGTTGACGTCGGCTCGATCGAACCTATCGTCTGTTGCGCTTGAGTGCTCAGCAGGGTCATCGCGCGGTGGCAGGATCTGCTCCGTCCCACGACCGACAATTCGGAGAACTTTCCCGTGATCAAAGCTTTCGGCTATGCCGCCCAGGACGCGACCACCCCGCTCGCCCCCTTCAGCTTCGAGCGTCGGGAGCCCCGCGAAAGCGACGTTCAGATCGAAATTCTATATTGCGGCGTCTGTCATTCCGATCTGCACACCGCCCGTGCAGAATGGGGTGGCACTCTCTACCCCTGTGTGCCAGGACACGAGATCGTCGGCCGTGTCACGGGCGTTGGACCGGGTGTGCAGAAGTTCAAGGAAGGCGATCTTGTCGGCGTCGGCTGCATGGTCGATTCCTGCCGCACCTGCCGCAGCTGTCGTGAGGGCCTCGAGCAGTACTGCGAGGTTGGCTTCACCGGCACCTATAACGGCCCGGAACAGGGCACGGGCGCCAATACCTATGGCGGTTATTCGAACACCGTCGTTGTCGATGAGAGCTTTGTCCTGAATGTGCCGGACGGAATGGACCTTGCCGCCGCAGCGCCTCTTCTATGTGCTGGGATTACCACCTTTTCCCCCCTGCGCCGCTGGCGTGTGCAGCCCGGTCACAAGGTGGGCGTCGTCGGCCTCGGTGGCCTGGGCCATATGGCCGTCAAGCTCGCCCGGGCCATGGGCGCGCATGTGGTGCTGTTCACCACCTCGCCCAACAAGCGGGAGGATGCGCTCGCCCTCGGCGCGCATGAAGTGGTCGTGTCCAAGGATCCGGAGGCCATGAGCGCGCACCGGAACAGCTTCGATTTCATCCTCGACACCGTTGCCGCGCCGCACGACCTCGACAGCTATCTCGTGCTTCTTGCCCGCGACGGGGCCATGGTGCTGGTGGGCGCTCCGGCCGAGCCGCACCCCGCCACGACGGTGTTCAACCTGATCATGAAGCGGCGCCAGCTCGCCGGCTCTCTGATTGGCGGCATCGCCGAGACGCAGGAAATGCTCGATTTCTGCGCCCAGCACGGCATCACGGCCGAGATCGAGATCATTCCGATCCAGCAGATCAACGAAGCCTATGAGCGGATGCTCAAGAGTGATGTGAAATACCGCTTCGTCATCGACATGGCGTCGCTGAAGCAGGAGACTGCGGCTTAAGCCCCAGAGGCCGCCTCTCGATGCTGGTCTACGGGGATGTCGAGCGCACCGAGACGGTAGGAGCCAAGCAGGCTTTCATCAGGGAGGTCCTGTTGGGGATCCGTTCCATGCCGCCCGGAATCGAGCGGCATGGAACGCTTGTGACAGCCTTTATCGGCGCCAGCGAACTCGTCCAGGGCTTAATTGACGCCGAGTTTGGGGACCGCGGCGCCGATACGCTCTCCGCCATCCACCAAAACGGCATGGAATGCCTCTCCCTTCTTGCCCTTGCCATCGAGCAATCGTGGCGCAGTGGGTTCAAGGAAGGCTCCTTGCCGCAGGATTTTCTCGAAAAGCTCCTCAGTTTCGATCCATCCCGGACAATCTGCACCAAACAGGCGGAAGGCTATGCCTTCTATGCCCTCTATCCGGAAGGCTATCTGGAAGCGGCCAGGGCTTCGGGGTTGGGCCCGGACACCCAGGTCGTCGGCATCCGCAGCATCGGCACGGGGCTCAGCACTCTCGTCGCCGCCGCCATCGGGGCTCCGCCCCCTTTCACGCTGCGCCCGATCGGTCACCCTTTCAAGCGTGAGGTGAAAGTCGATCCGGGACTTACGGAGACGCTTGCGGCAGACCATGACAGGTCCTTCGCCATCGTCGACGAAGGGCCCGGCCTGTCCGGCAGCTCATTCGGTGCTGTCGCCGACTGGCTGGAAGAGGCTGGCGTGCCGCGCCACAGGATCCATTTCTTCCCGAGCCACGATGGCCCGCTCGGACCGCAGGCCGGCGCCGGTCATCGGGAGCGATGGGGCACGGCTTCACGCCACATCCACACCATGGATGATCTTCTCCTTCGGGGATCGCCCCCTCACCATCTCACCGCCTGGATCGAGGACCTGATCGGCCCGCTGGATGGCCCGCCCGAGGACCTTTCGGGCGGAGCCTGGCGCAGGCGTCGTTATCGGGACGAGGCGAATTGGCCGCCATGCAATCTCCAGCAGGAGCGCCGGAAATTCCTGGTGTGGAGCAATGGCGCGCCCTGGTTGGTAAAATTCGCAGGCTTGGGGGAGACCGGTACCAGGCAGCTCCGGATGGCCCGCCAGCTGCACGAGGCAGGCTTCACGCCCGAGGTCGCAGGGTACCGCCACGGCTTTCTTGTGCACCGCTGGCTTGAGGATTCCCGAAGCCTCGATCAGGCGACCTTTGATCGAGATCGGCTGATCGAGCAGGTCGGCACGTATCTAGGCTTTCGCACCCGTCATTGTCCCGCAGCCGGGCAGCAGGGTGCATCGTTGGGCGAGTTGCGCCGCATGGCGGTCTACAACACCCGGCAGGCACTAGGGGACGAGGCAGGCACAGCCCTGGACCGATCTCTGCCGCATCCGGATGTTCTCGATGGCAAGGTGCGCCGGATCTGCACCGACAACCGGCTGCACGCCTGGGAATGGCTGGTCTGCGGCGACCGGATCATCAAGGCAGACGCGCTCGATCACAGCGCAGCCCATGACCTGATCGGGCATCAGGACGTCGGCTGGGACATTGCTGGAGCCATCGTCGAGTTGGATCTCTCGGAGGAGGAAGCCATCCGGCTTTGCACCATCGTCGAGCGGGACGGCGCTCACCCGGTTTCTCCCGAACTGCTGGCCTTCCTGCTTCCCTGCTACTGCGCCTTTCACATAGGCGCTCACCTCATGGCCGCAGCCACGCTTGAGGGAGAGGAAGGAGCCCGCCTGCGCAAGGCCGCTGATCGCTACGGCCACCTTCTGCGGCGGCACGAAACCTGAGGCCGCGGCCTTTGATCTTGGCAGGAACAAGGGAAAGTTCCTGCTCGTTAACGGCCAAGTCAACGCGTTTACGGTACCGGGCTCGATCGCCCGGTGGGATCGGCCCTGGTATGCTCTCCGACACATGGCGGCTTTTGAAGGTGGCATTCGCGGGATGGTGGAACGACCGCGCCATGAGCCTCGGCGCATCCATCGCCTTCTTCACCGTCTTTTCTCTCGCCCCCATGCTGCTCGCCGCCATTGCCGTTGCAGGGCTGGCCTTTGGGCGGGAGGCCGCACAGGGCGCCATTGTCACCGAGCTTGGCGGCCTGATCGGGGCCAACGAGGCCTCCGCCCTTGAAGCGATGATCGCCAGCGCCAGCAATGTGGGATCCGGCATCCTGGGCACCATGATCGGCATCGTGACGTTTCTTCTGCTGGTCACCGGAGCCGTGGTGGAACTGCAGGACAACCTGAACATCATCTGGAAGGCAAAGCCGCCGGCGAATTTCGGCATCTTGAGTTTCGTTCGCACCAGGCTCGTCAGCCTGGCCCTGGTGCTGGGGATCGGATTTTTGCTGCTGGTGTCGCTCGTCATCGATACGGGCCTGTCGGCCGTCGGGCACTATCTCGAGGCGAATTTCTCGGGTGCCACCATCATCCTGCGCTTCCTGAACAGTCTCGTCGCCTTTGCCGTCGCGACACTTCTGTTTGCGATGATGTTCAAGCTCCTGCCGGCCGTGGACCTCCGATGGAGCGATGTGTGGACAGGCTCCCTGGTCACAGCGCTCCTGTTCACCCTCGGCAAGTTCCTGATCGGATATTATCTCGGCAAGAGCAACGTTGCGTCGAGCTACGGGGCCGCCGCCTCCATCATCACGATCCTGCTCTGGATCTATTATTCGTCCCTGATCCTGCTCTTCGGGGCCGAGTTCACGAAGGCCTACGCGGAGAGCCGCGGGAGCCTGGGCTCGGGGCACGCCAGGGAGCCTGAACGAGAAACGAGCCGGGACATTCCGGCTCGCCTCCCGTAGACGCCGACTTGGGGCCTACTCGGCCGCCTCCCCCATGGCCGGGGCGGTCGGGACATCGCGCATACCGCCCAAAACCTCCTCGGCCGAGGCCTTGTAGTTCTTCACGGAACTCGTCCATTGGCCCCAGACATTCGGGTCGATCTTGTCACCGTTCCTGCCGAGGTTCTGCAGGCGGCGCTTGTCCTCGTCGGTCAGGGCCTGCTTCGGCAGCGGCGGGAGGTTGCGGACATCGCCGGCCGTGATGCCGAGCATCTCTCCGACGCGGTTCCCATAATCGTCATGCACCATCAGGAAGTGCCACACCATGCGCTCCTGCACGTCCCGCTCGCACTGAGCCAGAAGAGTGCCCATGTTGAGAACGAGATCGTCACGCTCCCAGTCCATCATGGTGCAGTAGCGCCCCCTTGCATGGATGTAATCGTTGCGCCGCTCGATCACGCTGCGGGTCAGCCGTCCGCGAATCTCGGGTGGGTTGTTCGGCTCCTCGCGAGGCGACTCATGCAGGCCGTTATGGATCGACGGCTCGAAGTTCACATGCGGGTTCTGCCCCGGCGCCAGATCGCGGCGGAAGGACATCTGCCCGCCGTTCAGGTTGGTGGATACCCTGGCGTTCTTGGCCTGGTTCACCGGCAGTTGCAGGTAATTGGTGCCGACGCGGTAGCGCTGGGTATCGGAATACGAGAAGGTGCGGCCTACCAGCATCTTGTCGTCGGAAAAGTCGAGCCCATCCACCAGCACGCCGGTGCCCATGGCGATCTGCTCGTTCTCGTTGAAGTGATCCTCCACATTGCGGTTCAGGGTCATGACGCCCACGTGCCTCAAGGGAAAATCCTTCTCCGGCCAGATCTTGGTATCGTCCAGCGGATCCCACTCGAGCTCCGGATGATCATGGTCCTCCATGATCTGCACGTACATGTCCCACTGGGGATACTCGCCGCGCTCGATCGCCTCATAGAGGTCCTTGGAAGCCGAGCCGAGATCCTGGCCCTGCACCTTGGCCGCCTCCTCAGCCGTCAGGCTGGCCAATCCGCACCGTGGATGGAAGTGATACTTCACCAGGACGGTGTCACCCTGGGCGTTCACCATCTTGTAGGTGTTTACGCCAAAGCCCTCCATATGCCGGTAGCCCGCCGGAATGCCGCGCGGGCTGAACAGATGGGTCAGCATATGCATGGATTCGGGCGTCTGGCTCATGAAGTCGAAGATGCGGTTCGGCTCCTGGCGGAAGGTGATTGGATCCGGCTTCAGGGAGTGGATGACATCTGGAAACTTAATGGCATCGCGAATGAAGAAAATTGCCAGGTTGTTGCCAACCAGATCCCAATTGCCGTCCTCCGTGTAGAACTTCACCGCAAAGCCACGTGGATCGCGTGCAACCTCGGAGGAATCGCGCCCGCCGATCACGGTTGAGAAGCGGATAGCGAGCGGCGTCTTCTTGCCGGGGGTCTGAAACAGCTTGGCCCGGGTGTACTTCGAGGCAGGTTCGTCGCCGATCTTTCCGGTGACCTCAAGTTCGCCATAGCACACGAAGCCGCGAGCATGGACGACCCGCTCCGGGATCCGCTCACGGTCGAAATGGGTGATCTTCTCGAGGAATTGATAGTTCTCCAGCGTGGCCGGGCCGCGGCTGCCCACGGTTCGCTGAGACTGATTATCGGTGATGGGATGCCCCTGCCTGTTCGTCAGGACCCGATCGGACGTTCCCGACGGTGCGTTAGGGTTCTTGGCCATGGCGATCTCCCTTGAATGACCGGATGATTGCAGCGCGCCCCCGCTAAGACCGTAAGAGCTTACGGCAATCAGCACCAATCGATAATCCTGCGGTGCACGATCAGATTATCTGATTGAGAACTGCTCACCGGAGGGAGCGTGTTTGCGGAGGCAACATCCATAAACGGCAATGGTTGCGCGTCTCATGCGAATGTGGAGCAGGAACTGGTTCGATGCGGCCCAAGCCAAGTGACCGCCGTTCTCCAATACGCTCAGGCGGATCCATTGTTATCGCTCGAACCATTTGAGAACAGGCTCTCAGCGAAAGATGCGGTCACCCTGCTCGTCGATGATCTGCTTACCCTTGGTGATCGCAAAAGTGACGGCCTCGTCCTTGCTGGGATGCGTCTCGGCCCGCACGAAGCGATGCTCCTTCATGCCCATCTCGAAATCCTTCTCGATCACACCAGCCGTCTGGTACCCGCCCTTGGCGGAGTACGGCGCCGGCCGGATTCGAAACCCCTTGTACTCCACAGCCTCGGCGGCAGGCTCCTCACGCACGCCTGCACTGCCTCCGCCTGCCAGACGGTTCCAGAGGTCTTTCAAGATCGGCGCCATCGCTGCCCCTGAACAAAGGTTGATTCGTGAAGCCGCAGCATACCCGGGACGGTGCAGAGGAGCGAATCCTCCGGGTTCCCCCATCACGATCCGATGATCTGCGCAGGCTCCGCTTTCAAACGCCTTGACGCCAAGCCTCCTGCAGCCAACTCTGACCGCCTGGTCTGGCTCAAGAGACACAGGGGTCCATCATGAAACTTCCTCTGTTCGCATCATGCCTCTCCGGGGCACTCCTGACCGGCGGCATCGCCTTCGCGCATCACGGATGGGGCAGCTACGATGCGACCCGGCTCATGACGATCACCGGCAATGTCGAGCGAGCCGACTGGCAGAATCCTCACGTCCTGGTGGTGGTGCCGTATCAGGGGAAAAGCTGGGAGGCGGTGCTCGCGCCTCCATTTCGCATGAATGCGCGCGGACTGGAGCCCGATCTGATCAAGCCGGGAACGCAGGTCAGGCTCGAAGGCTATCCCTCCACCCGCACGGCGACGGAAATGAGAGCGGAACGGATCAGCGTGAGTGGTAAGACCTACGAGCTGCGCTAGGCCACAATGTATCTCGATCTCCTTGCCGCATTGGAGAGTTCCTGGCTCGGCCATGCGGGGCGCCACTCGGCCTGGCTCTACACAGGTGCGAATCTGCTGCATGTTCTGGGAGCAGCCTTCGTCGTCGGCGGCATTGCCGTCTTCGACCTGAAGGTTCTGGCAGAGCACGGGAAGCATGCCTGGCAGGTCGGGCGCTATGCGATCCCGCTCGCGGCCACCGGTCTCGCGCTTCAAATTCCAACCGGAACGCTTCTTCTCGCCGTGGAGGCTCGTGCGCTCGGAGTGAACCCGGCCTTCTACCTGAAGCTTGCCTTCATTGCCTTGGGGCTCATCAACGTCGCCCTCTTTCACGCCCGCTTCGGAGGGCCCTTGCGGACAGGCGCCTTGCCGTCGGAAGCCCGTGTCTACGCCCTTGTCTCTCTCATCGCCTGGATGGTCGTACTCTTGGCAGGACGAATGATCGCCTATTTGTAGCTTGGCACGTGGCTTCCATTCATTCGATCATCCGACCTTTCAGAGAGGTCCTTCATGCGCTTGTGGCTGGCGCTTTGCGGAATTGCCCTCTGCTGCGGCACGGCCTGGGCCAATCCGGGGGCGTCAACAGAGACCGTCGAGCAGGCCCTGTGCCGACTGATCGAGGGGGCCGCCCGCACCCAGCGAATTCCGCACGATCTGCTCACCAGGTTGATATGGCAGGAAAGCTCATTTCGCCCACGCGTCGTCAGTCCGGCAGGCGCGCAGGGCATCGCTCAGTTCATGCCCGGCACGGCACGAGAACGGGGCTTGGCCGATCCCTTCGATCCCGAGCAGGCCATACCAAAGGCCGCCGAATTCATTGCCCATCTGGCAGAGCAGTTCGGCAATCTCGGACTTGCGGCGGCCGCTTATAACGGAGGGCCCGCACGGGTAACCTCCTGGCTTGCAGGCCAGGGAGGATTACCTGCCGAGACCAGGAATTACGTAATCGCAGTCACAGGCCGATCCGCCGAGGAATGGGCAGCCGATGCCAAGGAGCGAAGAGACGCCGACGACCTGAGTTCATCCGGGCAAAGCTGCCATCAGATCGTCGCCACGCTGCGCCTTCCTGGGCGCGGAGATACCCTCGAAGCGCCGTTTGCGCCTTGGGGCGTTCAGCTTGCCGGCAACTTCTCGAAGGAACGGGCTCTCGCCACGTTCAGGCGCACGAGCCAGTCCTACGCTTCCCTCCTGAAGGATGTCCGCCCGATGATCATCGGAACACGGCTGCGCTATCGCGGCACACGCACCTTCTACCGGGTCCGCGCACCAGCAGAAACGCGGCAGGCAGCGGAGCAGTTGTGCCGGAGCATTCGCACGGCTGGCGGCAGCTGCATCGTACTTCCGAGTTGAAAAGGCCTGCACCACATGAATGGTGCAGGCCTCTTCTCGGATGGATCTCTTCTGGAGCGAACGATCAGCGACGCTGAGGCCGAAGCGAACGGGCGAGCTCACGGATGACGTTGTCCTCGATGTTGAGGTTCAGATCGTTGTCATCGCCAGCATCGTCATCACCCAGATCCGCATCGACCGGAGCAGCGGGCCTCGACAGAACGCCCCGTTGAGGCTGCGCCGTTCTCTCGTTGGCTTGGGCAGGAGCGGGCGGAGGCGCATTGCGCTGTCCTGCCCCGGCTTCCGCCGAGCCACGCGCGGGTGCGTGTGGAGTATAACCGCGTGGTGCGGAGTACCGATTTTCGAGCGTATCGAGCAGGCTGTTGAGAGCCGCGTTCGACATGGGAACGTCAGGCGCCTGAGGTGCGCCTTCCAATGCAATGGACCGGTTCTGATAAGCCACTTCCGTTGTCACATCCGGACCGAACCAGGACAGAGGACGAAAATCCCTGGCCTCTTCGTCGCTCTCGAACGGAACGGAGATCAGGTCCAAAGGTCCTGGTGTCACGAAGCGGACGATCTGAATGTCGCGCGTACCGACAGTGAGATGGGTGAGCAGATAATCGAGCTTTCCGGGCGTAACATCGAGGAGCGCCTCAGCGTGAGCGCGCGGAACCTCTGTACGCTCCTCGCTCGGCCCGTTGGGTCCGGTGTGAAGCAGAACCAAGCTGCCCTTGTCGCCCTCCACAACCACGAAGGAGCTGCGATCAGCCTGATTGGGGAAGTGGCCTTCCGTGACACGATTGCCTCCTCTCTCCTTGCGGATCAGACGCGCAAGCGAAGAAGCAATGAGATAACGCCGGGAAGTAACCATATTAAGTTCTCTACTATTAACGGAGCGCCACTCACCGGCTCGCAGCACTAGCAGCATCCATTTAAATTAGAACGAAGTTGCATTGCAATCTTCCACACTGACAAGCATGGATTTGAACGCAACAATGTTTGCCGCTGCAGGGGTTTGAGCCTGTAAGTACGAGTTCTCTTGGATGCCTATGATGGCGTTCCCGTGGCAAAGTTCAATGGACAGGGCCAAAAGCTGCCCGAGTTTTGTCGATAAAGTTAACACTGGTTCGAAGTGCAATGTCGGCGGCGTGCTGCAATCTAAGAACACGCACCACAGCGCTTGTAAGGGTCACTGTCCGCATGCGTTCAGCCATTACATAAATTAATGGCCTCAGCATCTCGACTGGCGGGATGCTGAGGCCATGCGCCGCGCATGAGTAATTCAGTTACTCGCTTGATTGGGTCTTTGGCACGTATGGGCCGTTTCCGTCGAATGTGTAGGCGGTCTTCACCGTGGTGTAGAACTCCTGCGCGTAGCGGCCCTGCTCGCGCGGACCATAGGACGAGCCCTTCCGTCCGCCGAATGGCACATGGTAGTCCACGCCGGCCGTCGGCAGGTTCACCATCACCATGCCGGCCTCCGCATTACGCTTGAAATGCGAAGCGTGTTTCAGGCTCGTGGTGCAGATGCCGGACGACAGGCCGAACGGCGTATCGTTGGCGAGTTCCAGGGCCTCGTCGTAATCCTTCGCGCGGGTCACGGTCGCCACCGGGCCGAAGATCTCCTCGCGGGCCACACGCATCTGGTTGCTCACCTCCGTGAACAAAGCAGGGGCGAGATAGAAGCCGGGGGTGTCGCGCTTCAGAAGCTCGCCGCCGGCCACGAGCTTGGCGCCTTCCTCCTGTCCGATCCGGATGTACTTCAGATCCTGATCGAGCTGGCTCTGATCGACGACCGGGCCGATCTGCGTGCCGGCCTTCAAGGCATCATCAATGACGAGCCCTTGCATGCGCTCCTGCATGGCGGCCACGAACCGGTCGTGGATGCCCTCGGTCACGATGAGGCGGGAAGAAGCGGTGCAGCGCTGACCGGTGGAGAAGAACGCGCTGTTGACGGCGCATTCCACCGCCACCTTCAGGTCGGCATCATCGAGCACCACCATCGGGTTTTTGCCGCCCATCTCGAGCTGAAGCTTCTTCATCGGATCGGCGGTGATGCAGGTCTGGGCCACCTTCCGGCCGGTCGGTACCGAACCGGTGAAGGAGATAGCAGAAACCTTGGGGCTCTGCAGCATCGCTTCGCCCACCACGGAGCCGCGGCCCATCACCAGGTTGAACACGCCCGCCGGCACGCCGGCCCGGATGATGATCTCGGACAGCGCGTGGGCCGAACCCGGCACGAGATCGGCCGGCTTGAACACCACGGTGTTGCCATAGGCGAGCGCCGGCGCGATCTTCCAGGCCGGAATCGCGATGGGGAAGTTCCACGGCGTGATCAGGCCGACGACCCCCACCGGCTCGCGGGTGATCTCCACATCGATGAAGGGCCGCACGGACGGCACCTTCTCACCGGCCATCCGCAGGCACTCGCCGGAGAAGAAGAGAAAGATCTGCGCGGCGCGGGTCACCTCGCCGATGCCTTCCGGGAGGGTCTTGCCCTCCTCGCGCGAGAGCAGGCGGCCGAGTTCCTCCTTGCGGGCGAGGATCTCGTCGCCGACGGCCTTGAGGATATCATGGCGCTGCTGGATCGAGGAGCGCGACCAGGCCGGGAAGGCATCGTAAGCAGCGGCGATCGCGCGCTCGGCCTCGGCCACCGAGGCGCGGGCGTACTCGCCGACCACATCGTTGGTGTTGGACGGGTTGACGTTCGCTGAAGCGTCCGACGCCGACAGCCACTCGCCTGCGATATAGTTCTTGGTCATCTTTAACCTGCCAGTCTGCTGGTGATAAGGCCCCGTTGGGCCAGGTTGGACATGAAAGCGCCGATGCCGAAGGTCCAGGGCTCACATTCGGAGCTCGGCTTCATGCGGTTGACCAGCGCTCCGAGCTTGGGAGCCGAGATGGTGACGATGTCGCCACGCTTATGCGTGAAGCCCATGCCGGCATCGTCCCGGTCCTGCGTCGGCGCGAACATCGTTCCGAGGAACAGCGCGAACCCATCCGGGTACTGATGGTGGGGACCGACGGTCTGCGCGACGAGATCCTCGGGGTCGCGGCTGATCTTCGTAATCGACGACGAACCTTCGAGCTTAAAGCCGTCCTCGCCCTCGACCGTGAGCGTCACTGTGGTCTGCCGGACATCGTCGAGGGAGAATGTCTCGTCGAAGAACCGGATGAACGGGCCGACCGAGCAGGAGGCGTTGTTGTCTTTCGCTTTCGAGAGAAGCAAAGCGGAGCGCCCCTCGAAATCACGCAGGTTCACATCGTTTCCAAGCGTGGCGCCGACGATCTTCCCTTGAGCGGTGACGATCACCACCACCTCCGGCTCGGGATTGTTCCAGGTGGATTTGGGATGCAGGCCCGCATCCATGAAGGCTCCTACAGCCGAGAGAGTTGGAGCCTTGGTGAACACCTCCGCATCTGGACCGATTCCGACCTCGAGGTACTGGCTCCACGCGCCTTGCGCGACGAGAACCTCCTTCAGAGCCATGGCTTCAGGCGACCCGGGCTTGAGCCGGCTCAGGTCGTCGCCCACGAGCCGCAGAACCTCGGACCGGATGGCCGCTGCCGCACTGGCATCGCCCCGCGCTCGCTCCTCGATGACGCGCTCCAGCATGGAAACCGCAAAAGTGACACCAGCCGCCTTGACGACCTGAAGATCGATGGGGGCCAGAAGCCAGGGCTTCGACGCATCCCGGACGTCCGGGGCAGTGTTGCCGGCAATCTCTTCGAGAGACCCGATTCTCTCGCCTCGAGCGGACTTCGCCACGTCCGCTGGATTATCGACGGCGGCAAGCCCGCTCACCGTGGAGCAGGCGGAGGAAATATCGAACAGACCATCCTCCCGAACCGCGACCACGGAAGGCCCGATACCCGGGCGCCAGACGCGTCCGACAAGGGCTCCTTGGAACCCATCGGCTGGCAGAATTCGGGCTATGTTCATCGAAGACAGGTGGTCCATCGGCTGGCGCTCGCTTTCCGTTCAGGGCCGTTTCCCGACCCTTTCCCTGGAGCATCAGCCCCAACGGGTCCGATGCTCCTTCTTCCGATAGGCGCATCGTTCGGAGCGGAAAACCGGATCCCATTTCCGCACGATGCGCTCGTGCGCCCTTGATATAGCCACCGAGGCGCGAGCGGCTATAGGGAAAATGACTTTCCTCGGCTTCGACCGGGGAAAGCTCGGAACAAAGCCAGTTGGTCGTCGGTTGCGCAGCGCGGTTGAAAGCCCTCTCCCCTTCAAGATCCTGTTATTTCATTTCGCCTGCCCTCGAGAGGTTCCGTTCCAGCCGAAGGGGAGTTAACCCGACTTCGAAATTGTGCTTTGTGCAAGCCGCATGAAAGGAGTCCTATTTCATGGATGACCGCAAGCCTTCGAACGCAGCAAGTCTCAACTCGCCGTCCTATCGTCTGGCCGCGATGGACCAAGACTTCCTCCTGGGTGATTCCATGCGTGGCGTCCGATTCATGCTGGAATACGCCAAGGCCGAGGAAAGTCTGCGAATCTGGGGCGTGCGCTCCACCATCGTCGTGTTCGGCAGCGCCCGGATTCGGGAGAACGGCCCCGGAAAGCACCCGTTCTGGTACGAGCAGGCCCGCGCCTTCGGCGCCATCGCGTCACAGCGAGGCGGCGCGCTGACCGTCACCAGCGGCACTCGGGACAACGTGATCGCCACCGGCGGCGGCCCCGGCATCATGGAGGCGGCCAACAGGGGCGCGTTCGATGTCGGCGCTCCCTCCATCGGCTTCAACATCACCCTGCCCCATGAGCAGGAACCCAATGCCTATTCGACCCCGGACCTGACATTCCGCTTCCACTACTTCGCCATGCGCAAGATGCACCTGGCGATGCGGGCCAATGCTCTTGTGGTGTTCCCCGGCGGGTTCGGAACCCTGGATGAATTGTTCGAAATCCTGACCCTGCGCCAGACCGGCAAGGCGCCCCCCCTGCCGATCGTTCTCTTCGACAAGGCCTACTGGCAATCGGTCATCAGGTTCGATGCCCTGCTGGAACATGGCATGGTGAGCGAGCGCGACCGGGAACTCGTCAACTTTGCCGACAGCGCCGAGGAGATATGGACCGCCCTTATCGAGAACGGACTCGTCGTGCAGACCTTGGAAAGAGATTCCGAGCAGGATTTCTGATCGATACGGCCCCGTCGAATTGATTTGACAAATCCGGAAGGTTGAACTGTGATCCATGCCATGGGGATTGCGATCTCCCCACGAGGCGACATGCCCAAGCATCGCATCCGATCTGAACCAATACGGATGCAACCATGTCGTCGTTCAACACCATCTCCCCTGAAAGGCTCGCACGCCTTATCGGCACGCCGAAATGCCCTCTCCTCATCGATGTGCGCACCGATGATGACTTTGCTAATGATCCTCGCCTGATTCCGGGTTCCAGGCGTCGATCCTTCGATACCGCCGCAGATTGGGCGCATGAACTTGCCAGTCAGTCGGTCGTCGTGATCTGCCAGAAAGGCTTGAAGCTCAGCCATGGCGTTGCAGCTTGGCTCCGCCATGCCGGGTTGTCGGCCGATTCCCTTGAAGGCGGAACATTGGCTTGGGCGCAAGCCGGTCTTCCCATGGTCCCGGCAGATCGGATCCCACCGCTCGATCGTCAAGGGCGGACAATCTGGGTCACGCGCTCGCGCCCCAAGATCGACCGGATTGCCTGCCCCTGGCTGATCCGCCGCTTCGTCGACCCCTGTGCCGTTTTCCTGTTCGTCCCGGCCCCCGAGGTCCAAGGCGTGGCGGAACGCTTTTCAGCCATGCCATTCGATATCGAAGGCGAAGACATCTTCTGGAGCCATCGCGGCGAGCTGTGCACCTTCGATGTCATGGTCGAGGAGTTCGGCCTTCGAACTGCCCCTCTGAAGCATCTCGCCACCATCGTCAGGGGAGCCGACACAGCCCGGCCGGATCTGGCGCCGGAAGTTCCCGGCCTGCTCGCCGCCTCGTTGGGATTGTCACGGATGTATGCGGACGATCTCGCCCAGCTCGAGGCTGGGCTCCTGCTCTACGATGCCTTCTATCGCTGGTGCCGCGATGCTACGGAAGAAACGCATAACTGGCCCTCGAAGAAGCCGGGAGCCTGACGTGAGCGAGACCCTGCAGAACTCGAACCAGCCTGTCGCTAAGGTTGTGCCCAATCATGGGATTTCGCTGGCTGAGGCTTTTCGGGTCTGGCTGCGAGTCGCGGCCCTGAGTTTCGGCGGGCCGGCCGGGCAGATCGCCGTGATGCATCGGATCCTGGTCGAGGAGAAGCGCTGGATTTCCGAGGGCCGTTTCCTCCATGCCCTCAACTATTGCATGCTGCTGCCGGGTCCGGAAGCGCAGCAGCTTGCCACCTATGTGGGCTGGCTCATGCACCGCACCCTCGGCGGCATCATGGCGGGTGGGCTGTTCATCCTGCCCGGCATCGTGGCCATCATGGGCTTGAGCTGGATCTATGCCCTCTACGGCAAGGTCGGCATCGTCGCGGCGCTCTTCTTCGGCCTGAAGGCAGCCGTGCTCGCCATCGTGCTTGAGGCGGTGGTGCGGATCGGCAAGCGGGCGCTGAAGAACCGCATCCTGATCGGGATCGCTGCGGCAGCCTTCGTGGCGATCTTCTTTCTCGATGCGCCATTTCCACTGATCATTCTCGCTGCCGGACTGATCGGCTTTTGCGGCGGGCGGGCGGATCTCCCGGAATTCCAAGTTGGCGGACATGGCAATGACGCGCAGGACAATGACAATCTCCTGGGTGAGCATCTTCCCTCGCATGCTTCTCCAAACATAAGACGAAGCGCACGTGTCGCGACGATCTGGCTGACGCTCTGGTTCACGCCGATCCTGGCCCTCCTGCTGATCCTTGGACGAGACGACGTCTTCACTCAGATCGCGATCTTCTTTTCCAAGATGGCGATGGTCACCTTTGGCGGAGCCTACGCGGTCCTCGCCTATGTGGCACAGCAGGCTGTGGAAACCTATGGCTGGCTGCGGCCCGGCGAGATGCTGGACGGTCTCGGCATGGCCGAGACGACGCCGGGACCATTGATCATGGTGCTGCAATTCGTAGGCTTCATGGCGGCTTTCCGGGAAGCCGGCCCGCTGCATCCACTGCTGGCAGGGACATTGGGCGGTCTTCTCGCCACATGGGTAACCTTCGCTCCTTGCTTTCTCTGGATCTTCCTGGGCGCACCCTACATCGAAATCCTGCGCGGCAATCGGGCCTTGAGCGGCGCCCTGTCCGCCATCACGGCCGCCGTGGTCGGCGTGATCCTGAACCTCGCGATCTGGTTCGGGATTCACACGATCTTCAGGGACATTCGACCCGTCGAATGGGGGCTTCTCGAATTCGATGCGCCTTTGTGGGGAAGCGTGGATCTCTGGGCGCTGCTGCTCTCGGGGGCAGCCGTCGTCGCCATGTTCCGCTTCAGGATAGGGATGCTGCCGACGCTTGCGGCAACGTCCATAATAGGGATTGTTCTTTACTGGGCAGGGATGATCGCATGAGGCGAGGCGTTTTGCGCCCCACCTCATGCTTTGTCACCTTCAGGTCGTGGACGAAATCTGTCCGCCGTCGACGCGCAGGATCGAGCCTGTCATGAATGAGGCCTTCTCGCTCGCGAGGAAGACGGCCGCTGCCGCAAATTCCTCGATCTCGCCGTAGCGGCCTGCCGGAATGCCGGCGCGGGCAGCCTTCGCCACCTCCTCAACGGAGCGACCGGTGCGTTCCGCATTGGCGGCGTCGAGCTGCTTCAGGCGATCGGTGGCGATGCGGCCCGGCGCGATGGCGTTCACGGTCACGCCCGAGGAGGCCACTTCGCTCGCCAGCGTCTTGCCCCAGCCTACGAGCGCAGGCCGGATGGCATTCGAGATCGCGAGGTTCGGGATCGGCTGGATCACGCCGGACGAGATCACCGAAATGATGCGGCCGAACCTACGCTCGATCATGCCGGGGAGAAGTTGATCGGCGATCCGCACGAGATTGACGAACATGGCATCGAACGATTGACGCCACTGGTCGGACGACACCCCCTGCGCCTTGCCGGGCGGCGGGCCGCCGCTGTTGAGAACGAGGATGTCGATGCCGCCCAGCGCTTCCGTCACATCCTTGACCAGGGCATCGACCTGATCGACCTTGCCGGTGTCGCAGATGAAGGGCAGGACGTCCCTGCCGATCTTGTCGGCGGCGGCCTTCGAACCGTCCATCGTGCGGCTGGCGATGGCGACGCGCGCGCCCTCCTCCGCCAAGCCCTGGGCGATGCCGAATCCCAGCCCCTTGCTCGCGCCGAGAACGAGCGCGCGCTTTCCTTTCAACCCTGTTTCCATGCGTGAAACTCCCCTTGTGGTATTTAAGAGCGCTCGATGCGCTCCATCAGCCATTCGATATCGGCAATGGTTTCCGGGCTCAGCTTCGGCCCGGGCTTGCGCAGCGTGTCCGACGCGATGATCCCGCGCCGCTTCAGCACGAATTTACGCACGGCGAGACCAACTCCGGGCTGCGTCTCGTAGCGCACCAGCGGCAGGTGACGGTCGAAGAGATCATGCGCCTCCTTCCGCTTTCCCTGGTTGATGAGATCGACCACACCCACCAGCATTTCGGGGTAAGCGTAGCCCGTCATGGCGCCGTCGGCGCCACGTTCCATCTCGAAGGGGAGGAACATACCGCCATTGCCGCAGAGAATGGATACGCGACGTACCTGACCGGCATCGCTTGCACGGCGCAGGGCCGTGATCTTGTCGAGCCCCGGCCAATCCTCGTGCTTCAGCATCACGCAGGAGGGGTGCTGCTCGATGATCCGCATGATCACCTTCGGCGTCATGACCACATTGGTGGTGAGCGGATAATCCTGGATCACCCACGGTACCTCCGTACCGATGGCTTCGACCGCATCAGCATAATAGGACACGATCTGGTCATCGGTCTTCAGGGTCGAGGGCGGCGCAATCATGACGCCGGCGGCGCCCGCATCCATCACCTTGGAGGACAGGCCCGACATGGCGGCAAAGCCCGCGGCCGACACGCCGACGATCACGGGAACGCGGCCCGCCACCGTGGCGATCACCTGACGGGCGAAGGCCAGCGCCTCATCCGCCGCCAGCTTGGGTGCTTCACCCATGATGCCGAGAATCGTCAGTCCGGTGGCGCCGGCTTTCAGATAGGCCTCGACCATCCGGTCGGTCGAGGCGACGTCCACCCGCCCGTCGCTCTCGAAGGGCGTGGGGCAGATGACGTAGACGCCGGCGGCAGAACTCGTGAGCAAGGCTTCCTCCATGGCAGAGCGGCGAGAGAGATCAGGGCCCCTCCATACACCCGCTATCCGCCCGGCGCACTACCTTAGCTGCCGCCGACGATACGTCTTTAGCCGCGACCGGAACCACTCTTCTTGCCGCCGCCATCCTGCTTGTTGACGGTGGCCCAGGCGCGCCGCTCGGCTTCCTTCTCCGAGAGGCCACGGCTCTCGTAGCCTTCCTCAATGTGCTCGGCCTTCCGCTTCTGCTTGTCCGTATAGGCAGACTTGTCACCGCGAGACATGGTGTTCTCCTCTCAAGCTGAAATCCTAGGATGCATCTCCGCTGGAATGCGCTGTTTAGGACACAACCGGGAAGCCAGGGCTCGGTTCCGAAACTGTGTTTCCTAGCCGCTGTTGCGCAACCCGGCCGCAATGCCGTTGATGGACAGATGAATGCCCTGCACGACCTGCTCGTCCGCATCGCCGGACCGATGACGCTTCAGCAGTTCGATCTGCAGATGATTCAATGGGTCGAGATAAGGGAAGCGGTTGCGGATTGATCGGGCCAAGAGAGGATTGCCGTCGAGCAGGGATTGCTGCTGCATGATGGCGAGCAATTGCCCGATCGAATCCTCCCATTCGTGGCGCAGGCGCGGGAAGATGGCCTCGCGCAGCGCCTCGTCCTCGACAAGCTTAGCATATCGCGAGGCAATGGCGATGTTGCTCTTCGCCAGCACCATGTCCATGTTCGAGAGCAGCGCCTGGAAGAAAGGCCACTCGCGGTACATCTCTTGCAGAAGAGCCAATCCGGTATCGGGCCGCTTCTCGAGCCATTCATTGACCGCTGATCCAAACCCGTACCAGCCCGGCAGCATGAGGCGGCATTGCGCCCAGCCGAACACCCAGGGGATGGCACGCAGATCCTCGATGCGCCGCGAATTGGTGCGTGAGGCGGGCCGGCTGCCGATATTCAGGTTGGCGATCTCGCCGATCACCGTCGATTCCCAGAAATAGCGCTCGAATCCTTCGGTCTCATAGACGAGTGCCCGATAGGTCTTGAAGGCGCTGTTCGAGAGTTCCTCCATGGCCTTCAGGTATTCCTCGCGGGGAGCGGGCTGGCCGGAATGCAGGAGGGAGGCCTCAAGGGTCGCGGAGGCCAGGATTTCCAGATTGCGGCGCCCGAGATCCGGGTTCGAATATTTTCCAGCGATCACCTCGCCCTGTTCGGTGATGCGGATCGCGCCCTGCACCGCCCCGCCCGGCTGCGCCAGAATGGCCTGATAGCTCGGCCCGCCCCCGCGACCCACGGAGCCGCCGCGGCCATGAAAGAGGCGAAGCGCCACGCCATGGCGCTTGAACACCTCGATCAGTTCGATCTCGGCCTTGTAGAGCTCCCATCCCGACGTGAGGAAGCCGCCGTCCTTGTTGCTGTCGGAATAGCCGAGCATCACCTCCTGCGCCTGGCCGCGGCTGCGCAGGAGCCGCATGTAATCTGGCAGCGCGAAGAGCGCATCCATCACACCGCTGCAATGGCGCAGGTCCGCGATGGTCTCGAAAAGCGGAATGATGTTCACATCCATCTCGCCTTCGCGTGGACGCAACAGACCCGCTTCCTTCAGAAGAAGAGCCACTTCCAAAATATCGGACGGATCGCTCGCCTTGGAGATGACGTAGTTTGGCACGGCCGCACGGCCGTAACGCCGATGGGCTTCAGCGGCTTCGTGAACGATGGCTAGCTCGGATGAAGTTTCCGGCGAGTACTCAACATAGGGCGATGTGAGGAGGCGCGGCGTACGGAGCTCTTCGAGGAGAAGGGCGACACGCCTGTCCTCCGGCAGCCCTTCGTAATCGGTGCCGGGAATCGCCTTCTCGAAGAGCTCGGCAATCACACGCTGATGAACGTCGGAATTCTGACGCATGTCGAGGCTTGCCAAGTGGAAGCCGAACACATCGACGGCGCGGCGCAGCTTGCGCAGGCGGCCTCGCGACAGGGAACCCGATCCATTCGAGCGCAGGGAGCGGTGCAGGATCGAGAGATCGCCTTCGAACTCGTCGACACCGTCATAGGCACGCGCCTCGCCCACCGCATGACGCGCCACGTCGCCGTGCCCCAGCCGGACGGCGGTTGCCGCAAGGCGCGCGTAGATGCCCGTAATGGCCCGTCGATAGGGCTCGTCCTGTCGATGAGGAGAAAGATCTGGAGAGGCCTTGGCGAGCTCCTGAGCCTCGTCGGAAACATTCACATAGCGCTCGTCGAGCGACAGTTCGGCGCCCAAGCAATGGAGTTCTTCCAGATAGAAGCCGAGCGCGTGCTTGCTCTGCAGTAGCAGAGCCTGTCGCAAAGCATCCGCTGTCACGAAGGGATTGCCGTCGCGGTCGCCGCCGATCCAGCTCCCCATGCGCAGAAAGGAGGGAACTTCCACCGTTCCCCAGGCGGGATCCATGGCCGCGAGCTGATCCTCCAGGGAGGCATAGACCTGCGGCAGCTCCTTGAAGAAGGTATAATCGTAATAGGAGAGGCCGTTCATGACCTCGTCGATGACCTTGAGCCTGTTACGGCGCAGGATGCTCGTCTGCCAGAGGGTGAGGATGGCGCGGCGAAGAGCCTCCTGGCAGGCCACCTCCTCTTCTGGAGTGAGGTTCTGCCGGTCACGCTGCGCCAGGATCTGCGAGATCTCCATCTCCCGGTCGATGGTGCTCTTGCGGCGCACTTCCGTCGGATGCGCCGTCAGGACCGGGCAGACAAGGGCGGAAGCAAAGAAGGCCTGCAGGGCCGTATGGCTGATGCCCGCCTCCTGGATAAGCGTGAGGGCACGGGCTACCGTTCCCTCACGCGGCGCCGCCGCTCCCATGGCGTGAGCGCCCGCCATCGCATGGGCACGGGAGCGGCGGACATGGTGCTGGTCCTCGGCAAGGTTCGCCAGATGCGAGAAATAGCTGTAGGCCCGGATGATCTGGTTGGTGCGCCCCCGCGAGAGGCTGTTCAGGATCGTCTCGAGCTCGCGGCGGGCGATTTCGTCCTCGTCGCGGTGAAAGCGGATCGAGGTCTGGCGGATGCGCTCCACGATCTCGAAGGTCGCCTCGCCCTCCTGCTCGCGAATCGTGTCGCCGAGGATTCGCCCCAGAAGCCGGATGTCGTCGCGAAGAGGAAAATCCTTCTCAGGGGTGACGTCGGGATTGATCAGGGACATGGGAGGGCTCCCGCTTCAGGCGCGTTTGCTGCACTGCGAAATAAAACCCTTTGTCACCACACGGCAAGCGTAATTTCGTTTTAAATTCAGCCTAATTCGTGACGGCCCAGCGCTCCGGCGCCTCCGTCTGGCCGATGAGAGCCAGCCCATAGGCGATGGATTCGAACTGATCGGCAGAGGTCAATCGAGCCTCGCCGAAGCGATCTACGAACAAGCGGCGGATGGCCGGGACAAAGGACGTGCCGCCGGTCAAGAACACGCGCTCGATCTCCTCCGATTTCACCCCGGCCTCGGAAAGCGCCTCGTCAATCGTACCAGCGATCCGGTCCACGTCTTCGGCAATCCATCCTTCGAAGTCCGTGCGCGTGATTCTGGCTTGGATATCGACGCCCTCGCCCTGGAATCGGAAAATCGTCTCCTCCTCGCTCGATAGCGCGACTTTTGTCGACGACACGGCCCTGTACAGGGCAAAACCCAGATCGTATTCGATGATATCGATGAACTTTTCGAGCGGCTCAGGCTCGAGAGCGACGCGAGCCAGCTCGCGCAATTCCTTCAGGTCGCCGCTGCCCTTCATCATCGCGAGCTGATTCCAGCGTGCAAAATTCGCGTAGTAGTGGTTGGGGATCGACAGGATCTTGTCCATGGAGCGATAGAGCCCACCTTTGCCTAGGCGCGGCGAGACGACCTTGTCGACGATCCGGTAGTCGAAGGCATCACCGGCAAGGCCGATGCCGGCGTGTCCCAACGGCTCGGCCCGCATCACGCCGCCGGCTTTCGTGAAACGCATCACCGAAAAGTCACTGGTCCCACCGCCGAAATCCGCCACGAGCACCGTGGCATCGTGATCGAGCTGGCGCGCATAGAAGAAGGCGGCCCCCACGGGCTCGTAGACATAGCGGGCCTGCTCCGCCCCGAGCCGGCCGAATGCGGCCCGATAGCGCTGCATGGCGAGGTCGTCGTCCGGATTGTAGCCGGCGAATCGGACCGGCCGGCCGATGACGACGTTTCTCGCCCCCCAATTCAGCCGAGAGCCGCCGTGACGCGCGAGCGTGCGCAGGAACGCGCTCAACAGGTCCTCGAAGGCGTATCGCTCGCGAAAGATCCGGGTTTCCTTGAAGGTGGCGCTGGCCGCGAAGGTCTTGAAGGACTGGATGAACCGATGCGCGTGAAGCCCCTCCAGGAACTGCTCGATGGCCCAGGGGCCACCCTCGACCTCGGTGCGCAGGCCGTTGCCGTGCCGCTCGTCCCAGAAGCAGAGCGCCGTGACATAGACTTTGAGGCTCTCCCCGCCATGGTCGAAGGTCAGCGCCTCCACATGCCCTGCCGGATCCGCGATGGCCACGACCGTGTTGCTGGTTCCGAAATCGATGCCAATGGAAAAATCGTGGGACGGGGGCATGGGGACCTCGGAGGATGGCTTGGAGGGCCGGACGGTCTATACGCCAAGGCTTCCCGAGCCAAGAGGAAACGTCAGAAATTCACTTTCCCTACCGGTACTGCGACCCTGGCGCTGTGGACGGGCCGTTGACCCGGAGGCGCCCCGCACCGTAGAAGCCGCGCCTTATGCTTCTTCGGAGACTTTCATGCTATCCATCGGTCAGCGCATTGCGAACGAACTGAATGTTCAGGAATGGCAGGTCAAGGCAGCCGTCGAGCTGCTCGACGGCGGTTCCACCGTTCCCTTTATCGCGCGCTACCGCAAGGAAGTCACGGGAACCCTGGACGATGCGCAATTGCGCACCCTGGAGGAGCGCCTGCGCTACCTGCGCGAACTGGAGGACCGCCGCAAGACGATCCTCGACAGCATCCGCGAGCAGGGCAAGCTCACCGACGAGCTGGCGCTCCAGATCAACACCGCCGACACCAAGGCGCGTCTGGAAGACCTCTACCTGCCCTACAAGCCCAAGCGCCGCACCAAGGCCCAGATCGCCAAGGAAGCAGGTCTTGAACCCCTCGCAGACCTGCTCCTGAGCGAGCCGGCGCGGCAGCCGAAGGAAGCTGCGGCCGCTTTCGTGAATCCGGAGAAGGAAGTCGCCACGCCTGAGGCCGCGCTGGAGGGTGCCCGCTCGATTCTGGTCGAACGCTTCGCGGAGAATGCGGAACTTCTGGGGGCTTTGCGCGAAACCTATTGGGAGCGCGGCACCCTGACCTCCAAGGTGCGCGACGGCAAGGCGACAGAGGGCGCGAAATTCGCCGACTACTTCGACTTTGCCGAGCCCCTGACGAAGCTGCCCTCGCACCGCATCCTCGCGCTCTTCCGGGGCGAGAAGGAAGAGATCCTCGATCTCCGCATGGAGGAAGACAAGGACAGCGCCGAACCCGGCTATGTCAGCCGCTACGAGGGCCGCACGGCACTCGCCTTCGGCATCGCCGATCAGGGTCGTCCCGGCGACAAGTGGCTTCTGGAGACGGTCCGCTGGGCTTGGCGTACGAAATTGCGGTTCTCCATCGAGCTCGACATGAAGATGCGCCTTTGGCAGCTCGCGGAGGACGAGGCGGTGAAGGTGTTCGCCGGCAACCTGCGCGACCTGCTGCTCGCCGCCCCTGCCGGCGCCCGCCCGACCCTCGGCCTCGATCCCGGCTATCGCACCGGCGTGAAGGTAGCTGTGGTAGATGCAACCGGAAAGGTTGTGGCAACCGATACTATCTACCCGCACGAGCCGAAACGCCAATGGGACGAATCCATCGCGACGCTGGCGCGGCTCTGCCGCGTCCACAACGTCGAGCTGATCGCCATCGGCAACGGCACGGCCTCACGCGAGACCGACAAGCTCGCGGGCGAACTGGTGGCGAAGCACCCGGATCTCAAGCTCACCAAGATCATGGTCTCGGAGGCAGGCGCCTCCGTCTATTCCGCCTCCGCCTTCGCCAGCCAGGAGCTGCCGGATCTCGACGTGTCGATACGAGGTGCCGTTTCCATCGCGCGGCGCCTGCAGGATCCCCTGGCCGAGCTGGTGAAGATCGACCCAAAATCCATCGGCGTCGGGCAGTACCAGCACGATCTTGCCGAATACAAGCTCTCCCGCTCCCTCGACGCCGTGGTGGAGGATTGCGTGAACGCGGTCGGCGTCGACCTCAATACCGCCTCGGCCCCGTTGCTCGCCCGGGTCTCGGGCCTCGGCGACTGGGTGGCGCAGAACATCGTGACCCACCGCGATGCCAACGGCCCGTTCAAGACCCGCAAGGCTCTCACCAAGGTCTCGGGCCTGGGCCCGAAGACCTTCGAGCAGGCCGCGGGCTTCCTGCGCATCCCGAATGGCGACGACCCGCTCGATGCCTCCGGCGTCCATCCGGAAGCCTATCCTGTGGTGCGCCGCATTCTCGAGGCCACAAAGAGCGACATCAAGGTCGTGATCGGCAATGGCGCCGTGTTGAAGAAGCTCAACCCACAGAGCTTCACGGACGAGAAGTTCGGTGTGCCGACGGTGAAGGACATCCTGAGCGAGCTGGAAAAGCCCGGCCGCGATCCGCGCCCCGAATTCAAGACCGCCACCTTCATGGAAGGCGTGGAGAAAATCGGCGATCTGAAGCCTGGCATGATGCTGGAAGGTGTCGTCACCAACGTGGCCGCCTTCGGCGCCTTCGTCGACATCGGCGTGCACCAGGACGGTCTCGTCCACATCTCGGCCCTCGCCGACACGTTCGTGAAGGATCCGCGCAGCGTCGTGAAGCCGGGCGACATCGTGAAGGTAAAGGTGCTCGAGGTCGATGTCCCACGTAAGCGCATCTCACTCACCATGCGCATGAGCGATCCGGCCGAGAAGCGGCCGGCAGGCCGCCAGGATGACAACCGGGCTGCGTTCCAAAAGCACCGGGCTCAGAACGAGAGGAAGCCGGCCCCGCAGGCGGCATCCTCGGGTGGTGCCCTGGCCGATGCCCTGCGTCGGGCGGCAATGGCCAACAATAAGGGCAGCCGGAAGTAACCTCGACAGGGGGCGGCTTGTAGCCGCCTCTGATCTGTTCTAGAAGCAAGGCGTCTCACGGGGAGCCCATACAGGGCTGAGAGGTGGCTAGGCCGCCGACCCGTCGAACCTGATCCGGGTCATGCCGGCGGAGGGAATGAGCATGCGACATCGCCACAAAAGCCATGCCCCGTGCAATCTGCGCCGCCCATCCGGCCTGCCTCATGCATGGGAGTGCGCTTAAGATGCTACGCCGACTTCTTCTCACCCTCGCTTCGCTCGGGCTCGCTGCAGGCCTTGCCCAGGCTCAGACCAAGCCGACGCTCACCGTCTACACCTACGGCTCGTTTGCGGGGAAATATGGCCCCGGCAAGCTGGTGAAAGAGCGGTTCGAGGCCACCTGCGGCTGCGAGCTGAACTGGGTCACGGCCGAGGATGCGGGCAGCCTGCTCGGGCGCCTTCGCCTCGAAGGCGAGAACACCAAGGCGGATGCGGTCGTCGGGCTCGACATGAATCTCGTCGCCGAAGCCCGGTCGCTCAATCTCTTTGCGCCGCACGGCGCGGATGGAAAGGATCTGGCACTTCCTATCAGATGGACTGATGACACCTTCATCCCCTTCGACTGGGGCTACTATGCCTTCGTCTACGATGCGATCAAGCTCACCAATCCGCCCGGGAGCCTGAAGGAACTGGTCGAGAATCCCAACGGCCCGAAGGTGGTCCTGCAGGATCCGCGCACCAGCGCGCCGGGCCTCGGCCTGCTGCTCTGGATGCAGAAGGTCTATGGCGACAAGGCAGGGGAGGCCTGGGGCAAGCTGAAGCCGCGCATCGTCACCTTCACCAAGGGCTGGTCCGAAGCCTACGGCCTTTTCCTGAAGGGCGAGGCCGATATGGTGATGTCCTACACCACATCTCCCGCCTATCACATCGTCGCGGAGAAGAAGGACAACTACAAGGCGGCCGCCTTCTCAGAAGGGCACTACCTCCATGTGGAACTGGCCGGCATGACCCGTACGACGAAGCAGCCGGAACTCGCGAAGGCGTTCATGGGCTTCATCCTCAGCGAACCGTTCCAGTCGGCCATGCCCGAGGGCAACTGGATGATGCCGGCCAAGATTCCGGCGGCCGGCCTGCCGGCCGCATTCAAGGATCTCGTGCAGCCGAGCCAAGCGCTTCTCTTCACGCCTGAGGACGTGCAGCAGAACCGCCGCGCCTTCACGGATGCTTGGCTCAACGCCATTGCGCGCTGATCGCTCGTCATGACGATGAAGCTGCCTCATCCCGGAAGCCTCGTGGCCTTTGCCATCCTGGGCCTGGTCGCCGGCGGCTTCATCGCTCTTGTCACCTTCGATGGAGGGACGCCGGCACTTTTCTCCATCGGCCCCTATCTCTGGCGCGTGCTGGCCTTTTCCGTCGTCCAGGCGACGCTTTCGACCGTCCTGTCCCTCGCCCTTGGCATCGGCCTGGCGCTCGCGCTCGCGCGCCGCAGGTTTCCGGGGCGCGATCTCGTTCTGGCAGCCTTAAGCACCACGATGGTGATGCCGACCATCGTGGCCGTCTTTGCGGTCTTTGCCGTCTACGGCCGGAGCGGGTGGATCGCCGAAGGGCTCGCGCTCCTCGGTTGGGAAGGCGGGTTCAGCATCTTCGGCTATCCCGGCATCCTGATTGCCCACGTGTTCCTGAACGGGCCCTTCGTCGCGCGGATCACCCTGGACGGATTGAACCAGGTACCCGCCGAGCACTGGCGCCTTGCCACCGCCTTCGGCTTCACGCCCTTCCAGATCTTCCGCCATCTCGACTGGCCGGTGTTGCGCGGGGAACTGCCCGGCATCGCCGGCCTCATCTTCCTGATATGCTTCAAGAGCTTCGCCATCGTTCTGGCGCTCGGCGGAGGCCCCAGTCGCTCCACCCTTGAAGTCGCGATCTTCGAGGCGCTCAAGATCGATCTCGATTTCGGCCGCGTCGCCTGGCTGGCCCTGATCCAGCTGACGATCTGCCTGTCGATGACGGCCCTGCTGCACTGGGCCTTCACGCGGCCGCCGGTCGGCCACACGATCCGCAGCCTCGTTCACCGGCCCGATGCGAAGAACAACGGCCTGAAAGCCCTCGACACCGTCGTGCTTGCCGTCAGCGCCGTCTTCATCGCGCCCCTCGCCTTCAGCGTGCTGACAGGCATCCGGAACATGCTCGACGTGATCGATGCCGACCTTCTTCGGGCTTTCGTCACGAGCCTTGCCATCGCGACCGCCGCCGCCGTCCTGGCATGCATCCTGGCCCTTGCCCTGGCCTCCGCAGCGCGGCGGCGGCGCATCGTGCTGCGTTCCCCGCGCATCGCCGCCCTCTACGATTTCCTGCCCGATACGCTCCTCGCGGTGCCGCCCTTCGCCCTGACCGCAGGCCTGTTCCTGATGATCCAGCGCTTCGGCGATCCCTCGGCGGCAGGTCTCATTCTCCTGCCGCTCATCAACGGACTGGCGGCCGTGCCCTTCGCCTACCGTTATGTGGCGCCTCATCTGCTGACAACGGAGGAGCGCTACGGCCGCGTCGCGGCGTCCCTCGGCATCACTGGCTGGTCGAAGCTCACGATCATGGATTGGCCCGTTCTCAAGCGGCCGCTCGCGGCGGGCTTCGCACTGGCCATGGCCCTGTCGTTCGGCGACTTTGGCATCATCGCCCTCTTCGGCGGCACGGAACTGGTGACCCTGCCCTATCTTCTCTATGAGCGCCTCGGCGCCTACCGGCTCGATGAAGCGGCGGCCATCGGCCTCGTCATCGTCCTCTTCGCCGTTCTCCTCGCTCATGCTTCAGGCCGATTGTCCGATGCTGGTGATTGAAGACTGCCGCCTGACCTGGCCCGACTTCGAGGCCGATTACGTGCTGTCGGTGAAGACCGGAAACCTGTGCGCCGTCATCGGCCCATCGGGGGGCGGCAAGACCACCCTGCTCCACATGATCGCCGGATTCGAGCGGCCTGAAAGCGGCACGCTGACATTCAACGGCCAGAACCTCCGGCCGCTCGAACCGGCCAAGCGTCCGGTCGCCATCGTGTTCCAGGATCATAACCTGTTTCCCCACCTGAGCGCGGCGCAGAACGTGGCGCTGGGTCTGCGTCCCTCTTTGCGGTTGAGCGCAGATGAGAGGCTGCTCGTGAGCGAAATGCTGGAATCGGTGGACCTCAAAGGCTTCGAGGAGCGCAGGCCGGGCGAGATGTCGGGAGGGCAGCGCCAGCGGGTGGCGTTGGCCCGGGCGCTCATCTCAGGCCGCCCCTTGATCCTTCTCGACGAGCCGTTCAGCAGTCTCGACCCAGGCCTGCGCCGCGACATGATCCTGCTCGTCGACGCATTGCGGCGCAAACGCCCGGTTACCATCATCATGACGATTCATACGCCGGAAGATGTAGCCGACATCGCCGACCAGATGGCCTTCGTGGCCGATGGAAGAGTGGTGGCATCGGGACGACCCGCGGACATCCTCAGCAGTAATCTCGCGCCCAGGATTGCGGCGGCCGTTTCGGATTCGTGAAGGACGATCCGGGCGCCAGCTTGCTTACCCCTGCTATTGAAAGGACACCTTCGCTCGTCATCACCGGCCTTGTGCCGGTGATGACGAGCGGAAAGGGCAGCGCCTCTCAACATCGGGATGGCCGGGTCAAGCCCGGCCATGACATGGCGGTATCATCCCCGGTGGCCGCAAGGCGAAAAAGAGGGTTCCCAGAGCAGCACGCGTGTGGATTCCCTTCCCCTCCGCTGATGCTCCGGCCGGGAATGGCATCGGTCGGGCATGCTCAACGGCTCAAATTCGCTCCGCGAGAACCGAGACGCCCGAGGCATCGAAGACATGAAGGGCGCGAGTTGGGACATGGGCGGTGTAGGATCCGCCCGCCGCCGCATCGGTTTCTCCGGGGGCGCGGACGATCACATCGTCACCGCTGGCGAGCTTCATGTAGACATAGCTCGACTCGCCCAATTGCTCGACGGCATCGATGGTGCCGTGCAGGGAGGTGGCGCCGGCCCCGCCCGCCTCCATGTGCTCGGGCCGGATGCCGACGGTCACGGGGTCGCCGGCTGCCAAACGGCCCGGCGCGACATTCACGACAGCGTCCGTCCCGGCAAAGCCGAGGGTGGCGCTGTTGCCTGCGATGCGTAGAACCTGCCCCTTGATGAAGTTCATCCGCGGCGAGCCGATGAAGCCCGCGACGAACAGGTTGCCGGGACGGCGATAGAGCTCCAGCGGTGCGCCGACCTGCTCGATCCGGCCTTGGTTCATCACCACGATCTTGGACGCGAGCGTCATCGCCTCGACCTGATCGTGCGTGACGTAGATCATGGTCGCGCCGAGATCCCGGTGAAGCTTGGCGATCTCGAGGCGCGTGTTGACGCGAAGCGCCGCATCGAGGTTCGAGAGCGGCTCGTCGAAGAGGAAAACGCTCGGGTTGCGCACGATGGCACGGCCGATGGCCACGCGCTGCCTCTGCCCGCCCGACAGCTCCCGCGGCTTGCGGTGGAGAAGAGGCGTGAGCTTCAGGATCTCCGCCGCCTGCCGCACCCGGCGGTCCGCCTCCGCCTTGTCGGTCTTGGCGAATTTCAGGCCGAAGGCCATGTTCTTGTAGACGTTCATATGCGGGTAGAGCGCATAGGACTGGAACACCATGGCGATCTTGCGATCCGCCGGCGGCAGCTCGTTGACCCGCTGGCTGCCGATCCTGATCTCGCCGCCGCTGACCGTCTCGAGACCGGCGATGATGCGAAGCAGGGTGGACTTGCCGCAACCGGATGGACCGACGAAGACGACGAATTCCCCGTCGTCGACGGAAAGATTGATGTCGCGCAGGATCTCCGTCGCCCCGAAGGATTTGGCAACACCGTGCAGGGAAACCTCAGCCATTGCGGTCAATTCCAAACATGAAATGTCACTTCACGGCGCCGGCCGTCAGGCCGCGCACGAGATAGCGCGAGAACAGAAGATAGAGGGCGAGGACGGGCGCGATCGCCAGCGTCAACGAGGCGAGCACCGCGTTCCAGTCCGTCACGTACTGGCCGATGAACTGCTGCACGCCGAGCGTGATCGTCTGCTTGCCGTCCCCGGGAGCGAGGATCAGCGGGAACCAGAGATCGTTCCAGACCGGCACCATCGTGAACACGGCGACCGTCGCGATGGCGGGACTGATCAGGGGCAGGATGATGCTGAAGAAGATCCGGTACTCGCTTACCCCGTCGCACCGGGCGGCATCGCGCAGGTCCTTCGGGATCTGCTGGATGAACTCGCCCAGGATCAGGATCGCGAGCGGCAACCCCTGCGCCACATAGACGAGGATCAGCGCCGTCAGGGTGTTGACGAGGTTCAGCTCCACCATCATGCGCAGGATGCTGACGCTGCCCAGCCTGATCGGCACCATGATGCCGATGGCGAGATAAAGCCCGATCAGCATGTTGCCGCGAAACTTGTATTCCGTCAGTGCCCAGGCGGCCATCGCTCCGATCAGCACGATCAGCACGAGGGAGACCACCGTCACTGTCAGACTGTTGAAGAAGTAAAGGCCGAAATCGGAATTGGCGAAGACCCGGTCGAACCCGATGGTCGTGAACGTCTGGCCGTTGGGAAAGCCGAGCGGGTCGGCGAAGATCGCCCGCCGGGTCTTGAACGCGTTGATCAGGATGAGGAAAATCGGTCCGAGCGCCAGGATCGTGTAAAGGATCAGGGCGATGTGAACGGCGATGCGGCCGGGCCTGAGGGTCATGTCCCGGTCTCCCTCAGAAGCTATGCCGCTGCAGCCGCCGCTGCACGCCGAAGAGATAGATCAGCACGCCCACCAGGATGATGACGAGCATGGCGGTCGCGACCGCCGCCCCCATGGTCGGGCTGCCGACCTGAAGCTGGAAGCCGAAGAAGGTGCGATAGAAGAACGTGCCGAGAATGTCGGTCGAGAAGTTCGGACCCGCGAGCGCGCCCTTGATGGCATAGATCAGATCGAAGGCGTTGAAGTTGGCAACGAAGGTCAGGATCGACACCACACCGAGCGTCGGCAGGATCAGGGGCAGGCGCACGAACCAGAACACGCTGAAGGGCCCCGCTCCGTCGACGGTGGCGGCATCGAGCAGATCGTCGGGAATGTTCAGGAGCGCGGCGTAGATCAGCATCATGGGAATGCCGACGAATTGCCAGACCGAGATGAGGGAGACCGTCAGCAGGGCCGTGGATTCCTGGCCGAGCCAGGGTCCGAAGAGGCTTCCCAGGCCGACAGCTTTCAGAAGACTCGGCGCGATGCCCCAGAGAGGGTTGAGCATGAGCTGCCAGATGAAGCCGATGATGACCACGGACAGCATGGTCGGCAGGAAGATGAGCGTGCGATAGACGCTGCCGCCGATCAGGCGCGGCAGGCTGAGCAGCATGGCAAGCCCCAAGCCGATGCCGTTCTGCACCACCATGTGAATGGCGAAGAAAATTAGGTTGTTGCGAAACGCGTTCCAGAACTGGCTCGACCAGTTGGGATCGGTCAGGAGGGTTTGGAAATTCCGGAGGCCGACGAAGCTGCGCAATCCCGTCTCGTCGCCCGCGTAGAGGCTCAGGCGGATCGTGTCGATCAGCGGATAGATCGAGAACAGGGTGTAGATTGCAAGCGCCGGCGCCAGGAACACCGCGATATGGACAGGGAAGCGCGAGCGGGCGGGAACCACATCGGTCGGCTGAACGCTTGAAGCCGTGAGATCCGTCATGCTGCTCCAGGCGGAAGGAGAATGGAAGGACGGGCCGCTCCGGATGAGCGACCCGCCTCGATGCTTTCAGCGCTTACTTCTTGTGCGGCTCGTACCAGCTGGCAAGGCCATCCTCGGCCTTCTTGGCCGCCTCTTCAGGCTTCATGCTGCCGTTCAGCACCTGGGCGCTCACGTTCCAGAGCTCGTTCTCGAGATTGGGCGTGCCGCGGGACAGGATCTGGTAGGAGTTGCGGATCGAGCTTTCGCAGGTGCCGCGCCAGCCCACGAACTTGGCCGCCACCGGGTCCTTCACGTCGACCTTGGCTTTGGAGAGCGGGAAGAAGCCCGGCAGCTCGTTGGCATAGATATCGGCGAATTCGGGCGAAGCCACCCATGACAGGAAGGTCTTGGCCGCCTCGACATTCTTCGACTTGGCGTTGATGCCGATCGCGATATCCGTGTGGTCGCTGATGTAGCACTTGTCGCCGTCCTTCACGACGGGCGGCGCGAAGGCATCGAACTCGAAATCCGCCTGCTTGCGGAAGATCGGCACATCCCAGGAGCCGGCCGGATAGATGGCCGCGCGGCCCAGGGTGAACAGGTTCTGCGTATCCGGATATTTCTGGGACTTGTAGCCGTCGCCCATATAGGGCGCCCAGCTCGCCAGCTCCTTGAACACGTCCACATAAGCCGGATCGGTGAATTTCTGCTTGCCCTCGATGAGCGCCTTGCGGCCCTCCTCGCCCTTCCAGTAGTTCACGCCGATGTTCTGGAAGCCCATGGTGGCGGCCTCCCATTGATCGGCCGTTCCCATGGCGATCGGCGTGTACTTGCCGTCGGCCTTGATCTTGTCGAGCACCGCATGGAACTCGGCCACCGTCTTCGGCGGCGTGAGCTTCAGCTCGTCGAAGATTTCCTTGTTGTAGACGAAGCCGTGGATCACCGAAGCCATCGGCATGCAGAAGGTGGTCTTGCCGTCGTCCGTCGACCAGGCGCTCTTGGCCACGTCGGAGAAGTTCTCGATGCCCTTGACGTCGTTGACGGAGGTCAAGCTGCCCTTCTTGAACAGGTCGAGGGAGGCATCGAACGGGCGGCAGGTGATGAGATCGCCTGCGGTACCGCCGGCCAAGCGTGCATTGAGGGCGGCATTGTACTCGGTGGGAGGATCGGCCTTGAACTGCACCTTGATGTCGGGATGCTTCTTGTTGAAGGCCGGAATGATCTTGGTATTCCAGACATCCGCATCGTCGTTGCGCCAGCTCTCGATGGTGAGCGTCTGGGCCGAGGCGGCATTGGCGAAAGCAAGAGCCGCCGCGGCCACCGAGGCGCTCGCGAGCAACTGCCCCGCACGGCGCAGGACCGCTTTCGAATGAAGTTTCGTCATTGTCTTTGTCCTCCGTAATCGAGAGGCGCCTGGAAACGCCCCTGATAATGTGTTCCTCTGGATCCTCGCGTTCCGATCTTATTGCATTCTACGCTTTCCAGCGGGTCAGCCTGACTGTTCCATCGGAAAGCTCTTTGGACAAGTGACCTCATATTGGTATCGGCGAAATTCAAAGACAACTCCTCTTTGATGTCGTCCGCCACAATTTGCCCGCTCTTCTTTTTCACCTCTTTGCGCCCTTGCCTGAAGAAGCTCCCTCGTCCTGTGGACAAAGCGCCTGGGTATTCCATGCCGGCACCTCTTCCCGAACTGGACATTAAGTGGCATGGTGCCCGTTCATAAGATCGCTCCCTGAGATCCCGTTTCCCATGACCGAGCTCCTGTTCCTTGGCATTGACGGCGGCGGCACCAAGTGCCGGGCCCGCCTGCGCGATGCGCACGGAAAGCTGCTGGGGGAAGGAACCGGCGGACCATCCAACCTCCGCCTCGATCCCGATCTGGTCTGGACCTCGATTCTCACGGCCTGCCGCGAGGCGCTCGCCCAGGCGGGGCTTCCCGAGAGCCACCTTGAGCGGATTCATGCCGGCATGGGAGCCGCCGGCGCCGGGCAGACCAGCGCGGTCGAGCGCCTTCTGTCGCGCCCCCATCCTTTCACGTCCTTCGAGATCGAGACGGATGCCCATACCGCCTGGCTCGGCGCCTTCGGGGGCGGCGACGGAGCGATCCTGATCGTCGGCACGGGCTCCTGCGGCTATGGCGGCACCAGCGGCCAATGCCATTATGTCGGCGGATGGGGCTACGAGATCTCGGACGAAGGCAGTGGCGCCGCCATCGGGCGCGAACTCCTGCGCCGCTGCATCTGGGCTCATGACGGACGTGCGTCGCCGACGCCGCTTTCGGATGCGGTCCTGGCGGAGTTCGACAACGATCTAGAGATCCTCGTGGACTGGGTCGGCAAGGCACGTCCGGCCGATTACGGGCGCTATGCGCCGCTCGTCCTGCAGCATGCCGAGCAGCGCGACCCTCTCGGCATCGCCATCATCGAGGATGCCGCCGCCGGGCTGAGCGCAATCGGCACGCGCCTCCTCGACCTCGGGGCTCCGGCCATCTGCCTCTTCGGGGGCCTGGCGGAGCCGCTCCGGTCCTGGCTTTCGCCGCCTGTCCAGCGAACCATCGCGGCTCCCATGGCCGATGCGCTCGATGGCGCCATTCTCCTGGCCCGCATGGCTCTCCAGGGGAGAGCGCCATGAACGAGCAATCCGGCGAATCGCTCACCTTCGTTCCTCTGGATGAGGGAAATCCCACGCCGCTCTATCTGCAGCTCCAGCAATCCATCGAGGAGGCGGTCCGCAAGGGAGCGCTCAAGGCGGATGCCGCGCTTCCGGGCGAGCGGGATCTTGCCAAGCAGCTCGGCATCTCGCGCGTCACGGTGCGCAAGGCCATCACGGGATTGGTGCAGAAGGGCGTGCTCGTGCAGCGCTGGGGCTCGGGCACCTTCATCGCGCCGCAGATGCGGCTCGAGCAGCCCCTCTCCCGCCTGTCGAGCTTTACCGACGACATGTCGGCCCGCGGGCTGAACTCCTCGGCCGTGATGCTGAGCCGTTCGACCGGGCCGGCTTCGACGGACGAGCTGATGGCGCTCGGCCTCTCGCCGGGCGATCTGGTGAGCCGCGTCAACCGCCTGCGCCTCGCCAACGGGATTCCCATGGCGATCGAGAATGCGGTCATTCCGTCAAAAGTCCTGCCCGATCCTTCCCTCGTCAAGCAATCGCTCTATGCGGTGCTGCACGAGCAGGGCTTCATGCCCACCCGCGCCCTGCAGAGATTGCACGCGGTTCTGCTGAACGAGGAACAGGCCTCGCTGCTCAGCGTTCCGCCTCAGAGTCCGGCGCTCTACATCGAACGCCGCTCGTTCACCGCCGCGGGCGAAGTGGTCGAGTTCACCTCGTCCTATTACCGGGGCGACGCCTATGATTTCGTGGCCGAGCTGACCATCAGCCAGCCCGAACGGATGCACAATGATGATGCCTGACACGAATGCTTCTGCCCTGACCGCCATGCTGCGCGAGGCCCAGGAAGCGCCCCAGGTGGTCGCACGCCTGCTCGCGAGCAACGCGCCCCTGTGCCGCGAGCTCGGCGAGCGCCTGCGCGCCTCCCCGCCGCCTTTCGCAGTCACCTGCGCACGCGGCAGCTCCGACAATGCGGCGACCTTCGTCAAATATCTTCTCGAAATTCATTCCGGTCTCGTGACGGCGTCCGTCGGCCCTTCGGTGACGTCCGTCTACGAGGCGCGCCCGCGCATGCGCGACGCCCTGTTCCTCGCCGTGTCGCAATCGGGCCGCAGCCCCGACATTCTCAATCTCGCCCAAGCCGGACGGGACGACGGAGCACTGACGGTCGCGCTCGTGAACGACACGACCTCGCCGCTCGCGTCCACCTGCGAGGTCGTGCTGCCGCTTCATGCGGGCCCTGAGAAGAGTGTGGCCGCCACGAAGTCGTTCATCGCGGCTCTGGCTGCAGGACTGCAGCTCGTGGCGCACTGGTCGCAGGATCGGGAGCTTCTGGATGCCCTCGAGACATTGCCGGACGTGCTCGCCCGGGCTTCCACAGCCGACTGGTCGGCCGCGCTTCCGGCTCTGACCGAAGCGGACAACCTGTTCGTCGTCGGGCGCGGCGTGGGCTTTGCCGTCGCGCAGGAAGCCGCGCTCAAGCTCAAGGAGACATCCGGCGTTCACGCGGAGGCGATGAGCGCCGCCGAACTCATGCACGGACCGTGGACGCTTGCGGGCGATCACTTCCCGATCCTGGTGCTCAGCCAGCGTGACGAGACCCTGAGCGGGGTCAACGATCTGGTCACGAAGCTGAACGAGCAGGGCGTGCCCGTCATCGTCGCCGGTGCCGCCGAAGGCCCTGCCACCGTCATGCTGCCGCCGGTCGAGGACGCGCATCCCTATCTCGCGCCTATTGCTCTGATCCAGAGCTTCTACCCTCTCGTGAATGCCATCGCCTTGGGCCGCGGCCGCAATCCCGACAATCCACCGCGCTTGCGCAAGGTGACGGAGACCGTCTGATGTCCATTGCCCTCGTGGGAGCCCGCATCTTCGACGGCGCGCACATGCTCGACGGCCGAGCCGTCGTTATCGCGAGCGGCCGTGTCCTCGGTCTTCCTCGTGAGCAGGATCTGGGTGCCGGAATCGAGCGCCGCCGCATCGATGGCCTGCTGGCTCCCGGCTTCATCGACGTGCAGGTCAATGGCGGCGGCGGCGTGCTCTACAACGACGTGCGGTCCGTGGACGGCATCAGGACCATCGCCGAGGCTCACAGGATCTATGGCACCACGGGCCTTCTGCCGACTTTCATCACGGACACCCGTGAGGCGATGGGAGAAGCCGTGGAGGCCATGCGTGAAGCTTTGGCCGCGCGCGTTCCAGGCGTTCTCGGCATCCACTTTGAAGGCCCCTTCATCAATCCCGAGCGCAAAGGCGTGCACAATCCCGGCTTCATGCGCCCGATGGAGGATGAGGACATCGCGATCATGACGTCCTTGCGCGAGGGCCGCACGCTCGTGACGCTGGCGCCCGAGCGCAACAGCATGGAGGCGATCGCACGCCTTGCCTCGGCAGGCGTACTGATCTGCGCCGGCCATACGGCCAGCGACTATGAAACCGTCATGGAGGCCACCCGCCATGGCCTGCGGGGCTTCACGCATCTTTACAACGCGATGCCGCCATTGGCCGGGCGCGATCCGGGCCCGGTGGGTGCGGCGCTCGACAGTCTGGACACCTGGTGCGGTCTGATCGTCGACGGGCACCACGTGAGCGACGCCGCCCTGAGGATTGCCATCGCGGCCAAGGGCATGGAGCGCACGATGCTCGTGACCGATGCCATGGCGGTGACCGGCACGGACCTCGAGAGCTTCGAGCTCCACGACCGTACGATCTACCGCAAGGATGGCCGGCTCACCACGGCGGACGGAACGCTCGCCGGCTCCGATCTCGACATGGCGTGCGCCGTGCGCAACAGCGTGCAACGCTTGAGCCTCGCTCTGCCGGACGTGCTGCGCATGGCTTCGCTGATCCCGGCCCAGTTCCTGCGCCTCGATCACGAGCTGGGCCGGATCGCACCGGGCTATCGTGCCGACCTCGTTCTGCTCGACGAAAGCCTGCAGGTGCGGCAGACGTGGATCAACGGAAACAGCAACTGAACAGGGATCGTTCGATGAGCGCACAAAGGGTTCTCGTGGTCGGCCTCGGGAACATGGGGCTGTCCCATGCTCTCGCCTACAGCCGGATCGACGGCTACGACATCGTGGGGCTCTGCACGCGCAATATCGAAGGTATGAGGCTTCCGGCCGCCTTGCAGGAGGCGCAGCGATTCAGCGACTTCGACGAAGCGCTCGCCGCCACGAAGCCGGATGTGGTGTCGATCAATACCTGGTCCGACACGCACGCTCCCTATGCGATCCGCGCCATGGAAGCAGGCGCGCACGTCTTCGTGGAGAAGCCGCTCGCCGATACGGTGAAGGATGCCGAGCGTGTCGTCGAAACGGCCATCCGTACGAAGCGCAAGCTCGTGATCGGGTACATCCTCCGCCACCACCCCTCCTGGATCAAGTTCATCGAAATCGCCAAGACGCTCGGCACCCCCCAGGTCTTCCGCATGAACCTCAATCAGCAATCGAGCGGAGCGGCCTGGGAGGCTCACAAGCGCCTGCTGCAATCCCTCTCCCCCATCGTCGATTGCGGCGTGCATTACGTCGACGTCATGTGCCAGATCACGAAGGCGAAGCCCGTGCAGGTCCATGGGGTCGGCACGCGCCTGACCGAGGACATGCCGGCCGGGATGTACAATTACGGCCATCTCCACGTGACCTTCGATGACGGCTCCGTCGGCTGGTACGAGGCCGGCTGGGGGCCTATGATGAGCGAGACGGCCTATTTCGTGAAGGACGTGATCGGTCCGAAAGGCAGCGTGAGCATCGTCATGGCCGAGACGGTCGGGGACATCCGGTCCGACGACATCAACGCGCACACCAAGACCAACCAGATCCTGCTCCACCATGCCGCCCTCAAGGACGACGGAAGCTTCGCGAAGGCGGACGAGCGCATCGGCACCACGGACGAGCCGGACCACGATGCCCTCTGCGAGCGGGAGCAGCGCTTTCTCCTGCACGCGATCCGGGAGGATATGGATCTGACGGATCACATGAACGATGCGGTCCGCTCCCTGCGCATCGTGCTGGCGGCCGACGAGGCGGTGCGGACGGGCAGGGTCATATCGCTCTGAGCGCGCGGGTGTTGCGTCCTCTCCTTACTCACAAACATCGAACGTCATGGCCGGCCTTGTGCCGGCCATCCCGATTGAAAGAACGCCGCGCCTCACCGAAACGAGATCACCGGCACAAGGCCGGTGATGACGTTGGAGTGAGGTCTATGGCCGACATCGATCAACCCTTCTCATAAAGGACGAAGCTGCGGCTGCGCCCGGCGAACTCACGCTCGTATTCCCGTTCCACTCGCCAGCCATGACGTTCGTAGAAGCGTCGGGCGGCGTGGTTGTCGCGAAAGCATTCAAGGCTCTTTGCACCCAAAGTTTCCGCCTCCCGCAAGAGCACCGCACCGCCACCCCTGCCGCTGGCAGCGGGTTCCATGAACAGCATGTCGATATGCCCGTCGGTCATGAGCAGGAATCCGACGGGAGTCTTGCGCTCGAGAGCAACCAGCATGCGCGCCCATGACGAGGCGAAGCGCTCGGCAAAGAAAGCGGCGTTCCGGCCGGTGAGCACATCCTGCTCCAGAATGCCTGCAAAGGCCGCCCGATAGGAGCGTTCGGCAAGTGTCGCCAGAACCGGAATATCCTCGACCCTGGCAGGCCGCACGATCACGGCTGTCCTCTCAGGCGCGGATCGAGGGTATCGCGCAGGGCATCGCCCAGGAGGTTGAAGCCGAAGGACAGGAACAGGATGGCGAAGCCTGCGAAGATCGCGCTCCAGGGAGAGAGCATGAGGAAGTTGCGGCCTTCCGACAGCATCAGGCCGAGCGACGGAGTCGGCGGCTGCGTGCCCAACCCTAGGAACGAGAGCGAAGCCTCAACCAGGATGGCGGCGGAGAGCAGCAGGCTCGTCTGGACCAGGATGACGGAGGCGAGGTTCGGCAGGATGTGCAGGAAGATGATGCGGGGATCCGAAGCCCCGATGGCCTTCGCTCCTGCCACGTACTCGCTCTCGCACAGGACGAGAGCCGGACCGCGCAGGAGGCGGGCGAAAATCGGCGTGTAGACGACCGCGATGGCGGCGGCCGCGCTGTAGGTGTGAGGCCCCAGGACGGCGATGATGCCGATGGCGAGCAGCATCACCGGGAAGGCGAAGAGCACGTCCATGATGCGCATGATAATGCGGTCGAGCCAGCCCCGATAATAGGCGGCGACGAGGCCGAGCGCGCCGCCGGCGAGAAGCGCGATGCCGACCGCGAGCAGGCAGGCGATCAGCGACGTGCGATAGCCGTAGAGAATGCGCGTCAGCACGTCACGACCCAATTGATCGGTACCGAACCAGTTCAATCCGGTCGGTGCCCGCAGACGCCGCGCGACGCTCTGCGCCATGGGATCATAGGGTGCGAACAAAGGCGCCCCAACGGCGAGGATGAGCTGGATTGCCACCAGGACGACGGCGAAGGCGAGAAGCTTGTTCTTGGCCAGACGCGACACGGCTCAGGCCCTCACGCGGGGATCGACGATGATGTAGAGGAAGTCGACCAGGAAGTTCACGAAAACGAACCCTGCCGTCACCACGAGGATCGTGGCCTGGATCAGCGGATAGTTGCGCTCGGCAATGGCGCCGAGGATCAGGCGCCCGAGGCCCGGAATGGCGAAGACCTGTTCGACCACGATCGCGCCGCCGAGCAGGTAACCGGTCATGATGCCGACGCTGGTGAGGAACGGGATCAGGGCGTTGCGCAGGGCATGCTTGTAGACGACGCGCCGCTCCGGCAGGCCTTTGGCCCGAGCGGTGCGGACGTAATCCTGCCCCAGCGCGTCGAGCATGGCCGAGCGCACGAGGCGCGAGAGATTGGCGAGAATCGGCAGAGCCAGGGCGAAGGCAGGCAACGCCATGCGCTGGAGATTGCCGACGGGATCCTCCGAGAAGGGCACATAGCCAAGGGACGCAAATCCCGGCGCCCAGCTGGAGAGGAGCAGGATCAGCACGATCCCGAGCCAGAAGGAGGGAATCGTCAGCCCGGCGATGGCAGTCACCCGCATGGCAACATCGGCCGCGCCGCCACGCGTCTGCGCCATCAGGCAGCCGACCGGAACGGCGAGAACCGCGCCGATGACGAGCGACAGGAAGGTGAGTTCCAGCGTCGGCCACAGATGCAGGAGAATCTCGCTCGCGACCGGGCGGCCCGTCCAGAGGGAGGTGCCGAAATCGCCGCGAAGCGCAGAGCCGGCCCAGAGCAGGTATTGCTCGACGATGGGGCGATCGAGCCCGACACGACGGTTGAGCTCTGCCATGCGCTCGGGCGTGATCTCGGTATTGGCTCCCAGCATGATCGCCACCGCATCGCCGGGGATCATCCGGATCATCAGGAACACGATGATCGATACGCCGAAAAGGACGATGACGAGATCGATGAAGCGTGCGAGCAGGACGCGGTTCATTCAGCCAGGCTCTTTTCAAGAAAGATCCCGGCGCCATACGAAGACAGCGCCGGGACGATGAAGGATGTTCAGTAGGACGCGCTGCGCAGACTCAGGAGCGAGCGGTTCGGCATCGTGTCGAAGCCCTGCAGCTTGCTGTTCATGGCCGAGAACAGGGTGCCGTAGGTCAGATGCGCCACCGGGCCCGAGCAGGCGAGCTTCTGCTGCACCTTGTCATAGGCTGCCTTCCGCGCGGCCTGATCCTGAGAGGTGCGGGCCTGATCGAGCAGTCCGTCCATCTCCGCATCGGAGTATTTGAACACGTTGGTCGAACCGCCCGTGCGGAAAGTGCGGTAGAAATAATCATCCGGATCGGGCTGCCCCGCATTGAGGGACGCGAACAGGTCGAAGTTGCTGTTGCGCCAATCCTGGATGAACTGGCCCTGCTCCTGGTTGATCAGCTCGACCTTGAAGCCTGCCTTGTTCAGTTGCTCCTGCACCACCTGGGCGATGTCCTTGATGTCCTGACGCGGCAGGACCTTCATGGTGACGGCGACGGGCGTTGCCACGCCCGCCTCCTTCAAGAGGGCCTGCGCCTTGGCAGGATCGGGCTTGTAGCAGGCGAACTGGTTCACATCGAGCGCCCAGGATTTCAGGGCCGGCGAGAGCGGGCCGCCCGGGACGCCGGCGCCGAAGAGGGCCGCGTCCACGATCTCCTGGCGGTTGATGGCGTAGTTCACCGCCTCACGCACCTTCGGGTTGTCGAAGGGAGGCTTCGACACGTTCATGCCGATGAGCGTGTAGGCGAGATCCATGGTCTCGGAGAGCTTCACGTTCGGCTTGCCCTTGAGCTGGAGCGCTGTGGCGGCGTCGATGTTGGGCAGCAGCGCATATTGCCCGTTGCTCAAGCCCACCTGACGGGTCGCCGATTCCGGCACGATGTTGAACTTCAGTCCTGCGAGCTTCGGCAGTCCCTTGTCCCAATAGGCCTCGTTCCTGGTGAGCAGGATGAAGCCGTTCGGCTGCCATTCCTGGAACTTGTACGGGCCGGTGCCGACCGGCGCCTTCTGCAGGGCATCCTTGTTCGCCTCCATGGCGCTCGGCACGATGGCAATGGTGGCGAGCGAACTCAGAAGAGCCGCAGACGGCTCCTTGAGCTTCAGTTCCACGGTGGTGGCATCGACCGCGTTGGCGCTCTCGACAGCGGAGAGGCGGCTTGCCAGCGGCGACGCGATGTCCTTGCTCAGCAGGCGCTTGATCGTGGACACCACATCCTCGGCCTCCATGGCGGAGCCATCGTGGAATGTCACGCCCGGGCGCAGCTTGAAGGTATAGGTCTTGCCGTCTGACGACACGGTCCAGGACTCGGCAAGGCCCGGGATGGTCTTCAAGTCCTTGTCGATGGCAGTGAGGCCCTCGTAGATGTTGCCGTTCACCACCATGAAGCTCGGAAAGGCGGTGATGAGATGCGGATCGAGGCCCGTCGGGCCATTATCCACGCCGATCTCCAGAACCTGAGCCGAAGCGGAAGCCATCGCCGCCACCATGAAACCTGCACCGATTGCGCTGCGCAGTGCTGACCTGACCATGCGTCATTTCTCCCTTGGAAGCCGCCAGAGGTTTATAGGCCATCGCCGGGAACCTGTCATGGTCCAATCTCATACCACTCTGGACCCCCTCACGGCCTGTGCTATGGTCGGCGGATCAACGAGAGCATCCCGGAGCATCAAATGACGCAACGCCCCATCGTCAAGGCCATCGGCGTGATCAGCGGCACGTCCATGGACGGGATCGACGTCTCCGTCGTGGAGACGGACGGCGATACCGTCGTGAGGCCCGGACCCGGGCGGACCTTCTCGTATCCGGAGGATTTGAGAAAGACTCTCCAGGCGCTGGTCGCCGAGCCGGCGCGTGCCCAGAGCGAGCCGCTTCAGGATCTCGAGCAGGCGGTGACGGATGCCCATATCGTGGCGATCCGGCGCTTCATGACGGAAGCCGGAATTGCCGCCAGTGACGTGAGCCTGATCGGCTTCCACGGCCAGACCGTCTACCACCGGCCTGAAGCGCGCTTCACGCGCCAGCTCGGCCTCGGCGACCGGGTGGCATCGGCGCTCGGCATCGACACCGTCTATCGCTTCCGTCACGCCGATGTGGCCTCGGGCGGGGAAGGCGCGCCGTTCGTTCCGCTCTATCACCGCGCCTTGGCGAGCAAGCTCGCCCAGCCCGTCATGATCCTCAATCTCGGCGGCGTCGGGAACGTCACCTATATCGACGGCGACGTGGTGATCGCCTTCGACACCGGCCCCGCGAGCGCGCTGCTCGACGATTTCATCCTGCGCCGTCGGGGCCTGAGCTTCGACGAGAATGGACAATTGGCCGCCTCCGGCAAAGCGGACACGACGCTCGTCGCGGAGTTCATGAACAACCCGTTCTTCGACCGCCCTGCCCCGAAATCCCTCGACCGTCAGGACTTCCACGCCCGCGCCAAGGGTGTGGAGGCGCTGTCAGATGCGGACGGTGCCGCCACCTTGGCGGAGTTCACCATTCAATCCGTCATCGCCTCGCTGCGCCATGTTCCGCGCGCGCCGCAACGCTGGCTCGTCACCGGCGGCGGGCGGCGCAATGCCCATTTCATGACGCGCCTGCACGAGGAACTGGGCGTCGCCGTCGATCCGGTCGAGGCGGTGGGCTGGGACGGCGACTTCCTGGAGGCCCAGGCCTTCGGCTATCTCGCCGTGAGATCCACGCTCGGGCTGCCCCTGAGCCTGCCCACCACGACGGGCGTGCCGCATCCCATGCCGGGCGGCGAACTGCACCGCGCCGCGTGATCCTGCCATGGCTCCGTCTGCTCTGATCGAACAAGCCTTCGCGCCTGCCGCCGCCTCCATTCGCGACGGCAACATTCCGGCCGCGGTGCTCGGCATCGTCACGGCCGGCGGCGAGCGTGCCGTGCAATGGGCGGGACATGCGCAGATCGAGCCGGAGCGGGACATTGTTTCCCGTGAAACATGGTTCGACCTTGCGTCCCTGACCAAGGTGATCTTCACGACGACGCGCATTCTGCAACTGGTCGAAGCAGGCAGGATATCCCTCGACGATCCACTGGTGACGGTCATCCCGGATCTGCGCCAATACGACATGAACGCGGTCGAGCGGCGCCTTACGTTCCGTCAATGTCTGGCGCACCAGACGCATCTGCCCGCGGTCGAGCCGCTCTACACCTACGGCCAGGACCCGAACACCTTGCGGGCCTTCATCCTGCAGCGCGTCTGGCAGGCCGGTCCGCCGGTCTATTCCGACATCAACTTCATGCTGCTCGGCATCGCCATCGAGCGCATCACGGGTCAGGCGCTGATCGATCAGCCCCTGCCTGAAAAGCTCTCGTTCCGGCCCGATCCGAAACTCTGCGCCGCAACGGAAAGAGACACCTGGCGCGGACGCGTGATCCGGGGCGAGGTGCATGACGAGAACGCCTTCGCCCTCGGCGGCGCCTCGGGCCATGCGGGACTGTTCGGAACCATCGACGGCGTGCTCGATTTCGCTCACTCGCTGTTCGACGGCTCCGCCCTTTCGCCCGATTCCATCGAGGCCATCCGCACGCGTCAATCGGAGAAGCGCACGGTCGGCTGGGAGGGCTTCCATCCCGGCTGGCACGGAGGCGATTCCTGCTCTCCCGATACCATCGGTCATACGGGCTTCACGGGCACCGGACTCTGGATCGATTTCGACCGCGGTCTTGCTTGGTCGCTGCTCACCAACCGCGTCCATCCGAGCCGGCACAAGGACAGCGGAATCCTGGCGCTTCGCCGTGCAACGGGCGAGCAGGTGATCGCGTTGTTCGACCGACGGTAGCGACTTTAAGGATGCCAACAGAAAGTTGACTGTTCCTCTCGCCTGATCGCCCTGCGGGCCATTGTTGCGGCTGCCAACTGGTCCTATACTGGTCTGGAAGAAAGTTGGTATAATGGCGACAGAACATTTCAGTACCCGCTACCAGGATCTCGACACCTGGCCGAGCCTCGACGTTCTCTCGGCCTTCTACGAAGGTCAGCTCTCGGCGGTGGCAGCCGTCAGGCCGTCCCTCCCGGCCATCGCGGCGGCGGCGGAAGAGGCGGTCAAGCGCCTGCGCCGCGGCGGACGGCTCGTCTATGCGGGCGCCGGCACCTCGGGCCGCATCGGCGTCCAGGATGGAACGGAACTGCCGCCGACCTTCAACTGGCCCGATGAAAGGGTGGTCTATCTGATCGCCGGCGGCACGGGCGCCATTATGCAGGCCGTCGAAAACGCCGAGGATTCGGTCGAGGAAGGCATTGCCGGAATCCGCAACAACAATATCGGCCCCGACGACGTGGTGATCGGTGTCGCGGCCAGCGGCCAGACACCGTTCACCATCGCGGCCCTGAAGGAGGCGGCCTCCCGCGGCGCACAGACCATCGGCATCTCCAACAATCCCGACACGCCCATTCTCGAAGCCTGCTCCCACCCGATTCTCGCCGATACCGGCGAGGAGGTGATCGCCGGCTCGACACGCATGAAGGCGGGCACGGCGCAGAAGATCATCCTCAACCTGCTCTCGACCCTGATCATGGTGCGCCTCGACAGGGTCTATCGCGGCCTGATGGTCAACATGCGCGCGACGAACGCCAAGCTGCGCCGGCGCAGCGAGATCATGGTCTCGCAGATCACCGATTGCGACGATGCCACGGCCATCGAGGCGATCCGGCAATCGGACGGCGACCTGAAAACGGCCGTCCTCATCGCCTTGGGCGCCGGCCCGGCGGAAGCGCGCGGCGCGCTCGAACGAAACGGCGGCAATCTGCGCAAAGCCCTGGCAGACTTCTCCAAGTCTCCCTAAACTTCTCGAAGTCTCCCTAATAAGGACGACATAACGGGCCGGCCGGGTGACCGGCTGAAAGAAGAGGCAAGGGGTCATGGGGCTGGGGCTTGGCATCGACGCGGGGGGCACCGCCACGCGCTGGCGGCTGGCGGATGCAAGTGGCCGATGCATCGCCCAGGGCTCCGTCGCTCCCCTGACCGGCCATCTCTTCTCCGCCGCCGCCGAGGAGCGCGCCCGGCAGATTGTCCTCGACATGACCCAGGCGGTGATGAAGACGGGTCGCCCCTTGGGCATCATCGCCGGCATCACGGGACTGACCCGCGACACGCCGGCTGAAGCGACCATGCGCGCCCTGTTCGCCGAAACCTTCGAGCTCTCTCCCGACAAGGTCTTCGTCGCGGAAGACATGTGGATCGCCTACCTGGCTTATTTCGCCCTCGGCGAAGGCATCCTGGTCTATAGCGGCACCGGCTCCATCGGCTATTACCTGTCCGAGGCCAAGGAGGTCATCCGGGTCGGCGGGCGCGGGAACCTGATCGACGATGGCGGCTCCGGCTTCTGGATCGCCCGTGAGGCCCTCAGGGCTGTCCTGCGCGCCGAAGAGGAAGGCCCCGGCACGGGCTGGACGACGACGCTCGGCACCTGTCTGGCCAAGGCGCTGGGCGGGACCGACTGGAACATCGTGCGGTCCTTCGTCTATGGCGGCGACCGCGGCAAGATCGGCTCGCTCGCCCGCGCCGTGGGCGAGGCGGCCCAGGCCGGCGATGCAACGGCCCTGGCCATCTTGAGGGACGCGGGCGAGGAACTGGCCCGCCTCGCGAATGCTCTCATCAAGCGTCTGGGCCCCCGGCCCGTGACCCTGGTGGGTGGGACGGCACGGCTTCACCCCGTCTTGTCTGACGCCTTCCGGAGGCGGCTGGCCGCTCCCGTCGAATTCATCGCGACCGATCTGGACGCGGCGCTGACGGCGGCACGCCTGGCCGCGACGCTCAACAAGGCGTGACGGGTCCTCCAGCGCATCGTGCGGCCCCGAAGGGCCACGCCAGTGAAAAGTGGACCCGGTTTTCGCTGACGCGGCCCTCTGGGTCCGCGCAGAACGATGCGCTATCCAAAGAGTGGAGCATCGGATTCAATCCCAAAATTGGATTCCACTTTTGGGTCCGATGCTCTAGCGCCAGGCCGGGGTTGTGAATCCCCTTCCCTGGCATCCGGCTCGCCAGGGATGACACCCTCCCGTCATGGCCGGGCTCGTCCCGGCCATCTCGATTAGGAAAAGCGCCCCTCTGATCGGGATCACCGGCACAAGGCCGGTGATGACATGGAACGGCGAGACTCTCATCTCTTTGCAATCCAGACCCACAAGCCTGCCAGACCGGAAGATCTTGCCTAATCGGCCCTGCTCGTCCAAGACTCCAGCGGCGAAACCAGATCCAAGACGAATTTTGCGATGCATGCTCTCTTCGTGGGCCAGACCTATATCGACGTGACCTTCCTGGCGGACGAGCTTCCGACCGGAGACGAGAAAACCGTGGCGCGGGATTATGCGATCTCGTTCGGCGGCAATGCGGTCACGGCCGCCTTCGCCTGCGCGAAGCTGGGGCTGCCACCCGATCTCCTGACCTCGATCGCGGACGACTGGCTCGGCCGCATGTTCATCGACATGGCGGCGAAATACGGCATCTCGGTCCATCACCGGAAGGTCCACGAATCGTCCCTTTCCTTCATCATGCCGCGGGGCGGCAAGCGTGCCATCGTCCGCTGCCGCGACGATCACTATCTGCACCCCGTGCCGCCGCTGAACCTCCAGGGCTGCAGGGCCCTGCATCTCGACGGCCACCAAGCCGATGCGGCCATGCATTATGCCAAGATCTGCCGCGAGTCCGGCATCCTCACCTCCCTCGACGGCGGCGGCCTGCGCTCCAACACGCACGAGCTCCTGGAATTCATCGACGTGGCCATCGTGGCCGAACGCCTCTGCGAGCAGATGGACCTGACCCCGGCCGGAATGCTGGGCTACCTCAAGAGCCGCGGCTGCAAGATCGGCGGCGTGACCTTGGGCGAGCGCGGCCTTGTCTGGTACGACGAGACCGGCCAGGAAGGCGTCCTGCCGGCCCTCAACGTGCCCGGCGAGGCGGTGGTGGACACCAACGGCGCCGGCGACATCTTCCACGGCGCCTATGTCTATTCCGCCATGGCCCGTCCCGACCTGCCCTGGCGGGAGCATTTCATCTTCGCCCGCGCCGCCTCGGCCCATGCCATCCAGCACCTCGGCAACGAGGCGAGCCTGCCGACCATCGAGAACATTGCCCAGGTGCAGGAGCGCTACGCCGAGCGCAAGCTGGCGGCCTGAGCCGGGTCCTTCCCGGTCAGTCCCCCGGATCCGAGAGATCCAGCCTGCGCGAGATCCCGATGGCTTCCAGGAAGGTCTCGTCGTGGCTGACGATCAGCAGGGCCCCGTCATAGGCCCTCAACCCGGCCTCGACCGCTTCGATGGAATCGATGTCGAGATGGTTCGTCGGCTCGTCGAGGATCAGCAGAGCGGGAGGTCTCGGCCCGCCCAGCACGCAGGCGAGCCCCGCCCGCAGCAACTGCCCGCCGCTCAAGGTCGAGACGATCTGCAGCGCCGCATCGGCCCGGAACATGAACCGGGCCAGGGCCGCCCGGCACGCGTTCTCGTCCGCCCCAGGGTTGATGCGGCGGAAGTTGTCGCGGATCGAGGCAGACGCGTCGAGCAGGCTCACCCGCTGGTCGAACAGCGCGAATTCGGTCATGACCCTCACGCGTCCGCTCCAGGGCTGCAGCTGCCCGGTGACGAGGGCGAGCAACGTCGTCTTGCCGGAACCGTTCGGCCCGGTGACGGCGACGCGCTCCGGCCCGGTGATGGCGAAGGACAAGTCGCGCAGGATCGGCCGCTCCGGTTCGTAGCCGACGCTTGCGGCATCGATGGCGAGAACCGTCCTGCCGGCCGGCAGATGCGTCGGCGGCAGCACCACGGAAAACGGCTGCAGGATCTCGATGCGCTCGCGCGCCACGGCGGCGGCCTCGCGGGCCTCGGCGCGGCGGCTTTCGGTCAGGCGGGCGTTCCTGCCGTCCGTTTCCTCACTTCGATTCTTCAGCCCGTTCATGAGGATGCGCGGCATGTCGCCTTTGGCGCGCTTTCTCTGGGCCGTCCCGTCCTTGCGCGCCTTTCTCTCGGCGGTCTCCTGTGCTTTCCGGTCGATCTCGGCAACGCGCTTCTCGGCATCCGCCAGATCGCGCCGGACTGCCCCGAGTTCCAGAGCCTTGCTTTCGCGGTACTGGCTCCAGTTGCCGCCATAGCGCGTGGCACCGAGCGAGGTCAGCTCGACGATGGCATCCATCATGTCGAGCAGTGCCCGGTCGTGGCTGACGACGATCGCCCCTCCCCGCCAACCGGCAAGGAGGTCGATCACGGCCTGACGTCCATCTCGGTCGAGGTTGTTGGTCGGCTCGTCAAGAAGCAGGACGTCGGGCTCCGCGAGGACGAGCGCCGCGAGGCGAGCCCGCGTGTTCTGGCCGCCTGACAGGCTCGAGAGAGGCGTGTCCGGCCGCGCGTCGAGGCCGACACGCGCGAGGGCGGATGCCATGCGGGCCTCCAGGGTCCAATCCGCATGGGCTAGCTCCTCGGCCGTGGCTTCGCCGGCCTCGGCGCGGCGCAGGAGGGCCAGGGCGTCGTCGACACCGAACAGGGACGCGATGGTCTCGGCCGGATCGACCTGAACGATCTGGCGCAGGAGCCCCAGGCTGCCATGGACGGCGACCGTCCCGGAATGGGCGCGCAGTTCGCCGGAGATCAGCTTGAGGAGCGTGGTCTTGCCGACGCCGTTGCGGCCGACGAGCCCCGTCCGTTCCGAGCCGAAACTCAGGTCGAGATCGGAAAGGAGTGAACGGCCGTCAGGCGCGGACCATGAAACATGGGAGAGAGTGATCGAGACAGGCATGGATATGGATTTCCCCAGTGGCAAGGCAGAGCGGCATTGCTGTCGGGTTGAAATCCATTGCGGCGCACATCCTGTCGAAACTGACGCCTCTCGGGCATCCGGTGCCGAATATACGGAGGCCCGGGCTCCGCCGCAAGTTTGCGGCCGGCGCCGGGCCTCTCCATAGAAGGAAGGCGGCGCATCGTGCGGACGCGAAGGGCCGCGTCCGCACGATGCGCCGGTTGGACATGAGCATCAGATGAAACCCAAAAGTGGAATCCCCTTTTGGGTCCGATGCTCTAAGCCGCCTTCTTCTGATAATCCTTCACGTCCGAGAACTGGATCGCCTTGTAGCGGTCGACCTCGTACTGAAGGTTGAACATGTTCGGCGCCATGAACACGGGCGCATCGTCGAGGTCGCGCGCCNTCCTTCACGTCCGAGAACTGGATCGCCTTGTAGCGGTCGACCTCGTACTGAAGGTTGAACATGTTCGGCGCCATGAACACGGGCGCATCGTCGAGGTCGCGCGCCATGGACGACAGGTGGCCCTCGATGAACTTGTCGAGCTCTCGCGGATCGTCCGCCGTGATCCAGCGGCAGATGGAGAAGCGCGTCGGCTCATAATCGATCGGCAGGCCGTATTCGGCCCCCAGACGTTCCTTGAGCACGTCGAGCTGCAGCGCGCCGACCACGCCCACGATGGCGCCGGAGCCGTCCTGCGGAACGAAGAGCTGCACGACGCCCTCCTCGGCCATCTGCTGCAGGGCCTCGCGCAGCTTCTTGGCCTTCATGGCGTCCTGCAGCTTGATGCGGCGCAGGATTTCCGGCGCGAAGCTCGGCACGCCGCGGAAGATGATGTCTTCGCCCTCCGTGAGCGTATCGCCGATGCGCAGAGTGCCGTGGTTCGGGATGCCGACCACGTCGCCCGCCCAGGCCTCGTCGGCGATCGCCCGGTCCTGGGCGAAGAAGAACTGCGGCGAGTTCAGGCTCATGGGCTTGCCCGTGCGCACGAGCTTCACCTTCATGCCGCGCTGGAGTTTTCCCGAGCAGATTCGCATGAAGGCGATGCGGTCGCGGTGGTTCGGATCCATGTTGGCCTGGATCTTGAACACGAAGCCGGTCATGCGGCCCTCGCCCGCCTCGACGAGGCGCTTGTCGGCCTCCTGGCCGCGCGGGGGCGGCGCATAGGAGGCGAGAGCGTCGATGAGGTCGCGCACGCCGAAATTGCGCAACGCGGAGCCGAAGAACACGGGTGTGAGGTGACCCTCGCGAAAGGCCTGAAGGTCGAAGGGCTTGCAGGCTTCCTGGGCGAGGGAGACCTCCTCCTGCCAGGCATCGGCCTCTTCCGGCGGCAGCAGGCTCAGGAGCTTCGGATCGTCCGACCCCGAGACCTCCGTCGGCTCCTCGTCCGTGTCGATGCGCCGGACCATGTTGCGGCGCAGATCGAAGGTGCCGGCGAAGCTCCTGCCCTGGCTGATCGGCCAGGTGACCGGAGACGTATCGAGAGCCAGCGTCTTCTCGATCTCGTCGAGCAGGTCGAAGGGATTGCGCGCCTCGCGGTCCATCTTGTTGATGAAGGTCACGATCGGGATGTCGCGCATGCGGCAGACTTCGAAGAGCTTGCGGGTGCGCGCCTCGATGCCCTTGGCCGCGTCGATCACCATGATGGCCGAGTCGACGGCGGTCAGCGTCCGGTAGGTGTCCTCCGAGAAGTCCTCGTGGCCCGGCGTGTCGAGCAGGTTGAAGACGCAGCCGCCGTACTCGAAGGTCATGACCGAGGTCACGACCGAGATGCCGCGCTCCTTCTCGATGCCCATCCAGTCGGACCGGGTGGAGACGCGGTTCTTCTTGGCCTTCACCTCGCCGGCGAGCTGGATCGCGCCCCCGAAGAGCAGGAGCTTTTCGGTGAGCGTGGTCTTGCCCGCGTCCGGGTGGGAGATGATCGCAAAGGTTCGGCGGCGACCCACGGGGGCCGGAAGATCGGTCATGGCGGTTTAAAATTTCTCTGGGAACGAAGGTTAAGGGACAGAACGCCGCAGCGCCCCGCCCTTCCGTTGTGCTCTTCTCAACCCATATGGGGGTTTCCCGTCAACAACGAAAGGAGGTGATCCAGTGTCTCATTGTCATACCCTACGGTCCCCGGTTGCCGTGACCTGGATCTTGGCCTCTGCCGAGATTGGTGCGTAAGCACAAAATGGCCGGCTCTCAACGGGCCGTGGAACCGACAATGGAAAGGCCGCCTCTCGGGGCGGCCTTTCTTTTTGTTTTCGGAGGGCTGGTCCTACCAAAAAGTCCGGACAGTCATTCCTCTCTCACGTCATGGCCGGGACAAGCCCGGTGATGACGAAGAGGTGAGCATACGTCAGGCGCTGACAGCTTCTACGCCCCGAGCAGCTTGCCCGTCCGCTTGGCGGTCGTGCCGGCAACCTTGGCGATCCGCATTCCTTTCGTGACGAAGCGCACGGCCACCCGGGCGAACATCACGCCGTCGGAGGGAGCCTTGGCGAGGACTACGGTGCCAGTCAGCGGATCGATCACCTCGGCGATCGCCTCGCCCTCCTTCACCTTTTCCCCCACCTCGACCTTGAACACCAGGATGCCGTAGGCCGGAGCCTGGACCGGCTCGGAGGCAGCCAGCGGGGTTGCCCGGCAGAGAGCCTCGGGCACCCGAGGGGCTTCACCGCCAACGGCACCGCGCAGGATCATGTAATCGATCAACGCGGCGGCATCGGCTCGCGCCGTCTCATGGTCCACGTCGCGCTCGCCGCGAAACTCCAAGGTCGTCGAATGGCAGCCGAACGGGATCGGATGATCGGGGAACCGGTCGGCGAGTTCGGCCCAGGGGCGGCTGCAGGCTTCGTCGAAGGGCTCGTCGCCCGAGACATCGGCGATGAGATAGGCGTGGGAGCCGATGAGCGCCGAGAGCGGGGCGAATTCCTCGGCCGAACGGGTGTGGGTGTAGAGATGCACCACGGCCTCGGAGTCGCAGTGCATGTCGAGCACGGTGTCGGCCTCCTGGGCCAGACCCAGCAGCGCTTTCTTCATGACATCCGCCGGATTGGACGGCTCCCAGGCATCGAGCTCGGCCCGCAGAGCCTCGCGGATCAGGCGGACATTCGCCTCACCATCCTTCGTGAGCTTGCCCTCGATCCGCTCCGCGACCTTCGGGACGAGGTAGGGATAGCCGCGGTTGAAATTGACCCCGTCGGCCAGATGGAAGCGGCCGATGGGGTCCCCCAGGACTCTCTGGGCAAGGCCGATGGGATTGGCGGACGGCACGAGGATGATCTCACCCTTGATCCTCCCCTCGGCCTCGAGCGCCGTCAGGCGCTCGCGCAGGTGATGGGCCGCGATCATGCCGGGGATCTCGTCGGCATGGAGCGAGGCCTGGATATAGACGCGGGGGCGAGCCCCTTCCGGACCGAAGCGCTGGACCGTCAACGACAGGTCCGCCCCGGGGGCGAGGGGCGAAAGGGCGATCTGTTCTGTTCTCATGACTCAACAATCGATGGCAGACATGGGAATGACACGGCTCCCATGTTTCAGGCGGGACCTGTCAGGTAGCCTGCCACCCTTGGGATTGGAAGACGAAGCGCTGCGGATTCGACACGATGGCGGCAAGTCCCTCCAGGGCCGGCTCCGGATTGACGATGGCGTAAACCGGCACCTTGCTCGCCCAGGCATCGTGCGGCGCCTTCCGGTCGAACGCCTCGCGGAAATCCCCGGCCTGGAGAATGTCGACCATGCGGGGCGCGATGCCGCCGGCGATGAAGACACCGCCGGAGGATTCGAAGGTCAGCGCCAGATCGCCGGCAAAACGGCCGAGGAAGCGCGAGAAGAGGGACAACGCATCCTTGGCCAGCGGATCACCCTCGCGGGCGGATGCCAGCACGTCGTTGGGGATCGTGAAGGGACAATCGACGCAGCGGTGCACAGCGAGCGCCTTGGCGATGCGGAACAGGCCGGGGCCGGACAGAACGACTTCCGCGGTGACCCGTCCGCCGACCCGTTCCAGATGGGGCCACAGGGCCGTCTCCTCGTCGGTCGTGGGGCCGAACTCCACGTGCCCGGCCTCCGTTGCCAGGATGGCGAAGCGGTCTTCCACGGGCATCAGCGCTCCTGCGCCCAGGCCCGTACCGGGACCCAGCACCACGCGCGGGCCGGGCTTGGGAGGAGCGAAGGTTCCGAGGGGCGCGAGATCGCCGCGCGCCTCGTCGAGCACATCCACCGATGAGGCCACGGGGGTGTAGTCGTTGACGAGACTCACGCGCTCGAGATCGAGTGCCCGACCGATGGCCTGCGCATCGATCACCCAATGGGCGTTGGTGAGACGGATCGCGGGGGCATCCACCCGCGTCGCCACCGCGATGATGGCCGAGCGGGGCGCAGGTCCCTCATAGGCTTCGAGCGCAATCCTGATCGCTCCGACCGGATCGGGCGTCTGCGCCGTCAGCGTGCGCGGCAACAGCTGAACGGACGCCCCGGGCGCAGGCAGAACGGCGAAGCGGGCATTGGTGCCGCCGATATCGCCGAGAAGAACAGGGAATGCGAACATCGAAGCCTATCGTCCTTTCCGCCTCTCGCCACAAGCCTCATGACACAAGGGTCAGAAGGCCTCTTCCCAGCTCCGGCTCAGCCGCACGGCGGAGTTGATGAGACCCACCATGGAATAGGTCTGGGGGAAGTTCCCCCACAGCTCTCCGGTCGTGAAGTCCGCATCCTCGGAGAAGAGTCCGAAGGAATTGCGCAAACTCAGGATGTGCTCGAAGAGTTCCTTGGCCTCGTCCTTGCGCCCGATGACATTCAGCGCATCGACGTACCAGAAGCCGCAGATCATGAAAGCCGTATGCATGAGGCCGAAATCGTCTTCCACATCATAACGCAGCAGAAGATCGCCGCGCCTCAGCTTCGCGCCCACCGCGTCCACGGTGGCGATGAAGCGCGGATCGTCGGGTTTCACGAAATCGAGTTCGGCCAGGAGGAGGAGCGTTGCGTCGAGATGCTCACCGTCGAAGGAGGACACGAAGGTGCCCGTGTCGGGGTTGTAAGCGCGCTCGTCGATAACCCGGTGCATATGCTCGGCGTTCTCGCGCCAGAAGGCGGCCCGGTCCTCGCGGCCCATGGCTTCGGCGACCTTCACAAGACGGTCGCAGGCCGCCCAGCACATCACGCTCGGAAAGGTGTGCACGGCCGCCTTGGTGCGCAGCTCCCACGGGCCGGCATCCGGCTGGTCGAAGACCTCGATGGCCCGGTGTCCCAGCTTCTCCAGATGGGCGAACAACGCGCGGTTGCCGGTGCGGATCAGGCGCTTGTCGAGGAAGGCGTGAACGGAGGCCAGGACGATGCTGCCATAGGCGTCGTTCTGGATCTGCGTATAGGCGGCGTTGCCGACGCGCACGGGACCCATGCCGCGGTAGCCGGCAAGAGCCGTCGCCTCCCGCTCGTCCAGGTCCGGCGAGCGCGTGATGCTGAAGAGCGGCGGCATGTCCTTCTGGTCGGGAACGGCCTCCATGTCGTCGACGATGTTGGTGATGTAGGTGAGGTATTCCTCCATCGTCTTGGTGGTGCCGAGCCGGTTGAGCGCCTGGATGACGAAATACGCATCCCGCAGCCAGCAATAGCGGTAATCCCAATTGCGCTTGGTGTGCGGCGCTTCCGGCACCGAGGTGGTCAGCGCCGCCACGATGGCGCCCGTTTCCTCGTAATTGCACAGCTTGAGCGTGATGGCGGCGCGGATGACCGCCTCCTGCCAGTCGAAGGGTATGGAGAGCGAGCGCACCCAGTCGCGCCAGAAGTCGACGGTGCTGTCGAGAAAGGCCCGGGCGGTGGAATCCGTTTCGGACCGGAGCGGTTCGTCCTCCCCGAAGAAGAAGGACAGGGGCCGGTCCACCACGAAAGGACGCTCGTCATGGATGTAGGACACGGAAGCGTCGGTGGTGAGCCGCAGCGAATAGGCCGGCCCCACGAAGCGCAGATGATTGCTGCCGCGGGTCAGGTTCGGCGGGCAGCCGCCCCAATCGTAATGGGGCCGCAGCCTGACCCGGATGCGCGGACGTCCCTTCACCGGATGAACCCGGCGGATCAGCATCGGCGGGCGGAAGGTGCGGTCGTAATGCTTGAAGCGGGGCGCGAAATCGGTGACTTCGAGAATGTTGCCGAAGGAATCCGTCATGCGCGAGACGAGAACTGCCGTGTTCTGGAGATAGGTCTGCTCGCAGCTGACCATGCCGACCATGTCGATGGCGAAGACGCCCTTCTGCTCCGCATCGGTCTGGCCCTCGGGGCTGTCGAGCAGAGCGGAAAAGACGGGATCGCCGTCGAAGCGGGGAAAGCAGCTCCAGACGATCTGCGCGCGGCGATCCACCAGGGCCGAAATCGTGCAATTGCCGATAACGGCAAGATCTAGCGAACTCATATCAGCAATCATCCCCTTTAAAAGGCAGAATCCCTTCGAAAGCCCACGTGGACAGGCAATGTCGCAAATCCGCAGGCGTTCCAAGGCGGACCTTGGCAATGGTGTCCCCCGCTCCGATGCGCACGGACAAGCCGCCATGTGCATTCACGGTCTTAAAGCCGTTCTCGTCGGTCAGGTCGTCGCCGACGAAGATCGGGCGCCGTCCCTTATAGGGAGATTCGTGGAGGAATCTCTCGATCACTTTGCCCTTTCCCGCCGCCGAGGGAAGGATTTCTGCCACAGCTTTTCCGTGTTGAACACGATAATCCGGGCCCAGCGCTTCGACGGCCGCGTGGGCGGTCGCCAAGGCGAAATCCTTCTCATGGGGGGCGAGGCGCCAGTGAATGGCGACCGAGCAGCCCTTGTCCTCGATCAGGATGCCCTCCTTGTCGGCAACAATCTTGCCCAGGCGCCCGACCAACTCACGCAAGGCCGGGTGCTCGTCGGGATCGCACATGGAGAGCCGCCCGGCAATGCGATGCTCGAGCCCATGAAGCCCCGCCATATCGAACACATGAGGCACGAGGCGTCCGTCGAGGAAATCGACGGGGCGGCCGCTGATGATCGCAAGCGCACCGCCGAGCCGCCTCTGCAGCCTGGTGAGGACATCGGGCAAGGCCGCGTCCACGGCAACCGCATCGGGGCGCTCGACGATATCGACGAGGGTCCCGTCGAAATCGAGAAACAGAGCATAATCCTCATTCACGTCAGGCATCGGACCTTGTCCTGCAGGAGCTTCACGCATTGACCGGCGCAAGCCTCCGCCCCCTGGCAATCAATCGTCTGATCCGCTGCTGCTTGCGCAGGCGGGAGGAGGCCAGCAGCATCTGGCCGGCCCAGCGATAGACGTTGCGTTCCTTGACCTGATCGCGCATCAGCCGCATCCGCTCGCGCTGCTCGTTCTGCGGCATGGTCAGCGCGCGGTTGATGGCCTCGCCCATGGCATGGGCATTGTAGGGATTGACGATCAGCGCCTCGGACAGCTCGCGGGACGCGCCCGCGAAGGCCGAGAGGATGAGCACGCCCTGCTCGTCGTCCCGTGCCGCCACGAACTCCTTGGCGACGAGATTCATGCCGTCGTGCAAGCTCGACACGATGCACAGGTCCGCGGCACGGAAGAGCTCGAAAACTTCGTCGGGCTCGTGATGACGGATGAGGAGCCTGATGGGCTCGTAGCCGTCACCGCCGTATTTTTCGTTTATGTCACGGGCCAGAGCCTCGGCCTCCTCCTGAAGCAGGCGGTAATTGGCGAGCTTGCTGCGCGTCGGAGCAGCCACCTGAACGAAGGTGAAATTCCCTCTCCATTCAGGATGCTCGCCGATCAGCGCGTCGATGGCCTGCATGCGGTCGAGAATGCCCTTCGTGTAATCGAAGCGCTCGATGCCGACGCCGATGCGCATGTCCGGCGACAGCCCCAAACGCTCGCGCACGATCCTGCGGCACTCCTCGACGGGCTTCTGGCCCTCCATGGCGGTGGGCGGCCATTCGATGGAGATCGGATATGGACGAATCAGGGTTTCCTCGCCGCCGAAGAACACCGAATCCTTCTCCCGGTCGATGCGGCTTTCCACGTAGGAATCGACCGAGTCCAGGAAATTGTTGCAATGGGCCTGGGTGTGGAAGCCGAGGATCGAGGAGCCCAGCAGCCCGTCGATGATCTCTTCCCGCCAGGGGCAGATCCCGAAGGTCTCGGCATTGGGCCAGGGGATGTGCCAGAAGGTGACGATGGTCGCCCGGGGGAGCCGGTCGCGGATCATGCGCGGCAGCAGCGCGAAATGGTAATCCTGCACGAGGATGATCGGGTCCTCGCGCTTGGCCTCCGCCACGATCGCGTCGGCGAACTTCTCGTTGACGGACCGGTAGAGCTGCCAGTCCGCCTCCCGGAAGATCGGCCGCACGAAGGCGATGTGGCACAGGGGCCAAAGGCCCTCGTTCGCGGCGCCGTAATAATATCCGTCCTGCTCCTCGTCCGTGAGCCAGACGCGGCGCAGGGTATAGGAGGGGTGATTCGGAGGCACGGGCACCCGGTCATTGGCATCGACCGTGTCCCGGTCCGCCGTGCCGCTACCATGGGCGACCCAGGTGCCGCCGCAGGCGCGCACCACCGGCTCCAGCGCCGAGACGAGGCCGCTGGCCGGGATCTGCAGGGAAATCTCGCCGCTGTCGGTGCGGTTGTGGATGTAGGGCTCGCGGTTCGAGACCACGATCACCTCCGAGCCCGACAGTTCGTTGGACAAGGCGGCCCTCAGGGTCTCCGGGCTCCAATCCGTATGCGCCGCATCGATGGTCCGGCGCGAGGCTTCGAGTTCCTGGAGGACGTCGCGGATTTCCTGACCCAACGGAATGATGTTCTCCTCCGCCGGCGGATTGGCATTGCCCTTGCGGGCGCTCTCGAGAGCCTGCCGGATGGACGCGAGCCACCGGCGCATGATGATGGCCGCGATCATGGCGGCAAGCGCCGCAGCCCCGAAGGCAACGCCCGCCAAGGCGAGGAAGAGATAGTTTCTCGCCTCCCCGCCGCGCTGGTCGGCATAGCTCAGGTCGTGCAGGACCACGAGATGCCCCACCCGCCCGCCGGCACTCAGGGGAAAGGAGCTGACCAGGACGTTGTGATCCTGGTTCCTGACGACCGAGAAGCTTTCCGCGTCGGACCGGGATGCCTCGGCACAGGAGAAGGACGGCGGCATATTGCTGGTGGGGAAGCGCAGTTCCTGCCCTTCGCAATAGCCGATGGCGAGCACCCGCTCGTCTGAGGCGATGCGCTCGAACAGGATCCCGGCCTGCTGGGCGTCGTTGCGGGCCAGGAGGCCGCTGACCTGATCCCGGACGGAGTTGAACACGAGGCGCGATCGCAACTCGACGTCACGGCGCGTCCATTGCTCCACGAAGGACGTAGCAAAGGGCAGCACGGCCAGGATGACGATGGCCGCCACGAGCATTGCGATACCGCCAAAGCGGAAGATGATCCTCAAAACGCTAAGTTCCTCAAGAAAACCAACACTGCGATCGAAGCGGGCCGGTCCAGCCTTGCAGCAGCACCTTGGGCTTTGTCTTCGATCGAGGGCTGCAGGAGAGCACAGCCTCCGCCCTGTTATGGGCTTGCGTGCGGAACTTTCCAGGCTTGACCGGACCTTGACCGCAGCCTTCGGGAGGATTCAAACAAAAACCGCGGCCGAGGCTCATTGCCCCGACCGCAGCTCATTGCAACCCAGAGAGGAAAGCCTAGTGCTCGCGGAACGCGCGGGCGATCTGCTCCTGCATGGGCTTGAAGAAATATTCGAACGGGGTGCGCTGGTTCACCTCGACGAACACCTCGGCCTGCATGCCGGCGATCAGGTGCAGGTTTTCCAGCTTCTTGATCTCGTCCTGGGGCAGCTCGACCCGGATCGTGTAGAAGGTCGCGCCGGTCTGCTGATCCCGCGACACGTCCGCCGAGATCCGGCTCACGGTGCCGTGCAGGTCCGGGACCATGCGTGCGTTGGCGGCATGGACTTTCACGGTCGCCTTCTGGCCGAACTTCACCTGATCGATCTCGTTGGGCAGAACCTTGGCCTCGAGCTCGAGCTTGTCGTTCACCGGAACGATGTTCATCACCGGCTCGGCCGGAGAGATCACGCCGCCGATCGTGTGGACGTTCAGCTGGTGGACATAGCCGTCGCTGGGAGCGCGGATGTCGATGCGCTTCAGCTGATCCTCGGCCGCCACGCGCCGCTCGGTATATTCCGCGATCTTGCCCTGGATCTCGCGCAGCTCCTGCATCGCTTCGGCGCGCATCTGCTCGTCGATCTGGATGATCTGGAACTGGGTCTCGGCAATGCGGCTCTCGGCCTGGGCGACGGATGCGATGAGCTGGCCGCGCTGGCCCTCGATGCTCGCGGCGTCGCGCTCGAGGGCGTTCAACCGCGTGATCGGCACCAGGTTGCGATCATAGAGGTCGCGGACGCCCTTCAGCTCCGCCACGATCAGCTCGGCCTCGCGGGCCTTCGCATTCTGCTGAGCCTTCAGTCCCACGATTTCGTCCTGGGACTGGGCGATGCGCTTCCGGAGCTGGTCCTTCTGCGCGTCGCGGGAGGCGTTGCGCGCCGTGAACAGCGTGCGCTCGGAGGACATGATCTTCGCCACGGCCGGTTCATTGAGCCGGCTGGCGAATTCCTCGGGCGTCTTGACCTCCGACGAACCGTCGCGCTCCGCCTCCAGGCGAGCCTGGCGGCCGATATACTCGTCGAGCTGCTTGGAGACGACCTGCATGTTGGCGCGCGTCATCGTCTCGTCCAGGCGGACCAGGAGATCGCCCTGGGAAACGCGATCGCCTTCCTTGACCTTCAGCTCGCCGACGATGCCGCCGGTCGAGTGCTGGATCTTCTTGACGCTGGTATCGACCACGAACTGACCGCCGGCCACGACGGCGCCGGACAGGGTCGAGGTCGCCGCCCAGAGGCCGATCGTTCCGCCGAAGAGGGCGATCATGGCCACGCCACCGATGGTCGACTGACGCAGGATCCGCTGGTGAACGGAAGGCTTTTGGGGAGCTTGAATGACCAACATTTAACCAACCTCTCGCAGGTTCGCAGCCTGAGCTGCCGGCGCCTGCTGCGGCCGCACCGGTGCCGGTGCCGGCGTCGCATTGCGTTTCATGACGGACTGCAGAACCTCGTCGCGCGGTCCCATGGCCTTGATCCGGCCCTCTTCCATGATGGCGACCTGATCGACCTGGCCGAGAGCGGCCGGACGGTGCGTGATGACGATGACGACGCCGCCGCGCTTGCGCACCGCCAGAATGGCCTGGTTCAGGGCCTCGTCGCCGGCGCCGTCGAGGCTGGCATTCGGCTCGTCGAGGACGACCAGGAACGGGTTGCCGTAGAGAGCGCGGGCGAGGGCCACGCGCTGGCGCTGACCACCCGACAGGGAAGCCCCGCCCTCGCCGATCCGGGTATCGTAGCCGTCGGGCAGGTTGAGGACGAGCTCATGCGCTCCGGCCGTCTGCGCCGCGCCGATCACGTCCTCGGGCTTGGCGTTCGGCTGGAAGCGGGAGATGTTCTCGGCGATCGTGCCTTCAAACAGCTCCACGTCCTGCGGCAGGTAACCCACGTGGCGGCCGAGCGAATCCGGCTCCCACTGGTCGAGAGCCGCGCCGTCGAGGCGGATTTCGCCGCGCAGGGTCGGCCACACGCCGACAAGGGCGCGGGCAAGGGTCGACTTGCCCGAGGCGCTGGGACCGATGAGCCCGAGGCCCTGGCCGGCCTGGAGCTGGAGCGAGGCGGCCTGGACGATCGGTAGGGAGGCGCCGGGAGCGCCGACATAGACCTCTTCCACCGACAGGGCGGATTTCGGCGCGGGCAGCGGCATGCGCTGGCCCTGAGCCGGCACGAGGTTCATGATGTGCTGGAGGCGGCGATAGGCCTGACGGGAGGCCGTGAAGCCCTTCCAGTGCGCGACGGCGATTTCGATCGGGGCGAGCGCACGGGACATCAGGATCGAGCCGGCGATCATCAGGCCGCCCGACATCTGGCCCTGGATCACATAATAGGCGCCGAGGCCCAGAATGGCCGACTGGAGCACCATGCGGAAGACCTTGGCGAAGGCGCTGATGCCGGCCGAGGACTCGCTGGCGACCAAGCCGTCGTTGACGTGACGGACATGCACCTCGTCGTAGCGCTTGGCCAGGAAGCCCAGCATGCCGTTCGCACGGATGGTCTCCGCATTGCGGCGGCTGGTCTCGGCCATGGCATGACGCTCGGCGCCGCTCTTGGTCACCTCATAGGAGGGGGCCTTGCTCTTGGCGTCCGTGTAGAGGGTCAGGATGATGATCACCACGCCGCCCACCACCGACATCACCCCGATGCCGGGATGGATCATGAAGCAGCCGATGAGGAAGATCGGCATGAAGGGCATGTCGAACAGGGCCGTGGGGCCCAGGCTCGAGAGGAAGCCGCGGATCGTATCCAGATCGCGGATCGGCTGCATGCTCTCTGCCTGCTTGGCGCCCTTGAGCGGCATCGTGGCCACGAGATCGAAGACCCGGTGCGAGAGCAGCTCGTCGAAGCGGGCGCCGATGCGCGCCAGCATGCGTCCCCGCAGCATGTCGAGGCCGCCGGAGAGCGCGAACGCCGCAAGCGTGATCAGGGAGAGGCCGATCAGGGTCGGGATGCTCCGGCTGGACAGCACCCGGTCATAGACCTGGAGCATGTAGATGGAGCCCGTGAGAGCCAGAAGGTTGACCACCGCGGAGAATACGGCGACCCCGGTAAAAGAGGGAAGGCAGGACTTCAGAGCGTCTTGGACCTCTGTGCTTTCTTCCCGATTTCTCGATGCCTGCTTCATGTCTTCTTTCCATAGACCGGCCAGTCACCCGGCGCCGTCGTGGTTGTGGAGCCACTGTGCAAGGTTATACCTTATCACAATGATTGCCATCTGGCGATGGCTGTGATGACGGGGTCGTGGCCCCACAAGAGTATCTCGTTATAGTTAGGCCCGGAAGGCCATGTTTCTCAGCACTCTTATGGGTATCGAGATGCCCCTAAGATGGTCGCTTTCCGTTACGCCACCTTTTGTAACCCTATTATATGTAACTATGTCAACAAAAAGTTCTAAATATCTGTGCGATTTTACGTTCCTCCCCATTCGGAGAGGGCATGTAACGTAAGCGCTCAACTCTAAAGATAACGCTTTGGTAAATTTTTACGGTTAATGGTCTCTGACCTGGAAATGAGGTCGGAATATGGACATCAACATACCTTCTCGGGATCGCGCCGAAGCGGCGAAACAGATCGCTGAATCGTCCAAAACCGCCGTCCAGATCGACCCGACGGCCAGCGCCGCTCTCGAGGAGGCCATCAAGAGCGCGAGGCCTGGCCTGAAGCCGGCGCCCTCTTCCGAAGTGGCCGCAGATGAGCGCATTGCAACCGGCCGCCGGGCTTTCCCCACCAAGTTCCTGAGCCAAGCCGCCGCGGCCCTGCTCCTCGTCGGGGCCGGCTGGTCCGCCTCCTACATGGGAACACTGGCCAACAAGGATGCCATCCATCGTCTGGAGGCCGAGACGGTCCGCAGCCGGGAGATCCTCGCCCGGCTGAGCACCGACCTTGATGCGCTCCGGGACACGGTGGCGGCGTCCAAGGACATCGAGCACACCGCGTCCACTTCTTCGGCCTCCGAACAGACGAGGCTGACGGAGAAGGTCGAACGCCTTGCGATCTCGCTGCAGGAGCCGGGCAAGAAGTTCTCCGCACTCGAGGGTCGACTCGACCGGATGGAGAGCCAGATCATGACCACCCTGGCCGGGCTGAGCACGAAGCCTGTATCTTCATCCGCCCCTGCAGCGCCTCCCGCGACCGAGGCTGCGACCCGCGCGGAGGCCCCTGTTCCCAAGCCGGTGAAGGGCGAACCTGTGGACGGGTGGGTACTGCGCGAGGTCTATGACGGCGCGGCTCTCGTCGAGAACCGCAACCGCCGCCTCTACGAGGTCATGCCCGGAGGCATTCTTCCCGGAGTGGGCCGCATCGAAGGCATCGAGCGCCGCGGCGCCCGCTGGGTCGTGGTGACCGACAAGGGCTTCATCGGCACCTACCGTTAATGGGGAATGATGCTCCGCAAGCCATAGACGAGCCCCGCGAAGGCCGCGAGGCTCGCAATATACAGGAACACGAACCAGAGCAGGCGTTTCGAGCGCCGTTCCGGCGGGCGACGCGTTTCAGCCTGCATCAGTGATACCCGTAGCCGCCGCCGGAGATCTCGTCGGCCACCTTGCCGCGGAAGACGTAATAGGAATAGGCCGTGTAGGCGAAGGTGATCGGCAGCACGATCGCGAAGCCCACCAGCGCGAAGAGCTGGGAACTGACGGTGTTCGCCGTGTCCCAGATCGTGAGGTTGGGAGGAACGATGTAGGGGAAGAGGCTGACCCCCAGGCCGAGATAGCCGAGCAGGAACAGGGCAATGGTCAGGAAGAACGGGCGGTAATGGCGCCCCTCCTCCAGGTCGCGGAAGAGCCTGTAGGCCACATAGGCCGTGACCAGAGGGATCGGCGCGAGGAAGACGATGTTGGGCCAGGAGAACCAGCGCGTTTCGATCTGCCTTTCCAGGAACGGCACCCACACCGATACGATGGCCATGGCCAGGATGGTGGCCAGGAGAAACCGCACCGCCATGCGGCGCGCCCAGATCTCCAGTTCACCTGTGGTCTTCATCACGCACCAGGTCGCACCGAGCAGCCCATAGCCGAAGATCAGGCTGATGCCGGTGAACACGCTGAACGGGGTCAGGAAATCGAAGGTGCCGCCGGTGAACTGGCGACCATCGGTGGCGAAGCCCTGTACGAAGGTGCCGAGCACCATGCCCTGGAAGAAGGTCGCCAGCAGAGAGCCGAAGAAGAAGGCGTTGTCCCACAAGAACTTCGAGCGCTCCGCCTTGAAGCGGAACTCGAAGGCGACGCCGCGAAAGATGAGGGCCACGAGCATGAAGATGATCGGCAGGTACAGGGCCGGCATCAGCACCGCATAGGCAATGTGGAAGACGGCGAAGAGGCCGCCGCCGCCGAGGATGAGCCATGTCTCGTTGCCGTCCCAGATCGGCGCGACCGAAAACATCATCCGGTCACGCCAGTTGTCGCTGCGGGCCGCCTTGAAAAGAATGCCGACGCCGAGATCGAAACCATCGGCGATCACGTACATGGCAACCGCCACGGCGATCAGCCCGGCCCAGATCAGCGGCAGCCAGAAGGCCAGTCCCTCGTATTCCATTCCGAAGCCGAACATGCTTGGCCCTCCTATTCCGCAGGCTGCGCGCGATGGCCCGGCCGCCCTTCGATCCCCTCATCCGGCACCGAGAACGGACGCTTCGGCTTTTTGCCGAGATCGTCCCCTCGGATATCCTCGATCGGATCGGGCCCGCGCCGCAGGAGCTTGGCGAGATAGTAGGAGCCGAACCCGAACACGAAGGCATAGACGACGATGAAGGTCAGGAGCGATGCGGTCACCGCTCCGGCTGCAACGGGAGACACGGCATCGGCTGTGCGCAGGTGCCCGTAGACCACCCAAGGCTGACGGCCGATCTCGGCGGTGAACCACCCGAAGAGCACGGCGCCGAATCCGGATGGCGTCATGATCATGGCGGCCGTCAGGAACAGCCTGTTGGTGAAGAGCGTGCCCTTCCAGCGCAGATAAAGGCTCCACAACCCGATGCCGAGCATCGCGAAGCCGATGCCGACCATGATGCGGAAGGAGAAGAAGACCGGCCAGACCGGAGGACGCTCGTCCGGAGGAACCTCCTTGAGACCGGGAACGACGCCGTCGAAGGCGTGTGTCAGAACCCAGCTCCCGATCTTCGGAATGGCGATTTCGTAATGGTTCGTCTCCGCCACCTCGTCGGGAATGGCGAAGAGGCGAAGCGGCATGTTCGCCATCCGGTCCCAGTTGCCTTCGATGGCCGCCAGTTTCGTCGGCTGATATTTGAGCACGCCGAGGCCATGCAGGTCGCCGATCACGATCTGAACCGGCACGAAGATGGTCGCGAACCACAGCGCCATGGACATGGAGCGTCGCGAGCCGGCGAGCTTCGCCGCCGGCGCATCATGAGGATGGCGAAGCAGCATCCAGGCGGACATGCCCGCCACCGCGAAGGCCGTCGTCAGGTAGCAGCCCATCACCATATGCGCATAGCGCAAGGGGAAGGACGGATTGAAGACGACCTTGAACCAGTCGACCGGCACCGCCTTGCCGTTCTCGATGGCGAATCCGTCCGGCGTCTGCATCCAGGAATTGGCGGAGAGAATCCAGAAGGCGGAAATCAGCGTGCCCAAGGCCACCATGCAGGTGGCGAAGAAATGCAGGCGGTCGCCGACCCTTTCCCAGCCGAAGAGCATGATGCCGAGGAAGGCCGCCTCCAGAAAGAAGGCGGTGATGACCTCGTAGGCGATGACGGGGCCGAGCACGTTGCCGGTGAATTCGGAGAAGCGCGACCAGTTCGTTCCGAACTGATAGCTCATGACGATGCCGGACACGACGCCCAGTCCGAAGGAGACCGCAAACACCTTCACCCAGAAGCGGAAGAGAGTGCGGTAGAGCGGGTTGCCCGTGCGCAGCCAGTTGAACTCCAGAGCCGCAAGCCAGCTGGCAAGACCGATGGTGAAAGCCGGAAAGATGATGTGGAAGGCGATCGTGAACGCGAACTGGATGCGCGAGAGCATCAGGGCATCGAGGTCCATTTCCGCTTCCCCTCATCGATCTACCTGCCTGCTTTTAGGGCGGCGGCAGGCAGGGACCAGAGGCTGGCGGCTCAATGAGCCCGCAGACTTGGACTATATTCCGCGAAAATCGGCCGCCACCCCGTACTGAGGCGCTGCAGGGCTTCGAGCTCGATCGGGTCATGACTGCAGAAGATCTTGACGTTGCTGCGATCGTCGTTGGCGAGATCCCGCAGCCGCTCCTGATTGTGGAGGCGCAGCGGCCGGTCCTCCTCCATCAACCGCTGATAGGCTCGAAGGCCAGGCGTGGAGGACGGATCTTCATCCATCTCATGCCGATGGAAATAGGCGTCGCCCGCATTGAGAAGCCATCCGTCAGGCGTGTCGATGGCAATGCCGGCATGTCCCATGGTGTGGCCGGGCAGCGGGATCATCAGGATTTCGGGCGGCAAGCCGTCGAGGTCGCGCACCGAGCCGAAGCCGAACCATCGCTCCCCGGTCGGATCGTAGAAGCGCCAGTCCCGCACCTCTTCCCATTGCCGAGGGCTGTAGCGCCGGCGATGGATGAACCCGTGTCTCACCTCGGCCTCCTCGACCTCCGCACGCAGGACATGAACGGTTGCGTCCGGAAAGTCCTCGAGTCCGCCGGCATGATCGAAATCGAGATGGGTCAGCACGATGTGGCGCACGTCGCGAGGCGAGAAGCCGAGGCTCTTCACCTGCTCCAACGCCGTATAGCGATGCTCCAGCCGGATCCGGTTGGTGTGGATGAAGAGCGGACTTATCCGCCCATAGGGATCCTCCACATCCCTGGAGCCGAAGCCAGTATCGACGAGAACGAGGCCGCTGCTGTCCGTCTCGACAAGCAGGCAGTGGCAGATCAATTGCCCGGTCAGGCCACTGCTGACACCATCCCAAAGTTTGCCCCCGACAGGGCACATGCAGCCGCAATTGAGATGATGAATGCGCATGGAAGAGCCTCGCTGAAATGAAGGTGGCGAAGCCCTAACGGGTGAGACAGGGAAAATGTTCGAGCGGCTAAGACGACGTCCCCGTCCCCGGCAGAATGCAGATTTCCCGCCACTTTCCCGTCACTTGCGGCAGGAGAAGGGAGGGAAGGTGCTCGCCGTTCCCGCATTCATGGCGGCGACCACCATCATGTTGGCAAGGTCGAGTTCCTCTGCCGAGCGCGGGCAGACATCGCCTCTGGCCGTGCAGTCCGAGGCCAGGAAAGCCTCATGACGCTCGATGAACTCCTGGCTCAGACCTCCCGTTCCCCGATGAGCGAGTGCATCCGACCATGCTTGCTTATAGCGAGCGCACTTCACCTCGGGCCAGCTTCGAGGCTCGGCGCTCTGCGCGACGCCAGGGGAAGCTGCGCTCGCCATGAGGCAAGGCAGGACGACTGCGATGGCGGCAATACGTTTCAATGGACGGTTCCTCTCACCCGGTCCCGGTTGATGCGGATGCGATGGACCATGGGAGGCGTGACGGGTCAAGCACCTGGATAGACGCTCCTTGTGCGCTCGTCATCATCCCGGACGGCGTAGCCGATCCAGGATCGGCACCCAGGATGACATGCCGCTTGCCGTCATCACCGGCCTCGTGCCGGTGATCCCGAATAGAAAAGCGCGATGCCCCCTATCAACGGGATAGCCTAGACTGATCCCGGATCGCCGGCAGTGTCCCGGAGAACGGCATGGCGGGAGTCAGGCCCGCAGCTCGGGCTGCGCCTTGTCCTGCTTTCTGCCCGATGAGGCACGACGCTTCCTCGGAGGCGTCTTCTCCGCCGGCTTTTCGATTTCTCTGGAGAGGCGCTGCTCCAACAGCGCCAGAACGGCTGCCTCTTCGGGCTTCAGACTGGAGAGATCCTCGCGCAGCTCCGTCTCGATCTCTTCCTTGATTTCCAGAAGCAGGCCTCCGTCGAGATAGGAGGCGAACACTTCCGGATGCACGTAGCATTTGCGGCAGATGGTCGGCGTGTTGCCGAGCCGCCCCGAGACCTTCTCGATCGCAGCCCGGATGTTCTTCTTGGCCTTGGCGTCGCTGTCGAATTCCTCGAACTCGGCAAGCGCCAGGGCCGCCAGCACGGTGCCGGCCCAGGTCCGAAAGTCCTTGGCCGTGATCTCGCTTCCCGTAATCTCCTTCAGGTAGGCGTTCACATCGGCCGAGGTGATCGATTGCTGCTCGCCATTCTCGTCGAGATATTGAAACAGATCCTGCCCCGGCAGGTCCTGGCAGGCCTTCACGATCTTGGCGACGCGCCGATCCTTGACCTGCAGGCGCCAGGTCTTGCCGCTCTTGCCCTTGAACTGGAAGCGCAGCTCGCCGCCTTCCACCTTCACATGCGGATCGCGCAGGGTGGTGAGGCCATAGCTCTTGTTCTGCTTGACGTAATCGGAATTGCCGACGCGGATGAGCGTATTTTCGAGCAGATGCACCACCGTCGCCAGCACCTTTTCACGCGGCAGCCCGCGAAGACTCATGTGCTCGTCGATGGTCTTGCGGATCGCCGGCAGGCCCTTGGCGAATTCGAGCATGTGCTCGTATTTCGTACTCTCGCGAACCTCTCGGAAGGCCGGATGATAGCGATACTGCTTGCGGCCCTTGGCATCGCGGCCCGTCGCCTGGATGTGGCCGTTGGCCTTGGCGCAGATCCACACATCCGTATAGGCGGGCGGGATCGCGAGGGACTTGATGCGCTCGAGGGTCGACCCGTCCTCGACCGTCTTGCCGTCCGGTCTCGTGTAGGTGAAGCCCTTACCGGATTTCCTGCGCCGGATGCCGGGCTCCTCGTCGGAGACGTAGAGCAGTCCCGCCGTCTCGGCGGCGTCGCGAGGGTCGACGACATTCTCAGAGGTGACGTTCGATTCCGCCATGGGAAGCCTTGTTTGAAGAGCAAGACGTCAACCGGACCGCGCCAGTCCGGGTTCCCTGTGCGACATCACCGCCGAAGATTTGCGCCGGTCGTTGCGGATCTTGAGGACCAGGATGGTGGCGCTCAGGATCAGGCTCAGAACGTTGAAGACCATCATGGGCCAGCTGCCGATCAGGAATCCGTAGGCGGACCAGAGGACGAAAGCCGTCACCGTGACCATGTACATGTGCTTCGAGATGGCTCTCGTGTCCCGCTCCCGCCAAGCCTTGACCACCTGGGGAACGAAGCTCGAAGTCGAGAGGATGCCCGCAATCGTCGCCAGGACGCTTGGCAGCCAATCCGGCATGTCTGTTGTCTCCTGTGTTTCAAGATGACGGCAACGGGCGTTGATCGAGGGAGTTCCCATTTGCCCTCTGCGGAGGTTAGAAGGGCACAACCGTTTCACCCGGATCATCCCTTGTCTTCCTTGTCCCTGCCTGACGTCCAAGGCCGCAAGCTCGTTTTCGTCATCACCGAAGACTGGTTCTTCGCCTCCCATTTCCTGCCCATGGCCAGGGCCGCGCGCGAGCTCGGTCTCGCGGTCACGGTCGTGACCCGGGTGCGCTCGCATCGGGAAGCGATCGAGGCCACGGGCGCCAAGGTGATCCCGCTCGAGGCCGAGCGGCGCAGCCTGAACCCCATGGCGGCGGGCTATGCCGCCGGGCAGCTGGCCGCGATCCTCAAGTCCGAGAAGGCCGATCTCGTCCATTGCATCGCTCTCAAGGGGATCCTGGTCGGGGGCTTCGCGGCCGCCATGGCGGGCGTCGGGCGCCGGGTCTATGCGCTGACCGGCTCCGGCTTCCTGGGGGCTCGTACGGACATGGTCGCGCGCCTCTCGCAGCGCGCCGTGCGCCTGCTCGTGCGAGGCCTGGAGACCCGCCAGACCCGCTATGTCTTCGAGAACACGGACGATCCCAAGCTCCTCGGCCTCGATCCCACGAGCGCCCGGGTCACCATACTCGGCGGAGCCGGCATCGATCCGGACCTCCTCAAACCCGCCCCCCTGCCGCACCAGCCGCCGCTGAAGGTGGCCGTTGTCGCGCGCATGCTCTGGTCCAAGGGCATCGACGTGGCGGTGGAGGCGGTCCGGATCGCCGGAGCCCGAGGCGCTGCCATCGAGCTGTCTCTCTATGGCGCCCCCGATCCCTCGAACCCGAAGGCGATTCCGGAAGAGACCCTGAAGGTCTGGAGCACCGAATCCGGGATCTCCTGGCATGGACCGACCCGGGACGTTGCCGCCGTGTGGCGCGCGCATCACGTCGCCTGCCTGCCTTCGCGCGGTGGCGAAGGCCTGCCGCGGACGCTTTTGGAAGCCGCTGCCTGCGGCCGCGCCATGGTCACGACGGACGTTCCCGGCTGCCGCACCCTGGTGCGGGATGGCATCGAGGGGCGTCTCGTTCCTGCCAGCGACGCGGCAAGCCTGGCCGAAGCGCTCGTCGCCTTGTCCCACCGGCCGGATGAAGTGGCCCGCATGGGCGAAGCCGCCCGCGCCCGCGTTCTCGACGGGTTTACGGAACGGGATGTGATCGAGAGCGTCAAAGAGCTTTATCGCTCTATGCTGGCCCCATGATCCCCTTGGCCCATGATCCCCTTGGCCCATGATCCCCTTGGCCCCATGATCCCAGATCCCGTCGCCTTCATCCGATCCGAGACCCGGCTTCGCCCCGTACCCCATGCGCCGGAGATTTCCCTGCATGTGGCCGACGAAGCGACGGAGCTCTGGCAGAAGACCGAGGAGGAACTGGGCGAGATCGGTCTGCCGCCTCCCTTCTGGGCCTTCGCCTGGGCGGGCGGTCAGGCGCTCGCCCGCTACATTCTCGATCATCCGGAAACCGTGCGCGGGCGGCGCGTGCTGGACTTCGCCTCGGGCTCCGGCCTCGTAGCCATCGCGGCCATGAAGGCCGGCGCCGCCGAGGCGACCGCCTGTGACATCGATTCTTTCGCCGTCGCGGCCATGGACCTCAACGCCAAGGCCAATGGCGTTTCGATCAGTCCGCTTCAGGCCGACATCGTCGGGCAGGATCAGGGCTGGGATACGGTGCTGGCGGGCGATATCTGCTACGAGCGCGATCTGGCGGACCGGGTCGTCGCCTGGTTGTTCGGCCTGAGCCGGAGAGGTGCCACGGTCCTGATCGGCGACCCGGGCCGCAGCTATCTTCCCAAGGACCGGCTGGAGAACCTTGCCGCCTACGAGGTGCCGGTGACCCGGACGCTCGAGGATTCGGACATCAAGAGGTCCAGCGTCTGGCGCTTCCTTTAGCCGCGAGCCCGGATTCTGCGCAAATCTGCATCGACCTCTTGCAAATTTCCCACTTCAAAATCGAAGCGTTATAACCTATACAGATGAAGTGGATTCGCGCCGAGTATGCCGGTGGCGGAGACGATGGGGGCTGAAAACTCTAGCGATTGAACAAGGGTGATCCGATGGCTCATACATCGTCTCTTCAACATAGGCTTCCCCATGACGGCGCTTCGACCCGCACTCTCCGGGCTTCCGAGAAGACGGAACAGACCGTTGCCCGATCGGAGGCTCTCTGCCGGGACAGAGGGGTGCGGCTGACCCCCATCCGCCGCCGCGTGCTCGAAGTGCTCCACGGATTCGACAAGCCGCTCGGCGCCTACGATCTGGTGGATCTGCTCAGTTCGCAAGGACGGCGCATGGCGCCGATCACCATTTATCGCGCCTTGGAGTTCCTCATCGACCAGGGTCTGGTGCATCGGCTCGCGAGCCGGAACGCCTATATCACCAGTTCCGGCACCCCCCATGACCGCAGGGCGACAACCTTTCTGATCTGCGAAGGATGCGGGGATGTGAATGAAATCACGTCCCCGGACGTGGCCGATACCGTGCTCAAGGTCCTGCAGGAGCAGGGTTACCAGCCCCGCACGAAGATTCTGGAGATCACGGGACGCTGCGCCCGTTGCCAGGACGTTCACTGAGGCCGGCCGGCCGGTTCCATTAAGCCGCGCTTGACGAAGAGGGCTTTTGGCATCAGCTAAACGACGGCAGCTTTGATCTGCCGTCGTGGATTGCAGCATGTCGTTCCTTTCGTCCCCTGAGACCGCTCTCGCCCCAGAGAGCCTCGCCGGCCCCGCTCCGCGCCATCGCACCGTGGGCGTGCGCGTCGGGTCCGTCATGGTCGGCGGCGGCGCGCCGATCGTGGTCCAATCGATGACCAACACGGACACGGCGGATGTGGACGCGACGGTGAAGCAGGTCGCGGCGCTCGCCCGCGCGGGCTCCGAGATCGTGCGCATCACCGTCGACCGCGACGAGGCCGCCGCCGCCGTACCCAAGATCCGCGAGCGGCTCGACAGGCTCGGCGTGACCGTACCCCTCGTCGGCGACTTCCACTATATCGGCCATCAGCTTCTCGCCGATCACCCGGCCTGCGCCGAGGCGCTCGCCAAGTACCGCATCAATCCCGGCAATGTGGGCTTCAAGGAAAAGAAGGACCGGCAGTTCGGGGCCATCGTCGAGCAGGCGATCCGCCACGGCAAGGCCGTCCGGATCGGGGCCAACTGGGGCTCGCTCGACCAGGAGCTTCTGACCCACCTGATGAACGAGAACGCCACCTCGGCGAATCCCCGCGACATGCGCTGGGTCACGCGCGAGGCCATGATCCAATCGGCCCTGCTCTCCGCCGCCCGCGCCGAGGAGATCGGATTGGGTCGCGACCGGATCATCCTCTCGGCAAAGGTCTCTGCAGTGCAGGACCTGATCGCCGTCTACCAGGATCTCGCCCGCCGTTCTGACTATGCCATCCATCTCGGCCTCACCGAGGCGGGCATGGGCACGAAGGGCATCGTGGCCTCGTCCGCCGCCATGGGTATCCTGCTCCAGCAGGGCATCGGTGATACGATCCGCTATTCCCTGACCCCGGAGCCCGGCGGTGACCGGACCGTTGAGGTCAAGACGGCCCAGGAACTGCTCCAGACCATGGGCTTTCGCACTTTCGTGCCGCTTGTCGCCGCCTGCCCCGGCTGCGGACGCACCACCTCCTCCGTCTTCCAGGAATTGGCGCGGGACATCCAGAACTGGATCTCCACCTCCATGCCGGAGTGGCGCCGGACCTACCCGGGCGTCGAGAACCTGAACGTGGCCGTGATGGGCTGCATCGTGAACGGGCCCGGTGAATCGAAGCATGCGAATATCGGCATCTCACTGCCTGGAACCGGTGAGCAGCCGGCGGCTCCGGTGTTCATCGACGGCCGCAAGGCCATGACCTTGCGCGGTCCGACGCTTGCTCAGGATTTTCAGAAGATCGTCCTTGAATATATCGAGAAGAACTACGGCCAGCTCGGACGCGATGCCGCCGAATGAGGCAACAAGCGTGGCCATGGAACCTCCTGCGAAATTCCGTTTTAAGCCAAGGCGCGATGTGTTAGAGAGCCGCCGCGCCGGCAATGACGGCCGCTGCGCTCTTTGGAGAAGGGGCCGCCCTTCGTCGACTGCAGGGTAATTCAACAAAGGCCGTCCGCGGGCACGTCCGCAAAGAAAAGCACACATGGCAGAACAGCACGCCGTTGCCTCGGGACATGCAGATTCCGCAGCCCCTGAGGCCACCTTACCGGACAGCCATTTCAAGGCGAAATTCTGGACCCTGACCCTTGGCGCCATCGGCGTCGTCTATGGCGATATCGGCACCAGCCCACTCTATGCCATGCGGGAAACGGTGATGGCCGCCACAGGCGGTCACCATGGGACTCCCGTTCCCCTGACCCGTGAACTGGTGATCAGCATCCTGTCGCTCCTGCTCTGGGCGCTGATCCTCACCGTGTCCGTCAAATACGTGTTTCTGCTGCTGCGGGCCGACAACAAGGGCGAAGGCGGCTCGCTGACTCTGGTCGCACTGGCGCAGCGCGCCCTCGGGCGGCGTAGCCTCCCGGTGCTCATGATGGGCATGGCGGGCGCGGCCCTCTTCTATGGCGATGCCGCCATCACGCCGGCCATCTCCGTGCTCTCGGCCCTGGAAGGTCTGAAGCTCGTCGCGCCTTCCTTCGAGGCCTATGTGCTGCCGGGCGCCCTGGCGATCCTGATCGGCCTTTTCGCTGTGCAGAGCCGCGGCACCGGCAAGGTCGCGGCCTTCTTCGGCCCGCTCACGCTCCTGTGGTTCATCACCATGGCGGGCCTCGGCCTCCTCCATATCGCCGATGATTGGGAGGTTCTGCTCGCGTTCAACCCCTATTACGGCGTTTCCTTCCTGGTCACGCATCCGGGAACGGCCTTCGCGATCCTCGGCAGCGTCTGCCTGGCCGTGACGGGCGCCGAGGCCCTCTATGCGGACCTCGGCCATTTCGGCCGCAACCCGATTCGCGTAGCCTGGGGCACCGTGGTCTTTCCGGCTCTCGCCCTGAACTATCTCGGGCAGGGTGCCCTCGTTCTGTCGAATCCCGAGTCCATCACCAACCCCTTCTTCCTTTTGGCTCCGCCCTGGCTGCTCCTGCCCCTCGTGATCCTCGCCACCTTGGCGACCATCGTGGCCAGTCAGGCGGTGATCACCGGCGCCTATTCCCTGACCCGGCAGGCGGTGCAGCTCGGGATCCTGCCGCGCCTTGAAGTCCGCTTCACCTCGGAAACGCATCAAGGGCAGATCTATCTGCCCCGCGTGAACTGGCTGCTGCTGGCGGCTGTGGTCAGCCTGGTGCTGCTCTTCGGCTCATCCAGCAGCCTGGCCAGCGCCTACGGCATCGCGGTCTTCGGCACCATGGTCGTCACGACCCTGCTCGCCTGCCTGGTCATGAGCCGGAGCTGGGGTTGGGGGCCGCTGAAAACCGGACTCATCATGATTCCGCTGCTGCTGATCGACCTCACCTTCCTGTCCTCGAACCTGGTGAAGCTTCTCGACGGTGGCTATGTCCCGCTGGTGATCGCCGGCGTTTTCTTCGTGCTCATGTGGACCTGGGTGAAGGGAACCAGGATCCTGTTCGAGAAGACCCGCAAGATCGACGTGCCCTTCCTCGAGCTGGTGCAGATGCTGGAGAAGAGCCCTCCGCACCGGGTGAAGGGCACCGCCGTCTTCCTGACGAGCGATCCGGACACGGCACCGGCGGCCCTCCTGCACAACCTCAAGCACAACAAGGTGCTGCACGAGAAGAACGTGATCCTGACCGTCAACAGCGAGGACGTCCCCCGCGTGGAGGACGAGGACCGCGTCGCCATCGAGCACGTGGGCGATTCGTTCTGGCGCATCCGCCTGAGCTACGGCTACATGGAAACGCCCAACATTCCGCGTGGCCTCGCGATCCTGCGCAAGCAGGGCTTCAAGTTCGACATCATGGCGACGTCGTTCTTCCTGTCGCGCCGCTCGATCCGTCCCGCCAGCCAATCGGGCATGCCGCTCTGGCAGGACAAGCTGTTCATCGGCCTGGCGAAATCCGCGAGCGACGCCACGGACTTCTTCCAGATCCCGACCGGACGCGTGGTGGAGGTCGGCACCCAGGTGACCGTGTAAGCCTGTTGCTCTTCGCCTGACTCGATGTCAGTTTTGGAGATCCATGACTGACATCACCCTCATCCGCCCGAGCCTGGATTGGCTTCCCTTCTACGCCCGCGCCCTCGAACAGGGCTGGTCGCCCAACACGGACCAGGATGTCAGCCGCGAGCAGCTCCTGCAGCTCCGGCGCGACCCTAAGCGCTTTCTCCACGACCTCTACAACAGCCCCATGGTCCGGCTGCCGGACGGCCGCGAGGTGCCGCGTCTGCCCGCGCACGATTTCTGGATCAGCGACGGCGAGTTCTGCGGGCGCATCGGCTTTCGCTTCCAAAGGGGGACGGAAGATCTGCCGGTCCTCATCTACGGGCATATCGGTTACACCATCGTGCCCTGGAAGCAGCGTCGCGGCTACGCCACGCAGGCGCTCCGCATGATCCTGCCGGTCTGTCGCTCGGAGGGCTTCTCACGGGTGCTGATCACCTGCGACGACGACAACGAGGCTTCGCGCAAGGTGATCCTCGCCAATGGCGGCGAGCCCGCGGGCTCTCTTCCGCACAACCGACGCCCCGGTCATGTCAAGCTGACGTTCTGGGTCCCGACGGCTTGAGCCAAAACCGCATGGGGCGGTGGCGCCGACGAGGCTGAACGCGCGGGATTCAAACCTGCCGCTCCACAACGAAGCGCACGGCCTCGCGCAGGGTTTGCGCCCGCGGCCCGAAGCCGTCGAGAGCGGCTTGCGCCTGTTCGACGAGCTGCCGGCACTCGCGGCGGGCGCCGTCCATTCCGAGCAGGTCGACCAGGGTGGCCTTGCCCTTCTCCTGGTCCTTGCCCGTGCGCTTGCCGAGCGCCTCTGCGGACGCCTCCCGGTCGAGGATGTCGTCCGCCACCTGGAAGGCTGCGCCGAGCGAACGTCCGTATTCGACCAGCGTCCGGCGTGCCGCGGCATCGGCCTCTCCCAAAATGGCCCCCGCCTCGACCGAGAAGGTGAGGATCGCGCCGGTCTTCATCATCTGGAGCAGCCGCACATCGGCTTCGCCTATGTGGGCGGCCCCGTAACGCCCCTCCGCCGTCAGGTCGAGCAGTTGCCCCCCGACCATGCCGCCGAGGCCCGAGGCGCGGGCAAGGCCGAGAACGAGATCGGACCGGATGGCAGGATCGGACGCGGTCGCCGGATCGGCGAGAACCTCGAAGGCGAGCGTCTGGAGCGCGTCTCCTGCGAGGATGGCCGTGGCCTCGTCATAGGCCTTGTGCACGGTGGGGCGCCCCCGGCGCAGGTCGTCGTCATCCATGGACGGCAGATCGTCATGGACCAGGGAATAGCAATGCAGGAGTTCGACGGCGCAGCCTGTCCGCAGGGGCCCCTGCCCCTCCACGCCGAAGAGGCGCGCTGCCTCGATGGCCAGGAATGGACGCAGGCGCTTGCCTCCCCCTAGGGCGGCATGACGCATGGCGGCCATGAGGCGCGGCGGCCGGGCAATCTCGCCGGGAGCGGCTTTGTCTGATAGCAAGGCTTCGAGACTTGTTTCGATAACCTTCGCGGCGTCAGAGAGCCGCGTCGTGAAAGTGCTGGTGGATGGCGTCATGACGAGCCTGAATACGGATGGGGCCGCCGCTCCGCCCGAGGGGAGCGCTGATGAGCGATTGAAGTCGAGATGGACGCTGCGGACGGGACGGCCGCGGGCGCCGATGACGGCGGCCCGCTTTCTCCGCCGCCTCGTTCAGATCGGCTTCGGTCTCATCCTCTTATGGGTCGGCGCGGTCTTTTGGCTAGGCCTTTTGTATTGGGCTGTGCCGCCGGTCTCCACCCTGATGCTCGGCCGCTGGCTCACCCTGCAGCCCGTGGAGAGGGACTTCGTCAGGCTCGACGAGATTTCGTCCAACCTGCCGCTCGCCGTGATGACCGCCGAGGACAGCCGCTTCTGCGAGCACAACGGCGTCGACTGGGATGCCCTCTGGGATGTGGTGGAGGCCGCCGACGACGACGGGCCGTCCCGCGGAGCCTCGACCATCCCCATGCAGGTGGCAAAGAACCTCTTCCTGTGGCCGAGCCGCTCCTATGTCCGCAAGGGCCTCGAGATCCCGGTGGCGCTCTATCTCGACCTGATCTGGTCGAAGCGCCAGATGATGGAGGTCTATCTCAACGTCGCCGAATGGGGCGAAGGGATCTTCGGGGCCGAGGCGGCCGCCCGGAAGTATTTCCGCAAGTCGGCCAGGAATTTGACGCGACAGGAGGCAGCCCTTCTGGCGCGGGCCCTGCCCAACCCCCTGGTCCGCAATCCGGCTCGCCCGCGCCCCGGCCACCGGGCGCTTGCGGGACAGCTGCAGGTCCGCATGGAAAGAGCGGCCCCCTTCAGCGACTGCCTGAGGTCCTAAGCCCCTCCCTGCGGCAATGAAAATCCCTCAGATTGCGTCAAAGGGCTAGATATTTGCCCGAAGACCTTGTATGAGGCGCAACCTCATCAAGATTGAGATGTGAGCGTTCCCCGGTTAAGCGGGCGCTCCGCTATTTTAACCGGAGACGAGATATGGCCGTTCCAAAAAGAAAAACGTCGCCTTCGCGGCGCGGAATGCGTCGCTCCGCCGATGCCTTGAAGGCCCCGACCTACATCGAGGACAAGGATTCCGGCGAGCTGCGCCGTCCTCACCATGTTGACCTGAAGACCGGCATGTACCGTGGCCGTCAGGTTCTGAAGGTGAAGACCGACGCGTGATCCTACGCGGCATGCGATGATCCGAACCGGCGCCTCGAGCGCCGGTTTTTTTATGCCCCAGAGCACCGGACCCACTTTTCCGCACGATGCGCCCCAAACGCTCTGATTTACCAGGACTTTTTACCCTTCATTAAGCCTGAAGGCCGATCCTGCATCCCTTGGTTTTCAGGGGTTTCGGTCAGGCTTGCGAAGAGTGCCTCCAGCCGCCCCAATCCGTGCGTATTCGATGGTGAGTGTGATGGCGACGAAGCGGCAGGGCCGGACGGGACTTTTCACGGGCATATCCCGGTCGCCGCGCCAACGCGAAGCCTCGTCGGCGTCCCGCTCCCCCGTTGCAGGGGTCATCTATTCCTGGGACATGGTGTCCGACACCCTGGCCTGGGGCCCCGGTGCAGCCGATGCACTCGGTCTTCCGTCGAAAGATCTGCCCAAGACCGGCCAAGCCTTCTCGTACCTCGTCGAGCCCGGCTGCGGTCTGTCCCGCCAGGATGCCATCGGGACAGCGGAGGGTTCGGGCCGCTCCTACGAGACCCGGTACGCCCTGCGGTTCGAACCGGACCGGGTCGTGATGGTCGAGGATGCGGGCCGCTGGCAGCCGAATGTTCAGGGACGCCCGGCCTTTGCCCGCGGTCAGCTGCGTCTCGACCCGGTCTCGGGCGCAAGGGATCTGCTGCCCGCGATGCTGAAACAGCGCTCGGAGCTTCTGTGCAGCATCCAGAACGGCATCAATGAGGCTCTGAGGGTACCTCAAACCTGCACGCTGATCGTCGGCGCGCTCGACGACGGAGAGGCCGACGCCATGGCGGCGATCGCCCGTAGGCTGCGCCCGATGATGCGCCGCCACGATCTCTTCACCGCTCTCGGGCCTCACCGCTTTGCCCTGACCCTGACCTGCTGCCCGGCCACGGATGCTCCAAGCGCCATGAAGCGGCTCATCGGGCTCATGAAGGATCACCCGGCTGCAGCCTCTCTTCACCTGGGAGCGGCCTGCGCGCCGGATCACACCTTCAAGGCCACCAAGCTCCTTCGCTTCGCCGAGCAGGCCCTGGCCTCGGGTCTTGAGCGTGGGGAGGCCTGCAAGCTTTACGACGCACGCCCCAAGGCCCCATCGCCGTCTGCCGAGCAGGCACCGTTCGATTGGGTCGCCGCCCTCAACAGCCGCAGCCTGACCCTCGCCTGCAAGCCGATACTGGAAGCTCACAGCCGCACCCCTGCCCTGGTGCAGGCCTGTGCCTCGCTCTCGCGCTCCGACGGCAGCCCGATCCCTCTCGGCCCGGTGCCGAGGCTGAAGGAGGCGAACCTCGCTCTTCTCGTGGACGGACGCATGCTGGAACTAGCGGCCGATCATCTGAAAGATCATCCCGGCGCACGCCTGGCGCTGCCGGTCTCAACCAGAACCCTGCAGGATGCCGAATGGCTGCCCATGCTGGCGGCCCATCTCGGCGCGCGTCCCGGCATCGAGTCGCGGCTCGTCATCGAGGTCCCCGAGGCTGCCCTGGCCGAGTGCCGGAAGATCCTGGGCCGTCTCCATGCCATGAAGGCCTTAGGCGTCGGGCTTTCCCTCACGGGCTTCGGAGCAGGCCATGTTTCGCCGGGCCAGTTGCGGATGCTGCCCGTCGACCTTCTCAAGATCGACGGCGTCTTCATCCAGCCGCTCAAGCGCTCGACCGACGACCGGCTCACCGTCAGAACCCTGATCGACAGGGCCCAGCACCTTGGCATCGCCACAGTCGCGGAATGGGTGGACGACGAGGCCACCGCCCGCCTGCTGACAGCCTGGGGCGTGGATTATCTTCAGGGCGGATTGTTCGGCGAGCCTGAAGCCGTGCTGCAGTCGTCGACCCTGCATCGGTTGGTGAAGAAGGCGCGCGGCTAGCACATCGTGCGGAAAGTGGATCCGGTATTCCGAGAAGGACGATACGCTGACGATCCGGACTCCCTGCGGAGCTACTTGCTCGCCAGCTTGTCGAGCTTGGCCTGCATGGCGGCCATCTGCTGTTTCAGGCTGTCGAGATCGTTCGTCTCGTCCCCCTTCACAGCTGGCTTCGCGTCGGGCGCGCCCGGGCCCGATTGCGGGAAGGGCGAGAACATTCGCATGGCCTCGGTAAAAAAGCCCATGTTCTTGCGCACCTGCTCCTCCATGGCCTGGAAGGCTCCTGGACCGAAGGCCTGCGCCATCTGGTCCCGGAGCTTCTGCTGCTCCTGGGACAGGTTGTTCATGGAGAATTCCAGATAGCTCGGCACCAGGGCCTGCATGCTGTCGCCGTAGAAGCGGATCAATTGACGGAGCACGGTGACGGGGAGGAGATTCGGCCCCTCCTTGTTTTCCTGCTCGAAGATGATCTGTGCCAGGACCGAGCGGGTGATCTCCTCGCCCGACTTCGCGTCATAGACCACGAAATCCTCACCCTTGCGCACCATGCCGGCCAGATCTTCCAGCGTCACGTAGGTGGAAGTGCCGGTGTGATAGAGGCGGCGGTTGGCATATTTCTTGATGACCGTCGGTTGCTTGTCCGTCGCCATAATGCCCGATACGCTCCCAGGAAATCCACCATGCCGGCATCCCTCATCCCGGTCCGTCGGGATGCCAGCCGTTAATGATTATAAGTCTTATGCCGAACGATCAAAGCGCCAAAAGTCTAAGGCGTCTCGGGGCAGGGTTGCACGATGCGATCCTTGACATCCCGGCCTCTGGGGATTTGATCGGGTCAGCCCTACATTCATTCCAACGTCAAATCATCAGCACAGGAGAGAGGCATGGCCCGAGACAGCATCGTCATCGTCGGCGCGGCACGTACCCCCGTCGGCTCGTTCAACGGGGCCTTCGCCAACACGCCAGCCCATGAGCTGGGCGCGATCGCCATCAAGGCGGCTCTCGAGCGCGCCAAGGTCGACGGCTCGGAAGTGGACGAGGTGATCCTGGGCCAGATCCTCACCGCGGCCCAAGGCCAGAACCCGGCCCGCCAGGCCGCCATGGCCGCGGGCGTGCCGCAGGAAAAGACCGCCTGGGGCCTCAATCAGCTCTGCGGCTCGGGCCTGCGCACGGTCGCCATCGGCATGCAGCAGATCGCCAACGGCGATGCCAGCATCATCGTGGCGGGCGGCCAGGAATCCATGTCGCTCGCCCCGCACGCGGCGTATATGCGCTCCGGCACCAAGATGGGCGACTTCAAGCTCATGGACACCATGCTCAAGGACGGCCTGATGGATGCTTTCAACGGCTACCACATGGGCAATACCGCCGAGAACGTGGCCCAGCGCTGGCAGCTCACCCGCGAGGAGCAGGACCAGTTCGCGACCGCCTCGCAGAACAAGGCCGAGGCCGCCCAGAAGGAAGGCCGCTTCAAGGACGAGATCACGCCTGTGACGATCGCGTCCCGCAAGGGCGACATCGTGGTGGATCAGGACGAGTACATCCGCCCCGGCACCACCGTCGAGGCGCTCGCCAAGCTGCGCCCCGCCTTCTCGAAGGAGGGCACGGTCACCGCCGGCAACGCCTCGGGCATCAATGACGGCGCTGCCGCCATCGTGCTGATGACGGAAGCCGAGGCCGAGAAGCGCGGTCTGACCCCGCTCGCCCGCATCGCCTCCTGGGCGACCGCCGGTGTCGACCCGGCCATCATGGGCACGGGTCCGATCCCGTCCTCGCGCAAAGCGCTGGAAAAGGCCGGCTGGAAAGTGTCCGATCTCGACCTCGTCGAGGCCAACGAGGCCTTCGCGGCCCAGGCGCTCGCGGTCAACAAGGACATGGGCTGGGATCCGTCCATCGTGAACGTGAACGGCGGCGCCATCGCCATCGGCCATCCCATCGGCGCATCGGGCGGACGGGTGCTCGTGACCCTGTTGCACGAGATGGGCCGTCGGAACGCCAAGAAGGGTCTTGCCACTCTCTGCATCGGCGGCGGCATGGGCGTCGCCATGTGCCTCGAGCGCTGAAAGCCGCCGGGAGCCCTAAAAACTTGAAGAGGCGCCAGGAAATTCCGGCGCCTCGCCCTTCCCCGCTCTGCCAAATATCCTAAGCTATGTTGTGAGGCGGTCCGAATCCGAACGTCTCACAATGAATGGATCCTTTAGAGATCCACACGGAAACGGTGTTGGGAAGGAAACAGCATGGCACGCGTCGCATTGGTTACGGGCGGCACCCGCGGCATCGGTGCCGCGATCTCAAAAGGCTTGAAGGACGCAGGCTACAAGGTTGCCGCGAATTACGGCGGCAATGACGAAGCCGCCAATCAGTTCAAGGCAGAGACCGGCATCCCGGTCTTCAAGTTCGATGTTTCCGATGCGGCATCCAGCGAGAGCGGCATTCGAGCGGTCGAAGCCGAGCTGGGCCCGGTCGACATCCTGGTCAACAACGCGGGCATCACCCGTGACGGCATGTTCCACAAGATGACCTACGATCAATGGTCGGCCGTCATCCGCACCAATCTCGATTCCATGTTCACCTGCACGCGCCCCGTGATCGAGGGCATGCGCGAGCGCGGCTTCGGGCGCATCGTCATCATCTCCTCCANGACGGCATGTTCCACAAGATGACCTACGATCAATGGTCGGCCGTCATCCGCACCAATCTCGATTCCATGTTCACCTGCACGCGCCCCGTGATCGAGGGCATGCGCGAGCGCGGCTTCGGGCGCATCGTCATCATCTCCTCCATCAACGGCCAGAAGGGCCAGATGGGACAGGCGAACTATTCCGCTGCGAAAGCGGGCGTGGTCGGCTTTGCCAAGGCCCTGGCGCAGGAGAACGCCAACAAGGGCGTCACCGTCAACGTGATCGCGCCGGGCTACATTGCCACCGAAATGGTGAAGGCGGTTCCCGAGGAGGTTCTGAAATCCAAGATCCTGCCGCTGATCCCCGTCGGCCGTCTCGGAGAAGCCGAGGAGATCGCCCGCAGCGTGCTCTTCCTGACCGCCGATGAGGCCGGCTTCGTCACCGGCTCGACCCTGTCCGTCAACGGCGGCCAGTACATGGCATAGAATAAAGCACCGAGCTTGCTGTCATCAGGCCCAAAATGAGGTCTGGGATCAGCTTATTCCTCAGGCCAGTCGCAGGCGCCGTGCATTGGCTTGCACGCGCTTTCGGTAATCCTCTACGATCGTATGGGCCGACCCTCNTCTGAAATCCAAGATCCTGCCGCTGATCCCCGTCGGCCGTCTCGGAGAAGCCGAGGAGATCGCCCGCAGCGTGCTCTTCCTGACCGCCGATGAGGCCGGCTTCGTCACCGGCTCGACCCTGTCCGTCAACGGCGGCCAGTACATGGCCTGACGCGGAGTCATCGTCCCGGACGCGGGTCTACGCTGCGCTCCGGGACCGAAGCCCTGCATCCTGCCTGCGACACGGAGAACCTAGGCATGAACCGCATCGACATGGCGGGCAAAACCGTCGTGATTACCGGTGGAGCCCGTGGAATCGGCTATGCGATCGGCGAGCGCCTCGTGCAATCGGGCGCGAGGGTTGCCATCTGGGACCTTCGCCTCGAAGAATCCGAAGCGAGCGCCGCTGCGCTCTCGAAGGATTGCATCGGGCTGAGCGTCGACGTATCGGACGACCTGTCGGTCGAACATGCCACCCAGCAGACCCGCGGCGCCTTCGGGCGCATCGACGGATTGGTGAACGGAGCCGGAATCACCGGCCCGGTCAAGCCACTGGCCGAGTACTCCGTCGACGAGTGGCGCAGTGTCGTCGAGGTCAACCTGACGGGCACCTTCAACTGCTGCCGGTCCATCGTGCCGATCATGCAGGAGAACGACTACGGCCGCATCGTCAACATCTCGTCGGTCGCCGGCAAGGAGGGCAATCCGAATCTCGCCGCCTACAGCGCCGCGAAGGCCGGCATCATCGGGCTCACCAAGTCCTTAGGAAAAGAGCTGGCCAAGACCGGGATCGCGGTGAACTGCATCACGCCGACCACCGCCAAGACGAAGATCCTCGATTCCCTCACGCCGGACTTCATCGAGTACATGCGGGTGCGCATCCCGAGAGACCGGTTCGCGGAACTGCACGAGATTGCCGCCATGGTGGTCTGGATGCTCTCCGAAGAGAACTCCTTCACAACGGCTGCCACGTTCGATCTCAGCGGCGGGCGTACGACGTATTGAGGCGTTTCACACCCTCATTCTGACACTGGCTGGAGATTTACTCTCCGTCGTCACCGGCCTTGTGCCGGTGATCTCGACCCGAAAGGCTTGACGCTTCACAGCATCGGGATGGCCGGGACAGGCCCGGCCATGACGAGGGGAGTGTCGATTGCTGCCGGCTTTTCAGGATGAGCTCGGCGTGTTTTGCAGATGGCCCCGATTCATTAAGCTCCCGCTTCGCTTTCGCGGGCGGCTCGTGCTAGGTGGCGGCCACCATGACGACTCGCACCGCCACCGCCATCGGCCTCATCGCCATCCTGCTCTGGTCCATGCTCGCCCTGTTGACGGCGGCCACGGGCACGATTCCTCCTTTCCAGCTCAATGCCATGACCTTCCTCGTCGGCGGGCTGGTCGGCGTGGCAAGCTGGATCGTCCGGCCGCAGGGCCTCAAAGCCCTGCGCCAGAAGCCAGTCGTCTGGGCTTTGGGGATCGGCGGCCTGTTCGGCTATCACGCCCTGTATTTCGCCGCCCTGCGCTGGGCGCCGCCGGCGGAATCCGGCCTGATCAACTATCTCTGGCCGCTCCTGATCGTGCTGTTCTCCTCGCTTCTCCCGGGCGAGCGTCTGCGGCGGGCGCATATCGTGGGAGCACTGCTCGGTTTTGCCGGCGTGGTGGTGCTGATCGCCGGGCGCGGCGCCTTCGATGCACGCGCCGAATACATGCCAGGCTACCTCTGCGCCTTCGTGGCGGCCTTCGTCTGGGCCGGATACTCGGTTCTCTCCCGCCGCTTCGGCCAGGTACCGACCGACGCAGTGGCGGGCTTCTGCCTGGCGACGTCGTTCCTGAGCCTCATCTGCCACCTGGCCTTCGAGACCACTGTCTGGCCCGAGACGACGACGCAATGGCTCGCCCTTCTGGGGCTCGGCCTCGGCCCCGTGGGCGCGGCCTTCTATGTGTGGGACATCGGCATGAAGCGCGGCGACATCCGCTTTCTCGGCGTCGCATCCTACGCGACGCCGGTCCTGTCGACCCTGCTTCTGGTGGTTGCCGGCTATGCGGAGCCGACCTTGACCCTCGCCCTTGCCTGCGGCCTCATCGTAGCCGGCGCGCTGGTCGCCACCCTCATGGCGAAGAAGACCGTCCCGGCATGACCCGGTGGGTATAGCGGTAGGCGGTCTCGAATCCGAGCGCACCATAGAGCGAGCGGGCGATCTCGTTCTCCTCGCGCACCTGCAGGTAGGCGGTGTGCGCCCCATGTCCGCAGCCCCAGGCCATGAGGCTCGCGACCACGCGCCGGCCCAGGCCGATGCCGCGCAGGTCTGGTGCGACCACGATGTCATAAAGACCGACATAGCCGCGCTCCACCACGCCAAGCCCCCAGGCCACCGGCCGGTCGTCAAGGCTGAGCGTCGCGAATGCCGCTTTCTGGCGGATGCGGGAGACGATCTTCATCAGCGTCTCGTCATCCGCCTTGTCGCCGCCATAGGATTCCGCCGCTGCCCGCACCCAACGCTTTGAGACCTGCGGATCAAGATTGACTTCAGGGTCGATCTCGCAATCGCCGTTCGTGATGGGAGCGGTGAGGACGTGCGTCGGCTCGATCTCCTTGAAGCCGCGCTGCTTCAGCAGTTCATCGGCCTCGCGTGCCTCCACGCCGTTGAGACGGAAGGTGGGGCGCACATTGGCCTCCACGAAGCGCACGACCATGTAATCGAGCAGTTCGTCGTCGAGCCCGATCTCAGGCCGGAACGGCGTCGCGGAATTTGCGCGCTTCGAGTAGCCGTTCGCGAGGCGGAGCACCCAGCCGTCATAGAGCTGATAATCGAACGAGGGCCAGGCGTTCAGGAGGCGGCTCTCGAGCCCGATGATGAGGCTGTGGTCGTTCATGAGGCAGTCAGCTCCCGCAAGGTCACGCCATCATCAGAACCTGTTCTTCCATTCGCGCAAGGCCTGAAACACCTCCACGGACGCCGCTCCCTCCTTATGAACGGATTTCGCAAGCGCAGGCTCCCCGGCCCGCAGGAAGGGATTGGTCGCCTTCTCCTGACCGATGGTGGTCGGCACGAGGAAGCGGCCCTCCGTCTTGGCCCTTTCGGCTTCGGCCGCCCGCGCCTTCAGCACCTCGTTGTCGGGATCGGCAGCGAGCGCGAAGCGCGCATTCGCGAGCGTGTAATCGTGCCCACAATAGACCCGGGCCTCGTCCGGCAGGGCAGCGAGACGCTGGAGGGAGGACCAGAACTCGGCGTAGGTTCCTTCGAGCATCCGCCCGCAGCCGAGGGTGAAGAGGGTGTCGCCGGCAAACAGCGCCCGGTCTGCCGCGAACCAGTAGGACACATGATCCAGGCAATGCCCCGGCGTTTCCCACACATGGGCCTGGAGACCGCCGACGTGCACCGTATCGCCCTCGCGCACATAGGCATCCGCATGCGGCACGGCCTCCCGCGCCTTGACGGGCGCCACCACCCGGCAGCCGGTGCGGCGCTTGAGGGGTTCGATCGCCTGCACATGATCGGAATGGCGGTGGGTGACGAGGATGTCGGTGAGCTGCCAGCCGGTCGTGGCGAGGGCTGCCATGATCGGTCCCTCCTCCGGCGCATCGATGGCCGCGCAGGCTCCCGTATTGGGATCGTGGACCAGAACACCGATATTGTCCTGAAGGCAGAGAAAGGCGTGGATCTGGGCGGACATCGGGGCACCTTGTCTTGATGTGCTCTGAGCTATCATGGAACAGTCTGCGCGTGAAACCAGACCCGGATCCCTGCAATGCGCTTGCGGGACCGGATCGAGAGGCATCCTGTTGAGGCCATGAGCATCGACATCACCGATCTGCGCGGCTTCTACGCCAGCCCGTTGGGGGCTGTGACGCGCCGCTTCGTCGGACGCGCCATCAGCCGGTTCTGGGGGCCGCTCACGGGCCTGCGCGTGCTTGGTCTCGGCTATGCGCCGCCCTATCTCTCGGCGGTCAAGGATGAAAGCGAGCGGACCCTAGCCTTCATGCCGGCGAACCAGGGCGTGGTGAACTGGCCCCGCTCCGGCGCCTCGGCCTCGGCGCTCGTCGACCCGCTGATGATGCCCCTGCCCGATGCCTCCATCGACCGGGTCCTCGTGGTCCATGCCCTGGAAACCGTGGAGAGCCCGAGCGAGCTCCTGCACGAGATCTGGCGCATTCTCACCCCCGGCGGGCGGATCATCCTGGTGGCCCCGAACCGGCGCGGCCTGTGGGCGCGCATGGATACGACGCCCTTCGGCTATGGGCAGCCCTACAGCCGCTCCCAGCTCAAAAGCCTCATGCGCCAGACCTGGTTCTCACCGGAAGGCTGGGCGGAAACCCTTTACGTGCCTCCCCTGCGCAACCGCCTCCTGCTTCAGAGCGCCCAGGCCTGGGAGCAGGTCGGCGCCGGGTTTTCGCTGCCGTTCGCGGGCCTCCACATCGTGGAGGCGACGAAGCAACTCTACCGGCCGGGAGCCGTGCATGCGGTGCGGCGCTCAAGGCGCCTGTCCCCGGTTTTCGTTCCGGCTCCGGCGGCTCCCGCTTCGCGGATGACTTCATCCTCCTTGATTCCGCCGGGTTTTACGGGAGTAAGGCAGGGCTCAACTTGACTTGAGTCCTCCAAAACGCCAGTGTCCGCCCCGCTTCGGCAGGGCTATCCGGTCACGCCGGCCTTCATATTTCACAGAGTCTGATGCGCAGTTATCTCGATTTCGAAAAGCCCGTCGCCGAACTGGAAGCCAAGGTCGAGGAGCTTCGGGCGCTCGGTGAGAACCGGGACGCCGTCTCCATCACCGACGACATCTCCCGCCTGGAGGTCAAGGCCGCGGACGCCCTCAAGGAACTCTATGCCAAGCTCACGCCCTGGCAGAAGACCCTGGTCGCGCGCCATCCCCAGCGGCCGCATTTCGTCGATTACTGCGCCGGGCTCATCACCGAGTTCACTCCGCTGGCCGGCGACCGCAAGTTCGCCGAGGACGAGGCCATCGTTGGCGGCTTCGGACGCTTCCGCGGCCAGCCCGTCTGCGTGATGGGCCAGGAGAAGGGCCACAACACCGAGACCCGCATCCGACACAATTTCGGCATGGCCCGCCCCGAGGGCTACCGCAAGGCCGTGCGCCTCATGGAGATGGCAGACCGTTTCGGCTTGCCGGTGATCTCCTTCGTGGATACCGCTGGCGCCTATCCGGGCATCGAGGCGGAGGAGCGCGGACAGGCCGAGGCCATCGCCCGCTCAACCGAGATGCAATTGTCCCTGGGCGTGCCCAATGTCTCCGTCGTGATCGGCGAAGGCGGCTCGGGTGGTGCCATCGCCATCGCCACCGCCAACAAGGTGCTGATGCTGGAGCATGCCATCTACAGCGTGATCTCCCCGGAAGGCGCGGCATCGATCCTCTGGCGCGATGCCGCCCGCGCACAGGATGCGGCCACCAACATGAAGATCACGGCCCAGGACCTCCTGCGGCTCGGGATCATCGATGGAATCGTCACGGAGCCCGTGGGCGGCGCCCACCGGGAGCCTCAGTCGGCCATTGAGGCCACCGGCAATGCCATCGAGGAAGCCTTGCACGATCTCGGCAACATGGGCCCGGCCGAGATCCGCGATCACCGTGCCGACAAGTTCCTCAATATCGGCCGCAAGCTCTAGGATTCGCCCTGCCGATTTCGCGGCTCGCCCGGCTCGGGCGGGTTCCTCCTGTCGCACGGGACCCGCTTTTACCTCGGAAGAGATACGTTTTCCTCCGATGAGCGCCGCCAAAGCCCTTCGCAGGCGGATTTTTTACCTTCCCTTAATCATAACTTCATCACGGCTGCGCTTGCAGTAATGACCAGTTAAGGCTAACGATTTAGGGGTTAAAGGGGAACTGCTCGGCACAAAGTTGGGCAGATCAAGAATTGCGGGGTCCCCCATGATGAAGCGTTTCGCATTGGCCGCGAGCCTGGTGCTCGCGCTCGCAGCCTGCCAGGACGACAACCTCTCGAGAGGCTCCACACGCCACCTGACGCCGATCCCGTCGGCCACCATGGCGTTGATGTCGACCAAGGGCATGTCTAAGGATGACCCGATCCTGGTCCGAGCCTACAAGAAGGAATCGGAGCTGGAGGTCTGGAAGCGCGGCTCCAATGGCAAGTACGCGCTCCTCAAGACCTATCCGATCTGCCGCTGGTCGGGCCAGCTCGGCCCCAAGACCCGGGAAGGCGACCGCCAGGTGCCGGAAGGCTTCTACACGGTCACCCCGGCGCAGATGAACCCGAACTCGGCCTATTACCTGTCGTTCGATACCGGCTATCCGAACGCCCTGGATCGGTCCTTCGGCCGCAACGGCGGCGACATCATGGTTCATGGTGCGTGCTCCTCGCGCGGCTGCTTCGCCATGACGGACCAGAACATCGCCGAGATCTACGCCATCGCTCGCGAGGCCCTGAGCGCCGGTCAGCGCGGCTTCCAGTTCCAGTCCTATCCGTTCCGGATGACGGCCGAGAACCTGGCCAAGCACCGTCTTGACCAGAACATCGGCTTCTGGAAGAACCTGAAGGAAGGCTCCGACACCTTCGAGGTCACGAAGGACGAGTTGCGCGTGGCGGTTGCCGACAGGCGCTACGTCTTCAATGCCGACGAGAGCGTCGCCTCCGCCGTGGCGCAGAAGCAGCGGCAGGACGAGCAGGAGGTGGCCGATCTGGTCGCCAAGGGCGAAAAGCCGATCAAGCTCGTCTACAACGATGGCGACACGCACGAGTCCTTCCGCACGGCATTGGCCAACGTGACGGGCGTGACTGATAGCAAGCTCGGTTTCGTGAGCCGCACCGAGGGCATCTCCTCGGGCCCGCAGCAGATCGCGCTCGACGACAGCGGCCGCGAGAAGATCGAGACGCCGTCGACCGCGCTCGCCTTCGCTTCGATGAAGGAGGCTCCCGCCTCGCAGCCTGAGGCCCGACAGGCCGAGAGCCGTGCGGCGGTTACGCAGCAGACCGCCCCGGTGGCCGCTGCCGCGACAGGGTCCTCATCGCAGGAGACGCCGTTCTACAAGAAGATGTTCACCGGCGTGACGGATCTGTTCAGCACCTCAGCTTCACAGCCTGTGGCCGAGACGGTCCAGATCGCCCCGGCTCCCGCCAAAGCGGCGCCGACCGCGAAGGCCGTACCCCAGAAGCGTGCTCAGGCTCCTGCGAAGGTGAGTGTGGCGGCTGCCAACTGAACGACCGCTCATGCAGATTGAAACAGAAGCCCGCCTCACCGGCGGGCTTTTCGTTCATGCTGTCGCGTTTTCATGGCGCGATGCGGATGGTTCGAACCGACGGTCGGCAACTTGTCAGCACACTGACCCATCTTGAGGAACCGGAGATCCGCGTCAGTGAAAGGTATCCGGTTTTCCGCTCCGAACCATATACGAGCCAAGACAGGCAGCATCGGATGGTGCAGAAGCGCGGCATATCGGTTTAAAATAACGGGCCTTATCCTCGGTTGATGCCTCAGATGCGACAGTTGCAGGCCCGATCCGGCCGACACGACACCCCAGGGAGGCATCCGTGAACCGCCTTTCGCACTGGCTGACCTACGGGGTCATTCTCCTGCTCTATGGCGTGACTGGGAGCGCAGGCGCTGCGCCGGCTGTCTTCGACCTCTACGCCGGCTCCTTCTCCGGATCCGGAACCATCGTGGAGGGGCCGGATGCCGATTCCCACCAAGTTCGCTGTCGCTTCACCATCCTGCAGCAGGGAGCTGCCGGCCTGTCTCTCCAGGGCACATGCTGGGCTTATCTGATCGTCGCGAGATCGGTCAGCGCTCGTTTGTCCTGGGACCCCCGTTCGGGCCAGGTCACCGGCACGTATACGGGCTCGCGGGTCGGGATGGCTCAACTCACCGGCCGTCAAGTCGGGACCGACTTCGACCTGGCGATCGAATGGCCGAAGCCCCTTTATGGCGATACGACGGCCCGGATGAGAGTCACGAGCCTCGATCCGAATCGCTTTCGAATCGTCGTCACGGATCGCATCGGCCTGAATGGTCCTGTTCGAGCGACAACCGATCTGACCCTGCTGCGGCAGTGACGGACAGCGAAAAGCCCGGCTCAGCGGCCGGGCTTTCGTTTCGTTTGTAGCGCAGGTCTCGCGCCGGTCCGATCAGTCGAACAAGGCGTCGATGGCATCCTGGGAGGTGCGTGTCGGATCGCCGTCCAGAGCCGGCCCGTTCAGCAGGGCCTCATCCCCTTCTCTCTCCGGCACCTTGAAGGATTCCACGTCGTTGAAGCTCTCCAGGCCACCCCAGATATGCGCCATTTGGGTCACGCGCTCCTCGATGAACTTCATCGAGCTGACGACCTTGCTGATGCGCTGGCCAGTAATGTCCTGGAAGTTGCATGCCTCGAAGATCGTGATCACCCGGTCGGAGATCCGCTGAGTCATCGCGGCGTCTTCTCCGGACAGGCGTGCGGAAAGCGCTCCGGTGATCTCGTCGATCTCCTCGGCCGCCGCCAGGATGCTGTTGGTGGCCGCTTCCGTGCCGGACACCACGGCTCCAAGCTCATCGGTGACGCTGGTCACCTGCCCCCCCGGGGTGTGGGAGTGCAGGGTTGCGATCTCCCGCTTCGTGCGCTGGATCGATTCCGTGATGGCGTCGAGTTCGTCCTTGAGCCTGAGCGCTTCGCGCAGATCGGTCCGGATCTGGTCCAGGAGAGCCTTCGAAGCCCCGCTGTTCGGCTCCAGCGCCGCATGAATAGCCGCCATGCCCCGCATGAGCTCGGCATGCCTTCGGGCAGCGATGCTCTCGCGGGACTGAGCCAGGAGGTCCAGGCTCAATGGGTCAAAAGAGACAGGTGGCGGAAGACGCATTGCGACTACTCACCCAGCACGGCGGCGATCTTCGAGCGCAGGGTTTCCGCGTTGAAGGGCTTGACGATGTAGTTGTTCACGCCGGCCTGCTTGGCGGCGACCACGTTCTCGGTCTTGGCCTCGGCGGTGATCATGATGAAGGGAAGCGCACTCAGCTCCGCATCGGCGCGGACCTTCTGGAGAAGCTCGAAACCGGTCATCGGCGCCATGTTCCAGTCGGAGATCACGAGGCCGTACTTCTTCTCCTTGAGCTTGCCCAGGGCTTCCGAGCCGTCCTTGGCTTCGTCGACATCGTTGAAGCCGATCTGCTTCAGAAGGTTGCGGATGATGCGCAGCATCGTTTGGTAATCGTCGACGATGAGCACCGGAAGGGACGTATTCAATGCCATGATGTTTCGGCCTGGAAATTGAAAGGTTGCGAAGCAGGCCCTTTGACAGGACCTCCCTCAAAAATGGTTGTGGTGGTCCCTGGCTTATCGACGATGATGCTTGCCTAAAGCTGACGTCGCGATGAGTGCAGCAAAAAGCCCGGCGCGGTGCCGGGCCTTCGGTCGGACCTCGGGCTGATCTGCTCAGTGCCGCAGGCCCGGAGCCTCCTGGCCGGTGCGGGCCACATACTCGGTGTAGCCGCCGCCGTACTGATGGATGCCGTCGGGCGTGAGTTCGAGAACCCGGTTGGACAGGGCGGCCAGGAAGTGGCGGTCGTGCGAGACGAAGAGCATGGTGCCCTCGTATTTCGACAACGCCTCGATCAGCATCTCCTTCGTGGCCATGTCCAGATGGTTGGTGGGCTCGTCGAGCACCAGGAAGTTCGGCGGGTCGTAAAGCATCTTGGCCATCACGAGACGCGCCTTCTCGCCGCCCGAGAGCACGCGGCACTTCTTCTCCGCATCGTCGCCGGAAAAGCCGAAGCAGCCGGCGAGCGTGCGCAGGGAGCCCTGCCCGGCCTGAGGAAAGGAATCCTCCAGAAACTCGAACACCGTGCGGTCACCCTCCAGCACTTCCATGGCGTGCTGGGCGAAATAGCCCATCTTCACGCTGCTGCCGATCGTGATCGTCCCGTCGTCGGGCGTTGCGGAACCCGTCACCAGCTTCAGCAGGGTCGACTTGCCGGCACCGTTGACGCCCATGACGCACCAGCGCTCCTTCCGGCGCACTCCGAAGTCCAGCCCCTCGTAGATGCTGCGGCTGCCATAGCGCTTGTGAACGTTCTTCAGGACGGCCACGTCGTCGCCCGAGCGCGGCGCGGGCAGGAAATCGAAGGTTACCGACTGACGGCGCTTCGGCGGCTCCACCCGGTCGATCTTCTCCAGCTTCTTGACCCGGCTCTGCACCTGGGCGGCATGGGAGGCCCGCGCCTTGAAGCGTTCGATGAACTTGATCTCCTTGGCGAGCATGGCCTGCTGGCGCTCGAACTGGGCCTGCTGCTGCTTCTCGTTGAGCGCGCGCTGCTGTTCGTAAAATTCGTAATCGCCGGAATAGGTGGTGAGTGAACCGCCGTCGATCTCCATGATCTTGTTGACGATGCGGTTCATGAAGGCGCGGTCGTGCGAGGTCATGAGCAGCGCCCCCTCGTAGCCCTTCAGAAACTCCTCCAGCCAGATGATGCTCTCGAGATCCAGGTGGTTGCTCGGCTCGTCGAGGAGCATGACGTCCGGTCGCATCAGGAGGATGCGGCCGAGCGCGACGCGCATCTTCCAGCCGCCGGACAGGGCGCCCACATCGCCGTCCATCATTTCCTGGCTGAAGCCCAGGCCCGCTAGAACCTCACGCGCGCGGCCCTCGAGGGAATAACCGTCCAGCTCTTCGTAGCGCGCCTGCACCTCGCCGTAGCGCTCGATGATACGGTCGAGGTCGTCGGCCTTGTCCGGATCGACCATCGCGGCTTCCAGTTCCCGCAGCTCGGCCGCGACCGCGCTCACGGGACCGGCGCCTTCCATCACTTCGGCCACGGCGCTGCGGCCTGCCATTTCGCCGACATCCTGGCTGAAATAGCCGATGGTCACACCGCGATCGATGGCGACCTGGCCCTCGTCGGGCTGCTCCTCCTTGTTGATCATCCGGAAGAGCGTCGTCTTGCCCGCGCCGTTCGGCCCCACCAATCCGACCTTCTCCCCCTTCTGGAGGCTCCCGGAGGCCTCGATGAAGAGGATGCGGTGACTGTTCTGCTTACTGACATTCTCGACGCGAATCATGGGTCCCAAGGCCTGAAGGAGTTGCGGCGGCCTTATGGCATGGCTTGCGCCCGCCTGCGAGCGTCCGAGGTCGGGCAAAATGTCAGAGGCCCAGGACAAAACACCTCGGCCGAGTAGCCGGCCCTAATCCTCATTTCCTATGGTCCGATCAGGAGCGAAGGGACATTCTGTGACGGGGGAGAAAGGATGGCCGTCATGAGAAAGACCGTCATTGCTGCACTCGCCGTGTCGATCGCAAGCGGGCTCGGAGTGCTGGCTCAATCGAGCGATCCGATTACCCAACGTCAGAACCTTATGAAGAACAATCAGGAGCAGGTACGCTCGCTCACCGGCATGTCCCGGGGACAGGTTCCGTTCAACGCTGCGACCGCTCAGGCGGCCCTCCAGCGGATCGCGCAGAACGCTCAGCAGATCCCTGCCCTCTTCCCGGCAGGCTCTCATCAGGGCAAGACCGCCGCACTCCCGGCCATCTGGGAGCGCAAAGCAGACTTCGACGCTCGTGCAGCCAAACTCGAACAGGATGCCACGGCGGCCCAGGCCGCGATCACCGATCAGGCCAGCCTGCAGGCAGCGATCCAGCGAGTCGGCCAGAACTGCGGCGGCTGTCACGAGCCCTATCGCCGCAAGGAAAGCTGACGTAACATCCGGGGATCCGAGAAGACCAATGGTCTTCGACCGGCGCATCGTGCGGACCCGAAGCGCCACGCCAGTGAAAAGTGGACCCAGTTTTGGCTGACGCGGACCTCCGGTTCCGCCCCGGGCAATGCACCGTCTAAGAGATCGAGCGTCGGATCGATCGCTTACGCGGTCTCCGCTTTTGGGTCTGATGCTCTAAGGGAGATCGCGATGCGGTATCCCAAGGCTCCATGGCTGCTCTCCGCTCTCGTGGCGGGGCTCCTGACCGTCGCGCCGGCTTGGCAACGGGCGCCTGACGAGGTCGATCTCGCCCTCGTGCTCGCCGTCGACGTCTCAACGTCCATGGATCCGGACGAGCAGGATCTGCAACGGCGGGGTTATGTGGAAGCCTTCCGGTCGCCATCGGTGCATCAGGCCATTCACAGCGGCATACTGGGACGCATCGCGGTCACTTACGTGGAATGGGCCGGGGCGCACCCGCATGTCCAGAATGTCGTCGTGCCCTGGACTGTTCTGGAAAGTGCAAAGGACAGCCTCTCCTTTGCCGAGCGGCTGGCCCGCGCTCCCATCCGCCGCGGGGCTGGCACCTCGATCTCTGAAGCCATCGACTTCAGCCTAGCGCTCTTCTCCTCCGGCCCCCTCCTGCCCACGCGACGCGTGATCGACATCTCGGGCGATGGCGCGAACAATCAGGGGGATCTGGTCACGGAGGCGCGCGACAAGGCGGTTGTCCGCGGCGTCACGATCAACGGCCTTCCCATCATGCTCAGGCGGCCGGACAGGCGCGAGGACACGACGCTGGATGCCTATTACCGCGACTGCGTCATAGGAGGCTCGAATGCGTTCATGATCCCTGTGCGGGAGCCCAGGCAGTTCCTGACCGAGACGAGGACCAAGATCGTCAACGAGATCGCAGAGATGCCGGGAGTCGCCGGACTGATTCGGCCTGCAGGAAATTCGCCGGGAACGGATTGCGACACCAGCGAGAGCTTGTGGGACAATGTCACCCCCGCACCGCACGCCCCGAAAATGCATGCCGGACAGGAACTTTAGACGATCGGGCTGAATGCGCGGCTTCGCCGTACCGGATAGGGCCGCATTGCGGTGAAATTCATGCCTCACGTCCAGGCGCGCGGCAGGAAACCTCGCACCAGCCCGACGACCTCAGCAAGGTTTGTTTCCAACAGCCAATGACCGCCATCGAGCAGGTGCAGTTCGGCATCGGGAAGATCGCGCAGATAAGCGCGGGCCGAGCCCTCGGGCATGTACCCGTCCTGCGGTCCCCAGACGATCAAGGTCGGCGGCTGGTGCTCGCGCAGATAAGCCTGATATCGCGGGAACCAGGCGATATTGTCCTTCAGCCCGGCCATCACCTCGATGGAGATTTCCCGGCGCCGTTCCGTCATCAGCGACCAATGCAGCTTCCAAAGGTCGGGAGGGATCCGCTCGGTGAGTTCCGGACGAACGTCGTTCAAGAACTCATCGCGAAATCCCTCTTCGGTCACTGCCTCACCCAGCTTGGCGCGCATCCCCGGCGTCGGATTGCGGAAATACTCCTGAAGCGGCGCGTATTTCGGACCCAGTTGGTCCTCGTAGATATCGCCATTCTGGATGATCAGGGCTGCAATGCTGTCCGGGCGCATGATCGCCAGCCGCAGCCCGATCTGCGATCCGAAATCATGCAGATACAGCGCGAAGCGGTCGATCCCGAGCCTGTCCAGAAATCGATCGAGAAATGCGGCATAGCCGTCGAAATCATAGGCGAAGCCTTCGGGAGTGTCGCTGTATCCACACCCCGGAAAATCCGGTGCAAGGAGCCGCCAGTTATCCGCAAGAAGAGGCATGAAGTTGCGGAACTCATAGGAAGAACAGGGATAGCCGTGAGGCAGGAGGATGGCGGGCGCATCGGCCAAACCTGCCTCACGATAAAAGATGCCGACGCCATCCACATCGATCCATCGATGCTTCACGATGTTCGTATCGTCCATGTCGGTGCTCCCTCGCGCACGACCGATCAGGAGCGTGAACGCTGCCGTACGGCAATCGGTTCATGAATCCCGCGGTTCATGAATCCCGCGGTTCATGAATCCCGCGACCAGTCCGGAGCAGCCTCGGCCCGCTGCGGCACGGGCTTCGACGGTGCATGCGCCAGTCCCTCTTCTGCCCCAGGTTTAGCGTGCAAGCCGGTGAGAACCGATCCCCGTGCTGAACGACACTCCAAGCCGTCACTCGGCCATCATCTCACCGGTTCCCCCGGCCTCGACGGGAAAGTCCTTCAGTTTTGGCAGACCGTCCCGCATGGGCAGCACCGTCTCCGTATAGTTGAAGTGGACCGCGGGAATGAAGTTGAGGGTGGGAATGGTCGCGGCGAACACATCGACGAGGCCTAGCGTCGGATGGTTGTTCATCAGGTGTCCACCGCATTTCGAGCAATATTGCCGCTGGCTGAACTTCGTCTTCTGGAACGTCGCGAGATGTTCGGCGCCCGATGTGACCCGCACCGCCTCGGGCTTCCACAGGCTGAAGGCGTTCACCGGCCCGCCGGACCACGAGCGGCAGGACTGGCAATGACAGTAGCCCATGACCTCCGGCGATCCACTGACCTCGATCTGGACGGCACCGCAAAAGCAGCTTCCGATGTGGGACATGGCTCTCTCCTTCGCCTCACTCTTCAGCGATCGCGCCAGCCAAGCGCGACCGGGGCATCGCCGAACGCGGAAAACCGGATCCATGTTTTCGCTACCGCGGCCCTTCGGGTCCGTACGATGCGCTACGCACCGCCCGGAGCGGCGGGAGCCGTGGTGGAACGTATCTTACCCCCTGCAGCCCCGGAGATCTGCAGGTGCAACGGAGGTAGAGAGCGAGATCGACGCCGAGCGGGGCATCACAGCAAAAAGCCCGGCGGGATGGCCGGGCCTTTCATTGTTCGGGTGTCTTCGGCTTTTTAGGCCACGAACTGTCCGTGGCAGTGCTTGAACTTCTTGCCTGAGCCGCAGGGGCAAGGCTCGTTGCGGCTGACCCGACCCCAGGTGGAGGGGTCGTTCGGGTCGCGGGACGAGGACGGATCCATTTCGGCGGCAGCGGCGGCAAAGCCGAGGGCCGAAGTGGCTCCGAGGGAGTTGCCCTGGGCCAGATCGAACTCGTTCTCGCCGGTGGCAGGATCGAGATGCTGGGCGAACATGGGCGGCAGACTCTGCGGCTCCGGCTGCTGGAATACCACCTGGATGCGCATGAGCTGGCCCGTCACCTGCTCGCGCAGGTGGCCGATCAGGGCATTGAACAGCTCGAACGCCTCGGACTTGTACTCGTTCAGCGGATCGCGCTGGGCAAGGCCGCGCCAGCCGATGACCTGCCGCAGGTGGTCGAGGGTCACGAGGTGCTCGCGCCAGAGGTGATCCAGGCTTTGAAGCAGAACCTGCTTCTCCACGTAGTTCATGACCTCGGACGTGTTGGCCTCGACGCGCTGGGCGTAAGCCTCGTCGGCCGCCTTGGTGATGCGCTCGCGGATCTCATCGTCGGCGATGCCCTCCTCCTTCGCCCATTCCTCGACCGGCAGATCGAGGTTGAGGAAGTTGACGACGTTCTCCTTCAGGCCGGCCACGTCCCATTGCTCGGCATAGGCGTTTTCCGGAATGGCGCGGGAGACGATATCCTCGATGACGCCGTGGCGCATGTCGTCGATGGTCTCGCGCACGCTCTCTTCCGCCATGAACTCCTTGCGCTGCTCGAAGACGACCTTGCGCTGGTCGTTCATGACGTTGTCGTATTTCAGGATGTTCTTGCGGATGTCGAAATTGCGCGCCTCGACCTTCGCCTGCGCCCGCTCGATGGCCTTGTTGATCCACGGGTGGATGATGGCCTCGCCTTCCTTCAGGCCGAGCTTCTGCAGCATGCCGTCCATGCGGTCGGAGCCGAAGATGCGCATCAAGTCGTCCTGGAGCGACAGGTAGAACTTGGAGCGGCCCGGATCGCCCTGGCGGCCCGAGCGGCCGCGCAGCTGGTTGTCGATGCGGCGGGATTCGTGCCGTTCGGTCCCGAGCACGTAGAGGCCGCCGGCAGCCAGAGCCTTCTCCTTGAAGGAGGCGACCTCGTCGAGGATCTCCTTTTCGCGGCGCGCGCGCTCCTCGCCCTCGACGCCGGCAAGCTCGCGCTCGATGCGCATCTTGGCGTTACCGCCGAGCTGGATGTCAGTGCCGCGGCCGGCCATGTTGGTGGCGATGGTGATCGCGCCCGGCACGCCGGCCTGGGCGACGATGAAGGCTTCCTGCTCGTGGAAGCGGGCGTTCAGCACGGCGAAATGCCTGGTGCCCCGGCCTGCCCGGGCGTCCCGGTAGAGCGGCTCGAGCGCCTGCGGGTTCTCGAAGTCGATGAGGGTGTAGCCATCCTTGATCAAGAGGTCGGCCAGATGCTCCGACTTCTCGATGGAGGTGGTGCCGACCAGGATCGGCTGACCCTTGGCGGAGGCTTCCTCGATATCGCGAATGACCGCCTGGTAGCGCTCCTCCATGGTCCGGTAGACCTCGTCGTCGTCGTCGATGCGGGCGACGGGGCGGTTGGTCGGAATCTCGACCACCTCGAGGTTGTAGATCTCCATGAACTCGTCGGCTTCCGTCGCCGCCGTGCCGGTCATGCCGCCGAGCTTGGCGTAGAGGCGGAAGTAATTCTGGAAGGTGATCGACGCGAGGGTCTGGTTCTCGGGCTGGACCTGAACCTTCTCCTTGGCCTCGAGCGCTTGGTGCAGACCTTCCGAGTAGCGCCGGCCCTGCATCATGCGGCCGGTGAACTCGTCGATGATGACCACCTCGCCGTTGCGGACGATGTAGTCCTTGTCGCGCTGGAAGAGGGTGTGGGCGCGCAGCGCCTGGTTCATATGGTGGACGAGAGTGGCGTTCTGGGCGTCGTAGAGGTCACCCTCCTTGAGCAGGCCGATCTCCCGCAGCAGCGTCTCGATCTTCTCGGTACCCTCTTCGGTAAGCGCCACGGAACGCTGCTTCTCATCGAGCTCGTAATCGCTCTTGTTGAGGCGTGGGATCACCACGTCGATAGCATTGTAGAGCTCGGACCGGTCGTCGAGGGGACCGGAGATGATGAGCGGGGTGCGCGCCTCGTCGACCAGGATCGAGTCCACCTCGTCCACGATGGCGAAGTTGTGCCCCCGCTGGACCATCTGCGCCATCTCGTACTTCATGTTGTCGCGCAGATAGTCGAAGCCGTATTCGTTGTTGGTACCGTAGGTGATGTCGGCGGCATAGGCCTCGGCGCGCTCGGCATCGTCGAGGCCATGGACGATCACGCCGACGGAGAGACCCAGGAAGCGGTAGATCTGGCCCATCCACTCGCTGTCGCGGCGGGCGAGGTAGTCATTGACCGTCACCACGTGGACGCCCTTGCCGGCCAGGGCGTTGAGGTAGACCGGCAGCGTCGCCACCAGGGTCTTGCCTTCACCGGTACGCATTTCGGCGATCGAGCCCTCGTGGAGCACCATGCCGCCGATGAGCTGCACGTCGAAGTGGCGCTGGCCCAATGTGCGCTTGGCCGCCTCACGGACGGTAGCGAAAGCGGGGACCAGGATATCGTCCAGGGTCTTGCCGGCGGCGAGCTGGGCCCTGAAGTCCTCGGTGCGGGCACGGAGCTGCTCGTCGGACAGGGCCTCCAGCTCGGCCTCCATCGCGTTGATGGCCGCAACCTTCGGCCGGTAGGACTTCAGACGGCGATCATTGACCGAGCCGAAGATTTTCTTCGCGAGAGAACCGAACATCGAGAGCCTTCAGAATTCCAGAATGCACGAGAAAGGGGCGTTTGCGCCGCCTTATAGACCTAATTACGCCAGAACGCATCTTAAAGACTGTGCCCGAGTGGCGCAGCCTTAAGCCGGCCCGGAGGACCGTTCAAGACCCCGCGAGCGGCGATGCTGTGACATAAATATGCCATCACTTGCAAACGTAAACACATTCGGCCATCTGATCGTCGCTGTCCGTGGGCGATCACGCTCACCAGAGGAAACCACATGTCCCGCTCACTCACGTTCCGGAAGAGCCTTCTGACCCTCAGCGTCGCCCTGCCGTTCATGGCCGGGGCTGCCCTCGCCCAGACCCCTCCCGCGCCAGCGACATCCCCTGCGGTCGTTCCCGCCGTCGATCCGGCCAAGGTGATCGCCCGTGTCAACGGCGTCGACATCACGGAAGGGGATCTTGCCTTGGCCGCCGAGGACCCGGCCCTGCAGATGCCGAACGTTCCGGAAGCCCAGAAGCGCGATCTGCTGACCGGCTACATGATCGATCTGAAGCTCGGCGCCAAGGCGGCCGAGGCGGCCAAGGTCGGCAGCGGCGCCGAATTCGCCCGCAAGCTCGCCTACAACCGGGACAAGACCCTGCTCGACGAGTACCTCGACCAGGAGGCCAAGAAGGCCGTGACTCCGGAGGCCGCCCGCAAGCTCTATGATGAGACCGTCAAGAGCGTGCCCGCCGAACAGGAGGTCCGCGCCCGCCACATCCTGGTCGAGAACGAGGATGAGGCCAAGACGATCGCCACCCGCGTCAAGGGCGGCGAGGACTTCGCCAAGGTGGCCGGCGAGGCCTCGAAGGATCCCGGCTCCAAGACCGACGGCGGCGACCTGGGCTTCTTCACCAAAGACCGCATGGTCGAGCCCTTTGCCGAGGCCGCTTTCAAGCTCGAACCTGGCCAGATTTCCGATCCGGTGAAGAGTCAGTTCGGCTGGCACGTGATCAAGGTCGAGGAGAAGCGCGCCAAACCTGCTCCGACCTTTGACGAGACCAAGGACCAGGTCGAGACCTACCTTGCCCGCAAGGCGCAGCAGGATCTGATCATGGGTCTGCGCAAGAACGCCAAGATCGAGCGCTTGGACGACAAGGGCGACCTCGTCGAGCAGAAGCAGCAGTAAGGTCTTGGAGTTATGACATGGACGGGGCGGCCCTTGAGGCCGCCCTTTTCGTTTCCAGTGTCATTCCCCCTTGCGGGAAGGGATTGAGGGCAGGGGTCGTAAAGTCAAAGCGCTGCGCTGAAACAAGTCTGGCGAAACAATACCGACCACGTCATCACCGGCCCTGTGCCGGTGATCCCGATGGATTGAAGCGCTGAGCCCCACCATATCGGGATCGCCGGGACAGGCCCGGCCATGACGGGAAGGGCTCACCCAGCCGGACCACCCCACCCCTCCTCGCAAGGGGGAGGGAAAAACCCGTCACTTGTTCTTCCGCCCCATCCGGTTCGGATCGACGCCGCCCTGGCGATTGGTCTGGTTTTCCACATCGCCTTGGAAAGTGGAGCCGCCATCGAGGTCGCGCGGGTCTTCGCCGGCCATGGTGGTGCCCTTCGAACGTCCGATGCCGGGATCGACCTCGAGGTCGCTGCGAGGACGTTCTTGCGGTTGCGTCTTAGGATGCTTGCCGGTCACAGGATGTCTCCATTGTTCTCGGATCGGGTCAACGACGGTATAGAACGGTCGTTCCGATGTTTTCGGCTCCTTCGCGGTGAAGCTTTGACTTGACAAAAAGCCTTAAAAAACCGCAGGTCGCGGCTCGCAACGTCGTATCCCAGCAGCTCTTTTCGAGTTCGTCCATGTCCAAGACCGTGTCTCCGCTCGCGCCCAAGTCTTTTCCGACGCTTCCCGCTATCGAGGGCGTCCGGATCGCAACGGCGGAGGCGGGCATCCGATACAAGAATCGAACCGACGTTCTCTACGTGACCCTTCCCAAGGACACGACCGTGGCGGGCGTGTTCACCCGTTCCAAATGTCCCTCGGCCCCGGTCGACTGGTGCCGCAAGAACCTCGCCAAGGGCGCGGCCCGGGCTCTGGTGGTCAATTCCGGCAATGCCAACGCCTTCACGGGTAAAAGGGGCGCGGAAGCCGTCAAGCTCACGGCCGACATTGCCGCCGAGGCGGCAGGCTGCCGGGCATCGCAGGTCTTCATCGCCTCCACCGGCGTGATCGGCGAGCCTCTCGATGCGACGAAGTTCGAGAACGTGCTCGCAGCCTGCGAGAAGAAGGCGAAGCCCACCGCCTGGCTCGATGCCGCCAAGGCGATCATGACCACCGACACCTTTCCGAAGGTGGCGACCCGCACCGTCAACCTCGGCGGCGTCGAGGTGACGATCAACGGCATCGCCAAGGGCGCGGGCATGATCGCCCCCGACATGGCGACCATGCTCTCCTTCATCTTCACCGATGCGCCCATCGCCGCGCCGGTGCTTCAGACCCTCCTGAAGAAGGGCGCCGACAAGAGCTTCAACTGCGTGACAGTGGACAGCGACACCTCCACGTCCGACACGCTGCTCTTCTTCGCGACCGGCGCGGCCGCCGCCAAGGGCGCGCCAGCGATCTCCCTGCCGAGCGACCGGCGCCTGAAGGAGTTCCGCGGCGCCTTGGAAGCGCTGTTGTGCGATCTTGCCCAGCAGGTCGCCCGCGACGGTGAGGGCGCACGCAAGTTCGTGACCGTGAAGGTGACCGGCGCTACCGGCGCGACCTCGGCCAAACGGATCGCCATGGCGATTGCCAATTCGCCGCTGGTGAAGACGGCGGTGGCCGGCGAGGATGCCAATTGGGGCCGCGTGGTCATGGCCGTCGGCAAGGCCGGCGAGCCGGCCGAGCGCGACAAGCTCGCAATCTGGTTCGGCGACATTCGCGTCGCCGTCAAAGGCGCCCGCGATCCGGAATACGATGAGGCCAAGACCTCCGCCTACATGAAGGGCGACGAGATCACGATCCGCGTCGATCTAGGATTGGGACGAGGCGAAGCCACCGCGTGGACCTGCGACCTGACCAAAGCCTATGTGGAGATCAACGGCGACTACCGGAGCTGATCGAGCTACGGTCAGGGAACGACGGTGATCTTGCGCTTGATCTTTATCCGCATCGGGCCGCCATACTGGTTCATGCCGACGAACGTGTACGCAAACTCATCCGGTCCCTGATAGCCGGGCTTGGCCATATAATAGGGCTTGAGGCCATCGACTCCTGCCCTGCCGATCTTGGGCTTCTGTGAGATGACCGTTTCGTTGAGCGCACCGGGAATCCCGTTGATGCTGAAAGCACAACCTTTGCCGGCCTTAACCGTCAGCTCGCCTTCAACCTCGACGATCTCGCCGTTGAAGTAAACCGGAGGACCTGAGCAGTCCTGCGCTGAAGCCAATCCTGTCCAAAGACTACAAGCGAGTGCGGCAGAAGTCGCGACAGGTATTCTTCGGATCATGAAAGCCCCTGATGATGTTGTAAGAGCAGGCTGCCCTTACGCCCCCAGGTTGCGTTTCAATGTTACAATTGTCAAGCTGCGCGAAATTGGTTCGCATTGGGGGTGAAGCAGGATATGAGAGCGGCCTCGCTCCATCCTAACAAGCGGCTCGATTACCCGTGTCTGCCATAAAGCTCACTCTCGTCGTAGCCGTCGCACTGATCGACACGGACAACCGCATACTTCTGGCCCAGCGGCCGGAGGGCAAGCAGCTCGCCGGCCTGTGGGAGTTTCCCGGCGGCAAGGTGGAGCCGGGCGAGCGGCCGGAGGAGACCCTGATCCGCGAGCTCCATGAGGAACTCGGCATCACCGTGAAGGAGCCGTGCCTCGCACCGCTGACCTTCGCGAGCCACCCTTACGAGACCTTCCACCTGCTCATGCCGCTCTATGTCTGCCGCCGCTGGGACGGCTTCGTGCAGCCGCTCGAGGGGCAGGCCCTGAAATGGGTCAAGGCGCAGGAACTGCGTTCCTATCCCATGCCGCCCGCTGACGAACCCCTGATCCCGTTCCTCGTCGATCTCCTGGTTTGAGGTCGCTCATGTCTGCCGCACCTGGAGAAGCCGTCGCGCTTCCCGCAGCTCCGACCCCGGGCTTCATGGCGGCGAACCTCCTCGCCTGCTCGATGCTGTGGTCCACCTCCTTCCTGTTCATCAAGCTGAGCGGAGACGTGAACCCCTTCGTACTGGCCGCCATGCGCGGCCTTGTAGGCGCGTCCGCTCTCATCTTGTGGTTCGCCACGCAGGCCAAGAGCATCCGCCCTGACAATGGCCAGTGGCACCATTGGGTGGTTCTCGGCGCCCTCAATGGCTGGATCCCGAACGTCCTCGTGGCTCATGCACTGACCCAGATCGGAACCGCTCCGGCGGCCATGATCCAGGCCTCGGGGCCGCTCATTGTCGCGGTTCTGTCGCATCTGCTCTTCACCGATGAGCGGCTGACCCCGCGGCGCTTCGCAGGCGTCCTCGTCGGCTTCGCGGGCATGGGTATTCTCATCGGGCCTGCGGCCCTGCCGGACAGCGGCGTCGGTGCCTGGGGGGCGCTGACCATGGTGGCGACCGCCCTCAGCTATGCCACCGCGAACCTGTACGTCCGCTCGATCAGGCATGCGGACCCGGCCCGCCTCGCTCTCGGTCAGCAGATCTGCTCCGGCATTCCGGCGACCGCACTGGCACTCGTGGTTGCAGGCCCTTCCGCCTTCGCAGCAGTGCCGGACAGCGCAGCTTCGCTGCTGGCGCTCGGCATCGTCTCGACCGCCTTGCCGATCCTGCTGTTCATGCGGCTCATCCGCCGCGCCGGTCCGACCAGGGCGTCGATGGTCGGGTATCTCCAGCCGGTCTGGACGGCGGTCCTTGCCGTCCTCTTCCTCAACGAGAGCATCGGCCTGCGCGAACTCGCCGGCGGCGCCGTGGTGCTGACGGGTGTGGCGCTGGTCTCTTTGAGCGGAAGACTCAAAGCAACTCGCTGAGCATGGCCCGCGTCTTAGGCGGGATCTCCACCGGCCGCTGGGTGCCCCGGTCCACATAGACATGAACGAAATGGCCCTGGGCCGAGGCCTGCTCGGCACCGCTTTTGAAGATCCCGATCCGGTAACGCACCGAGGAGCGCCCGAGATGGGCGATGGCGATCCCGGCTTCCAGCGCATCCGGAAAGGCGACGCTCTCGAAATAGGTGCAGGCCGATTCCACCACGAGGCCGATGACGGGGCTCTCGGCGATGGCGAGCAGGCCTTTTTCGATGAGCCATCCGTTCACGACGCTGTCGAAATACGAGTAATAATGGACGTTGTTCACATGCCCATAGGCATCGTTGTCCATCCAGCGGGTCGCGATGGGACGAAAGAGCCTGAAGGCGGAGCGGTCGGGACGCATGGGGCGATCTGACATGAGAGTTGTCACCAGGCCGCTTCGTAGATGGCGCGTGCATCCTCCAGGGTGAGCGGGCGCGGGTTGTTCACGAGAAGACGCGTCTGCTTCATGGCGTCTTCGGCCATCATCGGCATGGCATCCTGCGGAATGCCCACGTCACGCAGGCGCGGCTGAAGGCCGACCTTGGTGCACAGGATGGCGAGCGCCTCGACGAAGGCCGATCCCGTTGCGCGGCCTTCGAGCTCGGGAAAGGCATGAGGTGCAAGCTCCGCATAGGCCGCCTCGCAGGCGCTGGCGTTGAAGCGCAGCACGTGCGGCAGCACGAGCGCATTGGAGAGCCCGTGCGGAATGCCGAAATGGCCGCCGATGGGATAGGCCAGGGCGTGAACGGCGGCGACCGGCGAATTGGCGAAGGCCTGGCCCGCGAGCATGGAGCCGAGCAGCATGGCCGAGCGGGCCTCGATGTCGTGGCCGTGATGCACGGCGCGCTCGATGTTGCGGCCGAGCAGCCGCAGGGCTTCCTTCGCCAGCGCCTGCGAGACCGGATTGTTGTTGGGGCTCGTCGAGGTATAGGCCTCGATGGCATGAACCATCGCATCGATGCCGGTCGCAGCCGTCACATGCGGCGGCAGATTCACGGTGAGGTCCGGATCGAGCAACGCGATGTCGGGAATAATGATGGCCGAGACGACGCCCTTCTTCTCATGGGAGCCGGTGGTGACGATGGAGATCGGCGTGACCTCAGATCCGGTGCCGGCGGTTGTGGGAATGGCCAGCAGAGGCAGCCGCGGCCCCTTGGCGATGCCGACGCCGTAGATCTCGGGAAGTCTCTCATTGCTCGCAGCGAGAAGCGCCACGAGCTTCGCCACATCGATGGACGAGCCGCCGCCGAAGCCGATGACGGCCCGCGCCTCGAAGTCCCTCGCCTTCGCGACGCCCGCCAGAACCACGTCCTCGGGCGGATCGGCCACGACCGCATCGAACACGTCGACCGCGATGCCCGCCTCCTCCAGCACATGGAGAGCAGGCGCAATCAGCCCGGCCTTCACAAGTCCCGCATCGGTGACCAGGAGCACGCGAGGGCCGAGGCGCTGGGCCGCGATCTCACCCAGGCGCGCCATGCTGCCGGAACCGAAGATGAGCGAGGGGGCCGTGTTGAACGTGAAGGGCGACATGGGCTGTCCCAGGATGGGGGGGTTCCTCTGCGCCGGAGATTGCCTCGGGCTTGGCGGGCGAGCAACCCGCCTCCGCTTCAGCCATTAGGACAAGAGGCTAGTCCTCGAATTCCTCGATCGCATCCATCTTCTCCGGATAGAAGGCCAGATGCTGCTTGATGGCGGCAACGGAGGGAGCAGGCTGCTCGTAGCTCCAGGCCGCATTCTCCCGCACGAGCCCGCCGCCGTTGACGGTGAAATACGACGCGTCGCCTTTATAGGGGCAATGGGTGCTGTGATCGGTGGAATCCAGCAGATCCATGTGCACGTCCTCACGGGGGATGTAGTACACGGGCGGGAGGGTCGCCTCCTGCAGGGTCAGGGACTGAGTCGTCTCGGCGACAATGAAGCCACCGAGCATGACCCGGATGCGATGCGGGTTCTTCGTGATGGTGATCGGATGATCCGGGCCGGGCTCTTTCATGGGTCTACAGCTTTCCAGAGAGATCTCTGGAGAATGAAGATAGGGCGATCCGGGTGCAGCCCAAGGCAGGATGAGAATCACTTCTTGTCGAGCCGGGGCGCAGGCGCCCCTTCCTTGACACCCAGTGCATCGGCCAGGCGTGTCTTGGCGGAGCCGGGACGCAGGGGCTTCTGCTGGCTCTCGTGCGGCGACCAGCCGGACAGCCAGACGATCTCGAAGGTCGCCGGAATGCGGCCATCCGCATCGCCGAACCGCTCCGCATAAATCTCCGCCGTCCGCATCAGAATCGCGCGCCGCAGCGGGGTTTTGCGCCGGTCATGCAGGGCGTTGGTCAGTCCCATCCGGCGCAGGTCCTGCATGAGCGCGAAGGCATTGGCATAGCGGACTCTGACGACGTCCGAATCGGTGACCGGCAGGGCAAAACCCGCGCGCTGCAGGAGGCCGCCGATGTCGCGAAGGTCGGCAAAAGGCGCCACGCGGGGGCTCACGCCGCCCTCGATCTCGGCTTCCGCCTGCGTCAGGGACTGGCGCAGCTCGGTCAGGGTCGAGCTGCCCAGAAGTGCCCCGATGAACAGGCCGTCGGGCTTGAGCGCGTGCCGAATCTGGATGAGCGACCCCGGCAGATCGTTGACACTGTGCAGGGCCAAAAGCGACACCGCGAGATCGAAGCGCCCGCCGGAAAACGGCAAGAGTTCCTCGTCTCCGACAATGCTCCCTGCCTCCGGCACCGGCGACAGGCGGATGACCGTCTCGACGCGTGCGCTCCGGTGCAGCACCTCGGCGGCAATCGACGTGGGAGTGCCCACATCGAGCGCAAGCGAAAAGGTCCGCAGGACCGTAGAGAGCCGCTCCTCCAGATCCTCGACGGCGCGGACCAGGAGAAAATCGGCATAGCCTTGGCTCAGCGCACGGGCCAGCCGGCGGCGGACGAGGGGGCGGTCGAAGACGAGAGGCGTGTTCATGAGGCGCTGGATATGGCGTGAGCCAGGCCGAGAACCAAGAGTTTTTTGACCGGGACGCTTCTTCCCCACCCCCGCTCGTGAGGGGTTAAGGGCGGGAGACGCAAGGTCGGAGCACCGTGCTTCATCGATGACCCAAGCCACCCTTCCACGTCGCCACCGACCTTGTGCCGGTGATCTCGACCCGAAAGGCTTGACGCTTCATAGAATCGGGATGGTCGGGATAAGCCCGGCCATGACGGGAAGGTTTCACCCAATCGCATCCCTCTTCCAGCAATGGGAAGAATAAGCGCTTCGTCCTTCGAGCCTCCTTCGGCTAAGCTTCGCCCATGAGCGAGCCCGTCGAAGTTGAGTCAGCCTCCTTGAGCCCTCGCTTCCGCTCGGGCACACGGGAGGCATGGCGCTTGGCCCTCGGCCTGCTCTATCCGCCGACCTGCATCGCGTGCCAGGCCGCCACTGGGGAGCCCCATGCCCTGTGCGCCGCCTGCTGGTCGAGCATCCGTCTGATCGAGCGGCCCTTCTGCGAGCGGTTGGGATTACCCTTTGCCGTTGATCTCGGCCAGCCGCTCCTCTCGCCCGCCGCCATCGCAGATCCGCCGGTCTTCGGGCGTGCCCGGGCCGTGGCGGAATATGACGGGACCGCGAGCCTGCTCGTGCATCGCCTCAAATATAACGATCGTCTGGAGCTCGCCCGTGCCATGGGCAGCATGATGGCCCGAGCCGGCGCGGAGCTGCTGGCCGATGCCGACGTGATCGTGCCGGTGCCCCTGCATCGCTGGCGGTTGTGGTGGCGGCGTTTCAATCAGGCGATGGCCCTCGCCAAGGTGGTCTCGTGCGAAAGCTGCGTGCCCTGCGATCCCTTCCTGCTCGCCCGTATCAAGCGCACTCGCCGTCAGGTCGGGCTCACCAAGGCGCAGCGGCAGGACAACCTCCAGGGTGCCTTCCGCGTCCCCATCGAGGCGAAGGCAAGGCTCGAGGGCAAGCGGGTGCTTCTCATCGACGACGTGCTGACGACAGGCTCAACGGCCAATGCGGCTTCGCGGGCCCTCCTGCGCGGAGGCGCCGCCTCGGTGGATATTCTGGCCTTTGCCAGAGTTGTCCAGGAGTTGTGATGGGAGCCTGAGGCTTCCTATATCCTGGCCATCAAAGGAGAACTCTCTGTCATGCCGTCCGTCACGATCTATACCAAGGGCTGGTGCCCCTATTGCTCGGCCGCCAAGAAGCTTCTCGGCGACAAAGGTGTCGCCTTCACCGAGATCGATATCGAAAAGAAGCCGGAAGCCCGGGCGGAGATGATCCAGAAGGCCAAGGGCCGCTCCACCGTTCCGCAGATTTTCATCGGCGAAAAGCATGTCGGTGGCTGCGACGACCTGTATGCTCTTGATGACAGGGGCCAGCTTGAGCCTTTATTGCAGGCCTGACGGAGACCAGAATTCATGACCTCGACCCGCTTCACCGCCGCGTGCGTCCAGATGCGCTCCGGGCGCGACGTCCTCAAGAACCGCGATGATGCGGTCGCCCTCGTGCGAGAGGCCGCGTCGCAGGGTGCGCATTTCGCCCAGACGCCGGAGATGACCTCCCTCGTGTGCCGGGACCGGGCGGAGCTGTTCGAGAAGGTCGGGCCTCAGGCGCAGGACCCTGTTCTCGCGGCCCTGCGCGAGGTGGCGCGGGAGCGGGGCATCATGGTCCAGATCGGCTCCATCGCCGTCAAAGAGGGCGACAAGGTCGCCAACCGCGCCTTTCTCATCGGCCAGGATGGCGAGGTCATCGCCTCCTACGACAAGGTCCACCTCTATGACGTGGACCTGCCGAACGGCGAGAGCTGGCGCGAATCGGCCACCTATACCGGCGGTGCCTCAGCCGTGGCCGCCGAGACGCCCTGGGGCTATCTCGGCATGACGATCTGCTATGACGTGCGCTTTGCCGCCCTCTACAAGGCGCTGGCCGAGAACGGCGCCTCGTTCCTCTCCGCGCCGGCCGCCTTCACCAAGCAGACCGGCGAGGCGCATTGGCACGTGCTGCATCGGGCGCGGGCCATCGAGACCGGCTCCTTCATGATCTCCGCCGCCCAAGGCGGGCTGCATGAGGACGGTCGCGAGACCTTCGGCCACTCCGTGATCATCGATCCCTGGGGCCGGGTGCTGGCGGAAGGCAGCACGGAGCCCGGCGTGTTCCTGGCCGAGATCGACACCGGCCTCGTCGCAGAGGTGCGAGGCCGCATCCCCACCCTCAAGAACGCCCGCCCCTTCAAGGTCGAGGTCGTTCCCACCATCGAGACGGATCGGGCGGCCAGCGCCTGATCCCCTTCCCTTTCCGAACCTGAATCCTTAAGTCTCACCGGGACATGATCAAGTATGCCCTGGCCTGCGAGCAGGCCCATGAGTTCGAGAGCTGGTTTCCGTCGAGTGAGGCGTTCGAGACGCAGCGCAAGCGCGGTTTCGTGACCTGCCCGTTCTGCAACTCGGCCAAGATCGAGAAGCAGATCATGGCCCCCTCCGTGGCACGTACGGACAAGGTCCCGATGACACCCGCGCCGGAGGCCCAGCCCGTCGCGGTTCTTTCCGAGCGGGAACAGGAGTTGCGCGCCGCGCTGCGGGCCCTGCGTGAGCACGTGTTGAAGAATGCCGAGGATGTCGGCAAAGGCTTCGTCGAGGAAGCGCGCAAGATGCATTACGGTGAGACGGAAGAGCGCTCGATTTATGGCAAGGCGGATCTCGCCGAAGCGCAAGCGTTGCTCGAAGAAGGCATCGACGTGCTTCCCCTGCCTATCGTCCCGGACGACCGGAACTAGAGCAGTTCAGCCCTCCAGATCCGTCTTCAGCCGGTCGAGCACCTCCACCGCCCGGCCGGCATAAGCGCCGATCCAGCGGTCGTAGATATGCTTGATCGGGAGCGGATTGAGATGGTTCCATCGCTCACGCCCCTCTCGCTTGACGATCACGAGATCCGCACCTTCCAGAACCCTCAGATGCTGCATCACGGTGCAGCGGTCGAGCGCCGGGAATCGGGCGCACAATTCGCCCGTGGTCTGCGGCCTGTCTTTCAATGCATCGAGAATGTCGCGGCGGATCGCGGCCGACAAGGCCTTGAAGACTCGATCACTTTCGTCGCCGCTTGACATGTTATGTTTTTATAACATGATGGCGTGACATGCAAGGAGACCGGCCATGGAGCTGACGTTCAAAGTGTCTGCCCGGATTGCGAAACCGGTGGCCGAAGTGTTCGAGGCCATCGCCAACCCCTCCGAGCTGTCGCGTTACTTCACGACGGGGGGCGCCAAGGGCCGTCTGGAGACCGGAGCAACCGTCATCTGGGATTTCCATGATTTTCCAGGAGCGTTCCCGGTCTGGGTCGTCGAGGTGGTGCCCGAGAAGCGGATCGTCCTGCAATGGGAGGCCGGCGACGAGCCTTCGAATGAAGCAAACGCCTCGGGCCGGTACAAGACGACCGTGACGATCACCTTCGAACCGCTCGACGGTGGACAGCGGACCCTGGTCTCGATTGCGGAGGAAGGCTGGCGCGAGACGGAGGCCGGTCTGAAATCATCCTATGGCAATTGCCAGGGCTGGATGCAGATGCTCTGCGCGCTCAAGGCCTACAAGGAACACGGCATCAACCTGCGGGACGGCATGTTCAAATAGGCGCCATCGGAACGAGACCTCGCCGTTCCGGCTTATGCCTGCTCTGACACGGCAAAACAGGGCAGGCCTCTTGGCGGTTTTCTTCACCAGCGACACCCATTTCGGGGATCCCCGGGTGCTGCGGATCGACAAGCGTCCGTTCAAGACGGTTCCCGAGCACGATGCCGCCCTCATCTCGAGATGGAACGAGGTCGTCTCGACCGAGGACGAAATCTGGCATCTGGGCGACTTCGCCCTGCATGTGCGGCCCGAGCGTGTCGATGAATTGCTCGGCCTTCTCAACGGCCGGAAGCACCTGATCACCGGCAACAACGATGGTCCGGGAACGCTTGCGGCGAAAGGCTGGGAGAGCGTTCAGGCCTATGCCGAACTCATGCTCGACGGCCATGCCCTGGTGATGTGCCATTACGCCTTCCGAACCTGGAAGAACATGGGCCGTGGCTGGATCGACCTGCACGGCCATTCCCACGCCAAGCTGAAGCCGCAGACGCGCCAGTTCGATGTGGGCGTGGATGCCTTCGACTACCGTCCTGTCACCCTTGAAACGATCTTGGCCTCCCGGACGCGACGCCGGAAGGCCAGTGCTGACATGGCATCTGACTGAAAGAAGCTGTCAGATAGACGCTTTCACAGGCTTCCATTCCATCGCTGCCTCGGCACGATCGAGCCTGCGGCTCCACAGCGCCAGGAGAAGGCCGGAGGCGGGCAGCACGGCCGCGATCCAGGTGACGGATCCCAGACCGGGGCCGTGATCGATCACGAAGCCGCCGAGCCAGGCCCCGAGAGCGTTGCCGAGATTGAACGCCGCGATGTTGAGGCTGGATGCGAGGCTCTGGCCGGCACCATCGGCCTTTTCCAGAACCCACATCTGCAGCGGCGGCACGGTCGCGAAGGCGGCGGCGCCGAGCACGCCCACGAAGGCGACGGCAGCGACCTTGTTGTGGATGCCGAGGGTCATCGCGGCGAGGACCACGGCCAGCAGGCCGAGGGATCCCAGCAGGGTTACCATCAGCTGGCGGTCGGCGAGCTTGCCGCCCAGAAGATTGCCCAGCACCAATCCGCCGCCGAAGACCAGCAGGATCGGCGAGACGGCGTTCTCCGAGAAGCCGGTGATCTGCGTCAGGATCGGCGCGATATAGGTGAAGACCGCGAAGACGCCGGCATAGCCGAGCACCGTGGTGAGAAGCCCGAGCAGCACGGGCCGGCGCGTCAGCACCTTCAACTCATCGGCGAGGCTGCCGCCTTCGACGGTCTCCTGGCGGTCTTTCGGGACGAAGAGCGCGATCACGGCGAGCGCCGCCACGCCGACCAGAGTCACGGCCCAGAAGGTGGCGCGCCAGCCATAGGCTTGGCCGAGCCAGGTTCCGAAAGGAACGCCGAGGATGTTAGCGACCGTCAGGCCCGTGAACATGATGGCGATGGCCGAGGCCTTCTTGTCGGCGGGCACGAGGTTCGTGGCCACGACGGAGCCGACACCAAAGAACGTGCCGTGGGCGAAGGCCGTCAGCACGCGGGCCGCCATCAGCGTCGCGTAATCCGGCGCAACGGCACAGGCGAGATTGCCGAGGGTGAAGACGACCATGAGCGCGAGAAGCACGGTCTTGCGCGACCAGCGGCCCGTAAGCGTGGTAAGCAGCGGCGCACCGACCACGACCCCGAGCGCATAGCCGGAAATGAGCAGGCCCGCCGCCGAGATCGAGACGCCGAGATCGGCGCTGACCTGCAGCAGCAGGCCCATGATGACGAATTCCGTAACGCCGATACCGAAGGCACCGGCCGTCAGCGCATAGAGAGCAAGAGGCATGAGAGACGTCCTTGAAAGAGCGGCATCGGCCGCGCTGGTGGCCGCAAGATGGACGCCAACTCGCTTATGAACTAGCCTGCCGGCAGGAACAGAATTTATGAATTGAACTCACAATGGCCCGGATGGACATCAACCGGTCCGGCGAGATGGAGGTCTTCGTCCGGGCCGTCGATCTCGGCGGCTTTTCCGCGGCCGCGCGCGCCTTGCGCATGACGCCCTCGGCGGTCAGCAAGCTGATCGCACGGCTGGAGGCTCGTCTCGGCGCCCGCCTCGTCAACCGCTCGACCCGCAAGCTCCAGCTCACTCCCGAGGGCGCAGCCTTCTACGACCGGGCGGTGAGCATCCTGGCCGATCTCGACGAGACCGAGCGCAGCGCCGCATCAGGCGCCGCACCGCGCGGGCGCCTCCGGGTGAACACGAACGTTCCGTTCGGCACCCATTACCTCATCCCACTCCTGCCGGATTTTCTCGAGAGGCATCCCGAGGTGAGCGTGGACGTCACGCTGACGGACACCGTGGTCGATCTGCTCGAGGATCGTGCCGACGTAGCCATCCGCGTCGGTCCGTTGAAGTCTTCGCAGCTTGTGGCGCGCAAGCTCGGCGAGAGCCAGATGATGCTGGTGGCCGCGCCCTCCTATCTGGACAGGCACGGCACGCCGCAAAGCCCCGAGGACCTGGCCCGCCACAACCTTCTCGGCTTCAGCTTCGCCCGCCAGAGCAACGGCTGGCCGTTCAAGGATCGCAGGGACAATGTCAGCGCCGTCGTGCCGACCGGCAATGCGCAGGTCAGCGACGGCGAATCGATGAGGCTCCTCGTGCTCACCGGCCTCGGCATCAGCCGCCTGTCCCGGTTTCACGTCGGGCCCGACGTGGACGCCGGACGGCTGGTTCCGGTGCTGGAGGCCTATAATCCCGGTGACACGGAAAGCATCCATGCGGTCTATGTCGGCGGCGGCCACCTGCCCGCCCGGGTTCGCGCCTTTCTCGATTATCTGGTCGAGACCGTCCGCCTCGATTGAGCAGAGTTGCTCCTGGTTTTGTCATTGGACGAACGCAGCGGCGGCCGCTTTACCCGAACCATTCGCCTCACACCCGGTTGAGGTCGCAGGGAGCCCTTCATGGATCAGCCGACAACCGACCTGAAGCCTCGACGGCGCATCTCGTTGATGCGCCGGTTCTTCGACAGCGAGGCCTCCGCCGGCATGATCCTCATGGGCGTGACGGTGATCGCCCTTGCGGTTGCAAATTCGCCTCTCGCCGACACCTATTTCGCCGTCCTGAAAACCTATGTCCTGGGCCTGAGCGTCCTGCACTGGATCAACGACGCGCTCATGGCGGTGTTCTTCCTGCTCGTGGGGCTCGAAATCAAGCGCGAGATGCTGGACGGCCAGCTCTCCACCTGGCCGCGCCGCATCCTCCCGGGCATCGCCGCTCTCGGCGGCATGATCGCGCCGGCCTTGATCTATCTCGCCATCACCCGGAACGAGCCGCAGCTCCATCACGGTTGGGCGATCCCGACCGCGACCGACATCGCCTTTGCCCTGGGCATGCTGGCGATCCTCGGCTCGAGGGTCCCGAAATCCCTCACCATTTTCCTGACCGCGCTCGCCATTCTCGACGATCTCGGGGCGATCATCATCATCGCGTTCTTCTACACCAGCGACCTCTCGCTTGCGATGCTGGGCGCGGCGGCCTTGTGCCTTCTGGTGCTGGTGGCCTTCAACCGGCTCGGGATCGTGTCACTGCTGCCCTATCTCGCTGTCGGCGCAATCCTGTGGTTCTTCGTGCTGAAATCCGGCATCCACGCCACCCTCGCGGGTGTCGCCCTCGCCCTCACGATCCCGCTTCATGCGAACCCGAAAAAGACCCGGGCGGAGGATGCGCCCCTCCACCGCCTGGAGCACGCTCTTCATGGCTGGGTCGCCTATGCGGTCATTCCGATCTTCGGCTTCGCCAATGCGGGCGTGTCCCTCTCCGGCCTCTCTCTGGATGCTGTCCTGAGCCCCCTGCCGCTGGGCATCGCCATGGGCCTCTTCATCGGCAAGCAGCTCGGCGTCTACGCCCTTTCCTATGGCGCGATCCACCTCGGCTTTGCCGACGTCCCCGCAGGAGCGACGCGCGCCCAATGCTATGGCGTCGCCCTGTTGTGCGGCATCGGCTTCACCATGAGCCTGTTCATCGGGGCGCTCGCCTTTCCGGATCAGCCGGAACTGAGCGACGCGACCAAGATCGGCGTGCTCATGGGCTCCGCCCTCTCGGCGCTCGCAGGCTATATCGTGCTCAGCCTCGCGCCGCGGGAAAAGCCTCACACCCGTGCGGCGAGAAGCATGTAGTTGACGCCCGTGTCGGACGAGAGCGACCACGTATCCCGCAGCGGGTTGTAGGTCACGCCCTTGAGATCATGGACGGCAAACCCCGCAGCCCGGATGGCATCCGTCAGCTCGTCGGGAGTGACGAACCGGTCCCATTCGTGTGTGCCCTTGGGCAGCCAGCCGAGGATGTACTCGGCTCCCACGATGGCGGACGCGAAGGAGCGCAGGGTCCGGTTGATCGTCGCCATGGCGAGGCACCCGCCTGGGTTCACCGCCTGAACGCAGGCGTTCACGAAGGCCTGCCGGTCCGCCACGTGCTCGACCACCTCCATGGCGAGCACCATGTCGAAAGTCTCGCCCCTGGCGACCACGGCCTCCACCGTCTCGTTGCGGTAATCGACCACGACCCCTGCCCGCTCCGCATGGAGCCGGGCGACGGAGATGTTGGTGGGGGCCGGATCGAGCCCGGTGACCTTGGCGCCCAGCCGCGCGAGCGGCTCCGACAGCACGCCGCCGCCGCAGCCCACGTCGAGGATCGTGATGCCTTCCAGGGAGCGGGCCGAACGCGGATCGCGCCCGAAGCGTCGGCAGGCCTCGTCCCGGATATAGGCCAGCCGCACCGGGTTGAACTTGTGCAGGACCTTCATGGCTCCCTTCGGGTCCCACCAGGTCTCGGCGATCTTCTCGAAGCGGGCGACCTCGGTCGGGTCGATGGTGGTCATGGGATCCTCCGCAAGAATGCCCTCCGCCTTGCGGGAGGGGTAGGGGTAGGGCCGGTCGGGTGAGACCTGCCCGTCATGGCCGGTCTTAGACCGGCCAACCCGATCCTATGAGGCTCAGCGCTTTAGGCAATCGGGATCACCGGCACAAGGCCGGCGATGACGTGGAGGGAGCATTGCCAAGTGCGGCGCTCCGACTTTTTGTCCCTATCCATCTGGGCAAGCCCAAGGCAGGCGGCGGAGAGAAATCGCGCGTTGACAGGGCGCAGCCCTACCGTCATGTAGGGGCGCCTTTCGGCCTGCGAAGGGCAAAATCTCATCTTCCTCACCGAGTACGGCCTTCCTCGCCCATGCCCCGTCTTGTCATGAAGTTCGGCGGAACATCCGTCGCCACCGTAGAGCGCATCCGCAACGTGGCGCGGCATGTCAAACGCGAAGTCGAGGCCGGCTATGACGTCGCCGTCGTCGTCTCCGCCATGGCGGGCAAGACCAACGAGCTCGTCGGCTGGGTGAAGGACGCCTCGGGCCTCTACGATTCAAAAGAATACGACGTGGTCGTCGCCTCCGGCGAACAGGTAACGTCCGGCCTCCTCGCCATCGCCCTGCAGGAGATGGGCCTGAAGGCGCGTTCCTGGCAGGGCTGGCAGATCCCGATCATGACCTCGGACGCCCATGGCTCGGCGCGAATCGCCGCCATCGACGGCACCGGGATTCTCAAAGGCTTCACGGACAACAGGGAAGTCGCCGTGGTCTCCGGCTTCCAGGGCGTGCACCAGCCCACCGGCCGCGTGACGACGCTGGGCCGCGGCGGCTCGGATACCAGCGCCGTGGCGCTCGCCGCCGCCGTTCAGGCCGAGCGCTGCGACATCTACACGGACGTGGACGGCGTCTACACCACCGATCCGCGCATCGTGCCCAAGGCCCGGCGCCTGGATAAGGTTTCCTACGAGGAAATGCTGGAAATGGCCTCGCTGGGGGCCAAGGTGCTTCAGGTGCGCTCGGTCGAGCTCGCCATGATGCATCGCGTGCCGACCTATGTGCGCTCCAGCTTCGACGATCCCGCCGATCCCAAGCTCGGCACCCTCATCTGCGACGAGGAAGACATCATGGAACAGCAGGTTGTCACGGGCATCGCCTATTCGCGCGACGAAGCCCAGATCACGCTGCGGGACATTGCGGACAAGCCGGGCATCGCCGCTTCGATCTTCGTGCCCCTGGCGGACGCCAACATCAACGTCGACATGATCATCCAGGTCGTGTCCGACAACGCCGCCACCACGGACCTGACCTTCACGGTGCCCACCGCCGATTACGAGCGGGCCTGCGCGATCCTCAACACCCATCGGGACGAGATCGCCTTCAAGGAGCTCCAAGGCGCGACCGACGTGGTGAAGGTCTCGGCCATCGGCGTGGGCATGCGCAGTCATGCGGGCGTTGCGGCACGCGCGTTCAAGGCCCTGGCCGACAAGGGCATCAACATCCGGGCGATCACCACCTCTGAGATTAAATTCTCGGTGCTGATCGAATCGGCCTACACGGAGCTTGCGGTGCGCACGCTCCACTCGCTATACGGCCTTGATCAAGCCTGATTGACGAGGGAACTGTCGGGCTGCGACACTCGTAGGTAGGTAGCCGCCGGTTCGCCTTGCCGGCTCTTGAAGGACGGGAACTGATAAGCTCATGCCAAGCGCTCCCGGCGGTCCGCGCCTTCTGCTGCGCCGCCTCCGCGAGATCATGGCGGAGCCGGTCGGGGCGCAGGACCGTCTCGACAAGATCGTCACCCAGATCGCCGCCAACATGGTGGCGGAGGTGTGCTCCGTCTATGTGATGCGCGGCGACGGCGTCCTCGAGCTCTTCGCCACCGAAGGCCTGAACCGGGAAGCCGTCCACCTCACCATCATGCGCTCGGGCGAAGGCCTCGTCGGCCTCATCGCCTCGACGGCCGAGCCCCTGGCGCTGTCCGACGCGCAGAGCCACCCGGCCTTCTCCTACAAGCCGGAGACGGGCGAAGAGATCTACCACGCGTTTCTCGGCGTGCCGCTGCTGCGCGCCGGCAACACGCTCGGCGTTCTGGTCGTCCAGAACCGCACCTACCGGGTCTATACCGAGGAAGAGGTCGAGGCGCTCCAGACCACCGCCATGGTGGTGGCCGAGATGCTCGCGACCGGCGAGCTGCAGGCCCTGGCGCCGGTGGATACGGGCATCGCGCTCCGCCGACCCGTCTACCAGAAGGGCGTCGCCCTCGCCGATGGGGTGGGCTTGGGTCACGTGGTGCTCCATGAACCCCGCGTCGTCGTCAAGAACCTCATCGCCGAGAACATCGAGGCCGACCTCCAGCGCCTGGATTCGGCCATCGCCGAGGTGCGCCTGTCCATCGACGAGCTGATCGAGCGCGGCGACGTGGCCCATCACGGCGAGCACCGGGAAGTCCTGGAGACCTTCCGCATGTTCGCCCACGACCAGGGCTGGCTCCGGCGCATGCGCGAGGCCGTAACCTCGGGCCTGACCGCGGAGGCGGCCGTCGAGCGCGTGCAGTCGGACAACCGCGCCCGCATGCTGCGCCAGACCGATCCCTACCTGCGCGAACGCCTGCACGATCTCGACGATCTCGCCAACCGCCTGCTGCACCGCCTCGTCGGACGCAATCTTGTGGCGGAGCGGGCGCATCTGCCGGAAAACGCCATCCTGGTGGCCCGCTCCATGGGCCCGGCGGCGCTTCTCGACTACGACCGGTCGCGCCTTCGCGGCCTCGTGCTCGAGGAGGGCGGGCCGACGAGCCACATCGCCATCGTGGCCCGCGCCCTGGGCATTCCTGCCGTGGGCGAGGTGTCGAACGCGACCTCCCTGACGGAGCCGGGCGATGCCATCATCGTCGACGGCGCGGCCGGCGAGGTGCAGATCAGGCCCAATCCCGACGTGGAGGCAGCCTATGCCGAGAAGGCGCGCCTTCGCGCCCGCCGACAGGAGCAGTACCTCAAGCTCCGCGACGTGCCCTCCATCACCAGGGACGGCGTGGAAGTCACCCTGCAGATCAATGCCGGCCTCGTGGTGGACCTGCCGCATCTGGCCGAGACCGGGGCCGCGGGCGTCGGCCTGTTCCGCACCGAGCTTCAGTTCATGATCGCCGAGCGGATGCCCTCGGCCTCCGAGCAGCAGGCGCTCTACAGCACCGTCTTCGCCGAGGCCGGCGACAGGCCCGTCACCTTCCGCACCCTCGATATCGGGGGCGACAAGATCCTGCCCTACATGCAGTCGGTCGAGGAGGAGAACCCGGCCCTGGGCTGGCGTGCCATCCGCATCGGGCTCGACCGGCCGGGCCTGCTGCGCGCCCAGGTCCGGGCCCTTCTCAAGGCCGCGGCCGGGCGCCCTCTCAAGATCATGTTCCCGATGGTGGCGACCTGCGACGAGTTCGAGCGCGCCAAGCAGATCGTCGAGCGGGAGAAGGCGCATCTGGCCAATCACGGCCATCCGCTGCCGTCGGACCTGAAGCTCGGCGTCATGCTGGAGGTGCCGTCGCTGCTGTTCCAGCTCAAGGAAATCTGCGAAAGCGCCGATTTCATCTCGCTCGGCACGAACGACCTGATGCAGTTCTTCTTCGCCATCGACCGCGAGAACCGGCGCGTGTCAGACCGCTTCGACCCTTTGAGCGCGCCCATGCTGCGCGCCTTGAACATGGTCGCTGAGCATGCGCAGGCCGCCGGCTGCCTGGCGACCATCTGTGGCGAAATCGGCGGGCGCCCCCTCGAGGCCATGGCCCTGATCGGCCTCGGCTTCCGTTCGCTCTCCATGTCCCCGGCGGCCATCGGCCCGGTCAAGGCCATGCTGCTGGAGATGAACGTCGCGGAGCTCAGCGTCCTGATCCGCGAGGAGCTGAAGAACGCCGGGGGCGGCGAAACGCTGCGTCCGAAACTCGCCCATTTTGCGGAAACCCATGGTATTCCGGTCTGATGTCGATTGCCCCTCCCTCCGATCGCCTGAACGCCATTCTGGCCCGCCATGACATCATCACGGCGACGCTCAATGCCGGCCCCGATCCCGAGACCTTCGTGGCCCTGTCCCGCGAGCTGTCCGAGCTCGACGGCGTGGTGGACGCCATCCGCGCCTATCGCGCGATGGAGGACAACCTGCACGGCCTTCAGGCCCTGATCGACGACGCCTCGACCGATGCCGAGATGCGTTCGCTGGCCGAGGACGAGCTTCCCCAGGCCAGGGAGGATCTGGAAAAGGCCGCGCAGGACCTGCGCATCATGCTCCTGCCCCGCGACGAGGCGGACGAGAAGAGCGCCATCCTCGAGATCCGCGCCGGCACGGGCGGCGACGAGGCCGCCCTCTTCGCCGGCGACCTGCTGCGCATGTACACCCGCTATGCCGACCTGAAGGGCTGGAAGGTCGAGATCGTATCCGAGAGCGAGGGCACCGCCGGCGGCTACAAGGAAGTGGTGGCCGAGATCAAGGGACGCGGGGTGTTCGCCCGGCTCAAGTTCGAGAGCGGCGTGCACCGGGTCCAGCGCGTGCCGGACACGGAAACGCAGGGCCGCATCCACACCTCCGCCGCCACCGTGGCCGTGCTGCCCGAGGCCGAGGACGTGGACATCGTGATCAACGATGCGGACTTGAAGATCGACACCATGCGGGCGCAGGGCGCCGGCGGCCAGCACGTGAACAAGACCGAATCGGCGATCCGCATCACCCATCTGCCGACCGGCATGGTGGTGTTCGTCCAGGACGAGCGCTCCCAGCACAAGAACCGCGCCCGCGCCATGGCCCTGCTGCGCGCCCGCCTCTACGATGCCGAGCGTACCGCCAAGGACGCGGCCCGCGCGGCCGACCGCAAGGCGCAGGTGGGCTCCGGCGACCGCTCCGAGCGCATCCGTACCTACAACTTCCCGCAGGGGCGCGTGACCGACCACCGGATCAACCTGACGCTCTACAAGCTGGAAGAGGTCATCGGCGGCAATGCCCTGGACGAGCTGATCGACGCCATCGTGACCGAGCATCAGGCGGCCCAGCTCGCCGCCCAGGACCAGGCGGCATGATCGAGGGCAGGGTTGAAGGACTGAGCCACATCACGCTCATCACCCACGATCTCGCCCGCATGACCTCCATCGTCGAAGGGGCGCTCGGCGGCCGTGAGATCTACTCCTCCGGCGAGGACACCTTCTCCCTGTCGCGGGAAAAGTTCTTCGATGTGGGCGGGCTCTGGATCGCCGTGATGGAGGGCGAGAGCCTTCCCACCCGCACCTACAATCACATCGCCTTCAAGATCCCGACATCGGCCATGGATGACTACCGGGCCAGGATCGAGGCCCTGGGGCTGGAGATCCGTGAATCCCGCCCGCGGGTCGAAGGCGAGGGCCACTCCCTCTATTTCTACGACGACGACAACCACCTGTTCGAGCTGCATACCGGCACCCTGGAGGAGCGGCTCGAACGCTATCGGCAGGGCCGAAGCCGTGAAGACTCGCGCTGAAGCGCTGACGGACCTGCGCCGGACCCTCGGCGAGGCCGGGTTCGAGACTGCGGCCCTGGACGCGCGGCTCCTCTTGCTGACGGCCCTTGGTATTTCGGCGACAGATCTTATCACCCGGCCCGATACTCTCCTGTCACCGGACGAGGCCGAGACCCTTGCCTCCTTTACCCGAAGACGTCTCGGCCACGAGCCAGTCGCCCGGATCGTCGGGGTCCGGGAGTTCTGGGGCCTGCCGTTTCGCCTCTCTCCCGAGACCCTGGTGCCCCGCCCCGACACGGAGACGGTCGTCGAGACCGCCCTCGACCTCCTTCCGGACCGGCAAGCGCCCCTCAGGGTCGTCGATTTCGGCACCGGATCGGGCTGCATCCTGGTCGCGCTCCTCCACGAGCTGCCCCAGGCGACGGGCCTCGGGGTCGACCTGTCCTTCGGCGCCCTTGTGACAGCCCGTACCAATGCCATCGGCAACCGGGTTGGCGGGCGCTGCCACTTCGCTCTCTCGCGCTGGGCCGATGCGGTTTCGGGCACCTTCGACCTGATGGTCTCGAACCCACCCTACATCGCCTCCGGGGTGATCCCGACCCTCGACGAGGAGGTGCGGGAGCACGACCCCAGGCTTGCCCTCGACGGCGGCCCGGACGGTCTGGAGCCCTACCGGATCCTTTTGAGCGAAGCCGGGCGGCTCCTCGCCCCCCAGGGCCTGCTCGTGGTCGAGATCGGCTACGATCAGGCCGAGGATTTAATAAGCTTGGCAAGGGTTTACGGCCTTGAAATCGTGCGGATCGCCCACGATCTATCGGACACCCCCCGCAGCATCGCCATGAAGCGATCGTGATGAACGGGGTGCGGCATTCTTGTCCCAGGGCGGGATAAAGTCTGAAATAGCCCTTGTTGGACCGAGCGGAACCCGCTAGATTCGTATCTAGAGATCGTCCTCGGTCTAAACAAATCGGCAGCCCCTCGGGGGAATGCCGGAAGACCAAACGATATCAATCGCGCAGGCAGGGGCTTTTGAAACGGAACAGCCTGGCGCGATTACCTGAACCCGACACTGAAGGATGGCCAAGCCTGTAAGAGGCTATGGCCGAATGTCAGACGGTTGCCACGCGAACGGTGGGCGCTGAGCCCGTTCGGTGAATATTGGCTTGCATATCGCGTGGGCATGAAGAACCAGCGAGGCTCATAGAGCGAACAATGAGACCAGGACAGAACAGGCGTATGCGCGGTCGTAACAACAACAACCGCAACAACAACAAGGGGCCCAATCCCCTGACGAAGAGCTATGAGTCGAACGGCCCGGACGTGAAGATCCGCGGCACGGCTCAGCATATCGCCGAGAAATACAGCCAGCTCGCCCGCGACGCGCAGTCGAGCGGCGACCCGGTGGCGGCCGAGAACTATTTTCAGCACGCCGAGCATTATTTCCGCATCATCGCGGCCGCCCAGGAGCAGCTGCGCGAGCAGTACGGCTACCAGCAGCGTCCCTTCGACGAGGAAGGCGGCGACGAGGAGGGCTTCGGCCCGGGCGAGCGCTCGAACTTCGAGCGCGCCGGAGGCCAGGATTTCGGCAATGGCGACGAGCAGGATTTCGGCTCCCAGCCGCAGCCTTACGAGAACCGGGCCGAGCGTCAGCCGCGCTTCGACCGCAACGATCGTCAGGATCGTGGCGACCGGAACGACCGCCAGGATCGGAATGATCGCCAGGATCGGCCGGATCGGAACGATCGCGGCGACCGTCGTGAGCGCTTCCAGCGCGACCGTGGCCCGCGCCAGGATTTCCCGCGTCAGGATTCCCAGCGCCAGGATTCCCAGCGCCAGGACTTCCAGCGCGACGAGCAGCCCTATGAGGCCCGCTCCGAGGGGAGCGAGCGCAACGAGCGCAGTGAACGCCCTGCCCGCTTCGACCGCCCCGAGCGCAACGATCGTCAGGACCGGGGTGACCGTCCCGAGCGCGCCGACCGGCCGGAACGCAGCGACCGCTTCGAGCGGAATGACCGTCCGGAGCGTGGCGAGCGTCGTGAGCGCTTCCAGCGCGACCGCCGCCGCGACGACGCCGATGCACCCGAGCAGGGTACCCTGCCGGCCTTCCTGACGAACCCGGTCCGCACGCCGGCTCCGGTTGCCGTCGACGAGGCTCCTCCGGCCGCCCCGGTGGTGCAGGAAGCGGCCAACGACGCGGAAGCCCCGCGTCCGCGCCGCCGCCGCCGTACCCGTCAGGAGATGATCGATGCGGCCAATGCCGAGAACGCCGGCTTCACGCCGGATCCGGCCGAGACCCCGGCGGCTGAATAAGATTCCATTGCGGAACAAGATGAAAAGGGAGAGCCTTGCTCTCCCTTTTTTGTTGTCCGGCGGCCTGCTGGGAAAGACGAGGAATGGGAAAGACACGGAAGTGTCATTCCCGGCCGAAGCGAAGCGGAGGGGAAGGAAAACCACTTGCGGCGCGGCTCTATGGATCCCCTTCCCGGTCCTGCGGACCGCCGGGGATGACACAGAGCCTTCATCACCGCTCCCACACGGGAGGGAGAGAATTAAAGCGCCAGCGTCGCCTGCTCGGCCTCGAGATCCTCGCCGGCTTCGAGGGTGCCTCCCTGCAGCACCTCGGCATAGATGCCGCAATCGAAGTGGCCGTAGGCCTTCATGAGGCTCTTGGGGATTTCCAGGTCACGGATGCCCGTATCCGGATCCACGTTGGTGGCGGCGCAGCGCTCGATGCGCTTGGTCACCTTGAGACGTATCCCCGAGGGGGTGGTCAGCACCTGGCCGACGAGGTCGAACTCGGCGAAGGGAGCAAGACCCTCGAGGTGAATGTTGCCGCGAAAGCGCAACGGATCGACGGCGGATCCGATCATGGTCTCCAGCTGGCGCACGCTCGCCAAGTTGATGAGCGAGACGAAACCGCGCCGGGAATCGGTGAACCGGAAGCCCTCGGGGGCGGTCAGCACCTTCGGCGGACCGCGCAGCTCCTTGGGCATGAACTTGCGAAAGAAGGCCTCGATGGCAAGCCGCCCTTCCCGCGTGGAGAGATCGCCGCGCGCCACCTCGCGCCCGCCCTCCTCGATGAACAGGGTCGTGATCGAATCGAGATAGCGGGTCTTGAGCCGCGCCAGGCTCTCGTTGCGCATCAGCATCAGGAACTTGATCTTGGGCTGATGCTGCGGATGGTCCGGATCGAACCCGGCCGGGCCGTTCTCGATGGCGAAGAGGCGGTCGCCGGGGAAGTAATCGCCCTTCGTGAGAACGGCCTGGGTCAGCGGCTCGGGCGACAGGCCCTTGACCGGATAGCGCTGGAGGGAGGCGATGCGGATGCTCATGGCCTATCGATAGAAGGCGGCTGCCGCGGGGGCAAGAGCTCCCGATCCATGCGCCAGCCCTCCCACGTCATGGCCGGGCTTGTCCCGGCCAGCCCGATGATGAAAAGCGCCGCGCCCTTCCGATCGGGATCACCGGCACAGGGCCGGTGATGACCCGAGGACGAGGTCAAAAGAAAAAGCCCCGCCGATGGGCGGGGCTGTCTCTCAGGCGCAAGCGCAGCTCTTACGAAGCGTCGCCCGAGCGGGCCACCTTCGTGCGCTTGAGTTCGGGCTCGAAATAGCCCTCGCGTGCCGGGATGTGATCCTCGTTCGTGGTCTTGGGGTTCATGCCCTCATTGGCCGTCTGGTGCGGCGGGATGTGGGCGGAGGGGCCGGCCTCCTGCTTCATGCGCAGGGCCTTCTCGGCATTGGCCTTGAGCTCATCGCGCGCCTTCTCGGCTTTTTCCGCGCGGCGCCGGCTTGGGCTTAGACGGGAGAAAAGATCGGACAGGGCCATCATTGATCACTCCTTGGCGCGCGAAAGGACGCCGTCGCTCTCGTCGCTGCGATGGGTTGGAGGGGTTTGAACGGTCTTCGGGGAGACGGGGATGTCGCGGGAGGTGGCCATGGTGCCGGTGGAATCGCCGATATCCCGATCCGCCTCGGCCCGCTCGCGCGTCTGACCGGGCCGGGGTGGCACCTGCCCGTTCTCGGTCGTGTCGCCGAAGGTTTCCGGCGTGACCGAAGGCCCCTCCTCGAGCGGGCTTTCCGGAACGGCCAGGCCGAGCTCCGCATTGCGGGCAAGGTCGGCGCGGGCCTTCTCGGCGTCTGAGCGCGGATCGCGCGTCATGGGAACCTCCTCGAATTGTTGCAGGGTCAATGCCAGCGCCGCGAGCGGGTTCCCCCTCTTGTTGTGACGAATTGGACACACCACCTTAAACTCGCGGATGCTCCAGGAGGAGGTCCGACATCGCAGGATTGGCCCGTGCCTCCAGAAGGGCGGGCGGATCTGAGGAGGGATGAGAATGAATTTTGAAAAGTACACCGAGCGTGCCCGGGGCTTCGTTCAGGCGGCGCAGAACCTCGCCGTGCGCGAAGGCCACCCGCAGCTCGCTCCCGGTCACGTCCTAAAGGTTCTGCTCGACGATCCGGAAGGCCTGTGCGCCGGTCTCATCGACCGTGCCGGCGGGCGCTCCCGCGACGCCCATGCGGCCGTCGAGCAATGGCTCGCCAAACAGCCAAAGGTCTCCGGCTCGGCCTCGCAGCCGCAGGCCACGCGCGAGCTGATGCGCTTCTTCGACACCGCCGAGAAGGCGGCCGAGAAGGCGGGCGATTCCTTCGTCACCGTCGAGCGCATGTTGCTGGCGCTCGCGGTCGAGAAGGACACGGAAGCCGGAAAGATCCTGGCCCAGGCCGGCGTGACCGCGCAGGGCCTGAACACCGCCATCAATGCCCTGCGCAAGGGCCGCACCGCCGACAACGCGACGGCGGAGAACGCCTACGACGCGCTGAAAAAATATGCGCGCGATCTCACCGAGGCCGCGCGTGACGGCAAGCTCGATCCGGTGATCGGCCGCGACGAGGAAATCCGCCGCACGATCCAGGTTCTCTCGCGCCGCACCAAGAACAACCCGGTGCTCATCGGCGAGCCCGGCGTCGGCAAGACCGCCATCGTCGAAGGCCTCGCATTGCGCATCGTCAACGGCGACGTGCCGGAGAGCTTGAAGGACAAGCAGCTGCTCGCGCTGGACATGGGCGCGCTGATTGCGGGTGCGAAATATCGCGGCGAGTTCGAGGAGCGGCTGAAGGCCGTGCTCAGCGAAGTGACCTCGGCCGAAGGCGGCATCATCCTGTTCATCGACGAGATGCACACGCTGGTCGGCGCCGGCAAGGCCGACGGCGCCATGGACGCCTCGAACCTCCTGAAGCCCGCGCTCGCCCGCGGCGAGCTGCACTGCGTCGGCGCAACGACCCTCGACGAGTACCGCAAGCACGTGGAGAAGGACGCGGCGCTGGCCCGCCGATTCCAGCCGGTCTTCGTGAGCGAGCCCACGGTGGAGGACACCGTGTCGATCCTGCGCGGCCTGAAGGAAAAGTACGAGCAGCATCACGGCGTGCGCATCACCGATAGCGCGCTGGTCGCAGCCGCAACGCTCTCGAACCGCTACATCACCGACCGTTTCCTGCCCGACAAGGCCATCGACCTCGTCGACGAGGCGTCGTCGCGCCTGCGCATGCAGGTCGATTCGAAGCCCGAGGAGCTCGACAACATCGACCGCGAAATCGTGCGTCTCAAGATCGAGCAGGAGGCTCTTAAGAAAGAGACGGACACGGCCTCCAAGGACCGCCTCGAGCGCCTCACCAAGGAGCTTGCGGACCTGGAAGAGCAGTCGGCTTCCATTACGGCCCGCTGGAAGGCCGAGAAGGACAAGCTCGGCACCGCGGCCGATCTCAAGAAGAAGCTCGAGGAAACGCGCAACCAGCTCGCTTCCGCGCAGCGCAACGGCGATTGGGCGAAAGCGGGCGAGCTCTCCTACGGGGTCATCCCGGGGCTCGAGAAGCAGCTCTCCGACGTCGAGGCGAAAGCCGATGGCGGCGGCCTGATGGAAGAGGCGGTGACGCCCGATCACGTGGCGGGAGTCGTCTCACGCTGGACCGGCGTGCCCGTCGACAAGATGCTCGAAGGCGAGCGCGAGAAGCTGCTGCACATGGAGCAGGATCTGGCCAAGCGCGTCGTCGGACAGGCCGAGGCCGTGACGGCGGTCTCGACCGCCGTGCGCCGCGCCCGCGCGGGCCTGCAGGATCCGAACCGGCCCATCGGCTCGTTCATGTTCCTCGGCCCCACAGGTGTGGGCAAGACGGAGCTGACGAAGGCGCTGGCAAGCTTCCTGTTCGACGACGAGACGGCGCTCGTGCGCATCGACATGTCGGAATACATGGAGAAGCACTCGGTCGCCCGCCTCATCGGCGCGCCTCCCGGCTATGTCGGCTACGAGGAGGGCGGCGCGCTCACCGAGGCGGTCCGCCGCAGGCCCTATCAGGTGGTGCTGTTCGACGAGATCGAGAAGGCGCATCCGGACGTGTTCAACGTCCTGCTGCAGGTGCTCGACGACGGGCGCCTCACGGACGGGCAAGGCCGCACCGTGGACTTCCGCAACACGCTGATCATCATGACGTCGAATCTCGGCGCCGAATATCTGGTGAACCAGCCAGAGGGCCAGGACACGGATGCGGTGCGCGACGAGGTCATGGGCGTGGTACGCTCGCACTTCCGGCCCGAGTTCCTCAACCGCGTGGACGAGATCATCCTGTTCCACCGGCTGAAGCGCAGCGAGATGGGCGCGATCGTCGACATCCAGATGCGCCGCCTGCAGAAGCTGCTGGAGGATCGCAAGATCGTGCTGCAGCTCGACGAGGAGGCGCGCAACTGGCTCGCCGACAAGGGCTACGATCCGGCCTACGGGGCACGTCCCCTGAAGCGCGTGATCCAGAAGCACGTGCAGGATCCGATGGCGGAGCTCATTCTCTCCGGCGAGATCAGGGACGGCGAGACCGTGCCGGTGCATGCGGGCCCCATGGGCCTGATGATCGGTGACGTCACGGTGAGCGGCACGGAGCGTCCGCCGGAAGGCGTGCGGTTGAACTGAGCCGCACTCCTGTTGATGTTCATGACAATGGCCGGGCGCCTGCCCGGCCATTTTTTGTTGCTCTCGCTCACATCCTTTAGTCATGGCCGGGCTCGTCCCGGCCATCCCGATCGGACGAGCGCCGCGCTCGAAACCATCGGGATCACCGGCACGAGGCCGGTGATGACTTGAGAGGTGTCATTCCCGACAGGACGCGAAGCGGACGGAAAGCGACACGCCGTCAGCGCTACGGATCGCCTTCCCGGTTCTTCGAACCGCCGGGAACGACGGAAAACGACAATGTCGGATTATTCGGCGGCGACGCGGTAGTCGCCCTCGTCATTGGCTGCCGGGACGGCATCCTCACGGAGCCGTTGCGCGCGGCGCGGCGACGTCCCTTCACGCAGGAGCATGTCCTTGTCGATGCGCTCGGCCTTGTCCTCGCGCAGCTCGCGCTTCGAACGGCGAAGCTGCTTGGCGGTCTTCTGCAGCGCGGCGCGGAAGGCGGCGTAGAGGTCCTTGTTCTTGGCCTCGCCGCTCATCATCTTGAGCGCGCCCATCTGCATGTTCACCGTGCAGCGATAGGTGATGCCTTCTCGCGTAACGTGAACGGACGCCGAGCTCAGGTGGCCGAAATACTTTCCGGCGACCTGACGGATGTTCGTTTTCGCATATTCGGGAAACATATCGCCCAGATCGACTGCCGAGCTTTGCACCAGGATGTTGGTATCGGTGCTATCAGGTGTCATTCGCTCCTCCGTTGGTGAAGGTTCGATGGCTAACGGCGAGACCGCATGAAAGTTTCGCCCCCGAGGAAACGAATCGGACCCTGCCGAGGTTGTGTTCTCTTTATGGCCTGCGCGCCCGCGGCCCCTGTTCGCCCACATCGACGACCGCCACATCGACCCTCTCGCGCCGGTTGTCCCGGAGGATGGTGAGCGAGACCGTCTCGCCGACGCCGGTGCGCTCCAGTCTGTCCGTGAGGTCGGAAAGCCGCCGCACTGGCGTGTCCTCCACGGCAACGATGATGTCGCCGATCACGCCGGCGCGCGCATCGACGCCACGCAGCCCGGCCCGGTCCGCCGGCGAGCCGGGCACGATGCCGGCCACGATCACTCCGTTCACGCCGAGCTGCGCCGCGAGCGTCTCGTCGCCGGCCAGGATGCCGATCCCCGGCGTCGGCACGCGGCCGCTGCGGATCAGCTCCGGCACCACCCGGTTGACCACGTCGACCGGAATGGCGAAGCCGATGCCCGCATTGGTACCGGAGGGCGAGAAGATCGCCGTGTTGACGCCGATGAGCCTGCCGGCGGAATCGAGCAGCGGGCCGCCGGAATTGCCCGGGTTGATCGCCGCGTCGGTCTGGATCACGTCGGCGACTTCGCGCCCGCCGCTGGTGGGCAGGCGGCGCTTGAGGGCGCTGATGATGCCGGTGGTGAGCGACTGGTCGAGACCGAACGGATTGCCGATGGCATAGGCCGTCTGGCCCACCTTGAGATCGGCCGAGCTTCCCACTGCGACCGGCGCCGGCAATCCGCCCTGGCGCTGGACCCGCAGCACGGCGAGATCGTAGTTGGGCGCCCGGCCCACGACCTCGGCCGGAAGAACCTCCCCGGAGGCCAGCCGCACCACGAAGGAGGCGCCGTTTTCGACCACGTGGTTGTTCGTCACCACATGGCCCACCGCGTCCCAGAGGAAGCCCGTGCCCGAACCGGAGGGCTCGCCGCCCGCGGGCCCGCGGCCCGACAGCCCGACCACCTGGACGACGGAAGGCGCCACGGTCTCGAAGATGCGGATCGTCGAACGCTCGAAGTCCGAAAGGTCTCCGCGCGCCGCGACCGGTCGCGGCTCCCTGGCCGAAAAGAGATAGCCGGTCACATAGGGCTGGAGCACGAAGAACGCGAGCAGCACCGCGACCACCACCATGAGGATTCTTGCCGCCCGATCCCGCATCTCGCCTCCTTCGTTCAAGCGCTCTGTCTCACAACGGACGCCCCTGGACGAAGTTCGATCGCCGACGCTGAAGGTGGAGACGCCCGAACAAAACGGTCCCGCAAGCGTTCGCTCTCACAACCCGTTCGCAGGAGACACTTGATGTCACGCCGTCTCGTGATTGCCGGCCTCGTGGCCGCCATCAGCCTTCCCGCCCTCGCTCAGCAGGTCCAGCAGAATCAGGCCATCCCCCAATCGACCACACCGCAGCCGGCGGAAACGCAGACCGATCCGGCCCTCGGCCGGAATGCGCAGGAGCGCCAGCAGCGGACGCAGCAGGGTGGTGCGCCGCAGGATACGCAGACTCCCGCGCGCCAGGGCCAGGCCAGCGCGCCGGCCGCCATGGGCCAGCAGCAGTCGCAGGCCGACCGGCAGTACATTCAGCAGATGCTGGCGCTCAGCACCGTGTCGCTGCAGCAATCGAACTTCGCGCACAGCAAGGCTCAGAATCCGCGCGTGAAGCAGTTCGCGGATTTCGAGATCGCCGAGCAGAACCTGCTCACCGACATCATGCACTCCTTCGCCGATCCGAACGCGACGGCCTCCACCACGCAGGGCGCGCAGCAATCCGCCGCGACGGCGCCCGAGCTGCCGCAGAAGGACGCCCAGGCCATGGAGCGCCTGTCGAAGGCGCAGCCGGGCGCGGCCTTCGACAAGGACTATGTCGCCCTGCAGATCGAAGGGCACCAGCAGTTGCTGAAGCTTCAGGAGAGCCATCTCCAGCAGGCCTCGGGCAACCGCGAGATGGCGAACCTCGCCAAGCTCGCGCGCGGACAGATCAAGGAGCATCTCGCGCTGCTGCAGGACATGCAGAAAGAGCTTGGCCAGTAAGGAAAGCCGGCCCCGCCTTTTCACGGCCGCGGGGCCGGAACACCCGTCCTCGAAAGGACGTTGCCTTTGCGCATCATGCGGACCCAGAGGGCCGCGTCAGCGAAAACCGGATCCCCCTTCCCGCACGATGCGCAAGTTGAACGATGAGCATCGGGTTGATCCCAAAAGTCTACTTTGGGTCCGCTGCTCGGAGGCGCAGGCCGAAGGGCCTGTTTGAAACCCAAGAAGAGGAATAACCCATGGCGCAAGACAAACGTGGCCGCCCCCCGGAGCCACCTGTCGACGAGGTGCTGAACGAAGTCACCCAGGAAGAGACCGGCGACGATTTCGTTGCGGGCCCGACCCAGCGCAACGATGTCGGCAACACCAAGCGCGCGGCCGCGAAAGCCACCGGCATCATGGGTGCTTCGAAGAAGCTCGATCCCGATCTCGACATCGACCATGTGGACGACAATCGGCCGACGAGCGGCTCAAAGGCCGGCATCCACTCCTTCAAGGAAGTGCCGGAAGAGGAAGACGACGATGCCGGCTTCCAGATGTCGAACGAGGAGATCGCCGAGGGCGTGAACACGACCGCCGCCAAGAGCCCGGCGCCCCGCGCCGCGCAGACCGAAGGCACGACGGGTCCCACCGGCATGAGCGGCGGCGCTGCCTCCCGCGCCCGGGTGCCGGCGCCCGGCAATGCGGTGGACGTGCCCAAGGGCACCCTGGTGCGCGGCCATCCCACGGCGAGCCAGTCCGGCGGACGCTCGACCTCCTCCACGGGCGACGAGAAGCCGCCCAAGCGCTCCGCCCGCGCCCATAGCGGCCAGCAGCAGCGCCCGTTGTCCAAGGGCGGCTCGGAGGAGCGATAATCTACATTCGTCATTCCGGGTGGTTCTCGCCACCCGGAATGACGCTACTGCATGGCTTCGTCGACCCTGCCGCATATCTGCCGCTACGGAAGGCGGAGTGACAGCGGCCCTCCTCCCGCTTTATGGAATGTTCAGCCAAACCGGCAGTGACGACATAAATCGGTCGAGGAAATGCTCATGGACAGAAGAAAAGTTCTCAAAGGCGCGGGCTTGGCCGCTGCGGCAGGCGCCGTCGCCTCTCCGGCCATCGCGCAGGCGCAGCCGGAAATCCGCTGGCGCATGGCCTCGGCCTATCCGAAGAGCCTCGATACGCTCTTCGGCGCGGGCGAGATGATTGCCAAGCGCGTGGCTCAAGCCACCGACAACAAATTCCAGCTGCAGACCTTCGCGGCGGGCGAAATCGTCGGCGCTCTCCAGACCCTGGATGCCACGCAGAACGGCGCGGTCGAATGCTCCTACACCCTGTCGAGCTTCTTCATCGGCAAGGACCCGACCTTCATGTTCGACACCTCGGTGCCGTGGGGCATGAACGTGCGCCAGCACAATGCCTGGATGCATTACGGCGGCGGCCTCGAGCTGATGCGCGAGTTCATGAAGGACTACAACATCTTCCCGATCCCGGCCGGACAGACGGGCGCACAGATGGGCGGCTGGTTCCGCAAGGAAATCAAGTCCATCGCCGACCTGCAGGGCCTGAAGATGCGCATCGCCGGCATGGGCGGCCAGATCATGCAGAAGCTCGGCGTGGTGCCCCAGGTGCTGGGCGCCGGCGACATCTATCCGGCGCTGGAGCGCGGCACGCTCGATGCGGTGGAGTTCTCCGGTCCCCACGACGACGAGAAGCTCGGCTTCGTGAAGGTGGCCCAGTACTACTACTATCCGGGCTTCTGGGAGGGCGGCGCGCAGCCCTCGCTCTACGTGAACATGAACAAGTGGAACGAGTTGCCCTCCAACTACAAGGCCATCCTGGAAGCGGCCTGCGCGGAAGCCAACGCCATGTGCGTGGCCAAATACGATGCGCAGAACGCCGATGCGATCCGCCGCCTCGTGGGCCAGGGCGTGCAGTTGCGCCCGTTCCCGCGCGACGTCATGGAGCAGAGCTACAAGGAAGCCTACAAGCTCTACGGCGAGATCGCAGCCTCGAACGCCAAGTTCAAGAAGGTGTACGATTCCTGGAACGCCTTCCGCGAGAAGGAGCTGACCTGGTTCCGCATCGCCGAGCTGCCCTTCGACTATTTCGTCAACCAGCAGCAGGGCCAGCCCCGCTGATAGGATCGAAACCGACACAAGCGGCGCCGAAAGGCGCCGTTTTCGTTTGGGAATTGGGAAAGCGGATCGAAGCTTGGCCCGATGCGTTGTCCTCTCAACAGGCGTTTGCAATCCAACGGTGGAGACAGGACATGACGGACAAGAACCGCGATCAGGACACCACGCAGGGCAAGGACGATCCTAAGGACACGCGCGACCGCAAGGACGAGAAGCGACCGGAGAACAACCGCAAGCACCAGGAGGACCTGCTCGACGAAGGCGTCGAGGAAACCTTCCCTGCGAGCGATCCGGTTTCTGTAAAAATATCGAAGTAGGTCCGGCGTCAGGCGAAAAGCCCCGGAGCGCGAGTTCCGGGGCTTTTCGCGTTTCAGTTCCGGCTCGCCACGGCAACGCCCAGGGCGGCGAGCGCCATGCCGGCGAGCTGGATCGGGCTCAAGGTCTCGCCGAAGAGCGCGAAGGCCATCAGCGCCGCGACCGGCGGCACGAGATAAAGCAGCGTCGCCACGCCCACGACCGCGCCCCGGCGGATGAGGAAGAGCAGCAGGCCGATGGCCCCGATGGACAATCCCAGCACGGCCCAGGCCAGCGCGCCCAGAAGCGGCAGGGTCAGGTCCATATGGCCTTCCTCCGTCAGGAGCACGAGAGGCAGGGTGACGGCGGCCGCGCCGATATACTGGATGGCCGCATTGACGCGCAGATCGAGGGTGCTGCCGGTACGCTTCTGCCAGATCGTCCCGAAGGTGATGGAGAGCATCCCGAGCAGGCAAATGCCAAGCGCCAGAGGCGGCACGCCCCCTGCCCCGAGCTTCGGCGCCACCACGAGCGCTGCGCCCAGGAACCCGATGCCGATCCCGAGCCAGCGCCGTCGCGAGACACGCTCCCCGAGGAGAGACCCGGCCAAGAGTCCGGTCGCAAGCGGCTGAAGCCCGGCCACCAGGGCGGAGATCCCGGCGGGCAATCCATGTTTCACCGACCAGAACACACCGCCGAGATAGAGCCCATGCAGGAGGATTCCGGCGATGAGGCTGTTGCGCCAATCGTGCCAGTTGCGCGGCCAGGACATCCGCGCGACGGTGACGATCCCGACGAGGACGAGGGTCGCCAGCACATAGCGGACGAACAGAAAGGTCAGCGGCTCGGCATAGGGCGCCACGAACCGCGCCACGATGAACCCGGTCGCCCAGATGAGCACGAAGAGCGGCGGCGCGAGGCGAGCGAAGAGGGTCGGGTTCATGGCGATGATGCTGGGAAGAGATGGCGAGATGGGTCACGGGCCTTGTAGGCCCGTTCCCTCGCCTTTGTCGATTACGAAGCCTTAGTCCAAACGTCGATAGGATGAAGCGGGAGGCAAGGGAGCTTCCTTGCCCTTGGCTCCTGGCGCACCATCTCCTGCAGCCTGGAGACCCATCTTTTGAATCGCCTTCGCCTTTCGCTCGAACTCCTGGCCATCGCGTCTACCCGCTTCGTGCTGCACGACGCCTGGGCGATTGCGAGCCATATCGCCCTCTCGGTCCTGACCTCGCTGTTTCCGTTCCTGATCCTGGTCACGGCCCTGGCGAGCCTGTTCGGGACCGGCACCCTGGCGGATGAGGTGGCGGACATCGTCCTCGAGGCCTGGCCGCAGGAAGTCGCAGGGCCGATTGCAGGCGAGGTGCACAACATCCTCTCGACCCGGCGCAGCGACGTGCTCACCCTGGGCCTCGTGCTGGCGCTCTATTTCGCATCGAGCGGGGTGGAGAGCCTCCGGGTCGGCCTCAACCGCGCCTATGGCGTGCGCGAGACCCGCGCATGGTGGCTGACGCGGCTCGAATCCATCGCGTTCGTCATCGCCGGCGCCTTCATGCTGATCGCCCTGGCGTTTCTCGTCGTGCTCGGCCCCTTCGTGTGGCGCATCGTTCTCTCCTGGGTGCCGGCGCTGAAGCCCTTCGACGGCCTGATCGCCTTCCTGCGAATCGGCGTGGCGACGATCGTGATCGTGGCGGGGCTGCTCCTCGCCCACAAGCTCGTGCCTGCGGGGCGCCGCCGCTTCCGCGCGGTGCTGCCGGGAGTGGGCGTGACGCTGGCCCTGTGGCTTTTCGGCGGCTTCGCCTTCAGCTGGTATCTTGAATTCTATCCCGGCGCCTATGCCTCGACCTATGGGGGCCTCGCCACCGCCATGGTGGCCCTGATCTTCCTCTACACGCTCGGCGCCATCTTCCTCTTCGGCGGGGAACTCAACGGCACCATCATCCTGGCCAAGCGCCGGCGCCTCGGCGCGGAGCCGAAGCCGGAAAGCATGAGCGATCTGATCCCGCTGCCTTAGAGCATCGGAGCGATGCCGAGAGTGCAAATCCGCTTATGGGCCCGATGCTTCAGGTCAGGGGCACGAGACCAAGCTTGTAAACCCACAGGAGCAAGCCGATCACGACCGCGACCGCGAGCCAGTTCAAGGACCGGTCCAGCATCAGGTTGAACGTCGTCTCGGCGGACAGGGCAGGCTTTTTGTTCGGGGGCAGATCGACTGGCATGAGTCATTCTCCAAAGCCCGGGAAGCTTCGAGACGCCCATGCGCCCAAAAGGGCAGCGGCCGACTAGGGAGCCGCTGATCGATCGAGCATACAGCCACAACGAGACATTTGTAAGAGCCACGGGACCAAAGGGCGAAAGCCTTAGCCGGCCTGCTTTGTCATCCGGTTCGACAGGGGCGGGAATGATCCGACGAGCTGGGCATTGTGCCACAGTTCCACCCGGCACGATTGGGCGAGGCAACGGGCCCATTCGTTGGCGAGCTCGTGATCTTCGCTGTTCAGATGATGGGTTACGAGGACCCCTGTCAATCGGTTGACGACAAGAGCCTGATAACCGGCTGCCGAATGCATTTGTCTCGTCATGGGTCACCTCGAAATTGACAATGCTTCGAGGGCAGAATCGCGCCTGAAAGGGCAGCAGCCGATCTGTCGGCTGCCGACATCCTGGACCTAGAACGACAATACGGCTTTTGAGAGGAGACCTGTGGCGTCGATGACCGTCGCCCCGAAGCGCTTGGGAAGGAAGCCGAGACAGACGGTGAACATCGGGACCTAGATGATCGTCGACCCGTCCGATCGCATGCGGGCGTCTCCGATCTGGCGGACGAGTTTCGCCGCCTCCGCGTCGCTCACATGAATTCGGACCAGGGTCCAGGCATTCTCCGACTTCCAGAGGCGGAATGAGATCATGAATCCATCGCCATCCTTTTGCGCGTCGGCATGGGTCGCATCGGGCAGATCATACGGCCCGAGGCCATCGAAGGTCAGCTGTCCCACTTTTCTCTCCGGTCACGAACACCATCGTCAACGGACAAGGGCCAGACAGGTTCGGAAGCCCATGGGGAGCGATGGATCGCAGTGCCGCTGCATCGGCTCCTGTTCAGAGGTTCGGCGCGATCCTCAGCTCGAGCCGCGCGGAAGCGACGGGCCGGGTGTTGGGAGCAAGCCCATAGCCCAATCTGACATTGAGTTCGGACCGGAATCGATCCGCGGGAGTGGTCAGCCGGGTCTGGCCGATGATTTCCGATAGCAGGCCGGTGCTGATGTCCCCGTTCAGGCCATCCAGATTCATGCTGGGAGACAGCCGCAGCTCCGTGCTCCACGTGTGAAGAGACAAGTCGAGTGGAATATCCATGGTGCCGCTGACGGATTGCGAATAGCCGCTCTGGATGCTGTCGACGAAGCCTGCCGTCGACAGGCCGAACCTGACGCCGCCGAGACGCTCCCAATCCCGCGTCAGGAAGGCCTCCCAGGTGGCTTTCGACGACAGGAGGCTCACCTCGCCGCTGCCGCGGATCAGTTCGGTACCGACCAGAAAATTGTAGTCGTGAAAGGGCTGCATCTTGGCGCCGACCGCCCGGTCGAAATCCGTCGGCACGAAAGCCTGCATGTCGGAGCGTGCGATGTTGTTCGCCCAGATCTGTGTGCGGTTCAGGCGCGGCGATGAGCGCGGACGGCCCGCACGCCGTGCGGCCACGTGGTTGTCCAGCCATGCGGAAGTGATGTTTTCGCTCCAGATCTTCATCTCGTCGGCGACGGACGCAACGGGCATCGCCATCAATGCGAGCAGAGGAAAGATCAATCTGCGAATGAGAAGAATCATTGAGGAAACCAGAATAAAATCGTGATCGAAGAGGCAGCAATGCCGTCATTCGAACTGCCGGTGGTTAACGCGACGTTAAATTCACTTCAATTGCCAGAAGTGGCGATTCTTTAGTCAGATCGAGAGCAAAATTTGCTGGCGATTCCGGCCGCGACATCAGTCGCATGGCGGAAATCGATGCCTGCTTTATCATCAATAACAAAGTGTCGCAGGCGTCGTCGTGCGGCCTCAGAATCATCTTTTCATTGCGGCACGATCGAAAACGGCCGGGGGATGCCCGGCCGTTTAGCATCTCAACAAGGGAAAGAATCAGCCCACGATGCGGTACTTCACGAAACCCTCCGGGGCATCGCCCATCTTCTCGATCTTGATGCCGGCCGGCTGGTAGTTGGCGGCGTTCGGGCCGGTGGTGAAGGTCATGGTGACGCCGGCGGGCGCAATGAGCGACCAGGAGCCGTCCGCCTTGGGCGCCACCTCCTTTTTCTCGACGATGTAGCGCATGATCGCATCGCGGGTCAGGTCCGGCGCTTCGAACACGATGGTGGTGCCGTCGGCGCCGGGGAAGTTGCCGCCGCCGCCCGCGCGGTAGTTGTTGGTCACGACGATGAACTGCTGATCGTCCGTCACGGGCTTGCCGTTATAGGTCAGGTCCTTGATGCGATGGGCATCGGCGTTCACGACCTTGCCGTTGTCGTCGTAGCGGGAGGCCTGGCTGGGATCGATCTTGTACTGCACGCCGGCGATGACGTCGAAGTTGTAGGCCGGGAACTTTTGGTTGATGAGATCCTGCTCGCCGCCCTTGGCCACATCGATCTGGTTGTAGATGCCGGCCGAACGCTCGAGCCATTCGCGCACCTGCGCGCCGGTGATCTTCACCACGCGGATCGTGTTCGGGTAGATGTAGATGTCGGCCATGTCCTTGATGGCGAGCGGACCCGGCTTGATCTCGGTGAAGTAGTTCGGGCCGCCGCGGCCGCCGGCCTTGAAGGGAGCCGCCGCCGAGAGGATCGGCAGGTCCTTGAAGGGCGAGGCCTTGAGCTGATCGGCCACGTACCAGGCCTGCGCTTCTGCCACCAGTTTCACGGAGGCATCGTCCGCCACGAGCGAGTAATAGGAATGGATCGGCACCGCCGTCGTGCCGACGGGCTCGCGCACGTATTTCAGCGTCGCGTCATGGCCGGCCTGCGCGGCCGCCATCACGGCCGTGTCGGAATCGACCTTCGCCACGACCTTGCGGTCGACGCGGTCGTAGATCGGGCGCGCCTCGGTGCGGAAATTCGCCACCTTCCAGGCATTGCCGTCCTTGGCCAGTTCGAGATCGATGAGGCCGAGATGGCTGCCCCAGAAGCCGGCCATGACGGCAGGCTTGCCGTGCAGTGTGCCGGCCTTCACGTCGACGCCCGGAATGTTGGCGAATTCCTTGCCGCCCGGGAACGTGAAATGCTGGTGGCCGGTGAGGATCACGTCGATGCCCTCGACCTTCGCGAGATGCAGCGCCGCGTTCTCCTCGCCGCCCTTGCGCTCCCCGCCGGCGATGCCGGAATGGCAGAGCGCCACGACGATGTCGGCGCCGGCCTTCTTCAGGTCCGGCACATGCTTGTTCGCCGCATCGACGATGTCGATCGTGGTGGCCTTGCCGTCGAGATGCGACTTGTCCCACTGGACGATCTGCGGCGGCACGAATCCGATCACGCCGACCTTGATCGTCTGCTTCGCGCCGCTCTCATCGGTGAACTGCCGGTCGAGCACGAGCCAGGGCTTGAGCAGGGTCTCGCCGTTCGCCTTGATGACATTGGCGCAGACCAGCGGGAATTTCGCCGCGCCGAGCGAGTTCTGCAGGAACTCGAGTCCGTAGTTGAACTCGTGATTGCCGAGCGTGCCGCAATCGTAGTTGAGCTCGTTCATGGCGGCGACCATGGGATGCACGTCGCCCGCCTTCATACCTTTGCGATAGGCGACGAAATCGCCGAGCGGCGAGCCCTGAATCAGGTCGCCGTTGTCGAAGAGCAGGCTGTTCCTGGCCTCGGCCCGCGCCCCCTTCACGAGGGTCGCGGTGCGCGCCAGGCCCACCGTGTCGTCGGCCGCGTCGCGGTAATAGTCATAAGGGAAGATGTTCACGTGAAGGTCGGTGGTCTCCAGGATGCGGAGCTTCACGACCGGACCGGCCGCCCAGGCGAACCGTTGCGTTCCGGCGACCGCGGCAGCGGCCACGCCGGTCTGCAGGACGCGGCGGCGGGTGATGGAGTGTGTCATGGTCTTCCCTCGGCTTGTCTTTTTGCGAAACAGCGCTCGCCTGTAGCCGAGAGAAGCACAGGTTTTGTGACAAGATCAATATAGCTGGCTAAGGGGCGCCCGTAATTCACTCCCTCGTTCATCCGTCATCACCGGCCTTGTGCCGGCGATCCCGCTCTCAACACCCTCTCACCTCATCCTGAGGAGCAAACAAAGTTTGCGTCTCGAAGGAGCGTCCGGAGAGCACTGGATCCTCCTTCGAGACGGTCGCTTCGCGACCTCCTCAGGATGAGGGCGTAGGATTGGAGAAGGACGGCCATGACGTGAGCGGGCGTCAGCCCTGCAGCGCCGTATCGAGATCCCGATAAAGGTCCTCCACGTCCTCGATCCCGGTGGAGAGGCGCAGGAGGTCCGGCGGGCACGGGGTGCCCGGGCCCTCGATGGAGGCGCGGTGCTCGATCAGGCTCTCGACGCCGCCGAGCGAGGTCGCCCGCTTCCACAGGCCGACCCGCGCGGCGGTGCGGATCGCCGCGGCCTCGCCGTCCGAGACCTGGATCGAGAGCATGTAGCCGAAGCCGTTCTCCATCTGCCGGGCGGCGATGTCATGGCCCGGATGCTGCGGCAGGCCGGGATAGAGCACGCGGGCCACTTTCGGGTGAGCGGAGAACCGCTGCGCCAGATCGAGCGCGCTTTTCGCCTGCGCGGCAGTCCTGACGTGGAGCGTGCGCATGCCGCGCATGAGGAGATAGGCCTCAAAGGGGCCGAGGATGGCGCCCTGCATCTTGCGGATGGAGGCGATCCGCGTCCAGAACGCGTCGGCCTTCGCGCCCGCGAGCGCGCCCGCCACCACGTCGGAGTGGCCGTTCAACACCTTGGTGGCCGCATGCATGACGATGTCAGCGCCGAGGTTAAGCGGCCGCGTGTGGATCGGCGACGCGGTGGTGGAATCGACCGCGAGGCGCGCACCGGCCGCGTGGGCGATGTCGGCGGCCGCCGCGATATCGGTGATGGTCCAGAGCGGGTTCGAGGGCGTCTCGACCCAGACCAGCTTGGTCTCGCCGGGCTTCACGGCGGCCCTTAAGGAATCGAGGTTGTCGGTCTCGACGAAATCGACCTTGAGGCCCCAGCGCACGGCCTCCGTCATCAGCCAGCTGCGCAGGGCCCAGTACATCACCTTGGAGGCCACGATATGATCGCCGGGATCGAGCGCCTGGAACACGGCGGTCGCCGCCGCCATGCCGGACGAGAACAGCAGCGCGCCGGCCTCGGCCTCCTCCAGCATGGCCAGGACCTCTTCCGCCTCGCGGATGGTGGCGTTGTCGGGCCGGCCATAAACGAAGCCGGACGAATAGGCATTGTCCTCGTCGCGGATATAGGTGGTCGCCACATGGATCGGCGGCACGACCGCTTTCGTGATCGGATCCACATGGCCCATGGCCTGAGCGGTCAGGCTGCGCTTCGACCATGGGGAACGCGATGACGACATGAGGGAACCTCCGAAGAGCGTGACAGGTTTCGTCACGGGATAAATCGACGCGCATCTCATAAAGGGATTTCGAGCATGCATACAGATCAAACTTCGCCGGACAGCCATGCAATGCCGCGGCTGCCGCGCTTCCTCACGGCCGTGCTGCCGGTGGTCGCGGTGGCCGTGTCGGCGAGCCTGATCACGCAGCCGAACATCCCGACCTGGTATGCGAACCTGCAGAAGCCGGGCTTCACGCCCCCGAACTGGGCCTTCCCGGTCGCCTGGACGCTGCTCTATACCATGATGGCCTATGCGCTCTGGCGCATTCTCGCCCTGCCGGAGAACCGGCCCGGCCGCGCGGCGGCCATCGTGGCCTTTTTCGTGCAGCTCGTCCTGAACGGGACGTGGTCCTTCGCCTTCTTCGGCGGCCGGAGCCCGCTTGCGGGCCTCGTCGTCATCGCGGCCCTGATCGTGGCGATCCTCGTCACGATCCGCGCCTTCTGGAGGCTCGACCGCCCGGCAGGCCTTCTGCTCGTGCCCTATCTCGCGTGGGTCTGCTACGCGACCCTGCTCAACGGGACGATCTGGCAGCTGAACGGTTAGTCTGGGATTTCCCCGAACAGCCTCCTCAGAGACATACTAAGATCGCCTTGGGGCTTGCTCATCACGCGCTTTTTTCACCGTCATGGCCGGCTCGTCCCGGCCGTCCCGTTCCTGTGGAGCGCCGCGCTTCAATCAATCGGGATCACCGGCACAAGGCCGGTGATGACCTGGGAGGGTAAGATGCCCCTCGACGAGCCAGCCTCTCAGATTGACGGCGGCGTCTTTGGGAAATGCGCCTTATTCCGGCTTGTCGAACAGATCCGGGCTGTTGTCGAGGTGATCGACCACGCCGACGAAGGGAAGCTGGCGATAGGAATGGGCCACGTCCATGCCGTAGCCGACGACGAAGACGTCGGGGCAGGTGAAGCCCACGTAATCCGGGTGAATCGATACAGCGCGCTTGCCGGGCTTTTCCAGCAGCACGGCAGTCCTCACGCTCTTGGCGCCGCGTGCCATGAGGAGGTCCTTGGCGAAGGTGACCGTGCGGCCGGACTCAAGGATGTCGTCCACGAGCAGCACGTCGCGTCCGCGCACGTCGCTTTCCACGTCGCGCAGAATCGTCACGTTGCCGGTGGAAACCGTGCCGTCGAGATAGCTCGACAGGTGCACGAACTCGACCTGTGGCGCCAGCCCGCTGCGATGCAAGGCGCGGATCAGGTCCGCGGCGAACATGAAGCTGCCCTTGAGCACGGCGACGACGAGGAGGTTCTCGGGCTTGGCGGCCGCGATCTCCTGAGCCAGCGCCTCGTTGCGCCTGGCGATCGTGTCTTCGTCGAAGAGAACCCGGATACGGGGAGCAGCGGCCATCGTCATTCATCCAGCAAAGAAGTCAAAAGCCCTTGGGCTTACCTCTTCACGACCATGCCTGAACGAGGATGTCAAACGGACTTGATGACTTTTGCGGCTGATCGAGGCTCCAGTGTCATCCCCGGCCGCTGCGCTGCGGCCGGGAAGGGAATCCATCAGCCCGGCGCTTGTCGTTGAATCTCTTTTCCGCGCTTCGCTCGCCGGGATGCCAGCCACGGTCGTCATGGCCGGCCCTGTGCCGGCCATCCCGATCGGACGAGCGCCGTGCTTTTCCGCATCGGGATCACCGGGACGAGCCCGGTGATGACGGGGAGAGTGTCAGAGGAACGCCCTCGCCCTTCCCTCCTGCGGCAATGTCCCGCGAAACGCTCGCTTCCCGTCGCGGTCCGGCAAGTTTATGGCTTGCTAACCATGCAGGGGCGATAAGGAAGCGAATCGCGGTCTTCATCCGCCACAAGAACCGACAACCTCCAAGGATGGCTTGAGCACGCGTGAGGGCGCTTTACGACGAGGACTACGATGAGGGCGCGGCTCCGTCCGTGCACTTCGAGAACGTGGGCGTACGCTACGGCATGGGGCCCGAGGTCCTGCGCGACCTGACCTTCTCCATCGAGCCCAATTCCTTCCAGTTCCTCACCGGCCCCTCCGGCGCCGGCAAGACGACGCTTCTGCGGCTGATCCTCATGTCGGTGAAGCCGACCCGCGGCCTGATCTCCCTGTTCGGCGAGGACGTGTCGCGGATTTCCAAGGACGACCTGACCGGTGTCCGCCGCCGCATGGGCGTGGTCTTCCAGGATTTCCGCCTCCTCGACCACCTCACCACCTACGAGAACGTGGCGCTGCCGCTCCGGGCGCAGGGCAAGGACGAGTCGAGCTACCGGGCCGAGGTGGTGGAGCTTCTGCGCTGGGTGGGTCTTGGCGATCGCATGCACATGCTGCCGCCCGTGCTCTCCGGCGGCGAGAAGCAGCGCGCCGCCATCGCCCGCGCGCTGATCGTGCGCCCCGACCTACTGCTTGCGGACGAGCCCACCGGCAACGTGGACCCGTCGCTCGCCCGCCGCCTGCTGCGTCTCTTCATCGAGCTCAACCGGCTCGGAACCTCGGTGGTCATCGCGACCCACGACTTCAGCCTCATGGATCAGCTCGACGTGCGCCGCCTCGTGCTCGGCGACGGCCGGCTGCATATCGACGAGTGAGCTAAGATGAGCGGCGCGCCCCAACCCCGCCTGAGGAAGGCTGCAGCTTCCGACGGGCAGAAGCGCTCCCTGCCGGCCTCCCTGAGCCGGAACGCCCCGCTCGTCCCGGTGGATTCGGCGGGCGGACAGGCGCTCGCCGCGGTCATCGCCATCCTGACCTTCCTGGCCGCCCTCTGCGCCGGCGGCGCCGAACTGGTCTCGGCCTCCTCCGCCCAGTGGCGCTCCGAGATCGCCCGGGAAGTCACCATCCAGATCCGCCCCAACGCCCAGCGCTCCATCGACCAGGACGTGGAGCGCGCCGTGGCCCTGGCCCGGCAGGCGCCGGGCGTGGAGCAGGCCCAGGCCTTCTCTAGGGAAGAATCCGAGCGCCTGCTCGAGCCCTGGCTCGGCACCGGCCTGGATTTCAAGGACCTGCCGGTGCCGCGCCTGATCGTGATCAAGATCAGGCAGGACGCGAAGCCCGATTTCGGCCCGTTGCGGCAATCCCTGCAGCGCGACGTGCCCGGCGCGACCCTCGACGATCATGCCCTCTGGGTCTCGCGGCTCTCGACCATGGCCAACACCATCATCGGCGTCGGGGTGTTTCTGGTGGCCCTGGTGCTCGTGGCCGCCGGCCTTGCCGTGATCTTTGCCACGAGAGGCGCCATGGCCGGCAACCGGGAGGTGGTGGAGGTGCTTCATTTCGTCGGCGCGAACGACGATTTCATCGCCAAGGAATTCCAACGCCGCTTCTTCCGCCTTGGCCTGCGCGGCAGCGCCATCGGGGCTGCCGCCGCCCTGATCCTCACCCTGATCCTGGGATTCGTGACCCGCTCCTGGCGGGCGAGCCCCACGGGCGACCAGCTCGAGGCGCTCTTCGGCGCCTTCACCATCAGCTGGACCGGCTATGCGGTGGTCGTCCTCATAGCGCTGCTCGTCGCGCTCATCACCGGCATCGTCTCGCGCCTGACCGTGAGACGCTTTCTTAACGAAAATGGTTGATGGTGACAGTTGACCGGGAAAAAGCGGGTTGCCTCTCCGTTGCCGCATTCTCCATTATTGTCGTCCAAGATGACCTCGCGAACGCAGAGTTGGGGTGCGACGGGCGCCATGGATTCCACAGAGGCCGTAGGCTGGGGCTGGACGATGTCGGAATCGGCTAGGCACCCCGTGCGACGGTCTCTGCTGAGCCGCCTGCTCACCCTCGGATTCTGGAGCTGCGTCGCGGCTCTGGTCGTCGGGTTCCTCGGCTTCCTGGGCTTCGTCTATCATCTCGACCGGTTCGAGCAGACTCCCGAGACCCGGGCGGACGGCATCGTCGCCATGACCGGCGGCGCGCAGCGGATCGGCGACGCCATCGACCTTCTCGCCAAGGGATACGCCAAGAGGCTCCTGATCTCCGGAGTCAACGAGAAGACCAGCCGGGATCAGATCGCCAATCTCAATCCGGGGCAGCGGCGGCTGTTCGATTGCTGCGTGGACCTGGATTACCGGGCCCGCAACACCATCGGCAACGCGATCGAGACGAGGCGCTGGGCCGAAGCGAATGGGTTCGACGCCATCATCGTGGTGACCTCGAACTACCACATGCCGCGCACCCTGGTGGAGCTCGACCACGCCCTGCCGAACCTCCAGAAGATCCCCTATCCGGTCGCGGCGACCATCGATCCGCACGATTGGTGGCACAATCCGGCCGTTGCCCGGGTGATCTTCACCGAATACCTGAAGTTCCTGGCCGTCTGGGTTCGGACCCGCTTCGAGGGCGACCCGGAGCGCTCCTCGGTGGCGAACATCATCAGCGGCGGGGCTCCCATCAGGGCGCAGGTCATCGCCGAGCCGCTCTGGCGCTAGAGCGCCAGGAAAAAACCCTCTATGGTGTCTCACCCGCGGAGCCTCATGCTCCGCTTTTCGTTTTCATGAAGCCATGCTGATCGTCCGCTCCCTGCTGTTCAACGTCGCCTTCTACGCCAACCTGATCCTGTGGCTGATCATCCTGATCCCGGGCTTCCTGATGCCGCGCCGGGTGTTCATGGAACTGGTCAAGATGTGGGGCCGCACCTCCCTCTGGCTTCTGCGCGTGATCGCCGGAACCCGGGTCGTGATCACCGGCCGCGAGAAGATTCCGCCGGGCGGAGCCCTGGTGGCGGCCAAGCACCAGTCGTTCCTGGAAACCTTCGCCCTGGTGACGATCCTCGAGGACCCGACCTACATCCTGAAGCGCGAGCTGATGTGGATCCCTTTCTTCGGCTGGTATCTGGCCAAGGCGCGCTGCGTGCCTGTCGACCGCAAGGCGGGATCCCTGGCGCTGGTGCAGATGACGGCACGGGCGAAGGACGAGGCGCAGCACGGCCGCCAGATCATCATCTTTCCCGAGGGCACCCGCCGCGCGCCGGGCGCTCCCCCGGCGTACAAGTACGGCGTGGCGCATCTCTACCAGAATCTCGGCTTTCCGTGCATTCCGGTCGGCATGAATTCGGGCCTCTACTGGCCGCGCCGCCGGTTCATCCGCCGCCCGGGCACGGTGCGGATCGAGGTGCTCGACCCCATCGCCCCGGGCCTGCCGCGCGAGGCGTTCTTCGAGCGACTGCAGGAGCAAGTGGAGGGGTCCTCCAACCGGCTGCTGGAAGAGGGCCGAAAGGAACTCGGCCTCGGGCCCACGTCATCGTCGGAGGCCTCGCTGTCGAAGGCGTGACGGGATTCCCCACTCCACGACATGGCCGTCCCCGGACGTGATCCGGGGATCAGTCCCGATCTCGATCCTGTGGAGCGCTGCACTTTTCTTCATCGGGATCACCGGCACAGGGCCGGTGATGACGGGATTGGCACGAATACGGCTAAAAACCTCTCAAACCCAAGTCCAGCCAAGCTTTCAACTGCCTTGACGACTCACCCGGCGATTCCTACATATAAGAACATATGGCGAACAAACGAACCATATCCTGGAATGCGGCCATGCGGGATCTCCGCAACGACCGAATGCGGAGGGCTGGCGTGCGTGAGGAAAGGCTACGGGCGACCGCTGGGCTTCGCTCCTCTTCGACCTTGAGTTCCTGGCGCGGCCGTTCGGGACGCCGCTACATCGTCGGCGTGCATCCGCTGAACGAGACCGAGCTTCTCGAGGTCACCGACGCGGTCATTCTTGCCGTGAAGCGGGACCGGACCGGCAACGGCATCGTTGTCGATGCCGCCATGGCGGCATCCGATCCGAGCGAGCAGACCCGGATGCGCTGGCTCGCCAAGGTTCAGGGCCTGGGCGCCACCGAACTCCACATCCATCGCCTTGCCGCAACAGAAGACGACCGCCGGGCGATCTTCGAGGACCTACGCGAGAACGAAACTCAGGATTCCTGATCGAGCGCGTCGACGACCCGATGCAGCAGGGGATCGACCACGTGCATGCCGATGAGATGCTCGTAGGTCGAACGCACGTAATCGGGATTGCGCCCGGAGATGCCCTGCCCCTGGCGCACCAGCCTCAGGACCTCTTTATAGGACAGCCTGCCCGCATATTGCCCATGGTTGCGATCGACCACATAGGCGAGCGCGCGGATCCGGCGCGCATCGGCCAGTCGCACGGGCAGATGCCTTTCCAGATAGACCGATGTGATCTGCTCGCGCTCGCGCAGATACTGGATTGTGGCCTCGGCTTCCTCGGGCGCAACCCGGAAGGCCACCCCGTGGCAGCGCCCGCCCCGGTCGAGCCCCAGGACCAGGCCCGGATGCTCCGGCGTTCCGCGATGAACGTGGGAGAAGACGCACAAGGACCGGTGATAGCCGTAGAGATGGGCGTGGACCCGTTCGACAAAGGGAAAGCCCGGTCGCCACATGAGCGAGCCGTAGCCGAAAACCCATAAATCCTCCGTCAGGTCCCTCATGCCGCCCCCGCCCGAACCTTGCCCGCATCGGGCCTATAGCATCGAACCCAAAACTGGGAACCACTTTTGGGACTGAATTCGATACTTGTCTTTCGATGAGCCCATCGTCTCGCGGAAAAGTGGGGTCCCCCTTTTCCGCACGAGGCGCTAAGCAGTTAGAAAGCACCAGCACAACAGGAGATCGCGCATGGATCAGGCCGCCCCGACGGGGAATGTTCGCCGCAGTCGTTTCTGGCTCTACACGCCCTTCGTTCTGCTGCTCCTCCTCGCCATCGCCTGGAGCATCGCCTGGTTCGTGATCCGCAGCCGCACGACGGAGGCGCTCGACGGCTGGATCGCCGCGGAGGCGAGAAGCGGACGGCAATGGACATGCGGCGACCGCACCATCGTCGGCTATCCGTTCCGCATCGAGGTGATCTGCAACACCCTCGACCTGAAGCGAGGAGCGGTGTCCGCCTCCTTCGGGCGCACCGAGGCGGTCGCTCAGGTCTATCAGCCCCGCCGCATCATCACGGAGGTGGCCGGCCCCTTGCGCGTCACGGACGGGACCGTGACCGTCGATGGCGGCTGGGATCTCCTGCAGGCCAGCATCCATGTCTCGCAGAGCGGGCTGCAGCGCCTGTCGCTGGCCGCCGATGCGCCCAAGGTCACGATCACCGGCCTTGGCGGCGGCGAGATTTTCGGATCGGGCAAGCACCTGGAGCTTCATGTGCGGCCGAACCCTTCGAGGCGGGCCGAACTCGCGGGCGACGTGGCGGCCTCGGTGACGGAGGCGCGGATTCCCATCCTCGATGCCCTGGTCGGCGGCGCGGAGCCCACCAACCTGAACATGGATGTCACCGTGACCCAGGCCGACGGCTTCAAGGGCGGCACCATCGCCGAGGAGCTGGAGCTGTGGCGCAAGGCGAACGGCAAGCTCGAGATCCTCATGCTCTCGGCCGCCAAGGGCCCCCGCCAGATCGAGACCAAGGGCGAGCTGCGCATCGACGATCAGCACCGGCCCGCAGGGCAGCTCACGATCGCGGCCGCAGGCCTCGACGGCCTTCTGGGCAACCTGACCGGCGGGCGTGTCGGCGGCAACCTTTTAGGGATGCTGCTGGGACAGGGACCACGCTCCAATGCGGCTCAGCCCAATGCGAAGCCTCAGCTCGCGTTCCTGCCGCCGCTGCGCCTCGAGAACGGCTTTCTCGCCATGGGCCCCTTCGTGATCCCGAACGTGAGGCTGCAGCCGCTCTATTGATGCCCTCCCGCCTCGTCATGACCGGCCTTGTGCCGGTGATCTCGCGTCGGTAAAGCGCGGCGATTCAAGCAATCGGGATGGCCGGGACAGGCCCGGCCATGACGAGGGCGGATGTCATTCCCGTCCGGAGCGTCAGCGGAGGGGAAGGGAACTCATCAATTTAGCGCCTGATCGTGGATCCCCTTCCCGGTCCTGCGGACCGCCGGGGATGACAAGGGTTCCAACTAAGCCTTGTCGTCCCTCCGGCGGCCGAAATCCGGCTCGGGGGTTTCCTGGCCCGACGAGATGATGCCGCGCCGGATGGCCCGGGTGCGGGTGAAGAGATCGAAGAGCTTGTCACCCTCGCCCCAGCGGATGGCACGGGCCAGAAGCGCGATGTCCTCGTTGAGGCGACCCAGCATCTCCAGCACGGCTTCCCGGTTGTGCAGGAAGACGTCGCGCCACATGGTCGGGTCGGACGCCGCGATGCGGGTGAAATCGCGGAAGCCGCCGGCGGAGAACTTGATCACTTCGCCCTGCGTGACGGTCTCCAGATCCGCCGCCGTTCCGACGATGTTGTAGGCGATCAGGTGCGGCACATGGCTGGTGATGGCAAGCACCAGGTCATGATGGTGCGCGCTCATCACCTCCACGTTGGAGCCCATGGCCTCCCAGAAGGCGCGCACGCGCTCGACGGCCGTCTCGTCCGTGCCCTCCGGCGGCGTGAGAATGCACCAGCGATTGTGGAAGAGGATCGCAAAGCCGGCATCCGGCCCCGAATGCTCCGTGCCCGCCACCGGATGGGCCGGGACGAAGGCCACGCCTTCGGGCAGATGCGGCTGCACCTGACCCACGACGGAGGCCTTCACCGAGCCCACGTCCGACACGATGCAGCCGGGCTTCAGACCCGGCCTCATGGCCTCGGCCACGGCTCCGCAGACCCCGACCGGCACGCATAGGATCACGAGATCCGCATCCCGCACGCCCGCAGCCGCGTCGGTGGTGGCCTCGTCGACAATCCCGAGTTCCCGCACCCGTTGGACCACCGCCTCGCTCGCATCGACGGCCACGACGGTGCACGCGAGATTGAGATGCCGGCTAGCGCGGGCGATCGACGAGCCGATCAGGCCGAGACCGATGAGGGCGACGCGCTCGAAGAGCGGCGTCTCACGGGGAGGACCGAGACGCTCAGGCATTTTTCTCACCCATGAAATCACGCAACGCCGCCACCACGAGACCGTTCGCCTCCTCGTCGCCCACGGTCAGGCGCAGGGCGTCGGGCAGGCCGTAAGCATCGATCCGGCGCAGGATCAGGCCGCGGCCGGAAAGGAAGGCATCCGCGTCCTTGGCCGTTTTGCCGGGCACTTGCGGGAAATGGATCAGCAGGAAGTTGCCGACGCTCGGCGTGACCTTCAGGCCCAGGGCCCCGATCTCGCGGGTGAGCCAGGCGAGCCATGTCTCGTTGTGCTCGACCGCCTTGGCGATATGGGCCTCGTCCTGGATTGCCGCGATGCCGGCCGCCATGGCCGGGCCGCTGACATTGAACGGGCCCCGAATGCGATTGACCGCGTCGGTGATATGGGGGGGCGCTACCATCCAGCCGAGACGCAGATTGGCGAGGCCGTAGATCTTCGAGAAGGTGCGGGTCATCACCACGTTCTCGGAGGTGGCGACGAGTTCGAGGCCCGACTCGTAGTCGTTGCGGCGGACATATTCCGCGTAGGCCGCGTCCAGCACCAGCACCACATGGGGCGGCAGCCCCGCGTGCAGGCGCTTCACCTCGTCGAACGGGATATAGGTGCCGGTCGGGTTGTTGGGGTTGGCGAGGAAGACGATCCTGGTCTTGTCCGTCACGCGGCTGAGGATCGCGTCCACATCGGTGCGGAGATCCTTCTCGGGTGCCACGACGGGCGTACCGCCGGCGGCCAGGATGGCGATGCGGTAGACCAGGAAGCCATGCTCGGTGAAGATGCCCTCGTCGCCCGGACCCACATAGGCATGGGTGATCAGAGCCAGCAACTCGTCCGAGCCCGCGCCGCAGATGATCCGGTTGGGATCGAGCCCGTACCGGGCCGCGATCGCCTCGCGCAGCCGGGTGGCCGCTCCGTCCGGGTAGAGCTCGAGATGATCGAAGGTCCGGATCGCCTCGGCGGCCTTCGGCGAGGGGCCGAGCGGGGTCTCGTTCGAGGAGAGCTTGTAGACCTTGGCAACCCCTGCGGCCTTGCTCTTGCCGGGCACATAGGCGTCGATCTGCATCACGCCGGGACGGGGTTGGGGACGAGCGGACATCTTGACTTCCTAGCAATCAACCAATGAGAGAGGCTCTAGCGCAGGTCGGATTTCATTTCACGCGGAAACGTTCGGCATGGCTGCCGATCTCGACCAGCTGGGCGAGGCTGGCGCCCGCCTTGGTCAGGGCCTGGCGCAGCTGAGTGGGCTCGACCGTGCCGGGCACGGCGATGAGCTCGGAGAGGCCGTTGGTGTCGGCCGCGCTCGCCACCACCTCTCCGCCGAGCTGCGTCAACGCCTCGTTGGCACCCCTGTGCCAGCGCTCGAACTGGGCGGCATAGAGCACCACGTCGCGCACGGCCGCATCGGTCAGGGGCTTCGACATGACGAAGACCGGGGTGCCGGCCGGATGGTCGGGCCGCTCGATGAACGGCAGGCGTGCGATGATCTTCGGGCGGCGCTTGTCGGCCAGCGTGCGCCACCAGGCCCCGCTCGTCGCCCCCTGGTCGAGCCGGAAGATGCCGAGATCGCCGCGGGAGGAAGCGACCGCCTCGATCACCGCCGCCGCGCTCGGATGGGTGATGTAGGGCACCGTGAAGCCGAAATGGAACCGGGCCGAGTCGCGCATGGGCGCATCACCCGCCGAGACATCGGCATGAACGGAATAATTGGACTGGACATAGGTGAAGGTGCCGATGATCACCCTCCAGATGCTCTCCACCGTGTCGAGCGGGAGCAGCCCCTCGTGGCGCTCGGCCAGGGCCTTCATCATCGAGGCCTCGCGTCCGGGGCGGAACGCGGAGCTCAGGCCCGCCTGGGAGGCCTTCTTCGAAGCGATCAGCCGGTCGATGATGGTGCCGCGCTCCATGAGCAGCCGGTGCATGGCCTCGTCGATACGGTCGATCTCCTGGCGCAGATCGGCAAGGGACGGAGCGGGCTTCTCGGCGGACATGGGCTAAAATCCTCGGGTCGGGCTCATCATTGGCACACACCTAGCCCTCATCCTGAGGAGGACCGCAAGGTCCGTCTCGAAGGATCGGGGCGTCTCGCGAGAGCCCTGGATCCTCCTTCGAGACGGCGCTCCGCGCCTCCTCAGGATGAGGGAGAGATTGATGAGCCAGCCTCTCAAGTCGGGGGCCCTTCTTTGACGGTTTTGGCTCGGCTTGTCATCACCGATTGCGCAACGGGTTCGCGGGCAGGTCCGCGCATGCGGGAGCGTTCACGCCCGTTCGGAGCGAGTGGCTTCCGGCCGGTCCTGGCTTGGTCTCGGAAGTCGAGGGAAGCGCGGGACGTGGATGTGCCTCGCCGCTCCAGCGGAGCGCGCGAAGGGAGTCGGGACGGGAGATCCGCCCGGACGGGAAGCCAACCCGCCTCCCGCGCACGGCTTTTCGGCCCTGAGCCTCGCGCTCCAGCCCGTCAGGGACGAACCCTCAGAGGGCGCTACGGCGCGGCTTGTCGCGCAGCCCCAGGTGCGCCGGTGCCGGCGAGGCTTGGAAGGCCAGAGACAGGCGCCTGCCCGAACAGGTCGTCTGCCCTGCATCCTCCACTCAGGCCCCTGACTGCCAGAGGGTGCGACTCCCCTGACCTGTCAGAACCGTATCCGGTCTCCTTCGACCGACGCCTCGGGCGCGTCCCTCGTGAGACCAGACCTCCAACCCATAGCCAAGCTTAGGACGATTGTCAAGAACAAAGCGAGAACATAACATCTCACCTGATCACACACTCCCCGTCATCGCCGGCCTCGTGCGGGTGATCCCGATCGGACGAGCGCTGCGCCTCACCGCATCGGGATGGCCGGGTCAAGCCCGGCCATGACGGCAGGAGCGGGGGTGCGAGTGGATGATGGGCAACGCCGGATGAGCCGCGGCCTTCCGCTTCTCCCTCCGACGTCATCACCGGGCTTGTCTCGGTGATCCCGATTAGGAAAAGCGCCGCGCTCCACAGCGTCGGGATGGCCGGGTCAAGCCCCGCCATGACGGGGAGCGTGTGGCCAAGGTAGTTGACCGAGGAGCGTGTAACCAGGGCCAGCGTCATGGCTGGAAGGATGCTCAGCGGACGGGATGGGAAATCCATCGTCCTGGGACATGAAAGCGAGTCCCCTTTTCCGCCCTTCGTGCACCGGCGACGACTCGCTCCGCCTTCCCGAGGTGACACTTGGGCTCCTTCCCCCTCCCGTCTCGGACAAGGAGCAGGGGACCTGGGGAGGCGTTATGCTCGTTGACGCGACCGCCACCGCGCAGTACCGATTGTTCGAAAGAACGAACATTTCCGCTAAAACCATGTCCTTTGCCCCCCTGTCCTCCGAACCGCGAAGCCAGGTCGACGACCCGTCGAGCCTGGTCATGCGCTTTGGCGCGGACGAGCCCCTGATGATGGATGCGGGCGTTGCGCTCGCTCCCTGGCAGATCGCCTACCAGACCTACGGCACGCTCAATGCGGACAGGTCCAACGCGGTCCTGATCTGCCATGCGCTCACCGGCGACCAGCACGTGGCGAACGACAATCCCGTCACGGGCAAGCCCGGATGGTGGCTGACCATGGTCGGGCCCGGCCGGCCGGTGGACACGAACCGGTTCTTCGTGATCTGCGCCAACGTGATCGGCGGCTGCATGGGCACCACCGGTCCCGCCTCGATCAATCCGGCGACGGGCCAGCCCTACGCGCTGGATTTCCCGGTCGTGACCGTTCGCGACATGGTGCGGGCGCAGGCCGCTCTCATCGACCGGCTCGGCATCGAAAGCCTGTTCTGCGTCGTCGGCGGCTCCATGGGCGGCATGCAGGTGCTGCAATGGGCCGTGAGCTACCCCGACCGGGTCTTCTCCGCCCTTCCCATCGCCGCCGCCGCCCGGCACTCCGCCCAGAACATCGCCTTCCACGAAGTCGGCCGCCAGGCCGTGATGGCCGATCCGGAGTGGCGCGGCGGGCGCTACCTGACCGAGGGCACGCGTCCCTCCAAGGGCCTCGCGGTGGCACGGATGGGCGCCCACATCACCTATCTCTCCGAGATGGCCCTGCACCGGAAGTTCGGGCGCAATTTCCAGGACCGGGTCGCGCCGACCTTCTCCTTCGATGCCGATTTCCAGATCGAGAGCTACCTGCGCTACCAGGGCATCTCCTTCGTCGAGCGGTTCGACGCGAATTCCTACCTCTATGTCACGCGGGCGATGGATTACTTCGACATCGCGGCGGAGCTTGGCGGCTCGCTCGCCAAGGCCTTCAAGGGATCGGCCACGCGCTTCTGCGTGATCTCGTTCACCTCCGACTGGCTGTTCCCCACCTCCGATTCGCGGGCCATCGTCCACGCCCTGAATGCGGCCGCGGCCTCGGTCGCCTTCGTCGAGGTGGAGAGCGACAAGGGCCACGACGCCTTCCTGCTCGAAGAGCCTGAGATGTTTGCGGCGGCAGCCGGCTTCATCGACGCGGCCGCGCGGGTGCGGGGAATCGCATGACGTTCGCCACCCTTCCCGCCACCGACCTCGAGACCGGCCACCGCCTCGATTTCCTTCTCGTGGCCGACATGGTCGAGCCGGGCTCCCGCGTTCTCGATGTCGGCTGCGGCGACGGCTCCCTGCTGGCGATCCTGCGCGATGGCAAGGGCGTCGACGGGCGCGGCATCGAGATTTCCCGCGAGGGCGTGAATGCCTGCCTGGCCAAGGGCCTGCCGGTGATCCAGGGCGATGCGGACACGGACCTCGCCGATTACCCGGACGATGCCTTCGACTACGTGATCCTCTCGCAGACGATCCAGGCGACGCGACAGCCCAGAGTGGTGCTGGAGCATCTCCTGCGCATCGGCCGCCGGGCCATCGTGTCCTTCCCCAATTTCGGCCATTGGCGCGTGCGCATCGACCTCGGCCTTCGGGGCCGGATGCCGGTGACCGAGAACATGCCCTATTCCTGGTACGACACGCCCAACATCCATTTCTGCACCATCCGCGATTTCGTGGAACTGTGCCGCGAGGTCGGTGCGCAGATGGAGAAGGCCGTGGCCCTCAATGCCGGCGGCCATCCCATGCGCGTGACCCTGCCCTGGTGGGTGTGGAACCTGCTCGGCGACCAGGGGGTGTTTCTGCTGAAGCGGCGGTAATTCACTTTCTGTCATTCCCGGCCGGAGATGGCGAAGCCATCGCAGGGGAAGGGAACCCATCGGCTCAGAAGGGGATGACACTCTCCACGTCATGACCGTCCCCGGACTTGATCCGGGGATCAGTCCAGGCCATCCACGTCTTAAGAACCGCGACGCATCAGAGACGTGGATCACCGGCACGAGGCCGGTGATGACGTGACCGCGCGATTACCCCTCCGTCTCCGCCAGCGGGTGCAGGTCGCGCACCATGCTCTTCAAACGCTCGTCGAGAACATGGGTGTAGATCTGCGTGGTCGAGATATCGGAATGGCCCAATAGCTCCTGAACGATGCGCAGATCCGCGCCGTTCTGGAGGAGGTGGCTGGCAAAGGCGTGGCGGAGCACGTGGGGGCTGATCCTGTCGGCGCGCAGGCCCGCCGCGCCGGCCACCGCCTTCAGGTCGCGGGCAAACGCCTGGCGGGTCAGATGGCCGCTCTCACTGTCGGCCGGGAACAGCCAGGGGCCGACGGCTTTCTTCTGCTCTTCCAGCAGCGACAGGTAGGCGCGCGCCGCATCCCGCGCCGCATCGGTGAGCGGAACGAGCCGCTCCTTCGCGCCCTTGCCGCGCACCACGAGAAAGCGGTCGCGGGTCTTGGCGGCGCTGCGCGGCAGGGCGATCAGCTCCGAGACGCGCAGGCCCGTGGCGTAGAGGAGCTCCAGCAGGCAGGCCATGCGCGCGGCGCGCAGGCGCTCGGCCGGGGCGGCTTCCGGGTGCTGGATCCCCTCATACGCCACCTGCAGCAGGCGGTCGACCTCGCCGACGGAGAGAACCTTCGGCAGCACCCTGCCCCGTTTCGGCGCCGAGACCGCCGCCGTCGGGTCGGCGGAGGCATAGCCTTCCACGTAGAGGAACTTGTGGAACTGGCGCACCGCCGAGAGCCTGCGGGCGGCCGAGGAAGCCTTCAGGCCCCTCTCCTCCAGGCTCGCCATGAAGCCCCGGACGGTGGCGGAGGTCGCATTGTCGGGCTGACCGCCGGCCTCTTTCAGGTAGGCGAGGTAATCATCGAGGTCGCGTCGGTAGGCATCGAGCGTATTCTTGGAGGCGCCGCGCTCGGCGGCCAGCATGTCGAGAAAGAGGCTTGCGTGGCGCGCGCCGCTCATGAGGACGAGGGCGTCCGGCTGGTGGGAACTGGGACCGTGATCTCGCGCGGATCGGGCTTGACGAAGGTCGCCAGGGCGAACATGGCGGCAAAGCCAAGGCCTGCGAGAACGGCGACGACGAGGAGAAACCGGAACAGGGTGGGCACGGGAGCCTCTTGGAACGTTGAATCGCTAGAACCATGCCACGGCCTCGAAGGCAAGCCCCTCACATCGGTTAAGTTTGGCCGGGACAGGGGAATAACGCCCTTGTGACAGGCCGCCGCGCCCGTGCCGACGCATGGTGCGGACCGAGGGCACACGCCATGAAAAGTCGCCCCGGTTTTCGCCGACGCGGCCCTCCGGTTCCGCCCCGAACGCCGCGTCGGCCTGGACAATTGAGCATCGGATACATCCCAAAAGTGCATTCCACTTTTGGGCCCGATGCTCTACGACATGGAACCATGAACAATATCAGCCGCTTCAATTCGCTCGATGAAGTCGGCGGGCAAGACCAGGCAAGCCAGCGCGGCCATCCCGTCAGCCGCCAGCTCGGCACGCGATCGCTCGTGCTCGTCGGGCTCATGGGCGCCGGAAAGAGCACCGTGGGCCGCAGGCTCGCGCAGACGCTCAAGCTGCCGTTCCGGGATGCCGATCACGAGATCGAGGCCGCGGCCGGCATGACGATCCCCGAGATCTTCGCCATCCACGGCGAGGACCATTTCCGCGACGGCGAGCGCCGCGTGATCGCCCGCCTCCTGCAGGAGGGACCGATCGTGCTCGCCACCGGCGGCGGCGCCTTCATGAACGAGGAGACCCGCCGGCGCATCGCCGAGCACGGCATCTCGCTCTGGCTCAAGGCCGATCTCGACATTCTCATGCGCCGTGTCCGCAAGCGGTCGACCCGCCCTCTTCTGCAGAATCCCGATCCGGAAGGAACCATGCGCCGCCTGATGGAGCTGCGCCATCCGGTCTATGCCACGGCGGACATCACCATCGATTCCCACGAGGCGCCGCATGACCGGGTGGTTGCCGACGCCATCAAGGCTCTCACGGAGTGGTTCGCCCGCGAAAAGCAAGGGAGCGCCGAGCCATGACGCGCTTGGCTGCCCCGATGGAGAGCCGGTCCTTCATCACGGTTCCGGTTCCGCTCGGCGACCGGGCCTATGACATCCTGGTCGGGCGCGGCCTGATCGAGACGGCCGGATTGCGGATCGCGGCGCTTGGCGCCCGCGCGGCCGCCATCGTCACGGACGCCCATGTGGGCCCTCTATACGCCGAGGCTCTTGCGAATTCCCTGGAAGCGCAGGGGTTGCGCACCTCTCTGGTCACGCTTCCTCCGGGCGAGGCCACCAAATCCTATGCGAGCCTGGAACAGGTCTGCGATGCGGTGCTGGCCGCCCGGATCGAGCGCGGGGATCTCGTCGTGGCGCTCGGCGGCGGCGTGATCGGGGATCTCGCGGGCTTTGCGGCCGCCGTGGTGCGCCGGGGCGTGCGCTTCGTCCAGGTGCCGACGACCCTGCTCTCCCAGGTCGATTCCTCGGTCGGCGGCAAGACCGGCATCAATTCGCGCCATGGCAAGAATCTCGTCGGCGCCTTCCATCAGCCGAGCCTGGTCCTCGCCGACACGGCCCTTCTCGACACGCTGCCCATCCGCGAGATGCGCGCAGGATACGCGGAGGTGGCGAAGTACGGCCTCATCGACGATGCGCGTTTCTTTGCCTGGTGCGAGGCGAACTGGCAGGGCGTCTTCGTCGGGGGCCCCGAGCGCGACGAGGCCGTGGCGCAGAGCTGCCGGGCCAAGGCCGACGTGGTGGTGCGCGACGAGCACGAGAACGGCGACCGCGCGCTCCTCAATCTCGGCCACACCTTCGGCCATGCGCTCGAGCGGATCACCCGTTACGATTCCACGCGCCTCGTCCACGGGGAAGGTGTCGCCATCGGCCTGGCCCTCGCCTTCCGCTTCTCCGCCTCGCTCGGATTGTGCCCGGCGGCGGATGCGCAGCGCGTCGAAGCCCATCTGTCGGCCGCTGGACTTCCCACGCGCCTCTCCCATGTTCCCGGTGGCTGCGGCACGGTCGATGAGCTTCTCGACGCCATGGCCCAGGACAAGAAGGTGAAAGGCGGCGCCCTGACCTTCATCCTGGCCCGGGGCATCGGGCAGAGCTTCATCGCTCCCGGCATCGAGGCCGACAAGGTCCGCATCTTCCTGGACAGCGAACTCAACCCGTCACGGTCATGATCGAAGAATCCTCCGGCGATCTCTGGTTTGCGGCCCTGGTCGTCATCTTCTGCCTTCTGCTCTCGGCCTTCTTCTCGGCCGGCGAGACGGCCTTCACCGGCGCATCGCGTTCCCGCATGCTTGTTCTGGAGAGGAGCGGCGACAGGCGCGCCAAGCTGGTGAACCGCCTGCTCGAGATCCGCGAACGCTTCATCGGCACGGTGCTGATCGGCAACAACATCGTCAATATCGGCGTCTCGGCCTTCGCCACCAGCGTGCTCGTCGCGATCTTCGGCGACGGGGGCGCCATCTACGCCACCGTCATCATGTCAATCCTGGTGATCGTCTTCGCCGAGGTTCTGCCGAAGACCCTTGCGATCTCGTCTCCCGAGACCGTGTCGCTCGCCCTCTCCCGGCCCATGTCCTGGGCCGTGGCGCTGCTGGGACCGCTTGCCATCGCCATCGAGCGGATCGTGCGGCTCATGCTGCTGCCCTTCGGCATTCGCATTGGAGAGAACACGCCCATCCTCTCGGCCAGCGAGGAGATCCGCGGCCAGGTGGCCTTGCTGCACAAGGAGGGCGGCGTCGCGAAGGTGGAGCGCGACATGCTCGGCGGCCTCCTCGATCTCGAGGACCTGACCGTTTCGGAAGTCATGGTTCACCGCACCAAGATGCGCACCATCAACGCGGATCTCTCATCCGAAGAGATCGTGCGCGAGGTGCTCTCCTCCCCCTATACCCGCATGCCGCTGTGGCGCGACAGCCAGGAGAACATCGTCGGCGTTCTTCACGCCAAGGACCTGCTGCGGGCACTCGATGCGGTCGGCGGCGATGCGAGCAGGCTCAAGGTCGAGGCGATCGCGCTTGAGACCTGGTTCGTGCCGGACACCACATCCCTGCGCGATCAGCTGAAAGCCTTCCTCGCCAAGAAGACGCACTTCGCGCTCGTGGTGGACGAATACGGCGAGGTGATGGGTCTGGTGACGCTTGAGGACATCCTCGAGGAGATCGTCGGCGACATCAAGGACGAGCACGATCTCTCGGTCCAGGGCGTGCGGCCACAACCGAACGGTTCGGTCAATGTCGACGGCTCCGTGCCGATCCGCGACCTCAACCGCGCCATGGACTGGCGCCTGCCGGACGAGGAGGCGACAACCATCGCGGGTCTCGTCATCCACGAGGCGCAGACCATCCCCGATACGGGTCAGATCTTCACCTTCCACGGCTTCCGCTTCCAGGTGCTGCGCAAATCGCGCAACCGGATCATGGCGGTGAGGATTACGCCGCTCACGTCGGTCCGGGCCAGAGCCGAGTGATTCTCACTGCTTTAAAGTGCGACCGACATTCATTTCTGACGTCATCACCGGCCTTGTGCCGGTGATCCCGATTGAGAAAAGCGCATCGCTTCAGACAATCGAGATGGCCGGGACAAGCCCGGCCATGACGTGATGAATTGTGTCCACGGACGACTGGCAAGTGCCTGTGCCTATTACCGGCCGGACTCTCAGGATGAGGACAGAGTTTGATCGGTCAGGACTTCAAAAACCCCACCATCGCCGCGTTGACGGCTTCCGGCTCCTCATGCTGGACCCAGTGGGTGGCGCTCTCGATCCAGCGAATGTCCCCGGTCGCACAAAGGGCTAGACTCGCCTCCGCCAGTCCCTTCTCGAGGAAACGATCGCGACTTCCCCAGATCACGAGGGCTGGAGACCGCACCGTGGGGTCCTCCATGTCCGGCCTGAACGGCAGCGCCCGATACCAGTTCAGCATGGCGGTGAGCGCGCCGGGCTGCGACCAGGCCTGTTCGTATCGGGCGATATCCTCGTCCGAAAACGTGCCGGAGCGACTTGATCGCACGAGAGCGTCCTTGAGGCTGCGATAACCCTTGGCCGAGAGCATGGCCTCGGGCAGGCGTGGGACCTGGAAAAAGCCCACATAGAGGCTTCTCAGCATCTGGCTCGGGTGCGAGCGCATATACGGCCCGGCCACGCTCGGATGGGGCGCATTGAGAACGACAAGCTTCGCGACGCGATCCGGATAGCGGGAGGCCGTCCACCAGGCGACGAGCCCGCCCCAATCGTGGCCGACCACGGCAAACGTCCTGCGCCCGAGCGCATCCGCCAGTCCGACCACATCCTTCGCCAGCGTGTCGAGGTCGTAGGCGCGCCGGCCCTCGGGCTTGTCGCTGAGATGGTAGCCGCGCTGATCCGGCACGAGCACGCGAAAGCCGGCCTCCGCCAGCGGTCCGATCTGATAACGCCAGCCCCACCAGAATTCGGGAAAGCCGTGGAGCAGGATCACGAGCGGCCCGTCTTCCGGCCCGGCCTCGATGGCATGCAGCGTCACGCCGTTGACCCGATGGCGGACGCCTGGTGTTCGAGGATCGAAGGTCTGGATCATGCGTGCGCCGACACCTTCACGCGCTTCGGAGGCTCCTCGGCAGCCATGAACTGGGCCTTCGCAAGCTCCGCGAAGCGGCCTCCCTTCGCCACGAGCTCCTCGAAGGTCCCGGTCTCGATCACGCGTCCCTGATCGAAGACGAGAATGCGGTTGGCGTTGCGGATGGTGGCGAGACGATGGGCGATGACGAAGGTCGTGCGCCCCTTCATCACTTCGTCCAAGGCCCTCTGCAGCTTCTGCTCCGTGGCGGCATCGAGCGCGCTTGTCGCCTCGTCGAGGATCAGGATCGGCGGGTTCTTCAACAACGCGCGGGCGATCGACAGGCGCTGGCGCTCGCCGCCGGACAGGGAGCGCCCGCGTTCGCCGATGACGGTGTCGAGCCCTTCCGCCTGGCGCGTGATGAACTCGATGGCCTGCGCCCGCTCCAAGGCCTCGATCATCTCCGCGTCGGTCGCGTCGGGCCGCCCGACCTGCAGGTTCTCGCGGATGGTGCGGGCAAACAGCATCGGCTCCTGGAACACCACGCCGATGTTGCGCCGCAGGGACGAGAGCGTGACATCCCGGATGTCGAGACCATCGATGCGGATGCTGCCCGATTGCGGATCGAAGGCCCGGTGCAGAAGCCCCAGGGTGGTGGACTTTCCGGAGCCGGTAGCACCCACCAGCGCCACGTTCTCCCCCGCCTGAACGGCAAAGGAGACATCCCGCACGGCCGAGCGCTTCCCGTCATACGAGAAGCTCACATTGTCGAAGACGACCTCGCCCTGGTAGCGTTCCACATTCCTGGCATTGGCGCGGTCGCGAACGACGGGCGCGGTGTCCAGGATCTCGAAGAATTCCTGCAGCTTCGGCGCCTGCATGAAGAGCTGGTTGATGAAGCTCACCGCCTGCTCCAGCCGTCCGATCAGCATGGTGGCCATGCTCATGAACATGACGATCTCGCCGATGGTGGCCAACCCGTTCAGATGCAGCCAGGTGCCGAGGAGGAAGACCGCCGTGACCGTGATCGTGGCCGAGGCCCGGGAGGCGACGGAGGCCAGCGCCCACCAGGACAAAACCGGATTCTGCGCCTGAAGCAGCTGCTGGATGATGGTCCGCAGCGACCGGCTCTCGGCCTCGACCCGGGTGAAAGACTGGATCACCGGCACGTTGCCGAGCGCGTCGGAGGCGTGCTCGGCAAGGCTCGAATGGTAGCGCTCGACTGTCCCCTGCAGGGTTTCGGTCTTGCGCAGCACGATGGCGGTGAGAAACGCAAACACCGCCACGAGCCCGACGAGGAGCAGGCCCAGGCGCCAGTTCAGGAAAACGGTCAGGGGCAGGAGGACGACGAGCGCGATGATCGCCGAGAGATGCTCACGGAAGAAGCCGAGCCAGAGCCAGGACATGGCGCCCGAGCCCTCCAGCATCACCTTCAGCACGCGGCCCGAATGGGTCGAGGTGTGGAACGCGAGCGGCAGCTCGAGCACATGCTCGAAGTAGTTCGCCACCACGGCCAGCCGGCGGCGATGCGCGAGTCGGTCCGCATGCAGCGCCACGAGCGCGCCGGCACCGATGGAGAACAATCCGAAAGCCACCCAGGCGAGAATGAGCGGCGTGAGAACGCCGAACGTCACGGGAGTAGATCCCGGCATCTGGGCGCGGGTGAGCACGTCGATGATACGCCCGAACAGGATGGGCTCCGCGAAGGCCGAGATCGCGAGGGCGATGTTGGCCAGGGCCAGCAATGCCCCGACCCTCATATCGGACCCGAGCTGGCCCAGAACACGGATATATAGCCTGATCAGCCGCATGGGGATCTACCTGCGAGGACGTTGGACTTCCCAGCGGGAACTCCGCCTTCGATCAAGAGTTGCGCACTTCACTCCGCTTGAGAAGCCAGGGCGTTGCGGAACGTGTCTCATCCTGCCCTGCCCCGGGCCGGCTTCAGGCTCCGGCGAAAGCGCCCGATCCATTTTGGTCCGAGCTTCGATTGCGCGCGCCCGTTCCGCAGCGACCGGGACCGGGCCAGGAGAATGGCTCCTTCCCTGGTCTTGCGGATATGAAGCGTGCGGGTGTGGAATTCCTCGAGGCCGGGCCGGTGCCCGATCGACAGGACGCTGGCGCCCTTCAGCTCATTCTCGAACAGCGCCAGCATGGAGGCCTGATTCTCCTCATCGAGCGCGGAGGTCGCCTCGTCCATGAATACCCATTTTGGCCGGTGCAGCAGCACACGGGCGAAGGCCACCCGCTGCTGCTGGCCGAGAGACAGGCTCTTGTCCCAGCGCTCGTGCCTGTCGAGCATCTCGACGAATTCGCCCAGGCCGCAACGTTCGAGAGCCTCCCGCACCCGGGCATCGTCGAAGGTCTCGGGCGCGGCCGGATAGCTGATGGCGGCCCGCAGCGTTCCCAAAGGAAGATAGGGCCGCTGCGGCAGGAACATCATCTCTTCCGGCTTGGGGATGCGGATCCTGCCCGATCCCCAGGGCCAGAGGCCGGAAATGGCCCGAAACAGCGTGCTCTTGCCGGCGCCGGATTCGCCCATGATCAGCACCCGCTCGCCGGGCCGGATCTCCGCCGTCGCGTCCTCGATGAGGATGCTGCCGTCGTTGAGCGCGATCGAGACGCCCTCGAAGCTGAGCCACCCCTTGGGATGGGGGCCGGTCTCGATCTTGCGGCTCTCGGCCGTGACCTCTTCGAGATCGATGGCGGCCTGCCGGAACGTGGCGACGCGCAGGACGGCGGAGCGCCAATCGGCGATCTTCGGGAAGTTGTCAACGAAATACCGCAGGGCCGCCTGCACCTGGTTGAAGGCGCCGACCACCATCATCATCTCGCCGAACGACAGGCGGCCGCTGAAATAATCCGGTGCGGCCGCGAGAATCGGCACCACGATGGCAAGCCAGCCATAGCCCGAGGTGATCCAGGTCAGCCGGGCGAGGCCGCCGGACAGACGCCGCGAGGCCTTGAGAACCGCGTCGACGAATTCATCGAGGTTGCGGCGCTCGTCCGGCTCTCCGTTGTAGAGGGCGACGCTCTCGGCGCTCTCGTTCACGCGCACGAGCGCGAAGCGCAGCTCGGCCTCGCGGGCGTAGCGGAGCGTGTTGAGGCGGATCATGGGGCGGCCGACGAGCCAAGTGAGCCCTGAACCGATCCCGGCATAGCCGACCGCGACCCAGACCATGTAGCCGGAAATCGTGATCTCACGGCCGCCCAGGGACAGGCTCACGGGGCCCGACAGCGCCCAAAGGACGCCGATGAAGCTCACGAGGAGGAGGAAGGCCTGGAGCATGCCGACCCCGAGCTCCGTGGAAAGCTCGGAAAAGAGGCGACAATCCTCCTGCATGCGCTGATCCGGCTGGGCGCTGTTCTCGCCCATGAAGCCCATCTGGTAGGCCCGGTTCGGCTTGAGCCAGATGTCGAGCAGCACCTGCGTCAGGCGCTGCCGCAAGCGGATCTTGAGACGCTCCTGCAGCCATGTTTGCGCCACCACGAGAGCCAGGAGCACGGTGACGATGACCAGGAAAACCAGGAGCTGGTCGAAGAAGGCGGAGGTGTCGCGCTTCTCGACCGCATCGAAGAAAGCGCCGTTCCATTGATTGAGCCGCACCTGGCCGAACATGTTGCCGACGAGAATGACGAGAATGGCCGCCGACAGCCGCAGCATGGGCCAGCCCCTGCGGTTCCTGAGCATGTCGCGGAAGAGGAGGAACAGCTCCCGCAGGATGCTTGGGGGCATTTCGTGAGGATGCGGCGGTTCCGGATGATGGGCGGCCGCGGTGGCCGCCTCCTTGGCCAATGTCTGGCCCTGACCGGGACCGACTTCCTGTTCGCTTCCCGCCGCAGGGGGTGAGGGCAGCTGTCTGCCCAGTTTGGGATCGAAATCCGGCATAGGTTCGTAACGCGCACTCGTTCGGCTTGGGAGCTCCTCAAGCTAAAGCGCGTTTACATAGGTTAAGTTCCGGAATGGTTCCCTTCCGGGTCGCCGCCTGCGATCAGCGCTTGTCGGCTGCGACGGCCAGGACCCAATAGACCTTGTATTTGGAGTTCGGCGCATAGGCCGTGGCAATGCCGATGCGGGTCGCCTTGGTGTCGAGCAGGACCCGGTTGTGCTGCGCACTCTCCCGCCAGCCGGAGAAAGCCTCGGCCAGGGTATGGTAGCCGGCGGACAGATTTGCCGCCGGTGCGGCAAAGCCGGTCGAGGCCAGGCGGGCTTTGAAGGCCTCGGCGGAGCTCGGCTTGTCGGCCCTTGCCATGGCATCGGCTTCCGCCTGAGCGGCAGCCTGCAGATCCGGATCGAGCGTCAGGGGCCGCAGGCCGTTGTTGCCGCGATAGGCGCCGATCATGTCGCGTGCCATGGCGGCATCGACCTCGGCACCGGCCCTGGCCATGGAGACGTAGAAGCTCGGGGTCTGGCTGCGCTGGACGGGCTTCTCGGCCTGGCAGGCGGCAAGAGCGACGGCGGGAAGGATCAAGGGGATGAGACGCTTCATGCGGGCGTCTTATCCTTGAGAAGGGTTAAGGTTTCGTCCTCCTTCTCCTCGACCTTTGGAGCCTTGCCCTGCGGCTCTTCGTCCGGTTCGGGAGCCGGTGCCGGCGCGGGAACGCCTATGCCCGCCTTCCGCAGGCCGCGGAAGATCTCGAAATAGATGTCGCTCGAAACACGACCGGCCGCATCGATATCGTCGACGAAGCTGATGAGATCGAAATCGATGGTGTTTTCCGTCACCTTCTTGAACAGCACCCGGGGCGCGGGCTCGCTCATCACCTCCCGGTGGGCGAGCGCTGCCTTGCGCATGATCTCTGCGACCTGATCCGGATCGGAGGCCCGGGGAACCGGGATCGAGACGAGCACGCGGCCCACGCGATCGTTGCGCACGCGGTTGCGCACGATGCCGGAGATCAGGTTCGAGTTCGGCACGATAATCATCGAGCGGTCGAAGGCCTGGATCTCCGTCGAGCGCACATTGATCCGGCGCACATAGCCTTCCCCGTCGCCGACGACCACCAGATCGCCGACGCGGATCGGGCGCTCCCAGAGCAGGATCAGGCCGGAGATGAAATTGTTGACGATGGATTGCAGGCCGAAACCGATACCGACCGAGAGCGCACCGGCCACGATGGTCACCCGCTCCAGGCTGAGGCCCAGATAGGTGAAGGCGATCACGCCCGCCGTAATGATCCCGACGTAGCCCGCCGCCGTGCTGATCGAATTGCGCAGGCCCGCATCGAGATCGGTCGCCGGCAGGAAGGTGTTGTTGAGCCAGCGCTGAATCATGCGCGTGACGGCGAAGCCCGCGCCGAACAGCAGGGCGGCAAGAAGGATCGACGACAGGGAGATCGTAACGTCGCCGACGTTGAACCCGAAGAACGCGGCCCGCAGGGAGCCCGTCACATCGGTGGACTCGATGCCCCAGGGAGCCAGCACCAGCAGGATGCCGACGATGATGAGAGCCAGCCGCGCAACGCCGCTGCCCAGAACGCCGATCTGCTCCAGGGAGCGGCGGCGCAGGCCCGTATTGGCCTGCAGGGTCGTGGCAAGCCTGGTCTGACCGCGCAGGGAGCCGCCGATGAACTCGTCGGCGAGCGCGACGCACAGGACCAGCAGCGCGACCACGATGGAGATCCAGACCGCCTGATCGATCACGAAGGAGGCCAGCGCCACGTAGCCGCCGAGCACGCTGCCGACCACGAGGGCAACGAGGAACCAGCCAAAGCTGCGCAGGGGGCCGCCGATGTCGACATCTGGTGCCACGTAGGGCCCGAGGCAGGCTTCATCCTGATTTTCGCGGGCTGCGAAACGCCGCAGGAGTTCGGCGAAGACGAGAGCGGCCGCCAGGGCGAAGATCGCCCGGGTGATGACGGTGACAGGCAGGGCAGCGGCAATGGCGGTGTTGAAGGCCTCGATCACCTTGCCCACGACCATGACGGTCGCCAAGGTCACGGAGAAGCTCATGATCCGGGTGGCGGAGGCGTCGCGAACCGGGATCAGCCGCCAGGAGGTATGATCCGGCGCCAGGATCGCATCGATCAGGGCGCGCACGAAGGCAATGAAGGCCAGACCGCTCAGAATGGCCCTGCCGACCTGCTCGAGTCGCGGCGGCACGATATCGGAGGAGTCGAACGCGACCCAGACGATCCAGCTGCCGGCAATGGCCGGGGCCGCTCCCAGAATGAGGACGCCCAACGCCGCCAGGAGGCGGCTGCGGCGCGAAGGATCCGTGATGGCCGGGTTGCGCCTGACGAGTCGCGGGGCGATCGAGCGCCGTCCCACATAAAGGGCGATCGCCGCACCGACGGCCAATCCGAGAAGGAGCAGGATGCCGAGCGAGGTGCTGCGCCGGAGCTGTTCCAGGGCATCGTCCAGGACGATCCCCAATGCCCGCAGCTCCCGCGGGACAGCCTGCACCACGTTCATCCACAGGCTGGGGCTGAAAAGGCCGTCGCTCTGCTCGAACAGGGCGCGGGCGAAGCCGGCCCGGCGCAGGTCGCCGATCTGGGTATTCAGCTGCTCGGCCTGAACGAGCAGGGCACGTCCGAGCCGCTGGGTCTCGTCGAGCTCCGCCACGGCGGCCTCGCGCTCGGCGCGATCCCGGGCGACATCGGCGCTCTCCTCGGGCTGGCCTTTGTCCGGCTTGGGCCCGAGCTGGGTCAGGCGCTGCTTGCTGGCCTCGAGCTTCGGAGCCTGCTCCTCGACGACCGTGCGGATCTCGGCGATGATCGGCTCGATCTGCAGGCGGATGTTCTGCAGATCCGCGTCGGACATGGTCCGGCCCTGGATGGCGGCTTCCTTCTGGTCGAGATCGGCTTTGAAGCCGTCGAGCTTGGCGCGAGCCGCCTTCGTCTCGGCCGAAATCGAGGTGGCCGGCGCTGCCGCAGCCGGCGCGGCCTGAGCCGAGGCCGGGGGTTGAGCCTGAGGCTGGGTGGTATTGGGAGAGGTCTGAGCCTGTTGCGCATAGGACGCGCCGCCCGCTGCAAGGCTCAACGCCATCGCGGCAGCCCGAAGGAGCCGCTTCATGCCAATACTCGTCATTCAGTCTACCCTATCGCATTCCCTGGAGCGCCGGATCGACCCGATGCCCCTCGTCTCGAACAGCGCATCGTTCGCTGCAAACCGGAGGTCCGCGCCAGCGAAATCCGTCTCCATAGGTGCAGCACGATGCGCCAGCGGGCCGGTTCTTTGCGAATCATTACGGCGAAAAGTCGCCGCCCGACGGACGAAGCGCAACAAAAAAGCCGGGAGGGGTGCTCGCCCTCTCCCGGCTTCCGTAAGGGAAATCGACTATTGCTTCGGCGCTTCGTTGGCCGAGGGTTGAGCGCCAGGCGCAGGATAGGCCGGATTTGCCGGGGTGATCCGGTTGGTGGGGTTGGCATCGGAAGAGCCGGCCGTGGACCCCGTCACGTTGGCGCGGGCCGCATCGGTGGCCGGATCGTCGGGGGATGTCGAGCCCGCCCAGATCATGTAACCTGAAACAGCAACGGCAAGGAGCAGAAGCGAGCCGATCAAAACGCCCAGAACGGGGCGTCCGGATGCTCCCTGTCTGGCACGATCGTCGGGAATCTGTTGAGCCATCTGTAGCCTCTTTGAAGAATGCGGTTTGTCGGGCGAGCAGCAAGGCTCGGTATCATCAGGGCAACGCGAGATGAAAGAGCCGGTTCCTGGCTGCCTTGCCTCCCGGCCGGACAGGGCCCGCGGCCCGTCCCGCCGCCGGGATCAAATGAAGCGTTTCTCCGTTGTTCGAGACGGGTCACCAATCATAGTCAGAGACGAGGGGCCAATGGTTCGGGCGCAGTTCGGGGGCACGCGATGTCGCAGGTGGGACGCCTTCCCGCACCGCGCGCTTTCAGCCATGTTTTCGCCGCTTTCGAAACCCTTGGGTAATCTCTGATTCAAGGAGATGTCATGCAGGACAATCGCATCAGTCTGGACGGGACTTGGGAATTTTTGCACGTGGCCGACGACCGTCTGTCGGGCCCGGCGGAGGTTCGCCAGATCACGGTGCCAAGTCCGTGGCAGGCCCAGTTTTCAGATTTGCGCATGCGGGCCGGCATCGGCATCTATCGCAGGACCGTCGAGATCGACGAATCTTGGCTGCACGACAGCATCTGGATCCGCTTCGGCGCGGTCTTCCACAACACGAAGGTCTTCATCAACGGAGAAGCGGTGGGCCACAACGAGGGCGGGTTCCTGCCCTTCTCGTTCGATGTGACCTCTCACCTCAAGCCGGGTGCGAACGAGATCAAGGTCCGCGTCGACAGCCCCACCGACAACCCGGCCGAGTTCCCGGATTCGCCCTTCGCCGAAATCCCGTTCGGCAAGCAGAGCTGGTATGGCCCTCTCTCGGGCATCTGGCAGCCGGTCTATCTCGAGCGCCGGATCTCCGATCACATGAACCGGGTTCGCCTCGTGCCCAATCTGACGACGGGGCGCGTGACCTCGGGCGTGTTCTTCGCACGCCCGCTCACGGACGCGACCCAGATCCGCATCGCGGTCACGGATCCTTCCGGCGACGTCGTGCTCGACGAGATGCACGAGACCCAGGTGGGCGTCACCTCCATGCCGTTCGAGTTCACCCTCGATGACGTACGCGCCTGGTCGCCGGACCATCCCAACCTCTATGGCATCCGCCTCGAACTCATCCGCAACGGTGAGGTGAAGGATGAGATCACGGATCATTTCGGCTTCCGCTCCATCGAGACGCGCAACGGCAAGTTCTATCTCAACGGCGAGCCGCTCTATCTGCGCTCCGCTCTCGATCAGGATTACTACCCGGATACGATCTGCACCGTTCCGTCGGTGGAATTTCTGGAGGATCAGTTCCGCAAGGCCAAGGAGCTGGGTCTCAACTGCCTGCGCTGCCACATCAAGGCGGCCGATCCGCGCTATTACGAAGTGGCCGACCGGATGGGGATCCTCATATGGACCGAGCTGCCCAACGGTGGCATGGCCACCGACCGCTCCCGCGGGCGCAAGGAAAAACTGCTGAAGGGCATCGTCGACCGCGACGGGAACCATCCCTCGATCGTCATCTGGACGATCATCAACGAGAACTGGGGTGTCGATCTCGTCAACGACGCCGATCACCGCGATTGGCTCAAGCGCACTTTCGCCTGGCTGAAGGCCTACGATCCAACGCGCCTCGTGGTCGACAATTCGCCGCTCGCACCGAGCTTCCACGTGGAATCCGACATCGCGGATTATCATTTCTACGCGGCCTATCCCGACCATCGGACCCAGTGGGACCAGTTCGTCGACGAGTTGTCGAGCCGCGCTTCCTGGCTCTACTCGCCTCATGGCGACGCGGTGATCACCGGGCGCGAGCCGCTGATGTGCTCCGAGTTCGGCAACTGGGGCCTGCCCTATCCGAAGGACCTGCGCGACGCCAAGGGCGAGGAGCCCTGGTGGTTCGAGACCGGGCACGACTGGGGCGAGGGCGTGATGTATGCCCACGGCGTCGAGAACCGCTTCTCGGACTGGAGCCTTGACCGGGTCTTCGGCGATCTGCGCCGCTTCGTCATTGCAGCCCAGTGGCAGCAGTTCCGCGCCTTGAAATATGAGATCGAGTCCATGCGCCGGAAGCCGAATCTCGCCGGCTACGTGATCACCGAGCTGCACGATTGCCACTGGGAATCCAACGGCCTTCTCGACATGCGCCGAAATCCGCGTGTGTTCCACGAACTGTTCCCCATCATCAATTCGGACACGGTGATCGTGCCCAAGTGGGAGCGGGCGTCCTATTGGTCTGGCGAGACCGCCACCCTCGACCTGGCGATTGCCCATGGAGCCGGGCCGGTCCTGGACGACTGCACGCTGGAGATCTCCATCTCCGGCGAAAGCCAGGCCCTGTCCCTGCCGCGTCTTGAGGCGCCGAACCTGCTCGATCTCGGCCGCGTCGAGGTCCGCCTGCCCGAGATGGACGAGCCCTCGCTACGGCGCATCAGCTTCGATCTGCGTACTGCGGACGGCCGTGTCGTCGCGCACAATCACCACGATATCGCCATTCATCCCAAGCGCACACGGCCCGTTCATGCGCGCGAATTGATGTGGTCACCGGATGAGGACATCCGCGAGCGCTTCCGGGCCCTGGGCTACAACCTCGCCCGCGCTTTCGAGGAATCGACCCTGATCGTCTCCCGCACGCACAACAAGGCCATTGCGGATCATGTGCGCGCTGGCGCCAAGCTTCTGCTCCTGCCGGAAGAGGATATGACGCTTTATCCGTTCTTCCCGCACTGGCAGGCGGTGAAGGTGCAGGCCCGTGCCGGCACGCTCTGGTCCGGCGACTGGGCGTCGTCGTTCGGCTGGTTGCGGCGTTCAGGCCATTTCGCCCGCTTCCCCTCGGGTCCCCTGCTCGACGAGACCATGGACCGGGTGCTGCCGGATTACGTGATCGCGAACTGCAACCTGCTCGACTTCCAGGCGCGCGTCTTCGCCGGTCTCGTGGTCGGCTGGATCCACAAGCCGGTGGCCCTCGGCGTCGAGCGCTCCTATGGGCGCGGTCGCTTGGTCGCCTCGACCCTGCGCCTGTTCCGGGACGAGCCCCTGGCCGATCCGACAGCCACGATCCTGACGGATGCTCTGGTGGAGCTGGCCATAGAATCTCGGGCCGCACGCCTGGAGGAAGCCGTTCGGGCCGCGGAGGCAGCCGCGTAAGGGCTTTCCACCGCGAACGCCAAAAGGCGGCCAGAACAATTCTGGCCGCCTTTTCTTTTGATCTCAGGAAACATGGCTGACGCCGTGCCAGACTGCCGGGTACGGCTTCACCAGGAAGGTCTTACTCCGCAGCCACCTTCATCGCTCCGTCCGACCACTCCACTTCACTATCGGAGAAGAACCGGTCGAGGGCACTCTCGAGACGTGGCATGAGAATGCCTCGTTCCGTGGACAGGGCCGTATTGAGAACGGGGAGATCGCCGGCATCCGTCACGAGTTCCGGATCGAAACCTGCACGCTCCGCCGCCATGGCAGCCAGAACGCGCCAGGAGGCCTCGCCAATATTGGCCATGTGCCAGATGCCTGTGCCGCCGTCGATCAGGAGATCGAGCGAAGTGTTCACGAGATCGGGCACATATGTGGGAGACACCACATCGATGCTGGCTTTCACGCCCTCGCCCTTGCTGAGCGTATTCAGGATCGACCAGACGAAGTTGTAGCGGTCCCATGGGCCGAAGAAGGCGCTGGTGCGCAAGACCAGAGCCTTGTCGTACGCCTCGAGAACCCGGCGCTCGGCCTCGGCCTTGCTCTCGCCGTAGACCGTCGTGGGATTGACCTCGTCGCTTTCCACATAAGGCCGTCCGAGCGTTCCGTCGAAGACGAGATCGGACGAGAAGGTGACGAGAGGAATATCAAGATCGGCGCAGGCCTTGGCCAGCGCCTCTGCTCCCGCGACGTTCTCTCGGAAGCACGCCTGCCTGTCGCTCTCGGCCTCCGCCACGCGGACATAACCTGCCGTATTGATCACGGCCCAGGGCCTGTAGCACTCGAGGGCTTTGGCGACGCTCCTGGGGTTGGCGATGTCCATATCCTGGCGCGCGAGCAGCACGTGGTTGAGTCCGCGGAAGTCGCATAGCCGGGAATAGGCGCGGCCAAGGGTTCCCGTCGCCCCCGTGATCAGAAGCTGTCGCGGCTCGTCGGCCAGCCAGCAGGATTTCGACCGCTTCGCCGGCGGCTTGTAGAAGCGGATGTCCCGCTTCCACCAGCCTGCGCGATCAAGCACCGGATGATCGAAGGTGCCGGTCTTGGCGAGCGCTTCCGCCGCATGGGCAAGCGCCGTGCGCCGCGGCTCGGAAGCCCGCACGTCGAAGGGTCCCGGCTCGTAGAAGCCGTTGCGGCGGGTCAGCAGGCTGTTCCAGTCCACGGCGCCATAAAGAGACCATACAGTGACGGCCCGGATGTCGGCTCCTTCGTCACGCAGCCTGTTGACGTCCTTCCATACTTCCATCAGCCAGCGCAGCTGGTCGTCACGGGTGCTGCCGTGATGCACCTCGGTCACGGCGATCGGACGCTTGTAGCGTTCCCACACCTCCCGAAGCCGCGCCGCGGGTCCGAGGTCGGCGGATGGCAGGGGCATGCGAACGGCTTCCGCATCCGCATATTGATGCCGGCCATTGCCGCCCCAATGGTGTTCGGGGTAGCGCGCCCTGCGCTCGTCGAGGTAGCGCTCGCTCGTCAAATAATGATTGATGCCGATGATGTCCGGTGCGGCATCCGCCTCGAGAAAGAGCTCGAGATCGGCCTGCGCGACACCGCTGTCGATGAATATACCCCACCAGGGATGATCCCGATCGACCATGCCGCAGAGGAGATCGAAGCTCAAGAAGCGCCGCTGGTTCTCGTGCTCGGCCTGATAGGCGAGCGCGGGCGTCGAGAACGTCTTGCCCATGTCGTCCGTCTGCACGAGCTGCGCATCCGGCCGAACCTTGCGGATGGCGCGCATGGACAGAACGGTCGCCTTGCACTCGTTCACGAGGATCTTGAGGAAAGCCTCGTAGCTCGTCCCATGAGGATACCAATGGCCATAAAGCCCCGAGAACCGCGCCGTCGTGAGCGGCTCGTTGACCGGGGTGTAAAGATCGAGATGCGGATGACGCTCCGCCACATTGGCGGCATGGCGCGCCAGAAGCTCGGGCCAGGCCGGATCGAGCATATGGGTGTAACGCGGGCCGCTGCCGTGATGACACAAGCCCGCAATGGCACGAATGCCAAGCGTCTGGAGGCGTTTCAGGCGCGGATCATGCCAGGAGAAGTCCGTACGGTCCGGGCTCTCGGGAGAGATTGTCTCCCAGAGCACCGGATGCCGCAGCGTGCGGATCCCGAGCTCGGCAATGCGGTCGAGATCCTCGATTCGATCATGATGACCGGTCTCTGAGCTTTGATCGCGGTAATCGTCGCCAACTCTCGCGACGGTGCATTCCAGACCGCCCCAAAGCTCCAGTGGTCGTTTCATCATGCAACTCCGAGCTGTTACAACAGATCTTCCACAACTATTCTTAGCGCGGAAGGTTCAATGCTCTTTGTCGATTACGAAACCAAAGCCGCCGAGGGCGATACGACTTTGACGGACGATGTATCTGCTCCAACGGGCAGGGACTCATTGATGCGCCGGAAGGTGGCGAGCGCCTGGCCGACGATCTGGTCCATGTTGTAGTAGCGATAGGTGGCCAGACGGCCGACGAACCACACGTCGGGCGTTGCCAGGGCAAGCCGCTCGTACTTCTTGAACAGTTCCTGGTTCTCCGCCTTCGGGATCGGGTAATAGGGGTCCCCTTCGGCGGATGGGTATTCGTATGTCAGCGCCGTCTTGACATGCTCCTGACCGGTCAGGTGCTTGTATTCGGTGACGCGGGTGTAGTCCTTGGTTTGCGGGTAGTTCACGACGCCCACCGGCTGGTGCCACGCCTTGTCGAGGGTGACATGTTCGAAGCGCAGCGAACGATAGGGCAACTTGCCGAACTGGAAGCCGAAGTACTCGTCGATGGGCCCGCAATAGATGACGCGCCGATGGGGGACGATGTTCTTCACGTCGTCATATTCGGTCTGCGTCATCACATGGATGTTGGGATGTCCGACCATCTTCTCGAACATCCGCGTGTAGCCGTTCTTCGGCATGAACTGGAATTCGTCCGTGAAGTAGCGGTCGTCCCGGTTCGTGCGCGTCGGCACGCGTGAGGTCACCGACTTGTCGAGTTCGGACGGATCGAGCCCCCATTGCTTGCGCGTATAGCCGCGGAAGAACTTTTCGTAGAGCTCGCGCCCGACGACGGAGACCACCACGTCTTCCGACGTCTTGATCTCGCCGATGCTTTCCGCCCGCTCGGCAAACCAGTCCTGCAGCTGCTCGGACGTAAGATTCAGCCCATAGAGCTTGTTGACCGTATCGAGATTGATCGGGATCGGCACGAGCATCCCATCCACGTCCGCCAGTACCCGGTGCTCGTAGAAGCGCCATTCCGTGAAGCGGGAAAGGTAATCGAAGATCTGCTTCGAATTGGTGTGGAAGATATGGGGGCCATATTGGTGAATGAGCAGGCCGTCATCGTCGTATCGGTCGTAGGCATTGCCGCCGATATGAGGACGGCGGTCGATGAGAAGAACACGCTCGTTGCGCTCGGTGGCCAAGCGTTCCGCCAGAACGCTGCCTGCGAAACCAGCGCCGACAATCAACCAATCATACATTCCAGATCACTCCGCAGGCGTGGTGGCATAAACGGGAAGAGAGGGGGCAGGACGATCAGCTGTCGTGTCGCCGGTGACATCCAGCATGAGCTTGTGCATGGAAGCCCAGGTCTTGTCCCAGGATCCTGCCGCCAGGTGACGGTCGACCTTGGCAAGCCATGCCTCCTTTGGTCGGGCGAGGATAAGCTCGACCTTGGCAACGACATCCTTCGCGTCCTTCGCAATCTCGACGAGACCTTTCTCGCCGTAGGGCCGCACCACATCGGTGATCGGCGTCGAGACGACCGGCACGCCGGCCGCCAGGAATTCAGGCGTTTTCGTCGGGCTGATGAACTTCGTCGCCTCGTTCAGGGCGAAATTCATGAAGCCGACGTCCCAGCCGGACAGGTAATGCGGCAGCTCATTGTAGGATTTGCCGCCAAGCCAATGAATGTTGGGCCGCTGTGGCAGGGTCGAAGGGTCGATCTTCACCACAGGGCCGATCATGACGAACTGCCAGTCGGGACGCAGATCGGCGACCTCGGCCAGAAGGTCGATGTCCATCCGCTCGTCGACGACACCGAAAAAGCCAAGACGGACATGTGGGATCTGCGCCTGATCGTCGGGATCCTTGTCGATCGAGCGCGCCTGGGAGAAGTGATGGAAGTCGATCGACGACGGGAAGCCGTGGACGCTGCGGTGGCGATGGCGCTTGGCCTCATAGAGGCTCATGCCGCCCGTGAAGACCAGATCACAGCGGGCGAAAAGGGCACTCTCCAGGTCGAGCAATTCCTGTGATGCGCCGCGGAACAGCGAGAGTTCGTCCATGTTGTCGTAGACACACAGGTCGCACTCGAGATCGCTGGTAAAGGCCATGGCCATCGGAGTGTAGTACCAGAAAACGCGCGGGCTCTTGGCCTCGCGTCCGATCAATTCCTCGATCAGATCGTGCTGCTCGGCGAGAATATCTTCATGCGAAAGGCCTTCGGGAAGAACCGGCACGGCAATGGTGACACCCTGAGGCCGATCGCTCACATCCATATGAGGCGTCGCGCCCGCCTTGAACATGGGCTCTTCGATGATCATCACGTCGTAATGCTTGACCGCACGGCTGAGGAGATGCTGAGGCCGTTGCCAGACGAAATCCCAGCGAAGGTGGGAGAAACAGACGAGGAGTGGTTTTTCTGATCCGGCTTTGACAGGCGAACGAAGGGCATAGGACTGCGGCATCAAACGCTCATGCATAGCGCCATCCTCAAATACAGGTGTGTTGTCGCGATCGGACGGAAGAACACGGCCCGGGGTGAATAAAGTGATGTCTTAAGTGAAGCGCACCAACGAAGGGTCGTGGTCGCAATCGATTATATAACGCAGACGGAGCCGTTTGGTTCCATCTGCGTTCATCTTCATGAACGGCTATTCATGGCTATAGCCAGCGTCACTTCTTCTCGAGCATCAGTGTTCCTTGCTTTTGGATGAAGGTCTTCGCCTTCTCTGCAATCATTGCAAGGATCCACGGCAACTGCACTTCCACACGCACTTGATCTTGCATCACCTCAAGGTGGCCGTTGACGCTCTGCCCCATGGCCCCGACGCGAAAATCCATGCGATTCCCGCTCCAGGTTTCATCGATGGACGCGACCTTGTCCCCGAACTGGGATTTCAGCCCTGTCATGCCGCCGTGCAAACGGCGCATGGCTTCGGCCTGGCCGAGGCTGTGGGGGATGGAAACGATCAGTGGCTTGGCCATTGGAATGCTCCGCTTATCAACGACAAGCGAAGCAGTGCTGCTCAGGTTCCCTGGCCGGAGATCGTTGGGAGCGACGGTCCGGGGGCACTTCTCGCTGGTACGGACCTGCGGTTCCGCACGACGCGCTACAGCATTTCGACCTTGATCGCGCGAATCACGATGGTTTCCTGCTCGAACCGGCGCTCCAGTTCCGCGCGGTAGCGCTCCCACCAAGGATGATCAAGTTCTCTGGTCATGACTTCAAACACGACGATATCGTCGTGGGAAGTATGGCCGCCCTCTTTCCAGACGCCATGCGCCGGGGCGCGGGTAAAGCTCGTAATGCCGCCGAATCGCTCGGACAATTCCGTGCGAACCCGGCCATAGGCTGCGCCGTCGAAACGGCGGCCGGCGTTGTCGGCGAGCGGGAGAAGAATCTGAACCAGATGCATCGACATCCCCTGAAGCGCCATAAGCTGGCGTGGGAAAATAGTTCAGAGGAGGGAAAAGACGAGGCCACCTGAGCATCGAACCCAAAAGTGGTATGCACTTTTGAGATTCACCCCATGTCATTGGCTCACTGGCACATCGTCGGTCAGCCTGGATCAGGCCAGCAGAGCAGCAAACAACTCGCGCTCCGCGTCTGGCCATTGCTCATCGATTCGATAGCGGCCCGACGGCTTGGAGATGCGCCACGGGCGAACCGTAGATGCATGGAACGCCTCGGAAGGCCGGAGCCGGCGCATCGTGCCATCCGTCTGCAGCTCATCGATGACGACGAAGCCGAAGATCGTGAGCCGCGTCGCCATGACCTTGGTCGCGTGGTCGCTCGCCGCGATCGACAACGAGCCCGCGGCATAAACCGCATCCATCAGGCTTCGTTGATCGCGGCTCGGATTGGCCGACGAGCGTGCGCCCGGAAAGCGTATGACGTTCGTCGACGGAGACGATCTCGATTCCATGTAAGCAACCCTTGGTCCCGAATCGCGCCAAGAATCGCCGGAAGGGATTAAGAAGCGCCTAATCGAGCCTGTGCAGGGAAACATAACCCGTGCCGGAGGACGTCAGGCCCAGCGCCAAGGCAGGACCTTTGGCGAGATCGATGATTCGCCGATGAGCAAAAGGACCGCGATCGTTCACCCGGACGACGACCGAGCGGCCATTGGTCTCGTTCACGACCTTGAGTCGCGTGCCGAACGGCAGAGAGCGATGGGCGGCTGTCATGTCGGAGGAATTGAAGCGCTCGCCGCTGGCGGTTTTGCGACCATGAAATCCCGGTCCGTACCAGGAGGCGGTGCCGCGCTGAAAGGCTTTGCCGGTCTCGATATTCGCTTGTGAGATGGACCCGGTGATGTCGGGGTCGGTTGAGGTGGTTGTATTGCAAGCTGCAACAAGAAGAAGAGGCACCATTGCAGATGCCCGGGTGAGGATGTTCTTCAAAGACAGTCTCCCCTTCCATTTCGGTTGGAAGTGAAACTGAGCCTTAAAAAGGCAAGAATAAGGCGCTAAGAAATTTTTCTACGCTCCCTCATCCTTCAGGATTATAAGAATGTTCGCAACAATAGCCTGGATAGGGCCTCCACTCAATTTCCTATAGCCTGGATAACGTTACTTCTTTGCAGAGGAAAAGTTTCACCTTTCCGTGATCCTGCGTCAGTGCCTCTGGTCGAGAGGCTAGTCCGGTCTAATTCAGACGGCCATTGTTTCACGACCACTGAGGGCTGCCGGCTCATGCTCAAATCCGCCCGATCGCCCCAGGTCGCCATCGTGGGCGCCGGCCCGGGAGGCTTGGCCTCCGCCATGCTGCTGGCGCGGGAGGGCATACCCGTCACCATATTCGAGCGGGAACCCGCCGTTGGCGGACGCACCCGCACGATTCATGCACCCGGCGGCCACAAATTCGATATCGGCCCGACCTTCTTCCTGTATCCGCGCGTCCTGAAGGACATCTTCGAGGCCTGCGGCGAGCGGTTGGAGGATCATGTCGAACTCAAGCGTCTCGACCCGCAATATCATCTCGTCTTCGAGGGCGGCGGCTCCATTCGCGCCACTTACGATCTCAACCGGCTCGAACAGGAGATCGCACGTCTCGCGCCGGCCGATGCGCGCAACGTGCGCCGATTTCTCGATGACAACCGCGACAAGCTCGAAGCCTTTCGGCCGGTCCTGGAACAGGCCTTCTCGAGCCCAGCGGATCTCTTCTCGCCGGCGATGCTGGCAGCCCTGCCGAAACTGAGGCCTTTCTCCAGCGTCGACAGCGATCTCAAGCGCTACTTCGCCGATCCACGCGTGCGCCTCGCCTTTTCGTTTCAGACGAAATATCTCGGCATGTCGCCGTTCCAGTGTCCGAGCCTGTTCACGATTCTCTCGTTTCTCGAATACGAGCACGGCGTCTTCCATCCCATGGGCGGCTGCGGTGCGGTCTCGGAGGCGATGGCAAACGTCGCACGCAAGATCGGCGTCGACATTCGCCTGAACGCGCCGGTGGACCGCATTCTCTATGAAGACGGCGAGGCCGTCGGCCTTGAGGTCGGCGGGGAAACGTTCGCCGCAGGCTCGATCGTCGTGAACGGCGATTTCGGACATGCCATGCGCCGTCTCGTGCCGGAAGCCATGCGCCCACGCTGGAAAAACAAGAAGCTCGACCGCGCGAAAATTTCCTGCTCGACCTTCATGCTTTATCTCGGCATCGAGGGTGATGCCGGCGATCTGGCGCATCACACGATCCTGCTGTCGCGGGACTATGAGCGCAATATTCACGAGATCACCAACGGCATCCTGCCCGAAGAGCCTTCGGTCTATGTGCATCATGCCGGCGTGACCGACCCGTCGCTCGCGCCGAAGGGCCATACGAGTCTCTATGTGCTTGTCCCTGTACCGAACCTACGTTGCGGGATCGATTGGGCCAGCGAGGCACCACGTTATCGCAGGCTCGCGCTCGAGCGGCTGAAGCTGCTCGGGCTTCGCGATATCGAAGACCGCATCCGCTTCGAGCATGTGGTGACGCCGCGAGGCTGGCAGGACGATTTCGCCGTGTTCGAAGGCGCCACCTTCAACCTCGCGCACAATCTCACCCAGATGCTCTACTTCCGGCCGCATAACCGCTTCGGTCGCAATGTCTACCTGGTCGGCGGCGGCACGCATCCCGGCAGCGGGCTGCCCGTGATCTATGAAGGCGCACGCATCACGACACGCCTGCTGCTGGAGGATCGTGAGCGCCGCAGAGCGGGCCGCGGAGAATCGGACCCCGCAGTCTCACCGCTCGGCGAAGCGACCATTTGAGGGATGACCAGATGAGACCTGTCGGACTGGCTGTCGTCCTTTTCCTTTCTGTCTCATCCACTCAAGCGGCAACGCTCACGATCCGCGCGCAGGGTGTCCAAGCGGATCGGAACATGGTCTATGCCGGGATCTGCGACACGAGCTTCGACGAGGCTACCTGCCCCTACAAGGATCGTGGCCAGGCCACGGCGGGAACGGTGGAGCTGCGGATCAGGAACGTGAAACCCGGCACCTATGCGATCGCCGTCTTTCATGACGTAAATGGCAACGGCAAGCTCGATCGCAGCTTCATCGGGCTGCCCAACGAGCCTTATGGCTTCTCGAACGATGTGGGCCGCCGCGGCCCTCCGAATTTCGAGGCTGCCCGAATCCTCGTCAAGGAACCCACGACCACGGTCGTGATTCCGATCCGATAGGGCTGTCATGCTGTGGCGCGCCTATGCTCTCCTTTCACACGGAGGAGAGCGCATGGGGCTCGGCTCCATGGGTCTCGCCTCCTGGCATCGACCGGTCGCCCCGACGTTGCGGCGTCCAGCCGGTGTGCTGAAAGTTCTCGAAGAGGCCGATCGGGCCATCTGGTCGGCAAGTGCGCTCTCCGCCTGTGCCGAGAGCGGCCTTCTCGGTCATCTCGGCAAGCCGGCCACGATCGACGAATTGGCACGCGTGGCCTCCCTCTCGCCCGTGCTCGTCCGAGCCCTGATCGACCTTCTCGCAAGCTACGGATTTGTTGCGTGGAATCAGGAGCGCGTTCAAGCGGCCCCTGCTCTCATGCCGTTTACGACACCTGACGGAGTGACGACCTTCCGCGCCTCCCTCAGGGCTCCTCTCCTGCAGACCGACAGCTTCCGGCGCAGGCTCGCGGATGGTACCCTGTCCCTGGACGGCTGGACCCATACGGATGAAGCCATCATCGAGGCCCAAGGCGCCCTGACCCAGCTGTGGACCACCCGGGCTCTGCCGAAACTGAAGTTCCTGCCTGGTCTCGTCCCTCGTCTTGAGAAGCCCGGTGCCGGCCTTCTCGATGTGGGCGCGGGAGCCGCGGGCCTTTCGATTGCGCTCTGCAGACACTTTCCTCATCTGTCGGCAGTGGCGCTCGAACCCGCCCCGCATCCTGCCGCCATCGGTACGAGGTCCGTGCAGGAGGCCGGTCTCGCCGACCGCATCGCCATGCGGCGAGAGCGCGTGGAAGATCTGAGGGACAAAGAGGCTTTCGACCTCGCCTTCCTGCCCCAGATGTTCCTGCCCGACGACGTCATCCAGCGATCGATCGAGCGAATCTTTCACGCCTTGAGACCCGGCGGCTGGCTTCTCGTCGCCGTTCTGCCCCAGGAGGGACATGCTACGATCTCAACGATCAACCGACTGAAGAACCTGCTCTGGGGCGGGAGCATGCGCGACGTAAGCCACCTAAGGCCACGCTTGGCAGCCGCAGGGTTCGACCCGGTGATCCGCGCGCCGGGCAGGCATTCGCTTCGCATGATCTGCGCCCGCCGCCCAAACCTTCGTGAGCCGACTTGAACTGGCCCATGCCCTTCCTAGAACCAACACGACTGGACGCGGGCCCTTGATGGACAGGTTCGTGCCTTGCGGGAGGAATGCGTGAAGGCTCAAGGGACTTCGGTTGCGGTCATCGGCGGGGGATTGGGCGGATTGGCGGCGGCCTGCGTCGCGGCGGCCCGCGGGCATAAGGTCACTCTCTACGACAAGAACGCTTGGATCGGCGGCAAGGCGGCGGTTTTGCATGAAGACGGATTTCGCTTCGACATGGGGCCGACGATCCTGACCGTGCCGCGGGTTCTGGAACGCATCTTCGCGGAGGCCGGTCGCGACCTCTCGGATTATCTAGAGCTCGTCCGACTCGATCCGCAATGGCGCTGCTTCTTCGATGACGGAACGCGGATCGATCTGCAGGAAAACATCGAGACCATGGCCGAGGCCATGGATCGCTTCGCTCCCGGAAGGAACGCCGGCGACGGGTACAAGCGCTTCCAGGAAATCTCCGCCCACCTCCACGATATTTCGAACCGGTTCTTCTTTTGGAAGCCGGTGGAAGATCTCTTCGACACCATCAACATCCGCGCCAACATGAATCCCGCAACCTTGAGGGATGTTTTGTCCCTGCGCATGGGTTCCTCCGTTGCAGGAACCATCCGCTCGAAGGTGAAAGACGAACGCCTGGCGCAGATGCTCGACCACTTCACGCAATATGTCGGCTCCTCGCCGTATGGCTCGCCCGCCGTGCTCTGCGCCATCGCCCACATGCAGGCAGCCGATGGCGTCTGGTATCCCATGGGCGGGACCCGCGCAGTGGCGGAGGCTCTGGCGAAACTTGCCACCGAACTTGGCGCCACGATCAAGACCGACAGTGATGTGGCTTCTCTCAGGATCGAAAACGGAGAAGTGACGGGGCTCGCGCTCGCAAGCGGCGACGTCGTGGCCTACGACAACGTCATTTCCAACATGGATTCCATCCGCACCTATCGCGAACTCGTCGGCGGAGAGGTGGGCGAGCACTATGCGCGAAAGGACTTCGAGCCCGCCTGCTCCGGCGTGGTGCTCTATCTCGGTCTCAACAAGCGCTATGACCACATCCTCCATCATGATTTCGTGTTCTCCCGTGACCCGGAGGAGGAGTTCGATTTCATTTATCGCCGCGGCGAGCCCGCACCCGATCCCACCTGCTATCTCGCGGCTCCCGCTGCCACCGATCCGAGCGTCGCGCCCGACGGCGGCGAGGCGCTCTATGTTCTCGTCCACACGCCTTACCTGCGCCCGCACCACGACTGGTCGCAGATGTTCCCCGCCTATCGCCAGGTGATTCTCGACAAGTTGAAACGCACGGCCGGCATGGGTGATATCGAAGAGCGCATCGTGGTCGAGCGCCACCTGACGCCGCAGGACATTCACGACCGCTACAAGGTGCTCAACGGCGCCATCTACGGTTTGGCGAGCCACGGCAAGTTCATGGGCGCGTTCAAGCCGGGCAACCGCAGCCGGCAGGTGCGCGGTCTCTATCTCGCGGGCGGCGCGGCGCATCCCGGCCCCGGCATGCCGATGGTCATGATGTCAGGCTGGATCGCCGCCGACGCCCTCGATGCGGATTGCAAAGTCGAGAATCTACGGAACGTGTCTTGAGGCAGGAATCCGACCAGGCAGAGACGGAGCGCTCCTCTCCCCGTCACGCGGGAGGTTCTGCCGTCGCGCGTCGCTCAGCCCTGCTTCATCGCTTCGTGGTCCCGACCTTCCGGCGCTATTTCACGCGTCACATGAATGCCCTGCGGATCGCCTCGTGGGGGATACCGGCCGTGCCGCAGCAGGGCCCAGTCATTGTTTATTCCAATCATCCGGCGTGGTGGGATGCAGCGGTCTACATCCTGGCGGCCGACCACTTCTTTCCCGCTTACGAGAGCTATGCGCCGATCGATGCTGCGATGCTGAAGCAATACGGCATCTTCGGTCGCATCGGCGCCTTCGGCGTCGACCTTGAAAGCCCACGTGGAGCAGCGAATTTTCTCAGCGCCGGCTCGGAAATCCTTTCCGCCCGCAACCGCGCTCTCTGGATCACGGCTCAGGGACGCTTCGGCGATGCGCGCGAGCGTCCTCTCGGACTCAAGCCCGGCGTGGCCCGCCTCGTCGAACGCGCCCCCGGTTGCACCATCCTGCCGCTCGCTATCGAGTACAGCTTCTGGCTCGAGCGCGGGGCGGAAGCCTTCATGGCCTTCGGCGAGCCCCTGCGCGGGTCGGAACTTTTGAACCTCGAACGCCCTGCCCGCCTGCAAAAGCTCGAAGACGAACTCACCGCAACACTTGACCATCTGAGCGCCGATGTGCGGAGCCGCGATCCGGCCCGTTTCCGTGCCGTGCTCGAAGGCCGCGCCGGCGTAGGCGGGTTCTATGACGGCTGGCGGAGAATGGCGGCAGCCTTGCGCGGGCGCAGCTTCGATCCGTCCCATGAGGGGCGTCACTCATGATGGTGTTGGGCTTGATCCTGCTTGCCCTCGCGACCATCCCGTTCGTGCTCGCGCTCATGAACCTGAGCACCTTAAACGCAACGCCGCGCCACGCGCCGCAAGGAGACGTCCTCGTCTCGATCCTCATCCCCACTCGCAACGAGGCGAAGAATATAGGGCCTGCTCTCGATGCGGCTCTCGGCAGCATCGGCGTGCCGGTCGAAATCCTCGTCATGGACGACGGGTCCACGGATGCGACCGCCGATATCGTCCGCGCCTATGCGGCTCGCGACGCCCGTGTGCAGCTCCTCACCGCACCGGCTCTCGAGGAAGGATGGACCGGCAAGGTCCATGCCTGCCACCATCTCTCGAAGGCCGCACGCGGCACGCATTTTCTGTTCGTGGATGCCGACGTGCGATTGGGCTCCCACGCCGCGGCTTTGCTGGCAGGCCATGCGCAGGCCACCGATTCTGGACTCGTCAGCGCCGTGCCGCGCCAGATCATGATCAGTCTCGGCGAATTATTGACGGTGCCGACGATCAACTTGCTTCTGCTCGGCTATCTGCCCATGGGCTTCATGCGCCTGTCGCGGGATCCAGGTCTGGGGGCCGCCTGCGGGCAGCTCATGCTCGTCGAGCGTAATGCCTATCGAGCGAGCGGCGGCCACGCGGCAATCCGCTCACGCATCCATGACGGCATCCAGCTGGCTCGGCTCTTTCGCCGCAAGGGAATGATGACGGATCTGGTATCCGGAGAGCGCCTCGCCACCTGCCGCATGTATGCAGGCTTCGACGAGGCCTGGGCCGGCTTCGCCAAGAACGCGCACGAAGGGATGGCAACGCCGGTCGCCCTGCCGATCTGGACTGCGCTTCTGCTCGGCGGCCATGTTCTGCCGTTCCTGCTGCTGCCGTTTGCTCCGGTCCTCCCCCTCGCCTGCGCGGCCCTGCTCTCGCTTGTCACGCGCGCGCTCGTGACCGTCGCGACTCGGGAAAATCCTTGGTCGATCCCCCTGCATCCTTTCACGACCCTTGTCGGCCTCGCGATCCAATGGAGCGTACTCCTGAGGATCGGCGATGCACGCCGCGCCGGGTGGAAAGGCAGGCTTTATCCCCTGGAGGAAAAGCCATGAGCGCTGGCGCTGAGCGATCTTCGAAGCGGCCGCGGGACGAGAACTTTCCCGTTGCCTCCCTGGTGCTCTCTCCCGAGCACCAGGGTGCAGTTCTCGCCTTTTATGATTTTGCCCGCATGGCGGATGATATCGCCGATGCACCCGACCTTGGGGCGGCCGAGAAGCTGACGCGTCTCGATGCTCTTGAACAGGCGCTCGTCTCGGGCGATCCGGCGGTTCCCCAGGCCGCGCGCCTGCATGCCACCGACAGACGGCACAAGGCCGGCCTGATCCAGGCCCGCGACCTGCTGCGCGCCTTTCATCAGGATGTGGTCAAGGCCCGCTACAACGACTGGGCGGAACTGATCGATTACTGCCGCTTCTCCGCCAATCCGGTCGGCCGTTTCCTTCTTATCCTTCACGGTGAGCGCGGTTCGGCTCAGGTGCCGGCGGATGCTCTCTGCACGGCGCTTCAGATCCTCAACCATCTGCAGGATTGTGGCACGGATCGTGAGAATATGGGGCGGATCTACATCCCGATCCGGTGGATGCTGGCAGCAGGCTCCGAGGCAGCTTTCTTCGATCCGTCGCGTACAGCATTCCGCCGCGATGTCTTCAACGCCATGCTCGACCGGGTCGATGCGCTGATCGATCAGGCGCAATCCCTGCCGGAGCATCTACAGAACAGGCGCCTGCGGGCACAGAGCATCGCGACCATCGGCCTCGCCCAACGCCTGAGTCAGCGCCTGCGACATGCCGATCCGGTGCTGGAGCGCGTGCAGGTGAGCAAAGCCGATGCCTGCATGGCGTTCCTGCGTGGCCTCCGCGGCGCAGTTCGCCCCCCCTCTCCCAGCGATCATCACGTGACGGCGGCAGTGGTGCGGCGTTCGGGCTCGTCCTTCCGCCTCGGCATGCAGAGTCTCGGGTCCGAGCGCCGCCGCGCCATTCATGCAGTCTATGCCTTCTGCCGCGCGGTAGACGATATCGCCGATGGCGCGGCGCCTGCTTCCGAGAAGCGTGCTTTCCTGCGCGATTGGCGGCGCGAGCTCGACCGGCTTCACCGCGCGCCGGAAACGCCCATCGGACGGGAGCTCGCCCGCGCGTCGACCCTCTTCAAGCTGCCTCTGGAGGAATGCCATGCCCTGCTCGACGGCATGGAAACCGACAGCGCAGACAGGGTACGCCTGGCCGACGATTATGAACTCGGTCTCTATGGACGCCGTGTCGCCGGCTCGGTCGGCGCCCTGTCGATCCGCATCTTCGGTGCGCCCTCGGCCCATGACTTCGCGCTCCATCTCGGACGCACCCTGCAGCTCGTGAACATCCTGCGCGACGTGGACGAGGATGCTTCCTGCGAGCGCGTCTACGTTCCCCTCTCACGGCTCGCGCAGCTGGGATTGCGTGATGCACCGGCCGCGGCCCTCGTGGCCGATCCGCGCTTTGCACGCGTCTGCGAAAGCCTTGCCGATGAAGCGCGCTCAGGTTTTGAGGTGGCGGATGCAGCCCTGATGCATCTCGACCGCAAGGCCCTGAAACCGGCGATCCTGATGATGGAGAGTTATCGCTGCGTGCTCGACCGGCTGCAGGCGCGCGGCTGGGGCATGCGCCAGGGCAAATTGCGCTTGAGCACGGCCGACCGGCTCCATCTCATCACCCGCGCCATGAGGCCCGCATGACAAGGCGCACTCATATCATCGGGGCCGGCATTGCAGGCCTGAGTGCGGCCCTCGCCGTGACGGCCGATGGTGACGACGCTGTCGTCTACGAAGCCGCACCGCAACCGGGCGGACGCTGCCGGACGCTCCAGCCGTCCGATGGCTTCACCCATGACAACGGCACCCATGTGCTGTTCACGGCCAATGGGCATGCCATCAATCTCCTCAAAACCATCGGCGCCCGCAGTCAATGGTTCGAGCCTGAACCTAAGGGGCTTCCGCTCTATGACGGGCGAACGGGAGAGATGCAGCACGTGGGCCTCTCCCCCTGGTCGTGGCTTTTCTCCTCGCGCCGCCCGCAGGGCCTGACCCTGCCCGATCTCGCGCGCATTCTGCGACTTGTGTTGACCGCGAAGGATTGCCCGGTCGCTTCCATCATCGGCAAGCGTCCGATCATGGACAGCCTGATCGAGCCCTTGACGGTGGCGGTGCTCAATACCCCTGCCGCGCAGGCTTCCTCGCAGCGGCTCGCCTGCGCCCTCCGGCAACTCCTCCGGCCCGGTGCCGGACGGCTCCTGGTGGCGAGAAACGGCTTGAGCGAAGACCTGATCGAGCCAGCGGTTGCGACCCTTGAGGCGAGAGGCGCGTCCATCCTGACCGGACAGCGCCTGCGCACGCTTCTGACGAGCCATGAGCGCGCCATCGGACTGGCGCTGACGGACCGCACCGTGATGCTCGGTCCCGACGACCGGGTCGTCCTGGCGCTTCCGCCCTTTGAGGTGGCGCGGCTCTTGCCGGCGCTCCCCGTGCCGACCATTTTCGAGCCCATCCTCAACGTTCATTATCGCCTGCGGGGTTTGGCGCACCCGCGATTCATCGGATTCACCGGCATGCTCGCGCAGTGGGCGCTGATCCGCCCAACTCATGTGAGCGTCACGGTCTCGGCCGCCGATGCGGTGATCGATCAGAACGCCGCCGAAGTGGCAGTCAGGATCTGGCGCGACATCATACCGGCGCTGCGCGGCCTTGGACTCGAAGTGGCAAGCGATCGCCAGCCGGAAACCCGGGTGGTGAAGGAGAAACGCGCTACGATCCGCCAAGCGGCTGAGATTCTCCCGCAGCCTCCCCTGCGGCCTCTCGCCAATCTTGCTTTGGCGGGTGACTGGCTCGGCTCCTTGCCCGCTACCATCGAAAGCGCCGTCATGGCCGGTGAGCACGCCGCATCCATCCTGCGCCATGTCCGCGGCACCCGCTCTCCCGTTCCGCGCAACCGCCCTATGACGACGGAGGATGCGGCATGATCCAGGATCACCCGCCGCTCACCGTGCTGCTCGCGGCGCCCCGCAGCTTCTGTGCCGGCGTCGAGCGCGCCATCCGCGCCGTCGAGGACGCCCTCGAGCGAACCGGCAAGCCCGTCTATGTGCGCCACGAGATCGTCCATAACGGCCGCGTGGTGGAAGAGCTCAAGCGCAAGGGCGCGGTCTTCGTCGAGGACATCGCCGAGATTCCGGACGGCGCCGTGGCCATCTTCAGCGCGCACGGCGTTCCACGCGCGGTCGAAAGGGAAGCGGCAGGGCGCCGGCTCTCCGTGCTCGATGCCACCTGTCCGCTCGTGCGCCGCGTTCACCTCGAAGGGCAGCGCCATGCCAAGGCGGGGCGCGAGGTCATCGTCATCGGCCATCGTGGCCATGTGGAGATCGAAGGAACGACCGGACAGATCGACGGCACCGTGCATGTGATCGAGAGCGTCGCGGAAGCGCTCAGCGTGCCGGTCGGCAGCCCGGAGCGCATCGCCTACATTACCCAGACCACACTCTCCGTCGACGATACGCGAGACATCATTGCAGCCTTGAAGAAGCGCTTTCCGGCGATCCAGGGGCCCGACATCAAGACGATCTGCTACGCCACGCAGAATCGGCAGATGGCGGTCCGCGTGATCGCGAAGCGCGCGGAGCGGATCATCGTGTGCGGCGCACGCAATTCATCGAACACGAACCGCCTGTGCGAAGTCGCCGTCAACGAAGGCCGCCAAGCCCTTCTCATGCAGGATCCGACGGATCTGACGCTCTCCTTCATCGACGGCGCCGCCGTGATCGGCCTCACCGCAGGCGCCTCCGCGCCTGAAGATCTGGTGCAGGAGGCCTTGGCCCAACTCGCACAATGGCGGCGGCTCACCGTGGAAGAGCTGCGCGTGACCCATGAGGACGCGCAGTTCGCCCCCGTGGATCTCTCGCGTCTCGTCAATCAGCTCGCGAACGCTTCCTGAACGTCCGGCGGCACGGCCGTGACCAGACCCAGCCGGTCGCGGCGCAGCCAGCGCCACAGCATCAAGCAGGCCACCACGGCGAGCCCGCTGGCAAGCCCGATCCAGATGCCGACGCCCCGCAGCGACGTGCCGAAGGCCAGGATGGTGCCGAGCGGCAGGCCCACACCCCAATAGCCGAGCGCCGCATAGATCATCGGCACGCGGGTATCCTGCAACCCGCGCAGCATTCCGGCGCCGACCGCCTGCGCGCCGTCCACCAGCTGGAAGATGGCTGCCACCACCAGGAAGGTGCGTGCCAGATCGATGACGAGCGCATTCCTGGGATCATTCGCGTCGAGGAAGACACCGAGCAGCAGGTGGGGCGCAAACAGCATCAGGGAGGCGGTGATGACCATGAAGCCGGTGCCGAGGGCAAAGGATGTCCAGCCGGCACGGGTGACGCCACCTGCGTCCTGCGCCCCATAGGCCCGGCCCACGCGCACCGTCACAGCCTGTCCGATGCCGAGGGGCACGGAGAAGCAGAAGGATGCGATCTGCAGCGCCACCGCGTGAGCCGCCAGCTCGCTTGCGCCGATGCGGCCCATCAGCATGGCGGCGGCATTGAAGATCGTGACCTCGAACATCAGCGTGAGGCCGATGGGCAGGCCGATCCGCCAGAGGGTGCGATAGCGCGGCCAGTCGGCCCGCCAGAAGCGCCCGAAGACGTGATAGCGCCTGAACCTCGGATGGAGGACGATCACCAGGGCGAGTCCAAGGAACATGAAGGTGCTCGAGATGATCGTGCCGATACCCACGCCGATCAGCCCCAGGGCCGGAAGGCCGAAGGAGCCCACCATCAGGGCATAGGCCGCGCCGAAATTGACCGGGATGGCGAGGAGGCCGATGAACAAAGCCCAGCCGGGGCGCTCCAGCGCCGCCAGGAACGAGCGCAGCACCAGAAACAACAGAAATGGCAGAAGGCTCCACTGCAGCGCGCGAATATACTGGCCAGCACTATGGGCAAGCCCCGGCTCCTGTCCGATGGCCAGAAGGATCCTCTCCCCATTCCAGGCCACGATCCAGATCGGCACGGCGACCGTCACGCAGGCCCAGAGGCCCTGGCGCACCGTACGCCGCACCTCGCGCACGGAATGCCGCTTGCGGCCAAGCTCCTCGGCGATCATTGGCGAGGTCGCGTTGATCAGGCCGATCCCGAAGATCAGGAAGGCGAAATAGAGGTTGGTGCCGAGCGCACCCGCCGCCAGCGCCTCCGATCCCATCCAGCCCATCAGGATGACGTCGGACGTGATCAAGGCGTTCTGTGCAATGGTTGCAAGAACCAGGGGCCAGCCGAGGGCCAGAGTTGCACGCAGCTCCGCTAGCCAAGCAGCGCGCTCGAAGGTCGATTCTCTCGAAATCATGATAGGCGGCTTGTAGCCAACCCGAAGCCGGAAAGCCACACCCGCATGGACACGAGGAATCCTCTTTGGGGCGTCGGCCCCAAAAGCAGGCCCCACATTGGGATCCGTCCGATGCTCTCTTCCTGTGATGAACGCATCACTGAGAGCGGAAAACCGGGGCCACTTTCCGCCCGATGCGCTGGACCAAGGAACCTGAGCGGAAGCGCACCCGTTCACCCCATTGCTCACGTTTAGGTGTTGTTCTTCCGGAGTTTTCGATGGCGCAGCCTGCGCTTTCAACCGAGATCGAGTTTGCCGTGCCGCCGATCCTGCACAACGAGCAGGGGCAGATGCGCACGGTCGGAGTCGAAATCGAGTTCGTTGGCCCCTCCGCCGAGAGGACCGTGCAGGCTTTGCAGGAAGCGCTCGGCGGCCGGCTCCTCGAGGAAGACCCGCATGCCTTCGCGTTGAAGGAATCAGCCATCGGCGATCTGACGGTCGAGCTCGACAGCCGGATTCTGCATCCGGGCAAGCAGGCCGGAACGCAAAGAGGCGTCCTGCCCAAGATCGCCGCCCTTTTCGGCTTCGCGGCCCGCTATCTCGTTCCGTGCGAACTGGTGACGGCACCGATCCCCATGGATCGGCTCCAGGAACTCAATCGCATCCTGACGATCCTGCGCGGGGCTGGCGCCAAGGGCACGCAGGATGCCCCCTTCTATGCCTTCGGCCTGCATTTCAACCCGGAGATCCCGCGCCAGGATGCGGCGACACTCACAGCCTTCATGAAGAGCTTCGCCCTGCTCAATCCATGGCTTCGTCGTGAGGCCTCGCCGGATGCCACCCGCAATCTTCTGGGCTTTGCCGATCCATTTCCGGCCGAGTATGTCCGCACGATCGCCGATCCGGATTACTGGCCGGACATTCCCACCTTCACCGACGATTACCTCGCCTTCAATGCGACCCGGAACCGGGATCTCGATCTCCTGCCGCTCCTGCATCATTTCGATGCGAAGCAGGTGCGTGCCATTCTGCCGAACGAGAAGATCAACGGCCGCCCCACCTTCCATTATCGCCTGCCCGATGCGCGGGTGAGCGATCCCGGCTGGAGCATCGCACCGGACTGGAACCGCTGGGTCTGCGTCGAGCGGCTGGCAAGCGACCGCGAGAAATTGGAGGCCGTCGGATCCGCCTATCTGTCATTCGAGGGGGAGGACAAGAGCTGGGCCAACGTGGTGGAGCAGATCGTACGGTCATGACGAGCCCCCTGATCGGCGTCACCACTTCCCGGCATGGTGGATGGCGCAGCTACCTCATGCACCGGCTGGCGCTTTATCGGGCGGGTGCGCGTTCCGTTCGCCTCATGCCCGGCCATCCGCTGCCGACAGAGCCGCTGCAGGGTCTCGTGATCGGCGGCGGCGACGATATCGGCGCGGAAATCTATGGCGGAAAGGTCCTGCCCGATGTGCGCATCGATCCCGAACGCGACAAGCTGGAGCTCGGCCTTCTCAAGGCGGCCCTCCCGGCGGGACTGCCGATCCTCGGCATCTGCCGGGGATCGCAGATGATCAACGTGGCGCTCGGCGGCACACTGCACACGGACATCTACGAGGTCTACGTTCAGGCGCCGAAGATGCGCACGGTCCTGCCGCGCAAGACCGTGACCATCGAGTATGGCTCCAGGCTGGATCGCATCCTGAGCTGCAATCCCTGCCAGGTGAATGCCCTGCATCACCAATCCGTCGACCGGCTCGGCCAGGGATTGAAGATTGCCGCCCATGACGAGAGCGGCATCGTGCAGGCCATCGAGAGCGAGAGCGCGCCGTTCCTGCTCGGCGTTCAATGGCATCCGGAGCTTCTGGTCTGGAAGAAGCCGCAGCAGCGGCTGTTTGCAGCTCTGGCCGATGCGGCATGCGAGGCTGCAGCCCCGCTCTCGGCAACAGCGCATGCCGGATAGATCAGTGCATCGTGCGGAAAGTGGATCCGGCTTTAACGAGCCCGCCTCGATGCGCGCGGAAACAGCGGGATGACCTTATTGTCGCTCTGCGTGTTCAGGTGCCGCTGGATCGCGATGTGCAGGTCACGGCTGACGATGGGTTTCTGGAGCAGCGGGAATTCGCTGTCTTCGCCGGTGACGACGGGATTGCCGGTGATCAGCAGCACGGGCAGGCTCGGGAAGACCTGCCGCACTTCGCGCGCCAGCATGACCCCGTTCATCGTCCCGGGCATGGCGACGTCGGCGAGGACGAGTGCGGGTCTGCGCGCGCTCAGGGCTCTTACGGCCTGTGCCGCGTCGGTCGCGATGGTGGTCACGTAGCCGAATTCTTCCAGAGTCGATTGCAGCGCGAGCGCGACTTCGAGCTCGTCATCAACCACAAGGATTTCCGTGTGGTTCTGCACGCTCCCGTCCAGCCCGTCATCCTCGCTCGAAGGACCGGATGGCAACAGGGTCGCCGCGTCGGTACGCGGGATATAGAGGATGATGGAGGTCCCATTGCCATCCCGCCGCACCTCCGAGGCGCCTCCGACACCCTGCAGAAAGTGCAGGCCCTGGCGCAGGGACAGCCAAGACGACAGATCGATATCCCGCAAGGCGAAGTCCTGTTCCAGTTCGGCCTCAGGCGCAGGGCGCCCTTCGACCTCTGGACCGGCGCTGCGGATCGTCAGCTGCACGAAGTCCCCCTCGCGTGTCAGATCGGGCAGCGAGCCTTTTTCGACCTGCACGTTGCGGGCCTCGAGCGTGATGGTGCCTCCCTGAGGCAGCGCATCCCGGACATGGCCGCTCAGGGTCACGATGGCCGTTTGGATGTCGTCGGGGTTCGCCTCGATGGACCAGAGATCCTCCGCGAGAGAGACGCGCAGTTCGACCGTGTCGCGCAAAAGCGAGCGGCTCATCAGCTCGGCCACCGAGCTCACCTGCTCTGCAATGTTCACATATTGCAGCTTGGACTCGCCGTGCCGGGCGAAGGCCGTCGAGTGGGCGATGAGCTTGGCGGCCTGATCGGAGGCCACGAGGGCCGAGAGTAGCTTGCGCTGCAGGGTCGGCTGATCCTTCAGCTGACGTGCTGCCGCATCGATATTGGCGCTGATCACCATGAGCCGGTTATTGAGGTCATGAGTGATGCCGTCCCGCAGCCGGTCGACGGCCTCTGCCTTCTGAACGCGGCGCAGGGCATCGTCCTCGTCAGGTGCAGGCGTGTCCTCGAATGCGGAGAATTCAGCGAAGGAGAGGGAGGCATCGGAAGACGGCTCGAAGGGAGCAGCCGTCACGTCCTCGAACACGGACAACTCGTCGGATGCGTCGTCGTCCCTGTGCCGCAGAGCCTGCGTGATCTGCCGTCCGATCAGCAAGGGAGCCCCGGCGGTGAGAAGCAGAAAAAGCCCTGATGCCGCAGCCACGAGAGCCGGATTCCTGACATAGGCGGCCACCGCCAGCGCGAAACCCGACATGATCAGGACGCCGGACAGGCTCAGCAGAGACAGCTTCAACGAGACAGGGAGCAGATGCATAGGCTTTCTAAAATATGATTTGACCTGACGGCCCCCAGACGCCACTTGCACAACTTATCTTGTGTAGCACGAGCGGGCGGCAAGCGAGGGCGACCTCGCGATAAAGTGTTATTGTTCCATAAAGGAGATAATTGTGCGGCTTTCTGATGTCCCTGGCTTGACGCAACTGATGCTTGCACTGACTCTGACGGCCTCGGCTCTCCCGGCAGCAAGTGCCCAGGAGGCGGGTGCACAAGCCATCGAGCGCCGGCTGAGCGAGCTTCTCGGGCAGATGACCCTCGAAGAGAAGATCGGCCAGCTGAATCTTGTCTCCCATGGTCCGCCGCTGCGTTGGGAAGATATCTCCGAGGGGAAGGCTGGGGCCCTGCTGAACTTCAACAGCGCCCAGGATGTAGCCCGTGCTCAGGCTCTGGCACGCCAGAGCCGTCTCAAGATCCCGCCGCTCTTCGGGCTCGACGTCCTGCACGGCTTCCGCACTCAGTTTCCTTTGCCGCTGGGCGAGGCTGCCGCCTTCAGCCCACGCGTCTCCCGGCTCGCTTCCGAATGGGCCGCGAAGGAAGCGGCCTATGTCGGCGTGAACTGGACCTTCGCGCCTATGGCCGACCTGTCGCGCGACAGCCGCTGGGGCCGCATCGTCGAGGGCTTCGGCGAAGATCCGACGCTCGGTGCCGCGCTCACGGCGGCCCGCGTGGAAGGCTTCCGCAAGGGCGGCCTCGCCGCAGCCGCCAAGCATTTCGCCGGCTATGGCGCTCCGCAGGGCGGACGCGATTACGACACCACCTACATCCCGCGTGCGGAGATGTACGACACCTACCTGCCGCCGTTCCGGGCAGCGGTGGAAGCGGGCACGGCCAGCTTCATGGCTGCCTTCAATGCCTTGAACGGCGAGCCCTCGACGGCAAACCCGTGGCTGCTGACGGATGTGCTGCGCACCCAATGGGGCTTCGACGGCTTCGTCACCTCCGACTGGGTCGGCATCGGCGAGCTCATCAATCACGGCATCGCGGCGGATGGTGCAGAAGCGGCCCGCAAGGCGATCCTCGCCGGCGTCGACATGGACATGATGGGCCAGCTCTACATCAAGCACTTGCCTGACGAAGTGCGGGCAGGCCGGGTGCCGGAGAGCGTGATTGACGAATCCGTGCGGCGCGTGCTGCGCACCAAATTCCGCATGGGTCTCTTCGACCGCCCGGACATCGACCCCTCCCGTCTCGATTCGGCATTCCCTTCGGCGGAATCGCGCCAGGCTGCCCGCGAAGTCGCCCGCGAAACCTTCGTGCTGCTGCAGAACCGGGACAACGTGCTGCCGGTGCCGTCGAGCGTCCGATCGATCGCGGTCGTCGGCCCCCTGGCCGATGCGCCTCACGACCAAATGGGCCCTCACGCGGCCCGCGGCCACAAGGAGGACAGCGTCACGATTCTCGAAGGCATCCGTCGCCGCGCCGAGCAGGCGGGACTTTCGGTGCGCCATGCCCCGGCCTGCGACCTGTTCTGCCGCAACACGGACGGGCTGCCCGCGGCGCTTGAGGCGGCCAGGGAGTCGGACTTCGTCATCGCCGTCTTCGGCGAGCCGCAGGAACTGTCAGGAGAGGCCGCCTCCCGCGCCCATTTGGAGCTCAACGGCAAGCAGATCGAGGTGCTGGAGGAGCTCGCCAAGACCGGCAAGCCCGTCGCCCTCGTCATCATGGGCGGGCGTCCGCAGGTGCTGGGCCCGGTCGCGGAGCGCATCCCGTCGATCCTGATGGCCTGGTACCCGGGCACCGAGGCAGGCCCCGCGGTGGCCGATGTCCTGTTCGGCGACGTGAGCCCGAGCGGCAAGCTCCCGGTCACATGGCCCCGCGCCACGGGCCAGCTGCCGCTCTATTACAACCGGCTTCCCACGGGACGCCCCACCCTGCCCGACAACCGTTTCACCCTGCACTACATCGACGAGGCGATCGCGCCGCTCTACCCCTTCGGCTGGGGACTGAGTTACACGCAATTCGCCTACTCGGACGCGAAGATCAGCCAGACGCAGCTCGACGAAAGCCGGACTCTGGAGGTCTCGCTCAATGTGAAGAACACGGGCGCGCGGGAGGGCCAGGAGGTCATTCAGCTCTATACCCGCGACCCGGTGGCAAGCCGCAGCCGCCCCCTGCGCGAGCTGAAGGCCTTCGAGAAGATCGCACTCAAGCCCGGCGAGACGAAGCAGGTCACCCTGCGCGTGCCCGTCGAGTCCCTCGGCTTCCACTTGGATGACGGCTCCTATCTCGTGGAGGCAGGGACCATCCAGGTCTTCGTCGGCGGCTCTTCGCTCGCCGAGCCCGTGGGCGAGGCCGAGATCCTCAAGACCTTGCGCATTCCGCCCATGGAGCGCCGCGCCTCCGCCTCCACCAGCGTTGCGCAGTAATCCGGAAGACTGCCGGAAACGAATTTCCGGCAGTCTTTTTGGCTTATTGGATTCGTGAAGGGATCGGCGTTAGGCTCGTGCCTATGAACGCTCATTCGACAAATCCTGAGCATCGTGACTTCACGATCCGGTCGGTGAAGTCCATCGCGGCATCCGAACGAACTGGGGCGGCCGATACGCTCCTGGGCATGGCCCTCACTTTCGTTGCAGGTGCCATCAATGCCGGCGGCTTTCTGGCGATCGGCCATTATACCTCGCACATGTCGGGTATCGTCTCTGCCATGGCCGACCATTTGGCGCTGGGCTCCCTCGGCATCGTGGGGATCGGCCTTGCGGCCTTCCTGCCCTTCGTCTTCGGGGCAGCCTGTTCGGCCATGCTGATCAACTGGGGCCGGCGCCATCACCTGGGCAGCCGTTACGCCATGCCGCTGATGCTCGAGGCGTTCCTTCTTCTGGGATTCGGCATTCTGGGCTGGCTCACCCATCCATCTCCGGTCTTTGTCGCAATCGCCGTGCCTCTCCTGTGCTTCATCATGGGCCTGCAGAACGCCACGGTGACGAAGATCTCGGGCGCACGCATGCGCACGACCCATGTGACCGGTATCGTGACGGATATCGGCATCGAGCTCGGCAAGCTGCTCTACTGGAATCGCAATCCGCACAATCCGGACCGGATCCTGGCGGACCGTGACAAGCTGCGCCTGCTCGTCCTTCTACTGGCATCCTTCTTCATCGGCGGCGTGACGGGCGCCATCGGATTCAGCCAGATCGGCTTTCTGTTCTCATTTCCCTTCGCGCTTCTGCTGCTTCTGCTCGCTGGACCTCCCCTGGCTGAGGATGCCTCCAGCCTCGTCCGCCAGATCGAGAGGCGCTGACACCTTGCCGGCGAACTAGACCTCACACGCAGCGGAACACTGCAGAGGCTTGACGGTTCTCTCGTGACAGAACGGAGCCGCCAGCCATGCCCACGATCCGCCATAACCCCATCGAGACTCTAGCCCGTCTCGGCTATGGTGCACGGGGCATCGTTTATGGTCTCGTCGGGGGCATGGCTCTTCTCGCTGCCATCGGATCGGGCGGACAGACGGGAGGGAGCCGCAGCGCGCTGCAGACGCTCCTGTCGCAGCCCTTCGGCAAGGTCTGGCTCATCCTGATCGCCCTCGGCCTGTTCGGCTTTTGCGCCTGGCGCGTTCTGGAAGCGCTGACCGATGCCGACCGACGAGGCTCCGACATGAAGGGCCTGGGCATCAGGGCCGCGCATCTGATCAGCGGCTTTATCTATGCCGGTCTTGCCCTCTCGGCCCTGAACCTCGCCCTCGGCCGGGGCTCCGGCGGCGGCGAGGACCAGGCGGCGCAGGACTGGACGGCCTGGCTCATGAGCCAGCCTTTCGGTCAATGGCTGGTCGGCCTCGTCGGCCTTGCCGTGGCGGGGGTAGGCCTCGCTTTCATCTGGAAGGCCTGGCGCGGCGATGTGGCGGAGCGTCTTTCTCTGCCTGCCGATAAGCGAGAATGGATCGTCACCCTCGGCCGTATGGGCTTTGCCGCCCGCGGCGTCGTCTTCCTGATGATCGGCGGCTTCCTGATTCTCGCCGCCCTTCACGCCTCGTCCTCGGAAGTGCATGGCCTGGGCGGAGCGCTCCAGGCTCTTCAGCAGCAGCCCTATGGCTGGGCCCTGCTGGCGCTGACCGCGCTGGGCCTCTTCGCCTTCGGCCTCTTCGGCCTCGTCCAGGCCCGCTACCGCCACATCGATGCCCCCGATCTCGACGACGCCAAAGCCGCCGTTGCGCCGATGGGACGATGAATCTCAACAATCGTGGGGAAAACTGGCGATCCCGGGAAGACTCGAACTTCCGACCTTCGGTTTAGGAAACCGCTGCTCTGTCCGGCTGAGCTACGGGACCGCTTGAGATCACGGGATGTAGCATGGTCGGCATGGTCATTCCAGAGGGTTGCGGCCCTGGATGGTCTCACTGGCAAGCGATCGCCCCGTACACCGCTGAATGTGCGAAGGAACTCCGCATGGCCGGCCCGGTTTGTTGAGGGCAATCGGAGGCAAATCATGGCGCAGACGCTTCGAGACTTTCTGAAACAGGTGGAGAACCTTCCTCCCGATACCCTGCTCTGCGTGGCTGAAGTGGATGAAGCCTTTGCCGCTCACGTGGAAGAAATCGAGATCATCGAAGACGCGAAGGCGCAGAACCGGAAAGCGGAAGGCACAGAGGCCGTCGAGCTCGGAAACGGCAATCAGAGGGTCTTGGTGATCCGCTGGTAGGGGCCTGACCCGCCTGCTTCTCTGAAGCAGAAACCTACCGATCTTGGCCGCAACAATTTGCGCCCTCTGCGATTGAACTCCCAGGAAGCAGCTCTCGCCAGCATGCGGTTTTCTCCTAAGGAGTGGAGATCCTGCGTCGCGCCGTTATTCCATCACCACACGACAGCCAATCAGGATCTCACCATGACGAAGAACATCCCGGGCTCTCGCACGAACCCCGAGGGCATTCCGCAGGAAGGCCACGGCGGCTCGAATGTACGCGGCACCCAGCATCAGCAGGGCAAGGACGGCAACGGCGCCCAGAAGCGGCAGCAAGAGAAGAAATCATGAGCAGCACCGGCAATCGCAGCAATCCGAACGAGACCCGCATCGCGGGCCACCCGGAGAGCGACCGGGCCCAGGTCGATGCGAGCGGCAAGCCCGAAACCGGCAAGCAGGGTGGCGCGACACATCAGGAGAGCCGCAACCACAACAAGCACAACAATGCAGGGCAGAGCGGTCACAAGCCGCAGCAGCACAGCCCGGCGCAGGAAAAGCACTGACCCGATCGTTTCAAGCGTAGCCGTTCGCGGCCAAATGGGTATGATCCCGTCCGATGACGGGATCAACCCTGCGAATTTTCTTGAGCGCGAGCATCGGGGTCGTCCTGACGGTCTCGGCTGGCCGGGCGCAGCCCGTTGCCTCGACGCGCGAGAGAGCAGGCTGCACGGCTGAGGCGCAGCCTGATCGACTGAAGAGCCTTTCCCAGGAGGGAGACCTGATCCTGGCGTCAGGCCGACTTGCCAAACTCGCCGGCGTCCGGCTTCCCGACGGGGCGCCTTACCGGGAGCAGGCCCTGTCCTGGCTGCAGATCCGCAGGGGGGACGCCATCCTTGTCCAGGCAGCGGCCGCCCCTGACCGCTGGAACCGTATCGCGGTTCGCATCCGATCCCTCGACAGAACCGCTCCGCTTGATTGGAGCCATGGTTTGATCGAGGCAGGCCTCGCGATCACCGACGCGGGCCTCGATGAAACCTTCTGCCAGCCGGAATTGCTCGCCCTCGAGTCCACGGCCCGCGAACGACGCCTTGGTCTTTGGAGCGATGACCGCTATAAGCCCATGGACGTCGATCGACCCGAGCCTCTGCAGGACCGAATCGGCAGCTTCGTGCTGGTCGAGGGTCGCGTCAGAAGCATCGGTGAGCGCAAGCAACGCACCTATTTGAACTTCGGGGGGCTCTGGGCAGAAGACTTCACGATCATCATTCCCCGGAAGACCTGGAAACAGATGTCGGACCGCGGTATGGGCGCCGAGGCGCTCAAAGGCCAGCGGATCAGAGCCCGAGGCATTTTGCAGCCTTGGCAAGGGACAGCCTTCTCCATTGTCATACCGGACATGATCGAGCGTCTTGAAGGCGGCCGCCTGCCACGATGAACGAGCATGAGCACAACACGTCAGACAGGTAGCCTCAGGATTTTCGGCAGCGCAATGCTCGCGGCATTCCTTGCCGGCTGCTCCGGCTTCGGCGGGGACATTTCGCTGCCTGCCAACGCGCCGCGGGTGATCGGCCCTGACCGGGACCGCGACCACATTCGGCTTGTGAGAGCCTTCGGTGGCGAAGGCCGGGCTCCGCAGCTCCAGCAGATGCTGACCGATGTGACGAACCGGCTGGTCATGGCCACCGACAGGCCTGACGAGGCCTTCCAGGTGACGATCCTCAACTCGCCCGTGATCAATGCCTTCGCCCTGCCGAACGGGCGCCTTTACGTCACGCGCGGGCTCCTGGCGCTCGCCAACGACACCTCCGAAGTGGCGGCCGTGCTGTCGCACGAAATCGCCCACGTCACCCTCCGTCACGCCACGCAGCGCAGCGAATTGCAGGCGCGCTCGGACCTGATCAAGCGCGTGGCCGAGAATGTGCTGAACGATGCCGAGGAGGCCGCCGTGGCGCAGAGCCAGGCCCGTTCGACGCTGGCAAGCTTCTCGCGTGCGCAGGAACTCGAGGCGGACCAGACAGGGGTTAAGGTTCTGGCCCGGGCGGGCTTCGATCCTTTCGGCGCTCCCCGTTTCCTCACAGCCCTGGGACGCTCGGGCACGAGTTCGGATGCCTCGACAGCCGAGCGGAACGCTTCGCATCCACGCACCGACGACCGGGTGGCGCGGGCGCTGCAGGCGGCGCGGCGCACAGGCATGCAGGGAACCGGCGAAACGGGACGCCTCGCCTATCTGGCGGCCCTCGACGGCCTCTCCTATGGCGACGATCCGGCCGATGGTGTCGTGAAAGGCCGCCGCTTCATCCATTCGAGACTGGGCGTCGCCTTCGAGGCACCGGAGGGCTTCACCCTGGAGAACACCTCACAGGCCGTGCTGGGTGCCTCGGGCGATGGCGAGCGCCGCCTCCTGTTCGATGCGGCCGACACGCCGGAGGGACAGAGCCTGGAGGATGTGCTGCGCTCCACCTGGACGGATACGCTCGAGCCCGGAACCCTGACGACCGGAACCGTAAACGGCCTGCCCATGGTCACCGCTCTGTCCAACGGCAAGGAGTGGACCTTCCGCCTCTCGGCCATCCGGATTGGCAACACCACCTACCGGCTCATCATGGCGACCCGCGGGAACAGGGGGGACCTGGAAGGGATCTTCCAGCAGACCCTGAACAGCGTCCGCCAGGTGCAGTCCGATGAAGCCCGTCGGATCAGGCCCCTGAAGCTACAGGTCGTCACCGCCCAGCGGGGCGATACGGCACAGACGCTTGCCGCCCGGATGCCCGTCGACCGGGCGCTCGAGAAGTTCGTGCTGCTCAACGGCCTCGACAGGAACGCCGCGCTCAAAGTGGGCGAACGCTACAAGATCGTCGTGGAATAACCGTTCACCGTTCCCGAAATAGAATCGGCGAGACGGTGACCCGCCTCGCCGAACGAACAGCCGGAACCAAGGGCTCGAAAGAGCCTGGGCGCCTTACACGAAGGCGCCGGAGGCCTGGGGGTACTTTTCGACCAGGGCGCGCTTGAGCTTTTCGAGTGCCCGGTTCTCGATCTGACGCACGCGCTCCTTGGAGATCCCGAGCCTGTCTCCCAGGAACTCCAGGGTCACCTGCTCGTCGTCGAGGCGACGGGCGCGCAGGATCCGCAATTCGCGCTCGTTGAGAACTTCGAGCGCCTGCTGCAGCCAGCGCACGCGGCGCTCGGTATCGATCACGTCGCTGACGCTCTCATCCGGCAGCGGGCTGTTGTCGACGAGGAATTCGACGCGCTCGGCGGAATTGGACGGATCGGCGTCCAGAACCGGCGCATTGAGGGAGGTATCGGGCGCCGACAGACGGGCATCCATGAGCGCCACATCGGCCTTCGACACGCCGATTGCCTCGGCGATCTTCGCATGAACGTCCGAGGAGATGCGCTCCTCGCCGCCGCGGGTCAGGCGGGCGCGCAGGCGGCGCAGGTTGAAGAAAAGTGCCTTCTGGGCGGAACTCGTTCCGCCACGAACGATTGACCAATTGCGAAGGATGTAATCTTGCACGGAGGCACGGATCCACCAAGTCGCATAGGTTGAAAAGCGGACTTCGCGCTCAGGCTCGAACCGGGCCGCCGCCTCGAGAAGGCCCACATGGCCCTCTTGGACGAGATCGGCCATCGGCAGGCCGTAGTGACGGAAACGGGCCGCCAGCGCGATCACGAGGCGCATGTGGGCAGCGGTCAATTGATGAAGTGCCGCCTCATCACGGTTCTCTTTCCAGCGCACGGCAAGAAGATGCTCCTCTTCTCTTTCGAGAAAAGGCGCATTCATGGCAGCGCGGACGAACCGGCGGCGAACCCCTGAGATTTCTCCCATTGTGTGCTCTCCCTTGGCAGAGACACAACGAGCGAGGCCGCAAAAAGTTCACTTCTTACAGCCGAGTTCTTCAAAATAGATTCCGACCTTTGAAAAACAAGGCTTTGGCCACAAAAAAGCCCGGCCTGAAGCCGGGCTTTCTGAATGATCCTTCGACCCTCTGATCAGGCGGCCTCTTCCTGAAGGTCGTCGCCTTCGCCGTCGCCTTCCGCATCGGCGCCCTTCGCGCGGCGGGGAGACTTGGCGAGGCTCTGCTCGATGAGCTTCAGAGCTTCCGTGTCCGTGATCTTGTTCACGGCGGAGATTTCGCGAACCACGCGGTCGAGGGCGGATTCGTAGAGCTGACGCTCGCTGTAGGACTGCTCGGGCTGGGCCTCGGAGCGGTACAGATCGCGCACGACTTCGGTTACAGCAATCAGATCGCCGGAATTGATCTTGGCCTCATATTCCTGCGCGCGGCGCGACCACATGGTGCGCTTCACGCGAGCACGACCCGTCAGCACGTCCAGGGCCTTTTGAACCAGGGCCGGTTCGGCAAGCTTGCGCATGCCCACGCTGGAAGCTTTACCGGTCGGAACGCGAAGGACCATCTTGTCCTTGTCGAAGGAGACCACGTACAGCTCCAGTTTGAAACCCGCGATTTCCTGCTCTTCGATGGCCGTGATGCGACCGACACCGTGAGCGGGATAAACGATCGCTTCACCGGACTTGAACCCAAGGCGCTGGGCGGACTTCTTGGCGGTTGTCATGCGAGAGAGGCCTCCTTGCATGGCCCTCACCGAGGGTGAGGGAGCTGTGGTTCCACTGGGCAGGGCCCCAAGGGAACGAGGATAGGATGTGAGTGTCGCGGAACTTGACTATTCCGCTCGTCTCCCTGATGTAAGCCAGCGGCTACAAACGCTCATGCCCTTGACCAAGGCAGCGATGCTCCCTTAAGTCAAAGGACGCGAATCTTTGCTTCATTATGTGAACCGCCGGTCGGCAGAGACGGTGCACGGCTTGAGCGCAAGCGACGGCATTTGCGGACCCTATCACAGTCCGGCCGAAAAAGCAAAAATATTTCAAGGGATAGCGTAAGGGATAGCGTAAAGAGGGCCTGTTTCCGGCCGCGCTTGAGGCCTGACGTACCGTACCGTGAAGCGGCCCCGGTTTCTCGCTTCAGAGGACGCATTCTCTAAAGGAAGAGCACCGGATCGATCCCAAAAGTGGATCCAGTTTTTGGTCCGATGCTAGTCGCCGTCACCCGGATTGGGCGAGAAAAACGCCTCGAACTTGCCTGCCACGCCGTCGAATTCCTTCGCATCGGCGGGCGGATCCTTCTTGATGGTGATGTTCGGCCAGCCCTTCGCCATATCGGCATTGAGCTTCAGCCATTGCTCGAGACCGGGCTCCGCATCCGGCTTGATGGCCTCGGCGGGGCATTCCGGCTCGCAGACGCCGCAATCGATGCACTCGTCAGGATGAATGACGAGCATGTTCTCGCCCTCGTAGAAACAGTCGACCGGACACACCTCGACGCAGTCCATGTATTTGCACTTGATGCAATTTTCAGTGACGACGTAAGTCATGAACGGTCCTTCGCGGGTCTGTCCTAAAGTCAACGAAACGGCGATATGCCGCCGCTCTAGCCGGTGTCGCCGTCGCTGACAAGCGCCGCGTTGTCCTGGCTGAGATCCAGGTAGAGCTGCCTTGCTTCCGGTGCAGGACCACGCCGCTCGCCGAGACCTTCGACACGAACCACGAGCGTGGCTCTGGACAACGCGATGGTGATCACGTCACCCACGGCGACCGCTTTCGCGGCATTGTCGGTGCGTTGACCATTGAGCCGGACGAAGCCGCTGGCGACCAGCTTGGCCGCCAGGGACCGGGTCTTCGCGAAGCGCGCGAACCACAGCCACTTGTCGAGCCGCTGTCGGTCCTCGCGCATGCGCTTCACATCCTCACTTCTTGTTGTCCTCAAGCTGAGCCTTGAGAGCCATCAGCTTGGCGAAGGGCGAGTTCGGATCCGGCTGCTTCTCGCGGCGCTCAGGCCCGCCCTCGCGCCGGCTGTCGGCACGCTTGTCGGGTCGGGGACCACGACGCTCCTCCCCGCGGCCGGGACCACGCGGCGGACGGTTCTGCGGACGCCCGCCCTCCCCTTGGGCCTCACGCCGATCCTGAGGCCGATCCTGGCGCGGGCGGCGCTCGCCGGCGGGCTGCTCGCCCTGGGTCTCGCCGTGGCGCGGGCGCCGGTCACCCCGTTCCTGCCGTCCGCCACGCTCCTGATGGCGGCCGCCACGGGCATCACGGCCATGACGGGCCTGACCGCCCTCGTGATGGCGGCGCCCCTGTCGCCACACCTCGATCATCTCGGGCTCGGCAGGGGTTTCAGCGGCGCTTGTCTCTTCGGGAGCCTCCTCGGCGGGAGCCAGAGCCTGGCTCTCGGGCGAAGCCACGGCCTCGGCGGCGCTCGCTGCCACGTCCCCCTCGGAGACGGCTGCCTCGGGAGCCTCCGCGGCGACGGCGCCGATCTCCTCCGTACCGACAGCCGTCTCGGGCACCTGCGCCGGGGCCTCTTGCGAAGGTGTCTCTTGCACTGGAGCCTCTTGCAACGGGGCCTCCTGCGCCGGAGCGGGAGTCTCTCCCTCGGCGGCAGCGCCCTGCGGCTCGATAACCCTCGGGGCCTCGACCAGCGGCACCGTGATGGCAGGGCCGGGGCGGCGCTCCATCACATAGCCGAGGGACTTCAGGATCGTGGCGAAATCCTCGCCGGCGCAGCCCACGAGCGATGTCATAGCGACGGTCGGAACGAAGCTTTCGCCATCCGCGGCACCGGCCGGCGGCTCGCCGGGAGTGATCCCGGGACGATAGGCCATGGCGGGACGGATGAGGTCGGCCAGACGCTCCAGGATATCGACGCGCACGGCGCGACCGCCCAGAACGCGGAAGCCCGCGGCGCGGTAGAGCCCCTGTCCGATCTCGGGATCGACCGGGATCGAGGTGCGGCCCGATTGGGCAAGATGGGCGATCTCGTCGATGCCCTTCTGCTCGAGGCCGCCGTTCTGCAGGGCCCAGAGCTGGGTCGCCAGAACGCGAGGCGCCGGCTTCAGGAGAGCCGGCAGGTAAAGGTGGTAGGCGCCGAACCGAATACCCGCCTTGCGCAGGGCGCCCCTGGCCTCCTGGTCGAGGCTCCGGACGTCGTTGAGAACCTTCGCGCGCTCCAGCACGCCCAAGGCCTCGCCGATCTGGAACCCGATGCCACGGGCAAGCCCCGTCAGCTCGGCGCTGTCCTCCAGTTGCAGCAGCGGCCCGAGCAGGCGCACCACATAGGCCTTCAGCCAGGCGCGCAGGCGGTTGTCCACCTTGTCCCGGGCCGGACCCGTGAGATGCTCGTCCGAAAGGATGCGGACCTTAGGCTCGAACAGCTTGTCGCCGGCCTCCAGCTTGGCGACCGGGTCGCCCATCCAGCGGACGGTGCCGTCGTTCGACAGCACGAGCATGGCGTCGGGCGTTTCCGCAAAACGGTCCGCCCGCGCCTCGATCTCTCCGGCCAGCGCCTTGCTGGCCGCGTTGCGCAGGGTCTTGGCCTCCGTGGTGTCGGCCTGGGGATCAGGCACGAAATGGAAGCCGTGCAGGTGACCGATGTGCTGACCCTCGACGGTGACGTCGCCGGTGGTCGTAATTTCCGCTTCGAGCATCGTTTTCTCTCTCAAGCGCCGCATGAGAACGCTCGTCCTCCGGTCGATGAACCTTTGGGCGAGGCGTTCATGGAGCGCATCCGATAGCTTGTCCTCTACCTGACGCGCAACATCCTGCCAATGCTCTGGATCCTTCAACCAGTCGGGACGGTTAGCAACGAAGGACCAGGTTCGGACCTGGGCGATGCGGTTGGAGAGGGTGTCGATATCCCCATCGGTCCGGTCCATGGCGGACAGATGGCGGGCAAACCAGTCGGCCGGAACGGCCCCATCCTTCATGAGGAAACGATAGAGCTGGCCGACAAGATCCGCATGGGTCTGCGGAGAAACTTTCCGGTAATCCGGCACCTGACAGATCTGCCAGAGCCGTTCCACGGCATATTGGGAGCGGGCGAAAGCCTGGATGTCGTCGTCCCGCGCCAGCACCTCGAGGGCCGCCACATCCTCGCCCGTGGGCGCCCGCACGAGACCGCGCTCCCTCGGCTGCTGGCCAAGGGAATCGCGCAACCGGGCCAGCGACGAGAAATCCAGGTCGGGGCTGCGCCATTGCAGGATGCGCACCGGATCGAAGGTGTGGTTTTCGAGCGCCTCGACGGTTTCCGCGTCGAAAGGCGGGCAGCGGCCGGTGGAACCGAAGGTGCCGTCGCGCATGTAGCGGCCGGCACGGCCGGCGATCTGAGCGAGTTCCGGGTTGTTGAGCTTGCGGAACTGGAATCCGTCGAACTTCTTGTCGGATGCGAACGCCACATGGTCCACATCGAGATTGAGCCCCATGCCGATGGCGTCGGTGGCGATCAGGTAATCCACGTCCCCGTTCTGGTAGAGCTCGACCTGGGCGTTGCGGGTCCGAGGCGAAAGGGCTCCCAGCACCACCGCCGCACCTCCGCTCTGGCGGCGGATCAGCTCGGCGATGCCGTAGACCTCCTCAGCCGAGAAGGCCACGATGGCCGAGCGGCGGGGCAGGCGCGACACCTTCTTTTCGCCCGCGAAGGACAATTTCGACAGGCGCGGCCGCGTCACCACGTGAACGCCGGGGATCAGCGCCTCGATCAGCGGTCGCATGGTGGCCGAGCCGATGAGGAGCGTTTCCTCGCACCCGCGCTGGTTCAACAGGCGGTCGGTGAAGACGTGCCCCCGGTCGAGGTCGCTGGCGAGCTGGATCTCGTCCACGGCCACGAAGGCGAGATCGAGATCGCGCGGCATGGCCTCGACGGTCGAGATCCAGTAACGGGGCCGGTCCGGCTTGATTTTCTCCTCGCCCGTGATCAGGGCGACGTTGTGGTGCCCCGCCTTCTCCACCACGCGGTTGTAGACCTCGCGGGCGAGCAGACGCAGGGGCAGGCCGATCATGCCGCTGTCGTGGCCGAGCATGCGCTCGATGGCAAGGTGTGTCTTGCCCGTATTGGTAGGGCCGAGCACAGCGGTCACGCCGTGCGCGCGCACTTGCGGGGGAAGGGAACGACGGGCCATGCCTGGATGACGGATAATGCGGAAAGGTCCCGGATAAAGAGCCGAGAGGCTGCAGGACCGGAGACCGGCACGAGCAGACTTCTCTTCCAAGCAGCCTGAAGCCCCACCGGGTGGCTGCGGTTAGCCCCTTATATGGTGCCGCAGGCCGCTTTCGCTACCTGAAACGACATGAATGCCTAAGGATTTTCAGCACTTACGGAACGGCTCCGGCCTCGATGGCTTCGTCGGCCCTGACAGCCTTGCGAATCGGCAGTGACGCCTTGCCGTCTTCCTCAAGCGACCAGAGCGATGCCTGCATCTCCCCCATGCCGATCATGGTGCGCACGGAGACCTTGAGCGGAAAGAGCAGGCGCGGCCCCTCGACGGGGGCCAGCCACACGGCTATGTCCTTGTTCTCCTGCATGAACTTGGTGGCCGGACGCTCGCTGCGATGGCCGGAAATCGGCACATAGCGGGCGTTGCAGACGAGAACGGGCCCGGAATAGCCCGGCACCTCGACATTCTTCGTTTCCCCATAGGAGAGGACCACGTTCATCCGGGAGGCCCCGTCGAAGACCGGGATGGTGCGGTCGCAATTGGCCGGATCGGTGAGGTTCTTCGAGGCGACGGCCGGCATGAGCAGCGCGCTCATGGGATCGACCACGCCGCGCTTGTCGACCGCCTTGACCGGGACCCGGTCGGGCCTGGGCTCCAGGGGCGGGTCGATCTCCACCTTGGCCACCCGGCCGCTCTTCAATCCCATGCGGACGCTGCGTTGATTGTCGGAGGTCTTCGAGACCACGGCGAAGCTGCTTGAGCGGGGCGGGGCGTCGTCGGCAAGAGTGCCGGATGCACTGGCCTCGCCCTTGCCGCCGGTCAGGATCATGGCGAGCCCGGTCAGCTTCGCCCTTCCTTCCATCTCGTATTTCGATCCAGCGAAGGAGGACGACAGGTCCGCCTTGCCCAAGGGCAGGCCCGCAAGCGTGATGTCATAGCTCACCTTCAAGGTTCGAGTCTTGAGGAGCTGGGCTTGCGCGAGGGAGCCCGATCCGGCAAAGGCCAAGGTCAGGAGAGCTGAGGCGATGAGGCGCATAAGGCTTTTCCGTTAGTCTATTCTGTTGCATCGCACGAGATTCAGAATAAAACATGACCACGGTGCTTCAAAAAAACGAGGTGCGACGTCGCACTATTCTTGACGTCCTCCCCTTTTTTGGCCTATAGGCTCGCACCTTCCAAGGACTTCTGGTGTCCGGCCGCGCGGGATCTGCGATAAGGCAAACCCGCGAATTCGAGGTCGCGACCCTTTAATAGACGAATAGGATTGAACCCATGTCGCGCCGTTGCGAACTGACCGGCAAGGCCGTGCTGAGTGGCCACCTGGTGAGCCACTCGAACCGCAAGACGAAGCGGAAGTTCCTGCCGAACCTCTGCAACGTCACGCTCCAATCTGACGCCCTGCAGCGCTCCGTGCGCCTGCGCGTCTCCGCCAATGCGCTTCGCTCGGTCGAGCATCGCGGTGGCCTGGACGCGTTCCTGGCCAAGGCCAAGGCTGACGAGCTCTCCACCACCGCCCTGGCGGTGAAGCGCGAGATCGAGAAGAAGCTCGCCGCTGCGAGCTGATCTCGACCGCCGAAAAATCTGCTCTGCGGGCGGCCTCGATGCCGCCCGTTTTGCGTTGGTTTAAGGCTTAAGCATTTGCCGGGACGAGGACGCTCATGACCCGAATCGACCACCGCGACTTTGCCATCGCCCTGACGGCCATGACCCTGGTCGTCCTCTCGTCGAACATCCTGGTCCAATATCCCTTCCAGCATCTGGGTCTGGGCGACTATCTGACCTGGGGCGCCTTCAGCTATCCGTTCTCGTTCCTGGTCACCGACCTGTCGAACCGACGCTTCGGCACGCAAGGGGCACGCCGGGTGGTCTATGCCGGCTTCGTCCTGGCCGTTGTGCTCTCGATCATTCTGGCCACCCCACGGATCGCCATCGCATCGGGTGCGGCCTTCCTCGTGGCCCAGCTCCTCGACATCAGTATCTTCGCCCGCCTGCGCGACCGGGCCTGGTGGATGCCGCCCTTCATCTCGTCGGTGATCTCGTCGGGCCTCGATACGGCGATCTTCTTCTCGTTCGCCTTCTATTGCGGCGTGGTGCCGGGCTTCGGGCTGACGATCAGCGACATGCTGGGACAGGTTGGCATTGCGGACCAGTGCATCGCCCTGCCCTGGACCAACCTCGCCGCGGCCGATTACCTGGTGAAGCTCGCCCTCGCGGCGATCGCGATCGCTCCTTACGGCGCGGTCCTTGCCCTGATGCGTCCGAGGCTCCAGCGGGCGGCCTGATCAGGCCGCTCCCGCATTTCTCCTCAAAGCGCATCCTCCGCATAGGGAGGATGCGGAATGGCCTGGTGCGCCGCGCGTAAGGCCGCGGACCAGCGTTCGCGCAGGTCGCGGAAATAGGGCTCGTCCTCCTGGATCCGGTAGGTGATCCCGGCCTTCAGGGCATCGCGCTTGGCCACCACGATGTCGATGGGCAGGCCGACGCCGAGATTGGATTTCAGCGTCGAGTCCATCGAGATGAGGCCGAGCTTCAGGGCCTCCACGAGGCTGGTGCCGTGGGAGATCGCCCGGTCGAGGATCGGCTTGCCGTATTTCGGCTCGCCGATCTGCAGGAAGGGCGTATCGAGGGTGGCCTCGATAGCGTTGCCGGCCGAATAGATCTGATAGAGCCGCATCGGGGTCGTCCCGATCTGTCCGCCAAGCAGCATGGTGACGTCGAAGGTCATCTGGCGCTTTTCGATTTCGATCCCGTCCATTTCATAGACCTGGCGGATGGCACGGCCGACGAGTTGGGCCGCCTTGAACATGCTGGGCACCGTCAGAAGAGTCTCGATCGCACCCGTTTCGGGAGTCTCCAGTCCCTCGGTCAGCAGGGACAGGACGGATTGGCTCGCCGAAAGATTGCCGGCGGTCGCCAGCGTGACAATGCGCTCTCCCGGCTTCTCGAACAGGTGCAGCTTGCGGAAGGTCGCGATGTTGTCGACCCCGGCATTGGTGCGCGTGTCGGCAATCATGACGAGCCCATCCCGCACGAGGATGCCGACACAATACGTCATGGGGGTTCCTCCAGGGGCCTTCTGGTCGAGTTGCTGCGCTGTCGAGGCCATTCTCACGCCTGTGCTTGACGGGCGCTTTCGATCCTCAAACGAACGTCGAGCGCTTCACGGGTAACTCCGTAATAGCTGCCTCGAACCGGGGCCGCATCAAGATAATCGAGCCCGATGGCCAACCGCACGTAATGTTCCGTTGCGGAAACAGCATTGGTCGGGTCGAAACTCACCCAGCCGAGATCCGGAAGATAGGCCTCGGCCCAGGCGTGCCCCGCCTCCTGCTCGACCTCGCCGGGCTTGTGGAGATAGCCCGACACATAGCGCGCGGGGAGTCCCAGCGACCGTGCCGCGCCTATGAAGACATGGGTGAAATCCTGGCAGACTCCATGCCCCGCCGCAAAGGCGTCCGCTCCCACGGTCGTGGCACTTGTCGCCCCCGTGTCGAAGCGCAGGCGCTCCGGGATCGCGTTCAGGAGAGCATGGGTCTGATCCAGCGGGCTCGAAAAGCGCCCGGCGTTCGTCTCCGCGAACTCACGGATGGCGGCGTCGGGCTTGGTCAGGGGCGTTTCCCGCAAGTAGAAGACCTCCGGGAAGCGCTCCACCCCTCCCCTGACGAGCCCGGCCGTATCCGACGTCTCGATTTCGCCCACCACATGGAGGGTGATCTGGCTCACGGGTCCCGACACCGACAGGCTGTGGATAATGTTGCCGTACCAGTCCTCCCGGCGCATCAGGCGGGCGTCGCCGTCCATATCGATATTCCAGGACAGGACCGTCTGACCGTCATGGCCGCGCGGCGTGAGCCGCAGGAGCTGGATCGCGGACTTGGCGGGCTCGCTGTAGTGATAGACCGTCTCGTGGGTGATGTGGATGCGCATGGGTCAGCACAGATACTGGTTCGTGATGGCGTGCCCGAGCCGGTTGTTGTCGGCGACGAAGTCCTCCAGGAATTCGTGCAGGCCATGCTGGAAGATATCCTCGATATTCCGGTTCGTCAGCCGGGCATGGGTCGCCCGCGCCTGACGCTGAGCGGCTCCCGACGTACCGTAGCGGTGAGAAATATCGTCGAGGTGGCGCGAGAGGGCCGCATAGCAGGCTGCCAGCGAGCGCGGCATCTCCTCGCGCAGGATCAGGAGATCCGCCACGAGCCAGGGCCTCAGATTCTGGTGGTAGACCCACTGATAGCTCACGAGCGCGGAGACCGAGCGCAGGATGGCAGCCCATTGGTAATAATCGATGCCGCCGCCCACTGCCGCGTCCTGCGGCAGGAGCACATGGTATTTCACGTCCAGCACCCTGGCGGTGTTGTCGGCGCGTTCAAGGTAAAGGCCGAGGCGTGAGAACCAATAGGCATCGTTGCGCAGCATGGTGCGTATGGCGGAGCCGTCATAGCGGAGCGAGGCCTCCTTCACGAGGTTCAGGAAGCGGGGAAGGTCCTCGACCTTGATCTTCCTGGCCTTGTAGCGCCGCAGATCGAGCCAGGCGGAGTTGATCGCCTCCCACATCTCGGAGGTGAGCGCGGAGCGCACGGAGCGGGCGTTCTGCCGCGCCGTGTCGAAGCAGTTCTGGATGCTCGAGGGGTTCGCCTCGGAAAAAGCCAGGTACTCGATCACGTTCTCAGGGGTGGCATCCCCATAGACGGCACGGAACTGGTCGACGCCGCCGGCGGTGATGAGGGCGGATTCCCATTCATTGGTCTCGACGCCGTTGTAGGAGATCGGCATCGACGCCATGCGGTAGGCGACATCGAGAATGCGCGCCGTGTTCTCGGCCCGCTCCACGTAGCGGGAGAGCCAGTAGAGGCTGTCGGCATCACGACTCAGCACGCGAAACGCTCCCGCTCATTCACTCAACACCCAGGTATCTTTGGTTCCGCCGCCCTGGCTCGAATTGACCACGAGCGAGCCCTCCGTCAGCGCCACGCGGGTGAGGCCGCCCGGCACGAGCCTGACGCCATCCCGTCCCGTCAGCACGAAGGGGCGCAGATCCACATGGCGGGGCGCCAGCCCCTTCTCGGTGAAGATCGGGCTCGTCGACAGGGCCAGCGTCGGCTGGGCGATGTAATTGTCGGGCGCCGCCAAGATCCGCGCCTTGAAATGCTCGCAGGCCTCCGCCGTCGCATGGGGCCCTACGAGCATCCCGTAGCCGCCCGAGCCGTTGACCTCCTTCACGACGAGTTCGTGCAGATTGTCGACCACATAGGAGAGTGATTCCCGCTCGCGGCAGCGCCAGGTCGGCACGTTCTTCAGGATCGGCTCCTCGCCCATGTAGAAGCGCACGATGTCCGGCACGTAAGAGTACATGGCCTTGTCGTCGGCAATGCCTGTCCCGGGCGCATTGGCGATCGCGACATTGCCGGCGCGATAGGCGGCGATCAGGCCCGGTACGCCGAGGGCGGAATCGGGCCGGAAGACCAGCGGATCGAGGAAATCGTCGTCGATGCGGCTGTAGATCACGTCGACGCGCTTCGGCCCCTCGGTGGTGCGCATGTAGACCATGTCGTCCCGCACGAAGAGATCGCGCCCTTCGACCAGCTCCACGCCCATGCGGTCGGCCAGGAAGCTGTGTTCGTAATAGGCGGAGTTGAGAGAGCCAGGGGTCAGGAGAACGACGGTCGGATCCCAGGGGCTGCTCGCCGGGGCGACGGATTTGAGGGTGCCGAGAAGCTCGTCGACGTAGTTCTCGATCGGCCGGATGCGCTGCATGCCCACGAGTTCGGGGAAGAGCCTCATCATCACTTCCCGGTTCTCCAGCATGTAGGAGACACCGGAGGGTGTGCGCAGGTTGTCCTCGAGCACGTAGAAATCCTGGTCGTCGACCCGGACGATGTCGATACCCGCCACCTGCACGTAGATGTCGCTGTTCAAGGACAATCCGTGCATCTGCGGGCGGTAATAGGGATTGAGATAGACGAGCTCCGGCGGGATGATCCCGGCGCGCAGGATCTCACGCGCGCCATAGATGTCCTTGAGGAACATGTTGAGCGCCTTGACCCGCTGCTCGAGTCCGCGCGCGAGCCGGGCCCATTCCTTGCCCGACAGAATGCGCGGGATGATGTCGAAGGGAATCAGCCGCTCTTCGGCTTCCGTATTGCCATAGACCGCGAAGGTGATGCCGACCCGGCGGAAGAAAAGCTCCGCCTCCTCGCGGCGATGTTCCAGCAATTGCGGCGGGGCCGATTTCAGCCAGTCCTGGAGGATGCGGTACGCGTCCCTGCTTTCGCCGTCGTGGCCGCTCATTTCATCGAAGATCGCCTGCGCCGCCACCGGATCTCCTTAAGCCTCTCGAGGCGGACACCCGAGGCAAAGATTGGCACCGGGCCCGCAGGAAGGAAGCTTAGTTGCCTAAAACCTAGGGCTTCAAGCGAGACGAAGGAATAGGGGCAGGCAAAGGATGATGAGAAAAACGGCAGATGCCCATCCGGAAGGCAGAGCTCGCCGGCGGCTCAGCCTGGCAGCGCGAATTCGAGCAGCAAGGTTTTCTGCAGGGAGCTGAAATTGTCGTCGGAGATCAGGGAAAGAACGATGGCGTCCGCTTCCCGATGGACGGCAAGACCCTCCATGTTGTCGATCTGATGCGAGGCTTCGCTCTCATAGAGGATGTCGCCGTCGACGCGGGCTCCGGGCCTGAGCGCACTTGCCTCGATCCGGCGCAGCCGGCAGCCGAAGCCTCCGAAGAGCGAGAACCGGCGCTCCAGGATCACGGCGTCGCCATCGGGCAGGAAAGCGAGGTCGGTGACATCATAGCCGCCGGAGAGAACCATCTGGAAGGTGCCCTGCCGCGGACCCGTCAGGATGAAGCCGCTGCCGCCTTCCGCGAGGCCCACGAGAGCGCCGCCCAAGGGCGAGCGCTGGGGCGCGACGCCGAGAGCTTCCAGGCCGCCGTTGCTTGGCAGGTCTTTCATCTCCTTCGGCACGGGAATGGGAACGCCGCGGATGATGCTTCCCGTGCCGGAGCGCTCGAAGCGGATCACCGCATGGTTGCGCTCGATGCCGACGAAGGCGGCATTGCCTGCGAGCGCGAAGCTCTCCGTGTCGTAATAGCGCGATCGCCTCAACGGAACGCCGTTGCTCAGGATCAGAGGAGACAAAACCGGGCCGGACAGGCCGGAAAGCCGTCCGTCCGAGGTCTCGACCCGGGCTTTCAGCAGTTGCGCGTTATCGGCGAGCGCAATGATGTCCTGGCCATTGGCCGAGCGCCACAAACCGGAGAAGCCGCCGAAGGCCGGGATCCGCGAGCGCAGATCGACCCCGGAGCGAAACATCAGGGCGCCGAAGCGGGAACGGTCGGGATCCGTGGTGGAGAGGCGGCTGATCGGACGCGCCTCCACCTCGATGGAGGTCGCGCCCCTGAAGGCCTGCGGGCGCTGTGCCAAAGCAACCCCTGTGCAGGCCAGGGTCGCGGCCGCGGCACCGCCGCCGATCAGGAAGTTGCGCCGGGTGAGCCTCAAGCGACGGCTCTGCGACGGGGAGCTCCACGGGCCGGCGGCCCGGCATTCTCCTCAAACAGTTCTGCGAGCTTCTCGGTCATGACGCCGCCGAGTTCCTCCGCGTCGACGATGGTCACTGCGCGGCGGTAATAGCGCGTCACGTCGTGGCCGATGCCGATGGCGATGAGCTCCACGGGAGAACGGGTTTCGATCTCCTCAATAATGAAGCGCAGATGCCGCTCGAGATAGTTGCCGGGATTGACCGAGAGCGTCGAGTCGTCCACCGGCGCGCCGTCCGAGATCACCATCAGGATGCGCCGCTGTTCGGGCCGCCCGAGCAGGCGCTTGTGCGCCCAGTCGAGGGCCTCGCCGTCGATGTTTTCCTTCAGCAGGCCCTCGCGCATCATCAGGCCGAGATTCTTGCGCGCGCGCCGCCACGGCGCGTCCGCCGACTTGTAGATGATGTGGCGAAGATCGTTCAGGCGGCCGGGATTGGCGGGCTTGCCGTTCTGCAGCCATGTCTCGCGGGCCTGCCCGCCCTTCCAGGCGCGGGTGGTGAAGCCGAGGATTTCCACCTTCACGCCGCAGCGCTCCAGGGTGCGGGCGAGAATGTCCGCGCAGGTGGCGGCCACCGTGATCGGGCGCCCACGCATGGAACCGGAATTGTCGAGAAGCAGCGTCACCACCGTGTCGCGGAAGTTCGTGTCCTGCTCCTGCTTGAAGCTGAGGGGCTGGAACGGGTCCATGATGATGCGCGGCAGGCGCACGGGATCGAGCGTGCCCTCTTCGAGGTCGAACTCCCAGGACCTGTTCTGCTGCGCCATCAGGCGGCGCTGCAGGCGGTTGGCCAGACGCCCGACCACGCCCTGCAGATGGGCGAGCTGCTTGTCGAGATAGGCGCGAAGGCGCGTCAGCTCGTCCGCATCGCAGAGGTCTTCCGCGTGGATGATCTCGTCGAACTTGTTGGTATAGGCCTTGTAGTCGGGTCCGCGCGCCTCGTTGGAGCGCGAGGGCGGACGCCAGGATTCGCCGGCATCCTCGGAATCCGCTTCCTCGGATTCCTCGGGCAGCTCGCCGGAAGGGCCATCGGCTTCTTCCGAAGCGCCATCCTCCATCTCGTCGCTCGAATCCTCGCTGACTTCCACCTCGGCCCGGTCGCCTTGGCTCTCCTGCTCAGATTCGCCCTCGCCCTGCTGCTCCTGCTCCTCGGATTCGTTCTCGTCCTCGTTCTCCTCGTCCTCGGAATCCATCGACGCCTCATCGGCCATGTCGAGGGAGGAGAGCAGATCGCGGATGCTGCGGGCAAAGCTGCGCTGGTTCTCGATGTTCTTGAGCAGGCCATCGAGGTCGCGCCCGGCGCGGTCCTCGATGAAATCGCGCCAGAGATCGACGATCTTGGCAGCCGAGGCGGGCGGCTTCGCGCCGGTCAGGCGCTCGCGCACCATGAGAGCGAGGGCATCCTCCAGGGGAGCATCGGCGCGATCTGTGATCTCTTCGTATTTGCCGCCACGGTGGTAGCGATCCTCCAGCATGGCCGAGATGTTGGAGGAGATGCCGGCCATGCGCCGCGAACCGATGGATTCCACACGCGCCTGCTCGATCGCATCGAACACGGCGCGGGCGGCCTGGCCGTCCGGGGCGAGCCTCCGGTGAAGATTCGTGTCGTGACAGGCGAGGCGCAGAGCCATGGCATCGGCATTGCCGCGCAGGATCGCCACATCCTGCGCGGTCAGCCGACGGGGCGGCTCCGGCAGGCGCGCCTTCTCCTGGCCCATGAGCACCGGACGGTCGGACGCGAAGGCGACCTCGAGATCCGGCTTGCGGGCGATCGCCTTCATGGTGCCGGCGATGGAGCGCTTCAGCGGCTCCGCCGGCGCTTCCTTCTTCTCACCTGGCTTGCGGTTCGAGATGGACATTTTTGCCTGTCGCTTCCGATAAGCCCTCATCCTGAGGAGGCCAAAGGCCGTCTCGAAGGACGAGGGCGCTTCCAGAGAACTCTGGACCCGACATCCTCGTCCTTCGAGACGCTACGCTCCTCAGGATGAGGATACCTGATCGTTGATTAGCTCAGCACCATGTTCACGGCGCTCTCCGGCAGTTCCTTGCCGAAGGAGCGCTGGTAGAACTCGGCCACGAGGGCGCGCTCCAGCTCGTCGCACTTGTTCAGGAACGTGACGCGGAAGGCGAAGCCCGTATCGCCGAAGATCTCGGCGTTCTCGGCCCAGGTGATCACCGTGCGCGGGCTCATGACGGTCGAGAGATCGCCGTTCATGAAGGCCGAGCGGGTGAGATCGGCCACGCGCACCATCTTGTTGACGATGTCGCGACCGGACGCATCCTCCTGGTAGTGCTTCGCCTTGGAGAGGACGATGTCCACCTCCTTGTCGTGCGGCAGGTAGTTCAGCGTCGTGACGATGGACCAGCGGTCCATCTGACCTTGGTTGATCTGCTGCGTGCCGTGATACAGGCCCGAGGTGTCGCCCAGACCGACCGTGTTGGCGGTGGCGAACAGGCGGAAGGCCGGGTGAGGCCGGATCACGCGCTTCTGGTCGAGCAGCGTGAGCTTGCCCGACTGCTCCAGCACGCGCTGGATCACGAACATCACGTCCGGGCGGCCGGCGTCGTATTCGTCGAACACGAGAGCCACGTTGTTCTGCAGGGCCCAGGGCAGGATGCCGTCCTGGAAGGCGGTGACCTGCTTGCCCTCCTGCAGCACGATGGCATCCTTGCCGACGAGGTCGATACGGGAGACGTGGCTGTCCAGGTTCACGCGCACGCAGGGCCAGTTGAGGCGAGCGGCGACCTGCTCGATATGGGTCGACTTGCCGGTGCCGTGATAGCCCGTGATCATGACGCGGCGGTTGCGCGCGAAGCCCGCAAGGATCGCAAGGGTCGTGTCGCGGTCGAAGAGGTAGTCGGGATCGAGATCAGGCACATGCTGTTCGGCTTGCGAAAAGGCCGGGACTTCCAAATCCGAGTCAATGCCGAAGACCTGTCGCACGGACACCTTCATGTCAGGCTGAAGGGTCGCTGTCTCGGTATGTGCCGTCATAGGGGCCTCTTGGTCCTTGGAGTATCTCGAGAATGTCATGGGCTTCTTACCCCCCATGACGGAATGGCGCAATTTCCTAATGCGCCCAGCCGCCTTGCCTAAAAGGATACCGTTTCAGCAGAGGCCGGCACTTTTAAGCGCATCGTGCGCCTTGATGATGTCGCGCAGGCGCTCCTCGAAGGAGCGGTCGCCGCCGTTGGCGTCCGGATGGAAGCGCTTCACCAGGGCCTTGTACTGGGCCTTGATGGCAGGTCCGTCGGCGGTCTCGTCGAGGCCGAGGATGTCCAGGGCCCGGCGCACCGCCCCCGTATAGCGCGGGCGCTTCGGCTCGGGCCGGGCGCGGCTAGTTCGAGCCTGGGTGAAATCCTCGCCCTTGAGGATCCCGAGGGGATCGAAATAGCCCCAGTCCCGGGGCTCCGCCTTGGCGGTCTGCTCCTCGCCCTGGCCCGAGCCGTTCATGCCCATGGTCCAGGTCGGGCGGTGGCCGATGACGGAATCCTTCTGGAAGGCCGCGACGGCGGAATCGGACATGCCGGCGAAATAATTGTACGAGGCGTTGTACTCGCGCACGTGCTGAAGGCAGAAGCGCCAGTACTGGCCCTCCCGATCCCGCCCCTTGGGCGCACGAAATTCCCCTGCCGCCTGGCAGGAGGGATGCTCGCACACGGGTCCCTTGGCCTCCTGCGGCTCTTCGCAGGAAGGCTTGATCCGGATGCGGTCGAAAAGAGGCGAGTTGAGATCCATGATTCAGCGATTATGAGTGGCTTGGGGCCCTGAGCCAAGGCCTGAACGCATTTCGCCGCAGACCCGTTCAAAAAGGTTTTACAAAACAGCATGACCCTTCAGCACTGGATCACACAGACTTTGCAGGAAAGCCTGCAGCCGACCGACCTGACCGTCACGGACGAATCAGAAAAGCATCACGGCCATGCTGGATGGCGGGAAGGCGGGGAAACTCATTTCCAGGTTTATATCGTGTCGGGCGCCTTCTCCGGCAAGAGCCGGGTCGAGCGCCATCGCCTCGTCAACGACGTTTTGAAGGAGGCTTTCGACAAGGGCCTGCACGCCCTGGCCATTCAGGCCAAGGCGCCGGGGGAATGAGCGAAGGCCACATGTGACGTCATCACCGGCCTTGTGCCGGTGATCCCGATTGAGTGAAGCGCCACGCCTTTCGAAATCGGGATGGCCGGGACAAGCCCGGCCATGACAGCGGAGGGTGCCATGGCCGGAGCGCCAGCCGAATGGCCGAGCACCTAGTGCTTCGTCACTTGATTCGCTCGAGCACGCTCACATAGTTCGCTACCGCGGCGCCGCCCATGTTGAAGATGCCGCCGAGCACCGGGTTCTTCACCTGGATGCCGCCGGCCTCCTCGCAGAGCTGCATGGCCGAGAGCGCATGCATGGACACGCCGGTCGCCCCGATGGGATGGCCCTTGGCCTTGAGGCCGCCGGAGGGGTTCACCGGCAGCTTGCCGTCGCGATTCGTCCAGCCTTCCTTGATGGCGGTCGCGCCTTGGCCCCGGGGGGTCAGGCCCATCGCCTCGTACTCGATGAGTTCGGCGATGGTGAAGCAGTCGTGGGTCTCGACGAAGGAGAGATCGGTGAGCTGGATGCCGGCCTGGGACAGGGCCCGCCGCCAGGCTTCCGCGCAGCCCTCGAACTGGACGATGTCGCGCTTCGACATGGGCAGGAAATCTTGGGCGTGAGCCGTGGCCCGGAAGGCAACCGCGCGCTTCATCCGAAGCGCCGTTTCCGTATCGGCCAGGACCAGCGCCGCAGCGCCGTCGGACACGAGCGAGCAGTCGGTGCGCTTCAACGGGCCCGCGACGTAAGGGTTCTTCTCGCTCTCAGCGCGACAGAAGTCGAAGCCCAAGTCCTTCCGCATCTGAGCGTAAGGATTGTCGACCCCGTTCTTGTGGTTCTTGGCGGCAATCATCGCCAGCGCGTCGGACTGGTCGCCGTGACGCTGGAAATAGGTGCCCGCGATCTTGCCGAACACGCCCGCGAAGCCGCCCGGCGTATCGCCGTCCTCGGGCAGGTAGGAGGCCTTGAGGAGAATGTTGCCGATCTCCGGCCCCGGCGTCCTCGTCATCTGTTCCACGCCCACCACCAGCACCGTCTTGGCACGCCTGGCCTCGATGGTCTTGATCGCCTGATGCACCGCGGCCGAGCCCGTCGCACAGGCATTCTCGACCCGGGTCGCCGGCTTGAAGCGGAACTTGTCATTGGCCTGGAAGACCAGGGAGGCGGTGAAATCCTGAGCCGAGAAACCGCCGTTGAAATGGCCGAGCACCACCTCGTCCACATCCTCGACGGCCAAGCCCGCATGCTCCAGCGCCTCGTTGGCGACGCGGACGATCAGGCTCTCGACACTCTCGGTATCGAGCTTGCCGAAGGGGGTATGGGCCCAGCCGACGATGCAGGCGGTCATGGATGTCTCCTCGAGGATTGTGTTGTTGGAAGACAAGGTGGCCCTCCTTGGGGCTTTCAGCAAGCCGCCCGATCGCATGTCAGGTGTGTCCTGGCGTATCGTGCGTAAAAAATTTGGCGCGGTTCTCTGCGCCCGACGACGTGCCCTTCGAACAGTGTCTTGAGCTTGGCCTCGTCCTGTCGTTCATCGACGGATGACGCGAATCACGAAGGAAAGTCCCATGCGCCTGTGTGTCTTCTGCGGCTCCAGCAGCGGCCAGGATCCGGTTTATCGCGAGGCGGCGCGGTCGCTCGGCGAGACGATGGCCGCCCAGGGCATCGAGCTGGTCTATGGCGGCGCCTCGGTAGGGCTCATGGGAGCCGTGGCCGATGCGGCTCTCGCCAAGGGCGGCCATGTGATCGGCGTGATGCCGCAGGCGCTGGTGGACAAGGAGATCGCCCATGGCGGGTTGAGCGACCTGCGGGTGGTCGGTTCCATACATGAGCGCAAGGCGCTGATGGCGGAACTCGCGGACGGCTTCATCGCCCTGCCCGGCGGCCTCGGCACGTTCGAGGAACTGTTCGAGGTCTGGACTTGGGCGCAGCTCGGCTACCACCGCAAGCCCTGCGCGCTCCTGAATGCCGGCGGCTTCTACGACAAGCTGACGGATTTCCTCGACGACGTGGTCGAGCGTGGCTTCGTGAAGCCGATCCACCGGGCGATGCTGATCGTCGAGAACGAGCCTTCCGCCCTGATCGAGGCTGTCCGTGCCTACGAGCCGCCGAAGGTCGACAAATGGATCAAGGCAGGCGAGCGGTGATCGAGATCGTCACGGCCCTGGTTCGCGACCAGCGCGGTCATGTTCTGCTCGTGCGCAAGCGCGGCACGGAGAGCTTCATGCAGCCCGGTGGCAAGCGCGAGCCGGGTGAAAGCGATCTCGACGCCCTGGCACGGGAACTTCGCGAGGAGCTTGGCTGTGGCGTCGTTCCGGGGTCGACGAAGAAACTCGGCGTCTTCGAGGCTCCGGCGGCGAACGAACCGGGGCAAAGGGTGCAGGCCACCATCTATGCCGCCGAACTTTCAGGCGGCATCGCCTGTCAGGCCGAGATCGAAGACCATACCTGGATCGATCCGCGCGAACCGGGCGACACGCCGCTCGCTCCGCTCACGCGAGACACCATCCTGCCCCTGGCATTGTCACTGAACGACGGCGTTCAAGCCTTGTAGGCGCCAACGCCCTCGCCGAGATGGGCATTGTTCGCCTCGCGGATCTTGGCGGCTTCCTCGTCATAGAGGAAAGGCAGGAAGGCGAAGCGGCGCCCATGCGTGACGCGAGACACCGCATGAAGAAGCGGGCATGAGAACACCACGGCGCCCCCGGCCGGAGCCTTGTAGCTGCGCGGCCCGTATTCCGGAAAACTGACCTCGCCGCCCTCGAAATCGTCGTTGAGATTGATCGAGACCGCAAAGCGGCGATGAGCCGTGCCGCTCGTCGTGTTGTCCCGGTGCGCACGGAAATGCCCGCCGTCCTCGGCCGCGTAGCAGGAGACGATGTAGCGCTCCATGCGCGAGGGCTTGAAGAAATGCACCCGCTCGATCTCGGGATTGATGCGTCGGACGATGCGGTGCTGCACCTGCCGGACCAGATTCGGATCCGTGATCGTGTAATCCTTGCGCCGCTTGTGATTGGGATTGTGGACGGCGACGGTCTTGCCGTCGACCTAGCGCATGAAGCCCGATTCCTCGCCCCCGTGCTGCTCGTAGAGACCGATCAGGTGACGGCAGAATTCAGGTTCGAACACGTCCGGGATGATCAGCACGGGGGCGGGCACCTCGAAACCGGCGAACTGGCTCACAGGCGGCAGGGCGCGCAGGTAAGCCATCACCTTCTCGCGGTCGCTGCCATCCGGTTCGAAGGGGAAGAGCGCCCGCACGCGCAGAGTAGGGTTGAGCACCATCCAGAAGCGGCGGATCGGGATCTGGGACTAGGCCGGCAAGGCATTGCGCGGAAGAGCCCCGTAGAGGCGTCCGACCGCGCCGTCGAAATCCCAGAAATGACGGATGCCGGGGATGATCTGCTTCGCCCGCATGTCCGACTCGTCCGTCGGATCGACGCTCACGCCGAACAGGGCGATTCTGTCGTCGTCGAACAGATCGCGATGCTCCTCCTGGAACGAGGCCAGGGTCGCGCGCCCGGTCTCGTCGGAGCCCGTTCCGTAGAAGCACAGGACCACGTAGCGCCCGGCCGCCGTATCGAAGCTGTACTGCGGATTGCTGGTCGAGTTCTGCTTGAACCACGGAACCGGATCGCCGACCTGGAGGACGCGATAGGCGGGTTGAACTGTCTCAGGAGCAGCGGCATCGGTCATGGAAAACGGATCCGAACACGTTCATGCGATATGTAACGTTGTTCGTTATCACGCGCCTGCTGCAGGAACAAGCTAGCGTTGTGCCAGGAGAAGCAGTCCGACGCCGGCGAGGATCAGCAGCATTCCGGCGAGTTCCCGCCTGGTGGTCGTCTGCGCCAGGAAGCGATGGGACACCGCCTGTGCCATCAGGACCTCGACGAGAGCGAGCGTGCGTACATTCGCCGCCGTCGTGAGAGCGAAGCCGATGAACCAAAACTGGGAGGCGAGTGCCCCGAGGAAGCCTGCCCCCAGGGAGGGACGCCAAGCTTTGAAGCTTGCCACCAGGGCCTTGCGGTCGAAGAGCCCGAGCCAGACAAGGAGAATGGCCGTCTGCAGGCCCAGGCCCCAGACCAGGGTCGTGGAAGCCCGGATCAGGGGGGAGCCTCCATCAAGCGACAGGATGGCGCCGCGAAAGCCGATCGCCGCCAGAGCGAAGAAGGCTCCCGAGGCGAGGCCGAAGAGAATGGGCTTCACGCCCGACGACGTGAGACTCGTGCCCGGCTTCGCGGACATGAGCAGGACCCCTGACGTCGCCACCGCGATGGCCAGTCCCATGGCCGGCGTCAGATGATCCCCCAGCAGCACCAGCCCGAACAGGGCGACCTGGACCGGCTCGGTCTTGGTATAGGCCGTGACCACCGAGAAGGCACGCTCGCGCATGGCCGCGAGCATGAGGGCCGTGGCAAGGATCTGAGTGACGGCGCCGGTGAGGGCATAGGCCAAAAAGGTTGCATTGGGCCCTGGAACAACCTCTCCGGTCACAAGGTTCATCACAGCCAGGGCGAGAAGCGCGAAGGGAAATCCGTAGAGGAATCGGACCTGGGTCGCTCCGACGGTTCCGATGGTCTCGGTCAGGCGGCGCTGGGTGGCGTTGCGGCCGGTCTGCGCGGCAGCGGCGGCCAGGGTCACCGGAATCCAGAGAAGGGATGTGGTCATATCGATCTTCAAACCGCGCCGCTCTTGCCACTCTCTTGCCATGGATTTCGTTAAGAAGGGCGGTACAAACAAGCAAAAATCCGCCCAGCCTAGCCAAGGCCATGGTTTGGGACTAGAAATGGCCCAGCTGACAGGCGGGGCTTTGATCGATCCTCTCCTATCGTTGGACGAAGCCAAGGAGTCGTTCCGCATGAACGTTAGCCGAGCCCTCCGCGTGACAGCCTTTGCCCTTGCCGCCCTGATAAGCGGTTCGGCTCTGGCCGCCGGCGGCCCTGCTCTTGTCGTTGAACTCGAATCCGGCCGCGTCCTGCACGCGGAGCGGGCGACCGAACCCTGGTTTCCGGCCTCGATCACCAAGCTGATGACGGCCTATGTGGCCCTGGACAAGGTCCGCTCCGGCCAGATGAGCATGGAGACCCTGCTCACCGTGACCGATGGAGCGGCGGCCCTCCCCCCGTCCAAGATGGGCTTCAAGCCCGGCACGGAGATCCGTCTCGACAACGCTCTCAAGATCATGATGGTCAAGTCGGCGAACGATGTCGCCGCGACCATCGCCGAGAACATCGGCGGCTCGATCGATGGTTTTGCGGAATTGATGAACGCCCATGCCCAGCGCCTCGGCATGGCCAGCAGCCGCTTCGCCAATCCCCATGGTCTTCCGGACGAGCGCAACCAGACCTCGGCCCGCGACATGGCGATTCTGGCCCGTGCGCTGCTGCTGGAATTCCCCGATCATAAAGATCTGTTCGATATCGGCGCGGTCCAGTTCGGCCGGCGCATCATGCGCAACACCAACGGGCTCATCGGCCGCTACCCCGGCGCCGACGGCATGAAGACCGGCTTCATCTGCTCGGCCGGCTTCAACGTGGTGGCGAGCGCCACCCGCAACGGCCGCCATCTGATCACGGTCGTGCTCGGTGCCCCCTCGGCCAACGAGCGCACGATCAAGGCCGCCGAACTGTTCGACCGCGGCTTCAACAGCAAGGTGAACTTCACCAATCCCGAGCTCGCAGCCCTGCCGGCCTCGACCAACGCCACGCCGCCGGACATGCGCCCCGTCATCTGCGACCGGCGCGGGCCCATGCCGCAGGAGGAAGATACGCCGGCGGTCGCCGAGACCGACAGCAACATCCCGAACCTGTTCACCTCCGAAGTCATGGCCTTTGCCGGCGCCTCGGCCGAGAAGCCGGTGCGCACCGTGCTCGGCCCCCGCACCGCCGTTCAGCCGGAGCGCGTCTGGATCGGGCTGAATCCTCCCTCCGAGGCCGAGCTCGCCGCGCAAGCCGCAGCGGAAGAGGCCGCCGAGCAGGCCCGCAAGGCGAAGACCAAGAAGGCCACCGCCTCCAAGAAGACACCGGCCAAAAAGTCCGATGCCAAGGAGGCCGATGCCAAGGAGGCTGACGCCAAGGACGCTGATGCCAAGGGATCCGACGATAAGAAGGCTGCCGACAAGGAGCCCGTGAAGGCCACGGCGAAGGGCAAGGAGCAGCCGCGCGCCAGCGTCGCCGTCAAGCCGGTGAGCGGCAGCGCCAAGCCCGCCTCCAAGCCTGCCGCCAAGGCTCCGCAAAAGGCCGATGCCGCCGCGAAGCCCAAATCCGTCGCGAACTGATCAGCACGCCACGAAACGTCTGCAACGCCCGGTCATCGACCGGGCGTTTTGCTTGATCCCTTGCTTTCGCGGGCGATCCACGCGAACGGTGCGGCGTCCAAAACCAAAATGTCGCGATGACCCGCTCCTCCTCTGCCGCCAACGGCCTGTTCTTCGCCCTCGCCTCGGCCGGCCTCTACGGCTTCAACATCGTCTATGCGCGCATGGCTTCCTTCGCGGGAGCCAGCGGGTCGGCCATCGTGGTCTACCGGGTTCTTCTGATGCTGGTGCTGGTCGGCATCGTCGCGGCCGTCATGAGGAGCTCCCTGAGGGCCGCGCGGGAGGAGCGGGGAAAGCTCCTCCTCCTCGGTATCTCCAGTGCTCTCCAGGGCATCTGCTATCTTTCGTCCGTTGCCTTCATTCCGGTGACGGTCGCGGCAGTCGTGTTCTACACCTATCCCATCATCATCGTCCTCACGAATCCCTTCGTGGAGAAGACACCGCTGACGCAGTCCCTCGTCGGGATCGTCGTCATCGCGACCATCGGCGTCTGTCTGGTGGTAGGGCCGGCCTTTTCCGATCTCGACTGGCGCGGTCTGGCTCTTGCCCTCGGCGCCAGCATCACGACGGCCATCCAGTTCTTCACGGCCGCGCGCTGCACCAGGACAGGCGTGGTGGCAAAGGTGTTCTGGGTCCAACTGGTCATTCTGCCGACCGCAATCCTCATCAGCCTCGCCGCGGGACAGTTCGCGCCGCCGTCGATCCTGGCCCTGGCGCCTTTCGCCGTCGCGATGACAATCGCCGGCTATATCGGCGGATTCGTCCTGCAGTTCCTGGCGCTCGGGCGCATCACCGCGGTGGCGGCCGGGATCATCTACTGCGCAGAGCCGGTGGTGGCGGCTGTGTCCTCAGCCCTGATCCTGAACGAGACCCTGACTCCGCTGCAGATCGCTGGCGGGGGCCTTGTGCTGGCGGCCATCATTACCAACGTTCTGCTGGAACAGCGCCGCCCCAAGAGCGCCGCCCTTGTGCCGATTGCCGATTGATAGGATGACGATCATGACCCCTCCCGCGCCGATCCCGCTCACCATCCTCACCGGCTTCCTGGGCTCTGGGAAAACGACGCTGCTCAACCGGCTCCTGAAGGATCCGGCGCTGCAGGACACGGTGGTGATCATGAACGAGTTCGGCGAGATCGGCCTCGATCACCTGCTGGTGGAAACCGTCGACGAAGGAATGGTGCTGCTCTCGGCCGGCTGCCTCTGCTGCACCGTCCGCGGCGACCTCATCGCGACGCTCGAGGACCTGCTGCGCAAGCGCGACAACGACCGGATCCTGCCGTTCAAGCGCGTGATCATCGAGACCACGGGCCTCGCCGATCCGGCGCCCATCCTCCATGCCGTGCTCTACCATCCCTATCTTTCGATGCGCTACGCAGTCGAAGGCGTGGTGACGGTGGTCGACGCGGTCAACGGCTCCGCCACCCTGGACGGGCATCGCGAAGCCGTGAAGCAGGCGGCCGTCGCCGAGCGGATCGTCATCGCCAAGACCGATCTCGTTCAAGACCAGGACGGCCTCGCCCGTCTGCGCGAGAGATTGCACCAGCTCAATCCCGGCGCCGCTCTCCTGGAGGCGGATGCTCCGGCGGAGGCGGTCATCTCAGGCGGCCTCTTCGGCCTCGACGGCAAGATCGCCGACGTGTCCGAATGGCTGAAGACGGAGGCCGTGGAGGAGGCGGAGCGCGAGAGCCATGCGCACCAGCACGGACATCACCACCACCATCACGACGAGGGTCATCACCATCATCACGACGTGAACCGGCACGACGAGAGGATCCGCGCCTTCTGCCTCACGAGCGATCAGCCCATCCGCCTGGGCACGCTCGACATGTTCCTGGATCTCCTGCGTTCGTCTCAAGGATCGAAACTGCTGCGGGTGAAGGGGCTCGTGGCCCTGGCGGAGGATCCGGAGCATCCGGTCGTGATTCACGGCGTACAGCATGTCATCCACGTTCCCGCCGTGCTGCCGTCGTGGCCGAGCGAGGACCGGCGCAGCCGCATCGTCTTCATCGTGGACGATCTGGAGCGCGAGACGGTGGAAAAACTCTGGGACGCCTTTCTCGGGCGCCCCGCCGTCGATCAGCCCGATGCGACGGCATTGTCGGACAATCCGCTGTCGTTGAGGAGGTAAGACTTGGCTCTGGTCTTCGCAGAAGGCCGACCCTCTGCACGTCACCACCGGCCTCGTGCCGGTGATCCCGATTGCGAAAAGCCCAGCGCTCTTCCGATCGGGACGGCCGGGACAGACCCGGCCATGGCGTGAAGGCCTCAGCCGCTCAAGAGCTCTTTAAAAAGGCGAGAGCCTATCTCACGCCGCCATCTGCGAGCGCTGCGCCCAGCCGGTCATGGATCGCTCCGCATAGGCCGTGATCGCGTACATGACGACGCCGAGCACCGCGAGCACCACGAGGGCGGCCCAGACGAGGGGCACCTCGAAGGCCGCGGACGCGCGGGTGAGCAGATTGCCGATGCCGACATTCGAGGCATTCTGCTCGCCGATGACGGAGCCCACATAGGCGAGCGTGATCGCAACCTTCAGGGAGCCGAAGAAATACGGCATGGCGCGGGGCAGGCCGACCTTGAACACGATGTCACGCTTCGAGGCGCCGAGCGCCCGCAGCACGTCCTCCATTTCCGGCTCCACCGTGGAGATGCCGGTGGCGACGTTGACCACGATGGGAAAGAACGAGATCAGGAAGGCCGTCATGACGGGCGGCACCCAGCCGACGCCGAACCAGAACACGAGGATCGGCACCACGGCCACCTTCGGGATCGAGTTGAAGCCCACGAGCAGCGGGTAGGAGCCGGCATTGATGAGCCGCGAGGAGCCGAGCACCATCCCGAGCAGCAGCCCGAACCCGACCGCGAGGCCGAAGCCGGCCAGGGTCATCCACAGGGTGTGCATGGCATGGTAGGCGAGCTGGCTCCGGTACTCCCATACGGCGTGCAGGATCGTGGAAGGAGCCGGCAGGATGAAGCTCGAAATCTTCAGAACGTGACAGAGAAGCTCCCACAGGGCGAAGAAACCGATGGTGAAGACCCAGGGGGCAAGGGCGAGCTGATTCTTGGTTTTCATGGAACTCTCAAGCCGCCTTGCGCGCCTGCGCGATGTGGCCGCGCAATTCATGGACGAGGACGGAGAATTCCGGCGAGTAGGTGATTTCGAGTTCCCGCGGCCGCGGGAACTCCACCGCCCGCTCGGCAACGATCCGGCCGGGCCGCGCGCTCATGCAGAAGATCCGGTCCGCCAGGAAGGCGGCCTCGCGCAGATCGTGGGTGACGAGGATGATCGTGACCTTCTGCGCCGCGTGGAGATCACGCATCACGCACCACAATTCCTCGCGGGTGAAGCTGTCGAGCGCACCGAAGGGCTCGTCGAGCATCAGGAGCTTCGGTTCATGGATCAGTGCGCGGCAGAGGGAGGCTCGCTGCTGCATGCCGCCCGAGAGCTGCCAGGGAAACTTGTCTCCCTGCCCCTTCAGCCCCACCTGGGCAAGAAGGCTCTCGGCCTTGGCGACATACTCCGCCTTGTGACGGCGCAGCCGTGAGCGGTGCGGTTCCACGATCTCGAGCGGCAGGAGAATGTTGGCGAGAGTCGTGCGCCAGGGCAGCATGGTAGGGTTCTGGAAGGCCATGCCGGCGAGTTTGACAGGAGCTCCCACTTGCCTGCCATCCACGATCACGCTGCCCTCGCGGGGAAACTGCAACCCGGTGGCGAGCTTCATGAGCGTGGACTTGCCGCAGCCCGACGGGCCGACGATGGCGGCGAACTCACCCTCGTTCACCTTCAGGTTCAGGTTTCTGACGGCCGGAAGACCGTCCTCCGCCCGCGCATAGACGTGGGTGACATCGTGAATGTCGACGAAGGGTTTCATGACACGAAGCCTGTGAGCCCAAAATGAAGAGCCCGGCTGCAGCCGGGCTCGCGATATCAGTTCACTTTGCGCTGGTCGGCAGCGGGCAAGAATTCCTCCGTGAACACGGCACCGACCTCAGGCTTCGCCTTGTAGGTGAAGGTCAGGCCGATCTGATCAAGGGCCTTGGCGAAGCGGTCCTTGTCGATGCCGCCGAAGCCGTTCTCCTTGACCCATGGGGTGATCATGTTCTGCTCCAGCACCATCTTGAGGCGCTCGAGCTCCACGTCCTTCTTGGCCACGTCGTTGCGCTTGATCACCGAATCGACCGCGCTCGAGGGGTCCTTCACCGTATCCTGCACGCCCTTCATGATCGCGCGCAGCAGGCCTTTCACGGCCTCCGGCTTCTCCTGGGCGAATTTCTGGGAAACGATGATGGTGTTCCCGTAGAGATCGACCCCGTAATCGCTCATGAGCATCACGACGATGTCGTCCGCCGGCACGCCGCGGGATTTCAGGTTGACGTAGGAGGACATGGAAAAGCCGAACACCGCATCCACCTCGCCCTGCGCCAGCATGGGCTCGCGGACCGGGAAGCCCACATTCTCGAACTTCATGGTGGAATCATCGATCTTGTTGACGGCCTTGAAGATCGGCCATTGCGCAAAGGCGCCATCGGCCGCGGGAGCGCCGAGCTTCTTGCCCTGAAGGCTCGACACCTCCTTGGAAATGCCGCGGCTCTTGCGTCCGATGATGGCGAAGGGCGGACGGTCGTAGATCACCATCACGGCCTTGATGTCGGTGCCCGGGTTCTCGTCGCGGAAGCGCACGAGAGAGTTCACGTCGCCGAAGCCCACATCGTAGGTTCCGGAGGCCACGCGGGAGATCGGCTCGCGGGAGCCCGCCGCCGGATCGATCGTCACATCGAGCCCCTCGGCCTTGAAGTAGCCTTTGTCGATCGCAACGGCGAAGGGGGCCGCCGGCCCTTCCCAGCGCCAGTCCAGGGAGAACCGCACCGGTGTCTGAGCCTGGGCGGAAGCGGACCCGAGAAGCACGGCGGCGCCCGCCAGCATCCCCTTGATCCATTTCGCCTTCGATCGATCCGCAAACATCACCGTCACCTCTGATTTTATGGTCTGGAGCCCCGTGGCACTCTTTTCGGCCGCCTGACCGGTCCTTGACCATGCAATCAGATCGGCTCTCCGGGTCAAGTCTCTTGCCCGGGCATTCCTGCTCCCGGAGCAGGCACATGACGCAAAATTGAGCAGGCGTTCTCAGCCTCAAGCCCCTTGACGGTTGCGGGAGGGCTTCCCACGTCGGTCCCATCGGCGCCCGGGCCCCTCTGGCAGGACGTAAGCACGCGACTGTGATGTCGGAGCCGATGCTTGAACAGAAGCAATCAAAGGTCCGGTTATGCCAGAATTCCTGCTTATGGAATGGCTGGGGAAGCCCGTCTGGATGTGGACGGCTTTCCTGAGCCTTGTCGTTTTTCTCCTCGCTTTCGATCTCGGTGTCCTCAACAGGAAGGACAAGGAACTCGGCGTGAAGGAGAGCCTTCTCCTGTCCGCTTTCTATATCGGCATCTCGGTGCTCTTCGGCGCCTATATCTGGTGGTCGTTCGAGACCGGGCTCCTGGTAACCCAGGATGGCAGCCATGCGGGCATCGCCTACTTCACGGGCTTCTTCATCGAGAAGTCCCTGTCCATCGACAACGTTTTCGTGATCTCGCTGATCTTCAGCTATTTCGCGATCCCCCGAAAATACCAGTACCGCGCCCTTGTGTGGGGCATCATCGGCGTCATCATCCTGCGCGGCATCATGATCGCCCTGGGCGCCGCCTTGGTGCAGGAATATTCCTGGATTCTCTATGTTTTCGGCGCCTTCCTCATCGCGACGGGCATCAAGATGCTGGTCGTTCAGGAGAGCGATCCCGACATCGAGAAGAACCCGCTCGTTCGGTTCCTGCGCAAGCACATGCGGGTGACGAACCGTCTTCACGACCAGCGTTTCTTCGTGCGCGAGCCCGATCCGAAAACAGGGAGGATCGTCACCTGGGCGACGCCGCTGTTCCTCGCTCTCGTGGTGATCAACGTCGCCGACCTGATCTTCGCGGTGGACTCGGTGCCGGCGATCTTCGCCATCACCACGGACACCTTCGTGGTCTACACGGCCAACATCATGGCGATCCTCGGCCTCCGGGCGCTCTATTTCGCGTTGGCCGCCATGGTGCACCGGTTCCACTACCTGAAATACGCCCTGGCGCTGGTGCTCGTCTTCATCGGCGGCAAGATCTTCTGGAACCAGATCGTGGGCAAGCTCGATCCCACCATCTCGCTCGGCGTCACACTCGCCCTGATCGCCGGGGGTGTCGTGTTCTCCCTCTGGAAGACGAAGAACGAGCCGGAAGCGATTTCCAGCTGAGGCACCTTCTTTGATCGTCATCACCGGCCTTGCGCCGGTGATTCCCATCTGCATTTCCAACCCCTCCGCCCTCATCCTGAGGAGGTCACGGAGTGACCGTCTCGAAGGAACTTCCAGAGTGCACCGGATCCTCCTTCGAGACGCAGCCTCACGGCTGCTCCTCAGGATGAGGTAAGAGGACGGAAAAGCGGCAAGGCGAAGATGGCAGGGCAACTCCCCGGATCGAGTCCGGGGACGGCCAGGACATGGTGCGGAGGTCACACAGGCAGCATGCCGTCGCTCTTCACCTCCTCCATCACCGCATAGGTGCGGGTCTCCTTCACGCCCGGGAGGGTGAGGAGGATCTCGCCGAGGAAGCGGCGATAGGCGGCCATGTCGGCCACGCGGGTCTTCACCAGGTAGTCGAAGCCGCCGGCCACCATGTGGCATTCCAGAACCTCGGGCGCCCGTTTCACGGCGGCGGCGAATTTCTCGAAAACGTCCGGAGTCGTCTTGTCGAGGGAGACTTCGACGAACACCAAAAGTTCGAGGCCGAGCCGGTGCGGATCGAGCCTCGCGCCATACCCGGCAATGACACCGTCCCGCTGCAGGCGCTTCACGCGCTCACCCGTGGAGGTGGGCGACAGCCCCACCTTTTCGGCAAGCTCCACGGTGGCGATGCGGCCATCGGCCTGGAGAGCTTTGAGGATCTTGCGATCGATCCGGTCCAAATCCGTCATTTTCACGGTCTTCCTGCATTCTTGCCACCGCTATTAAGGCAAAATCGGCAATTTCGCCATCGAAACGCGGCCGCCGGCCTCATATATTCCATGAAACATCCAGAGGATTTACCATGAGCCCTGCCCCCGGCACCGCCCTGCCCTTCAACCCGCCCTTCGCGGAAGACGACAGGGCTCTCGCTGCCCGCCTTCTTGCCGGCGCGCGGCTCTCGCCGGAGCGGGAGACACGCGTGGACGAGCAGGCCACCCGCCTAATCGAGGCGATCCGCGCCAAGGGCGGCGGGCTCGGCGGCGTCGAGGAGATGCTGCGGGAATATGCGCTTTCCACCGAGGAAGGCCTCGCCCTGATGGTTCTCGCCGAGGCTCTGCTACGGGTGCCGGATGGGGCCACCGCCGACCGGTTGATCGAGGACAAGCTGGGTCAGGCCGATTTCGCCGGTCACGAGTCGAAGTCGGATGCCTTCCTCGTGTCGGCCTCCGCCTGGGCGCTCGGCATCACGGCGCGCATCATCCAGCCCGGCGAGACGCCGGAGAGCATTCTCGGCCAGCTCACCAAGCGCCTCGGCCTTCCCGCTGTGCGAACGGCCACCCGTCAGGCCATGCGGGTGATGGGCAACCACTTCGTGCTCGGCCAGACCATCGAGGAGGCGTTGAAGCGCGCCACGTCGTCCAAGGGCCGCCTCTACCGCTATTCCTTCGACATGCTGGGCGAAGGCGCCCGCACCGCCGATGATGCCCGCCGCTATTTCGAGTCCTACGCCTCCGCCATCGACGCCATCGGCCGCTCCGCCGGGAACGAGCCGCTGCCGAATCGGCCCGGGATCTCGGTGAAGCTCTCGGCCCTTCATCCGCGCTACGAGGCCACAAGCCGTGAGCGGGTCATGCGCGAGCTGGTACCGCTCGTGATCGAACTGGCGCGACAAGCGAAGTCCTACGATCTCAACTTCACCGTCGATGCCGAGGAGGCCGACCGGCTCGAACTCTCGCTCGAGGTGATCGAAGCCGTGCTCGCCGATCCTTCGCTCGCCGACTGGAAGGGCTTCGGCCTCGCCATCCAGGCCTATCAGAAGCGGGCCGGATCGGTGGTCGACGCCATCGCGGCCATGGCGGAGCGCTATGACCGTCAGCTCATGGTGCGCCTCGTGAAGGGCGCCTATTGGGACACGGAGGTGAAGCGTGCCCAGGAGCGCGGCCTCGACGATTATCCGGTCTTCACCCGGAAGGCGATGACGGATCTGCACTACATAGCCTGTGCCGAGAAGATGCTGTCCTTGCGCCCGCGCATCTATCCGCAATTCGCCACGCACAATGCACTGACCGTCGCGTCCATCATCGAGCGCGCCGGCGGCACGGAGGGCTATGAGTTCCAGCGCCTGCACGGCATGGGCGAGGCGCTCTACGCGCGCCTGCTGGAGGACAATCCGGGCCTCGCCTGCCGCGCCTACGCGCCGGTGGGCGGCCATCGCGATCTTCTCGCCTATCTCGTGCGTCGTCTGTTGGAGAACGGCGCGAATTCCTCCTTCGTGTCGGTCGCGGCCGATACCAACGTCCCGGTCCAGTCCCTCTTGAAGCGTCCGGCCGACATCATCGTGTCCGCCGACAAGGCGCGTCATCCCAAGCTTCCCCTGCCGCGCGATCTCTATGGCCCCGAGCGCGCCAATTCGAAGGGCGTGGAGTTCGGCCACCAGGCCTCGCTCGACGCGCTCCTCGCCGAGATCAAGCGCAGCGCGCAGAGCTTCAAGGCCGAGCCGCTGATCGACGGCAAAGCGGCATCCGGTACCTCCCGGCCTGTCGTCAGTCCCATCGACGGCACGACGGTGGCCGGCCACGTGACCGAAGCCTCACCGGAGGTGGCCGACCGCGCCATGGCGGCGGCGCAGGCGGGCTTCGCCCAGTGGAGCCGCACGGATGCGAATGCCCGCGCCAAGGCACTCCAGCGCGCCGCCGATCTGCTGGAGGAACGACGCGGTGCGCTGCTCTACCTGCTGCAGGTCGAAGCCGGCAAGACCCTCGACGATGCGCTCTCGGAAGTGCGCGAAGCGGTCGATTTCCTGCGCTACTATGCCGTTCAGGGCCGCACCTTGTTCGGCTCGGGCGAAGCGATGCCCGGGCCCACGGGCGAGAGCAACGTGCTCCGCCTGCGTGGGCGTGGCGTCTTCGTGGCGATCTCGCCCTGGAACTTTCCCCTCGCGATCTTCCTCGGCCAGGTCAGCGCCGCGCTGATGGCGGGCAACGCGGTGGTGGCGAAACCCGCCGAGCAGACGCCGCTGGTCGCCGATCTTGCCGTGCGCATCCTGCACGAGGCGGGCGTGCCGAAGACGGCGCTTCACCTCGTGCCGGGCGACGGCCGCGTGGGTGCGCGTCTCGTGGAGCACAAGGATGTCGCCGGCGTAGTCTTCACGGGCTCGACCGAGGTGGCGCGCATCATCAATCGAACGCTCGCCAACAAGGATGCGGCCATCGTGCCGCTGATCGCCGAGACCGGCGGCATCAACGCGATGATCGTGGATGCAACCGCTCTCCCTGAGCAGGTCGCCGACGATGTGGTGACCTCGGCGTTCCGATCGGCCGGGCAACGCTGCTCCGCCCTGCGGCTGCTCTGCGTGCAGGACGATGTGGCCGATCGCATGATCGAGATGATCGCCGGCAATGCGCGCGAATTGAAGATCGCCGATCCCCGTGAAATCTCGACCCATGTGGGCCCGGTGATCGACCGCGAGGCGAAGGAGAAGCTCGACGCGCATATCGACGCGATGAAGCGCTCGTCCAAAGTGCATTACGCCGGTGAGGCACCGGCCACCGGGACCTATGTCGGGCCGCACATCTTCGAGCTGGGCAAGCCCCATGATCTCGCGCAGGAAGTGTTCGGTCCAGTTTTGCACGTGGTGCGCTATAAAGCGGACCGCCTGGAAGGCGTGCTGCGGGCCATTGAGGGCACCGGTTATGGCCTGACCCTCGGCGTCCATTCGCGCATCGATGCGACCGTGGAGCGTGTGGTGCAGGCTCTGTCAGTGGGCAATGTCTATGTGAACCGCAACATGATCGGCGCGGTGGTCGGCGTCCAGCCCTTCGGCGGACATGGCCTTTCCGGCACGGGTCCGAAGGCCGGCGGTCCGCACTACCTCCTGCGCTTCGCCACCGAGCAGACGGTGACGATCAACACCGCGGCTGCCGGCGGCAACGCGAACCTGATCGCCATGGGGGAGTAGCGCGGCCACGCGCGGCCTCCATCGTCCGTACGGCGCCTCCTCCCCGTCATCACTGGCCTTGTGCCGGTGATCCCGATTATCTGAAACGCTGCGCTCTTCGGCTAGGGATGGCGGGGTCGAGCCCGGCCATGACGTGTTGCATATCAGCGGGCCGTAAAGCCGAATCTGCCGACCCTCTCCCATGGCCCGCCGCGATACCACCATAGCTCCAGCCCGACAGCCGCAACCTGGAACGGTTGGAAGCCGTCGCTCAATTCTTCCAGGAGAGCCCGCGCCTGTGTGGGATCGACCTTGTTCTGCACCGTTACATGCGGCTGGTGGTTCTGACGATCCTGCGGCTTGAGCCAGTCATTCCATCGCAAGGCCAAAGCCCGGCGCATGTCCGTCAGCTCGGCGGCTTCCAGCATGTAGGCGACGCCGCGCCCGAGGGAGCGCAGGCCTGTCACGTCGAGCATGAAAGGTTGCCGGCGTGAGGCGCACGCCTCGATGTCGTGCTGAATGGAAGCAAGGTGCTCGCCGGGCAAGTTGTGAAACAGCGTCAGATGGGCCGGGATGAAGTTCCGCTCAGTCGGAAAGTAGCGCCGTCTCTGCTCGTCGAAGAAGGCGAAGGAGCGTTCGTCGAGCTGGAGCGTCAGGATGAGCGGTGCGGCGTGGTCCATCAAAGAAAAACCCGGCTCGGGGCCGGGTTGTTTCAGACTTAGAAGTTCAGGGCAGCCTTGGCTTCGCGCAGCTGCGCGATGGCCGATTCGGCGGCGTGCTTGGCGGCCGGTTCGTTGGTGGCGTCGTAATGCATTTCGGCCGTCAGGATTTCCTGATCGAGGATATCCTGGGTCAGCTCTTCCTCAGGGAGAGCGCGCTCGGCCAAAACCGTGAGACCGTTCTGGTTCACGTCGGCAAAGCCGCCGCGCACAAGCACCCGCCGGCCGTTGCCGGGCGTGCTGGTGACGACGAGGAACCCGGTCTTGAGGGTGGTCATCACCGGCGAATGGCCGGCCAGAACCGTCATGTCGCCCTCGGTCGCCGGCAGCACGACGGCATCGACGTCGCCGGAGAACAGCACACGCTCGGGAGAGACCAGTTCGAAAGTGAAGGTAGCCATCTGAGCTCCTCGTCATCCCGTCTCCGGTGAGCGGGTCGGGAATCGTTTGGGAGATACGCTTGGACAAGAACATCCCGGAGCGTGCGGGCACGGCTCCGGGATGCTGCTGAGTTTGATTTAGGCCGCTTCGGCAGCCAGGCGCTGGGCCTTCTCGACGGCTTCCTCGATGGTGCCGACCATGTAGAAGGCAGCCTCGGGAAGGTGATCGTACTGACCGTCGACGAGACCCTTGAAGCCCTTGATGGTGTCTTCGAGCGCGACCAGCTTGCCCGGCGAGCCGGTGAACACTTCCGCCACGTGGAAGGGCTGCGACAGGAAGCGCTCGATCTTGCGGGCGCGGGCGACGGTGAGCTTGTCCTCTTCGGAAAGCTCGTCCATGCCCAGGATCGCGATGATATCCTGGAGCGCCTTGTAGCGCTGCAGCACCTGCTGGACCTGACGGGCGGTGTTGTAGTGCTCCTCGCCGACGATCGCGGCGGAGAGCATGCGCGAGGTCGAGTCGAGCGGGTCCACCGCCGGGTAGATGCCCTTCTCGGCGATCGAACGCGACAGCACGGTCGTGGCGTCGAGGTGGGCGAAGGACGTGGCCGGAGCCGGGTCGGTCAGGTCGTCGGCGGGCACGTAGATGGCCTGCACCGAGGTGATCGAGCCCTTGGTCGTGGTGGTGATGCGCTCCTGTAGGGCGCCCATGTCGGTGGACAGGGTCGGCTGGTAGCCCACGGCCGAAGGAATACGGCCGAGAAGCGCCGAAACCTCGGAGCCCGCCTGGGTGAAGCGGAAGATGTTGTCCACGAAGAACAGCACGTCCTGGCCCTGGTCACGGAAGTTCTCGGCGACGGTGAGGCCGGTGAGCGCGACGCGGGCGCGGGCGCCCGGAGGCTCGTTCATCTGGCCGTAGACGAGGGCGCACTTGGAACCGGCGGCCGATCCGGACTCGCGGGGATCCACGTTCACCTTCGACTCGATCATCTCGTGATAGAGGTCGTTGCCTTCACGGGTGCGCTCGCCGACACCGGCGAACACGGAGTAGCCGCCGTGCGCCTTCGCGACGTTGTTGATGAGCTCCATGATCAGCACGGTCTTGCCGACGCCGGCGCCACCGAAGAGGCCGATCTTACCGCCCTTGGCGTAGGGAGCGAGCAGGTCGACGACCTTGATGCCCGTCACGAGGATCTGACCCTCGGTGGACTGCTCGGCATAGGACGGAGCGGGCTGATGGATGGCGCGGGTGCCTTCGCCGACGATCGGGCCGGCTTCGTCCACCGGCTCGCCGATGACGTTCATGATGCGGCCGAGGGTGGCGGTGCCGACGGGAACCGAGATCGGAGCGCCGGTGTCGGTGACGGGCTGGCCGCGGACTAGGCCCTCGGAGGTGTCCATGGCGATGCAGCGCACGGTGCTCTCACCGAGCTGCTGGGCCACTTCGAGCACGAGGCGGTTGCCGCCGTTGGTGGTCTCGAGGGCGTTCAGGATCTCCGGCAGGTGGCCTTCGAACTGCACGTCGACGACGGCGCCGATGACCTGGGTGATGTGACCGGTCGCTGCGCGCGGGGTGGTGGCTGTGTTGGCCATGATTGGCTCCTCTCGGATGCTTGTCAGAGCGCCTCGGCGCCCGAAATGATTTCGATCAGTTCCTTGGTGATCATCGCCTGACGCGACCGGTTGTAGGTCATCGTCTGCTTCTTGATCATCTCGCCCGCGTTGCGGGTCGCATTGTCCATGGCGCTCATGCGGGCGCCCTGTTCGGAAGCGGCGTTCTCGAGCAGCGCACGGAAGATCTGCACGGTGAGGTTCCGCGGCAGGAGCGTCGTCAGGATCTCGCCTTCGTCGGGCTCGTAATCGTAGACCGCGTCGGACGAAGTGCCCGTGGCCTCGATCTGGGCCGGGATGATCTGCTGCGCCGTCGGGATCTGGGCGATCACCGAACGGAAGCGCGAGTAGAACAGCGTCGCCACGTCGAACTCTCCCGCGTCGAAGCGCGAGAGCACCTTCTGGGCGATCATGTCGCCCTGCTCGAAGCCGAGCTGGCGCACGGAGCGCAGGTCGACGAGCTCGATGATCTGCTCGGCGAACTGGCGACGCAGGATGTCGTAGCCCTTCTTGCCGACGCAGATGATCTTGACCGTCTTGCCCTCGGCGAGGAGCCGGTTGGCATGGTCGCGGGCAAGACGAGCGATTGAGGAGTTGAACGCGCCGCAGAGGCCACGCTCGGCGGTGCAGACGATCAGCAGGTGAACGCGGTCGGAGCCGGTGCCGGCCAGAAGACGCGGCGTCTCGGGTCCGACGGTGATGCCGGACGCGAGATTGCCGAGCACCACGGCCATGCGCTCTGCATAAGGACGCGCGGCTTCCGCCGCACTCTGCGCGCGGCGCAGCTTCGCGGCGGCCACCATCTGCATGGCCTTGGTGATCTTCTGCGTCGCCTTGACCGAGGCGATGCGGTTACGAAGGTCTTTTAAGCTCGGCATCGAGCGGCCCTACCCTCTCCGGAAAACCGGCTGGATCTTACGAGAAAGACTCTTACGAGAAAGACTTAGCGAAGTTCTGGACCACGTCCTTGAGCTTCGCTTCGGAGTCGCTCGACAGGTCCTTCGAAGCGCGGACGGCGTCGAGGATATCGGCGTGCTTGCTGCGCAGGAGCGAGAGCAGACCGTCCTCGAACGCACGCACCCGGTTGAGGGGCAGGTTGTCGAGGTAGCCGTTCACACCGGCATAGATCACGGCGACCTGCTCTTCCATCTTCAGCGGCGAGAATTGCGGCTGCTTCAGGAGTTCCGTCAGGCGCGAGCCGCGGTTCAGCAGGCGCTGGGTCGTCGCGTCGAGATCGGAGCCGAACTGGGCGAAGGCCGCCATCTCGCGGTACTGGGCCAGCTCGCCCTTGATCTTGCCTGCGACCTTCTTCATCGCCTTCGTCTGGGCCGAGGAGCCCACGCGCGACACCGAGAGGCCGACGTTCACCGCCGGGCGGATGCCCTGGTAGAACAGGTCCGTCTCGAGGAAGATCTGGCCGTCGGTGATCGAGATCACGTTGGTCGGGATGTAGGCCGACACGTCGTTGGCCTGCGTCTCGATGACCGGCAGAGCGGTGAGCGAGCCTGCGCCCTGGCTCTCGTTGAGCTTCGCAGCGCGCTCGAGCAGGCGGGAGTGCAGGTAGAACACATCGCCCGGATAAGCCTCGCGGCCCGGCGGGCGGCGCAGCAGCAGGGACATCTGACGGTAGGCGACGGCCTGCTTAGACAGGTCGTCATACACGATCACGGCATGCATGCCGTTGTCGCGGAAGAACTCGCCCATGGCGCAGCCGGAGAAGGGCGCCAAGAACTGCATCGGAGCCGGGTCCGAAGCGGTGGCCGCGATGATGATGGAGTACTCGAGAGCGCCCTGCTCTTCGAGAACCTTCACGAACTGGGCAACCGTGGAGCGCTTCTGACCGACGGCGACATAGACGCAGTAGAGCTTCTGGCTCTCGTCGTCGCCCTGGTTCAGCGGCTTCTGGTTCAGAATCGTGTCGAGCACGACGGCGGTCTTGCCGGTCTGGCGGTCGCCGATGATCAGCTCGCGCTGGCCGCGGCCAACCGGGATCAGGGCGTCGATGGCCTTGAGGCCCGTCGCCATCGGCTCGTGCACCGACTTGCGCGGAATGATGCCGGGAGCCTTCACGTCCACGCGGCGGCGCTCGGTGGCCTCGATCGGGCCCTTGCCGTCGATGGGGTTGCCGAGCGCGTCGACGACGCGGCCGAGCAGGCCCTTGCCGACCGGCACGTCCACGATGGCGCCGGTGCGCTTCACGGTCTGGCCTTCGGCGATCTCGCGGTCGGAGCCGAACACCACGACGCCGACGTTGTCGGTCTCGAGGTTGAGGGCCATGCCGCGCACGCCGCTCTCGAATTCGACCATCTCACCGGCCTGGACCTTGTCGAGGCCGTAGCAACGGGCAATGCCGTCACCGACGGACAGAACCTGTCCGACTTCGGTGACTTCAGCCTCGGTACCGAAGTTCTTGATCTGCTCTTTGAGGATCGCGGAGATCTCAGCGGCTCGAATGTCCATCAGCGGACCTCTTTCATCGCTAGACGAATGGAATTGAGTTTGGTGCGCACCGAGGCATCCACCATGCGGGACCCCATCTTCACGATGAGACCGCCGATGAGGCTCGGGTCGATTTTGACGTCGACGGAGACGTCAGCCTTGGCGACGTCGCGCAGCGCCGCCTTGATTTCGTTCAGGATCGTGTCGGTCGGCGCTTCCGCCAGGGTGACCTGCGCCCGGACGATGCCCTTCGCGTCGGACACCAGATTCTGGTAGGCGCGGATCATGTCGGGCAGTGCGAAGAGCCGGCGCTTGGACGCCACGAGGCGGATGAAATTGCCCGCAAGACCCGAAATGCCGGCCTTGTCGAGAAGGGCTCCGATCGCGTTCGACTGCTCTTCAGCCGTGAAGATGGGGTTCTGGATCAGGCGCTGCAAGTCGGCGCTGCCGCGGATCATCTGATCGAAGCGGGCGAGGTCGCCGGCAACGGCGTCCACGGCATTCGCTTCCCGAGCGACCTCGAACAGCGCCGAAGCATAGCGCAATGCTACGCCCGACAGGAGGGGTCCTTCATGCGAACCGCTTTGCGCCACGTAACCGTCTCTCTCGTGTCTTAACGGGCCTCGGACCGGGGCAGCCTGCAAACGAGGCCCTCGGGAAACCCGTCAGGTGTGGAAATGAGCCCGGAGCGAAAGCCTTCTCCGCCCGTCAGGCGAGGGTGCACTAGCATGGGTTTTTCTGAGGCGCAAGGCGAGCTGGGCCCTGTCTTGCCGGGAAAAACCGGCCCCCGGTGCAGGGAAAGGTCCGGAGCCGCTTCCTCTTGAGTGAAAGCAGCTCTTTTCCTTGCTGTGCGGCATTTCTTGACGGCGAGCCGGAACCGCCTCGCGAAGAATGCTCTACAGTTCCAAGGTGGCAACTTCGCAGTTGGCAAGGGACCGTCCGGTCAGACGGCCGAAGAAGGTGCCATGGCCGACGACGGCGATCATGGTCTCCGGCCGCTCGGCAAGCCATGAGCGGAACCGCTCGACCCGCTCCTCGAATACGTGGGTCGGCTCGTAGACGAAGCCCCGCTCGTTCACCTCGCCCTCGTTGTGCCACCACACTTCGTCCAGATGCCCGAAGGACAGATGGGGGAACTCCCGCGACAGATGGGAGACGGCCCGCCCCACGTCGCAGCTGCTCTCCAGATACTCGCGGTGGAGGCATTCCACGAGGATCGACGGAGAGGCGGGATGGTCCCCGAAGAGACCCATGGTGGTCTGGATCGCCCGGGTCAGCGGCGAGGTCACGACGAGCTCATAGGGATGCCGGCGCAGCTCGGGCGCCCGCTCGGCCACCTGCCGCCGGCCCAGCTCGGTCAGGGGCGCATCGATGTGGAGCGGATCCTCGCCGGTCTCGGCGAAATGGGCATTGAAGGTGGATTGGCCGTGGCGGATGCAGTGGACGATCTTGGTCATGGTGCCTTGTCTTGATGATGCTCTTGCTTGATCACAAAAAGCTCTGCGGATCCACGTCGATGGACACGCGGGTGTTGCCGCGGATCTTCGGGCAGCGGGCCATCCAGCCGCGCAGGTAAGCCTGAAGATCCACCTCCCGCTCGGTCTTCACCAGGAGCCGGAAGCGGTAGCGGCCACGGATCAGGGCGAGCGGCGCCTCGGCGGGACCGAGCACCGTGACGCCGGGCGGAGGCTCCGCCACGAGTGCCATGGCACGGGCATGGACCTCCGCCGCCTCGCGTTCGGCGGCTGAGACAATAAGGGATGCGAGGCGCCCGAACGGGGGCAGGCCCGCCATTTCGCGGACGCGGGTCTCCTCCTCGTAGAACCTCTCCGCATCGCCGGAAATCAGCGCCGCGATCACCGGATGGTCTGGCTGCCAGGTCTGGACCAGCGCCCGCCCGGGCTTCTCGCCGCGCCCGGCGCGGCCTGTGACCTGCTGGAGCATCTGGAACGTGCGCTCGGCGGCGCGCGGGTCGCCCGAGGTGAGGCCGATATCGGCATCGAGCACGCCCACCAGCGTCATGAGCGGAAAGTTGTGTCCCTTGGCCACGAGCTGCGTGCCGATGACGATATCGAACTCGCCCGCAGCGATGGCGGCGAGCTCCGCCCGCAATCGCTCCGTGCCGCCGGGAAAGTCGCTGGAGAGCACGATGCAGCGCTTATCCGGAAACAGCGCCGCCGCCTCCTCGGCGATCCGCTCGACGCCGGGGCCGCAGGGCACCAGCGAATCGACGCTGCCGCATTCGACGCAGGCCTGCGGCGTGCGCTCCACGTGACCGCAATGGTGGCACACGAGGGAGCGACGGAACCGGTGCTCCACCAGCCAGGAGGAGCAGTTCGGGCATTCGTAGCGATGGGCGCAGGCCCGGCAGAGGGTCAGCGGCGCATAGCCGCGCCGGTTGAGGAAGAGCAGCGCCTGCTCGCCGCGGGCGACCGTGCCCTCCACCGCCGACACCAGGGTCGGCGAGAGCCAGCGCCCTTTCGGAATGGGCTCCTTGCGCAGGTCCACGGCCCGGATCTGCGGCATGGAGCGCCCGCCGAATCGTTCGGGCAACTTCACATGGCGGTAGCGCCCGCGCTCCACGTTGACCCGGCTCTCGATGGAGGGCGTGGCGGAGGCCAGCACCACGGGAGCATTCTCGATCTTGCCGCGCACCACCGCCATGTCGCGGGCGTGGTAATGCACCCCGTCGTCCTGTTTGTAGGCCGTCTCGTGCTCCTCATCGACGATGACGAGGCCGAGATCCGCGTAAGGCAGGAACAGGGCCGACCGGGCGCCCGCCACCACCTTCACCTCGCCCGACGCGATGGCCGTATAAAGCCGTTCGCGTCTGCGGCCCGTGACGCCGGAATGCCAGGTTGCCGGCTTGACGCCGAAGCGGGCCGTGAACCGGTCGAGGAACTGAGCCGTGAGGGCGATTTCCGGCATGAGGATCAGAGCCTGACGCCCGGTCCCCAAGGCTTGAGCCACCGCCTCGAAATAGACCTCGGTCTTGCCGGAACCCGTCACGCCCTCGAGAAGGATCACGGGGGGATGCTCCTCGCCCATGGCGGCGACGATCTCATCCGCCGCCTCGCGCTGGCCGTCGGAGAGGGCCGTGTGGCCGAAGGCGGGATCGGGCATCTCGGCGACGGGCTCGGCCAGGAGCGCCACGGTTTCCAGAGTGCCCTCGTCGATGAGGCCGTCGACGACGCCGTTGCTCACGCCGGCCGCATGGGCCAGCTCGCTCTTGAGCCGCACGACCCCGTCCTGGGCAACGTCGACCACCTTCTGCCGCGCGGGCGTCATGCGCTTCGGCAGGGCGCCGGCCAGCTTCACGCCGACGCGGGCTACCTCCTGCCGGTCCGGATCGGGGATCTTGAGCCCCATGGCCAGCGCCGAGCCCTTGGGCGCCAGGGTGTACCAGGCGATCCAGTCCAGGAACTTGCGCATCTTCGGCGACAGGTTCGGCGCCTCGATGACCCCCGTCACCTTCTTGAGGTTCCCGCCCTGCCCCTCACGAAGCCCCCAGACGACGCCCGCCACCTCGCGGTTGGCGAGCGGCACCTGCACCACATCGCCCTCCTCCAGGGCGATGTGGTCCGGCACGGCATAGGAATAGGCCGTGTCGAGCGCCAGCGGGATGAGGACGTCGGCGATCTTGGCAGCCATCAGCGGAGGAGCATGAGCAACGGGGACATGGATGACAGCTTAGACCCGATTTTCCTTCTCGAAAGCAAGCATGGTCCAGCTCACGTCCCTGCGGCCGAGCATGTCGGCAAATTCATACTGCCGAAGAAGCATCAGCCCCCTTGATCGGGCCTGTGCGACCAGCGAATCGATGGGCACCTCGAACATCCGCCGCCCGGCGGGCACCGGCCCCTTGCGAACGGTCATGAACAGCCTCCCTCCGGGGACGATCAGCTCCGCAATCCGGGGCAAGGCGTGGCTTCGCTCGCGTTCGTCGAGATGCATCCACACGGCGGTCATCAGAATGAGATCGAACCGCTCGCCGCCGGCATGGACATGCGCCAGATCCGGCAGGCCATCGTCGATCCAGACGATGTGCGGGTCGGGATGGAGGCTCTGCGCACGGTTCCGCAATTCCGGCGTCGGCTCGACCGCATGAACCTCGAAGCCGCGCCGCGCCAGGGCCGCGGCATCGCGGCCGGTCCCAGCACCGATGTCGAGGGCCCTGCCCGTCTCCGGCAACAGCTCCAGCAGGGGGCGATACAGGTCGTCGAAGACGATGCTTTCATATGAATCGACGAGGCTGTCGGCCTGTTCGCCGTACCCGTCCGTTCCCGGAACGCTCTTTCCGTCTCGACTCACGCACCTTCTCCCCTGTCGGTCCCGTTTGACCAGGACATTACCTCATCAGGTCGCAACCGGTCTTCCGGACTTCACACTTTGGCAACATGGTGAGGGGATAGTGGGCCGTGGCCAATGCAAAGACCTTCTCTTCGATGCTCGATCTCGTCCTCCCCGGCGCGGACGACACCCGCCGCGAGGCGATGGCGTGGCTCGCCTCGCTCGCCAAGGAGCGGCGGCTCTCGGCGAAGACCGTCGAGGCCTATGCCCGGGATCTGCGTCAGTTCCTGGCTTTTCTGACCCATCATCTCGGCGAGCCGCCGAGCGTGAAAGGGATCCTTGGCCTGAAACCCCTCGACATCCGGGCGTTTCTCGCCGCCCGGCGGATGGATTCGGTCGGCAGCCGCTCGCTCATGCGCCAGCTCGCGGCCCTGCGCTCCTTTGCCCGCCATCTGGAGCGGGAGGGCCATGGCACGGCCTCGGCCTTTGCGGCGATCCGCACCCCGAAGGTGGACAAGAACCTGCCGCGCCCCCTCTCCGCCGCCTCGGCCGTCGCAGTGACGGATGCCGGGACGCGGGCGTCGGAGAACCGCAAGCCGTGGATCCTGGCGCGCGACGCCGCCGTGCTCTCCCTGCTCTACGGCGCGGGCCTGCGCATTTCGGAAGCGCTCGGGCTGCAGCGGCGCGATGCGCCGGTCGACGGGATCGATACGATCACGGTTACCGGCAAGGGCGGCAAGATGCGCAGCGTGCCGGTGATCTCAGCCATCCAGCGCGCCGTGGAGGAGTATCTGCAGCTCTGCCCGTATGCGACCCCGCCGGAGGGTCCGCTCTTCGTCGGGGCGCGGGGCGGTCCGCTCTCGCCGCGCATCATCCAGCTCGCCGTCGAGGAGTTGCGCGGCGCATTGGGTCTGCCGGACAGTGCCACGCCTCATGCCCTGCGCCACTCCTTCGCGACCCATCTCCTCGCCAAAGGCGGAGACCTGCGCGGCATCCAGGAGCTCCTGGGCCACGCCTCGCTCTCGACCACGCAGCTTTACACGAAGGTCGATGCGGCCCGTCTGATGGATGCGTTCAACGCGGCGCATCCGCGGGCAAGGGTGAAATGAACGGTCAGGCGCCATTCCGGGGCTGCGCGGCAGAACCCGGGATCGCCGGACGAATGTTTCGCTGAAATCCCTCCCCGTGCGGGAGAGGGCACATCGCAGGCGCCGGTGAGGACTGCACTCGACGCGGATGGCTCCGCAATCCTTCGCGCTATCCCGTCTCGGGAAGAGGGAGTCCTGGGAAGAGGGAGTTCAAAGTCTTGTTCTGCCTGCCGTCCGGATCGGATTGCGCCGTCCAGGATAGCAGCCCCCGATGATCCCAGTCTTTGCCTGCCTTGCCCTCATCCTGAGAGGATGGCCGCTCTCCTGCGCTCCCCATGTCCTCATCCTGAGAGGATGGCTTATCAATGGCCCGCACCCTTCGACGTCATCACCGGGCTTGTGCCGGTATCCCGATCCTATGGGGCGTGGCGCCTCACGGGCAGTATGGCCGGCATGACGCCGGATCAGCCGCAGCCTTCCACCCCCTCCAACGTCATCACCGGGCTTGTGCCGGTGATCCCGATCGGAAAGGCACAGCGCTCTTCACATCGGGATGGCCGGGTCAAGCCCGGCCATGACGGGGGAGAGCTGGCCATGACGGCAGAGGGAGTGTCATGCCCGGTCGAGGAGGACAAAGCCACGGAAAAGGAAGGGGATCCGCAGGTCGAGATGCGGGTGAATCCCCTGGCCAGCCTGCGGCCGCCGGGGATGGCACGCACCCGATGACGCGCAGGATGACCGTGTCCTGCTCGCTCAGAGCGAAGGCGGCCCTTACTCGGCCGCCAGGGGCTGGGCGAGCAGCTGCCGAGCGGCGGGGCCGATGTCGCCTCGCGTCCAATGGGGGCGGCAGACGGAGACGTAGCGGCCCTCGCCGCCGATCTCGACGACTTCGCCCGAGCGCACGGCCTCGCCGTTGCGGTCGTATTTCAGGATCATCGTGGCCTTGCGGCCGCAATGGCAGAGCTGCTTGATCTCCTGAAAATCGTCGGCGAGGGCCATCAACGCGACGATCGCGTCGCTGAACAGCGTGCCGTAGACATTGTTCTTGAGCCCATAGGCCATCACCGGAACTTTCAGCTCGTCGACGATCCAGGCCAGCTGGCGGATCTGGTCCGCCGTCATGAACTGGACCTCGTCGATGAGCACCGCCGTGACCGGCTTCTTCTCATGCTCCGCCGCCACGATGGCGCCGATGGCGTCTTCCTTCCGCAGCGGGATGGCCTCGGCTTCGAGGCCGAGGCGCGACTTGACCTTGCCGATCCCGAAGCGGTCGTCGATCACACTCGTGAATAGCAGCACGTGGCCGCCGTTCTCGATGTAATTGTAGCGAACCTGCAGGAGATGGGTGGTCTTGCCTGCATTCATCACCGAGTAGAGGAAGTGGAGCTTTGCCATCCGGCGATCCTACATGTGGATCGCGCGCTTTTCGACCGCGAGCGCCGCCTCCTTCACAGCTTCCGCGAGCGTCGGATGCGCGTGGCAGGTGCGGGCCATGTCCTCGGAGGATCCGCCGAACTCCATGGTGATCGCCGCCTCGTGGATCAGGTTGCCGGCTTCCGGGCCGATGATGTGGACGCCCAGGACCTTGTCGGTCGTCGCATCGGCCAGGATCTTCACGAAGCCGTCCGTGGTGCGGTTGACCTTGGCGCGACCGTTGGCCGTGAAGGGGAACTTGCCGACGTTGTAGGCGACGCCCGCGCTCTTGAGCTCCTCCTCGGTCCTGCCGATGGAGGCGACCTCCGGGAACGTGTAGACCACGCTCGGGATCACGTCGTAATTCACGTGGCCCGCCTTGCCGGCAATGATTTCCGCAACGGCAACACCCTCGTCCTCGGCCTTGTGGGCGAGCATGGGGCCGGCGATCACATCGCCGATGGCGTAGATGCCGGTGACATTGGTGGAGAAATGCGCGTCCGTCTGGATGCGGCCGCGATTGTCGAGCTGGACGCCCACGTGATCGAGGCCGAGGCCCTGCGTGTAAGGCACCCGGCCGATGGCAACCAGCACCACATCGGCCTCGATGGTCTCAGGGTTGCCGCCGGCGGCGGGCTCGAAGGTGAGCGTCGCGCCCGTGGCCGTCTTTTCCACCTTGGTGACCTTGGAGCCGAGCTTGAACTGGAAGCCCTGCTTCCCCAGGATGCGCTGGAAGTTCTTGGCGACCTCGCCATCCATGCCGGGCAGGATGCGGTCGAGATATTCCACCACCGTCACCTCGGAGCCGAGGCGGCGCCACACGGAGCCGAGCTCCAGGCCGATGACGCCGGCGCCGATAACCACGAGGCGCTTCGGCACGCTCTCGAGTTCGAGCGCGCCCGTGGAGGACACCACGACCTTTTCGTCGATCTCGATGCCGGGAAGGCGCGTCACGTCGGAGCCTGTGGCGATGACGATGTTCTTCGTCTCGAGCATCTGGTTCGAGCCGTCCTCGCCCGTCACCTCGACCTGGCCGACGGCCGCGATGCGGGCGGTGCCGATGAAGGCGTCGATCTTGTTCTTCTTGAGCAGGAACTCGACGCCCTTGGTGTTGCCGTCGACGCCTTCCTGCTTGAAGGCCTGCATGGTCTTGAGGTCGAGCGTCGGCGCGCTGACACCGATGCCGAGGCCGGCGAAATGATCGCGCGCATCCTCGAACATGTGCGAGGCATGCAGCAGCGCCTTCGACGGGATGCAGCCCACGTTGAGGCAGGTGCCGCCATGGGTCTTGCGCTTTTCGACGACGGCGGTCTTCAGGCCGAGCTGGGCGGCCCGGATGGCGGCCACATAGCCGCCGGGGCCGGTGCCGATGACGATGACATCGTAGGACATTGCTTGTCTCCACTTAACGGCATGCCCGGAGGTGATCCGGGCATCCACGTCTTTAGCGTTGCGTTTGAAGGCGTGGATGCCCGGGAGAACCCGGCCATGACGCTGAAGGGATTGTTGCTCTTAGAGATCGAGAACGAGGCGGGCCGGATCTTCCAGCGCCTCCTTGACCCGCACGAGGAAGGTCACGGCTTCCTTGCCGTCGACGATGCGGTGATCGTAGGAGAGCGCGAGGTACATCATCGGGCGCACCACGACCTGGCCGTTGCGGACGACCGGACGGTCCTCGATGCGGTGCATGCCGAGAATGCCCGATTGAGGCGCGTTGAGGATCGGCGTCGACATCAGCGAACCGTAGATGCCGCCGTTGGTGATGGTGAAGGTGCCGCCCTGCATCTCGTCGATGGTGAGCTTGCCGTCGCGGGCGCGGCGGCCGAAATCGGCGATCGTCTTCTCGATGCCGGCAACCGAGAGCTGGTCCGCGTCGCGCACCACGGGAACCACGAGGCCCTTCTCAGTGCCGACCGCGATGCCGATGTGGTAGTAGTTCTTGTAGACGAGGTCCTGCCCGTCGATCTCGGCGTTCACGGCCGGAACGTCCTTGAGAGCCTGGATCACGGCCTTGGTGAAGAAGCCCATGAAGCCGAGCTTGGTGCCGTGCTTCTTCTCGAACACGTCCTTGTACTGGCTGCGGAGCTGCATCACCGCGCCCATGTCCACGTCGTTGAACGTGGTGAGCATGGCGGCGGTGTTCTGCGCATCCTTCAGGCGGCGCGCGATGGTCTGGCGCAGCTTGGTCATCTTCACGCGCTCTTCGCGCTCGGCGTCGACCGGTGCGGAGGGCGCGCGCACCTGAACCGGGGCAGAAGGCGCGGGAGCCGCAGCGCCGCCCGTGGCGATGGCGGCAAGCATGTCGCCCTTGGTGACGCGGCCGTCCTTGCCGGAACCAGCGACACCGGTCGGACTCACACCGCTCTCGGCCGCAAGGCGGGCCACCGCCGGGCCGTGATCCTTGGCCGCGCCGGGAGCCGCCTGTGCGGGCGCCGCAGCAGCAGGGGCCGGAGCGGGAGCCGGGGCCGGAGCGGGAGCCGGGGCCGGAGCGGGAGCCGGGGCCGGAGCCGCCTTGGGGGCCTCGGCCTTCGCAGCGGGAGCCGGAGTTGCCGCCGCCGCGCCGCCCTCGACGATGGAGCCGAGCACCGCGCCGGGGCTGACCGTCTCGCCGTCCTTGGCGACGATGTCGCCGAGCGTGCCGCTCGCGGGAGCGTTGACCTCGAGCGTCACCTTGTCGGTCTCGAGCTCCAGCACGGGCTCGTCGGCCTTCACGGGATCGCCGGGCTTCTTGAACCAGCGGCCGATGGTGGCCTCTGACACGGATTCGCCAAGGGTGGGTACGCGGATTTCGGTTGCCATGGTCGTCTTTGGGTCTTGCGGGACTCTGTCGAGCCCCTCGGAGTCGGGTGAGAGCTGTCGCGGTTTTTAAGCCGCGAAAGCCTCGTCGAGGAAGGCCTGCAATTGGGCCGTGTGCTTGGACATGAGGCCGGTGGCGGTAGCGGCGGAGGCGGGGCGGCCCACATAGCGCGGGCGATCCACCTTCGAACCGGCGGTCTTGAGCACCCATTCGAGATAGGGCTCGACGAAGGTCCAGGAACCCATGTTCTTGGGCTCTTCCTGGCACCACACCACGTCGGCCTTCTTGAAACGGGAGAGCTCGGCGGCCACCGACTTCGCCGGGAACGGATAGAGCTGCTCGACGCGCAGCAGGTAGACATCGTCGATGCCCCGCTTTTCACGCTCCTCGAGAAGGTCGTAATAGACCTTGCCCGTGCAGATCACCACGCGCCGGATCTTCTCGTCCTTCACCAGCTTGAAGCCCTCGCGCCCGGCTTGAGCATCGTCCTGCAGCACGCGATGGAAATGCGTACCCTCTGCGATGTCGGCGATGGTGGAGGTGCAGCGCTTGTGGCGCAGCAAGGACTTCGGTGTCATCAGGATCAGCGGCTTGCGGAAGTCGCGCTTGAGCTGACGGCGCAGGATGTGGAAGTAGTTCGACGGCGTCGAGCAGTAACCAACCTGCATGTTGTCCTCGGCGCACATCTGCAGCCAGCGCTCCAGGCGAGCGGAGGAGTGCTCCGGACCCTGGCCCTCGTAGCCGTGCGGCAGCAGGCAGACGAGACCCGACATGCGCAGCCACTTGCGCTCGCCCGACGAGATGAACTGGTCGAACACCACCTGCGCGCCGTTGGCGAAGTCGCCGAACTGCGCCTCCCACAGGGTCAGCGCGTTGGGCTCGGAGAGGGTGTAGCCGTATTCGAAGCCGAGCACCGCCTCTTCCGACAGCATCGAGTTGATGACCTCGTAGCGGGCCTGATTTTCCGAAATGTGGTTGAGGTTGGTGTAGCGCTCCTCGTTCTCCTGGTCGATGAGCACGGAGTGGCGCGACGAGAAGGTGCCGCGCTCCACGTCCTGACCGGAGAGGCGCACGCGATGGCCTTCGAGCAGGAGCGAACCGAAGGCGAGCGCCTCGGCCATGGCCCAGTCGAACCCCTCGCCCGTCTCCAGCATCTTCTTGCGGTTGTCGAGGAAGCGCTGGATCGTGCGGTGGAGGTGGAAGCCCTCCGGGATCGTGGTGAGCGCCTTGCCGATCTGCTGCAGGGTCTCGACCGACACGCCGGTCTGGCCGCGACGCGGATCGTCCTGATCCTCGCGCACCGCCTTGAGGCCGGACCAGCGCCCGTCGAGCCAGTCCGCCTTGTTGGGCTTGTAGTTGGCCGCGATGTCGAACTCGGCGTCGAGCTTCGAGCGCCAGCTCGACTTCATCTCCTCGACCTCGGCCTCGGTGACGACGCCCTCAGTGACGAGCTTCTTGGAGTAGAGCTCCACAATGGCCGGATGGGACCGGATCTTGCGGTACATGAGCGGCTGGGTGAACGCCGGCTCGTCGCCCTCGTTGTGGCCGAAGCGGCGGTAGCAGAACATGTCGATGACGACGGGCTTCTGGAAGCGCTGGCGGTATTCCGCCGCCACCTTCGCGGCGAACACGACGGCTTCCGGATCGTCGCCGTTCACGTGGAAGATCGGCGCCTCGACCATCTTGGCCACGTCCGACGGATAAGGCGAGGAGCGGGAGAAGCGCGGATCGGTGGTGAAGCCGATCTGGTTGTTGATGATGAAGTGGATCGAGCCGCCGGTGCGGTGACCGCGTAGACCCGACAACCCAAGGCACTCCGCCACCACGCCCTGGCCCGCGAAGGCCGCGTCGCCGTGGATGAGAAGCGGCATGACGGCGCCGCGGTTCTCGGGCGTGCAGCCGTGCTGGTCCTGCTTGGCGCGGACCTTGCCGAGCACCACCGGATCGACGATCTCGAGATGCGACGGGTTCGCGGTCAGCGACAGGTGGACGTTGTTGCCGTCGAAGGTGCGGTCGGAGGATGCGCCGAGGTGGTACTTCACGTCCCCCGAGCCTTCCACGTCGTCGGGCGCGAAGGAGCCGCCCTTGAACTCGTGGAACAGCGCCCGGTGCGGCTTGCCCATCACCTGGGTGAGCACGTTGAGGCGGCCGCGATGGGCCATGCCGAGCACGATCTCCTTCACGCCGAGATTGCCGCCGCGCTTGATGATCTGCTCGAGCGCCGGGATGAGCGACTCGCCGCCGTCGAGGCCGAAGCGCTTGGTGCCGGTGTAGCGGACATCCAGGAACTTCTCGAAGCCTTCTGCCTCGACGAGCTTGTTGAGGATCGCGCGCTTGCCTTCCTTGGTGAAGGTGATCTCCTTGTCCGGCCCCTCGATGCGCTCCTGGATCCAGGCCTTCTCGACCGGATCGGAGATGTGCATGAACTCGACGCCGAGGGTCTGGCAATAGGTACGCTCGAGGATCGCGACGATTTCGCGGATCGTGCCGAACTCGAGGCCGAGCACGTTGTCGAGGAAGACCTTGCGGTCCCAGTCGGCTTCCGTGAAGCCGTAATGGGACGGATGCAGCTCCTGGTCGTTCGGGCGCGGATTGATGTCGAGCGGATCGAGTTTCGCATGCAGGTGGCCGCGCACGCGGTAGGCGCGGATCAGCATGATGGCGCGAATGGAGTCGCGGGTCGCCTGCTGCACGTCGATCTGGCTGATCTCCACGCCCTTGGCTTCGGCTTTCGCCTTGATCTTGTCGCCGACGGCCTTCTCGACCTGGGCCCAGTTGCCGTCCAGCGCCGAGACGAGCTCGCCGTTGGCATGGATCGGCCAGTTCGGCTTTTCCCAGGACGGACCGTTGGCCGCCTTCTCGACAGCCTGCTTGTCGTCCTTCAGGGCGCCGAAGAATGCCTGCCACTCGGCATCGACCGAGGCGGGATCCTTCTCATAGCGGGCCTGAAGATCCTCGATATAGGATGCGTTCGCCCCATACAGGAAAGCCGTGTTCAGGAAGTTCTGGTTGGCGTCTTGGCGTGCCATGGCAATCTACAATCCAAAAGCTGTTTGGCCGCTCCGACAATCGGGGCGGCCGTTTCTCGTTATTGACCCTTGAGGACCTCGACGAGGGTCTTGCCGAGGCGCGCCGGCGACGGCGACACGCGGATTCCCGCGGCCTCCATGGCGGCGATCTTGTCCTCGGCACCGCCCTTGCCGCCGGAGATGATGGCGCCGGCATGGCCCATGCGGCGTCCGGGAGGAGCCGTGCGGCCGGCGATGAAGCCGACCATCGGCTTCTTGCGGCCCTTCTTGGCCTCGCGGGCGATGAACTCAGCCGCCTCTTCCTCGGCCGAGCCGCCGATCTCGCCGATCATGACGATCGACTCGGTCTTGGGATCGGAGAGGAACATGTCGAGCATCTCGATGAACTCGGTGCCCTTCACGGGGTCGCCGCCGATGCCGACCGCCGTGGTCTGGCCGAGGCCTTCATTGGTGGTCTGGAACACGGCCTCGTAGGTGAGCGTGCCGGAGCGCGACACGATGCCGACGGAGCCGGGCTTGAAGATGTTGGCCGGCATGATGCCGATCTTCGACTCGCCCGCCGTGACGATGCCGGGGCAGTTCGGGCCGATGAGGCGCGACTTCGAGCCTTCGAGGGCCCGCTTCACGCGCACCATATCGAGCACCGGAATGCCTTCCGTGATGCAGACGATGAGCGGGATCTCGGCCTGGATCGCCTCGCAGATGGCGTCGGCTGCGCCCGGAGGCGGAACGTACACGACCGAGGCATCGGCGCCGGTCTTCTCGCGCGCTTCCATGACCGTGTCGAAGACGGGCAGGTTCAGGTGCGTGGAGCCGCCTTTGCCGGGCGAGGTGCCGCCGACCATCTTGGTCCCGTAGGCGATGGCCTGCTCGGAATGGAAGGTCCCGTTCTTGCCGGTGAAGCCCTGGCAGATGACCTTGGTGTTCTTGTCGATGAGGATGGACATCAGCTCGAAACCTTACTTTCCGCCGCGCACGGCGTTCACGATCTTCTGGGCGGCGTCGTCGAGGTCGTCCGCCGGGATCACGTTGAGGCCGGATTCGCGGATGATCTGCTTGCCCTCTTCCACGTTGGTGCCCTCGAGGCGCACCACCAGCGGAACCTGCAGGCCGACCGTCTTCACCGCGGCGATCACGCCGCGGGCGATGACGTCGCACTTCATGATGCCGCCGAAGATGTTGACGAGGATGCCCTTCACGTTCGGGTCGGCGGTGATGATCTTGAACGCCGCCGTCACCTTCTCCTCGGACGCGCCGCCGCCGACATCCAAAAAGTTCGCCGGCTCCTCGCCGTAGAGCTTGATGATGTCGAGCGTCGCCATGGCGAGGCCGGCGCCGTTCACCATGCAGCCGATGGTGCCGTCGAGCGCGATATAGGCGAGGTCGTACTTGGAGGCCTCGATTTCCTTCTCGTCCTCCTCGGTGATGTCACGCAGGGCGATCACGTCGGGGTGACGGTAGAGGGCGTTGCCGTCGAAGGAGATCTTGGCGTCGAGACACTTGAGGTGCTGGTCCTTGGTGATGATCAGCGGGTTGATCTCCAGCATCTCCATGTCCTTCGCGATGAAGGCCGTGTAGAGCTTGGTCACCAGGTCCTCGGCTTCCTTGGCGAGCGCACCTTTAAGTCCCAGCGCCTTGGCGACCGTGCGGCCGTGGTGAGGCATCACGCCGGTGGCCGGATCGACGGAGAACGTCAGGATCTTCTCAGGGGTGTCGTGAGCGACCTGCTCGATGTCCATGCCGCCTTCCGTCGAGACGACGAACGCGACCTGGCCGGTGGCGCGGTCGACGAGCATGGAGAGATAGAGCTCGGTGTCGATGTCGGAGCCGTCCTCGATATAAAGACGGTTCACCTGCTTGCCGGCCTCCCCGGTCTGGATCGTCACCAGGGTGTTGCCGAGCATCTGCTGAGCAAACTGCTTCACCTCGTCGATGGACTTGGCGAGACGCACGCCGCCCTTCTCGCCGGCGGCGGCTTCCTTGAACTTGCCCTTGCCGCGGCCGCCCGCATGGATCTGGGACTTCACGACCCAGAGCGGGCCGCCGAGTTCCTTGGCCGCAGCCTCCGCCTCGTCGGCGGAGAAGATGGCCTTGCCGCGGGAGACAGGCAGGCCGAATTCCTTCAGGACTGCTTTGCCTTGATATTCATGGATGTTCATTCGTTTCTCTCCGCATCAGCGGTTGAAGGCGTCGTGCCCGGGCCGAGCCCGGCCATGACGCCTTTGAGGAATCTTTAGGCGAGAGCCGAGTTGATCTGCTTGCAGGCGTCGACGAGGCCCTGCACCGAAGCGACGGACTTCTCAAACATGGCCTTCTCGTCGGCGGAGAACTCGACCTCGACGATGCGCTCGACGCCGTTCTCTCCGATCACGATTGGAACGCCCACGAACATGTCCTTCACGCCGTATTGGCCGTTCAGGTAGGCCGCGCAGGGGAGAACGCGCTTCTTGTCCTTGAGGTAGCTCTCGGCCATCGCGATCGCCGACGCGGCGGGTGCGTAGAAGGCGGAGCCGGTCTTGAGCAGGTTGACGATCTCGCCGCCGCCCTTGCGGGTGCGCTCGACCATGGCGTCGAGCTTCTCCTGGGAGGTCCAGCCCATCTTCACGAGGTCGGGCAGCGGAACGCCGGCAACCGTGGAATAGCGCACCAGCGGCACCATGTCGTCGCCGTGGCCGCCGAGCACGAAGGCGGTCACGTCCTCGACCGACACGTTGAACTCCTCCGCCAGGAAGTGACGGAATCGGGCCGAGTCCAGCACGCCAGCCATGCCGACGATCTTTTCCGGCTTCAGGCCGGAGAACTTCTGGAGCGCCCACACCATGGCGTCGAGCGGGTTGGTGATGCAGATGACGAAGGCGTTCGGGGCATATTGCTTGATGCCATTGCCGACCGCTTCCATGACCTTCAGGTTGATGCCGATCAGGTCGTCGCGGCTCATGCCGGGCTTGCGCGGCACGCCGGCGGTGACGATGATCACGTCGGCACCTTCGATGGCGGAGTAGTCGTTCGCACCCTTGTACTTCGCGTCGAACCCGTCGACCGGCGCGGATTCCGCGATGTCGAGACCTTTGCCCTGGGGGATGCCTTCCGCGATGTCGAAGAGAACGACGTCGCCGAGTTCCTTCAAGCCGACGAGATGGGCGAGGGTTCCGCCGATCTGGCCTGCACCGATGAGCGCGATCTTTTTCCGGGCCATGGTCTGTCCTTGGTTTTTGGCATGAGCCTTTTTGAGGTGGCGCTGTTTGCCATGAGAGATGGGCCGTCATCAAGCGACCAAAAGGTTAACAGGCGGGGCTTTGCGCCTTCACAAAAGACTCGACAAGCTTAACGGTTCGAAAATACTTCGCTTTTACAGCAGCTTGATCCACCAGGACGGTTCTGAATTTTTCCGTTACATTTTTCTGATTTTGTAACTGACGTTACACGCTACCGTTCGCCAGTGCCCGAAGAATGACCCGGATCATAGTGGCGAGACGCTGGTCGAGGATGTCCTGGGGCACCTCCGCATCGAGCCGAACGGTGAGCGGGTTGATGAAGCGATACACGGAATCCGTGATGAAGGCATGGGCCTTCTCCCGGTCCCGGGGATCGAACTTGCCCGTCGTGATCCCTTCGTCCAGCACCCGCTCGATCAGCAGGCGCATCCGGGAACGGTGCTTGCGGATGAGAGGACGTGCCGTCTCGGTGGCCGTGCAATAGACGTCGAAGAGGTGCCGGTCCGCTTTCAGGAGGTCCCGATGGACCCGTGCCCAGGCCTGAATCAGCCGTTCCAGCTTGTCGTCGGCCGGATCAGGGGAATCCGCGATGTCTGCAATGGTCGCTTCCATCCGGCGCAGCCATTGCCCGGCGACCGCATCGATGAGGGCCGCCTTGTTGGCGAAATAGCGATAGACATTGGCGTGGGTCATGCCGGCCGCGTCGGCAATGCCGACGACCGTGACGTGCTTGGGCCCGAATTCCTTGAGCTGATCGGCCGCGATGGCGAGAAGCCGGGTATCGGCTGGAGCGGTCTCCGCCATCCTCAGCGATCCCCCGGATGGCCGCTTCATGTCTCGGCGAGCCCCGTCGTGCTGCCCGAGGCTTCTGAGTCCGAGCGGCCGTGCGGCAGGGACAAGTACTCCTCGGAGCGCATCTCGATGAGGCGGGACACGGTACGGTCGAACTCGAAGGCCTCACGGCCGGTATCGGCGTGATAGAGTTCCGGCGCCTCGGCCTCGGCAGAGGCCAGGAGCTTCACATGGGCATCGTAGAGGGCATCGATGAGCATGATGAAGCGCTTCGCCTCGTTGCGACGCTCGAACGACATCGTCGGGATGTTCTCCAGGACGATCGTATGAAACTCCTCGGCGACGGCGAGGTAATCGGCGGCCCCAAGCGGTTTGGAGCAGAGATCCTCGAAGGAGAACCGCGCCACGCCGCCCGCGGCCTGCGGCACCTCGACCGGATGCCCCTTGACGGTCAGGGTCAGGGGCTTGCCCTGCTCGCGGCCTGTCAGGCTCTTGAAGGCGCGGGTGAGCGCCGCACGGGAGTGCTCGTCGGCCGGCGTATGGAAGACCGGGCTACCCGCCAGCTTCTCGAGCCGGAAATCGGTGCGGGACTCGAGCTTCACCACCGCCATCCGCTCCTGCAGCAGCCCGATGAAGGGCAGGAAGAGCGAGCGGTTGAGGCCGCCTTCATAGAGCCGGTCGGGTTCCACGTTGGAGGTGGCGACCACCACCACGCCACGGGCGAAGAGAGCCGTGAACAGGCGCCCCAGGATCATCGCATCCGCGATGTCCGTGACGGTGAACTCGTCGAAGCACAGGACCCAGGCTTGGTCGGCCAGCGCTTCTGCCACGGGACCGATGGGGTCGTCGCCGGAGACCTCTCCGATTTTCAGCCTCTGCCGGTACTCGTGGATGCGCTCGTGCACATCGACCATGAAAGCGTGGAAATGGACCCGGCGCTTGCGCCGCACCGGCAGCGCCTCGAAGAACAGGTCCATCAGCATGGTCTTGCCGCGTCCAACCGAGCCCCAGACATAGAGGCCTTTCGGGGGCGCAGCGCTCTTCTTGCCGAAGAGCCAGCCGAGCGCGCTTGGCTTTCGGGCCAGGCGGTGGTTGGCCAGGCTCCCTGCGAGTGCCTCGAGTCGCTTGAGCAGGGCCACCTGCGCCGGATCGCGTTCGATGGCGCCCGACGCGACCAGGGCGTTGTAGCGGGCCGTGATGGATTGAGGCGAGGAAAAGGAGGTGTCGTTCACCGGATGACCGATACCGCCCCCCGCCCTGGAGCGCAAACGTCTTCGGGCCGGTTGCCGTGAAAAACAGCCTGTCCTAAGCTCGACTTTGGCCAATCAGGCTGCTCGGCAGAGTGCGTAGACCAGGCATTGCTGAAGTGCCCGCGAGGGTTTTGGTGTTTTGTTCCGATGTTGGGACGTGAGGAAACCCGTTTCACGCCAGATATCCCGCCGCACGGCGGCTAGCGCA
>NZ_JAHAMK010000048.1 GCF_018383585.1 Microvirga sp. 3-52
TGAGGAAGGTCGCCGCGCGCACCGGCGACCAGAACACGCGCACGCAGATCAGCGGAATAGGGCTGGGGCATGGCTTGCCTCCCGGGCCATATGCCTGTCAACGCACAGCCCACCCGAATGGATTCAAGTCCAGATCAAAAGCGCTTTAGCTTCACTGATCCGAGTGAGGTGCTTGGGGGAGAGAAGATGGCCTGAAGCTTTGTGCCATCCGCACAGGTGTAATGAACAGGTTTATGATCTTGGGCCGCCGCTCCACTGGCAGCGCCTACCAGAAACAGTGCGGTCAGTAGCGCCGAGTCGAGGGGAGGAGTCGAACGGTTCATGAGACATTCCCTTCTTTACCACCCGCCTTCAGCGACGCCACATTGATGCAGTTTGCCATCCCGAACTGCCCTGTTGAAAGCATTCGAGTACATCCTGTTCCTACCGGCCATTGTCCATCGTATGGCAATAACGCAAGGATAATGGTTGGCTTTCATCCCTCTCCTGTGCCAGCATTTGTCATGCGAACTTTAATCTGAAAGTAGCGGAACCTTCATGAAGCTGATCCCATCGCTTGTTTCGATATCAATGCTTCTGATGCCTACCGCTGCTCTGGCGGAGCAGGGCTTCGATGTGATTGTTCTCGGCGCCCTGGGCGGAATTCAGGATGGCAATCTCAGCTCCTATCTCATTCGGCCGCACGGGGACCGGAACGCGATTGCATGTGATGCCGGCAGCCTGGTCAATGGGTTGAAGGTCGCTCAGGACAAGGGTGTGTTCGGGGATGTCAAAGTGCCGGAAGGATCGCCTGATAGTGTCGTCGGGCATGTGCTGAAGAACGACCTCAAAGGCTATCTGATTAGCCACGCACATCTCGACCATGTGCAGGGGCTGGTGATCGCTTCGCCTGATGACAGCGACAAAACCATCTATAGCTTGCCGTCTGTGAGTGCGGAGATCGAGCAGAACTACTTCAACTGGAAGGCTTGGCCGAACATGCTGGATCGGGGTCAGCAGCCGCAGTTGAAGAAGTATCACTTGGAGGACCTGAAGCCTGGGAAAGCCAAAGAGCTGACCGGAACCAAAATGACTGTCACCCCCTTCCCGCTCAATCATGGAGGCGCCGAATCCACTGCCTTCCTCATCGAAAGCGGAGACGATGCTATCCTGTGCTTCGGGGATACTGGTCCTGACGAAGTCCAGAAGGCCTCCAACATGCAGGACATCTGGAAGGCCGTTGCCGACAAGGTAAAGCAGCGAAAACTGAAGGCCATCATTCTGGAAGTATCATACACCAGTGACCGGTCGGATCATCTGCTGTTTGGGCATCTGACACCGAAGTGGGTCCACAAGACTCTGCACGCTCTGGATCAGGAAGTTGGTGGCAACGCCCTGAAGGGGCTGCCGGTGGTCGTGAGCCACATCAAGTACCCATTAACGGATGAGCAGCCGCAGGAGGCGATCCGCAAGGAGTTGGAGGCGGGTAACGATCTCGGGGTCCAGTTCGTGATCCCGGAACAGGGAGCACTCTACCACTTCCAGTAAGGTGATGAACTTGCGTCGCCTCAGCACCACGCAGGGGACGGGCCATCGCTTCCCCCGTGCGTGCTCACCGGGATCATCGTGTGCAGTCCCCTTCAAGCCGCAGATCGGAGGAGTTCCTGGACTGCCGGCTCAAGCTCGGTGATGGGCTGGATGCCTGGCGGGAACTCCAGCACTCGATCCTCCGGCCAGGCGATGATGTGGGTTCCAGCGGCAAGGGCAGCCAGTGCCCCCGTCGGGCTGTCTTCAATGGCAATACATTGCTGAGGCGTAAGACCAAGTAGTGTCGCCGCCCGCTCGTAGGGCTCAGGGTCAGGCTTGCCGCGCACCACGTCATTGATCGATACCGATATGAACCCGGGCGTTTCCAAGCCCAGCAGCCGGATGTTCGCGTTCACCACGATCCGGTCTGAATTCGATACCAAGGCCTGCCGGAGTCCCAGCCGCTCGAACATCCTCCAGGCCTCCAGCGCGCCGGGCCGCACGGCGATCTCCGTGGCATGGGCGGTGTAGTAGCTGTATTTCAGCCGGCGCCACTGGTCGAAGCTCATCGACAAGCCGAAGGTCTGCCGGCACTTCTCGTAGACAACCTTCGCCGCCCGGCCGACGATCTCATGATGAAATTCGTCAGGCACCTCCACCCCTTCGGTTGCCAGAGCATGGCGCAGGGCTCGAAAGTGCATGTCCTCGCTCAGGAGCAGGGTGCCATCGATATCCCACAGCACGGCACGAAACGGATGCTGTCCTGGCCTAACTCCGCTTGGATGTTCGTCTGTCATAGGATCAACTCCATCGTGGGCTGGGATTGAGGACAACGCGTGTGCTGTCATCGGTGGCCCCACACAGGTCCAAGCGTCAGGTCAGGAGGTATGGCCCCTCACCGATCTATTTCAATGATCCCATTGCGTCTTCAGGTCACATTTCAGCCCTCGTGAGGGCCAACCATCCCGACCGGGCTGGGGTTTGCTCTTGGCACGGAGGGTCTGATGCTGGATCTGGTGATTGCCGCCAGGCGCAAGGATCTTGGCGGCTTTGAAGTCGGTCGCGTGCTGCCGTTCATGCGGCGGCGCATGGTTGGACCGTTCATCTTCTTCGACCAAATGGGTCCCGTAGATCTGCCGCCCCATGTGCCTCCGACAACTGACGTACGCCCTCACCCGCACATTGGGCTCGCAACCGTCACATACCTGTTTGATGGTGAGATCATGCACCGGGACAGCACAGGGGCGCAGCAGGCCATCCGGCCCGGCGCCGTGAACTGGATGACAGCCGGCAGCGGCATCAGCCACTCCGAGCGGTTCGATGGCCCGATCCGGCAGAGCGGCGGGCGGGTGCACGGCATCCAAGCCTGGGTGGCCCTTCCGGACGCCCAGGAGGAGATAGAGCCAAGCTTCATCCATCATGGCGCGGAGGACCTCCCGGTGTTTGGGGAAGCGGGTGTCTCGGCACGGTTGATTGCAGGTCGGCCTTCGGGCTGACCAACCCGGTCAGGACCCAGTCTCCCCTGTTCTATGTCCATGCCGAGTTGCAACCTGGCGGCCGGATCGGCATCCCGAGCGAGTATCCAGAGAGAGCCGCTTATGTGGTGACTGGCCGGGGGAGGCGGATGGCCAAGAGTACGGCCCAGGGCAGATGCTGGTCTTCGCCGGACGCTCGGATCCGGTCCTGACGGCACTTGAGGCCTCGACGGTTATGCTGCTGGGCGGTGAACCCTTGGGACCGCGGCACATCTGGTGGAACTTCGTCTCCTCGCGCCAAGACAGGATCGAGCAAGCTAAGGCCGACTGGCAGAGCGGTCGGATTCATCTGCCCCTGAATGATGATCAGGAGTTCATCCCTCTAACTGAAGACCCGAAGCCCGCTCCTGAGCCGATGTCCTGAGCCAGACCCGCTCTCTGACCCGCAGCAATGCCCCATAATCCCTTCCCATCGGACATTGCCGCAGGACAGAGTTCGTTCTAACGAATGCCATTGGCGATGACATCTAAGAGCAAATCGAGCAAATCACAGTGCTTTTAGGAACGTCCAAGATCGCTCCTTCGGCCACCACTCGAGTTGGTTGCTGGACACGCCATGAACACTCGTTCTTATTGGTTCAGATCGGCACGTCCTGTCGTGCACCTATTCAGTGTCTGGAAACCAGAGGGGCAGCAATGCTGCCGCCGCTCTGTGGGTCTTCTTCGCGTCAAGCAGTTGCGGCTTTGCGGCTGTCCTGCCAAGCGCGCCAGAGAGGTGCAAGTAAGACGAACAGCGTCAACGCGATCAGGATCATCGATATTGGCGAAGATGCAATCGCAACAGCGTTCCCTCCTGAGATCGTCAGCGCGAGGCGAAGCTGGCTCTCTGCAAGTGGCCCAAGGATGACGCCGAGCACGATAGGGGCGCTCGGATAGTCGAGCTTCTCCAGGACATAGGCAACAAGGCCGATGCCGAGCAGCATATAGAGGTCGAACATGGAGTTGTTGACGGCGTACACGCCCACCGCAACGAACAGCATGATGATCGGCGCCAGCATGATCCTTGGCAGCCGCAAGGCTTGCCCGAAGATCCGTGTTGCCGCCAGTCCCCCGACAATGGCCAGCAGGAACGCCGAGAGAAGCATCTGCAGCATGAAACCGTAGATCACATCCGGATGATCGCGGAAGAGTTGAGGTCCCGGTCGCAGGCCGTGAACGAGCAATCCGCCCAGGATGACCGCCGCAACGCCCGACCCCGGAATGCCCAACGTCAGGGCTGGGATCAAAGAGGCTGCGTTATCCGCGCCGTTTCCGGCCTCCGATGCGGCGACACCTTCAGGGTTTCCCTTTCCGAAGCTCTCAGGGTTCTTAGAGATCCGCTTCGCATCATTATAGGCCAGGAAGCAGGACATGCTCCCGCCGGCTCCGGGTAGAATTCCGATCACAATGCCAATCACAGAGCTGCGAAGCCAGATGGGCATGAACTCACGCCACTTCGATAGCACGGAACCCTGCCGCCGCAGCTTGAGCAGGTCCCCGGACATACCAACCTTCAAAGCCTCCTCGATCATCTGCATCACAGGGGGAATGGCAAACAAGCCGGTTAGCAGGACCACGATGTCGAGACCATCCGCGAGAGGAAGAAGGTCGAAGGTAAAGCGCTCCACACCCGTGGAGATATCCTGCCCGATCGTACCGATGGCTAATCCGATCAAGGCAGCGATCAGGCCTTTGATCAGATCCTCTCCCAGGAGCGAGGAGACAGTGGCCAATCCCAGAACGGCGACCCAGAAAAATTCCGCCGGGCCGAAGAGAAGGCTAAGTTTAACGAGAGGCGGGGCGAACAGGATGAGCGATATGGCGGACAGCACACTGCCGATAACACCCGAGACGACGGCAACCTGCAGGGCATAGGCCGCCTGCCCCCGCTTCGTCATCTCGTACCCATCGAGAATGGTTGCAACAGATGCGGGCGTTCCGGGCACTCTCATCAGAATTGCTGGAATCGCTCCACCATAGCTTCCTCCATTGTACATACCTGCCATCATGCCGAGGGCAAACAGGGGGTCAAGACCAAAAGTCAATGGAATAAGGATCGCGATCCCTGTCGTCACGGTAAGGCCAGGCAATGCACCAACAACCAGACCGGCGACGGTTCCGAGCAGCACCGCAAACAGGTTTGCTGGAGCGAAGACATGCGGGAGAGCACTGACAAGAGCCTCGATCATGGCAGAGCCTCCAGAAGGAAGTTCAAAAGATCAGGGGGCAGAGGACGCTCCAGAATGATCCGGAAAATGAGAAGGATCATTGCCAGGGTGCCGAGTACGACCGGAACGAGGAGACGCCACTCTCGATATCCCAGCACGAAAGGGAGACCGATTGCGAAGGCCACGCTCGGCAGGAGATAACCGAAGAGGTTGATCATCACGATATAGGCCAGGAGAAAGCCAAACCCGACGATGAACCGGATGGGATGATCGAAGAACGGTTGCACTCCGCTCTCTCGCGGCCGTCTCACCTCGCGAACAATGACCAGCAGAGCCCCGATCCCAAGCAGAACCGCGAGGGTGCGTGGATATCCAGCACTATCTGGCGGAAACTTCCTTGCTTCGATGAAGATGGCCGATGCGGCGGCGATCAGCGCCGCCGCAAAGGTGATTTCGGCCTGACGCCGAGTCAAAGCGGATCTTACCGCCATGGCGTCACTTTCCATGTGGCCTCAAGGTCGGTGGTCATCTTGTCCAGGAGCGCCTTGTACTCATTCGCCTTCAGAAAATTGAGCGGGATCTCGGCCTTTCTGGCCGCCTCCAGATACTCCGGATCGTTGAGCGCCTTGTCGACGGCGTCCTCCAACTTTGCCACGATATCAGCAGGGACGCCCTTGGGCGCGGCGATGCCACGTGTCGCGCCGGCAACCAAGTCGACGCCCTGCTCGCGGAAGGTCGGTGCGTCTTTCATGTAGGACGAGCGCTCGGCATCCATGACGCCTAGGATGCGGATTTCACCCTCACGCACCAGCTGAAGCGCCTCGCTCAGGTTCATCGTTGCACTCGGAATATGGTTGCCGAGGATCGCCTGCCGCACAGGTGCTGTGCCCCCAAAAAAGGCCGGATTGAATTTGACGTCGGCAAGTCGGTTCAGATTCAGAATGGCAATGTGTTCCGACGAACCGGCAGCTCCCGATGTGCCGATCACGACCGAATTCGGGGCCTTCTTTGCAGCGTCGATCAACCCCTTCAGGGTTTTGTAGGGGCTGTTCTTGTTGACGACGAGAATCCCAGGATCGTAGACGAGGTTCGCAATGGGTTGAAAGTCGTCCATCTTGAACTTCGCCTTGTTCTCGACGACGAGCGCATTGATGGCCGGCGCGTTGATAAAGCCGATCGTATAGCCGTCAGGCTGTCCGGTCGCGACAGCAGTCCAGCCGATCTCACCGCCCGCTCCCGGCTTGTTAATGACCGCGATACGGGCGTTTGAACCAAGGTGCTTTTCCATGAACCGCGCAATAGAGCGCGCGGCGACATCCGTTCCGCCGCCTGGAGCAAAAGCAACAATCATCTCAATCGGCTTTGCCGGGTATTCGGCGCTCGATACTGGTGAGACGGCACCCAGGGTGATCGCCAGGCAGGCTCCTAGTTGAACAAGCTTTCTCATGTATCCCTCTCCATTTCGTATGACTTCCCCAATCCTTCACGACGGGGTGACGCGCTAGCACCGCGAGCGGCAGCTAGGTTACTGATCGACGATTTTGTTGTTCTTGGCCCGTAGGCAGCGGGCGGAAGTCCTAGTCTCAACCTTGTCTTGGATGGGACTGAGAACTCCATACTCTGCCCCTGTGAGGCTTGTGTCCCATCTTGACCCTCTTCGCGTCCTTTTCTGAGCGATGGGCTCACTTCCGGATGAGCTGTGAGGCACTTCTATGCGGCCTTGCCCGAACCGCCCGTCGTATGATCGGCATCAACCCATTCGTCGCCAAGAATTTCAGCAGTCGAGAAGGCTTGGAGATTGGCAAAATGAACCTCCTTGTCCTCCACGAACAGCGTGCGGACGATACCCCGCGCGAGTCGATCAGCCCCTTCGCTGACTGCCGGAATGTCTCCGCTCAACTTTCCATGGCTTAGAGTAGCTGGGAAATTGAAACAGTGAATGTGTTTCAGTACGGGACATTCGCTAGGCCGCTTCTCAAGAAACTCGAACGCTTCACCGAGATCCGGAGAGGTCTCCAGCTCCGCATTGCGCAATCCCTCAGGCGGGCTGAACCGATCCCCCCAGAAGCGAATATTAGGGATAAATTCCTTAAGCTCAGGCCGCAGCGAGAGATCCACCCGAAAGCCAGTAGCGAAGATCATGAAGTCAACATGGTATTCAGTTTTGGGCGTTGTCGCGACGACGTGATTGCCCTCTTCTCTAAGGTTCGTGATCGGGCTGCCAAGATGGAAAAAGGCATTCTCGTGTCGCGACACACGCAGTGTGCTGTCACGTGGCGGCGGCGTCTGCGCTGACAAAGTGTAGTCGAGAAACTTCCATTTCCACTCGTCGGGAAGGCCCGCGAAGCCGTGTACCACGCCCTGGCTTCCGATGCCCGTGAATTTGTTGATACGTGGAATATCGGTGCGGCGGATGAACAGATCCAGGCGTGCCGCCCCCTGCTCCAGCGCTGTAGCGGCATTATCCATCGCGGACGCGCCCGCGCCGACTACGCCAACGCGTTTGCCTCGGAGTGCCTCGAAGTCGATGTCATCCGCTGAGTGGGCCCAGAAACGTCGGTCGATCCGACGCACGAATTCCGGCACATAGGAGCCACCAAGCCCATCGCGTCCAGTCGCTAGAACCAAACGGCGGGTCAGCACCGTCTCCCGCGAACCTTTGTGATCGATCTCGACATCCAGCAAACCATCGGCCCGTGCGTGAACACCGGTGACCGCTGTGTCATTCTGAACCGGCAGGTCCAGCACCTTTCGATACCAGACAAGATAGTCCATCCATTGATGCTTGGGGATCCTATCAAGCCCTTCCCAAGCCTCGACTCCGAAGCGAGCCTCATAATATGCCCTGAAGGTGAGCGCAGGAAGACCCATCGCCGGTCCCGTCAGTTGCTTGGGCGAGCGGAGGGTCTGCATGCGGGCAAAGGTAATCCAGGGTCCCTCCTGGCCTTCGGGGGCACGATCATACACGACGATGTTATCAACCCCGAAGCGCTTCAGCATGGCGGAGGCGACAAGCCCGCACATGCCCGCACCGACGATAACGACGTCACGCACGTCCTTCCCATCGACGCGTCGGCGTGGCACCCAGGATTTGGCGGGGAGCTCCAGCCACGACAGATCCTGCCTGAGACGCACCTCAAGGGTCTGGAGGCCTAGACCCCCAGAAGAATGCTGGTTCGTCATCGAAGATCGTCCTCTTGTCGGCGGATGGGTGCGGCGACGGCTCCATGATCCAACTCGCCTGTGAGGGTAGCAGAACCGTAGATGGCTCCTGCGAAGCTTTCGCGGTCGGACGGATCGTGGCGGCGACAGCCGGGCAAGGTCTTCATCGCGACCTGCTCAAATGCGTCGATGAGCGCCTGCACAGTTGGCGACACTGGCCTCGCAGAGGCCGTGAACGCTCCGAACAGAAAGGGAATATGAATATCGAGCGGTCGAACAGCCAATCCCTGAATCGGAGTGCCATAAGCAGTCGCGGGCTCGACCAACGCGACCCCGATCCCGGCACGAGCCGCACCAAGTGCGGTAAAGGATGCATTCGTATCGACGATCCGCTCCGGCTTTACTCCAGCCTGAGCCAAAGCCTCGTCGATCCGGCGCCGGAGGCGATACGGATTGGCCATCGTTACAAGCGGACGCGCGGCGAGAGCCTTTATGGTGATTACGCTGGAACGGGCCAAGGGATCGTCTTCGGGAAGAACCGCTACACAGGGTGCTTCGGCGATCCAGTGAACATCGACACCAGGATGCTCGATGGGCAGGCTGGCAAAGCCAAGATCGGCCGTACGGGCCAACACCGCTTGCACAACATGTTCGGCTGTGGATGAGCGCAGATGAAGTTGATCAGGGACGAGTTTCTGGTCAATCCGAGCGAGAGCAAGAGGGATGATTCCGGCTGCGAGAGCCGGAATCGCGGCGATCTCGATCGGTGGTACCTTCCGCTTGGCGATTGCTCGGGCACGATCCGCGATATGCCTAATGCCGACGAGGAGGCGTTCGACCTCATCATGGAAGAGAAGGCCCTGCTCCGTGGGGGTGATACGTGGCCCGTTACGGTGCAAAAGCTCAAAGCCAAGATTAGCTTCAAGATCCTGGATCAGTCGCGTTACGGCGGGCTGAGACCGTCCCAAGAGACGAGCTGCGCCAGTGATGCTCCCAGCTGACATGACAGCAGCAAAAGCATCCAACTGTTTCAGGTCGAGACTTTCTATATCCATATTTTGCATTCTAACTCACGATTTATGCACGACAAGCATAAAATTATGTCATTTGTAGCCTAGTACGCAGCCACAATTAGCAATATGCATCATTCGCTTACAGAATAATAAATGCATGTTGATGTGCGAAGCCTATAATGCATAATCCGTGACGCCATCGCTATCCGCTCCGATTGGACTAGGTCATGACATCCTTGCTTCTGAACTTCGATCCAACGCTTAAGCTTGATGGGTGTGAGGCAAACCTTAACAGCGCCGCTACCGGCAACTTATGGATAGAGACGGCCATTGCCCGGATCGAAGCCGATCAAAAGCGTTCTGCGGATACCCACCTCCACAAGATAGAGGTGCCTGCTCTTCAAGGTATCGATCTGTACCTAAAGGACGAATCCACCCATCCGACAGGAAGCCTAAAACACCGCCTAGCGCGGTCTCTGTTCCTGTACGCACTCTGCAATGGACAGATCCGATCTGATACGCCGATCGTTGAGGCCTCGTCGGGATCGACAGCCGTTTCGGAGGCCTATTTCGCCCGCATGATTGGGCTACCGTTCTACGCCGTTATGCCACGCAGCACGTCCAGCGAGAAGATTGCTGCCATTGAGCATTATGGCAGGCAGTGTCACTTCGTTGAGGATGGCCGCTACCTCTACAAGGAAGCAAGCACCTTGGCCAAACACCTAGGCGGGCACTATCTCGACCAGTTCACCTATGCTGAACGGGCAACAGATTGGCGTGGCAACAACAACATCGCGGAATCGATCTTCGAGCAGATGGAGCTTGAGGAGCATCCGGTGCCTTCCTGGATCGTCATGAGCGCGGGCACAGGCGGGACAACGGCCACGATTGGGCGGTATATCCGTTACAAGCGCTTCCAGACTAAGCTTCTTGTTGCAGATGTTGAGCACTCGGCATTCTTCGATGGGTACAAGGGACGGCGAGGTTGCGCCACTTGTGATCAGCCAAGCCGCATCGAAGGCGTTGGGCGCCCCCGTGTCGAACCTTCATTCGTCCCCGGTGTCGTGGACCGAATGATCAAGGTACCTGATGCAGCCTCAATCGCCGCCATGCGGGTGCTCACGCGCCTCCTCGGCCGACGTGTCGGCGGGTCGACCGGAACCAACTTCTTCGGCCTGTGCTGGGCTGCCGCACGAATGAGGGCTGTAAGCGAGACCGGTTCGCTAGTCACTCTCATCTGTGACTCCGGGGAGCGCTACCGCACCACCTATTATTCAGAAGATTGGCTTCGAGAGGCCGGTATCGATCCCGCTCTCTATGAAGCGGTTATCGAGCAATTCCTGTCTGGCAGCTCCTTCGAATGCCGCATCGAGGATGCCTCGTTCGCAGGCGCTCAATAAGACGTACCTGAAGAAAGGATCAAGATGAGCGAAGCCAATATCATAGAAGAGCTTGTTGGCGTAGGGCTTGGCTCGCCCCTCGCTCATGCCCTTCTCGCTCGTACGGACATCATGAATCTGAGCCAGGCAAGCTATGATGCAATCATTCGTCCTCGCGAGCCTGGCGGCGTGAGCCATGCCGAGCGCGCTGCCCTCGCGGCTCGTATGGCGCGCCAGAACGCCGACGAGAGCTTGGCTGAGCACTATTTGGCCAAGCTTCGTGAAGCCCGCGCCGACCCAAAGCTGAGCGAGCCCATCGGGGCAGAAGAAATCGACAATTACAGCAAGCGCCTCAATGCCATCGTTCGGCATATGGATCTGCTCACCCGCGAGCCTAAGAAGGCGACCCGGGCTGACATTACTGCCATGCAGGATGCCGGTATCACCGAGCCGGACATTGTGCGCCTGTCGGAACTGGCCGCATTCGTGAATTACCAAGTCCGCGTGATTGCGGGCCTCAAAAGGCTGAAGGACATCCTATGACGGCGATCGTTCACGAGTTCACAACCGAACTTCCGCGTTGGTCGCCTTACATCACTCCCGTCAAACTTTCGGAAGCAACGCCCGAGCAGTTTGATGCCATGAAGGTGACGCCCTCGAACAAGAGCGTATCGGACTACGTGCTTGTTCTAGCCCATGATCCGGAATCCCTGGCCCAACGGTCTCCTCTCTTCAATGCCATTATGTATGGGAACGATGGCCTCTCCCGGGCTGAGCGCGAGCTTGGCGCGATTGGCGCCTCTGTCGTCAATCGCTGTGTTTATTGTGCTGCAGTCCATGGGAGCCGCTACAATCAGCTGACAAAGGGGACCGATGTCGTCGAGCGCATCTTCCAGGATGGTGTGAGTGCAAAGCTTGCACAACACGAACAGGTGATCTTCGATTTCTCTGTCAAGCTCTCGCATACACCGCCTTCCATCACTGAGGACGATATAGAGACATTGCGAAACATTGAGCTTTCGGATCTAGAAATCGTCGATCTTGTGCTCTCCACCGCCATTTTTGGCTGGGCGAACCGCCTCATGCACACGCTGGGACAGCCAGTGAAGACGGCGGGCTAAGTTTCCAAAGAAATCCTCTTGCCTCGAAACCTATCAGCACACTGCCTAGTAGAACGAGGATAGAAGTCACAGAACTCAGGATCATGAACAATGAAAATTGGAATTGTTGGATGCGGGGGCATTGCGCTTGGCTATGCCGCTTTTCTCATGAAGAGCGGTCATCAGCCCGTTGTCTGGTCTCCATCCGGCGAAAGTTCCCGTTCTCTCATTGGGCACGAACTCACGGCGTCCGGAGTCATCGAAGGCAGCTTTCGCATTCAAGTGGCTGGTTCGGCTCAAGAACTGGTCTCCGAAGCCGAAGTTGTGATCATTGCCGTACCTGGATATGGGCACCGAGCGGTCATGGATGCGGTTGTACCGTTCGCCCGTGATGTTCAGTCCTTTATCGTCAGTGCACAACTATCCCTCAGTGGCGTCTATCTGAAGCATTGCCTTGCAACTCGAGGCGTCGAGGCCGATGTCATAGCTTGGGCTACAACCGTACTAATGAGCCGACGGACTGGACCGACAAGCATTGCGGTTGGTGGTATTCGGCAGATGCTTGAGGTCGCAGCACTACCCAGTGCAGCCGGGGCTAGATGCCTAGATTTATGCCGCGCGCTGTTTGGAGATCGCTTCCGACTCGTCCTAAACACACTTTCTATTGCTCTCGGCAACCTCAATCCGCCAATTCATATGGCGAGCGCCCTCTGTAACCTCACACGAATTGAGAAAGGCGAATACTGGGCAAATTACGATGGTATCACGCCGTCTGTGGCACGGCTTATTGAGGCTCTTGATAGAGAACGGTTAGACTTAGCTAAGGCTTATGGAGTGACGGTTCGCACGGTTCAGGAGCATTACCAACTAACCTTTGGATTCGAGGAGGGCCACTCGATCGCGGAGATGGCGGCGATGGTCCATAAGCAGCGCCAAGGCCCGCCAGGTCCGACATCCTTGGATACGAGATTTGTTACTGAAGATGTCCCCTTCGGAATTGTGCCACTCGTTGAACTGGCGGCCAGGCGAGACGTCCCCTTGCGGCTTCACCAAGCAGGAATTCAACTGTTTTGTGCATTGTATGGGCGTGATTTCTCGACTGAGAACGACCTTCTTAGGGTCTTGCCATGGGAATCAATCGTTGCAAGCCCGGAACCAGTTTCGGCTCACACAAACGAGCCCCTGCCCGAGTAACCGATCCAAAACAGGTATCGCCGTCACCCCTCAGATCCGCTCCGTTGTGTCAATGTTGGAACTTCGTGTGGGGTTCCGATAGCCTCGTCGACCGAGGATGGAGCGGTGACCTAACTTACGAGCAGTTCCGGTGCCTTCGCTCTGTCGTTTCTTCTCGGAAACGTGAAACCTGCTTTTAGTTACGCCTAAACATCAGCTCTGGGTCGAACCGTACAAGTGCCGGACCTCAGGCAATTGATAGGTCCACGTCGCGTCCAGGCCGGGATCGTCCAGGACGCGATGAACCTGTGCCAGATGCTCCGGCGTGAGCGCCATCGGACGGTCTCGCATTGGGCTACTCCCGAAACTGGGCTGTCGCAGCCTCGATCGGCTTTAACCCCGCTCCGTAGATGGGGTATCCCGCGTGCGAGAGCCTTGGAAAGCGATTGTACCGCAATGGCAGGGGGCTCGGCTCCCGTCTCAGCCTTTGAGATCGTCGGGCACCTTGCCGCCGCTCGCGGCAAGCTTGGCCATGACCTGCTTGTGCAGCCAGACGTTCATGGCGGCAGAGTCGGAAGTGTCTCCGGTGTAGTTCAGTTCCTGCGCGAGTTCCTTGCGCGCGTCCAAGCTGCTGTCGAGATCGAGCAGCTTCATCAAGTCGACGATCGACTTGCGCCAGTCGAGTTTCTGCCCCTTCTTCGCGGCGAGGTCCGTCAGTACGGCCTCGACGTCGACCTGGGACATCGATGCCGCGCTTGGGGCCGACGCCGGTGTGGCCGCTTGGGCGGACGGTGCGGCTGTCGCTACAGTGGCCGCAGGGGCTGTGGCAGCCCCTTGCGCAGGCGGTGTGGTGGCGGATGTCGGAGGGGCCTCCTGCGCCGTTGCGGATCCGAAGATCGCGTCCTTGATTCTGCTGAAGATGCTCATCGTATCCACTCCCTGAATCGATGTCCCGAGGGCTTGTCGTGTCAGCGGAAAATAGTGCCGGCCCCGAACGGGGCAATAACAACGCCATGATCAGCGCACGCTGAACGTCCGGGAAGTCCCTCGGCGGCGGGCCGGCAGATCGGACCCTGAGGGAGGGCACGTTCCAGCGCTGATGCTTCGGAGCCACTTGCAACGTCCCGTCAGCGGACTCCTTACGGGATGGTTGCTAGCGGGCGGATGATCGCAACTGGCATTGAAGGTCTGGAACGGCTCAGACGGTCGCCGCCTCGGCATGATGCTGGAGGTCATGCTGCTTCTGCAGCGCGGACTTGTGGAGCAGGCGGGCGCCGATCAGGAAGGCGACGAGAGCCACGAGCGACGAGGTCAGGACCACACGCCAGCGCTGGCTCATCCCGTTCCATCGGGACCTCACGCGACTGGGCTGCACTGCGACGGCTGCCATGGCGCTCCTCCTGGCGGAGACGGATGAGCCAAGGGCAAGCCGGTGGGCAAGTGTCAGGGCTCCTCCCGGGTGCCGGCAAGCCGGGCGACCCGCGAGGAATTAAACCAGAGATCAGGATCCCGGAAAACCCTGAGATTAACCCAGGTCAATGGATCGTGACTCGGGGCCGGAGTGGCCGTGGTGCCAGGACCGGACCTTTGAGGATATGTGAAGAGATTGGTGCGAGGCCGGAGCAGACAAGGCGTTGCCTCAACAAGTCAAACGGAGATTGTGAAGAGCTAACTGGCCCGTCGGCCGGCATCATCGAAGAAGTGCAGTCGGTCCGGCGCGATGGTGAGCCCAACGGCGGTACCCGCATCGATGGCGCACCCCTCGCAACCCACGAGGAAAACCTCGCCGCCGGGGAGTTCCACGTGCAGCAAGGAGGATGCGCCAGTATACTCGCTGAGAAGCACCTTGCCGCCGATGAGGCCGGCACCGGGATCGGTCAGCTTGAGATCCTCGGGGCGCATCCCGACATGGGCCGCACCGGCAGGACGGCCGGGCCAAGCGCCCGCGGCCGCGTCGATGGGAAGGATGTTCATTTTCGGGCTGCCGATGAACTGCGCCACGAACAGATTGCCCGGACGCTCGTAGAGTTCGCGCGGCGTGCCGACCTGTTCCACCAGCCCTTCGCGCAGCACCACGATCTTGTCGGCCAGGGTCATCGCCTCGATTTGATCATGGGTCACATAGATCATGGTGTTGCCGAGGCGCTTGTGCAGCGCTGCGATCTCGGAACGCATGTGGACGCGCAGTTCCGCATCCAGGTTCGATAATGGTTCATCGAACAGAAACACCTCCGGATTGCCGACGATCGCGCGGCCGATGGCGACCCGCTGCCGCTGCCCGCCGGAGAGTTCGCGCGGAAAACGATCGAGAAGTGGTTCCAGCTTGAGCGTGCGCGCCGCCTCCCCGACGCGGCGGGCGCGTTCGCCGGCCGGAACTTTGCGCACCTTGAGGCCGAAACCCATGTTGTCCCGCACGTTGAGATGCGGATAGAGCGCGTAGGACTGGAACACCATCGCGACCCCGCGGCGCGCCGGCGGTGTCTCGTTGACGATCCGATGTCCAATCCGGAGCTCGCCGGAGCTGATGTCCTCCAGGCCCGAGATCATCCGCAGCAGCGTGGATTTCCCGCAGCCGGACGGTCCGACGAAGACGACGAACTCGCCGTCCTCGACCGAGAGATCGACGCCGCGGATGACGTCGACCTTGCCGAAATGCTTCTTGACGTTGCTGAGGGTGAGACTGGTCATGGCGGGTCCGAGAGAGGGCTAACCCTTCACGCCCGAGAGCGCGAAACTCTCGATGATCTGGCGCTGGGCGATGATGTAGACGACGAGGATCGGGACGACTGCGAGGCTGGTGGCGGCCAATTGCAGATGCCAGAGCGGCATGCCGTAGGGATCGGTGAAGTTCGACAGCGCCAGCGGCAACGTGAACTTCTCCAAGGAGGAGACGAATATCAGCGGCTCCAGGAACAGGTTCCAGGAATTGAGGAACGTGATGATGGCGACCGCGGCGAGAGCCGGCCGCGACATGGGCAGTGCGATGCTCCACCAGACGCCCAGCCGTGACAGGCCGTCCATCTTGCCCGCATCCTCGAGCTCCTTCGGCAGGGCGAGGAAGAACTGCCGCATGAGAAAGGTGGCCATGATGCCGTGCGGCCCGAAGGTCGGCAGCAGGATCAGCGGCCAATGGGTGTCCACGAGGCCGGCCCAACGCATCATGAAGAAGTTGGGGATGATCGTCACTTCCTCCGGCACCATCAGGGCGGAGACCAGGAAGAGGCCGACCAGTGCCGCGCCGGCGAAGCGCATGCGCGCCAGCGCATAGCCGGCGAGCGAGGAGAGGACCAGCGTCAAGCCCGTGACGATGACGGCGATATAGAGCGAGTTGAAGTATTGCCGCGCGAAGGGCTGATGGTTGAAGACGTCGACGAAGTTCCGCCACTGCCATTCGCGCGGGACGAGGCTTGGAGAGCCGAAAATTTCGGCCGCGCTCTTGAAGCCGGAGGAGACCATCCAAAGGAAGGGAAAGACGAACGGGATGGCGACGACGCAGAGCGCGAGCGTCCAGCAGATCTGATTGAGAATGCGGACGCGCCGCTGCGTGAGAGACGCTGTCACGTGTCCCTCCGGCGCAGCGCGAGCTGAACGAGCGTGAGGACCATGACGACGACGAACATGATCATGGCGAGCGCGGACGCGTAGCCGACGTCGAAGAACTGGAATCCCTGCTGGTAGATGTAGAAGGCGAGGACGAGCGTGCCGTTCTCCGGCCCGCCGCCGGTCATCTGATAGATATGGTCGAAGACTTTGAATGATCCGATCGTGGTGATGACCATGATGACCAGGGTCGTGGGGCCCAGGAGCGGCCAGATGATCCAGCTGAAGATCTGCCAGCCCGATGCGCCCTCAAGCCTGGCGGCCGCCTCATAGTCGCGCGGAATCGCCTGCAGCGCGGCGATGTAGAGGATCATGTTGAGACCCACCATCTTGATGACGCGGGTCACGATCACGGCCACCATGGCCCAGTTCGGTTCGCGCAGCCAATTAGGCCCATCGATGCCGATCAGAGCCAGGATCTGGTTGATGAATCCCGCCTCCCCCTGAAGCAGGAACTTCCAGACGATCGCCCAGGCGACCGCCGATGTGACCACCGGTGCGAAGAACACGGTCCGGAAGATCACCACACCCCTGAAAGGACGGGACAGGGCAAGCGCGAGCGCGAGAGCCAGGGCCATGTTGAGAGGCACCAGTCCGCTCGCGAAGACCACCGAGTTGCGAATGACGTGCCAGAAATCCGGATTGCGGAACAGCGCATCGTTGTAATTGTCGAGACCAACGAAGGTCGCCTGCTGAGTCAGCAGGTTCCACTCTGTCAGGGAATACCAGACCACCGCGATCAGCGGTCCAACGAAGAAAATGAGGAAGCCGGCCAGCGTGGGGCTGATGAAGAGCCAAGCCTCCATCGCCTCACGCATCTTCAAGGTCAGCCACGGCGCATCCTTGCGATGCGCCGTGTCCCGCATTGGGAGCGCGTCCGCCACGGCCCGGTCCTCAGAGCAGCGGCTGGATGGCCGCGCAGACAGCCTTCAGCGACGCGTCCACGTCGGCATTGGCGCGCCACAGGGCATCGACGCGCGGCTTCATCGCGGCGAGGATCTGCGGGCTCTTCTCATGGGCCGGCAGCACCTTGCCCTTGGAAATGGCATCGCCGACGACCTTCATCTGCTCCGGCGGAATGAGGTTGTTGGATTTGATGAAGGCGTCGCTGTCGAGCACGCTCTTGCGCGCCGGCGGGAAGAACTGCGCGGCGCCGGCGACGTTCTCCTTGGTCGTCATGTGGGCCACGAACTCGGCTGCGAGCTCCTTCTGCTTGCCGGCCGCGAACACGACGATGCCGGCTTGCCCGATGACCGGCGACTCACCGCCCGCGCCCGTGGGCAGCGGGGCGATGCCCCATTTGAAGCCCGCCTTCGGCATGAGCGAAGCGCGCGAGATCTGGTTGATGGTCATGGCCGAGCCGCCGGAGAAGTAATCTCCCTGCTCGCCGGGGGGCGCGATGGACTTGTCCTTGAACACCATGTCGTGCAGTTGCTTGACGGCCGCCACCGCCTCAGGCTTGTCGAAGCCGCACTGTTTGTTCGCCCATACGTCCCCTCCGGCGGCGCGGATCGGCGGCATCAGCGCGTGCATGATGCGTGTGTCGTAGCCCTGACCGTCCTTGAACTCGAAGCCCCACTTGCCGGTGGCGTCCTTCAGCGTCTTGGCCACCTCCTGGAACTTCACCATGGTCCACTGGCCCTTCGCCGCCAGCGCATTCGGGTCTTCCAGGCCTGCCTTGTCGAGGAGGTCCTTGTTGTAGAAGATCACGAAGGGCGAGGTCGAGAACGGCACGCCGTAGACCTTATCGCCGGCGGTCCACAGGCCGAGGGCGGGCTTCGAGAAGTCCGCGAAGTCATAGCCTTGGGCTTTCTGCAAGGCCGGGCCAAGGTTCTCCAGCACACCTGCCGCGGCAAAGGTCGGTGCGGCGTCTTCCATCAACCATCCGGCGTCCGGCGGATTGCCGCCAGCCAACTGGAAGGTCAGCTTCTGGGTGTAGTCGCCCGGCGGGATCGTCTCATATTTGACGGTCACGTCCGGATGCTTCGCCTTGAAGCTCTCGGCGAAGCCGTTGAGCAATTTGAGATGCGCCTCATTGCCCGTCCAGATGGTGAAGCGCAGCTCGGCGGCACTGAGGGAGCCCGACATCATTGCAAGCGCCAGCGCCGTAGAGGTCATTCTCTTCATTGTCGTGTTCATCGTTTTCCTCCCAGGTCGATTTCGTGCCGGGTCTATTGTTCGCCCGGTCTATTTTTGGTTGCAAACTCGCCCGGAAGCGAGCCAGGCGGATCCCCGATTGTCCAGCCGCCATCGACCGGAATGTCTACGCCGGTCAGATAGGCGGCCTCGTTCGAACACAGGAAAATCGCAGGACCGACGCAATCCTCCGGCCGGCCGGGACGTCCGACCGGGATCTTGGCCGCGACCGCACGACGGAAGGACGCATCGGCATAGCGGTCCGCCGTGCGCTCCGTCTCGATGGCGCCTGGGGACATCACGTTCATGATGACGCCGGCCGGCGCGACCTCACGGGCGATGGCGCGAATGGCCGTGAGCTGGGCCGACTTGAACGCCGCATAGGCCACGGTCTCGGCCCGCGGCCGGGCCGCCATGACGCTGCCGGTCGCCACGACACGCCCCCAACCTCGCTCCGCCATGGCAGGCACGAGCGCGCGGCACAGCGCCATGAGAGACGCGAAATTCGCCGTAAAATGACGCGCGAGGTGCTCATCTGTCGCCTCCTGCCAAGGCGTTCGATGCTCGATGGCCGCGTTGGCGATCAGGATGTCGACAGGCCCGAACTCGTTCGTGACCCGGCGCGCGAGCGTTTCGGGCGCGGCGGGGTCGAAGAAATCCGCCTCGCACGTCATCGATCTTCGGCCAAGGGCCTCGATCTCGGCACGAGCCGACGCCAGGCCGCCCGGGTCGCCATGACCGTGGACCGCCACATCCGCTCCCTGCCGCGCCAAGCCCAGCGCGATCGCTCGCCCGATGCCCGAATTGGCACCCGTCACGACCGCACGGCGACCGAGGAGGGAGAAGGCGCCGGTCATCGCTGCCCATCTCCGCCTTCGAGCTTTCCGGCCACTTCGAGCGACGCGATGTCGGCCGCCTCGAAATGGGCAATGATCTTCTGCTCGGCGAGATCCGGCGCGCCGGCCGCGATCGCCTCGAAGATGGCGCGATGACGCTCGACGGTTGCGTTCCAGTCGGCATCCGCGCGGTTGCCTCGTGTCGAGAAGAGTTCGGAGACCTCGCGCTGGACCGAGCGCATGCCCTCCATCTGCACCCGGATCATGGTGTTGCCCGTGGCAAGCGCGATGCCGAGGTGGAAGAGAATGTCGGCCTCGGTGAAACCCGCCGGCTCCCTGATGGACCCGACCATGTCGCGCAGAGCCCGCTCCATGGCGGCCAACCCGGCCGGATCCCGGCGCTCCGCCGCCAATCGGGCGATCCCCGTCTCGATCACGCGGCGCATCTCGTTCGCCTCACGCAGGCGTGCAAGGCTCGAGCGCGCGGCATAACCGTAGATACGCTCCATCGGCTCGCCGTTCATGGCCTTGGCGCGTGCGACCTTGCCCTGCTGGGTCAGGATCAGGCCGGCCGCCGCCAGCTGGCGCAGCGCCTCACGGGCGATGGGCTTGGAGACACCGAACTCGCGGGCGATCTCGCCTTCGGCCGGCAGCGCCTCTCCCGGCGCGATGCGCCCATCGAACAGGGCCGCCGCGATGGCATCCGAGACCGTATCCGCGAGCCGCGCCGGGGTGACGGGCTTGCCGGCGAAGAGTGGCTTTCTGACTGCGTTCATGAGTCCACCGATTTCCCCCATCCGTACCATGCCGGCAGACAACATAGCAACTATGTTTTTTAGTTGCTAAGAAGCTTTGTTCTACGCTATGACAGAGGCCCAGCCAGGGGAGGATCGGGTGTCGGCGGAAGCGAACGGAGCAGAGATACGCATCACGGATGTGATCGCTCACCCCCTGAAGCAGCGATTGCCGCAGCCGACCGTGACGTCATGGGGGGCCTACACCGAGGTCTCCATCGTGCTGGTCGAGGTGCGGACGAACGCCGGCATCGTCGGTGTGGGCGAGGCGCTTGCGCGCTTTTCGCCGAAGGCCTATGCCAATGTGATCGAGACCTCGTTGAAGCCCCGCTTAGTCGGCGGCAATCCTACCGATATCCAGGCTCATTGGCGCACGATGCGGCGGGCGCTGTCCGGACGCTCCGGCGGCATGCTGTTCGAGGCGATCGCCGGCGTCGACATCGCCCTATGGGACATCCTGGGCAAGGTGGCCGGACTACCCATTCATCGCCTGCTCGGCGGCATGGGCCGCACGGAGGTGCCCGTCTATGCGGCCTCCGTGAACTGGGGCAGCGAGGAGCTCATGGACCGTGAGCTCGATACTTATCTGGAGAAGGGTTTTCCGCGGGTCAAAATCAAGATCGCGAACCCCGTCAAGGACGCGTGCGGGCGCATCGCCCGCCTGCGCAAGCGCGCCGGCGACGATATCGAGCTCTGCGTCGACGCCAATTGGGCCTATACGCTGGAGGAGGCGGTCGAGGTGGGCCGCGCCCTGTCCGACAACGCCTATTTCTGGTTCGAGGAGCCGCTGCGGCCTGAGGACGAGGCTGGCTATGAGGAGCTTCACCGGCGATGCGCGACGCCGCTCGCGGCGGGCGAAAGCAATTACACCCTCGATCAGACGATGCGGCTCGTCGCCAACCGGACGCTCTCCTACCTTCAGCCGGACGTTGCGCGCTCCGGCGGGATCAGCGAGACGCGCCGCATGGCGGATTTCGCCGCGGCGCATGATGTTCAATATGCGCCCCATATCGGCATGTCGGGCATCGTGTGCGAAACGGCGAGCGTGCATCTCGCGGCTGCGATGCCGAACATTCGTGCCATGGAGTGTGAGACCGACGCCAGCCCGTTCAAGACCGCGCTGACGGGCGCAGCGCCCGGCGCCGACCGGCAGAAGAACGGCATGCTGCCGGTACCGACCGGCCCGGGACTCGGGATCGAGATCGACTGGGATGCCGTCGCGCGGCTCCGCGCATAGCGCGAGCATGGAGATGAGGATGAGTTCAACCATGCCGACGAACGACCTAACCGAGGCGCTGCGGCTTGCACTGCTGGGCGCCGACCCCACGCTCAGCCGGTTCGATCCTCTGCCGCGCATCATCAGCCACGACCGCTTTTCCACCGGCCATTGCGGCTGGTCGCAGCTGGTCGGCAATTACGAGAACGATCTCGACACGATGCTGCCGGGCTACGCTCAACACACGAGCGCCATGCTGTCGACCCTGCCCCATTGGGATTCCGGTTCCCACGGCGGCATGGGATCGTCCTATGCCCTCAAGATCGCGACGCGTCCGCGCAAGGGGGCGCAGAACGTTGCCATCAAGCGCCACACTTTCCGCCAGCGGGGGAAGATCCGCTTCGAAGTCTATTTCACCTTCAAGCCGGAGGCGACGGAACTCAAGCTCAGCGAGACCGATGTCCGTTCGGTCGGCTTCCTGTTCGATCTGCAATCGGGCGATCAGGACGAGGGCGGCGAGCGCGTGATGCCCCATCTGCGCTTCCTCAACGCACTGGATGGCCGGCACCTGCAGAAATGGCAGTTCAAGCGCCGGACCACCGAGCTGAAACCGATCGGCGACAGCGACAAGACGCTCAGTCATTACCACCTGGCGCCGGACGACTGGGAAGACCTGCCCGGAGGCGCGCAACGCCTCTGCTACAACGAGATCCCGACGAAAATCAACTGGACCTATCTCGCGTTCGACTTCGATCTGGACGAGATGAAGGCGCTGTCCTTCCGCTGCAACGACCGCACCTTCGACATGTCGGGTTTCGAATCGATCCGCATCCCGGCGATGAAGAATCTCTGGTGCATGCTGAACTTCTGTCTTTTCACCGAGACCGATGCCGACAAGCGCGCTTTTCTGTATGTCGATTCCGTCTGCATCTCGGGAGATTTCTAATGCTGCCCGAGAACATCACCCTTGTGGTCGGTCGCAACGAGCGCTGGACGGGCTCTGCGGCAACAGAGCCCTTCGAAGCCGGTTGGGCGCGCGAGGCGGTCATCTTCATCCGGGCGCTGAAGGAGCCCAAGGGCGAACAACCCAGGGCCAAGGTCGAGATCTCGCCCGACGGCATGCGCTGGATGCCCGAAGGCACCGAAGCCCCGATGCCGACTCGCAAGGATGGCATCGTCACTCTGCGCGTGAAGCACTTCGGCAACTGGCTGCGCATTTCGGCGGATTTTCCACCGGAGGCCGAATGCATCGTCCTCGTGACCGTTCACTTGAAAGCTTGAGCCTCAAGGCAGAGTCCGCGGGCTGTCTGCCATTTGTTACGGAGGGCTTGGAATGCAGCGCTACCTGCGGCTGTGCGAGATGAGGCGGCTGCGCCAGATGAGGCAGCGAAACACATTGGCTAATCTAGATTGATTAGTCTCGCCCAAGCGAGGGCTGAACGCAGCTATGCTGAGAGCGCCACTGGCGGCTCCGGGTCGGTGATGTCACGGTAACTCCTGGTCAGCAGCTTGTGGCCTAATAGCTGCGGCATGACCAAGCCCGTCAGCTACAAGCGCCATCGCTTCCCGCCCCAGATCATCGCCTATGCTGTTTGGTTGTACTTCCGGTTTCCTCTGAGCCTGCGGCTCGCGGAGGAGATGTTGCTCGAGCGAGGCATCGTTGTGTCATACGAAACCATCCGCCGATGGGGCAGGAAGTTCGGACCAGAATATGCCCGGGGCCTCCGCCGCAAGCCGCCACGCCCGACTGACATTTGGCATCTGGATGAAGTGGTTGTCAGCATCGCCGGCAGGAAACACTGGCTCTGGCGGGCTGTCGACCAGGACGGCTATGTGCTCGATGAGATAGTCCAGGGTCGGCGCGATACCAAGGCGGCCAAGCGCCTGCTGACCCGGCTGATGAAGAAGCAAGGCATGGCGCCCAAGCGCATCATCACGGACAAGCTGTCCTCATACGGAGCAGCCCGACGCCAAGTCATGCCAAGGATCGAGCACCGGTCCCACAAGGGCCTCAACAACAGGGCTGAGAATTCGCATCTCCCGCTGAGGAAACGGGAGAAAATGATGCAGGGCTTTCAGTCTGTCGAAGGCCTGCAGCAGTTCACTTCGGTCTTTTCGGCTGCCAGAAACCTATTCGTTCCGCCCCACTCACACCAGTGTGCCCTCGCCACTCACCTTCACCGTCTCCAGGCTATGGCGGCATGGAAAGCCGCGGCGGGCGTGCTCGCGTGAAACCAGCGAAGCTGGCCTTATTGCGGCCTCTTCAGGTTAACGTGATGTCGTGGATGGCGCCCTCCACCAGCGTCAGACATGCCAGAATGGGCATGTTGAAGAACCGGAGAGGATCCACATCCATGCCTGAGATTGCCACCATCGGCCTTGATATCGCAAAGAACGTCTTCCAGATCCACGGCGT
>NZ_JAHAMK010000049.1 GCF_018383585.1 Microvirga sp. 3-52
TCGTACGCCGTAAACGTCGCCCCGCCCGACTCCGCCAGAACCTTCGTGATCGCCGCCGTCAGAGACGTCTTGCCATGGTCCACGTGACCAATCGTCCCAATGTTGCAGTGCGGCTTATTGCGCTCAAACTTTTCCTTCGCCATCGTGGCACCCGTTCCTTTGATCTTTCAAATATTCGTTCAGTGGGTTCAGGCGTATTTCGCCTGAACCTCGGCAGCCACGTTCGACGGCACCTGCTCGTAGTGGTCGAACTGCATGGTGTAGCTCGCACGCCCCTGGCTCATGCCGCGCAGGGTGTTCACATAGCCGAACATGTTGGCGAGCGGGACCATCGCGTTGATGACCACGGCATTGCCGCGCATGTCCTGACCCTGGATCTGGCCACGACGGGAGTTGAGGTCGCCGATCACCGAGCCGGTATAGTCCTCGGGTGTCGTAACCTCGACCTTCATCACCGGCTCGAGCAGAACCGATCCGCCCTTCTGGAGGCCCTCACGGAGAGCAGCGCGGGAAGCGATTTCGAAGGCCAGGGCCGACGAGTCGACTTCGTGGAAGGCACCGTCGATGAGCTCGACCTTCAGGTCGACCACCGGGAAGCCGGCAACGACGCCAGCGCCCACGACCGACTGGAGGCCCTTTTCAACGCCCGGGATGTACTCCTTCGGGACCGCACCGCCGACGATCTTCGACTCGAACGCGAAGCCGGCGCCCTGGTCGTTCGGCTGAACGACGATCTTGACGCGAGCGAACTGGCCCGTACCGCCGGTCTGCTTCTTGTGGGTGTAGTCCACCTCGGCCTTCTTCGTGATCGTCTCACGATAGGCGACCTGCGGAGCGCCGATATTCGCGTCGACCTTGTAGGTACGACGGAGAATGTCGACCTTGATGTCGAGGTGAAGTTCGCCCATGCCCTTCAGGATCGTCTGGCCCGACTCCTGGTCGGTCGAGACGCGGAAGGACGGGTCCTCGGCGGCGAGCTTCGAGAGGGCCAGACCAAGCTTCTCCTGATCGGCCTTCGACTTCGGCTCGATGGCGATCTCGATGACCGGCTCCGGGAACTCCATACGCTCGAGGATCACGGCCTTGTTCGGGTCGCAGAGCGTGTCACCGGTGCGGACTTCCTTGAGGCCTGCGAGAGCGACGATGTCGCCGGCATAGGCTTCCTTGATGTCCTCACGGTTGTTCGCATGCATGAGCAGCATGCGGCCGACGCGCTCTTTCTTGTCGCGGGACGAGTTGAGCAGCGTGTCGCCGGCGTTCACCTTGCCCGAATAGACGCGGCAGAAGGTGATCGTGCCCACGAAGGGGTCATCCATGATCTTGAACGCGAGCATGGAGAAGCCTTCCTCGTCGGTCGGCCTGCGGATCGTCGGCTCTTCGGTCTTGAAGTCGATGCCCTGGATCGCCTCGCGGTCTGCCGGGGACGGCAGGAAGTCCACGACCGCGTCGAGCAGGGGCTGAACGCCCTTGTTCTTGAACGCGGAACCGCAGAGCACCGGATGGAAGGCGCGACGCTGCACGGCGGTCCGGACCAGACGACGGAGGGTCGTCTCATCAGGCTCCTGACCGTCGAGGTAAGCAGCGAGGGCGTCGTCGTCCATCTCGACGGCAGCCTCGACGAGCTTGGCGCGATACTCGGCAGCCTGATCCTTCAGGTCCGCCGGGATCTCGACCTCGTCGAAGCTGGCTCCGAGCGACTCGCCGGACCAGACAAGGGCCTTCATCTTGATCAGATCGACCATGCCCCGGAAATCGCTTTCGGCGCCGATCGGAATCTGAAGGCAGACAGGCTTGCCGGCGACGCGCTTCACGATGTCGTCGACGCAGTTGAAGAAGTTCGCGCCGGTCTTGTCCATCTTGTTGACGAACACAACGCGCGGAACGTCGTACTTGTCGGCCTGGCGCCAAACGGTCTCGGTCTGGGGCTCGACGCCCTGGTTGCCGTCAAGAACGCAGACGGCGCCGTCGAGCACGCGCAGCGAACGCTCGACTTCGATCGTGAAGTCGACGTGGCCGGGGGTGTCGATGATGTTCAGACGCTTGCCATTCCAGAAGCAGGTGGTAGCAGCGGACGTGATCGTGATGCCACGCTCCTGCTCCTGCTCCATCCAGTCCATGGTGGCGGCACCCTCGTGCACTTCACCGATCTTGTGGGACTTACCGGTGTAGTACAGGATGCGCTCGGTCGTCGTGGTCTTGCCAGCATCAATGTGGGCCATGATGCCGAAATTTCGGTAGTCCTCAATCGCGTGCGTGCGGGGCATCGCTAAGCTCCTTAAGGGCCGTTACCAGCGGTAATGCGAGAACGCACGGTTGGCTTCCGCCATACGGTGGGTGTCTTCGCGCTTCTTCACGGCATTGCCGCGGTTGTTCGAGGCATCGAGCAGCTCAGCGGAGAGACGCTCGACCATCGTCTTGTCGTTCCGGCCGCGAGCGGCCTGGATGATCCAACGGATGGCGAGAGCCTGACGGCGCTCGGTGCGAACCTCGACCGGAACCTGGTAGGTCGCACCGCCGACGCGGCGGGAACGAACCTCGATCGCCGGGGCGACGTTGTCGAGGGCTTGCTTGAAGACCTCGAGCGGGTTGGCCTTGGCGCGGCTCTCGATGCTGTCGAAGGCACCGTAGACGATGCTCTCTGCAGCGGACTTCTTGCCGTCGTACATGATGGAATTCATGAACTTCGTGACGACGATATCCCCGAACTTCGGATCCGGGATGATCTCACGCTTTTCGGCGCTATGGCGGCGGGACATGAGCTAGCTCCGACCTGAATTGATGTGAACGGCTTACTTCGGCCGCTTCGCGCCGTACTTCGAACGACGCTGCTTACGGTTCTTCACGCCCTGGGTGTCGAGAACACCACGGAGGATGTGGTAACGGACACCCGGAAGGTCCTTCACGCGGCCGCCGCGGATCATGACCACGGAGTGCTCCTGAAGGTTGTGACCCTCACCAGGGATGTACCCGATGACCTCGAACCCGTTCGTCAGACGAACTTTGGCGACCTTACGCAGAGCCGAGTTCGGCTTCTTCGGGGTCGTCGTGTAAACGCGCGTGCACACGCCGCGCTTCTGCGGGCAGGCCTCAAGCGCGGGAACCTTATTCCGGCTCTTTTGCGCCGTCCGCGGCTTGCGGATCAGCTGAGAGATCGTTGGCATCCTGTGCCCTCTTTCACCAGCCACCGACCCGGTGGCCTTTGAGTGTCTTCAACGGTTGAACGCTGCGCCTCGCTTCTGCGGACCTTCTTAGGTTGCACAAAACGAAGCCACGCCATTGACTTGGGTAAGCCCCTGGCGCGGTGCGGTTGCAGAGGACCACGATATTTGGCACCGCGGTCGTGCCCTAAATCTGACATGTGTCAGTCAAGGTTGAGTTCGGCAGCGTTTAGGCGGCATGGGTCGAAGCTAGGCGCCTCGACTCGCTAAAACCTACGGCCAGCCGGAAAGTCCGGTCTCTCTAGCGCCCGAGTCGCGGAAAGTCAACACTTTTCGCTTTTCGCGTCTTTCACCCAGGCCGGCATGCCCTGATCCGGTTCAAAGCCGGGTAGGAACATGGCTGCCAAGCTCGGCGGCTTGCGCGGGTAGCGAAGCAGTATCGGGCCCGGCTGGCCGGACCCTTTTCTCTAGTATAGCCTTTCCGTTTCGTAAGCGGACCACTGCCCCCACGAACAGATGGTGCAGCCGCCGTACAAATGTAATATCATTTAGTGAAGTAGGCGAGCGCGCCTTTGGGCTGTGCCTCGATAAGCAACATCGCACAGGTCGGCAATATGGCACCTGCTGGATTAACGAAGATCCTATACCGGGTGCTCGTCGGCGGAGTGCTGATGTGGCTCTTGGCTGTGGCGATATCGACGGCAGCCCGGGAGTATTCGGGCGCCGGAGCCCTGCTTGTCTTCGGGATCCTTGTTTATCTGTTCGGCGCCGTTCTTTCGTCCAATCGCTATACCTTGTGCACAGGGCTTGTTCTATCAGCTGTGCTCATTTGCCTTGATCAAGCGGATCGCCTCAAGTTCAGCTACGTTCAGTCGCACCTCAACCTTTATGACCTGATCCTGGTCGGCAACATGGTCGCCCATTGGGACACTACCGTAGCATGGCAGTACATGGGCGAAGTTTGGCCGTTCCTCTTGTGGTTCGGCATAGCCGTCGGGACAGCCCCACTGGCTCTTCGCCTCGAGCGGACAATAGGAGGTGATGGAGCATGGGCGCGCTCTGCCCGACATAGGGCGTTCTGCTCGTGCGTGGTGCTGCTCGGCACGCAGCTCATCATCCTTGGAAATAGTCAGTATCTTAGGACGACATCGACCTTCCATGCCTTCCTGACAGCGACTGAACCCGGTGGACTGAGGGTCGCAAATGTCCTCAATTTCGGACTACGTATGGCGCAAACATGGTCGAACCTGCGTAAGGATGCAGAGACGCTCGGTCGTTCGTCCCTTCTGCACACTGCGGCCGGGCCCAGCCCGCAAATGTGCGTTTCATGCCCGGATCTGGTGTTCGTGCATCTGGAATCGACCTTCGATCCTAATCTGCTCGAAGAATATTCCCGCGCTCCAGGCTACTTGAGCAGAATGGCAGCAGAAGGCGAACAGCGGAGCTTAGGGGGATCGCTTCTGGTCAACACATACGGGGGCGGCAGCTGGATCTCGGAGTTCGAGCTGCTTTGCGGAATCAACCATGCGCTCTTTGGCGATGCAGGCCTATACCCTCATTTGTTCGTATCGCCTTTCCTCAAGGGATGCATCCCGGCCTACCTGAAGTCCCAGGGCTACAGAACGTTCGCGATCTATACGACCGATCCCTTCTTTGCGGGTGCCGGAACAGGCTTCCGAAACTACGGCGTCGATACGTTCTTGGACAATCAGGCAGTCGGCGCGCCCGTCCATTGGCGGGAGCAGCGTGACATCTATTTCATCGATGCCCTTCGGAGGCTGCTGTCGGAGCCGAGCGATACGCCGCGCTTCATATTTGTCTCGACTAAAGCGCTTTTGATCTGGGCTTGAATCCATTCGCGTGGTCTGTGCGTTGACAGGCATATGGCCCGGGAGGCAAGCCATGCCCCAGCCCTATTCCGCTGATCTGCGTGCGCGTGTTCTGGTCGCCGGTGCGCGCGGCGACCTTCCTCAGGTCGAGATTGCTCGCCGCTTCCAGGTCTGCCCCGCTACCGTGTCGAACTGGCGCCGCCAAGAGCGCGAGGAGGGCCGGCGTGCTCCCAAGCCGCACAGCGGCGGCGTGCCCTCGCGCCTGGATGCACCAGCTCTGGAGGTGCTGCGTCAGCTCGTGATCGAGGACAATGACGCGCTGCTGCGCGAGTACCGCGAGCGCTTGGCCGAGCGAACGGGCGTGACGGTGTGTCTGGCGGTGATCTGCGAGGCGCTCAAGCGCCTTAAGCTGCGTCCGAAAAAAAGACCCTTCGGGCGGCCGAGCAGGAGCGGCCCGAGATTGCGGCCGAGCGCGAGGCTTACCGCCGGCAGATGAGCACGCTGCCTGTGGATCGGCTGGTGTTCCTGGATGAAAGCGGCGTCACCACCAAGATGGCCCGCCCCCATGCTCGGGCGCCGCGCGGGCAACGCGCCTATGGTTCGATCCCGCTGGGCTCCTGGCAGCGGCTGACGGTCTGGGGGGCGCTCGCCTGTGAGGGCCTGGTCGCCACGATGAGCATCGAGGCCTCGACCTCTCCGCCGGTGCTGCTGGCCTATCTCGAGCAGGTGCTGGTGCCGAAACTCCGGCAGGTGAAGCCGAATGCCATTCTGTTGATGGATAACCTGCGCCCACATCATGCCACGGAAGTGCGGGACCTGCTCGATCGGGCGGGGATTGGACTGCTGTACCTCCCTCGCTACTCGCCCGAGTTCAATCCGATCGAGCACGCCTGGGCCAAGGTGAAAGAGCGGCTCAAGGCCAAAGCGGCCCGCAGCCTGGAGGCCCTTGAGGCCCTTGAGGCGGAACTCAAACCTGCCCTCAACGCCATCACCGCAAAGGATGCCCGAGGCTGGATCAGGCATGCCGGCTATGCCCTACACTGAAACCAAAAGCGCTTTAATAGCAATCACGGACCGCATGGTAACGGTTTCGGCCGAGAAGGACCCTTAGGCCCGTTCGATCGAAACCTGGCAGGAAGCAGCGAAGTTTCGGACTATATCGGCCGGCTGAACGAGACCTATTCAACGATGCTGAGGCTGGAACGCGATCTGACCAACGGCTCCAGACCCGTCGCGGTTCTGTATTATGGCGACCACCAGCCCTCATTTCGTAAGGCCTATGCCCAAGGGGCTCGTCGGCAGTTCAAACGCGACCTTCCAAAGATCACCTTTTTTCGAATGGCGCGTTCCTATGGCGACATGCCATCCCGGCGCCCGGACGACGGGCGCCCGACCCCCGTTGTGTCGCTGGCTGGCTTGTTTCTGTAGTTTGCAGGTATCTCCGCGCCGCCTCAAGTCCGTGTAACTGCGTCGCTTACGAAGGATGCTTGCCCTTTACAGCATTCGGACTGTCCACCTGATATCCAAAGGCTTCTCCGAGCCGCATTGATGAGTGACTTCGCACGGTAGGATCCTATCAAGGATTACGGCTGACTCTGCTGGCTGTCACGACGGCATTAGGATCGTCCGCTGAGACCTCGATTGTCTGTCCGTCCAAGCTCACGCTTAGACGATACTCTGTTCCTGTCCGGAGCAGATGGAGCGCGTAGCAATTTCTTCCGCAGAACCCGCTCCCGACGAGACCGATATTCTTAATCAGGCCACTGGGCTCGATCCTGAACTTCTCCGGAAGTGGTAAGACCGGCTGACGGCGTCCGGAAGTGACGACCCAGTTTCCCTCAAGCTCAGGAAACACGGTGCTGTCGGCATAGAACGCAGCAAGAGGGCCGCCTGCAGCGATGGCTAAAAAAAACCCACGGCGGAGCCAGGAGGCGGCTCCGCCGTGGGTATTGCGCTCTGAACGTCGGCCGATCAGCAACGGCGTCGTCCCGTATCGATCATCCGACTGAACAGATCACTCCGCCGCCGGAGGCAGCTCGCTGACCTGAGCCTGGGACTCGGAGCGCTTCTGCTGCAGGATCAACTCGTCGCGATGGGTCGCGACGGCCTTGACCTGGGCTGTCAGGGCACCGGTGCCGGCCGGGATCAGGCTGCCGACGATGACGTTCTCCTTGAGGCCCTCGAGGGTGTCGACCTTGCCGTTGACCGCCGCCTCGGTGAGGACGCGGGTGGTCTCCTGGAAGGACGCCGCCGAGATGAAGGAGCGGGTCTGCAGCGAGGCTTTGGTGATACCGAGCAGAACCGGCACGCCTTCGGCGGGCTTCTTCTTCTCGGCCACGAGACGCTCGTTGATCTCCTCGAGTTCGAGACGATCGACCTGCTCGCCGTTGAGCAGCTCGGAATCGCCGCCGTCGGTGATCTCGACCTTCTGCAGCATCTGGCGAACAATCACCTCGATGTGCTTGTCGTTGATGAGCACGCCCTGGAGGCGGTAGACCTCCTGGATCTCGTTCACGAGGTAGGCGGCCAGCTCCTCGACGCCCTTGATCGCAAGGATGTCGTGCGGGGCCGGGTTGCCGTCGACGATGAAGTCGCCGACTTCCACCACGTCGCCGTCCTGCAGGTGGATGTGCTTGCCCTTCGGGATCAGGTACTCCACCGGCTCCGAGCCGTCGTGCGGGTTCAACGTCAGGCGACGCTTGCTCTTGTAGTCACGGCCGAACTGGATCGTGCCGGACTTCTCCGCAATGATCGCCGCGTCCTTCGGACGACGGGCCTCGAACAGCTCCGCCACGCGCGGCAGACCGCCCGTGATGTCGCGGGTCTTGGCGCTCTCGGTCGAGACGCGGGCGAGGATGTCGCCGGCCTTGACCTTCGAGCCCGGATCGGCCGCGAGGATCGCGTCCACAGGCAGCAGGTAGCGGGCGTCGCCACCGCGGGCGACCTTGGCAACCTTGCCGCCGGCACCCTGGATAACCACCGCTGGGCGCAGATCGGCCGTACGCGGAGAACCGCGCCAGTCGATGACCACGCGCTTGGCGATGCCGGTCGACTCGTCCATCGACTCGATCATCGACGCGCCGTCCACGAGGTCCTCGTAGCCCACCGTGCCGTCGATCTCCGTGAGGATCGGACGGGAGTACGGATCCCACTCGGCGATACGCTGGCCGCGCTTGATCGTGTCGCCCTCGTCCACCTTCAGACGGGAGCCGTATTGCAGGCGGTGAACCGCCCGCTCGGTGCCATCCTGGCCGATGACCACAACAGCCACGTTGCGGCCCATAACGACGAGATCGCCGTCGGAGTTGCGCGCAATGTTCTTGTTGCGGAAGCCGATCTTGCCTTCGAAGCTCGACTCGATGAAGGACGAATCCGCGATCTGAGCCGCACCGCCGATGTGGAAGGTGCGCATGGTCAGCTGCGTGCCCGGCTCGCCGATCGACTGCGCCGCGATGACGCCCACTGCCTCGCCGTGGTTGACCGGGGTACCCCGGGCCAGGTCGCGGCCGTAGCAGGTGGCGCAGACGCCGTTCTTCGACTCGCAGACGAGCACGGAGCGGATCTTCACCTCCTGAATACCGGCAGCGCCGATAGCCTCGAGATGATGCTCCTCGATCATCGTGCCCGTCGGGACGATGACCGTGCCGTCCTGGGCCACCAGATCCTCCGCCGTCGAGCGGCCGAGGATGCGGGAAGCCAGCGACGCGACCACCTGGCCGGCGTCGATGATGGCCCGCATCTTGATGCCCCTCTCGGTGCCGCAATCCGGTTCACGGATGACCGCGTCCTGCGCCACGTCGACGAGGCGGCGGGTCAGGTAACCCGAGTTCGCCGTCTTGAGCGCCGTGTCGGCCAGGCCCTTACGGGCGCCGTGAGTCGAGTTGAAGTACTCGAGAACGTCGAGGCCTTCCTTGAAGTTCGAGATGATCGGCGTCTCGATGATCTCGCCGGACGGCTTGGCCATGAGCCCGCGCATCGCCGCGAGCTGCTTCATCTGGGCCGGCGATCCACGCGCGCCCGAGTGGGACATCATGTAGATCGAGTTGACCGGCTTGTCGCGGCCGTGCTCGTCCTTCTGCACCGTGGAGATGCGGTTCATCATCTCGGCGGCGAGACGGTCGGAGCATTTCGCCCAGGCGTCGACAACCTTGTTGTACTTCTCGCCCTGGGTGATGAGGCCGTCCTGGTACTGCTGCTCGTAGTCCTTCGCGAGGGCACGGGTCTCCTCGACGATCTCCCACTTGTTCTCCGGGATCACCATGTCGTCCTTGCCGAACGAGATGCCGGCGCGGAACGCGTTGTAGAACCCGAGGCCCATGATGCGATCGCAGAAGATGACCGATTCCTTCTGACCGCAATGCCGGTAGACGGCATCGATCATGTTGGAGATCTCCTTCTTCGTCATGAGCTTGTTCACGACGTCGAAGGGGAGCATCGGGTGCTTCGGCAGGAGGCGCGAGAGCATCACGCGGCCGGCCGTGGTGTCGACGATCTTCGAGACCGGCTTGCCGTCCTCGTCGAGGCCTTCCCAGCGGTAGCGGATCTTCGTGTGGAGCGTGATGACCTTCTCGTTCAGGGCATGCTCGATCTCGCCCATGTCGGCGAAGGCCTTGCCCTGGCCGGGCTGGCCGTCGGAGACGATGGACAGATAGTAGAGGCCGAGAACGATGTCCTGCGACGGCACGATGATCGGCTGACCGTTGGCCGGGTGCAGGATGTTGTTCGTCGACATCATCAGCACGCGGGCCTCGAGCTGGGCCTCGAGCGAGAGCGGCACGTGGACGGCCATCTGGTCGCCGTCGAAGTCCGCGTTGAACGCGGCGCAGACGAGCGGGTGCAGCTGGATCGCCTTGCCCTCGATCAGGGTGGGCTCGAAGGCCTGGATGCCGAGGCGGTGGAGCGTCGGAGCGCGGTTGAGCAGCACCGGATGCTCGCGGATGACCTCGTCCAGGATATCCCAGACTTCCGGCTTTTCCTTCTCGACGAGCTTCTTCGCCTGCTTGACGGTGGCGGAGAGACCCCGCGCGTCGAGCTTGGCGTAGATGAACGGCTTGAACAGCTCGAGCGCCATCTTCTTCGGCAGGCCGCACTGGTGCAGCTTGAGCTCAGGACCGACCACGATGACCGAACGGCCCGAGTAGTCGACGCGCTTGCCGAGCAGGTTCTGGCGGAAGCGGCCCTGCTTGCCCTTCAGCATGTCGGCGAGCGACTTCAGCGGACGCTTGTTGGCGCCCGTGATGACGCGGCCGCGGCGGCCGTTGTCGAACAGGGCGTCGACGGCCTCCTGGAGCATGCGCTTCTCGTTGCGGACGATGATGTCCGGCGCACGCAGCTCCATCAGGCGCTTCAGGCGGTTGTTGCGGTTGATGACGCGGCGGTAGAGATCGTTCAGGTCCGAGGTCGCGAAGCGGCCGCCGTCGAGCGGCACGAGCGGGCGCAGATCCGGGGGGATCACCGGAACGACCGTCATGATCATCCATTCGGGCTTGTTGCCCGACTGGACGAAGGCCTCGATGATCTTGAGGCGCTTCATGAGCTTCTTGGGCTTCAGCTCGGACGTGGTGACGGCGATCTCCTCGCGGATCTCCTGCGCGGTCTTCTCGAGGTCGAGCTCCTGCAGGATCCGGCGGATGGCCTCCGCGCCGATCATGGCCGTGAAGGAATCCTCACCGTACTCGTCCTGAGCACGGATGTACTCCTCCTCGGTGAGGAGCTGACGGTCCTTGAGGGGCGTCAGGCCCGCATCGACGACGATGTAGGATTCGAAATAGAGGATGCGCTCCAGATCCTTCAGAGTCATGTCGAGCAGCAGACCGATGCGGCTCGGCAGGGACTTCAGGAACCAGATGTGCGCGACGGGCGCGGCGAGTTCGATGTGGCCCATGCGGTCGCGACGGACGCGGGCCAGCGTCACCTCGACGCCGCACTTCTCGCAGATCACGCCCTTGTACTTCATGCGCTTGTACTTGCCGCAGAGGCACTCGTAGTCCTTGATGGGACCGAAGATGCGCGCGCAGAACAAGCCGTCGCGCTCGGGCTTGAACGTACGGTAGTTGATGGTCTCAGGCTTCTTGATCTCGCCGTAGGACCAGGACAGAATCTTCTCAGGGCTCGCGATCGAGATCTTGATCTGATCGAAGCTCTGCGGCTGGGCCGTCTGGTTGAAGAGATTCATGACCTCTTGATTCATCGCCGTCTCCTGGGCTGAAGGGCGCTAGATAAGCACCCGCACCGGCAATTGCATGGGGCCGCGGCATCGAAGCCGCGGCCGAACGTCGAATGTGAAGCGCCCGGGGCGCTTACTCGGCCGCCTCGGAGGGAGGCAGTTGCCCCGGCTCGTTGGCAGCCTTCTTGGAGTTGGTCAGCTCCACGTTGAGGCCGAGCGAACGCATTTCCTTCACGAGAACGTTGAAGCTCTCCGGAATGCCCGACTCGAAGGTGTCGTCGCCGCGAACGATGGCCTCGTAGACCTTCGTACGACCGGCCACGTCGTCCGACTTGACCGTGAGCATTTCCTGCAGGGTGTAGGCTGCGCCGTAGGCCTCCAGGGCCCAGACCTCCATTTCGCCGAAGCGCTGGCCGCCGAACTGGGCCTTGCCGCCCAGCGGCTGCTGGGTGACGAGGCTGTAGGGGCCGATGGAGCGGGCGTGGATCTTGTCGTCCACGAGGTGGTGGAGCTTCAGCATGTAGATGTAGCCCACGGTCACCTTGCGGTCGAAAGCTTCGCCCGTGCGTCCGTCATAGAGCGTCACCTGACCCGAAGGGTTCAGACCGGCCTTCTCGAGCATCGCCTCGATGTCCGCCTCCTTCGCACCGTCGAAGACGGGCGTGGCGAAGGGAACGCCGCGACGCAGCTTGTTGCCGAGCTCGACGAGTTCCTCGTCCGAGGCCTGCTCGATCTCGGGCAGATTGCCGTAGATCGAGACGAGCTGATCGCGCAGCCCCTTGGACTGGCCCGACTTCATGTAGGCATCGACCGCCTGAGCGACCTGCTTGCCGAGACCGGCAGCAGCCCAGCCGAGGTGCGTCTCGAGGATCTGACCCACATTCATGCGGCTCGGCACGCCGAGCGGATTGAGCACGATATCCGCGTGGGTGCCATCCTCGAGGAACGGCATGTCCTCGATGGGCACGATGCGCGACACGACACCCTTGTTGCCGTGACGGCCGGCCATCTTGTCGCCCGGCTGGATCTTGCGCTTCACGGCCACGAAGACCTTGACCATCTTCATGACGCCGGGAGGAAGCTCGTCGCCGCGCTGCAGCTTCTCGACCTTGTCGAGGAAGCGCTGCTCGAGGCGCTTCTTCGACTCGTCGTACTGCTTCTGCATGGCCTCGATCTCGGTCATCAGAGCATCGTCTTCGACCGCGAACTGCCACCACTGCGACCGCGGATACTCGTTGAGGAGCTCGCGGGTGATCGTGGCGTCCTTCCTGTAGCCCTTCGGGCCCGCAACGCCGGTCCTGCCCGAGAGGATCTCGGCCAGACGCGCATAGGTGTTGCGGTCGAGGATCGCCTGCTCGTCGTCGCGGTCCTTCGCGAGACGCTCGATCTCCTCGCGCTCGATGGCCTGGGCGCGCTCGTCCTTGTCGACGCCGTGACGGTTGAAGACACGGACTTCCACGATGGTGCCGGTCACGCCCGGGGGCACGCGCAGCGAGGTATCGCGAACGTCGGAGGCCTTCTCGCCGAAGATGGCGCGCAGAAGCTTCTCTTCCGGCGTCATCGGGCTCTCGCCCTTCGGGGTGATCTTGCCGACGAGGATGTCGCCCGCATGGACCTCGGCGCCGATATACACGATGCCGGCCTCGTCCAGGTTCTTCAGCGCCTCTTCCGAAACGTTCGGAATGTCGCGCGTGATTTCCTCAGGACCCAGCTTCGTGTCGCGGGCCATCACTTCGAATTCCTCGATGTGGATCGAGGTGAAGACGTCTTCCTTCACGATCCGCTCGGAGAGCAGGATCGAGTCTTCGAAGTTGTAGCCGTTCCACGGCATGAACGCGACGAGCACGTTCCGGCCGAGCGCCAGCTCGCCGTATTCGGTCGAGGGACCGTCGGCGATGATGTCGCCCTTGCGCACGAGGTCGCCGGCGCGGACCAGCGGCTTCTGCGTGATGCAGGTCGACTGGTTGGAGCGCTGGAACTTCTGCAGGCGGTAGATGTCGACGCCAGGACGGGTCGGATCCGTGTTCTCCGTCGCGCGGACAACGATACGGGTCGCGTCCACCTGGTCGACCACGCCGGTGCGGCGGGCCGCGATGGCGGCACCCGAGTCGCGGGCCACGACCGCTTCCATGCCGGTGCCGACGAACGGAGCGTCCGCCTGGACCAGAGGAACGGCCTGGCGCTGCATGTTCGAGCCCATGAGGGCGCGGTTCGCGTCGTCGTTCTCGAGGAACGGGATGAGCGCGGCAGCGACCGACACGAGCTGCTTGGGCGACACTTCCATCAGGTCCACGCGATCGGGAGCCACGACGATGTTTTCACCGGCGCGACGGCAGATCACGAGCTCTTCCGTCAGGGTATCCTGGTCGTTCAGGGCCGAGTTGGCCTGGGCGATGTTGTACTTGGCCTCCTCCATGGCGGAGAGGTAGATCACCTCATCCGTCACGCGGCTGTCGCGCACGCGGCGGAACGGCGTCTCGATGAAGCCGTACTTGTTGACGCGGGCGAACGTGGCCAGCGAGTTGATCAGACCGATGTTCGGGCCTTCCGGCGTCTCGATCGGGCAGATGCGGCCGTAGTGGGTCGGGTGCACGTCGCGCACCTCGAAGCCGGCGCGCTCGCGGGTCAGACCGCCCGGGCCGAGGGCCGAGAGGCGACGCTTGTGCGTGACTTCCGAGAGCGGGTTCGTCTGGTCCATGAACTGCGACAGCTGCGACGAGCCGAAGAACTCGCGCACCGCGGCGGCGGCCGGCTTCGCGTTGATCAGGTCCTGCGGCATGACGGTGTCGATGTCGACCGACGACATGCGCTCCTTGATCGCGCGCTCCATGCGCAGGAGGCCCAGACGGTACTGGTTCTCCATGAGCTCGCCGACCGAACGCACACGGCGGTTGCCGAGGTGGTCGATGTCGTCGATCTCGCCCTTGCCGTCGCGCAGGTCCACGAGCGCCTTCGTCACCGCGAGGATGTCCTCGCGGCGGAGCGTGCGCACGGTGTCCTCGGCGTCGAGGTCGAGGCGCATGTTCATCTTCACGCGGCCCACGGCCGAGAGGTCGTAGCGCTCGGCGTCGAAGAACAGCGAGTTGAACATCGCTTCCGCCGTCTCGAGGATCGGCGGCTCGCCCGGACGCATGACCCGGTAGATGTCGAACAGGGCGTCCTCGCGGGAGGAAGCCTTATCCACGGCCAGGGTATTGCGGATGTACGGGCCGACGGTGACGTGGTCGATGTCGAGAACCGGGATCTCGGCGAAGCCGGAATCGAGCAGCCCCTTCAGCAGCTTCTCGGTGATCTCGTCACCCGCCTCGGCGTAGACCTCGCCGGTGGAGGGGTTCACGAGGTCTTCCGCGACATACTGGCCGTAGAGGTCCTCGTCAGTCGCACGCAGGTTCTTGAGGCCCTTCTCGGCAAGCTGGCGGGCGGCGCGTGCCGTCAGCTTCTTGCCGGCCTCGAGCACGACCTCGCCGGACTTGGCGTCGACCAGGTCCACGGAGGCCTTGAAGCCCTTCATGCGCTCCGCATCGAACGGCACGGACCAGGCGTCGCCGTCCCGCTTGTAGATGATGTGGTTGTAGAAGGTGTTGAGGATCTCCTCCCCGTCGAGGCCCAGGGCGTAGAGCAGCGACGTAGCCGGGAGCTTACGCTTGCGGTCGATACGGGCGTAGACGATGTCCTTGGCGTCGAACTCGATGTCGAGCCAGGAGCCGCGATACGGGATGATGCGGGCGGCGAACAGCAGCTTGCCCGACGAGTGCGTCTTGCCCTTGTCGTGGTCGAAGAACACGCCCGGCGAACGGTGCATCTGGGAGACGATGACGCGCTCGGTGCCGTTCACGATGAAGGTGCCGTTGTCGGTCATGAGCGGCATGTCGCCCATGTAGACGTCCTGCTCCTTGATGTCCTTCACGGAGCGGGCGCCGGTATCCGGGTCCACATCGAACACGATGAGGCGCAGCGTGACCTTGAGCGGCGCAGCGAAGGTCATGCCCCGCTGGCGGCACTCGTCCACGTCGTACTTCGGGGGCTCGAACGTGTATTTCACGAACTCGAGCAGGGCAGTATTAGAAAAGTCCGAAATCGGGAAAACCGATTTGAAGACGGCTTGCAAGCCCTCTTCCGGCCGGCCACCCTTTGGCTCTTCGACCATCAGGAACTGGTCGTAGGATGCCTTTTGAACCTCGATCAGGTTCGGCATCTCCGCCACTTCCTTGATTTTCCCGAAGAACTTGCGAATGCGCTTCCGGCCGATCAGTGTGTTGGCCATCTGGACCTCGTTCCTCATACACGGCTAATCGAGAACCCCGTAAGATCAGGCTCCTCGATTAGCCGCCCGGCGGCTCAATCCGCCCGCTAACCGCAAGAATTCAGGTCCGTTCTCGGACCTTCCGACGTGCCGCCAAAGCGCCCGCAGGGAGCTGGACCTCTTTGACGACACAACGGCCCCAGGCAAAAACGCCTGGGACCGTGTGTTTTTGAACCCCGATTTCTCGGGGGTAACCCTGCAGCCTTTACGGCCGCAAAATTACTTAAGCTCGACCTTGGCGCCGACCTTCTCGAGGGTCGCCTTGATCTTCTCGGCTTCGTCCTTGGAAACGCCTTCCTTAACAGGCTTCGGCGCGCCTTCGACGAGGTCCTTAGCTTCCTTCAGGCCCAGGCCCGTGATGGCACGGACTTCCTTGATGACCTCGATCTTCTTGTCGCCGGCACCGGCCAGGACGACCGTGAACTCGGTCTGCTCTTCAGCGGCAGGAGCGCCAGCGCCGGCGCCGGGAGCAGCGGCAACGGCCACAGCCGCGGCAGCGGAAACGCCCCACTTCTCTTCGAGCATCTTCGAGAGCTCGGCGGCCTCGAGAACGGTCAGCGACGAAAGATCGTCAACGAGCTTGGCAAGATCAGCCATTTCTTAGTTCCTTAAGTTCAGTTCGAACGGTTTGATGGTTGAGGTTACGGCCTCACGCCGCTTCGCCTGTCTTGGCATAGGCCCCGAATACGCGGGCGAGCTTCGCCGCCGGCGCAGTGCTGAGCTGAGCGATCTTGGTGGCCGGGGCCTGGATGAGGCCGACCAGCTTGCCGCGCAGTTCATCAAGGGACGGCAGAGTGGCTAGCGCCCTCACTCCGTCCACGTTCAGGGCGGTCGCGCCCATTGCACCGCCGAGGATCACGAGCTTGTCGTTACCCTTGGCGAAATCGACAGCGACCTTGGGAGCCGCGACCGGATCGCTCGAATAAGCGATCAGGGTCGGACCTTTCATAAGGTCCGAGATGGACGCGACGTCCTTGCCTTCGAGAGCGATTTTGGCGAGGCTGTTTTTTGCGACCTTCACGGTGGCGCCGGCCTGCTTCATCTGCGCGCGCAGCTTCTGCATATCGGCGACCGTGAGACCAGCATAGTGGGCGACGACGACAACGCTCGTGGTGCTAAACACGTCGTTGAGAGTCGAGACGAGCTCGCGCTTTGCTGCTCTTTCCACTGGGCTCTCTCCGGTTGGCGGGAATATCCGCCGGTTGCATTTGCCGCTCAAGGCCCGGACTTGCATCCGAGGCATCTTGAACGACGCTCTCGCAAGCCCTGTCCCCCAAATGACGCCTGGCGGCGCACCGGGTGAGATGGTTCGAACCGATCCTTGTCACCTGCGTTAACAGGCGTAAAACTCGGCTTCCCCGTCTATGCAGGATCTTTCGAATTAAACTGGCAAGCCAGCACCTGCAGTCTCGGACAGGACATAGCCGGAACGCGCCAAAGGTCGCCCTTTGGCTCGCCGGCTTGTCACCGCCCCGTCTCCGGGACGGATTCGCAGCCAGAAGCCCGCGCAAAAACGGAGCCTCGGCCTATATTGGAAACTCAACGCGTTCTATTAAGCCTTTCTGAAGCATTTGCCAAGAGGCTTTTTGCCGGGTTGCCGCACTAATTTACGTTACGTCGTATCACCGGCACGGTCATGCCGGCGGATAGGGCCGCGAGGGCGGCGCCGCCAGCGTGAGCAGGTTGCCGTCAGGATCACGCAGCTGGGCCAGCGTCGAGTAGTCGCCCTCGATGTCGTCCCCGAGCACGTTCCCCAGGCCCTGCAGCCTGCGGCGCTCGGCCGCGACATCGTCGACGACCAGGAACATCACGCCCCTGCCGGCAATCTCCCCGTACGATGAAAGCACCAGCCCGCCCCGGTCGAAGAGGTCCCACTGCACCATCGTGTCCATCGGCCGGAAATCCGGTCCACGACCGAGCAGCTTCGCATACCAGCCTTCGGCCGCCGCAAGGTCCGCGGTCAGCAATGCGGTGTAGATCTTCTGGATGCTCATGTGTCTTCTCCGGGCCGGGCGCGGCCTGAATGCCTGCTCGACCAACACGGTTACCGTGGCGTCTGGCGCGGCAGCGGCAAGCACGGACCCGCTTGTCAGCGCTCTTGCTTGGCGTCTGAGCCGGAACAGGCCCCTGCCCGTCCGAGCAGAAAGGCCCTTTCGCGCTCATTGAGGCTGAGTGCCGCCGCCCGCTCGAACTGAACCCTGGCTTCGGCAGGACGTCCCGCCCGCAGCAGAAAGTCTCCCTTGGCCGCCGGCAAGGGGGCGTAGTTCCTTAGGTCGGCCTCCTGGTCGATTTCGTCAAGGAGCGCGAGGCCAGCCTCAGGGCCGAAGGCCATGCTGTAGGCTACGGCCCGGTTGAGATCGACCACAGGCGAGGGCATGACCGCCCGAAGCTGGTCGTAGAGCCCGGCGATCCTTCTCCAGTCGGTCTCTTCCACCCGGTTCGCCCGTGCATGGCATGCGGCGAGCGCGGCCTGCAGGGCGTAAGGCCCATCGGCGCCGCCCTGGGCTTCGGCGCGCTCAAGCGCGGCAAGGCCGCGCCGGATCAGGAGCCGGTCCCACCGGGACCGGTTCTGGTGGGTCAGGGGAACCGGCATGCCGTCGGGATCGAGGCGGGCCGTCAGCCGAGACGCCTGGATCTCCATCAGGGCAAGAAGACCGAAGACCTCCGGCTCGTCTGGGATGAGACCGGCGAGGATGCGGCCCAGGCGCTGTGCCTCGGCGCAGAGGGCGGGCCGGATGAGATCCTGGCCCGAAGTGGCGGAATAGCCTTCGTTGAAGATCAGGTAGATGACCTCGAGAACGGAGGCCAGGCGCTCCCGTCTCTCCTGTCCGCGCGGCACCTCGAAGGAGAGGCCGGCCTTGCCGAGCGTCTTCTTTGCCCGGACGATCCGCTGGGCGACGGTCGGCTCGCTGGACAGGTAGGCGCGAGCGATCTCCTCCGTCGTCAGCCCGCCGATCAGCCGCAGGGTCAGGGCGGCCCTGGCCTCGGGGGAAAGAACCGGATGGCAGGCCGCGAAGATCAGGCCCAGCAACTCGTCGCCCACATCGTCATCCATCGCCGCCTCGATCGCCGCGATGCCGGTATCGTCCACATCCGTGAGGTCGCGGCCGATCTCGGCGTGCTTGCGCGCAAGCATCCGGTCGCGCCGCAGGAGGTCGATGGCCCGGCGCTTGGCCGAGGCGGTCAGCCAGGCGCCGGGATTGGCCGGAACGCCGGCTCTCGGCCATTCGGACAGGGCCGTGACGAAGGCGTCCTGCGCCAGCTCTTCGGCCAGCCCCACATCGCGCACCATCCGGGCCAGGCGCGCAATGAGCCTGGCCCGCTCGATCCGAAAGATCGCCTCGATCGCCCGGTGGGATTCGGTTGCCGCCACGGTCGCGCTCAAGGGGTCGTCCGACGCCCGGGCGCCCGACAGGCGGGGCTCATTGGCCCGAGGTCCTCTCGCGGCGCTGCCTTTCCTGCTCGGCGATTTCCGGTGTCACGACGTCGCCGAAATCCGACATCTCGTAAAACGGCCGGATCTCGATCTCGCTCGGGCCGAACATCGGGTTGGGACACCGCTTCACCCACTCGACTGCCTCGGCCATGTCCTTGACCTCCCAGACCCAGAAGCCGGCGACAAGTTCGCGGGTCTCGGCGAAGGGCCCGTCGATGACGGTGCGGCCCGGACCGTCGAAGGCGACCCGTTTGCCCTGCGAGGAGGGCTTGAGCCCGTCCCCGGTCAGAAGGACGCCGGCCTTGATCAGCTCGTCGTTGAACCGGCCCATGGCCTCGAAAAGCTCGGTCGTGGGCATGACGCCCGCTTCGCTGTCCTCGGTGGCCTTGACCAACACCATCACGCGCATCGTTTCATCTCCTTGCGATTCAGGGAGGCCATAGGGGCTCTCCTTCCTCTACGACGAACGGGCATCGGCCCAATCGACATCCCGCCGAAACTTTTTTGCACGAAGACGGGCGAGAATGGACCCTGAAATGAAAAAGCCCGGCACGAGGGCCGGGCTTTTCCGATTTTCTGGCAATGGGCTCGATCAGCCGCCGATCACCGAGGCGGGATCGACCTTCACACCCGGGCCCATCGTCGAAGAGACGGCGACGCGCTGGATGTAGGTGCCCTTGGCGCCCGTGGGCTTCGCCTTGGAGACCGCATCGGCGAAAGCCCTGATGTTCTCCACCAGCTTGCCCTCGTCGAAGGAAGCCTTGCCGATGCCGGCATGGACGATACCAGCCTTCTCGACGCGGAACTCGACGGCGCCGCCCTTGGCAGCCTCGACGGCACCCTTCACGTCCATGGTGACCGTTCCGACCTTCGGGTTCGGCATCAGGCCGCGGGGCCCGAGAACCTTACCGAGACGGCCGACGAGCGGCATCATGTCCGGGGTGGCGATGCAGCGATCGAAGTCGATCGTGCCGCCGTTGACGGCCTCGAACAGCTCCTCGGCCCCGACGATGTCGGCACCGGCGGCCTTGGCCTCGTCGGCCTTGGCGCCACGGGCGAACACGGCAACGCGGACCGTACGGCCGGAGCCGTTCGGCAGGTTGCAGACGCCGCGGACCATCTGGTCGGCGTGACGGGGATCGACGCCGAGGTTCATCGAGACCTCGATGGTCTCGTCGAACTTCGCCTTGGCGCGTTCCTTGATCAGCTTCACCGCATCCTGGATCGGGTAGAGCTTGGTGACTTCGATGCCCTCGCGGGCGGCGCGGATGCGCTTACCTTCTTTTACAGCCATCATGCCCTCCTTACGCCACTTCCATGCCCATCGAGCGCGCGGAGCCCTCGATCATGGCCATGGCGGATTCAACGGTGTCGCAGTTGAGATCGACCATCTTCTTCTCGGCGATCTCGCGGATCTGGTCGCGGGTCACGCGGCCGACATTGCCGCCCTTGCCGGGGGTCTGCGAACCCTTGTCGATCTTCGCGGCCTTCTTGAGCCAGTACGAGACCGGGGGCTGCTTCATCTCGAAGGTGAAGGAACGATCCTGATACGCGGTGATGATCACCGGGATCGGGGTGCCCTTCTCCATCTGCGAGGTCTTCGCGTTGAAGGCCTTGCAGAATTCCATGATGTTCAGGCCGCGCTGACCGAGCGCCGGACCGATCGGCGGCGACGGATTGGCTGCGCCTGCGGGCACTTGAAGCTTAACGTAGCCCGAGATTTTCTTTGCCATAGGACTGCTCCCAATGGACCAACCGCCCGGCGCCAACCGAGCGGAATGGCAGTTGCAGATCGCGGTGCAGCCTGAAGCTCCCGGCTGGCGACCGGGCAGACCTCCCGCGGATGAAGGCCCCTATCAAGGGGCCTGGAAAGCTCTACCGGAAAAGTATCACTTCCCTACCGATCAGATCTTCTCGACCTGACCGTATTCGAGTTCGACCGGCGTGGCGCGGCCGAAGATGGAGACCGCCACCTTGAGGCGAGCCCGGGCATCGTCGACTTCCTCGACGACTCCGTTGAACGAAGCGAACGGGCCGTCGGAAACGCGGACCTGCTCGCCGATCTCGAAGCTGACGGACGGCTTCGGATGATCGACACCCTCGGCCACCTGGCCCTTGATCCGCTCGGCTTCCCGATCCGGGATCGGAACCGGCTTGGACTTGTCGGCTCCCAGGAAGCCCGTCACCTTGGGCGTGTTCTTGATGAGGTGGTAGACCTCGTCGGTCAGGTCGCACTTCACCAGGACATAGCCCGGAAAGAACTTGCGCTCGGTGTCGACCTTGCGGCCGCGGCGCACCTCGACGACCTTCTCGGTCGGGACCATGACTTCGTCGAACTTGTCTTCCAGGCCGCGCTGCGCCGCCTGATCCTTGATCGACTGAGCGACCTTGTTCTCGAAATTCGAATAGGCGTGGACGATGTACCAACGCTTCGTCATTGCATCCACCCCTTAACCGCCAAGCCCAAGGATCACCGAGCGGACGCCCCAGCCGATCGCCTGGTCGACGACCAGGAAGAACAGGCTGGCAACCACCACCATCACGAACACCATGGCGGTCGTGATCATGGTCTCCTTGCGCGTCGGCCAGGTCACCTTCGCGGCTTCCGAGCGGACCTGCTGTATGAAATCGAACGGGTTCGTCTTCGCCATTTCCCTTGCGTCCACATCGCCTTGAGAGCGGCTGCGAACGTCCTCTAAGGGCACGCTTGAGCCCAAATTGAAGGGGCGCGAGGCTGCTTTCCGAGCCCCGCGCCACCTGTTCAAACCATCTATGGGGCGCTTCTCTAACGTAAAACGCCCGCTTTGTCGACCGCTGGCAGGAGTGGAGGGACTCGAACCCCCAACCCCCGGTTTTGGAGACCGGTGCTCTAGCCGATTGAGCTACACTCCTCCGGCGGTCAACAGGTGGCGGAAGCCCGCCACCTGGATCGGTATCAGTCCATCACGGCGGCGACGACGCCGGCGCCGACGGTGCGGCCGCCTTCGCGGATGGCGAAGCGCAGCTTCTCTTCCATGGCGATCGGCGCAATCAGCGTCACTTCCATGGTGATGTTGTCGCCCGGCATCACCAT
>NZ_JAHAMK010000050.1 GCF_018383585.1 Microvirga sp. 3-52
GTGGCGGGCGGCCGCGTGACAGGAATGCCCCGCCTCGACAAAGCGCGCCACTCGGCGGCGCAGATCCAGCGAGTAGGACTTGGTCATCGCTCATCTCCTCCCAGAAAGAGGGCTGAGACAAGTGAATCACGAAGCCGCCGCGCCGCATAGCCCCAAGGACTCCGTCAGAACTGCCGTTGCTCTAGGTTGAGGTCATCCCTATGCCGCTAGCTGGCTCGAGCGCTGGCAGCTGGTTATGGTTCAGTCCAAGGATGTTGTCCGCCCATCCGTTGAGGGCCTCACGCTTTTCTTTGGCGTAGGTCGCGCGGTTATAAATTCCGGCGACACCTGCTTTATGGCCTGAAACGTGATTGAGGATTGCCTCGACCACATGCGGGAGGATGCCCATCTCCGCTATGCGTGTGGCTGTCGTCCGCCGCAGGTCGTGTAGACGCCACGGGCGCACCACTGCTCCGGCTTTCGCGATCCGGGCGTCCAGACGAGTTTTCGACTTTGACCATCCGCTAAATCCGCCTTGACCCTCGCCGAATACAAAGTCACGCCCTTCGCGACGAGGGATGCTCCGTAGGATCTCTAAGGCCATGTCACTGAGTGGCACCTCATGGGTCAATCCATTCTTTATGCGCTCCCTTGGGATGGTCCAGAGCCCTCGGTCGAAGTCTACCTCTGACCACTTCATGTCCCCAACTTCGTCGCGCCGCTGGCCTGTTAGGATCAGGAGCCGAACGATACGGCCATAATCGTCATCGCGGCAGGCTCTCCAGATTGCGGTCAACTCCTCGTCCGTGACGACGTGCTCGCGGGAGACCTCGACGGCCACCCTCATGGTGCCCATAACGGGGTTGGACTCAGCGAGCCCAACTGCCACCGCCCAGGCGAAAAGCGCAGACAGGGCGGCGCGGGCCCGGTTGGATGCAATCGGCCCGCTCTGCTCGGCGATCTCCTCGAGGCGAGTAGCGACGAGAGCCCGTCTGATTTCGCTGATCGGCAGTCCCTGAAAGGGCTGCCAATGCTTCTTCAGGTGGCGTTCCACCTCCTCGAAGCTGCGCGGTTTCAGGCGGTCCTGCGCATGCTTCAGGTACCGCTCAGCGACAGACTCAAAGGTGATCTTGGCGCGCGCCTTGGCTTGTGCCTTCTCGGCGTGTGGGTCCGACCCCAATTGCACCTTCGCAAGGGTCTTCTTCGCCGTCTCACGAGCCACATCAAGAGAAACAGTATCTACACGACCTATCGTTTCGCGACGGGACTTCCCGCCGATGCGGTACTGCACCACCCAGACATTGCCCGTTGGGTTGATGCGGACCCCAAAGCCGGGGAGCACCTCATCCCATTCAATGTGGTAGGGTTTGCCGGCGGGGATCTGGAGACTGGCAACGGACTGTTTGGAGAGGCGCATGGGATCCTGCTGGTTAGCGGCTGGTAAGCAGCCTAGTGCTTACCCATGATTGTCGCGGATCACATGATCTGGTGGTCTGCATTGATATGCCAATGAAATTCGGTGGTATGATGCTTACTGATCCACCAAGATCAGTGTGGCTGCCAAACGATAAATCTGAGGGTCTTAAGCTTAAGCCATCGTCCGCAAGCTACCTGACAGTCCTTCATCTTGCCAGTCAGCAGAAATCTCCGCCCAAAATGGCGATCAGGTGCCAAACGCGGCTATGGGCATCAGATCTGCGCTGGCTGTGTCCTAGCTATCTTAGGTTGGCGCTGTATTGGCATCCAGCAGATCAACCGGATCTTCCCCATCTTGTCGCGCTGAAGGCCATGGATTGGTCGCCGATGCATTATCCGGAGGCGAGTAGCTTCAAATCGTGCTTGGGCCGACACCAGGCACGCGATGCGGCCCTCTACCCATATCTCCGATGGGTAACATGGCTGTGATATGGCACCCGCCTTGTCGATCACACTACCAGCCTCCAGGAAGAGTGGGGCCGGTTCATCGATCGGTGATAGCCACCAGTTTGAAGGCAGCGGCTGGCTTCAGGAGGCATCGCTTCCGATACAGCGATTAGGAGCATATGCACGTTCTGCACACAACTGGGGAATGCTGCCCACGATGGCAGATCACTGCATGACGACTGAGGAATTGTGAAGTAATCTAATAAACGGGTCTTCTTAATCGGCGCAACTCAGATGTAAAAATCGATTGCACTCAGGAAATCTATCGAGGGGCTTCCATGGCGACGGGACGTATTATCGCTTCCATACTCCTAGGCCTCGGGACTCCCACAGCAAGTTTCGCGAGTGGGTATGCAATCTCCGCGGCAGGTGCATTTGGGCTCGGGGAAGTTTACGCTGGCATCGCGGCGGGCGGGCCTTCTCTCTCGTCTATGTTCTTCAACCCCGGAACCATAACCCAACATGGGTCCTTGGCCGCAGAATTCGACGGAACCGTCATCCTGCCACGCTCGAGCACCACCGTTTATGGTGCTTCACGTCCTAGATTTCTAGCGTTGCCGAACAGCGCCCTCACGCCCACAATCGACCCCTCCAATCCTGCACCCATCACAAGCCCAATCTCCCTAGGGACAACTCAATCGGGGAACACAACGCATGCTGCACTCGTACCTGCTGGCTACGGCGTGTCGCGTATTAGTGAAGATGTGTTCATTGGATTGGCCATCAATTCCCCGTTCGGCCTCTCAAATAAGGCAGCGCCCACTTGGTCCGGGCGCTTCCATCACATCTCCGCTGCAATTGCGACCTACAACGCTAATCCGATAATTGCGTACCAAGTGAACAACAATCTCTCGCTGGCAGCGGGTATCCAGGTTCAATACATCGATGGTCAGTTGACGACGGCAAGTCTGCTGCCAATACCCAACGGCGTTACTCCTTTCGGCCTCGCCAGTCTCGAGACTCTATCACGGTTCAAGGGTGACGACGTGGGCTTCGGCTTTACTGCCGGAGTGACCTATGCGACAGATCGCACGATCCTCGGTCTGGGTTTCAGGTCCGCCGTATTCCACAGGCTTGAGGGAGAGGCATTGAACTCAGTAGCTGGACGTCTGGGTTCCGCCGCAGCCGATGTGACGAATCCGGAAATTGTCACGGCGAGCATCAGGCATCAACTCAATCCGCAATGGACTCTGAACGGCACCGTTCAGTGGACAAACTGGTCGCGCTATCGATCACTCGTGCTCGAGGTTGAAAATCCGCTCGTTGCTCCCGTTTGGACGCCCGGGAACTGGGACGACGGTTGGCTCATTTCGCTTGGGCTGGAATACGCCTACAGTCGCACGCTGAGCGTGCGTGGTGGCGTTGGCCGCGAGATTTCACCGATCCCGATCGCGACCAGACAGCCAAACATTCCAGATGCAGGTGGCATTTGGGTTGCCGCGGGGCTCACCTATCAAGTGACCAACAGCATGGCACTGGATATTAGCTATTCCCACCTGTTCGCATCCGACGCCAAAATAAGTCTTACGGACACGGCGAGCCCAAACTTAGCGTCGAATCCAAATGCTGTTCGTGGCTCTCTGGCCGCAGAGGCACAGGGCCACGTCGATTTCCTTGCGGTGGCTCTGCGCTATAAGCTGTGAGTTGTGGCTCGGCCTGCTTCAGGCTTGCCAGATCGTTTCACCTGGCCCAACGGAAAAATCAAGCTTTACAAAAACTCCATCTCCAACAGAACTGACGGCCGACAGACCCAGATCACCCGCGATGGGATGGCTTGCCGACGGCGTGAGAACAATCTGCCCCGTGCCAGATAGAAGTCCCGCTTGATGCAAGGCAGTTGCGCTGACCACGGTCTTGGCGACTGCGGTGAAGCAAGATTTGTGAAGAGCGTGAGCGTCGCGAAACTGCTTCAGAAACACCATGGGCATACCAAGATAGGGCAATGTTATGTCCCCAATCAACGAGGTCAGCCCATTGAGGGGCGGCGGCAGGCCTGTGCCGAGGAATGAGGCGAAGAGTGATGCTATTATTGGATCCAGATCAACCTTATTGCCCACCACGTTCTGGAGCACATGTCCCGATGTGAACTGGACAAGAACCTCTTCGACCCCCTCGATTGTTGGTCCAAAGCTCTGGAAATGAAGTGAGGACACAGACACGTCGCTATTGCCCGCGCCACTTCGAACAAAATGTCCAAGATGCTTTGGATATCCAAAAACTTCCCGCCCACCGGCCATGGCGGCACCGCTGTCAACCCAGAGATAGACTGGCAGCCAACGTAGCCGCCAGTCGAGTGGCGCGTCCGTGAGTCCACCGATCGTCAGGATCCAAAAACCAAGATCCTGTTCTTTCACAAATCCTTTTTGACTGTCGACTGGATCGCCGGAAGTCATGCGCGGAACGAAAAGGTCGGTGAATAAAACCAGGGGGAGAGCAGGCATAAAAGTGAGTGCGCCACCGCTTGGATTGTTCAACACCTTGTCACAAGCCGCCTGCAAAGTGCTCATGCTCGAGGGGAGCAGAAATGCACGCAGAACGCCATTTAACGCGATAATAGGGAGTCGTGATATGATGTTTCCCGGAACCTCTGCATAATCGGCAAGGACACCGGGAGGGGGAGGGGGCATGGCTCAGGTCCTTCTATCGTCGTTGCACTGGACTTCGCGCCAGCGATCGATCGCACGAAGCTCGCCTTTCATTCCAAGAACCTCTGCCGCCCTCCGCGCGCGATTTGCGTGCTGTTCCGCAATTCTTAGCTTGCCCGCGACAGTAGCCGACATGGCGCGAGCGAGCTCAAGACGCGGCCTCGCAATCGGGAAGAGCCAAGCGAAACGCCTGAGCACTGGCACGCCAACGTTAGACAGGGTGACAAGCTCCGGCCGGGAGACGGAGCGTTGTGGCCGCTGCAATAAGTGCGCGGCCACAACGCAAGGAGCACTGTATCCTTCAAGAGAGCTGAAGTTAGTCGGCGGAATTGATCGTCCCAGAGCGAGCGCCGCCTGAGCGTGTTGCACAGCCCCCTTGGCGTCGTCGTTGGCCAAGCAGGCGGAAGCGCGAAGCCCTGCACAGATAAGCAGAGATTGTCGGTCGCCACTTCGCTCCAGAAGCCGATCGGCGCTGTCGAGAAGAGCCAACGCGTCACGTACGTGCCCCGCACTCAGCAGCGCCTGCGCTTGGCCGTAATAGCCCCAGGCCTCGTGCAGCCTGTTGCCGCGTCTCGCCGCCGAATCGAGAACAGTTATAAACTCTTCCTTGGCCTGCACCCAGTCTCCTTGAAAATGGGCAGCCAGTGCGGAAAGTGTCCGGCGAATTTCTATAATATGGGGTTCTGGAGCCTGCCCAACTGCGTTGTCAACAGCAGTAAGGCAACCCATGCCGTCAGCCCACTGGCCCCGGGCGAAGCACGCTACAGCCTGGGCTGCGAAGCAGTAGGCGGCTGGCCGCTGATCGGCCTGAAGGGCTGACACGGCGCATCCCCGCTCGAACATTGTGGATGACAGACGATGCAGACCTGCAAGAGAGGCAAGATAACCACCGAAGGCAAAGCTCCTCGCTCGTGCGGTCACCCTGACAGCATCGTCAGTTGCGAAAGCCAGCGACACGAAGTTCCCATTGAGAATAGTGTAGAGATCACCCCTGAACTGCCCAGTTTCCGCTTCGATAACACCTGAGAGAGCAAGCGGCGCGCGTAGTCGACGAGGAATCTGTCGTCTAATAGGCGCCACGAGGACGGATCCAGTACGTAGCCACCGAACGCTCCATGGCGCAGCGCGGCTGATCCTCCATGCTTGAGCGAGCTTTCGATCGACGAGTTCTCTCGCACGTCGGGCGCTCATCATCGCGTCTGCGATATCCCCCATCGCCCAGGCCGCTGCCGCCCTGTTGGCGATCCAACCTGCCAGTACATTTGGAGCGGGTGACGACCGGCCTTCAAGGAGTTGTTCGGCACGGCGATACAACTCCAGGGCCGTGCTGTATGCACCTGCCTCCATAGCTGATTCCGCTCCGCGAGCGAAATGCAATGCAGCCCGTGTGGTGTCCCCGGCCTGTTCCCAATGAAGACCTATCTCGGCTTCACTTGAGCGCTCATGCGTAAATTCGCTTACCCGCGGAAGAAGGCGGGCCATGTACATGTGCAGTTGAACCTTGACCGAAGCAGGCAGCCGCGCCGTTACTCGCTCCGCGAGCAGGCGGTGCCGTACTGCATACACCTTTCCTGAGCCAAGCGTCTCGCTGGATAGAAGTGCCGCGGTCTCCAGGTGCTGCATGGCGCCCGAAGACCCATCAAAGCCAGCACGCACCGCAAGTTCCATGATCTGGTCCGCATTGAGCGCTCGGTCAGCTATGGATAGGATTCTCAGGAGCGCCATCTCAGCGCCAGCAAGAATGTCGAGGCGCATGTCAAGCGCGCGCAGCAAGATCTCAGATCGATCAGCCTTCGAGCTGTTCCATTCCCCGGTAACCAAATCTAGATCGAAATGTGGGTTGGCAAGTGTGAGTTGAAGGGCGCTGAATGGATTGCCTGCCGTCAGATCCCAAAGCTGCCGCAGCTGCGGTGATGTGAGCTTAGCCGTGGTATTACTCTCGATAAGTGTCTTGAGATCATCCGGACCTAATCCCGAGAGATGAACCCGGAGGCAAGGCTGGTCGATTGGAAGGGACTTGTGATGGTGGTCCTCATCCCCACCACGTTCGCGCTCCCCAAGCAGAAGGCGGGTGTGGAGTAGTGTTCTACTCAACTCCCGCATCAACTGTAGTGAGTAGAAGTCTGCCCACTGGACGTCGTCAATAATGATCAAGAGGCGCGCCCGTGCCTCAAGTCTTTTGAGGACCGCCACGATGGCAGCTTCAAGCGCAGCAAGCCTCGTACCGCCAGTCAAGTCACGAACTAGGCCATCGGTTCCTAAACTCAGGCGCTGAAAATCTGAGAAAACTTCGAATGCGACAGAATCTAGACCCGCTTCTTCTAAAGATGCGCGAATGAACGGCTGCCAGGTGTCCTCATTTGGCACCACTTTGGCCAACAGATCCCGAATGATCTCGCGCCAGATCCAATGATGATCGAGTGTACGCTGAGGTCTTGTGGCGACAAAGCTGCAGACAGCATCTAACTCCGTTTGCGCGAGATGACTCAAGAACGCGCTTTTGCCTACGCCTGGCTCACCTGACACAACTAGAATGCGGGAAGAGGCAGCTGTGCTTGTCACCCATGCGCGCACATACGCAATCTCTTGCGCCCGTCCAACTAGCCACGGAGTGATGAGGCTCGTCGGCCAACGTCGATCTTCAATGAGCGCGGGTGCGAAACTTGTGTCGACCGCGCCGATGATGGCAGGTTGCAGAGGGCTTTGATCAAGAATAACTCCACCCTTCGCTGTCGTAACGAGCTTCGCCGCCCGATTGACTGCAGAACCATAGACCGCCATGGAGACCATAGGGCCAGTCCTTATAGGCCCTCGATAGAAAGTGCCGCAGGAAACTCCTATCGTCGACTGCAGTCTTATTTCAGTGAACTGCCGATCGAGCTCCCAGGCACATTCTATAGCCTGTTCGCGGCCGAGGCGTGCCGATGGCCCGAATACGAACATGAGCAGAATACCCTTATCGTCATGCGTTACCTTCTCGAAATGCCCGTTGAAGCTATCAGAGATGCATTGCCCCAAATGGACAGCAGCATGAACGCGCTCCGGTCTGACGAGTTCATCATCCCCGTCGTCGCGGATCCTGCAGAAAAGGATGCCGGCCTCGCGGACTTCTCCAAAGAGTGCCTTCTCGGGTGTCTGCTCCGCCATCGACCGAACCGCCGAAGGCGATGTTTCAGTTGACGCGATCAGGGAGAGCCCAGGCCGGGGCGCGGGGGGAACTGCAACGGCTAGCCCGTGGAGTCTTCGCTGTCCCATGGCGCGATGTAGGCTAGCAACGGCTGTGCCGGTGACAAAGCGGTTTGTCGTGCCGCCCCATCCTCCAAGAAAACAGCGCTGAACGTGTCCCCTGCTCCAGGCCGCCCGCGCCCGAAGTTCACCCCACCGGAAGGCAAATGGCTTTTCAAGGTCCTCAACGAGGCGACCAAGGGCTCCGTCCTCAATCTCAGGCACAATCCCGCTAGTGCTGGGACGAAAAACGAACAAACCATCGCCGAGCGAGTCTCCCCACTCGAAGCCATATTCGCTCATCACTCCATCCGCGCGAGCGTGAATGGTGCCGATCGCGTCTGAAATCCATTCAGTTGCTGCTGCGCCGTAAGTGCCGATCAAGTTCTCGAGCGTGCTGGAAAACCCGATAACATCAAGGCCAAGTACAACTGCAGAGCACTCTGAGATCTTCAAGGAACTTCTGTTTGAGAGCAGATCCAAGCCTGCATCGCCGCTGCCGGAGTCGGGTGGCGAGAAGGCGATCATACGGAATGATCCTGTTCGCGGCATCGCTTTTAGACCCAATCGTCTTCGCCATAGATGTCGATGGCGGTGCCGGTGATTGCGCGGGCGCATTGCAGTCCTGACATGACCGCGCTTTCGAACGCGCCGACATCGACACCGGTGCGTAGCCAGTCCCCAGCCAAGAACAGGTTGTCGATGCCGCTTTGATCCGCGGTGAAACGAACGTTGGCAGGCGTCGGGGGGGAGAGAACGTACTCATCGGACGGGTTTACATTCGCGCGCACATAGGTTTCGCCAAAGGTCGAAGGATCGAAGACGCCTCCTGGAGCGCTGCCTGGGAGAAGGAATTTGAACACGGTCTTCATCCATAGGTCCGCCGTTGCCCTCGCGTTTTGCTCCTGAACGGACGGGATTTGCTGGGGATTTCCCAGCGTGTCCGGGTCCACGCGAGGGAAGGGGCCGCACATATAGCCCAAATGCTGAATTGTACCATTTGGCCTTGTATCCTCCTGTGCGACTAGGAACGACATGTCCGCCCATGTGCTCAGAGGCTGTTCAAGTGCCGTCGCAAGGCCGAGCGTGCTACCGGAGCCAAGTTGTACGCTGGTTTTCTTGCTCCAGACCTGGACGCCGATCGTTGGAATGGTCTTCATGTTCGTGAGCATGGTCTGCCAGGATGGAAAGTGCGTTGTGAGATCGCTGCAAATCTCCTTGAGCGCCCCGACAGAGATTCCAAGAATGATCTGGTCGAAATCGACACCTCGCTGCAGCGTGAATGAAGCGTGCGCTTGGGGCGGTTTCCACCATGACTCGAAATCGCCGGCATTCTTGAGATTGCTCCCATCGGCGAGGAGTTCAAATTTCGGGTGTGTCGGCCAGACCTTCCGACCTTTCCAGTCGATGAACGGATCGTAGGCGTCGGCACCGGCCGTCACGACCGCTTGCAGAGAGCCGGTGATGTCGGAGATCACGTTCGCAGCCGGATCATAGGTCAGCGACTCTACGCGGTGGAAGAACTTGAATCGAACGCCGCGCTCGCGAAGAACCTCATAAAGCGGTGTGAAGACAATTTCACCGAAGCCACCTTTTGCATGGTAGAAAACTGACCCATGATAGGTGAAGATCATGCGCAACAGTCCGCGTAGAGCTACACCGGCAGCAAAACTTGGACGACTTGTGTCACCATCCAGATAGGCAAACCCATAGTCGTAACCTGACTGGATATAAACGGAAGACACGAGTTCCGGCCATGCTCCATGCTTGGCGAGCCAAGCATTCGCATCGAGGGCGTTGATCGCGTCGAAGCCGTTCAAGTGAACCCCATCGAGGATGATGCCCTTGACGATCACGATCGCAAGAGCGGCAAGAACGATGTAATCCGGCTCGTTGCCAGCAGGAGTATGGAAGGCCTGCGCCGCTTTCAGCAGGAGCAGCAGCTGGTTGAGGAGGGTTTTGAGCGAATTTATGAGAAACTGCGCGGCAATGGCGAAATTTTGGACAATGTCAAGTTGGACGAGAAGCGCCTGCCCCTGATTGAGGAGGGCGATGAATGCAGCACGCTGTTCCGCTGTAAGGGAGGGTAAAATCTCAACAGCAGTCCGGGCGCTGACCCAACCCATGAGCCTAACAGCTATTGCCAGGGGGCTGAGCGGCAGAGGATTGATGCCTGGCTCCTGATTGTCGACTGGAAAGTCGATCCGAACGAGACGAGACGCGCCGTTGAGCTGCTCATGCAGGTCGAAGGTGCTATGCTTGACGAATGCTTGGCTGAGCGGAAATGCATGCGGGGATAGTGTCTGCCATTCAGCATAGCAATCGCGCATCAGCCGGAAGGTGTTGTGATAGAAGCCGCCGAAGATATGAAAGCCGTGTTCCTCATTTCGGTGAGCCTTGGCGTCATTGCGGCCGCTCGCGCATTTGCCTCCGAGCCGCCAACCGACCTGATAAACTGTAATATCAAAGCGCTGCTGCCAGCCCGGTTGCGATGTGATCGCAAAAACAGCCGAGAGTGCACCAGCGCCGCCGCCCAGGACGGCAAGTTTCTCTTGAGGCATACAGATCCCCAATAGAGTGGCTCGTGCCAAGGATTTGAAGTCTAGTGTGTCAGGCGGTCAGGCAAAATCTCAAAGGGTTTGATTACTGTTACTTGCAGAAGTATATAGCTTTCTTGCCGATAGGGTCTCATAGGATCCTAATGAAGTAAAGTTTTGCTCGTAGGTCAGAGGGATGATCTTCGCCCCGCTAGAGCAAAGGCAGAGAGTAGCGTGGCAGGGCTAGCCCTTCGGGGCGCTCGCCTCTGAGCGGATTTAGGCTGCTATGTTTCTCTCAGTATCGTGCGGGCGCCACGGTCCGAGCCAGGCCTCCTAGTGCACGATCCCCTTTCAAGAACGCATCTGATTTCACCGTCAGGCAGGTCTTGTAAGGACCGCCAGTGCTCCTTGAAGTGGCGCTCCAAGCCTCGGAAACGGGACTGTTTCAGATGGTCTCGAGACGCTTCTGGTATCGCTCGGCTTGACTGTCAACGGTAGGTCTTGCGCAAGCCACGGCGGCGCGCTGTCGTCATAGGAAAATGACCCTAGCTTCGCTCGTATAGGCATCTTTATCCGTCTTGCTAGCTACGTTGAATGTCGACCATTCATCTATAGTAATGTTTCGCGACGTGACCTCCCGCTGGCACGGGACTGCACGACCCAGGCCCTTGCCGTTGGATTGATGCCAATACTAAAGCCAGGAAGCACCTCACTCCATTTGGTCGGACAGGATTTGCAAGTGGGAATTGGGAGGTGACAGACTGGTTGCCCACGAAGTTTATAGGGCCCGTCTGGTAAGCGTCTGGTAAGCAGCAGAATGCTCACCAGCGATCATCTTAGATCACACAGTCTGGTGGTCTGGATTGAAATGTCAACTAAATTTGGCCGTTTGGTGCTTACTGATTTCTCATGATCAGCATAACTGCCAGATTGTGGATCTGGGGGGCCCCCGTTCGAGCCGGGGCGGCTGTACCATTCATAAAATAAAGCTTTCAGCGCTTTCGAACCTCCGACCCATGCTCGCTGGGAGGCTTAGGGCAGCTCGCCCTATGTTCTGGTGCCTTCAAAGATCGTGCTGAAGTTCGCCGATTTTCTGGTCTGAGCGATTGCTACGGACGGATTAAACTTCACCGAACAATTATTGGATTTTTCGGGAATAAAGCCTAGGCCCGCTTGTCTTTGGCAGGCAGTTCCGTCCGGAGTCTCTGATAAATCTGCCGGGGAGGGGTCCGTTGCCTCCTTCAATCCCTGAAAGTGCCGACGATCCCTTCGAGGGGCTGTGCCTCCCCGTGAGCGCTTGGAAGGTCCTTGAGGAAGCGCACATCACCAGCCTCGAACAGCTCAAAACCATGATGCCCGTCATCGAGCAGATCCATGGCATCGGGCCGGAGATGGCGCAGGTGATCAGAGACAGACTTGAGATCTTGGCCACACGGCGAATTGTTCGGGTCAGGCTGATATTCCCAAAGCGACTTCACCGCGAAAAATGATGCATTCGATCGAGAACGGACTCTCGTGATCCTTGCCGATCTCTCCATGCATTGTGCAGCGTTGTCATGGATTGAGCCCGCCTGCTACGTCACAAAATCGGGGCTATCACCCTCGCACGAATCGAAATAGGACCGGGACGAACGGGGAGACCTCGGCAAGAAAGGCCTGCCCTCGGAGAACCAGGCAAGGCCAGAGGCTCATCATGGAAACAGGATCAGCGGCTTCCGAGGCGCTCAGGACACGGGCCGGCGTTCTTTATGCCTTGGCCGCATTCTTCATGTGGGGCTTGGCCGTTCCGCTTCACTTCAAGCTCGTCTCGGCCGTGCCGGCCCTGCAGATCCTCGCTCACCGCATCGTCTGGGCAACTGTATTCGCCCTTGGTTTGATCCTCATAGGCCGGCAATGGTGCAAGCTTGTTGAAGCCCTGACCTCCGGCAGCCGGCTCCTGCTCTTGTGCCTTTCCGCCGGTCTGATTGCCATCAATTGGCTCATCTATATCTGGGCCGTCAATTCCGGGCATCTCGTCCAGACAAGTCTCGGCTATTTCATCAACCCGCTTCTGAACGTTGTGCTCGGCGTTCTCTTCCTTCGGGAGCGGCTGAACCCGGCGCAGATCACGGCCTGCATGATTGCTGCGCTGGGCGTGCTTGTCCTCGCTGTCTCCTCGGGTGAGATGCCGTGGGTCGCGTTGGCTCTGGCTTTCAGCTTCGGCTGTTACGGTCTCGTCAGGAAGATCGTACCGGTCGCGCCTCTCATCGGCTTCTGCATCGAGTCGCTTCTGCTCACCCCGTTGGCCTTGGGCTATCTCACCCTTACGGCCGTGAATGGCCAATCCGTGGCATTCCAGGGCAATCTGCGCCTGGACGCGCTCCTCATCCTGACAGGGCTCAGCACCGCTTTGCCCCTCATCTGGTTTGCGGCGGCCGCTCAGAGGCTCAAACTCTCCACCATCGGTCTACTGCAATACTTGGCGCCATCAGGCCAGCTTGCGCTCGGGGTCCTCGCCTATGGAGAGGCCTTCGGGCGGATCGATGCCGCTGCCTTCGGGCTGATCTGGCTCGCTCTTGCGATCTATACCGTCAGTGCCCTGAGGTCGGTACCTCCGGTGCCAAAACCGGCGAGTGCCGATTAAGGAGTTGGAGCACCACCCAAGGAAGGGGCACGCTAATGGGCCGGTGGACTTTTTGAAGGCTTGGCCCGATGCTGTGGACCAACCGCGGCCGGGCCTACGCGAGTCCTTCAAGTCAGGCCCTGAACAAGGTGCGAGCCTTTGATGCGTGGGCACTTATGGAGCAAAGTGCTGGCAGCCGCCTTTTATGGCGTGATTCTCCTGTTCCTTGCCTCCGCAGCCTCTCTAGAAGCGAAAGCCCAGCCTGCACCGGCCCCGAGCCCTCCGCCACCACAGGTTCAGCAATTGCTGAACCTCCTGCAGGATCCCGCCGTCCGCTCATGGATCGATGAACAGCAGAAGCCTCCCGCCGCGGTAGCGGCGGTTCCTGCTGCCGAGCCGACCACGTCGGAGATCATGATGCAGCGGATCACGGGCCTGCGGGAGCGCCTTGCTGCTCTCGCAACTGCCGTGCCGCGACTGCCGGACGAGTTCCGGAACGCTTCCGGCCGTCTCCTTGACGAGCTTCAGGGACGAAGACCGATTTCAGTGTTGCTGCTGGTCATCGGGTTCCTGGCTCTAGGGGGCGGAGCAGAGTGGCTCTTTCGAAGAATGACCGCCTCATCCAGGCAGCGGGCTGCGACCCGGCCTGTGACCACCACCTCCGAGCGCCTGCACGCGGTTGCTTTGCGCTTCGTTTTCAATCTTGCCGACATCACGATCTTTGCGGTCGGCAGCATCGGAGCCTTCCTGGCTCTCGACTGGCCGCCCCTCCTCAGGCAAGTGGTGGTCGCCTATCTTTTCGCTGCCGTCATGCTGCGACTCGTCTTGATGGTCAGCCGGTTCCTTCTTGCACCCAATCATTCCGCACCGGAGGGCGCTGAGCGGTTCCGATTGATTCCGACAGGCAGCACGGCGGCGCAGTTCTGGCACCGGCGCCTCGCCCTATTCGTCGGGTGGTTCGCCTTCGGATGGGCGACCGTCGACGTCCTCAAGATCCTGGGTTCCTCGCTGGAGGCGCGCGCCGTGGTGGCTTATGCCCTCGGCCTCGGGCTTCTCGCCATCGCCCTCAACGTCGTCTGGACACGGCCCTCGCCTGCATCGACCGAAGTCCGGGAGATCGGGGCGCCAAAGCGTATGTCCCACACGGTCGCGGCCAGCCTGCTTTCCATGTACTTCATTCTTCTTTGGGGGCTGTGGGTCGCCGGGCTCATGGGCTTCTTCTGGCTTGCCGTCGTGGCTCTATTGCTCCCGACAGCCATTGCCATCTCCGAGAGGACAAGCCGCCACGCCCTGCGACCGCATGAGGGCTCGGCGGCCTCGGGTCGAACTGGATTGATGGCAGTTTATCTAGATCGCGGCATCCGGGCGTTGCTTATCGCAGGCGCCGTTCTGCTGCTAGCCAATGCCTGGCACATCGACCTGGTCGAGATGACCAGCCGCGACACGCTTCTAACCCGTCTTGTCCGCGGAGCCTTGAGTGCTGTGGTCGTCCTGCTCGTTGTTGATCTGGTCTGGCAGGTGACGAAGACCTTGATCGACAGGCGTCTCGCCCGGGCAGCGGCAACCATGTCGCTGACCAGCGAAGTCGCGTCGCGCGAGGCGCGGTTGCGAACGCTCCTGCCGATCTTTCGCAATGTGGCCTTCGCCGTCCTGGCAGTTGTCGCCGTGTTGATGGTTCTCTCCGCGCTGGGAGTGGAAATTGGTCCGTTGATCGCGGGCGCAGGCGTCGCGGGTGTCGCCATCGGCTTCGGAGCGCAGACACTGGTCAAGGATGTGATCAGCGGCGTTTTCTATCTCCTCGACGATGCGTTCCGGGTCGGAGAATACATCCAGAGCGGCAGCTACAAAGGAACGGTCGAATCCTTCTCCCTGCGCTCGGTCAAACTGCGCCACCATCGCGGGCCGGTCTACACAGTGCCCTTCGGCGAGCTTGGCGCAGTGGAGAACATGAGCCGGGACTGGGTAATCGACAAGTTCCAGATCGGCATCACCTATGACTCTGATCTGGAGAAGGCACGCAAACTCATCAAGAGTATTGGTCAGGACATGGCTGCCGACCCGGAGTTCGCCCCGAACATCATCGAGCCTCTGAAGATGCAGGGCGTAGAGCAATTCGGGGAGTTTGCAATTCAGATCCGCTGCAAGATGACGACACGCCCGGGCGAGCAGTTCGTGATCCGCCGTAAGGCCTTCGCCCGCATCAAGCAGGCGTTCCAGGACAACGGGATCAAATTCGCGGTCCCGACGGTTCAGGTCGCCGGCGGTGAGGCTGCTGCTGCCGTTGCACATGAGGGGCTTCAACTCGTCAAGCCGCCAGGAGCAGCAGAGTAAGCCTCACGGCAGAGACAGCGCCGAGCCAGAGCGCGTAAGACAAACGTCCTGGAGAGAAAATGTCCTCTCCAGGACGTAGGTCACCTTTGAATGCGATGTCAGCTCACTTCAGCATGGAAGCGACATTGTCCTTCGTCACGCGGTCGATCCCGGCATAGACGATGTCCTGAACCTTCTCGCCCTTCTTGAGCTGCAGAAGGATGTCCATTGCCTTCTCGCCCATTTCATAAGGACGCTGGCCGACGAGGGCGTTGGCATATCCGTCGCGCAGCAGCTCGAGCTGGACCTTCAGGGTATCCGCCACCACGAGGGTGAATTTGTTCTGGTCCATGGCGGCCTTGTTCTTGTTCACGAAGCTCTTGTAGGCCTCAGGAACGAACATCGGCCAGCCGCCGACCGGCACGATGGCGGCGAGATCCGGATTGGCGGTCTTGAGGTCCTGCATCTGCTGCACGGCGAGCGCGAGATCGTCGTTGCAATAGGTGGGAGACCCTGAGGCTTCCGTCCACTTGGATCCCTTCAGAGCATCGCGCACGCCCTCGACGCGTTCCTTCAGGTTGGCGGCGGCCGGACCGCCGGATACCATGGCATATTTGCCACCTTCGGGGCGGAGCCTCAGAAGCTCTTCGCCGAGGGCGCGACCCATGGCCCGGTTGTCGGTGCCCACATGCGCCTGGCGCGCCGAGTTCGGCGCGTCGGCGTCGAAGGTGATGACCGGAATGCCTGCGTCGCGCGCAGCCTTGATCACGCGCACGGCTGCGGCAGCATCCGATACCGAAATGGCGATGCCGTCGACCTTCTGGCTGATCAGATCCTGGATGATCTGCGCCTGGCTTGCCGGTTCATGTTCCACCGGGCCCTTGTAGATGCATTCGATATTCCCGAGTTCCTTCGCACGCTTGATGCATCCGTCGCGGGAGAGATCGAAATAAGGATTGTTCATCGCCTTCGGCACGATGGCGAATTTGTACGTCTGCTGTGCCATGGCTGGGGCGGTGAGCGCCGCAGCGGCGACTGCGGCAAGGATCAGGCGCTTCATCATGTCTTCCTCCTGGTTGATTGATCGCCCCATGCCTGGGGTCTCGTGACCGGCTTCTGTAGTCCGGTTGTTCGCATCCGCCTTCGAGGCAAGAGGTGCTTGCCTCCGACAACGGGATTCAAGACGTCATGCGCAGGGTCCGCAAGCGGTCGACCAAGACCGCGAGGATGATGATCCCGCCGACGAGCACGATCTGCCAATAGGCGTTGATGCCTGCGAGCACGAGGCCGTTGCGGATGACTTCGATGAGAAGGGCACCGATGACCGCTCCTGCCGGCCCACCGATGCCGCCGTTGAGGTTCGCGCCGCCGATGACGGCCGCCGCAATGATCGTCAGTTCGTAGCCCGTCGCCAGATTGGCCGGAGCGGAGCCGAGCCACCCCACCATCAGGATGCCGGCAAACCCGGCGGAGAGGGCGGACAGTACATAGACGGCAATCTTGACGCGCTCGACCGCAATGCCGGTGAGGGCCGCCGCCTTCTCGTTGCCGCCGAGCGCAAAGACGTGCCGTCCGAAGGCAGTGTGGTGAAGAACGAGGCCGATGACCGCCGCAAGAATGAGAAGGTAGATGATGGCCACTGGGACGCCGGCAATGTTGCCGTCGGTGATCTCGTAGAAGAGGTTCACGTCCGGCCCGGTCGGGGCCTGCCCGCGCCCTTCCGTAACGGCATAGGCAAGACCGCGCACGATGGAGAGCATGCCGAGCGTCGTGACGAAGGGCGAAAGACCGACACGGGCGATGAGAACGCCATTTGCCAAGCCGATCAGTAATGCGGCGCCAAGGCCGGCACCGAGCGAGATCACCATGCCCGCGAGCGGTATGCTGTCGAGCACCGTGCCGCTCAAACCCTGCATGACGATGGCGCAGGTGATCGCCGACAGCGCCATCGTCGAGCCGACCGAGAGATCGATGCCACCGGTGACGATAACGAGGGTGACTCCCAGCGTCACGATGCCGACGAAGGAGAAGTTTTTCGCCACGTTGGCCAAGTTGCCCGGACTGAGAAAGGCCGAACTTAGGAAGGACATCACGATCATGATGACGATGAGGGCGGCCGCCACATAGGCGGTCTGGCTCGCGAAGAAGCCGCGTCGCCACCAGCGGGCGCGGCCTACATTCGAGAAATCGCTCGCTTCAGTCCCGGTTGCCGGAGAAAATTCGCTCATCACGCCGCTTCCTTGGCGCCCGTAATCAGCGCAGTGACTTCCTCGGGGCTCGACTGATCGATGGGCTTGTCGGCCACCTTGGTCCCACGGCGCATGACGATCACCCGTTCGCACACCGAGAATACATCCGGCATGCGATGCGAGATCAGTATTACCGCGATGCCCGCATCCTTGAGGCGTCGGATGAGATCGAGAACCTCGGCCACCTGGCGAACGGAAATGGCCGCGGTCGGCTCATCCATCAGGATGAGCTTGGCCTTGGCGAGACGCGTCCGGGCAATCGCGACCGCCTGCCGCTGCCCGCCCGACATGGCGCGAACCAGATCGTCTGGACGGGTCTCAGACTTGAGTTCGCGAAACAGCGCTGCCGTTCGCTGGTTCATCGTGGCATGGTCGAGAAACGAGAACGGTCCAACCTTGCGTCTCAGTTCGCGCCCGAGAAAAACGTTGGCGGCCGCCGTCAGATTATCGGCCAGCGCCAGATCCTGGTAGACGACCTCAATGCCGACGGAGCGGGCATCCACCGGTCTGGTGAAATGAACCTCCTGGTCCTCGAACAGAACCTTGCCGTGCGAGGGCGGGAAATTGCCCGCGATGATCTTCACCAGGGTCGATTTCCCGGCGCCGTTGTCGCCCATCAGGCCGACCACTTCGCCGGGTTTGATCGTGAGATTGACATGGGACAGGGCCCGGATGGCGCCGAATTCCTTCCCGACGTCTTGCAGGACGAGGAGTGACAAGAGCGTTCCTCCTTTATGTCAGGCTGTCGCCTGTGCGGCGTCTTCACGCCACCGTTGATCTAAGCACGGGGCCCCGTGCAATGTCATCTGCACCTTTGGTGAAAACGCGGCAGGCTTGGTCGAATTTTCCTCGTGCTAGGCATCATGCCATCCCCCGTTCCGGCTCACGTCGAGCTTGTAGAAATGGCGAGCATTCATGTCGAAGACCGCATCGTGATGGTGGGGCGGCACGAAGTTCTGGCACATCGCGAGCCAATCCCCGTAATCGGCAGCAAGTCTCAGAACGGGCCAGTCGCTGCCCCAGATGAGGCGCTCCGGACCGAACAACTCGAGGAGAGCGTCGGCATAGGGCCTGATCGCGGCTGCATCACGCCGCTTTCCCGCCTCCGTGAGAAGGCCCGACAGCTTGCAATGGACATTGGGCAGGGTAGCCAAACCGGCCATGACTTCGCGCCACTGGCGGATCTCGCCCGTTGCGATGGGAGGCTTTGCTCCATGATCGATCACGATGGAAAGGTCAGGGTGGCGCTTGGCAAAGGCCGTCAGCGCCCTCAGGTGCTGCGGCATCACCAGGGCGTCGAAGCGCAGATCCGCCTCTTTCATGGCTGCGATGGCAGGATCGAGATGCGGATCGTCGATCCAGTCGGGATCCGGAATATCCTGCAGCATCGGCCGCAGGCTCTTCAGTTTCGGATGCGCCGCGAGGCGGGCGATTTGGCTGGCTGCATCGGCAGCCTTGAGATCGACCCAACCTACGACGCCGAGGATGAAGGAGTGCTGGTCCGCCAGATCCAACAGGAAGTCGGTGTCGCCCAGCGTCGGAAGAGATTGCACCAGGACCGTGCCGCCGATGCCGCAGGCCCTCAATGTCGATTCCAGATCGCGTGGCATGAAATCGCGATGGATGTCGGCGAGATCTGGCGGCGGCCATTGTCCCTTCCGGTCGCGCATCAGCCAGAAATGCTGGTGAGCATCGATCCGCATGGGATTCAGTCGCCTTCGCCGGGGAGGGGAGCGGCTTCGTCCACCAATCCGAGCTTTCGAAGCGCTGTCCAGAGTTCGGCCGGGATGGCACTTTCGAACCACGCCACATTGGTCTGAAGCTGTTGAGCGTTGCGGGCTCCTGTCACACAGGAGACGACGGCCGGATGGGCCATCGGAAAGTGAAGGGCCGCAGCAGGAAGTGGGACATCGAAATCGTCGCACACGGCCTTCAGAGCCTGAACGCGCTGCACGACATCCGGCGGAGCATCCTCATAGTCGAACTTGTTGTTGCCGACGAGGATGCCGGAATTGAAAGGACCCGCGATGACGATGCCGGTCCCTGCGCGAACGCACTTCTCCAGCAATGGAAGGCTCATCTGTTCCAGAAGGGTATAGCGGCCTGCGAGCATCACGACATCGAGATCGGCTTCCTGCATGGCATCGTGAACGACCTCCGCCTCGTTGACTCCGAGTCCGATGGCCGTGACGCGTCCACTGCGACGCAGTTCGAGGAGCGCCCGGAACCCGCCACCGGCGGTGAGCTGGTGCCAGTAATGCCCATGCCGGTCCCCATGGGTGTAGCGGCCAATATCGTGGATGTAGAGAATGTCGATCTTGATGACGCCGAGACGCTGCTGACTGTCCTCGAATGATTTCAGGATAGCATCATATGTATAGTCGTAGGTGGGCCGGAACGGGAGTGGCCTGAACCAGCCATTCTCTTCATTGCTGACGCCGTCATCAGGCACCATCAGGCGTCCGGCCTTCGTGCTGATGACGTAACTGTCCCGCTCGCGGTCGCACAACAGAGCACCGAGGCGGCGCTCCGACCGTGTGTAGCCGTAATAGGGAGCGGTGTCGAAATAGCGAATTCCCTGAGCCCAGGCGGCTTCCGTGGCGGCCTGAGCCTCGGCATGGCTGGTGGGGCTGTAAAGCCCGCCCATCGGGGCACTCCCGAGACCAAGCGCTGTGAGGAACAAAGTTCTGCGAGGAATGGCGCGGCGCTCGGAAACCTTCATGAAAGACCCTCGATCACCGCGCAACGCGCTGAGCCCTTTCAGGCCCCGTCGGCATGCTAGTGCAATGGTGGAGATGGGCAGTCGCGCCTCGCATGCTTCCTCCCTCTGCAACATGGCCCGCTTGCTGCGGGCTCTCTAATGGCTAGAATTGGTCAGGCCGGTCCAAGCGTAATAGGAATATGGCCGGGAGGAATAATTGGTCAAGTCAAAAGGATGATGGAGTAACGCTGTCCTGATCCTGATTGCCAGGTTTCGGGGTGAGGCCTATGGTCAGGCCAATTTCAGGTTCCCGTTCATGGCAAGCCCGCTCAAGCCAATCGAGCCCAGACGCCTTTATCAGCAGATTGCCGATCAGATCCGTGGTCTGATCCACGGCGGGCAGTTCGGGCCTGGAGCCCGCCTCCCGGCCGAGCGGGATCTGGCGCATCAACTGGGCGTTTCGCGTCCGTCGCTACGGGAGGCACTCATCGCTCTCGAGATCGACGGGAGCGTCGAAATTCGCTCCGGTTCCGGCGTTTATGTCTGCACGCCGGCGGCGAGGGCCACCAGTATGATCCGCTCCATGGGGGAGAGCCCATCGGAACTCATGCAGGCGCGGGCCGCGATCGAAGGGACGGTCGCTGCGCTCGCCTGCATCCGCATGACATCTGAAGGGCTTGCTTCCCTGCATGCTACCATACAGGCGATGCGAGCGGACATCACGGATGGACGCGATCCGCTTGAGCACGATCGGCAGTTCCACCTCGCCATCGCAGGCTTGTCCGGCAATTCCGTACTCGCGCGTATCGTGCGCGATCTGTTCGATGGGCGCCATAGCCCGATTTCCACCCAGCTGAGCGTCAGATTCGACAGCCGTGAAGGCTGGCACACTGCAGTCCTGGAACACGAAGCCATTTATGCAGCCCTGGAGGCTGCGGATCCGCTTATGGCTCAGGCTGCGATGCGAATGCATCTCGATGCATCGAAGAAGCGTTGGCTCGGGGATTGACGCAGGGCCGACGGCGCCCGTCGAATGCACCGGGACCTCCCCTAAAGCGCTTTTGATCTGGACTTGAATCCATTCGGGTGGGCTGTGCGTTGACAGGCATATGGCCCGGGAGGCAAGCCATGCCCCAGCCCTATTCCGCTGATCTGCGTGCGCGTGTTCTGGTCGCCGGTGCGCGCGGCGACCTTCCTCA
>NZ_JAHAMK010000051.1 GCF_018383585.1 Microvirga sp. 3-52
GCCGGCTCCCACGCTGCGACGCCTCGAGCGCGCCCCTCGTCAGGAACCGATCTAAGGCAACTCTCTAGCTTGTGTGCAACACAGTGTCAAGAACAAAGTGAGAACATTGTCCCCAGGCCTGACCACGCCCTCCACGTCATCGCCGGCCTTGTGCCGGTGATCCCGACCGGAACAGCGCCGCGCTCTTCCGATCGGGATGGCCGGGTCAAGCCCGGCCATGACGCCGGAGGGTGTGATGGGGGAGGGTGCAGGGCGAAGGCGGTGCAGGACGAGGGCGGGTGCGGGACGAAGGCGGGTGTGACCCAGGAGGGTGCCGGACGGGGAGAGGATGTTGGTCCCGGGAGGCGTGTCCGTTCTTGTGTCCTCTTTCCGGCCCGCTTCTCGGGTCGGCCAAAAAGTCCAATTCCAAGCCGGTTCGATTTGCCGTAGAGGCTCTGCATCGGATCGGGCGGAGATCGTTGATGAATGGACCTGACTTCGTCGGGCTGGTCGGGGTTGCAGCCTACCTGTCGGCATACGGGCTGCTGCAGTTGGGCACCTTGAAGGTCGAAGACAATCGTTATGCGCTTCTCAACGCCTTGGGCGCGTTGCTGATCCTTTATTCATTGCTGTACGATTTCAATTTGGCGTCCTTCGTGACCCAATCCGCATGGCTGATACTGACAGCGATCGGCTTCATACGGTCCCAAGGCAAGCGCTCGCGGACGGCTCGTTCCTAAACCCATGCGTCCGACGCAGGGGCTTGCGTGCCGATTGGGGGTTCACGGGGCGGCTCGTCCGTGGTTCGTTGCAGTCCTCCTTCAAGCGACGCCATGCGTGAAAACCCGCCTCCCGTGAAACCTCTTCTGGGGATCTCCCTCAAAGTCATCTCCGCTGTCGTCTTCACGATGATGTCGGCGACCCTCAAGACGCTTGCCGCCCGCTATCCTGTCGGAGAGATCGTCTTCTTCCGCTCGGCCTTCGCGCTGCTGCCGCTGCTGCTGTGGCTGAAATGGGAAGGCGACCTCATCAATGCCGTGCGGACGAAGAACGTCGTCGGCCATTTCAAGCGCGGCTTCATCGGCACGGGCGCGATGTATCTCGGCTTTGCCGCCCTGTCCTACCTCCCCCTCCATGACGCCATCGCGATCGGCTATGCCTCGCCCCTGATCGCCGTAATCCTGGCGGCGCTCCTCCTGAAGGAGACGGTGCGCGCCTATCGGTGGACGGCGGTCGGCATTGGCTTCGTCGGCGTCCTGATCATGCTGTCGCCTTACCTGAAGCTCGGCACCTTCGGCGGGGACCTGAACGCGGGACCAACGCTCGGCGCCATGCTGGCCTTCGCCGGCGCCTTCTGCTCGGCCGGCGCCATGATCCAGGTTCGGCGCCTGACCCAGACCGAGAAGACCGGCGCCATCGTCTTCTACTTCTTCATCATGGCGTCCGGTCTGTCGCTCTGCACGATCGCCCTGGGCTGGCGCATGCCGGATTCCATGGACCTCGCCCTGTTCATTCTCATCGGCATCCTGGGCGGCGTCGGGCAGATCCTGGTCACGCAATCCTACCGCTACGCGGACACCTCGGTGATCGCACCCTTCGAGTACACCACCATGATCTGGGCGCTCCTGTTCGGCTGGTTCATGTTCGGGGATCTGCCCACCGCGACCGTGCTGACCGGCGCGATCATCGTCGCCGCGACGGGTCTCTTCATCGTCTGGCGCGAGCATCGGCTCGGGCTCCTGCGGACCAAGGAGTTCCAGGCCGCCCCCCAAAGACCCGGGGTCTGAGCCTAAAAGGAGCGCCGCGACCGCGCCGGTGCTTGACCCATCCGGTCGATTACCCCACAACCGTTTTGAGGAACGAACGTTCTCTTTTTCAGAACAGAGGCAGTCATGGGTGTCGAGGGCAAAGAGCGGAGCCGGGACCTGGAATCGGGCGCACAGGTTCTCTCCGGCAACATGGGCAAGACGATCCAGCGGTTGCGGAAGGCGTACAACCTGTCCCTGTCCGAACTGGCCGAGCAGTCCGGCGTGGCGAAGTCCATCATCAGCCAGATCGAGCGCAACGAGACCAACCCGACGCTTGCCACCATCTGGCGGCTGAGCCAGGCCCTGGACGTCTCGATCGAGCGGGTTCTCGCCTCCGGGGACGAGGAGCCCTTCATCGAGAAATCCTCCAAGGCCGACACCCCGATCCTCGTGTCCGAGGACGGCAAGATGCGCCTGGCCATCATCGGGTGGCTCAAGACCATCGAGTGGCTGCAATGGTACGACGTGCAGTCCGAGCCCGGCGGCGTGCTCGATTCCGACAGCCATCAGCGCGGCTCCGTGGAGTGCCTGTCCGTTCTGGACGGAGAGTTCGAAGTCGAGGTCGGCGGCGTGACCCAGCAGGCGAAAGCCGGGGAAAGCCTGCGCTACCGCTGCGATCGCCCCCATTCCGTGCGCTGCATCGGCAATGCGCCCGGCCGCGCCACCATGGTCTGCATCCTGAAGGCCGCCGTGATGGATTGAGATCCTCCAGTCAGGATCTCGCACACACAGAGGGCTCATCCTGCGGCTAGCACTCCCTTCTTCGTCATCACCGGCCTTGTGCCGGTGATCCCGATCGGAAAGGCACAGCGCCTCACAGCATCGTCATGGCCGTCCCCGGCCATGACGTGAGAGGGTGTGTGGTCGGGCCTTCTTCACTCCGGCTTCTTGAAGCCCTGCCTCGCCGGCAGGGACAGCAGGTATTCCGCCATGGCCTGACGGTCACCATCGGGAATCTGGGCCGTATTGGCCACCACGGCCCCCATGGGCCCGCCGACCGTGTCGAAATTCGGCGTCTCTCCGGTCTTCAGCAGGGTCGTGAGGTCATCCGCCGTCCAACCCCCGATACCGCTCGGATGAGGGGTGATGTTGGGAACGATACCTCGGCCCTCCGGATCGGGCCCGCCGGCAAAGCGCCGATCCTCGATGATGGCACCCGCGGCGTTGCGCTCGCTGTGGCACTCGGCGCAATGTCCTGGCCCGTTCACCAGATAAGCACCTCGGTTCCAGCTCGCGGACTTGGACGGATCAGGGGTGAAGACCGTCCCATCCAGGAAAGCGAGCTTCCAGAGACCGACGCCGCGGCGGATGTTGAATGGAAACGGCAGGTCATGATCGGGAGCCCTACCTTCCACTGCGGGCAGCGTCTGCATGAAGGCGAAGAGGTCCTGCAGATCGGCTTCCGGCATCTTGGCATAACTGACATACGGAAAGGCCGGATAATAGTGGCGGCCGTCGGGAGAGACGCCCTCGCGCATGGCCCGAACGAAATCAGCCGTGCTCCAGGAGCCGATGCCGTCCTGCTTGTGGGGCGAGATGTTCGGAACGTGGAAGGTGCCGAAGGGCGACTTGAGTGCGTAGCCGCCGCCGAGCCGAAGCTTGTCGGCCTGACTGGGCACCGCATGGCAGGACGTGCACCCCCCGGCGAAGAACAGGGTACGGCCATTTTCCAGATCGGGCTGACGATTTGAGCTGGACGGCGCGTCCGAGGAGGCCTGAGCGTTGCCGCGGATGAGCGCATAGGCTGCCGGTGAGGTCAGCCCCCAGAAGCCCAATGCTCCGATGACGGCCAGAATCAGAAGACCCACGATCGCCTTACGCATCGACCCTTCTCCAAATGAAACGGGCGGCCCAAAGGCCGCCCATCCTCAGGCTCTCTATGTTAGGAGCTCTTCTTCCGGAAGTCGTTGTGGCAGGCGCCGCAGTTCTGCAGCACCTTCGGCAACTCCGTCTTGAACGAGGCCTCGTCCTTGATCGAGGCGATCGCCGTCTGGGCGTCCGTGCGGAGCTTCGTCATGATCGAATCGAACTTCGCCTTGTTCTCCCAGATGGCCGGAAGAGCATCGGTCTTCTCAGCGTTCTTGGAGCTCTCCGGAAACAGCGGGCCGGCCTTTTCGGCATTCACCGCAAGAACCTGAAGGCTGGCCTGGGCCTTGGCGAGGTCGAACGGCTCCTGGCCGCGCAGCATGCCGCCGAGGGGACGCGTCTGCGCTCCCATCTCCTTCATGAGACCCTGGCGCTGCTCGACGACGTTGCTTTGTGCGATAGCGGCCGTCACTCCGAGCGCCAGAAGGCTGGCGACAAAAATAGTACGCTTCATATGTTCTTCCCTCTCAGACGCGAGGATGGCCTTTGTGACGAACCATCGTCAGCGGGCCGGCATTAGCGCACATCTCGTCAAGCTTGAGCACTCCACTTTGGAACAAATCTATGTGAGGTGCCCTCGCCGCCCGATTATTCCACAGGCTCTCCGGCAGAGGCCCAATCCTTGAAGCCGCCCTTGTAGTGCTCGCGGATGTCCCGACCGGCCGCCTGTGCGGCCTCGATGGCCCTCACCGACCGGACCCCTGCCGCGCAGGAAAAGACGATCCGCCTGTCCTCGGGCAGAGCGGATGGATCGAAGGACGAGAGTGGATGGGAAACGGCTCCAGGAATGTGCCCCGCGGCGAATTCATGCGGTTCGCGGACATCGACCAGCACGAATGAGCCCTCGCGAAGCCCCTGCTTGACGGCCTCGCGGTCGAGATCGATGACTCTTGGCGCTTCACTCATGAGATTTCCTCCCTGCAATGGGCCACTCATAGCGGCTTCGCAGGGAGAAGCGCAATCTCGTCCCGGCTCAGGCGAGGGGCGGAATTCGCAGCACCCAGCCCGGCTGGATCATGTCCGGATCCTTCACCGGCGGCGAGTTGGCCTTGACGATCTCGGTATATTTCGCGCCCTTGCCCTTGCCGTAATGCTTCTCGGCGATCTCCCAGAGGGTGTCGCCCTTCTGGACCGTATACATGGTCGAGACTTCAGCGGGCTGCTGGACCTTGAGCTCGCTCGTATCGACCTCGGCCACGCCGTAGGTATTGCCAAGGGAGAGGATGATCTTCTCGGCCTCTTCCTGGCTGGTGGCCTGGCCCGACAGCTTCACCTTGTCGCCTTCGACCTGGATCCCGAGCTTGGTCGCGTCGAAACCATGGCCCTGGACCTCCTGCTGCAGCTTCTCCGGAGTTGCGGCGGCGGCGCTGCCGCCGAAGATCTTGGCTCCGGCCTCCTTGATGAATTTGAACAGACCCATATCGTCCTCCTCCTGCTCCCGCCCGGCTCATGATGGCCAAGCTGAGATGAAGACGCGCGGTCGTCCCGAGGGTTCCGATCAGGCCAGGTTCGAGAAGACATCGGCCAGCGACGGCAGGCGATCCTTGAGCCTGAGCAGGGCGATCAGTTCGATCTGCCCGATGGCGGTTTCAAACTCCTCGTCCGTTTCATGATCCAGCCGCTCCTCGAAGGCCGCGAGGATCTCTTCCTTCGAGCGGCCCTTCACCGCCATGATGAAGGGGAAGCCGAATTTCTGCCTGTAGGCATCGTTCAGCTTCAAGAACCGGTCGCGTTCCTCCTCCGTCAGGCTGTCGAGCCCGGCGGAGGATTGCTCGCTGCGGGAATCGGTCGTGAGATCGGCAAGCTTCAGGCGCCCGGCGAGATCCGGATGGGCGTTGATCAGCGCCTGTTTCTGCTCGTGGGTTGCCTGCGAGAGCACCTGGACCATCGCCGCATGAAGCCCCTCGGCCGTATCCTGGCCCGTGGTCATTCCGGCGTCAAAGGTGCGCTCCGCGATCCAGGGCGAATGCTCGAAGATGTCGCCGAAGAGCTCGACGAACACCATCCGGCTCATGCGGCTGGGCTTCACATCGGCAGGACGATGATGGCGGATCCAGTGGCGGGCGATGTCGACGCGCCGTGCCACCCAGACCTTCTCGTGGGAGCCGACATAATCCAGAAACCGGGCCAGAGCCGCGGCGCGTCCGGGACGGCCGACGAGACGGCAATGAAGCCCGACCGACAGCATCTTCGGCGCAGTCTCGCCTTCCGCGTAAAGCGTGTCGAAGCTGTCCTTCAGATAGGCGAAGAACTGGTCGCCCGCGTTGAAGCCCTGCGGGGTCGCAAAGCGCATGTCGTTGGCATCCAGCGTATACGGCACGATCAGCTGCTGCCGGTCGCCATGGGCTTCCCAATAGGGCAGTTCGTCCGCATAGGAATCGGCGCTGTAGAGGAAACCGCCCTCCTCCGCCACGAGGCGATTGGTGTGCTCCGAGGTGCGGCCCGTGTACCAGCCGAGAGGCCGCTCGCCCGTCACCTCCGTGTGGATGCGGATCGCCTCCTTCATATGCGCCCGCTCTTCTTCCGCCGAGAAGTCCCGGTAGTCGATCCACTTGAGCCCGTGGCTCGCGATCTCCCAGTCGGCCTCCCTCATGGCGGCGACCGCGTCCGGGTTGCGCATGAGGGCCGTCGCAACCCCGTAGACGGTCACCGGCAGGCCGCGCTCGGTGAACATCCGCCACAGGCGCCAGAAGCCGGCGCGGGAGCCGTATTCGTAGATCGACTCCATGCTCATGTGCCGCTGGCCGAGCCAGGGCTGCGCACCCACGATCTCCGACAGGAACGCCTCGGATGCGCGGTCGCCGTGGAGGATGTTGTTCTCGCCCCCCTCCTCGTAGTTGATCACGAACTGGACGCAGATCCGGGCTCCGTTCGGCCAGCGCGGATGGGGCGGGTTGCGGCCATAGCCGACGAGGTCGCGGGGATAGGAGGACTCGGGCAAGGTCAGCTTCCTCGATAGGTGGAGTAGCTCCAGGGTGAGACGAGGAGCGGAACGTGATAATGACCGTCGGGATCTGCGATGGTGAAGCGGACCGGTACGACATCCAGAAACGGCGGATCGGCCGTGGCGGTGCCGACAGACGTGAAATAGGCTCCGACCGCGAAGACGAGTTCGTAAGTTCCCGTGTGGAACGCATCGCCGATCATCAGTGGCGCATCCGTGCGTCCATCGGCATTCGTTGTCGTCTGCACGACGGAACGGCGCATTTCGCCCTCGAGGGCGAAAAGCTCGATGGCGACCCCGTGCGCGGGCTTGCCGTTCACGGTATCCAGAACGTGGGTGGACAGGCGTCCCATAAGGCCTCGCAGTCGGTGTCGCATCCTTCGACGGTTGGAATCTTTCGGGAGCAGGTTCCGCCGTCAAGCGCATCCATAAGTCTAGTTGCACAAGTCTTGGGCTTACGCGACAGGGATCCTGTTGAAAAATCGGCAGAATGGGCCTTCCGCCAAGGGGAGCCGGGCCCTAGGCTGTGATGTCCTTATCTGACCAAGTGGCTGCATGCTCGACCCGCAAATTTCCGAATGGATCAGCCAGATCATCCGCTGGATCCATGTGATTACCGCGATCGCCTGGATCGGCTCGTCCTTCTATTTCATCCATCTGGATCTCAGCCTGAAGAAGCGGGAGGGGCTGCCCGAAGGCGTCGGGGGCGAGGCGTGGCAGGTTCACGGCGGCGGGTTCTACAACATGCGCAAGTATCTCGTCGCGCCGCCCGAAATGCCCAAGGAACTGACCTGGTTCAAGTGGGAGAGCTATTCCACCTGGATCAGCGGCTTCTTCCTCATCGTGTGGGTCTATTATCTCCACGCGGACCTCTACACCATCGATCCGGCCGTCCGCGCCCTGGAGTTCTGGCAAGCACCCGCCATCGGCATCGGCGGCATCGCCGTGAGCTGGTTCGTCTATGAAGGGCTCTGTCGCTCGCCGCTGGGCAAGAACGGCATCGTCCTCGGCGTCGTGCTCTTCGTCTATATCCTGCTGGCTGCTTCCGCCTTTACCCAGGTCTTCAACGGCCGCGCGGCCTTTCTCCATACGGGCGCGATGATCGCCACCTGGATGTCGGCGAGCGTCTTCTTCATCATCATCCCGAACCAGAAGAAGGTGGTCGCCGAACTTCTGGCGGGCCGTTCGCCCGATCCGAAGCTTGGGAAGGAAGCCAAGCTGCGCTCGACGCACAACAACTATCTCACCCTGCCCGTCATCTTCCTGATGCTGTCGAACCATTACCCGCTGGCGTGGTCGTCGCGCTATGCGGTCGCCATCATCGGGCTGATCGTGATCGCCGGAGCCGTGATCCGGCACTTCTTCAACTCGCAGCACGCGGGCAAGGGATCGCCCTGGTGGACCTGGGGCGTTGCCGCCGCGTCCATCACGCTCGCGATCTGGCTCTCCATCCTCGGCAAGCCCGGCAACGCCAACCTGGCCGCCGTTCCTGCGGATGCGACGCCCGCCACCGTTACGGCATCCTTCGATGAGGCCGTGCTCGCGATCCAGTCCCGCTGTTCCATGTGCCATGCGGCCGAACCGGTCTGGGATGGCATCACCATCGCCCCAAAGGGCGTTCGCCTCGATACGCCGGAGGAGATCGCCCGCCATGGGGAGATCATTCGCATCCAGAGCGTGCTGACCCACGCCATGCCGCCCAACAACATCACCGAGATGACCCTGGACGAGCGCAAGGCCGTGGCAACCTGGCTCGCGGCCAAGGAAACGGCCACTCGCTGACCCTGTACATGCGCACCGACAACCACAACCAATGGAGTAACCGAGTGACCGAACTCACCCTGGAAACGGCCCAGAAAATCGCCACCGCCACCCTCAAGACCGCGCGGGAAAAATCCTTCAAGCCGCTGTCCGTCGTCGTCTACGATGCAAGGGGCGCCCTCAAGGCCCTCCTGTCGGAGGACGGCACCAGCCTGAAGCGGGCCGAGATCGCCATGGGCAAGGCCTACGGCGCCCTCGCCCTCGGCATCGGCTCGCGGGCCCTTCACAAGATGGCGGTGGATCGGCCGTATTTCGTGGCCTCGGCCACCCATGCGGTCGGCGGGCAGCTCGTGCCCGTTCCGGGCGGCGTCCTGATCAAGGATGGACAGGGAGCAATTCTGGGGTCGGTGGGCGTCTCAGGCGACACCTCCGACAATGACGAAATCGCCGCGGCCAGCGGGATCGAGGCCGCCGGACTGGTGTTCGACGCCGGGGCCTGACCCCTCCCCGCGACCTTAAGGCTTTGCTTTTGCGTGGTTTTCGCCGTCTTCAGGGATAGTACTGGACATAAACAGTTGATTGATCAACAAATAGGGCAAGGTCACTGCCCTACCGGCTCTGATCGAGACATTCCAAGAATTCGATATAAAATCTGAAAGGGAACGCGTCCGATGTCATCATGGATCAAACGCACGGCTCTTGCCGCCGTCGCCTCGGCTGCCCTCATGGGCGTCGCGTCGGCTGAAGTCGTCTACAACCGCGCCAATTCGGGCGAGCCTGAGACGCTCGACACCCATAAGACCTCGACCGTCCAGGAATCCCACATCCTGCGCGACATGCTTGAAGGCCTCGTGACCTATAACGCCAAGGGCGAAGCCGTCCCCGGCCAAGCCGAGAAGTGGGAAGTCAGCGACGATGGCAAGACCTATCGCTTTACGCTTCGTAATGGCTTGAAGTGGTCGAACGGTGATCCGGTCACGGCGGAAGATTTCGTCTATTCCTATCGCCGCATCATGGATCCGGCGACGGGCGCGAAATACGCCAATATCCTGTATCCCATCAAGAATGCCGAGAAGATCAACAAGGGCCAGGGCAAGCCCGAAGAGCTCGGCGTGAAGGCGATCGATGCCAAGATCGTCGAGATCACCCTCGAGTCGCCAACCCCCTACTTCATCGAGCTGCTGACCCACCAGACCAGCCAGCCCGTGCACAAGGCCTCGGTCGAGAAGTTTGGCAAGGACTTCGTGAAGCCGGGCAACATGGTGACGAACGGCGCCTACAAGCTGGTCGAGTTCGTGCCGAACTCCCACATCAAGCTGGCCAAGAACGAGAACTACTACGACGCCAAGAACGTCCAGATCGACACGGTCAACTACTTCCCGACCCCGGACTTCGCGGCCATGGTCCGCCGCTATGAGGCCGGCGAACTCGATACCACGGACGACGTGCCGGCCGACCAGATGAAGTCGCTCAAGGAGCGCTTCAAGGATCAGGTTCGCCTCGGGCCGTATCTCGGCACCTGGTACATGGTCGTGAACTCCTCCAAGGCTCCTTTCAACGACGTGCGCGTGCGCCAGGCTCTGTCCATGCTGGTCGACCGCGAGTTCATCGCCGAGCAGATCTGGGGTCAGACCATGCAGCCGGGCTATTCGTTCATGCCTCCGGGTGTGGGCAATTACGGCGATCCGGCCTACATGACCTACAAGGACCAGTCGCCGATCGACCGAGAGGACGCCGCCAAGAAGCTCCTTACGGAAGCAGGCTTCGGTGCCGGCAAGCCGCTGAAGGTCGAGATCCGTTACAACACGACGGACAACAACCGGAATACGGTGATCGCCATCTCCGAGCAGTGGAAGCAGGCCGGCATCGAGACCTCCTTCATCAACACGGACGGCAAGACCCACTTTGCCCATCTGCGTGATGGCGGCGACTTCGACATCGCCCGCTACGGCTGGATCGCCGACTACTCGGATCCGAACAACTTCCTGTTCCTGCTCAAGAGCGACAACAAGGGCTTCAACTACGGCAAGTACAATAATCCGGAGTTCGACAAGCTGCTCGACAGCGCGGCCAAGGAACTCGATCTGAAGAAGCGCGCCGACATGCTCAAGCAGGCCGAGGCGATCCTCATGAAGGACATGCCCTGGATCCCGATCATGTACTACGGCAAGAGCAACCTGATCTCGCCGAAGATCAAGGGCTTCGTGCAGAACACCCGGGGCGTCTATCCGACGCGGTTCCTCTCGAAGACACAGTAAAAATAAATCTGATAAGGGGGGCGGTCTGCTTGTCAGGCCGCCCTATTCTTTTACTGTTATGCTGTAGCAGCAGGAGGAGCTTTCCGTGCTCTCCTTCATCTTTCGCCGCTTCTTGTCGGCCATCCCTACCCTTTTCGTCATTATCACCATCTCGTTCTTCCTGATCCGGCTCGCGCCCGGCGGACCGTTCGATCTGGAGAGGCCCCTCGAGGCCAAGGTGATGGAAAACCTCAACCGGATCTATCAGCTCGATAAGCCGCTCTTCGAGCAGTACCTGCTCTATCTCGGCGCCGTCGCGCGGGGCGATTTCGGCCCCTCCTTCATCCTGCGCGACTTCTCCGTGGGTGAACTGTTCGCCCGCGGCCTTCCCATCTCAATGACGCTGGGCGCCCTGGCCCTGTCCTTCGCCATCCTCGTCGGCGGCACCCTCGGCTCCATCGCGGCTTTGCGCCAGAACAGCACCATCGATTACCTGGTGACCGGGATGGGCGCGCTCGGCCTGACCATCCCGAACTTCGTCGTGGCGCCGATCTTCCAGATCGTCTTCGGCCTGGCCCTTGCATGGCTGCCGGTGGCCGGCTGGGCCAACGGGAACATCCGCAATCTCATCCTGCCCGTGCTGGTCCTGGCCCTGCCGCAGATCGCGGTCGTCTCGCGCATGACCCGCGCCGCCATGATCGAGAACCTGCGCTCCAACCACATCCGCACCCTGCGCTCGCTGGGCCTGCCCACCCGCGTGATCGTCACCCACGCCCTGCGCGGAGCGGCCCTCCCTGTGGTGTCCTATCTCGGACCCGCGGCGGCCGCCCTGCTCACCGGCTCCGTCGTGGTGGAAACCATCTTCGGTCTCCCGGGCATCGGACGCTACTTCGTCGAAGGCGCCCTCAACCGTGACTACACCCTCGTCATGGGTACGGTGGTCGTGGTCGCCGTCTTCGTTCTGCTCTTCAACCTCGTGGTCGATATTCTCTACGCGCTTATCGATCCGCGCATTCGCTACGAGTGAGATCTCCCATGGCTGAAGGCGCCGTTCTTCCCGTCGAGACCATGACGGGTCCCATCACCGGACGCTCCCTCTGGGCCGAGGCCCGCGGGCGTCTCGTCCGCAACCGTGCCGCGCTGACCAGCATCATCGTGCTGGGTCTGATCGCGCTCGCCTGCATCTTCGGGCCGTTCTTCACAGGGCACCCCTTCGATCGGGTCTACCCGGACTACGTGAAGGTGCCGGCGAGCCTGGAGGCTTATCCGAAGGCCGATCAGATCGAGCCGAACATCGAGCGCATCGGCGCCCGCGTTCGCGCCAAGCCCGAGAACATCTCGATCGACAACGACGTGGTGCATCTCACCCTGGTGAGCTCCAGCAGCCGACCGATCGACGAGCGCCTGCTCGCCTATTTCGAGCGCTCGGACCTGTTCGGCCCGGCCCGCGTCGTGGAAAAGCAGCAGGACGGCCAGCGCCTCGTTGTCGATGTCCCTCTGAAACGGCAGCTCTTCCTCTTCGGAACGGATACCAACGGGCGCGATCTTCTCACCCGCACCATGAAGGCGGGCCAGGTCTCGCTTGCCATCGGCCTGCTCGCCACCTTCGTGGCGATCCTCATCGGCGTGATCTATGGCGCCACGTCCGGCTATCTCGGGGGACGCGTCGATCTCGTGATGATGCGCGTCGTCGACATCCTCTACTCGCTGCCCTTCATCTTCTTCGTGATCATGCTGGTGGTGTTCTTCGGCCGCAATTTCGTGCTCATGTTCATTGCGGTCGGCGCCGTCGAGTGGCTCGACATGGCACGCATCGTCCGGGGGCAGACGCTCTCCATCAAGCGGCAGGAATACGTCCAGGCCGCGGAGGCATTGGGCGTCGAGTCGAAGGGCATCATCCGCCGCCACGTGATCCCCAATACGCTTGGACCCGTCGTGGTCTACATGACTCTTCTCGTGCCGAAGGTGATCCTTCTGGAGAGCTTCCTCTCCTTCCTCGGCCTGGGCGTTCAGGAGCCCAATACCAGCCTCGGCGTTCTGATCTCGGAAGGCGCCAAGAACATTCAGGGCGCCACGTGGATGCTGATCTATCCCTCCATCACGCTTGTCGCGATCCTTTTCTGCCTGAACTTCATCGGCGACGGCTTGCGCGATGCTCTCGACCCGAAGGATCGCTGACATGAAGGACGCCACTATGGCCGAACCCGTTCTTTCCGTCCGCAACCTTCACGTCCGATTCCGCACCGGCGACGGCATTCTCCATGCGGTGAAGGGCATCGACCTCGACATCAATCCGGGCGAGACCGTCGCCATCGTCGGCGAGTCCGGATCGGGCAAGAGCCAGACCATGATGTCCGTCATGGGTCTCCTCGCCTCGAATGGCTGGGCCGAAGGCTCGGTCAAGTATCGCGGCGACGAACTCGTGGGCCTCTCCCCCGGCAGGCTCAACCACTACCGCGGTTCCAAGCTCACCATGATCTTCCAGGAGCCGATGACCTCCCTCGATCCGCTCTACAAGATCGGGGATCAGCTTAGCCTCCCGCTCACGACCCATGGCGGCCTGAGCAAGGCCGCGGCCCGCAAGCGCGCCATTGAGCTTCTGGAGCTCGTTCGCATTCCGGACCCGGCCCGGCGCATCGACGCCTATCCGCACGAGATGTCCGGCGGCCAGCGCCAGCGCGTGATGATCGCCATGGCGCTCGCGAACAATCCGGACGTGCTCATCGCCGACGAGCCGACAACAGCTCTCGACGTGACCGTCCAGGCCCGAATCCTGGAGCTTTTGGCGGATCTGCAGAAGCGGCTCGGCATGTCGATCGTGTTCATCACCCACGATCTCGGCGTCGTGCGCCGCTTCGCCGACCGCACCTATGTGATGAAGCGCGGCGAGGTCGTCGAAAGCGGCCTCACCGACGACATCTTCGCGGCGCCCAAGCATCCCTATACGCAGATGCTCATCGATGCCGAGCCGACCGGTCGCAAGGAGCCGGTCGCGTCCACGGCCCCGATGGTGCTCGATGCGAGGAACATCGCGGTCCAGTTCACGCTCGAAAAGAGCTTCTTCGGCAAGGCGACCCACGTGCTTCGGGCCGTCGACGACGTGAGCCTGAGGGTTCGCGCCGGCGAGACGGTCGGCGTCGTGGGCGAGTCCGGCTCGGGCAAGTCGACCCTCGGCCGCGCCATCCTGCGCCTGCAGCCCGCCTCGGGCATGGTGCGGTTCGAGGACCGCAACCTCATGCCCCTCGATCGGGGTGGGATGCGGCCCTTGCGGCGGCATCTGCAGCTCGTGTTCCAGGATCCTTTCGGCTCCCTCTCGCCACGCATGACGGCGGGAGAGATCGTCACCGAGGGTCTTCTCGTCCATGAGCCGAGCATCTCCCGCAAGGAGCGCGACCGGCGTGCAGCCCAGGCATTCGACGAGGTTCAGCTCGATCCGGCCTGGCGAAACCGCTTCCCGCACGAGTTCTCTGGCGGCCAGCGTCAGCGCATCGCCATCGCCCGCGCCATGATCCTCCATCCGAAGCTCGTCGTTCTCGACGAGCCGACCTCGGCCCTGGACCGCTCGGTCCAGAAGGAGATTGTCGAGCTGCTGCGCAACCTGCAGAAGGCCCATGGCCTCGCCTACATCTTCATCAGCCACGACCTCGCGGTCGTGCGCGCGCTCTCGGACGAGATCATAGTGATGAAGAGCGGCAAGGTGGTGGAGCGCGGTACGGCCGGAGAGATCTTCGACAGGCCGCAGGAGGAATATACCCGCGACCTGATCGCGGCGGCCTTCCTGACCGAGCGCGGCCTGGCCGAGGCGGCCACCCAGCCCTTGGCCTCTTGAGAGCAGGACCATCACTCTCCAGCCTCATCCTGAGGAGCAGCCGCAGGCTGCGTCTCGAAGGAGCCTCCAGAGAGCACTGGATCCTCCTTCGAGACGGTCACTGACGTGACCTCCTCAGGATGAGGGCTGTAGAGGCTGAAATTTAACTGGCATCTCAAGGCTGGAACCAGATGGCCGGGCGCGGATTTGACTCCGCGCCATGGCAAAGCTCGCAGCCTATCGCGCCAAGCGCGACTTCACCAAAACTTCCGAGCCGGCAGGCAAAGCCTCCCGGCGCCGAGGAGCCTCCTTCGTCATCCAGAAGCACGACGCCTCCCGCCTGCACTACGATTTCCGTCTGGAGCTCGACGGGGTGCTGAAGAGCTGGGCGGTGGCGAAGGGTCCGAGCCTCGTCAAGGGCGAGAAGCGCCTTGCGGTCCATGTCGAGGATCACCCGCTCGATTATGGCGACTTCGAAGGCACCATTCCGGAAGGCCAATATGGCGGCGGCACCGTTATGCTGTGGGATCGCGGAACATGGGAGCCTGAAGGCGATCCTCACGAAGGCTACGAGAAAGGCCGCCTCACCTTTCGGTTGGAAGGCGAGAAGCTGCACGGGACGTGGCATCTCGTCCGCATGGCCAAGCGCCCGCGCGAACGACAGGAATCCTGGCTCCTGATCAAAGCCGACGATGCCGATGCACGCAGTGAAGACGATCCGGACATTCTCGATGAGGCGCCTCTGTCGGTGAAAACCGGGCGCTCGCTGGAGGAGATTGCTCCGGGCCACGCAGTGAAGAGCACCGCGAAGCGGAAAGCTTCCGCAAAGAAAGCCCCATCCGTGACGACGGAACAGCCCACCAAGCGAGCGTCATCAAGGGGCAAATCCACCAAGGCCGCTGAGACCGAAGTCGCCGGCGTGCCACTCACCCATCCAGAGCGTGTGCTGTGGGAGGACCAAGACCTCACCAAGCAGGAACTCGCGGAATTCTATGCCGGCATTGCCGATTGGCTCCTGCCACATCTGGCCAACCGCCCTCTCACGCTCATCCGCTGCCCTGGCGGCGCGGAAAAGAAGTGCTTCGTCCAGCGTCATTCCTGGGCAGGCATGAGCGATCTTATTCATCGCACCATGATTCCGGACAACGGCGGCGAGCAGGAAGCCCTGACGGTCACCGACATCCAGGGCGTCGTTGCGCTTGTGCAATCCGGCGCCCTCGAGATGCATGTCTGGGGTGCGACACTGGCTGACCTGGAACGGCCTGATCGCCTCATCTTCGACTTCGATCCGGGAGAAGGCGTGGAATGGCCGCGGGTGATCGAAGGGGCGGTCGCTGTCCGCGAGCGTCTGAAAGGACTCGGGCTGGAAAGCTTCGTCAAGACCACGGGCGGCAAGGGCCTGCATGTGGTCGTGCCTTTGAAACCGAAGGCGCTCTGGAAGGATGCTCTCGCCTTCACGCGGGAAATCGCCGAAGCCATGGCGGCCGACGAGCCGGATCGCTATACGACCACCTCGGTCAAGCAGGAACGCGAGGGCCGCATCTTCATCGATTACCTGCGCAACAACCGCGAGGCATCGGCGGTTGCGCCCTACTCCACCCGCTCGCGGCCCGGCGCTCCCGTGGCCACGCCGGTCGCCTGGGAGGAATTGTCACCGGATCTCAAACCTAACGGCTTCACTGTCGAGAATTTAGGCAGGCGCCTCGCTTCGCTGAAACGAGACCCATGGGCGGGAATGAGCAAGGTCGATCAGGTGCTGCCCCAACGCCAGCCTTCGAAGCGGAATTCGCACAGGAAGTAAGGCTCAGAAGATCGGAGCCTTGATCCCTTCCGCCTCAAGCGCTTTCTGAACAGCTGGCCGCGCCAGCACCCGCTCGGCAAGAGCATTCAGATTCGGAATGCTGCGCGGCGGGCGCGGCAGGCCACGTCCCCAGCGTATCAGCATGAACAGGAAGAGGTCTGCGGCGGAAAAGCGCTCGCCGAGAAGCCATGTTCTGTCGCCGAGCTGCTCGGAAATCACGTCGAACATGCGGTTGAGGCGCTCGCTGGCCGCCTGCTTGACGGTCGGTGCCGCGGCCTCGTCGGTCACGTGCTCGTGCGGATAGAACCAGGCGCGATACTCCACCTGCGGCGTGTTCGTGAGATGGATGATCCATTTATAGAACTCGGCCCGCTCGGCCGTTCCAACGGCGGGTGCAAGGCCCGCATCCGGGAATTTGTCGGCGAGATGCAAGGCGACGGCTGCGGTTTCGAACAGGACCAGATCGCCGTCGATCAGAACCGGGATGCGTCCGCCGGGATTGAGCTTGAGATACTCCCGGCTTCTCTGGGCGTTCTGCCCCCGATCCACGAGGCGAAGCTCGAACTCGGCACCGATTTCCCGCAGCATCATATGCGGCAGCAGGCTGGCATTGCCCGGGTAGTAGTAGAGTGAAAGCATCGTGGCAGCCTCTTCCATCCTGACTGGCAGAACTCTGGTAAGTCCTGCCACGAGGCCCGTAAAGAGCGCATCGGCGACGATCCCAACCTTCCTTTCTCACAGGCATGCCCTATCGTCCTGGAGACGTGGAGGATCGGGAATGGCGGATCAGGAGCAGGCCGTGTTGAAGAAGTTCTGTGTCGAACCCGGCGAAACGATCCGGCTGTGGGACCGCAATCCGCGCGACAAATCCCTCTTCGGCGACGAGCAGGAAACCAAGGCCGCCACGGCCGCCCTCGCGAAGGACATCGATACCCTGCAGGACCGGCTCTACGCGGAGGGCTCCCGTGCCCTGCTCGTGATCCTCCAGGGCACGGATACGTCGGGCAAGGACGGCACGATCCGCAGCGTCTTCAATGCGACCGGGCCTCTGGGCGTCTCGGTCCACGCCTTCGGTCCGCCCTCACGACTCGAGCTGGAGCACGATTATCTCTGGCGCGTCCATGCCGCCTGTCCGAGGCGCGGCACCATCGGCATCTTCAACCGCTCCCATTATGAGGACGTGCTGATCGGGAAGGTCCGCAAGCTTGCCTCCGAGGAGGTGATCGAGCAGCGCTACGAGCAGATCAACGCGTTCGAGAAGATGCTTGTCGAGACCGGCACGACGGTCCTCAAGTTCATGCTCCACATTTCAAAAGACGAGCAGAAGGAGCGCCTACAGGCGCGCCTCGACGATCCGGCGAAGCATTGGAAGTTCAATCCGAGCGACCTGGAAGACCGGGAGCACTGGGACGAGTACCAGGCCGCCTACGAGATCATGCTCAATCGCTGTTCGACCGAATGGGCGCCCTGGCACGTCATTCCCGCGGACCGGAAGTGGGTGCGCAACGCGGCCGTCGCGACCATCGTCAAGGCCACCCTCGAGGAGATGGACCCGCAATATCCGAAAGTCTCCTGGGACCCGGGAGACTTCAAGGTCGGCTAGAGAATTCCCGGTCTACTGCTGGATGCCCGGGTAGGCCCACAGCCCCGAGACCCGCATGAGATCGCGGTAGATCACCATCCTCTCGTCCTTCGAGACCTTCGCGGCCTCCTCGATCGAAGGCGCGTCGAGAGCCACGACCGGCAGGATCGGCGCGCTGATGTCGTATTGACGGAAGGCATCCTCGAGCAATGTGCGGGCGCGGCGCATGTGGCTGGAGCTCGTTACCAGGATGACCGCATCGGCCGTGTGGCGCTTCAGGAGGTTGGCGACGTTCAGCACGTTGCCGACCGTATCCTTCGACTTGTCCTCGATCAGGATGCGATCCCGGTCGACGCCCCTCTCCACCAGCCACTTGGTCATGACGTCGCCCTCGGTGACGCCGGCCTGGGGCTGGCCGCCGGTGACCATGACCCGGGCCGTCGGGTTGGCATTGGCGGCCTTCAGCGCCACGTCCAGGCGGTCGAGGAGAGGCTTCTCCGCGGTGCCGTCCTTGGCAAGCGCATAGCCGAGGGTGACGATCATGACGCGGCCCGGAACACTGGGCACATCCACGTTCGGGCGCTCGGCCATGATGGCCTCGGCGCGGGCGAAACGCTGGCGATAGGCTTCCGAGCGTGTCCGGTCGAGACCGGCCAGGGCCTGATCCGTCAACGCGGCCTCGTCGGCCTTGCCTTCGATCCGGGCGAGCGCCGCGAGCCAAGCCTGGGCGTCGAAGGAAGCCGGGTCCTTGGCGAGGATGTCCTCATAGGTGGCGCGGGCGCCGGCAAGGTTCTTCTGCAGGATCTGGGACGAGGCGACGGCAAAGCGGAAATCGAGGCGCTCGGGTGCGAGCGAAGAGGCCTCCGCGAACGCCTTTTCCACTACGTCGTAGCGGCCATGCAGGGTGATGCCCTTGAAGACTTCGGCTTCCGCCTTCTTCACATCCCCGCCGGACCAGTAATATTGCATGCCCGTATCCACGAGCGTCTTGATCCGGCTCGTGTTGCCGGGATCGAAGGCATGTGCCGTGAGCGATGCGGACACCGTGAGGAGAGTGGCTGCGCCGAGGGTCGCGAACTTACGCATGAAAGGCTCCTTGATTTGCCGGGCCATTCAAGCTGGAGCCGACGACGATCGGATGTCAAACCCATTTCCATCCACAGTCCGGGGTGAACTTTCGGATGGTCTTGCCGAGCGCAGATTTAAGCGCGACAATAATCCTTATGAAGAACATTCTCGTTCCCATTGAAGATCACGGCATCGTCGAGCCTCAGCTGCAGGTGGCCCTGCATCTCGGCCGGATGTTCGACAGCTATATCGAGGGGATTGCGATCACCCCCGATTATCCGGTGGTCCTGCCGGTGGACATCGCCATCGGCGTGCCCTCCCCCATCACTCCGGAGAACCGCCTTGAAATGGCCCGCGCCTGCCGCGAGCGGTTCGAGGCCTTCATGACGACGCAGCAGATTGCGCGGGCATCCGCGGGTCTTCCGGGCCTGAGTTCCGGCTGGCGCCAGGATGGCCTGATGGAGGACGCCTTCCTCGGCGCCTATGGCCGGGTTTTCGACCTCGTCGTGGTGGGGCGGCCGGATGGATCGAACGGTCAGACCCGCCTGTCCACCGTCGAGGCGGCCCTGTTCGAGACCGGTCGTCCGGTTCTCATCGCGCCGCCGACCGCCCCCCGGACCTTCGCCGACACCGCCGTGATCGCCTGGAACCGGAGCACGGAAACGGCCCGCGCGGTCCTGGGATCGATGCCCCTGCTCAAGAAGGCCCGGCGCATCGTCGTTCTCGAACTCGAAGATTGGGGCGTCCCCGGCCCGTCCGGATCGGAGCTTGCCCGGCACCTGAGGATGCACGATCTGCCGGCGGAGGCGATCACGGCGCCGGATCCGTCGAACCGGCCCGGCGAGACCATCCTGTCCGAAGCCGTTGCTCTCGGTTGCGACCTTCTCGTGAAGGGAGCCTATACCCAGAGCCGTCTCAGGCAGATGTTCTTCGGCGGCGCCACAAGCCACATCCTGAGCAACACGGCCATTCCCGTTCTGATGGCTCACTGACAGGACATACCGGATTCGATGTTCAGAGATGTCGCCGTTGTTCTCGACGATCGCTTCCAGCGTCTGTTCATCGGATCGGCGCGTCTGGAGAAACTGGCGGAGGGCTGCCGCTGGGCGGAGGGCCCGGCCTATTTCCCGGCCGGCCGCTATCTCGTGTGGAGCGACATCCCCAACGACCGCATGATGCGCTTCGACGAGACCTCCGGCTCCGTCAGCATCTTTCGCCATCCGGCCGGGTACTCCAATGGCAACACCGTGGACCGTCAGGGCCGCCTCGTCACCTGCGAACACGGCAACCGGCGGGTCACGCGCACCGAGCACGACGGCTCAATCACCGTGCTCGCCAGCCATCATCAGGGCAAGCGCCTCAACTCTCCCAACGACGTGGTGGTAAAGTCAGACGGCTCGATCTGGTTCACGGATCCGGCCTATGGCATCGATTCCGATTACGAGGGCCACAAGGCGGACAGCGAGGTCGGCGCCTGCCATGTGTACCGGGTCGATCCTCGGACGGGCGACGTCGCCATCGTGGCCGACGATTTCGTCCGCCCGAACGGGATCGCGTTCTCGCCCGACGAAACGCGCCTCTATGTGGCCGATACCGGCGCGACCCACGTCAAGGACGGGCCACGCCATATCCGCGTCTTCGACGTGAAGGCCGACGGCAGCCTCTCGGGCGGCAAGGTCTTCGCCACGTGCACCCATGGCCTGTTCGACGGCCTCCGCTTGGACGAGGCCGGACGGATCTGGACCAGCGCCGGAGACGGGGTCCATTGCTACGACAGCGACGGCACCCTGATCGGCAAAATCCTGGTCCCGGAGGGTGTGGCGAACGTCGTCTTCGGCGGGCCGAAAAGGAACCGGCTCTACATCTGCGCCACCACGTCGCTCTACGCGATCATGCTGCCGGTGAACGGGGCCAAGACTTTCTGATCCCAAGACGTTTTCCAAGCCGGCAGATGCCTAGCGCATCGTGCGGACCCAAAGGAGGGAGCATCGGATCGATCCCAAAAGTGCAAGTCCACTTGTGGGTCCGATGCTCTAGAGCACCGGTCATTCAGACGAATCCGTATCCGGCTGCGGTGAAGTAGTTACGGCATGCCTCGGGCTCGACGAGATCACAGATGTCGCCGATGGCCCGCCAGAGCGCCTCGACGGTCCGGGCTTCGGCTTTGCGCAAATGTGCTTTGATCTGTGAGAAGACCTGCTCAATCGGGTTCAAATCCGGACTGTA
>NZ_JAHAMK010000007.1:0-27594 GCF_018383585.1 Microvirga sp. 3-52
CAACCTGACCGCCAAGATCGAAGGTCTGTACGTGAACCTCGAGCGCGACGACAACTTCGTCAGCCCGACCGCAACGGGCGGCAGCGACGAGAGCGAGTTCGGCGTGGTGCGTGCCGGTCTGAACTTCAAGTTCGGTACCTACTAAGTCCATCGCTCCCGCGATCGACGAAAGGCCCGGGTGAACCCCGGGCCTTTCTTGTTCGTAAGAGGACCTCGCAACAGGTCGTTGCTGACCTTCGTCCCCTTGAAGTTCGGGACATAAGGGAAACCGCTCTGGGTCCTGCGAGCAAAGCTGGCCTCGCCGTTCTCGTTATTCTCCGGTAGTGTTGTTAACGGTCAGCAGGGTCCCATGATCCCATCGACGCTCTCAAAGACCCGCGTCGAGCAAGGTCATTTCACGCCGCAATCACATAAAGGACTGCGATTGTCGCGATGAAGAGGTTGGACGCCAGGGCAATGTTCGCCAGCCTGGTCCGCTCCGTGTTGCGCAGGTGCTGCAGGCTTGCGAGGCCGTAAAAAACCGCGCCGACAATCGCCGCAGGCGTTCCATTAGGTCCGATAAGGTGAGAGAAGCGCAAGCGGCGCCGTCGAGACGTTGCCGAAGCCCAGTTCCATGACGACATTACGCGTGTCCGGATCCTTGATTCTGAAAATCGTTTCGGCCGTGACGGCTGGGCCGAAGATCTGACGCAGCCCAGCGAGCATAAGTCGGACGCCCACAGCCCAGGAGACAAACCATTTTCCGATCAGGAATAGGAGATTTCCGCCTGGTGCAAGTGCGTACTCGATGCCCATGGAGGCCAAGAGCAAGAGCCCCATGGTCAGGATGACGAGCCCCAAATACATCAGGGCCCTCTTGTCCGAATGCGCGTTGCGAGCTCTTCCGGCTTGATTCGACGTGGAGAGCGGGGCCTTGTGACCTGCCTCCGAGGCGGACAACAAAAAAGCCGGAGCTCAAGGAGCTCCGGCAAAGGAAGGCCGCAGTCAAAGCGGCTGGGAGGATTCTCTTCCGATTAGACGGAGTAGTACATCTGGAACTCGACCGGGTGCGGGGTCATCTCGAACCGGGCGACCTCGGCCATCTTCAGCTCGATGTAGCTGTCGATGAAGTCGTCGTTGAAGACGCCGCCGGCCTTGAGGAAGGCGCGATCCTTGTCGAGACTGGCGAGAGCCTCGCGGAGCGAACCGCAGACGGTCGGGATCTTCTTCAGCTCGCGCGGAGGCAGATCATAGAGATCCTTGTCCATCGCCTGGCCCGGATCGATCTTGTTCACGATGCCGTCGAGACCGGCCATCAGCAGCGCCGCGAAGGCGAGGTACGGGTTGGCGGTCGGATCGGGGAAGCGAACCTCGACGCGCTTGGCCTTCGGCGACGTCGTCCACGGAATACGGCAGGAGGCCGAGCGGTTACGGGCCGAATAGGCCAGCAGCACCGGAGCCTCGTAGCCCGGGACAAGACGCTTGTAGGAGTTCGTCGACGGGTTGGTGAAGGCGTTCAGGGCCTTGGCGTGCTTGATGATGCCACCGATGTACCACAGGCATTCCTGGGACAGGTCGGCGTACTTGTTGCCGGCGAAGAGGGGCTTGCCGCCCTTCCACAGCGACTGGTGCACGTGCATGCCCGAGCCGTTGTCGCCATAGACCGGCTTCGGCATGAACGTGGCCGTCTTGCCATAGGACTGGGCAACGTTGTGGATGCAGTACTTGTAGATCTGCATCTCGTCGGCCGTGCGCACGAGGGTGTTGAACTTCGTGCCGAGCTCATGCTGGGCCGAAGCGACCTCGTGGTGGTGCTTCTCAACCGTCACGCCCATGGCCTTCATGGCAGCCAGCATCTCGCCGCGCATGTCCTGAGCGGAATCCAGCGGCGGGACCGGGAAATAGCCGCCTTTGGTCGGAATGCGGTGACCGAGGTTGCCGCCCTCGTATGGCGTGTCGCCGTTGATCGGCAGCTCGGAGGAATCGAGCTTGAAGCCGGTGTTGTAGGGATCGGCCATGAACTTCACGTCGTCGAACACGAAGAACTCGGCCTCGGGGCCGACATAGACCGTGTCGGCGATTCCCGTGGACTGCAGATAGGCCTCGGCCTTCTTGGCGATGCCGCGCGGATCGCGGTTGTAGGGCTCGCCGGTCGCGGGCTCGAGGATGTCGCAGTTGATCGTCATGGTGGACGCCGAGAAGAACGGGTCCATCTGGGCCGTCGTCGGATCGGGCATGAGGGTCATGTCGGATTCGTTGATCGCCTTCCAGCCGGCGATGGACGAGCCGTCAAACATGATGCCGTCGGCGAACATGTCCTCGTCGACCATCGATACGTCGAAGGTCACATGCTGCCACTTGCCGCGCGGGTCGGTGAAACGGAAGTCGACGTATTGGACGTCGTTATCTTTGATCGCCTTGAGCACATCCTTGGCGGTCTGCATGATCGTCTGGTCCTCTTCTGCCCTTAGAGATTGTCCTTGGCCTTGAAAGGCCTCGGCTTGGGAAAGCGAGCTTAGATCGCGTCGGATCCGGTCTCGCCCGTGCGGATGCGAACGGCCTCTTCGACCGTCGAAACGAAAATCTTGCCGTCGCCGATGCGCCCGGTCTGGGCTGCCTTGCGAATGGCCTCGATGGCGCTCTCGGCCATCTCGTCGTTCAGGACGATTTCGAGCTTCACCTTCGGCAGGAAGTCCACGACGTATTCCGCACCGCGATAGAGCTCGGTATGGCCTTTCTGGCGGCCGAAACCTTTCGCCTCGATCACGGTAATGCCCTGGAGGCCTACTTCCTGGAGAGCTTCTTTGACTTCATCGAGCTTGAAGGGCTTGATGATGGCTTCGATCTTCTTCATCCCGGTCAACCGTTTTCGTTCGAGGTTTTGCCGCTTTTAGCACCAGCAAGAAGGGCCTTCCATGCGGTCACCGATTCAAAGCAGCCCATTCTGCCAAGTTGATAGGCATATTATGATCAAAGTTTGTGCAGTTGCGGAAAACGTCACCAATTCACCAAAAACGAGACGATTTCACCTCCATGACACGCCCTGAACTCGTCCTGACCGCTTCCGAAATGAAGCAGGCCGACCTGGAGGCCATCGCAGGCGGCATTCCCGGCATCGAACTCATGAGACGGGCAGGATGCGCCGTCGCCGCTTCTGCCGAAAAATTAGTCTCTCAGGAAGGCAGGATCGTCATCGCGGCGGGGCCAGGCCAGAATGGAGGCGACGGCTTCGTTGCGGCCAGTCTTCTTGCCGAGCGAGGCTATCGGGTGAGCGTCGGACTCCTGGGAGCCTTGAACCGTCTGACGGGAGATGCCGCCGAGGCCGCGCGAGATTGGAAGGGAGGGGTTAGCACCATCGAGGATGCGCCTTTCCAAGAGGCCGACCTCATCGTGGATGCCCTCTTCGGCACCGGGCTGTCCCGCGATCTCGACGGCGCGGCGCGGCATGTGGTCGACCGAATGAACGGTTCAGGCAAGCCCATTCTGGCGGTGGATCTCCCGTCCGGCATCGACGGCGATACGGGAGAGGTGTGCGGCATTGCGGTGAAAGCCGCTCACACGGTGACCTTTGCTGCCCGCAAACCGTGCCATCTGTTGATGCCGGGGCGCGCGTTCAGCGGGGCTGTCGACGTCGTCGATATCGGCATCGGACGGGAGATCCTCGCGGCCAAGGGCGGGAGCCTGTTCGCCAACAGTCCGGCTCTATGGCGGCATGCGTTGCCGAAGCCCGGGCTCTCCTCGCATAAATATGAGCGTGGCCACACCCTTGTCGCGTCCGGTGGCGCGACCCGGACAGGCGCGGCCCGACTGGCGGCTCGGGCGGCCCTCAGGATCGGCTCCGGCCTCGTCACCGTCGCTTCGCCTCCAGAGGCGATAGGTGTCAATGCCGCCCACCTGACCGCCATCATGCTGAAGGGATGCGACGGACCCGAGGGGCTGCACACGATTCTTCAGGATACGCGTTTCAATGCCCTCGTCCTCGGGCCGGCTCTGGGTGTCCATGCAGGCACCCGCGCCATGGTCGCCGTCGCGGTCCATGCAAGACGGAACCTCGTCCTGGACGCCGATGCGCTGACCTCCTTTGAAGGTCTGGTCTCGGAGCTCCACGGGGCTTTCCGCCACGCTCCGACGGTACTCACGCCCCATGCTGGCGAGTTCAACCGCCTGTTTAAGAATCACCCGGATATCCTTGATCCGACCTCGAAAATTGAGAAGGCCCGTCGTGCTGCCGCCTATAGCGGAGCCATCGTGCTGTTGAAGGGGCCGGACACTGTGATTGCTGCTCCGGATGGAAGGGCAGCCATCAACGAGAACGGCACGCCGTACCTCGCGACCGCGGGCTCGGGCGATACGCTCTGCGGCCTCATCGCGGGGCTGATGGCGCAGGGCGTGCCCGCCTTCGAGGCCGCCTGTGCGGGGGCATGGATCCACGCTGAGGCCGCCGCCGGCTTCGGTCCAGGGCTGATCGCCGAGGACCTAGCCGAGCTGGTGCCAGGAGTGCTGCGCGACTTGCTCAAGTAACCTCGATCCAGGTCCACAGACCGGCGTCGAATCGCTCCATGACGGTAGAGGCGAGAAGCCATTGGCCGGGATTGTCAGCCACGAAGGCGATACGGATGGTTTTGTTCTCCGGCACTTGCACGGTATCGAGGAAGTAGGGCTCCCACCCATCATCGAGGGGGTGCAGCAGCCGGAAGGAGTGGCCATGCAGGTGCACGGGCTGGACGAAAGCCGTCCGGTTCGTGAGCGCAAGCACTACCGGAGTGCCCCGCTTCACCTTGACCAGCGGCGGGCCGGATGGACTTCCCGCCGCGCCGTTGATCGTCCAGGGTTCATTGGGAAGCTTCGGGTCTCCCTTGATCGTCACGTCCTTGCGGGTGGCGCTCTGCAGTTTGATGGTCTCCGGCATCTTCGGATTGGGCCGCAGTGGGGCTATGGCCGGCAGTCCGGGCCGCCTGTCGCCAGCCGTCACGATTTCGACGAGGGGCATCCCGTCTCCGATCAGGGCCATGACGGTGCCGACCGCTCCCGCCTCGGGGGCAAGGTCGACCAGCAGATCGTAGCGGGTGCCGGGTGCGAAAGGCAGGGAGGCTTTCAGTGGCTCGAAAGTGCTTGTCGGCTGGCCGTCGACGGCGATGACATAGGCTTTCAGGCCATCGAAGCGCAGGCGCATGGTCCGGGCGTTGCAGGCATTGGCGAGCCTCAGGCGGAGGCGCCCGCTGGGAGACGCCTCAATCCGCTGCGGCGTCCCCTTCCCGTCGACGCTGAGCCAGCTTCCCAGACGTCCGGCGGGAGCGGCCTCGGCGAGCTTCTCGAAGAGAGCGAGAGACCCGTCATCGTTCAGGCGCCAGTCGTCCACCAGCAGGGCAATGTCCTGGTCGACCTGTGGCGGATCAATCTCCTCCACGATCAGGAGACCTGAGAGGCCACGTTCCATAGGCTCGGCACTGCCGCCCAGAACACAGGGGCGGATCAGAAAGGTGCCGGCATCGGGTGCAGTGAAGCGATACGTATGGCTTTTTGCCGGAGCGGCCGGCTCCTGGGTCAGGCCACCGACTCCATCCATGGCATTCGGACCCCGCACGCCGTGGAAATGAAGCGACAGGGGCAGGGTGGTCTCGTTCTGGAGCCTCAAGCGCAGTTCCGATCCGTGCCTGATGCGCAGTGTCGGACTCAAGGTCCCCTCGAAGGCCCAGATCTCGGCTTCGGCGGCATCGGGGCGGAGCTTCATCGATGTCGGCCTTGCCGTCAGGACCTGTTCGGAACCGTTCGGGACCTGGGTCCGCGCCTCGCGGGTGAAGGCGAGCAGACTCGTGGCGAGACCGGCAGTGACGGCGCGGCGGGTAATCATGAGGGCGGGCTCGTCTCTGGGCTTGCGAATGCTGACATCGGTACAGCGTTGAACGTGAACGGCCAAGTTTGGTTGCCATTTGGCCGCACACGAACTTTTTTGATGCACGCTTCGTCAACCATGCTATAGAGCCGCGTCCCGGAAGAGGGGTGCGCCTCGCGCGCCGCTCCCGCGCGGGCGTGGCGGAATTGGTAGACGCACTGGATTTAGGTTCCAGCGACGAAAGTTGTGGGGGTTCGAGTCCCTCCGCCCGCACCAATCCCGTCAGGGTTGGTTATCCGGAGGCTCCGAGCGGCCTGGTTGACGGCGTGACGCCGCATCGGCCGGAGCCTGACAGAATTTTTTCGAGTGAATGAAGGCGAATAAAACCATGCAGGTGACGGAAACACTGTCCCAAGGCTTGAAACGAGAGTTCAAGGTCGTGCTCCCGGCCACCGAGTTGGAAGAGCGCCTGAACAGCGAATTGTCGACCCTCAAGGATCGCGTGCGGATCAACGGATTCCGTCCCGGCAAGGTGCCGGTCGGACATCTGCGTAAGGTCTATGGCCGCTCCGTCATGGCGGACGTGCTGCAGAATGCCGTCAACGAAGCCAACCGTAAGATCGTCGAGGACAACGATCTGAAGCTTGCCCACGAGCCGCAGGTCCAGTTCCCGGAGAGCCAGGAAGAGGTCGAGAAGGCCATGGAGGCCAAGGGCGACCTGGCGTTCACCGTCGCTCTCGAGGTCCTGCCGGTCTTCGAGCTTGCCGATCTCTCAGATGTGACGGTCAGGAAGCCGGTGGCCGAGGTTACCGATGCCGAGATCACCGAATCGCTTGAGCGCATGGCCAAGCAGAACCGCTCTTTCGAGACGAAGGAAGGCACCGCGGTCGATGGCGACCGTGTGGTCGTGGATTTCGTAGGCCGCATCGACGGCACCGAGTTCGAGGGCGGCAAGGGTGAGGACATTCGGGTCGAGCTCGGCTCCAACACCTTCATCCCCGGCTTCGAGGACCAACTCCTCGGCCTCAAGGCGGGCGATACCAAACTCGTGAAGGTTACCTTCCCGGTAAACTACATGGCGGCCCATCTGGCCGGCAAGGACGCCGAGTTCGACGTGACCGTGAAGGAAGTCGAGGCTCCGGGCGAGATCCAGATCGACGACGAGATGGCCAAGGGATTCGGTATGGAATCCCTGGACAAGCTCAAGGACGCGATCCGCGATGCCATCAAGCGCGATTTCGACACACAGTCCCGTCGCAAGGTGAAGAAGGATCTCCTTGATTCCCTCGACGCCAAGTACAGCTTCGAACTGCCTCCGACCCTGGTCGAGCAGGAATTCGCTGCCGTATGGTCGCAGGTCGTCGGCGACATGAAGTCGAACAACCGCACCTTCGAGGACGAAAACACCACGGAAGACGAGGCCAAGGCCGAGTACCGGAAGATCGCCGAGCGTCGCGTTCGCCTCGGCTTGGTCCTTGCACAGATCGGTGAGAAGTCCGATATCAAGATTTCCGACGACGAGGTGACTCAGGCCCTCATCGAGCGGGTCCGCCAGTACCCCGGCCAGGAGCGGCAGGTTTGGGAGTTCTACCAGAAGAACCCGCAGGCCCTCGCTGAAATCCGGGCTCCTCTGTTCGAGGAGAAGGTTGTCGACCAGATCCTCTCCCAGGTGAAGGTGGACGAGGAAACCGTCTCCAAGGACGCGCTCTTCAGCGATGAGGACGAGGGCGGAGAGAAAGCCGGCAAGGGCGAGTAACGCTCCGTTAAGCGTCTCGCTGCTTGCATGAATTGCACGGCCGCGCACCCGCGCGGCCGAATTGGAGCAGTGAGACAATGAGAGATCCGGTAGCGCTCTTTAACAATACGCTCGTCCCCATGGTGGTTGAGCAGTCGAACCGCGGTGAGCGCGCATTCGACATCTATTCGCGCCTCCTGCGCGAACGGATTATCTTCCTCACGGGTCCCGTCGAAGATTACTCGGCCTCGCTGATCGTGGCGCAGCTTCTGTTTCTCGAGGCCGAGAACCCGAAGAAGGAAATTTCCTTCTATATCAACTCGCCCGGCGGCGTCGTGACCTCGGGTCTGTCGATCTACGACACGATGCAGTTCATCCGCTGCCCGGTCTCGACCCTCTGCGTCGGACAGGCCGCCTCCATGGGCTCCCTCCTGCTGACCGCCGGCGAGAAGGGCATGCGCTTTGCCCTCCCGAATGCCCGCATCATGGTCCACCAGCCCTCCGGCGGCTATCAGGGCCAGGTCACGGATATCATGATCCATGCCCGCGAGAGCGAGGCCCTCAAGCGCCGTCTGAACGAGATCTATGTGGGCCATACCGGCCGTAACTACGAAGAGATCGACCGGGCGCTGGAGCGCGACAACTTCATGACCGCCGAGGCGGCCCGGGAGTTCGGCCTCATCGACCAGGTGATCGAGAAGCGTCCCGAGCCGGCCGCCACCCCGGCTTAACCCTTAAAACCTGGGGACAAAATTCCCCCAGGTGCGTCTTTTTGCCGAGTAACCCCGTTTCTATTGATCGCGCGGCCTCCGCGTGATTGCATGTGGATTCGGGAGACAGGGCAATTTGGGCGTTCAATTCTTAGCGACGGAACATTTTATTAGGTCCGTCGCCTATAACTTAGAGGTGTTGGGTTGGCAGGGGCTGTCCCAGCACGGATTGGAGATGTGATAATGACCAAGGCTGGCGGCAACGACTCCAAGAGTACGCTGTACTGCTCCTTCTGCGGCAAAAGCCAGCATGAGGTTCGCAAGCTGATCGCTGGCCCGACGGTTTTCATCTGCGATGAATGCGTCGAGCTGTGCATGGACATCATCCGCGAGGAGTCGAAATCGTCTCTCGTGAAGTCCCGCGACGGGGTGCCGACCCCGAAGGAAATCAGCCGCGTTCTTGATGACTACGTGATCGGCCAGGAGCACGCCAAGAAAGTGCTCTCGGTGGCGGTCCACAACCATTACAAGCGCCTTGCCCACGCGACGAAGCACAATGACGTCGAGCTGGCCAAGTCGAATATCCTGCTGATCGGGCCCACCGGGTCGGGCAAGACCCTGCTCGCGCAGACCCTCGCCAGGATCCTGGACGTTCCCTTCACCATGGCGGACGCCACGACCCTGACCGAGGCGGGCTATGTCGGCGAGGACGTGGAGAACATCATCCTGAAGCTGCTCCAGGCCTCCGACTACAATGTCGAGCGGGCTCAGCGCGGCATCGTCTATATCGACGAGATCGACAAGATCTCCCGCAAGTCCGACAACCCGTCGATCACGCGCGACGTGTCGGGCGAGGGGGTGCAGCAGGCTCTCCTGAAGATCATGGAAGGCACCGTGGCCTCCGTGCCTCCCCAGGGTGGCCGCAAGCATCCGCAGCAGGAGTTCCTGCAGGTGGACACCACGAACATCCTGTTCATCTGCGGCGGCGCCTTCGCCGGGCTTGAGCGGATCATTTCCGGCCGCGGCAAGGGCACGTCCATCGGCTTCGGTGCCACGGTCCAGTCCCCCGACGATCGCCGGACGGGCGAGATCTTCCGCGCCGTCGAGCCCGAGGATCTGCTGAAGTTCGGCCTCATCCCCGAGTTCGTCGGCCGTCTGCCGGTTCTGGCGACCCTTGAGGATCTCGACGAGGACGCCCTCAAGAAGATCCTGCAGGAGCCCAAGAACGCCCTCGTGAAGCAGTACCAGCGTCTCTTCGAGATGGAGAACGTGAACCTGACCTTCCAGGACGAGGCCCTCTCCATGATCGCCCGCAAGGCGATCGAGAGAAAGACCGGCGCCCGCGGTCTGCGCTCCATCATGGAGGGTATCCTGCTGGAGACCATGTACGACCTGCCAGGCCTCGATTCCGTCGAGCAGGTGGTGATCGGTCCCGAGGTGGTCGAGGGCAAGGCCAAGCCTCTCTTCATCCATGGTGAGCGCAACGATCAGGCCGCAAGCGCCAGCGCCTAACGGCCGCCCGGGGGCTCCCTTCATGAACCGATGCGTTGTGGGCAATCTTCTTGAAACAGCAGGCCCGCAACGCCACATTATCTCTTGCGCCGGTGCTGTCCGCTCATCTTCCGAGGGAGAGCCCGGTGTACCGGATGCAGCCCATAACAAGAGCCTGAGCATTCCGGTTATTCGTCTGACATCCAGCTCATCCGAGGGGATCGTCGGACGCAGTCAAAAGGATACCGTCTCATGACACAATCGAAGCCACGTCAGCCTGTCGTTCCAGGCTCGACCGGAACCTATGCGGTTCTGCCTCTGCGCGACATTGTTGTCTTTCCACATATGATCGTGCCGCTCTTCGTCGGCCGTGAAAAGTCGATCCGCGCGCTTGAGGAAGTGGTCAAGGGGGACCGTCACATTCTTCTGGCCACCCAGATCGATGCGACGGATGACGATCCGTCAACGGATGCGATCTACAAGGTCGGGACCTTGGCCAACGTCCTGCAACTGCTGAAGCTGCCCGACGGTACCGTGAAGGTACTGGTCGAAGGCGCGAGCCGTGCCCAGGTGAAGGCCTATACCCGCACGGATGAATATTACGAGGCCGAAGCCGAAGCGCTTCCGGACGCACTCGGTGACCAGGTGGAGGCCGAGGCTCTTGCCCGCTCCGTCGTGTCCGAGTTCGAGAATTACGTGAAGCTCAACAAGAAGGTGTCACCGGAGGTCGTGACCGCCGTGACCCAGATCGACGAGCCCGCAAAGCTTGCCGACACGATCGCTTCGCATCTCGCCATCAAGATCGCCGACAAACAGGCGATTCTCGAGACGGCCACCGTCGCTCAGCGCCTTGAGAAGGTGCTTGGCCTGATGGAGAGCGAGATCTCCGTTCTCCAGGTCGAGAAGCGGATTCGCACCCGCGTGAAGCGTCAGATGGAGAAGACGCAGCGCGAGTACTACCTCAACGAGCAGATGAAGGCGATCCAGAAGGAGCTCGGCGACGACGAAGGTCGTGACGAGCTGGCCGAGCTCGAAGAGAAGATCGAGAAGACCAAGTTCACGAAGGAAGCCCGCGAAAAGGCTCTGGGTGAGCTGAAGAAGCTCCGCCAGATGTCGCCCATGTCCGCGGAAGCCACCGTCGTGCGCAACTATCTCGACTGGCTGCTCGGCATTCCGTGGAACCGCCGTTCGAAGATGAAGAAGGACCTCAAGGCGGCCCAGGATCTGCTCGATGCGGATCATTACGGGCTCGACAAGGTCAAGGAGCGCATCGTCGAATACTTGGCCGTGCAGCAGCGCGCCAACAAGCTCACGGGCCCGATCCTCTGCCTCGTCGGTCCTCCCGGCGTGGGTAAGACGTCGCTCGGCAAGTCGATCGCCAAGGCTACGGGCCGCGAGTTCGTGCGCATGTCGCTCGGCGGCGTCCGCGACGAGTCGGAGATCCGCGGTCACCGTCGGACCTATATCGGCTCGATGCCCGGCAAGATCATCCAGTCGATGCGCAAGGCCAAGACGTCCAACCCGCTCATCCTTCTCGACGAGATCGACAAGATGGGCATGGACTTCCGCGGCGACCCGTCAGCGGCCCTGCTCGAGGTTCTCGATCCTGAGCAGAACTCGACCTTCAACGACCATTACCTGGAAGTCGATTACGACCTCTCCAATGTGATGTTCGTGACGACGGCCAACACTCTGAACATCCCCGGCCCGCTTCTGGACCGTATGGAAGTGATCCGCATTGCGGGTTACACCGAGGAGGAGAAGGCAGAGATTGCTCGCACCCACCTGATTCCCTCGTCCATGCAGAAGCACGGTCTGGCGGAGAAGGAGTGGAAGATCGGCGACGAGGCTCTTCTCATGCTGATCCGCCGCTACACCCGTGAGGCGGGCGTGCGTAACCTGGAGCGCGAGATCGCAAACCTCATCCGCAAGGCGGTGAAGGAGATCCTGATCTCCAAGGTCAAGTCGGTCGAGGTCACGACCGACAACCTGCCCGAGTTCCTTGGACCGCCGCGTTATCGTTATGGCGAGGCGGAGACCGAGGACATGGTCGGCGCCGTCACAGGCCTGGCCTGGACGGAGGTCGGCGGCGAGTTGCTCACCATCGAAGGCATCATGATGCCGGGCAAGGGCAAGATGACCGTCACGGGCAATCTGCGTGACGTCATGAAGGAATCGATCTCGGCCGCGGCATCCTACGTCCGCTCCCGTGCTCTCGATTTCGGCGTCGAGCCGCCCCTGTTCGACCGCCGGGACATCCACGTGCACGTGCCGGAAGGTGCGACGCCCAAGGACGGTCCGTCGGCTGGCATCGCCATGGCCACGGCCATCGTCTCCGTCGTCAGCGGCATTCCGGTTCGCCGCGATATCGCCATGACGGGCGAGGTTACGCTGCGGGGCAGGGTGCTTCCGATCGGAGGCCTGAAGGAGAAGCTCCTGGCGGCCCTCCGCGGCGGCATCAAGAAGGTGCTGATCCCCGAGGAGAACGCCAAGGACTTGGTAGACATCCCGGCCAGCGTGAAGAACGGTCTGGAGATCGTGCCGGTCTCCATGATGGATCAGGTTCTTCAGCATGCCCTCGTGCGCATGCCGGAGCGCATAGAATGGGATGAGGCTTCGGAGCTCAAGGCTCACAAGCCGGGCGTCGAGGACGACTCGGCCGGGGTGATCGCCCACTAAAACCGAACCATTGACGTTGCGACAGAAGCCCCTGGACCCCCGTCCCGGGGCTTCTTTTTTGATGAAAAGTGCAAAAAAACGGCTGATTTCAGCCACTTCGGGGCTTGCCTACGGACAAGCTTTGCGCCAAACGGGTTGTCCCTGAAACGGTGGACCATTTCCTTTGCGACCGCCGTGATCACTGGAGGATATGACTATGAATAAAGGCGAGCTCGTTGCGGCCGTCGCCGACAAGGTGGGCCTTTCGCGTGGCCAGGCTGGTGACGCGGTCGATGCCGCCATCGAGGCTATCACCGGCGCTCTGAAGAAGGGCGACGAGGTCAAGATCGTCGGTTTCGGCACGTTCGTTGTGACCAACCGGGCTGCCGGCGAGGCGCGTAACCCGCGCACCGGCGAGAAGGTCAAGGTTCCCGCTTCCAAGACCCCCAAGTTCCGCGCCGGCGCGGGCCTGAAGGATGCCGTCAACGCGAAGTGATCGCCTTTTGAGCGATATTCGCTAGCACATCGTGCGGAAAGCTGGATCCAGTTTCCTGCACCGTATGATGCGCTAACGAGGGGACGAGGATCGGAATAATCCCGAAAGTGATTCCACTTTCGGGCCCGATGCTTTAGCAAAGAGGGCCGACGACGCTTGCGTTGTTGGCCTTCTCTTTTTATGTCAGGCCCATCGGGCGGTTAGCTCAGTTGGTAGAGCTTCGGTTTTACACACCGCAGGTCGGGGGTTCGAGTCCCTCACCGCCCACCATTTCCTACCGGATTGATAGCCTTCATCGAGCCCTGCCGTTCAGGGTGAGCGGCATTCTTCGTCTTCCGTCAGCCTGTCGAGCACTTTTTCCGGCGCGACGTGCCGCTCCAGTTCCTCCAAGGTAGGATCACTCGCCTCCCGGATGCCGAGATGCTCGGCAATCGCACGCGTCAGCGTCAGCAGGCGCGTGATCTCATGCTCTGACAGAAGATTGGTCTGAAGATCCAGCTGGGAGCGCCGATCGGCCTCTGCAGCAGCACGGTTCTGGCTGATCAGCACGAAGGTCGAGAGGAAGATCGCCTCGACGGAGGCAAAGGTCGCGAGGATGACGAAGGTCGGGTCGAAAGCCGGGACACCGGGGATGAGGCCGAGATTGGCCGCGACCCACCCGGCGACCAGCACCAGATGGACGTAGACGAAGGCCATGCTGCCGGAAAAGCGGGTGATCAGCTCCGCAATACGGTCCTGTAGGCTGGCCTTTCGCTCCTCCTCCTGCCGCTTATCGCGCAGGGCGTCGATGTTGCGCTCGAGGACCGAGGCGAGCACGTTGGGCTCCACAGCCGGAGTGCTCGGACTGTTGTGCCGCGCGGTTGCCCGATATTGCGCGTCGCTCTTCGTCACGGTGATGTCCTTTTCCAAGCCTCCCTAGGCTGATTAAGAACGACCGGTTCTGGGAAGAGTTCAGACCAACGAGTGGGAGCAGCCGGCGCCTAGATCGCCTGTGGGTTGGAACGCCGCACCCTGGTGGATGAAACATTCCGGCCTGGATCGGGTTGGGAAGGATCCCTCCAAGGATTGCTCCTGAGACTTAACCCGCTCCAGCCGAAGCTGGAGCGGGCTTTTTGTCTCGAAGTGGCGGAGGGCGATCTTGGATCTTAGCGCATGGTCTGCTGCATCTCTTCGAGCATGGCGATATGTTCGCGGATGTGACCGCGGGCCATCTTGGCAACATTCATATGCTCCCGATTCTGCGGATTCGACTGCAGGTATCGTTCCTGAACTTGCAGGAGGTCGCGATGACCTTGCAGCTGGGCCTGCAGATACATCTTGTCGAATTCAGCTCCGGCCTGCTGATTCTGCATCTTCTGCATCATGTCGCGGGCTGACGCGTCCATCTGCATGGGCGGCACGTTCATGTTGGATGGACTGGCCTGATTGCCGGCCGATCCCGTCGATGCTGTGGCGGCAGGCTCCATCATCGATTGCAGCACTTCCGAGAGGGTGGTCTGCTCCTGCACTTCGAAGTTCGCAAAACGCTTCAGATTGTCGTTGCGCACCTTGTTCATCGCGATGCGGCTCGACTCCAGGGCCACCATGCCAAGCTGCATCGTCTGCTGCATGTGCTGCATATCGGCCTGGCTCATCTGCCCGCCCGTCCGGTTCATCGGCATGGTTCCGGATGAACCGGAAGGCGTAGCGGGGGAGGAGCCGCCCGTCTGGGCCAGGGCTGGGGCGGCGACAAGCGCGGCGGCAAGGCCGCCGAGTAGGGCACGACGATTCATGATGATCTCCTGCTAAATGTCCCGGCTCGGCCGCGACACGCCGGAGGAGCGCTCGACTCTGGGCCGCCGTTGGGACCCGAACGCAATGAGTGGTGCTTTGTTTCAGCTGGACTGGAAATGAAAAGGGAGCGCATTCTGGCGCGGACGGCAAAAAGCCGGCCACGGGGCCGGCCATACAGCTTCAGTCATTCATGGAAATAAATGGTCGGAGCGAGAGGATTTGAACCTCCGACCCCTAGTCCCCCAGACTAGTGCGCTAACCGGGCTGCGCTACGCTCCGACTGCCGAAAGGCTTGGTTCCTCTAACTTTTAACGGGCGCTCGCGCAACCCCTGAAATGACACGCAGCCCGGAAAGACATCGCTGCCGATGATCTGGAGCCAGGGGCGCGGGAGTTCGGGCAGGAAACGGACAAGCTGTCTGGAAACCTAGGAGCTCGGGCCAGTCCAGGCCTCGATGGCCTGCTTCAGACCGTCGGGCAGATCGGTCGCTGTTTCAAAGCCCGGTTTCTTCCCTGAGGCAGCGAGCTCCGAAAGGAATGCCCGATACTTCTCGGTCTTCTCCTGGGTCGCATCGAAGCCTTCCGCTGATGCATCGTCGGGAAAGCCTGAGAAAAGGCACAGGAGTGCGAGAATAGCGCGCATGTTCGACCCCGCTGATAACGTAAGGGAAGCACAGCCAAGGTGGCATTTCCACGGCAATCGAGGTGTGCGCTAAGACACGTCAGCTACGCACCCGATGTCGGGACAGGATGGAAGCTTAACCATTTCCGAGAAGAAGAGTAGGTGACAACGCCAAGCCGAGGTACAAATCCCCGTGAGAGCGTCCCACGGCGCCCCCAAGTGCCACTGCGCTCTCCGGCATTCGGCTTCATCGCCGCTGCCTCACTCGCGTCTTTGCACACCCCGCCATCGTGCGGGGTTTTTTATGGGCGGTTTCAGAAGGGGCCGCGTTTCGAAAGAGCCTCGAAGCCACCCCTCAGCTGCAACAGGCGCTCCTCATAGGCTTTGCTCAGGCAGGTGCGGTCGCTGCCACAGCCCTCGCGCCGCTTGAGCCAGGCAACTTGCGCGTCCTCCATGTCACCGCGGGCTCCCATGCCGAGAAGGGGCTTGAGCTGCGTGTAGAGGACGGACATCTCGACGTCCTGATCGTTCAACGCTCGGTCCGAACAGATCGCTTTTTCATCATCGGTCTGAGCCTTGGCGCAATCAAAGCTCGCAGCTTGGACAGGCTGCCACGCTGTCAGAAGGCCGGAGACCGCGACGATGCAAAAGGCTCTGCCATCCATGACGTCTCTCCTCGAAAGAACTCAGGCTGCTGAGAGAACGGTTCCTGCCTAAGGAGGCTCCATGAACCCCCTGGGGTCTTTCGGGACTGGCTTAATGGAAGGTAAATCGGACGCGGTTCAACGGCGCAATGCCGATGCATCGCCCGACAGAGCGAGACGCAGGCCAAGTCCGACCATGATGAGACCGGCACATCTTTCCTGCCAGGCGATGAGTCCCGGCCGACGGGACAGCCATTCGCCGATCGCTCCGGTCCCGACAGCGACGGCTCCGAGAATGAAGAATCCGGAAACCTTCTGAACACCCCCCAGAAACAGCAGCTGCGCCGTGACGGGCCAGCCGTTGCCGGGATCGACGAACTGGGGAAGGAAGGCGAGCATGAACACCATCGCCTTAGGGTTGGTCAGGTTGTTGATCATGCCTTGGCGCAGCGCCGCGAGGTCCGATACCGGCTTCGGAGCCGTGCGCACAAGGCTATGGGGTCCGAACGAACCGATCACAAGCTTGGCGCCGAGCCACACGAGGTAGGCTGCGCCTGCCCATCGAAGCAGCTCGAAGGCGAGAGGCGAGGCCTGGATCAGGGAGGTGACGCCCAACGCCAGAAGAGGAAGCTGGATCAGGCCGGCCAGCAAGGTCATGCCGATTGCCGTCAGGACGGCTGCGCGCCGGCCCTGTCCTACCCCGCGGCTCAGCAGGAGAACCATATCGGGGCCGGGGGCGAGTTGCAGGGCCAGAACGGCGGCATAGAACGTGAGAAAAGTCGACAGGTCCGGCATGTCCTGGTCTCGTAAGCGCTCCGGAGGCGTCAATTCAGATGATCTGGCGGCGCCAAGCGTCGAGATCGTCGAGAGAGAGGTTGGAACCACAGAGCACGAGGCCGACGACACTGTCGGCCGGCAGAGACGAAACGACAGTCTCGGCAGCGGTCAAGACGCAGGCCGCGGCAGGCTCGCAAAGCAGCTTTTCCGTCTGGAGAAGCCAGCTCACGTCGGCGATGACCGGCTCGTCTTCCACAAGCAAAATCTCTTTCAGGAAGAGTTTGGCGGCGGCAACGGTCCGGTGCGTGGCGAAGGGCGCCGCCAGAGTTCGAGCGATGGAGGTCGGGCGGATCGTCACCGGCTGATCTGCCTTGAGTGCCTCCGTCATGGTCTGTGCGCCTGTCGGTTCCACACCATAGACAATGAGCGACGGCCGTTTCGCCTTGAGGGCGGCCGCCACGCCCGACATGAAGCCGCCGCCGCCGATCGAGACGAACACATGGGTGAGGTCGGGAATATCGTCGAGGAATTCGAGTCCCAGGGTGCCGTGGCCTGCAATGATGGCGGGATCGTCGTAGGGATGAACGAAGAGCCGGCCCTGGCACTGATAGTCCTCGGCCTTGGCGAAGGCTTCCGCCGCATCGTCGCAGAGTTCCACGCGGGCTCCGAACTTCGTGGTCAGGTCGATGTTGAACCGGGCGGCCGTCTTCGGCATCAGAACGAGGGCGTCGAGACCAAGTGTGCCCGCGACCCTGGCGACGGCAATGGCATGATTCCCGCCCGAGACCGTGACGAGGCCGCGCGCGCGATCATCGTCGCTCAAAGTCAGCACCTTGTTGAAGACCCCTCTGACCTTGAAGGAGCCGGCAAGCTGCAGCGCTTCCATCTTCAGGGCGGTGCGGCGCTCGAGCCGGGTCGACACGTCGGCGCTCTCATAGGCAGGGGTACGTCTGACGCGCCCGGCAATCCGGTCACGGGCAGCTTCGATGTCGGAGAGCGTCACGTCAAAGGTGGTCATGTAGGTGTCCGTCGGGCAGGGCGCGTTCGGGGTTTGAACGGCCGGCCAGGTGGTGGCGGGAACGCGATCATGCGAGCGGGGTCGTTGCTTCGTCAACGGGCACCGCGCGAAACGAATGTCGATAAAACCGGCTTGACCGCCGGCTCGATAGGATCGGATGCTTAGATCGAGCCCAAGGAGATGTGCCGATGTACCTGTCGCCCCGCGAAATGCTCGCGCGTCTGGTTGCCTTCCCGAGCGTTTCGACCAGCAGCAACCTCGACATCATCGGGTTCTGTCGGGAGTGGCTGAACGGCCATGGTGTCGAGAGCCATGTCGTCATGAGTCCGGAAGGCGACAAGGCCAATCTCTATGCCACCATCGGGCCGCAGGTCGAAGGCGGAATCGTCCTGTCCGGCCACACGGATGTGGTGCCTGTCGAAGGGCAGAATTGGTCCACCGACCCGTGGACGCTCACGGAGCGAGACGGCCGCCTCTACGGCCGCGGCGCAGCCGACATGAAAGGCTTCGATGCTCTTGTTCTGGCACTGGTCCCGGAGATGGTGCGCGCGCCGCTCAAGCGGCCGGTTCACATCGCCCTGTCCTACGACGAGGAGATTGCCTGCCGGGGCGCGCCGTCCATGGTGCAAGCGATGGCACGGTCCATCCCGGCGCCCTCCGCCGTGATCGTCGGTGAGCCGACCCGCCATGCGGTGGTGACGGGACACAAGGCTTCCGTGCAGCTGCGCACCCAGGTCACGGGATATGCCGTCCACTCCAGCCGGATCGACCAAGGTGTGAGCGCCGTCATGAACGCAGCGCGCCTGATCGTTTGGCACGAGGATGTGATGGAGGAGAATCGCCGGCGGGCCGACCCGAAGGATCAGTTCGAACCACCCTACACGACGTTGCATTGCGGCATGATGGCCGGCGGCAATGCGGCCAATGTGGTCTCATCCTCCGCTTGGTTCTTCAGCGACATTCGGGCCATTCCGACGGAAAACCCCATGGATTACCTGGCCCGCTACGAGGCTTATATTCGGGATGTCGTCGAACCGAGGATGAAGGCGATTGCTCCTGACACGGGCATTGCCGTCGAACTCATCGCAGAGGTGCCGGGCCTGAAGCCTGAAACGGATGGAGCGGCCGAGCACCTGATGCGTCGCCTGACGGGTGACAACGGCACCCATGTCGTGTCCTACGGCACGGAGGCAGGCCTCTTCCAGCGGGTCGGCTGGTCTACGGTCGTGTGCGGCCCCGGTGACATCGCTCAGGCGCACCAGCCGGACGAATATATCGAGATCGGCGAACTCCAGGCCGGTGAGGCGGTGCTGCGCCGCTTGATCGGGGATCTCTGTGCCTAAATGCTGAGCAAGATGGTCCAAGTCGGGGCTAGACCGTCGGCCACTTTCCTGCCTAACTTCTTTGCCTGCGGAAGACATAACGGAGAAGTCCGGTCTTCCGACAAGAAAACATCGCGCAAAGACGCGGGACGTCCAGAGGAGAATGACACAACATGACAATCCGTTCGAAGTTGCTCGTCGCGACCGTTGCGACCCTCATGGCAGGCGTAGCCGTTCCGGCGATGGCCGTGACCCTGCGCTATGCGAACCAGGGCGATCTGAAATCGCTCGATCCCTATACGGTGAACGAGACGACCACCAACGCCCATCTTGGCCATGTCTATGAGGGCTTGACGAGACGCGGCAAGGATCTTGCCATTCAGCCGAGCCTCGCGGAGCGCTGGGAGATCAGTGAGGATGGCCTCACCTGGCGTTTCTTCCTGCGTAAGAACGTGAAGTTCCACAATGGCAATCCCTTCACTGCCGATGACGTGATCTTCTCGGCAAATCGGGTGAGGGCGCAGGGCTCCAATTTCCAGACGCGGGTGCCGACGAATTCGGAGTGGGTGAAGGTCGACGATCATACCATCGACGTGAAGCTCAAGTCGCCCAATCCGATTCTGAACTCCCAATGGGACACTTGGTACATCCTGGACAAGGAATGGGCGGAGGCCAACAACGCAGCGTCGCCGACGCCGGCAGCCGCGACCACGCCGAGCTACGCCTCGCTCAATGCGAACGGCACAGGCCCGTTCAAGATCGAAAGTCATCAGCCGGGGGTGAAAACCGTCTTCAAGGCCAACAAGGAATGGTGGGATAAGGCCGAGCACAACCTTGACGAGATCGTCTTTACGCCGATCGGTTCCGACGCTACCCGCGTCGCCGCGCTGCTCTCGGGCGAGGTGGACGTGATCGAGCCGGTTCCGCTGCAAGACATCCAGCGAGTCAACGGCAGCGCCAACGCGAAGGTGCAGTCCGGTCCGGAACTCCGCACGATCTTCCTGGGCATGGATCAGACCCGAGACGAGCTCTTGTTCTCGAACGTGAAGGGCAAGAACCCGTTCAAGGACAAGCGGGTGCGCGAAGCCTTCTACAAGGCCATCGACATCGAGACGATCAAGTCCCGCGTCATGCGCGGCATGTCGGCTCCATCGGCTCTCATGATCGCGCCGGAGCTCTTCGTGCACTCGAAAGATTTCGTGCGCCCGAAATATGATCTCGAAGGTGCCAAGAAACTGCTCACGGATGCAGGCTACCCGAATGGGTTCGAAGTCGGCATGGACTGCCCGAACGATCGCTATGTCAACGACGAAGCGATCTGTCAGGCCGTCGTCAGCATGCTGGCCCGCGCCGGCGTCAAGGTGAACCTGATGGCCCAGCCGAAGGCTCAGTATTTCGGAAAGGTGCTTAAGTCCGGCAATTACAACACCTCGTTCTATCTGCTCGGCTGGACACCAGGCACCTTCGACAGCCACAACGTGCTGCACGACATCGAAGGCTGCCGTGACAATCCGCAATCGTCCCGCGGCGAGTCGAACCTCGGCAATTTCTGCAACAAGCAGCATGACGAGTTGACCGACAAGATCCTGGTCGAAAGCAACAAGGAAAAGCGCGACCAGATGATCAAGCAGGCCTTCCAGATCACCTTCGACGAATACGGGTATATCCCGCTGCACCAGCAGGCGCTGGCCTGGGGCGTCTCCAACAAGGTGAAGCTCAGCCAGCGTGCCGACAACTCGGTGCTGCTGTACTGGGCCACGAAAGAGTAAGCCGCGCCTGATCGCTCGTCCCGGGCAGCATCCTGCCCGGGACAATTCATTGAGAAGTCTCGGGTGACGTTTTCGCCGGAGCCGACGCGATCAAGAGATTGTAAATGTTCGCTTTCATCATCCGACGTGCCCTTCAGGCCATCGGTGTACTTTTCGCCGTCGGGATCATTTCGTTCGCGATGTTCCGCTTTGCAGGCGATCCGGTCAACCAGATCGTATCGCTCGATACACCAGCCGCGGAGCGGGAACAGGTTCGTCGCTCCCTCGGTCTCGACGATCCTGTGCCTTTGCAGTTCGTTCGCTACCTCGCCAAGGCTGCCCAGGGGGATTTCGGGGTTTCCTACCAGTTCCGGCAGCCTGTGGCGGACCTGCTCGCCGAGCGTATGCCGGCGACCCTGGAACTGGCGCTCTGCGCGACGCTCTTCGCCACCGGATTCGGCGTGCTGATGGGCGTCTATTCGGGATTGAAGCGTGACAGCTTTCTCGCGAAGGTATTTCAGACGATCTCGCTCATCGGCATTTCTCTTCCGACCTTCCTGATCGGCATCCTGTTGATCTATCTCTTCTCCGTAATCCTGGGATGGCTCCCTTCCTATGGGCGGGGCGATACGGTGCAGATCGGCTGGTGGTCGACCGGTCTGCTGACACTATCGGGCCTGAAGGCGCTGATCATGCCCTCCATCACGCTGGGCCTGTTCCAGATGACGCTGATCATGCGCATCGTTCGGGCCGAGATGCTGGAGGTGCTGCGCACCGACTACATCAAGTTCGCGCGGGCGAGGGGGCTTACGACCCGTGCAATCCATTTCGGACACGCGCTCAAGAATACCCTGGTGCCGGTCATCACCATCGTGGGCCTGCAGTTCGGCTCGGTGATCGCGTTCGCGATCATCACGGAGACCGTGTTCCAATGGCCCGGCATGGGCCTGCTGTTCGTCCAGGCCGTGCAGAATGTCGATATCCCGATCATGGCGGCCTACCTCATGCTGGTGGCGCTGATCTTCGTGGCGATCAACCTCGCCGTCGACATCCTCTACACAATCGTCGATCCTCGCCTGAGAACGACCATCCGGCAGCCGGCCTGAGGAGACAATCATGGCGGAAGCAATTCAAACAGCGCCCGCGCCTCAAGCCCAGCCGACGACCTGGACCGGCCGCTTTCTCGACAGCGATGTCTGGGCGAGCTTCAAGCGTTCCAAGCTGACGATGACGGCAGCCGTCGTGACGTTCCTGTTCATGGCAGCCGCCGTTCTCGCGGGTCTCGTGGCCCCGCAGGACCCCTTCGATCCGGCACAACTTGATCTGCTGAACAGCCGATTGCCGCCGCTCTGGGATGCGGAGGGGCAGGCGCCCTTCGTGCTCGGAACGGACGAGCAGGGCCGCGACATCTTCTCGGCCATCCTCTACGGCCTGCGGATCTCGCTCGCCGTCGGCTTCCTCGGCGTGGCCTTCTCGGCCACGTTGGGTATCGCGCTAGGCCTGATTGCCGGCTATGTGGGCGGCACGACGGATGCGGTGATCATGCGCATTGCTGACGTGCAGCTGACCTTCCCGGCCATCCTCATCGCCCTTCTCGTCGACGGCGTGGTGAAGTCCATTCTCGGAGGCCATCTCGACGGGGTAACGACCCTGTCCGTACTGGTCTTCTCCATCGGCCTGAGCTTCTGGGTGCAGTATGCACGAACCGTGCGCGGCTCGGTGATGGTCGAGAAGAACAAGGACTACATTGCGGCCGCCCGGCTCATCGGCCTGCCGGCTCCGGTGATCATGTTCCGACACGTCCTGCCCAATGTGCTGGGTCCGGTGCTGGTCATCGCCACCATCAACCTCGCGCTCGCGATCATCACGGAGGCGACCCTGTCCTTCCTCGGTACCGGAATGCCGGAAACCATGCCCTCGCTGGGCACCCTGATCCGCATCGGCAACAACTACCTGTTTTCCGGCGAGTGGTGGATCGTGGCGTTTCCCGGCATCGCGCTGGCGCTCCTCGTCCTTGCCATCAATCTATTAGGGGATTGGCTGCGTGACGCGCTCAATCCGAGGCTGCGATGAGCGGGGGAGCATCCATGGCGCAACCAGTCCTCTCCGTCCGCGACCTGCGTGTCGAATTCGTCACCCGGCGCGGCATTCTGAAAGCCATCGACGGGATTTCCTTCGACATCGGCAAGGGCGAGGTGCTCGGCGTCGTCGGCGAATCCGGTGCCGGCAAGTCGGTGACGGGTTCTGCCGTCATCGGCCTCATCGATCCGCCGGGGCGGATCGCGGGAGGCGAGATCCTGCTCTCGGGCATGCGCATCGACAACCTTCCGCCGGAGGAGATGCGCAGGGTGCGCGGCAAACGCATCGGCATGATCTTCCAGGACCCGCTCACCAGCCTCAATCCGCTCTACCGGGTCAGCGAGCAGCTCATCGAGACCATCCGCACCCACACGAACCTGTCCGCCTCGGCGGCGCGCAAGCGGGCCATCGACCTCCTGGCAGAAGTTGGCATTCCTGCACCGGACAGGCGAATCGACAGCTACCCGCACGAATTCTCGGGCGGCATGCGCCAGCGCGTGGTGATCGCGCTTGCCTTGTGCGCGGAGCCCGAGCTCATCATCGCCGACGAGCCGACGACCGCCCTCGACGTCTCGGTTCAGGCGCAGATCATCGCGTTGCTCAAGCGACTCGGGCGCGAGCACGGCACGGCCATCATGCTGGTCACGCACGATATGGGCGTGATCGCCGAGACCGCCGACCGGGTCGCCGTCATGTATGCGGGCCGCATTGCAGAGATCGGGCCCGTGCGCGACGTGGTGCAGAACCCGCTCCATCCCTATGCCAAGGGGCTGATGGGCGCGATCCCGTCCCTTGAGAGCGATGCGGACCGCCTCGTCCAGATTCCCGGCTCCATGCCGCGCCTCTCGGCGATTCCGCCCGGTTGCGCCTTCAATCCGCGTTGTCCTTATGTATTCGACCGCTGCCGGGTCGAGCGGCCGGAGCCCATCCAGCACAGCGAGCATCGCGTCGCCTGCCATCTCTACGATCAATCTTCCGTCCGGTCGGAGGCCGTCGCGTGACCGAGAACTCTTACGTCGAAGTCAAAGACCTGCGCCGCGTGTTCGACGTCTCCAAGCCCTGGCTCAACCGGGTTCTGGAGGGCGGGGAGAAGCAGTACCTCAAGGCGGTCGACGGCGTCTCCTTCAATATCGCCAAAGGCGAGACCTTTGCCCTCGTCGGCGAGTCCGGTTCCGGAAAGTCGACCGTGGCACGGATGGTGGTAGGCTTATTGCCGCCCACGAGCGGCGAGGTTGCGATCGACGGCGTCTCCATGTCGAGCAGGGCGGCTTCGGCGGAGCGCCAGCGCCTGCGGCGGCGCATCCAGATGATCTTTCAGGATCCCTATGCCAGCCTCAATCCCCGCTGGCAGGTCGACCGCATCGTGGCCGAGCCGATAAGGGCCTTTCGCCTGATCGAGGGCGAGAAGGGCATCGACGACCGGGTCGGCGAACTTCTGTCTCTTGTCGGCCTTCACCCGGCTGATGGCAGGAAGTACCCACATGAATTCTCCGGCGGCCAGCGCCAGCGCGTCGCCATTGCCCGCGCGCTCGCGTCCAATGCGGAATTCATCGTCTGTGACGAGCCGACCTCCGCGCTGGACGTGTCCGTGCAGGCGCAGATCCTGAATCTCATGCGCGATCTGCAGGATCGGCTGGGGCTGACCTATCTGTTCATCAGCCACAACCTCGCTGTGGTGCGCCACATGGCGAGCCGCATCGGCGTGATGTATCTCGGTCGCATCGTCGAGATCTCCGAGGGACGCGAACTGTTCGCCTACCCGAAGCATCCCTACACCCGCATGCTCCTCGATGCGGTGCCGGATGTTGGAATGACCGGGCGCCAGCGCATCCCGGTGCGCGGCGAGATCCCGAACCCGATCAGCCCGCCAACCGGCTGCACCTTCAATCCCCGGTGCCCCTTCGCCAATGACCGGTGCCGGACGGAGATTCCGCCGCTGCTGGGAGGGGTGGCCTGCCACGCGATCCATGAGGGACGTCTGGCTGTCGACGCAGCAGCCTGAACAGCAGAGAATTCCACCGGATGTATATAGTTGACTGAGTCAATTATATGCCGGATTCTGCTCGGCAGGGAGGCAGTCATGTCCCACATGCCGATATCGCCGACGGACGATCAAGTCGAGAATGTCAGGAGCTTCAACCGCTTCTATACGCGCCATATTGGTCTCTTGAACGAAGGACTGCTCGAAAGCGCATTTTCGCTCACGGAAGCCCGTGTGCTCTATGAAATGGCTCATCGCGGTCCTGTGACCGCAGCCGATCTCGGCCGTGAACTCGGCCTCGATGCCGGCTACCTCAGCCGCCTTTTGAAAAGGTTCGATGCCCACGGCTTGGTCCAACGCTCGCCGTCAAAAGCCGACAGGCGTCAATTTCTCCTGTCTCTGACCGATAAGGGCCTTGCGGCCTTTGCGCCACTGGACCGAGCCTCTGCGGCCCAAGTGGCAGCCATGCTGTCAGGCATACCTGTCGGCGAGCGGGAGCGGCTCGTTCAGGCCATGACTACGGTTGAGCGTCTGGTCGGCGGTGGGCGGGAGCCCAACCGCCCTTATATCCTGCGCTCTCACCAGCCGGGAGACATCGGCTGGATCGCTCATCGGCAGGGACTGCTCTACGCTCAGGAATACGGCTGGGACCAAACCTTCGAGGCGCTGGTCGCGGAGATCGCCGCGTCCTTCGTCAGGAACTTCGATCCGCAATGGGAGCGCTGCTGGATCGCGGAGCGGGACGGGGAGGTGGTCGGCAGCGTTTTCCTCGTGCGCCACTCGGATGAGGTGGCGAAACTCCGGCTGCTCTATGTGGAGCCTTCCGCCAGAGGGCTCGGTCTCGGGCGTCGGCTCGTCGACGAGTGCATCGGCTTCGCCAGAGCGAAGGGATACAAGACCCTGACCCTGTGGACCAACGACGTGCTGGTCGCGGCCCGCAGCATCTACCAGGCCACCGGCTTCCGGCTGGTGAAGGAGGAGGCGCATCACTCCTTCGGAAAGAACCTCGTCGGGCAGACCTGGGATCTCGATCTGTGAAGCGCCAGGAGACGCTTGCCCTGGTGGCCGCGGCGGCAACGGGCGTCCAGGTCGGAGCGGCCATGGTGGCCACACGCTTCGTCGTCCACGACATCGGCCCGGCGTCCCTGGCTTTCCTGCGCTATGCCATCGCCGTTCTCTGCCTGGTTCCGCCCGTGCTGATGGGTGCACGGGTGCGGTTTGCCATCCGTGACCTAGTGGTCGTGATGGCTCTTGGCATCGTGCAGTTCGGCGTTCTCATTGCGCTCCTGAACTTCGGCCTCCAATTCATTTCATCCACTCGCGCGGCTCTCCTGTTCTCGACCTTTCCGCTGATGACCATGATCATCGCGGCCTGCCTCGGACGTGAGCGCCTGAGCCGAATGAAAATTGCCGGAGTCCTGCTGACCATCGTCGGTGTCGGCATGGCCCTGGGCGAGCGGCTGATCACACAGAGCACAGCCAGCGAGTGGCTCGGAGCGATTCTCGTACTCGCGGCCGCCCTATGCGGCGCCATATGCTCGGTGCTGTACCGGCCGTATCTCGCCCGCTATCCGACACTCCCTATCGGCGCTTGGGCCATGCTGGCATCGGTTGTATTCCTTGCCGCGCCCGCAGGCCTGGAGGGGCTTTTCACGGAGATGCCACGGCTCGGTCCGGGCGGCTGGATCGCCGTTCTGTTCATCGGCCTGTCGAGCGGGGCCGGTTATGTTCTCTGGCTCTGGGCGCTGAAGCATGCGACACCGACGCGGGTAACGGTTTTCCTCTCGCTGAGTCCGATCACGGCGGCTCTGCTCGGTGCCTCGTTTCTTGGCGAACCCTTCACGCCAGGCATACTGCTCGGTCTCACGGGTGTCGCTGCTGGGCTTTGGCTTGCCACCAGATCGGCGCCGGCTCTCAAGCGACCATGACGGTGGGTACGGCCGAGAACGACCGAAAGGGCGCAGGAGGATGTGCTCGCACCATAAGGAAATGATGAAATTTTAGTCATAACTTTAGAATGTCTATAGTCTCCAGGATCCACAGGCTGGCGCCCAGCAGAGTAGACTGGCCGAAAAGTCTTATAATCCACGACATTCTAACTGAGCAGTTGGAAAGCTTTGCTTTTAAGGAACGGCGTAATCACAACTCTGTGTGGTGAAATTACGCTTGGAAACCATCCCTATCGATTGCGTTTAGCCTCTGTCTTACGTGGCGAGCGGCCATGTTCAAATTAAGCACAGGAGGCATCTATGAAGAAGCTTGCGATCTTCGCCGGCGCTGGATTCATGGTCCTTGGCGGCATGGGGGCCGCTATGGCGCAGCCATCCCCCATTTCCGGTACCCCCGGCTCTCTCTTCCCGGAGGCAGCTCCCCATGAGATCCGCTACATCAACGGCGTGCCTTGCCGTACGATCTTAGACCCGACGACCCGGAATACACGCATCCCGGTCGCGTGTGCCGGGCAGGTCAGTGGTGCTATGGTGCCCATGGCTGGTGACGTCGTGACGACGGGCAGCATTGCACCTGCTCCGGTCGGACCCATGATGGGCGCTCCTGTTCCGGTAGGAGCCCTGGATCCCTATGCGGCTCCCCATGAGATCCGCACGGTCAATGGCGTGCCTTGCCGTACGGTTTTGGATCCAAATAACCGAGACACGCGCATTCCGGTCGCCTGCGGTCAGTAAGCGCACTTTCCTTAGCGGAAGACGCGGGTCTGATGACCCGCGTCT
>NZ_JAHAMK010000007.1:27679-169344 GCF_018383585.1 Microvirga sp. 3-52
CGCGGGTCTGATGACCCGCGTCTTCCGTATGGACCACATTCGAGCAAAAGCCCCAGGGCAAACTGTGATGCCCCGGGGCTTTTGCTCTTCACGACCGGGGCTTATTCGGCGGCCTGTCTCAAGGGCAGAAATCCGATGGATTGGCGCTGGGGTCCTTCCTGCTTCAGGGTTCGGACCATGTCCTCGTATTCCCGCTCCATCTCCGGCGTGACGGAAGGACGGGTTTCACGCAGCGCCTGTTCAAAGTGAGCCATGGTCACTTGCTCCGCCTGCAGCGACTCCCTCAGGGCGAGGAGGCCGGCGCGGCGAGTGAGATCTTCCAGGTCGGCTCCGGTGAACCGGCTCGTCCGTTCGGCGATCATGTCCAGATCCACGTCCGGACCGAGCGGCATGTCTTTGGCATGGATGCCAAGAATGTGACGGCGTCCCTGAGCGTCGGGAACCGGCACGTAGATCAGTTCGTCGAAGCGACCGGGCCGGAGCAGGGCAGGGTCGATGAGGTTCGGCCTGTTCGTGGCCGCCATGACAACGACGCCTTGCAGTTCCTCGAGGCCGTCCATCTCCGCCAGGATCGTATTGACGACGCGCTCCGTCACCGCCGGCTCTCCGAGGCCGCCACCGCGAATGGGCGCGAGGGAGTCGATCTCGTCGATAAAGATCACCGTGGGGGCAACCTGGCGGGCGCGGGCGAAAAGCCGGGACACCTGCTGCTCCGATTCTCCATACCATTTGGAGAGGAGATCGGAGGATTTCGTCGCGACGAAATTGGCCTGGGCTTCGCGGGCGACGGCCTTCGCCAGCAGCGTCTTTCCGGTGCCGGGAGGGCCGAACAGAAGGAAGCCCTTGGCTGGGCGTATGCCGAGACGACGGAAGGATTCCGGGCTCTTGAGGGGCAATTCCACACCCTCGCGCAGCCGGGTGCGTGCCTCTTCGACGCCGCCGATATCGTCCCAGGTCACGTTGGGGACCTGGATCATGATCTCGCGCAGGGCCGAGGGCTGAACGCGCTTCATGGCATTGGTGAAATCCTGCCGGGTGACCTGCAGGCTCTCCAGCACATCGGACGGGATGCCGTCCCTGAGATTGATGCCCGGCAGAATGCGCCGCAGGGAATCCATGGCCGCCTCGCGCGCGAGGGCTGCAAGATCGGCGCCGACAAACCCGTAGGTGGTGCGGGCGACCTCATCGAGATTCACATCCTCGGCCAGGGGCATGCCCCGCGTATGAATACCAAGGATCTCGCGGCGGCCGGGCTCGTCGGGAACGCCGATGACGATCTCCCGGTCGAAGCGGCCCGGACGGCGAAGGGCCTCGTCGATGGCTTCACGCCGGTTCGTCGCGCCGATCACCACGATGTTCTGGCGCGGCTCCAAGCCATCCATGAGAGTGAGCAGCTGGGCGACGATGCGCCGCTCGACCTCACCCGTGACCTCCTCGCGCTTCGGCGCGATGCTGTCGATCTCGTCGATGAAGATGATGGCAGGCGCGTTCTGCTGCGCCTCCTGGAAAACCTGTCGCAGTCGCTGCTCGGACTCGCCGTAGTGGCGGCCCATGATCTCGGGTCCGGCGATATGGAAGAACTGCGCCTCCGTCTCGTTGGCAACGGCCCGCGCCAGCCGGGTCTTGCCTGTCCCGGGCGGGCCGTAGAGCAGCACCCCCTTCGGCGGATCGATGCCGAGGCGCTGGAACAGTTCCGGATGGCGCAGGGGCAATTCCACCATCTCGCGGACTTGGTCGACCGTGCTGCCGAGGCCGCCGATATCGTCGTAGGTCACGTCGGCACGGCGAGCCTCGCGTGGTTCCTCGAATTGCGGGCGCAGCTCGATCTCTGTCTCGGCCGTCACGTGCACGATGCCGCGCGGCTGGGTCGAAACGACGACGAGGCGGATCTCCTGCAGGCCATAAGCCGGAATGTTGAGGAGGCCGCGCACTTCTTCAGGCAGCCGCGGATCCGCCGAGCGCTGCGAGTAAACCGAGGTGGAAATCACGTCTCCTGCGGTCAGGGGGCGCTGATGGAAAGTGCGTTTCAGGGCGTCTCCCGATCCCTGCAGGCGCAAGCCCTTCTGCGCGGGCGCCAGCACGACGCGTGTCGCCGCGCGGACCTCGGCCCGCTTCACCTCCACGTGATCGCCGCTGCCTACGCCGGCATTGACGCGCTGCAGACCGTCCAGGCGAACGATGTTCAGGCCTTCGTCCTCAGGATAGGGCGTAACGGCGATAGCCGTGGTGTGGCGCTTGCCGATAATCTCGATGGCTTGGCCTTCCTGAGCGCCGATTTCGGCAAGAGCCTGCCGGCTCATGCGCGCGATGCCCCGACCCGAGTCATCCGACCGGGCGTTCGCGACCTGCAGGCGTACACTCTGCCCATCCTCTGCCATTGCTGTCTTCCCATCGTTCGAGCGCTTTTGACGCGACGGCAGGCGAGGGGAAGGGTCTTAAGGCTCAAAGCTTCCCGAGTGCCACGCGTTCGGGGCTTCGCGCGCTGCTGCAAGCTACGAAACCGCAGGGCCAACGCCACATGCTTGGAATTGTTGCAGGCGCAATCCCAGCCACCTGCTCGGTGGAAGGCTAGGACGAGATCCGGTTCGACGGCGCCCAGAGCCGCCTGAGCGACGCTTCCACCTCATCCTCGTCGGAGGGCGACCCGAGCAAGGCGACGGGCGCCGGCATGAAGGGCGCGATGGTGGGAAATTTCGCAGATCCGCCGGCGCTCGCCTCGGAGGCGTCCGAGGGCGGGTCGATGAGCTCCCAGCTGTCGAACAGATCCATGGATGAGTGGCCGGGAAGGTCCGGGCCGAGATAGGGGATGATCTCGATCCAGGGCCTGCCGCTCGGGCGAGGCGTGACCTTCGTGACCCGTCCGAAGAAACGGGTCAGGGGGCAGCGCACGAAGTCGCCGGGACCCGGCATGCGTGTCTTTTCGAACTCCAATGCCGCTTCTGCTTCTTGAAGCTCTGCCCGTAGCTTGGCGACACGCTCCACCAGATCCGCGACACGTTTCGTACAGGGGCTCTCGTGCCCCTGGTTCAGCGTCGATACCAGCGATAAACTCGTATCCGACCCTTTATCCGCCACCAGAAATGTCCTCATGACGGCTCCTCCTCTGATCTGTCGATTTTGGAGCCTCCGGTCCCGAGAGCAAGGCACTCAGAAGACTGAAATGGAACTCAACCTCGGCGCAAGAGGGTTATAGATGGGACGAGCTTGAGAATGGGAGCCGGCATGGGCCTTCGGTGCCGCAGGGGAGGACGTGGAGGGAGCATCATCGGTGTGATCCTGATGCTTGCTTCTGCCGCGCTGGCTCAGGATCCCGAACCGCCGCTGCCTCCGCCGAGGCCGGATCGTCCGGCTGAGCCACAGCCCGCAGAGCATCGTGCGGAGAAGGTGCCGCGGATCGAGACGCCTCTCCGGCAGAAGGCGGATCTCGGCGGCGAGGACAGGGATGCCTGTCTCCAGCGTCTCACGCAACTCGGGCTGCGCTTCGAGACTCGTCCGCCGGTGAAGGAGAACAGTTGCCAGATCGAGAATCCGGTTCTCGTCTCCGCTCTTCCCAACGGCGTCGCGGTCGTGCCGGCATCGCTGATGGCCTGTCCCGTCGCCGAGAGCACCGCACGCTGGATGAGCGAGTCGGTCGCTCCCGAAGCCCAGCGCCAGTTCCAGAGCGCTCCGACGAAACTTCTCATCGGGACCTCGTACCAGTGTCGCGATCAGCGCAACGGAGAAAAGCTGAGCGAGCACGCCTTCGGCAACGGCCTTGATGTGATGGGATTTGAATTCGCCAAGCGCGAGCCGCTGACGATCAGCAGTCGACCGGAAAGTTCTCCCGAAGCGATCTTTCAAGCCGCGATCCGGAAGGCAGCCTGTACGATCTTCAACACGGTGCTCGGTCCGGGCTCGGATGCGGCCCACGGCGACCACCTCCATCTCGATCTGCGTCAGCGCAAGGGTGACTACCGGATTTGCCAATAGGTCCAGGGGAACACGGAGGCCGTCAGAACTTTGTTTGTCCATCATAGTGCCGCTGGAGCCGTCTCATGAAGATCGTTGCGTATGTTGCCCTTGTTGTCGGTGGATTTGTGAATCCGGCTCTGGCCGCGCCTCAGACATTGGACCTGGAAGCCGTGAACAAGGCCGAGTGGTCGGCCAAGGGAGAGAAGGGGAAGGAGATTGATCCAGCTCTCGTCAAGGCGCAGGTCCTGCTCGACCGATCGCATTTCTCGCCCGGCGTCATCGACGGGCACGACGGCGAGAACCTGCGGAATGCCATCAAGGCTTTCGAGAAGGAACGCGGTCTGAAGCCGGACGGGACCCTCGATGAGGAGCTTTGGGCAAAGCTCAATGAGGCGTCGTCCGACCCGGTTTTGGTTGAATACACAACCCGGGACGAGGACGTGAAAGGCCCCTTCGTCACGATCCCGGACAAGTTGGAGGAGCAGGCCGATCTCGACCGGCTCGGCTACTCGAGCCCGGAGGAACTTCTGGCCGAGAGGTTCCATATGGACGTGGATCTGCTCAAGGCCCTGAATCCCGACAAGGCCTTCGATAAATCCGGCACCTCTATCGTCGTCGCCAATGTCGAGACAAAGCCGGCTTCCGAGAAGCCGGACAAAGCCGCGAGAATCGAGATCGTCAAGAGCGAACACATCCTGCGGGTGCTCGGAAAGAACGAGGCCGTGATCGCGGTCTACCCGGCCTCCATCGGCAGCGAGGAGAAGCCGGCGCCCAGCGGTTCGCACAAGGTGCGCGCCGTGGCGCCTAACCCGAATTACACCTATAACCCGGATTACGCTTTCAAGGGCGTGAAGGCCAAGGAGAAGTTCGAGATCAAGCCGGGCCCGAACAACCCGGTCGGGAGCACCTGGATCGACCTCTCGGTCGAGTCCTTCGGTATCCATGGAACGCCCGAGCCCGAGAAAGTCGGCAAGGCCTATTCTCAGGGCTGCGTGAGGCTGACGAACTGGGATGTGGAAGAATTGTCGAAGATGGTCGAGAAGGGGACGCCGGTCGAGTTCGTCGATTAGACCAGCGGCCCCCCACCGAGTGGCTCAATCGTCGTTGGCGGAGTTCAGCTGATCGGGTCTCATGCCCTCGTCGACCTCGGCGTCGTGCGCCTTGACGAGCCATTCCAACTGCTCTTGGACGAAATCGGGATCGCTGTGGAAGCGCATGGCGCAGGCCACGAGAAAGACCGCGATCTCGGGCAGATCCTCTTCGCCCAGATCCGGAAGAATCAGCTCGAGTTCCGTCATGTTGCCGGAGGTCAGGATGGCGGCCTCGTTGGGAGGAATGACGGTACCGGTGCTGTCAGAGTCTTGAGCCATTGAGCTGATCCTAAGCCTTTCATGCGGGAGGAATGCGGCATTGCGAGGGGAGGTTGCCATCGCGGCCGTGTCCCGCCGCCATGCGGGCGGTCTATCTCGCCTTGTTCTAAGGCACAGGTCATCAAGGTAAAGGTTCGACCGTCACTCGGGAGTGGTGAGTGCCCAAGCAAAAGCCCTGCCGCGGGTCTGCGACAGGGCCGGGATGCTGGGTAATCACAGAGGCTACGGATAGGTGCAGACGTAACGCATTCCGTTCGTCGCCAGGAAAGTTCCCGTCCCCGGATCGTAGGAGCGGTACTTGCGTGCGCAATAGGCTGCAACCTGTGGATCGACCGTGCCCGGAGGTGCCGGGACGGCGGGTTGCGCCTGCGCCTGGTTGGCGATTGCGCCGGCGATCAGCGCGCCCGCGGCGATTCCCGCAACGCCGGCGGCAACAGCAGCTCCATTACCACCGCGACGATAGTAATACCGGTCACGATAATAGGGGCGGTAACCGCGGCGGTAATACTGGGCATAGCTCTCGTTCGGGTATGCCTTGTCGATCTGGGGTAGAAGGCGCGTCTGGACAGGGGTGGCGCTGGCGGGCAATGCCGACACGAGCACTGCGGCACCGACCAGGGCCGTCACGAATTTGCGCATATCAAACTCCTCGGTTGCGAAAACTCCGGCAGAGGACCTGCTGATAGTCGGGCGAAATATAACGCTACCGGCCAAGCTCGCACAATCCCGATCTTGACCGAGATATGAAGCTGATCGTTCCAGTGACATTCGTAGTTTCTTCTCGATTGCGAGATGAAACGGACGGCTCAAGTGCAGCAAGTCACTCGGTATTCAACGTTCTGGGTTGCCGCTGCTGATAATTCAGGGTTGGCGTTGTATAAGAACTACTCCAATTGAAGCATAGATATACGTAAATGTGAAACTTTTCATTTGCTTGCGAATGCCTCAAGGAGAGCAGGCTGTTCTTTCTGAAGTGCGCCACTGGATTTTTTGAAATAAATCGCCAATGATGCGAGCGTTCTATTATAATCTCGCGTAGGTTGGGAACTTATGCTCCGCCTCACGGTCCTCATGTCTGTGATTGCCCTTCTCGGAGGCTGGATGCCTTCCTACGCGGCAGAGCCGTTGCTTCCCGCCGAAGGGGCGGTCTTGCCGACGATAGGCGGAACAACGCACCTTTTCGAAGGAATTCCCCTGCGTGCTGTTCCGGAGAGAGTAGGAGGAAAAGAGGCTGCCGTCCGAGCTTCCGCATCGAACGATGATGGGATCGATATCCCTTGGGATGATCTTAAGTACGATCCTTCGATCGCCACGTCGGCGGTTGGGAACCTGTTGAAGGTTCTCGACAAGGGGCCTTTGTGGATCGTCTATCCACGGGACGATCACGGCGCATTGCGCGATGACATTCACGACTCTCGCTGGATCCGGCCGCTCAACTGGCTGCAGATCGTACCGCCATGAAGATCAAGCTGAGAAATTACAGGGGTTCTCTGGTCATTCTCGCGGCGATTGGAGTGCTGGCAATTTCGCTCACGTTTACCGTGTGGCGATTGCTCGACGTCGAGGAGGATTCTCGAGCCGGCGATAGCTATAGTAATTTGTGGGAGATTTCCTAAACGCAGTTCGAGGCATCGGTTATGGCCGAGAGCTTGGCCCGAGCCGCGACGGGAGAAACCTTTGCCAGTCCGGAACAAACTCCTGGCTTTCGATTGGCCATTCTGATCAGCCGGCTGTCGGTTCTCCTGGAGGGGGAGCAGAAAAAGCTGGTCGTCAGGGTCTGGGCTCTCGAAAGCCTCCAAGAGGCTCATCGGCAACTGACCGATGCCGAGCCGCTTTTGGAGCGGGCGATCGATGCACAGACCGCCACCAGGCTGAGAGTACAGGTTCACGATCTTGCCAACGAGCTGAGAGGCATTGCCAATAAAGCCATGCTGCTCAGCCATGAGGAGAAGGCCGAAAAGCGCTCATTGTATCTGCGCTACGTTTTCGAGAGCTTCGCCTACATCATCGGCATTGCGATGAGCGCGGCATTTCTTCTCGTCCGCCTGTTCAAGGGAATGCAGGAGACGACCCAGGCCAAGCAGCTTCTCAAGCAGGAGCAGGAGCTCTCCGATCTGGTCATCAACAATATCAGTGATCAGGGCATCGTCATGTTTGACGCCGAGCTTCGATGCTTGCTCTGGAACCCGGGCATGGAAGACCTGCTGAACATAAAGCCGGATCAGGCTGTCGGACAGCACATGCAGGATCTCGATCCGATCTTCGCGCAGGCGGATGCGATCGGCTCGCTCAGACGGGCCACTGAAGGAGTGAGCTCGATCTTCGAGCACGAAGCATCCTCATCCGATGGGCAGGAACGATGCTTGGAAATCAACTGCTTTCCGGTTTCCATGGCCGAGCGCAGGCTTGGCATCGCCTTCATGCGGGATGTGACTGAGCAGTGGCTGGCTCGCAAGCAGGCGGAGCGCCAGAACTTCGATCTCGAAATCAAGGTGCTCCAGCGGACGGCGGCCCTGCGCCAAGCGGAACGTCGCCTGATTGCGGCGATCAAATCCGCGTCGGAGGGATTTGCCGCCTTCGATTGGACGGGAAAGCTTCTTTTTGCCAACGAGCAGATCTGGGCTGCCGCTCCCGTATCCCTGTGGTGCCAGGACGAGATGGGGCTTTCCAACTTTTTGCAGTGCTTCGCCATGTGCGAAGGCGCGGATATGCGGCTCGTGAACGCGCAGTCTCCGTTCGAGGAGGTCGAACTGGATCTCCTCGTGAAGAAGGATACATGGGCCTGTCTTTCCCTCACCAAAGCCGACGGGGCGACGATCTTCGTGCGTCTGACGGATATCTCGGGATACAAGCAGGTTGCGAAAGCCCTTGAATCGGCCCTCGAGCGCGAACGCGAGACCACCAACGCCTACCGGAACTTCGTGTCCATGGTGTCCCACCAGTTCAGGACGCCACTCGCCATTCTGGATTCCAGCGCCCAGCGCATTCTGCGCCGCGGGGCAGAGCTGACGCAGGACGAGCTTGTCACGCGCGTCCAGAAGATCCGAAACGCCGGCACCCGATTGACACGCCTCGTGGAAAGCGTGCTGAACGCGGCCAAACTCGATGCTGGAACGATCGAGGTCAATCCAGCCTCTTACAATCTGGTCGATCTCGTCATGGACATTTGCGAACGGCAGCGCGAGGTCAGCTCGCAAGCCGATATCCGCTTCGATGTCCCTGATGTTCCCGTCAGGGTCTATTGCGACGGCATGCTCATCGAGCAGGTAGTCGTCAATCTCCTGTCAAATGCCATTAAATATTCAAGCGATACCCCGGTCGTCGCGATCAAGATCTGGATGGACGGATCCCGCGCCTTCTGCTCCGTCCGTGACTGGGGCATCGGAATTCCGGCCGATGAAGTACCGAAGATCTTCGATCGGTTCTACCGCGCTCGTACGGCAACAGGGATTGCCGGGACGGGCATAGGACTGAATTTTGCCCAGAGAATCATGCACTTGCATGGGGGCGACATCCAGGTTGAGAGCTATGAGGCGGCTGGATCCTTGTTCACCTTCGATCTGCCCATAGCCAATGCCGATCAAACGCAACAGGCTGCATGAGTGACCGACTCCCATGAATGATCAAAAAACAATTCTATGCGTCGAAGACGAGGACGATCTGAGAGGCGATATCGCCGAGGAGCTGGAGGCGGCCAATTACCGCGTGCTCCAAGCCGCCAATGGTAGCGAGGCACTCAGTCTCTTGGAACGGCAACGTCCCGATCTCGTCCTCTGCGACATCACCATGCCGGGCCTTGGCGGCTACGATGTGCTCAAGGCCTTGCGTGAGCAGGGCACGATGGCCGATGTCCCGTTCATCTTCCTGACGGCCTTGGCCGAGCGGAATGACGTTCTCAGCGGCAAGCAGGCTGGAGCGGACGATTACCTCGTCAAACCGATCGATTATGAGATTTTGCTGGCGACCATCGCCGCCCGTCTCGATCAGGTCGCTCGCGTTCAGACGAGCGCCGTCCACAGGGCCGAGGAATCCTGGCAGGAGATCCTGAAATCCTCCAAGGGCCGTACGGTCGACGCCCTCTACAAGGCGACCTTTGCCTTCGACCGCTTCCTCGTCGGTGTGGTGATTGTCGACGAGACCGGCGCCATCCGCGTGATGAACAAGGAGGCGCAGCGTATCCTGTCCGAGGACGACGGCTTGATTGCCTCGCAGGGCATCCTGAAGGGCTCTGTGGCCAAGCAGAACAGCAAGCTCTATTCGGCCATCGAAAAGGCATTCGAGGAGGAGGCTCTGGACGAGATCGTCTCGTTCCCGCGGATCTCGGGCGGTCGGCCGTACCTCGTTCTGATCCCCGGACAGCGTTTCACCGTGGAGGAGAGGCCGGAGGCCGTCGTCGTGCTCGTCATCGATACGGAGCAGCGCGCCAAAGTCTCCGGCGATACGCTTGTCCGGCTTTACAACCTGACGCCCTCCGAGACCCGGGTGGCTCTCATGCTGATCGACGGCAAGCGCCTGGACCAGATTGCCGAAGAGCTCGAAGTCGCTCAGACCACAGTCGTCTTCCATCTGAAGAACCTGTTCCGGAAGACCGATACCAACCGTCAGGCGGACCTGGTCCGTGTGCTTCTGTCGGTACCGCTGCGCAGTACCGGCGCGTGACGGGTGCGGGCTAGACTCGTTAAGAGGCGAGGGATTGCATTAAGAGCTTGATCACCATTCCGGCAAGATCGGCTTCAGTCCAAGCTTTGCCACATTCCGTTCAGCTTTCAGAGAGGTTTTGAACAGTATATCTCATGACATGAAGGGGAAGGCATGTGGCCTCCCTCCTGTCGTAGGTGATGGTCATGAAGATCCTCCGTCTTGTTTCCGGTACAGCTGCGGCTCTGGCGCTGGTCACCGGCCTGGCTGCCGCCCAACCGGCTGCAGCGCGTGATCGCCTGTCTCCCGGTGCCACCGTGGCACTCGGGGCTCTGGGAGGTCTTGCCGTCGGCGCTGCCGTTGGAGCGGCAGTCGCCCAGCCGCAGCCTCCGGTGGTCTATCGGGCACCTCCTCCGCCCCCGCCGCCGGTCTACGTCGAGGAGCGCGCGCCGGTCTATTATGAGCGCCCGGTCCGCGAAGTTTATGTGGAGCGCTGCACGACCGAGCGCTATCGGGAATGGGTACCCGGATGGGGCTGGGAGCACCGGTCCCGCAGGATTTGCCGTTAACCCGAGATGGCCCGCTTTCAGCGGGCCTTTTCTTTTCCGCCCAGGCAACTCGGATTCCGCCTCCGCGTTGATCGCATGTAAACTCATGCGAGCTTAGCCATGACCAGCACACCGAAAGATCAGGCCGGTTCCGATCAGACGAAGCTTAATCCCGGCGATCAGGCCGAGCCGGGAACTCCTGGAGCGGGCGAGAACGTGTGTCCCGAATGCAAGGGCAGCGGCCGCATCGGCGTCACGCCATGCCCGATTTGCGGCGGTACGGGCACGATCATCGAGGGAATCGGCGGCGCTTAGCATCCGACCCGAATGTGGGATCCGCATTCGGGATCTGTCGGATGTTCATCTTAGGGGCCGGCTCATCGTTCCTCGCGGCAAACCGGACCTACTTCTCGCTGACGCGGCCCGTCGGGTCCGGGCGATTTGCTAGGACTTGTCCGGCTTCGCCATCCAGCGGACCAGCGGCATGAGCGGGACGATCCAGATCAGGCCGAGCACGATATAGGCGACGGTCTGAAGCAGTTTTGGGGCCTGCGTGATCCGGCCTTCTGCAACGGCCATCGCGAACAGCGCATAGAAGATGATGAAGGCCAGCATCACGACTGTGCCGATCAGCTTGCGCAAGCGAATGCCCATGGCCGAATTCCCTGTATCATCAACATCGCGCTGTAACGGTGCGTCACCGGCATGAATTGCCTACGGGACGCATAGCCTCTATGTGACGTCCGTACCCCGGGTTCAAGCCCTAATCGACGATGAGAGTGAGCATGGCTGTCGCAGCCTCCACTGAGGGCGTGTCTTTAGCGCGCGTGCCTCAAAGCCGATCCCTGTCCGCCGTCCGCACCTGGATCTATTGCCTCGCCGCCTTGGTTGTCCTGATGGTTGCGGTCGGCGGGGCCACGCGCCTGACAGGCTCCGGTCTCTCGATCACGGAGTGGAAGCCCGTCACCGGCGCCATTCCGCCGCTGACCGAGCAGGCCTGGACGGCGGAATTCGAGAAATACCGGCAGATTTCACAATATGAACTCGTCAACAAGGGCATGACCCTGTCGGAGTTCAAATTCATCTATGCCTGGGAGTGGGGGCACCGGCAGCTCGGCCGTTTGATCGGTCTTGTCTTTTTTCTGCCGCTGGTCTGGTTCTGGGCGAGGGGGGTGATCAAGGGCAGGCTGGCTCTGGCCCTGCTGGGCATCGGAGCCCTGGGAGGCCTTCAAGGCGCCATCGGCTGGATCATGGTGGCATCCGGTCTGGGCCCCGGCATGACGGCCGTCGCCCCGATCAAGCTAGCCTTGCACCTGACGGTGGCCAGCCTCATTCTGGCCTGCCTCATCTGGGTCGCGTTGGGGCTGAAGGATCGTTCCCGATCCGACGGGCAGGAGGTGCGGGCCGGATATGCACCCCGCATCCTCGTCGGACTGATCCTGCTCCAGATCGCGCTTGGTGGCCTCGTGGCCGGCTCGAAGGCCGGCCTGACCTATAACACCTGGCCTCTGATGGATGGCGCTCTCGTTCCGCCGGCCTCTGCCCTGTTCATCGTCAATCCCTGGATCGAAAATTTCGTCGACAACGTCATCCTGGTTCAGTTCAACCATCGCCTCGTGGCCTATGCCATCGTCGCTTTCGCCGTGTGGCACGCCTGGATGGTCCATCGGCAGGCTCCGACCTCAAAGACCGCCGGTCGCGCGACGGGCATGGCCGGTTTGATCCTGTCGCAGGTGGCCCTTGGGATCGTGACTCTGCTGCTCGCGGTGCCGCTATGGGCCGGATTGGCGCATCAGGTCTTCGCCATGGCCGTGCTTGCCATGGCCGTCGTCCATGCCCGCTTGAGCAGGATTTGACATAGGAAAAGGGCGGCCGTAGAGGCCGCCCTGAACTCGACTCCGCCGGGACTTAGCGGACGATCTGGACGATGCGGCGGGTGCCGGGCTCGACTAGAACCGGGGTATCGTTCACGACCGTATAGCGATAGTTGCTCACGCCGTATTCGGCCGGAACCTCATAATACTGCACGCCGGAAGCCGGGAGGGTCGCACCGACGCGAACCTCTTCCGTGTAGCGGTAGGACGGAACGCCCTGGGTCACCACATACTGGCGGAACTGCGGCTGCTGCTGGTCGGCGAGACCGCCTACGATCGCGCCCGTCACGCCGCCGATGGCCGCGCCAACCGGACCGCCGACGATGGCACCGCCCACGGCCCCGGTGGTCGCACCGGCAGCGGCGCCGCCGGACTGAGCGAAGGCGCCAACCGGTACAAGGGCCGCGAGAACAGCGCCTGCAAACAAGATCTTCTTAGACATTTGTCAGCTCCTAAACTGGTGAAGTCTGGAGCTTAACGGCCAAGCAGAAGGGTGGTTCCGTCTCTGAAAACGTGTTTCAGCTTAGGAATTCATGGAAAGCTTCACTGGATATACATTCATTGCAAAGCTTGAGCGGTGGCCTGTGCAGGGAAGATCATCTGTGAACAGATCTCGACAATTCCAGCTGGTCCTCTTTAATTCGGCTTTCCGAGGATCTGCCTTCTGCGGAGGCGTTTTTGGGCTCAAGTCAGGCGCTTGGCGACGACGTTCATGAAACAGCGCAAATCCAACCTGACGTGGATAAACGGCTGCCGATTGAGCAGTCGAAGTCGTTGAGCCAGAAAAATCGCAGTGGGAATACGGCAGGAATTAGGAAATCAGTACTTGCTCTGCTACAGGTGAACAATATTAAGATAGGCTTAACCCCTAGGTTCAGGGCTGTCGGAACAGGCTTATGAGGAGTCAGGCATGAATGTGCTGGTCTTTGCTTCGCGGAAAGGCGGTTCGGGTAAGAGCACGCTTGCTGCTCACCTCGCGAGTTATATCGCCAACCCTTCGCGCCCCACGTTGCTGATCGATAATGATCCGCAGGGCTCCTTGTCCCTCTGGCACAAGATCCGCAATCAGGAGTATCTGGGCCTCAAGCACAATGTGCGCAACATAGCCGAGGCCATCAGGGAAGCGAAACGCGAAGGCTACGAGTGGGTTCTCGTCGATACGCCGCCGAACAAGTCTTCGATCGTCGCCGAAGCGATCAAGCAGGCGACTCTCGTGATCATTCCCGCGCGCGCGAGCCTGTTCGACATCGCGGCTCTGCAGGATACGGTCGCCCTCGCTCGCGAACATCGCAAGCCTTACGCCGCGGTGATCAATGCCGCTCCGGCCAAGCACGGGGATACCGAGGCCCATGTGGTTGCGGACGCGCGTGGCGCCCTGAATGCGCTCCAGGTTCCGGTCTGGGCCGGCCAGATCACGCATCGCCCTGAACTCACGCTCTCCCTTGCAACGGGCGAGGGCGCACGGGAATACGATGCGAATTCCCAAGGAGCCGATGAAATCGGCCGCCTTTGGACGGCTCTCGAGCGTTCGCTCAATGCGATCCACAACACCTACAAGAAAGCCGGCGCGTCGCGCGCTGCGTAAGTGGCGAGTTTCATCTCAGCAAAAAGGGCGGCTCTCGGGCCGTCCTTTTTGTTTGCCAAATCATCGTAGGACGGCTCTTTCCCGTCATCACCGGCCTCGTGCCGGTGATCCCGATCAGACGGGCGTGACGCTTCACAAAATCGGGATGGCCGGGACACGCCCGGCCATGACGAGGTGAGGCTTTGAAATGGAGGACGGGGACTACGCTGCGTCAAGAGCTTGGTTGAGGTCGTCGATCAGGTCCTGCGTGTCCTCGAGGCCGATGGAGAGCCGCACCACCTCCGGGCCTGCTCCGGCCTGCGTCTTCTGCTCGTCAGTGAGCTGGCGGTGCGTGGTCGAGGCCGGGTGGATCACCAGGGAGCGGGTGTCGCCGATATTGGCCAGGTGCGAGAAGAGCTTGAGGTTCGAGACCAGTTTCACGCCTGCCTCGTAGCCGCCCTTCAGGCCGAAGGTGAACACCGCGCCGGCGCCCTTGGGGCAATATTGCTTGGCGAGGTTGTGGTAGCGGTCCGAGCGCAGGCCCGGATAGCTGACCCACGAGACCTTGCCGTGGCCTTCCAGGTGCTCGGCGACGGCCAGGGCATTGTCCGAATGGCGTTGCATGCGCAGCGGCAGGGTCTCGATGCCATTGAGGATCAGGAAGGCGTTGAACGGCGACAGCGCCGGGCCGAGGTCCCGCAGGCCGAGCACGCGGCAGGCGATGGCGAAGCCGAAATTGCCGAAGGTTTCACCGAGCACCATGCCGGCATATTCCGGGCGAGGCTTGGACAGCATGGGATAGCGGTCGTCGCCGGCAAAGTTGAACGAACCACCATCGACGATCACGCCGCCGATCGAGTTGCCATGGCCCCCGAGGAACTTGGTGGCCGAATGGACGATTATGTCCGCGCCGTGCTCGAAGGGGCGGATCAGGTAGGGCGAGGCCATCGTGTTGTCGACGATGAAGGGAATGCGGTGCTTCTTGGCGATGGCCGCGATGGCCTGGAGATCGACGATCACGCCGCCCGGATTGGCGATGGACTCGACGAAGATCGCCTTGGTCTTCGGAGTGATGGCCGCCTCGAAGGAGGACGGATCGTCCGAATCGGCCCAGACCACGTTCCAGGCGAAGTTCTTGTAGGCGTGGTTGAACTGGTTGATCGATCCGCCATAGAGCTTCTTGGCGGCAACGAACTCGTCGCCGGGCTGGAGCAGAGTGTGGAAGACCAGGAATTGCGCCGCATGACCCGAGGCGACGGCCAGGGCTGCGGTGCCGCCTTCCAGGGCCGCGACGCGCTCCTCGAGAACGGAGCAGGTCGGGTTCCCGATGCGGGAATAGATGTTGCCGAAAGCCTGCAGGCCGAAGAGCGACGCCGCATGGTCCACATCGTCGAACACGAAGGACGTGGTCTGATAGATCGGAGTCGCGCGGGCACCGGTCGCAGCATCAGGAGCCGCTCCGGCATGAATGGCGAGCGTGTTGAAGCCTGGCAGACGGTCGGTCATGATTGCGCGTTCCTTTAGGGAGTGAAGGCGTTCTATTTAAAGAACGCATCGTTCTTCCGTCAAGGAGCGTCTTGGGTCGCCTCGCTCCCAGTCCGCATGGTGGCGCTGCCCGCATTCTCTCGTTTGCCCTCATCCTTGGGACGCGGCGCTGAGGCTCTGTCGCGCATGGCCAGGGCATTTCCGGGGCATTCGGTGCCCTCCTTCGACATGGTGCTTTCGAGAGGGCGCTTCGAGCCTCCTCATGATGAGGTCCGTTGCTCCGGGTGCGGGGATCGCTCGAACGCAAATGGCCGAGACAGGCCCGGCCGTGACGGCAGGAGGAGGGGGGCGAGTGGATGATGGACGACGCCGGATGAGCCGCAGCCTTTCACTCCTCCCTCCCTCGTCATCACCGGCCTCGTGCCGGTGATCCCGATCCGAAAAGCGCGGCGCCTCTCGGCATCGGGATGGCCGGGTCAAGCCCGGCCATGACGAAGGTGGATGGAATTCCCGGACGAGAACGCCCCGGCGGCAGGGAATCCAACGCCTTGAACCTCATGCGGGTCCTCTCGAGGCCTATTGGGGCGGGGTCCGCTCAGGGTCGATTGAGACTGAGCTTCTGGAAGCCCTTGCCGGAGAGAACCGGCTTCTTCGAACTCAGCATCCGCGAGTTCACGCCCTGCCAGGAAATTTCGCCGGAGAGGCGCCCGAACTCGATCTTCGGGCAGCGGTCCATGACGACCTTCAGGCCCCTGGCCTCGGCCTTGGCGGCCGCTTCGTCGTTGCGCACGGAGAGCTGCATCCAGAGCACCTTGGGCAGCGGATCGAGGGCCAGGGCTTCGTCCGTGATCGGGCCGGCGGCCTCCGAGTTGCGGAAGATCTCGACCATGTCGATGGGGAAGGGCACGTCCTTCAGGGAGGCATAGACGGGTTTGCCGAGAAGCCCGCCGCCGGCCAGCCCCGGATTGATCGGAATCACGTCGTAGCCGCGCTCCAGCAGGTACTTGGTGACGATCCAGCTCGGACGCGCCGGGTTCGACGAGGCGCCGACCAGCGCGATGGTCTTCACGCTGTTGAGGATGCCGCGGATATAATCGTTCGGGTAATTGCTGTGATCCATGGCGAGAACGTATGGGATGGGGCAGGGCAGTTCAATGAGCATTTGACGCATGGCTTCGCATCACCCGATCATGACCAAGGACGACTTGACGGCATTTCTGGACCGGGAATTCCCGCAGATGCATGCGGGAGGCAGGACCTATTTCGTGGATGAGATCGGGCCGCTCTCCGCCCGGATGCGCATGACCTATCACGAGCGCCATCTGCGGCCCGGGGGGACCATCTCCGGCCCGGCCATGATGGGGCTGGCGGACCTTGCCCTTTACGCGGCGATTCTCGCCCATATCGGCCCCGTGGCGCTCGCCGTCACCACGAGCCTCAATTTCAATTTCCTGCGCAAGCCCGAGCCGCGCGACCTGCTCGCCTATTGCCGTCTGCTGAAGCTCGGCAAGCGCCTCGCGGTCGGGGAGGTATCGATCTATTCCGAGGGCAATGCCGACGTGGTCTGCCATGCGACCGGGACCTATTCGATCCCGGATCGTCGTTAGGCGGATTTCCTCAAGCCTTCGGTGGCACGAGAGCATCATCGATCTCCCGTGCCCGAACGGCCGCGGGACGCGAACTGATCCGCTGCCAATAGGCCTCGAAGGCCGGCCGCTTCTCCAGCGTGCCGAACATCATGCCCCAGCCGATCTGCGAGCCGACATAGACGTCGGCCGCACTGAAGCGGTCGCCTGCAATGTATTCGGACTGGGTGACGGCATAGTCCAGGGCGTCGACCACATTCTCGATGCTGCCGTAGCCGATGGCGCGCTGCCGGTCGGCCGGGACCTCGAAACCGAAGGCCTTGTTGCTCAGGGCTGCTTCGACCGGGCCGGCTGCAAAGAACATCCAGCGGTAATAGGCGGCCCTGTCCCCGGTCGGCGGGGCAAGTCTCGCCTCGGGAAAGGTATCGGCCAGATAGGCGCAGACGGCGGCGGCCTCGGTGACGATCTTCCCCTTGTGGAGGATTGCCGGCACCTTCCCCATGGGATTGACCGCCAGATAACCGGGGGCTTTCATGTCCGTTCCGAAGGCCAGGATCTCCGTCCGGTAGTCGCAGCCCGTTTCCTCCAGCATCCAGCGGGCGATACGGCCGCGAGACATGGGATTTGTGAAGAAGATCAGTTCGTCGGTCATCGGGAGCCCCTTGAATCGGCAGAAGAGAACGTGCCGTCATCCTCGAGCATAGCGGCTATTTCCGAAGAGCCAAGAATCGGTGTGGTATCATGGCACCGTACGTGTGGTAGCAAGACACCACATCCACGCTAATGTTTGTTTTATAAGGGTTTTGTGCATCTCAATCATCTGAAAATGATGTTGACTTTGATGCCTGATATTACTAAACAGCCGTCACTCGCCGTCGCATCTCGCGGCGGTTTGTCGTTTCAGAACCTGAGCCATTTGGCTCCAACGGGATACAGCGCAATGAAGACTACGACTTCGCTGAAGCCCGCCGATGTCGACAAGAAGTGGGTTGTGATCGACGCGAAAGGCCTCGTTGTGGGCCGTCTCGCTTCGGTCGTTGCCATGCGCCTGCGTGGCAAGCACAAGGCGAGCTACACGCCCCACGTCGACTGCGGCGACAATGTCATCGTCATCAACGCCGACAAGGTGGTGTTCACCGGCCGCAAGCGCGAGCAGAAGGTGTACTACCACCACACTGGTTATCCAGGCGGCATCAAGGAGCGCACTGCCAAGTTCATTCTCGACGGCCGCTTCCCTGAGCGCGTGGTCGAGAAGGCTGTGGAGCGCATGCTCCCCCGTGGCCCGCTTTTCCGTCAGATCATGGGCAACCTGCGTGTCTATGGCGGCGCTGAGCATCCGCATACCGCTCAGCAGCCGGAAGTGCTGGATGTCGCGGCCCTCAACAGCAAGAATGTGAGAGCATAATCATGGCGACCCTCCAGTCTCTCGCCGATCTCGGCACCAACGCCCAGGCCGCCGCTCCGGAAGCTCCGAAGCACGTCCAGAAGCTCGACTCGCTCGGCCGCGCCTATGCCACCGGCAAGCGCAAGGACGCAGTCGCTCGCGTGTGGATCAAGCCTGGTTCCGGCAAGATCGTGATCAACGGCCGTACGGTCGAAGTCTACTTCGCCCGTCCCGTGCTTCGCATGATCCTCGCCCAGCCGCTCCAGATCGCCCAGCGCGAAGGCCAGTACGACATCACCGTCAACGTTGACGGCGGCGGTCTCTCCGGCCAGGCCGGCGCGGTCCGTCACGGCCTCGCCAAGGCGCTGACCTACTACGAGCCGGAGCTTCGCGGCCCGCTCAAGAAGGAAGGCTTCCTGACCCGCGACCCGCGTGTCGTCGAGCGCAAGAAGTACGGCAGGAAGAAGGCCCGCCGCAGCTTCCAGTTCTCGAAGCGCTAAGGCCTCTTCAGGCAGATATTCCGGAAAGGGCGGCCCTCGGGCTGCCCTTTTTGTTTCGGGTGTGCCGGAGCCCGTCCCCCCGCCGAAAGGCCCGGGCCGAGAAGCGGCCGCGCTTGTTGACAGGATCGGCCGCCTGTTTCATACAAGCTCCATGAACAACGTCACGCTGATCCTCCGACGCCGATCGAACGCTGCCTTGGCGCGAGCGCGATAACGGCTGTCCGAAGCCTGACCGCAAGCCGCGCCGATGCGCGGCTTTTTTGTTTCTGAAACCTTGTGGGGCGCAAGCGTTTCGCCCTATCTCCAGCAGCGACGACAGATTGGATCGACCATGACCGCAGCGCTCGACAGATCATCAGGCCTCGGCCAGCAAACCAAAACCGTCTTCATCGACGGGGAGGCTGGCACGACTGGGCTCGGCATCCGCGAGCGTCTCACGGATGTGTCCGGTGTCGCCATCCGCAGCATCGATCCCGCACGTCGCAAGGATCCGGCGGCAAAACGCGAGATCCTGGCCGAAGTCGATCTCGTGGTGCTCTGCCTGCACGACGATGCGGCGCGGGAAACCGTGAGCCTTGTCGATGGACTGAGCGGCAGGAAGCCGAAAGTCCTCGATGCGAGCACGGCACACCGGGTCAGCCCCGGCTGGGTCTATGGCTTCGCCGAACTCGATCCGGGGCAGCGGGAGGCCATCGTCCACGCGGACCGGGTGGCTAATCCCGGCTGCTACCCGACCGGCGCGATCGCCCTCATCCGCCCGCTGATCGATGCAGGTCTCATCCCGGCCGATTATCCGGTCAGCGTGAACGCCGTCAGCGGCTACAGCGGCGGCGGGCGCTCGATGATCGAGGCCTATGAAGCGGGCACGGCCCCGGCCTTCGAGCTCTACGGCCTCGGCTTCGAGCACAAGCACGTGCCCGAACTGCAGCAATACACCGGCCTGACCCGGCGACCGATCTTCATTCCGTCCGTGGGCAATTTCCGGCAGGGCATGTTGGTGAGCGTACCGCTTCATCTCGACCTGCTGCCCGGCAGGCCGGGAGCCGAGGATCTCGAGGCGGCGCTTCTGAAGCACTATCAGGGCGGCGGCCTCGTCAGCGTCGTGCCCACCATCCGGGACGGCAAGAAGATCGAGCGGATCGAGCCGGAGGCCCTGAACGACACCGACCGGCTGGAGCTCTTCGTCTTTCAGCACGACAGCTACAACCATGCCGTCCTGGTGGCGAGGCTGGACAATCTCGGCAAGGGCGCGTCGGGTGCCGCCGTGCAGAATATTCAGCTCATGCTGGGTCTGATTTAAGACCTGTCAGCCCCATCGCACGAAGTGCGGGAATGACATCTCACGTCATCACCGGCCTTGTGCCGGTGATCCCGATCCTGTGGAGCGCGGCGCCTCACCGCATCGGGATGGCCGGGTCAAGCCCGGCCTGACGTGGGAGTATGTGACCCAGCCGTCAGTGCCCCTTCCAGCTCTTGCTGGTATCCACCGCATGTCCCTCGAAGGCGACGAAGCGTTGACGCTGCTCGCCCAGGCCCTCGATGCCGAGCGACACCACATCCCCGGCCTTGAGGTAGCGCTGTGGCTTCATGCCCATGCCCACGCCGGGCGGGGTGCCGGTGGTGATCACGTCGCCGGGCTCCAGGATCATGAAGTGCGAGACGTAGGAGACGATCTGCGCCACGTTGAAGATCATGGTCTTGGTCGAGCCGTTCTGCACGCGCTCGCCGTTCACGTCGAGCCACATGGAGAGGTTCTGCGGATCGGGGATCTCGTCCCTGGTGACGAGCCACGGGCCGAGCGGACCGAAGGTCGGGCAGCCCTTGCCCTTGGTCCAGGTGCCGCCGCGCTCCAACTGGTATTCACGTTCGGACACGTCGTTGCACACGCAGTAGCCGGCCACGAAGTCGAACGCCTCGTTGGCCCCGACATAGGAGGCTCGCTCGCCGATGACGATGGCGAGTTCCACTTCCCAATCGGTCTTCTGGGACCCGCGCGGGATGATCACGTCGTCGTTGGGGCCGACGATGCAGGACGGGGCCTTGTTGAAAACGATCGGTTCCGCCGGAATGGCTGCTCCGGTCTCGGCCGCATGGTCGGCGTAGTTCAACCCGATGGCGATGAAGTTGCGGACCTGTCCAACACAGGCGCCCAGGCGCTGGCCCGACGGGGCGACCGGAAGGGTGCTCGGATCGGTCTTGCGGATGCGATCGAGCGTTTCGGACGACAGGGTTGCGCCGGTAATGTCGGCGACGAGCCCCGAGAGGTCGCGAATCTGCCCGCTGGAATCGACAAGTCCCGGTTTCTCCTGTCCAGCATCCCCAAATCTCACCAGCTTCATCAAGCGCTCCTCTCGTTAGGGCATGGGCATATCTGGCGCGAATGCGCCCCGCTACAATGCACGTTCTAGACGCAAATATGTTGCTGTTGTGCCACGGATGCCCACAAAGTGTTGGACTTCCACTCATCCGTCCGAGGTATCTGAACTCAAGATGAAAGCCGACTATACATCTGTTTACATGTGAACCGTCTATCCGTACTTTCACATTTCTCAATGCTAACAAAGTATTGCAAAGTATAAATCGGTAATTACAGGTTGAATTTAGAAAATCTTAACGTGTCGTTTGACGCTCATGAAAAGATTGCGGCCAAATTTAAGCATTGGCACATTGCACCTACGGCGGGATTCTCCCGTACAAGAAAATGCCAAGGGCAGGAAAACTCCATGGGTCTTCTCTCTCGTTCTTTGTCCCTGACTGCGGTCTCCCTGACGGCTCTCATCGCTGCCCAGGGCGGTGCCCAGGCCGGTGCCTTTGCCGTCCGTGAGCAGAGCGCCACGGCGCAGGGCTACTCCTTCGCCGGTGCCGCATCGGGCTCCGGCTACCTGTCCTCCATGTTCTGGAACCCGGCCGTCATCACGATGGCGCCGGGCTGGCAGAGCGAGTGGCACGCCTCGCTGATCATTCCGCGGGTCGACATCAACCCGCTGCCGTCCGTTCCCACCTTCGCTCTGGGCGGTTCGGGCGACATCGGCCAGGACGCGATCGTTCCGGCAGGATACAGCTCCTACCAGATCAACGACATGTTCTGGGTCGGTCTGTCGAGCAGCTCGCCCTACGGACTCGTCACGGATCCGCGCCAGAACTGGTCCGGCCAGGTCTATTCGCGCTCGTCCAGGATCTTCTCGCTGAACTTCAACCCGGTCGTGGGCGTGAAAGTGAACGACTGGTTCTCCTTCGCGGTCGGCCCGTCCCTGCAGTATTTCGACATCACCCTGAAGCGTGCTGTGCCGTTCCCGGGCGCCCCGCGCGCATCTGCGGTGTTGCCCGGCGCCCCGAGCGCGATCCTCGACGGCGACGATATCGGTTTCGGCTTCACGGCCGGTGTGACGATCACCCCGTTCGCCGGGACGACCATCGGTGTCGGCTACCGTTCGCAGGTCGAGCACGAGCTCGAAGGCAACCTGTCGGCTCCCTTCGGGTCGATCGGTCCCTTCGCCAGGGTTCCGATCACCGCGAAACTCAAGACCCCCGATCAGCTCACGATCGGCTTCTCGCAGGTGATCACGCCGGCGATCACGGTTCATGCCGGCTTCGAATGGACGAACTGGAGCGTTCTCAAGACGCCTCCCGTCGTTGGCCCCGGCGGCGTGGTGGTCACCGACATTCCGCTCAACTACGACGACGGATTCTTCTACTCGCTCGGCGCGGATTATCGGCTGAACGATCAGTGGATCCTGCGCGCCGGTGTGGCATACGAGGAATCGCCGATCGACACGGAGATCCGCTCCACCCGCCTGCCTGACAACGACCGCATCTGGACCTCCATCGGTGCCAGCTATCAGTGGAACGACAGGCTGTCCTTCGACGTGGCCTATACCCATATCTTTGCGAAGGAGACGGAGATCCGCATCGTCCCGGGGCAGCAGGACTTCCCCAGTGCGGGCTTGCCCTTCGAGGCCGATGTGGACTCGGACGTGGATATCGTCTCGGCGGCGGTTCGCTACCGTTGGGATGACCCGAAGGTCGCGATCCCGGCTCCGATCGTTCGCAAATACTGAGCGATCAGGAATCAACACGCAGGAAGGCCGGCAACTCTGCCGGCCTTTCTTTTTTGGGCGCTCTCAGCCCTCACACGTCATGCCCGGCCCATGCCGGTGATGACGAAGGGGCGTGCGCCACCCTCGCCATTTATGATGGGCTTGATGCCGGTCGTGTCGATTCCGAGGACGGCATCTGTTGAAAGCCTTCCGAGCGGCATTCAGGATTTCGCCAGAACGTAGGTTCCCGGCGCGTCGCAGAGCGGTTCCAGCTTGCCGCTTCCGGGCTCTCGCGCGGATACCATCCGAGGCGCCTGAGCCTTGATCCATTCGAACCAGTAGGGCCACCAGGAGCCGGACGTCTCAGTTGCCTGCCTCATCCAATCTTCCAATTCTCCCTCGACGGGACCGCCGGTCCAGAACTGGTATTTCGGCTTGTTGGGAGAATTGACGACACCGGCGATGTGTCCGGAGCCGGCAAGCACATAATCGACCGGCCCGCCGAAGGCCTTCGAGCCGACGAACACGGATTGAGCCGGGGCGATGTGATCTTCCTTCGTCGCCAGGTTGAAGATCGGCACCTTCACCTTCTTCAGATCGAGCTTCACGCCGGCAAGTTCCATCTCGCCCTTGGCGAGCTTGTTCTCGAGGTAGCAGTTGCGCAGGTAGAAGGCGTGGTTCGCCGCCGGCATGCGGGTCGAGTCCGCATTCCAGTAGAGCAGGTCGAACGGGAAGGGCGACTGGCCTTTCATGTAGACATTGACCACGTAGGGCCAGATCAGATCATTGGGCCGCAGCATGTTGAAGGCATTGGCCATGCGCGAGCCTTCGAGATAACCGCGCTTCTTCATGGCGGCCTCGAGGCTGCGGACCTCCTCTTCGCCGGCGAAGATCTTCAAATCGCCCGCATGGGTGAAATCCACCTGGGCGGTGAAGAAGGTGGCGCTGTCGATCCGCTTGTCGCGCTTGGCCGCCATGTAGGCGAGGGTGGTGGCCAGCAGCGTTCCGCCGACGCAGTAGCCGATGGCCGTGACCTTCTTCTCGCCCGTTGCCTGCTCGATCGCATCCAGCGCGGCGAAGATGCCGTCCACCATGTAGTGCTCGAAGCCCTTCTCGGCATGCTGTTCCGCCGGATTGACCCAGGAGATGCAGAAGACGGTCAGTCCCTGCGAGACCGCCCAGCGGATGAAGCTCTTCTCCGGGTTGAGATCGAGGATGTAGAACTTGTTGATCCAGGGCGGCACGATCAGCAGCGGCCGCTTGAGCACCTTCGCGGTCGTCGGGGCGTACTGGATCAGCTCGATGAGATCGTTGCGGAAGATCACCTTGCCCGGCGTGGTGGCGATGTTGACGCCGACCTTGAAGTTGCTCGGGTCGGATTGACGGATCTTCAGCTCGCCCCCGCCGGCTTCGATGTCTTCAGCGAGCATGGTCATGCCGCGCACGAGATTGGCGCCGTTCTCTCGGAGTGTCTCGCGGATCAGCTCCGGGTTGGTCAGGAGAAAGTTGGAGGGTGAAAGCGCGCTGGAGAGCTGCTTGAGGTAGAACTGAGCTTTATGCCGGGTCCGCTCGTCGAGACCTTCCGCGTTCTCCACGAGATCCTCCGCCCAGCGGGAGGAGATGAGATAGGCCTGCTTCAGGAAATCGAAGATCGGGTTCTCGGACCATTCTGGGTCCTTGAAGCGGTTGTCCTTCGGCTCCGGCTCCGCCACCGGCTCGGCGGGCTCGCCCTGGGCACGTTTCAGGGTTGAGGCCCAGAGGGACAGGAACTGGGTTCCGAGGCGGGACTGGGCCTCGAAGCTCCTCTGCGGATCGCTCATCCAGATCTCGGCCACCCGACCGAGCGATTTGACCGCCTCGGAAGCATCGCCCCCGGCGGGGGGCTGGCCCTCCTGGACCGGCCTGAGGTAGGCCGCCGCCGCCTTGCTCGCTCCCTCGATGAAGCGCGCGGTATTGCGGGAGAGTTCCTCGAAGTCCGGAACCGGGCTTTGAGTCTTCTCTTCACCGTATGGCTTGTCCATAAGGCGATCTCCCTCTATCGCAGCAGCATTGCTCGCAAGCCGCATTTCCGACATCTTAGCGTTCGAGCTGTCTGATATGCCAGAGTCATGTTGCAGGTCTTAGGTATCACAATGCGTACGAAGCCTCTTTCGATCCGCCGCATCTCGGTCGTTGGCCTGACGATGCTCGCCGCTGCCGGCGTTTCCGGCTGCAATGGCAGCTTCAATCCCGTCCGGGATGTGGCAACGGCCGTGGGGGCCGGGCCGGAGGTGGCCGCGACTCCGGACTTCGTCGCCCGCTCCCGTCCCGCCAATCTGGAATACATGCCGATCGGAACGCCGACGGTAGAACGCCCGACGCCGGCGCGCACGGCGGACGAGATCAAGGCGGCCGAGGCGGAGCTCGATGCCCTGCGCTCCCGGAACGAGGCTGCGGGAGCGGCGGCTGCGGAGCTCGGTAAGACGCCGCCGCCGGAGCCGGTCAGGCTTCCTGCCAACACGTCGCAGCAGCCGCGCCAGAAGACGAATTCCAAGAGAACGCCTTAGAACCTATACCGGAATCATGTGATTCCGCTCGAGGACGAGACCTATGCCTGATTTTTACCGGATTAAGCGCCTCCCTCCTTATGTCTTCGAGCAGGTCAACCGCATCAAGGCCGCCGCCCGTGCCAATGGAGCGGACATCATTGACCTCGGGATGGGCAATCCGGACCTTCAGGCCCCCCAGCACGTCATCGACAAGCTCGTCGAGACCGTCGGCAAGCCGCGCACGGACCGCTATTCGGCTTCCAAGGGGATCGGTGGCCTGCGCCGGGCCCAGGCCGGATACTACGAGCGCCGCTTCGGCGTGAAGCTCAACCCCGATACGCAGGTGGTGGCGACGCTCGGCTCCAAGGAAGGCTTCGCCAACATGGCCCAGGCGATCACCGAGCCGGGCGACGTGATTCTGGTGCCGAACCCGAGCTACCCGATCCACGCCTTCGGCTTCCTGATGGCGGGCGGCGTCATCCGCTCGGTTCCGGCCGAGCCGACCCCTGAGTTCTTCGTCGCGGCCGAGCGCGCCGTCGCCCATTCCATTCCGAAGCCGGTGGCACTCGTCGTCTGCTATCCGTCGAACCCGACCGCCTATGTGGCTTCCCTCGACTTCTACCGGGATCTCGTGGCCTTCGCGAAGAAGCATGAGCTGATCCTGCTGTCGGATCTGGCCTATTCGGAAGTCTATTTCGACGAATCGAACCCGCCGCCGTCCATCCTTCAGGTGCCGGGCGCCATCGACGTGGCGGTGGAATTCACCTCCATGTCCAAGACCTTCTCCATGGCCGGCTGGCGCATCGGCTTCGCGGTCGGCAACGAGCGCCTGCTGGCGGCTCTGGCCCGGGTGAAGTCCTATCTGGATTACGGCGCCTTCACGCCGGTCCAGGTCGCCGCCACCGCCGCCCTCAATGGCCCGGACGAGTGCATCCGTGAGATGCGCGCCACCTATAAGCGCCGCCGCGACGTGATGGTCGATTCCTTCGCCAAGGCCGGCTGGACCGTGCCCGTACCCACCGCCTCCATGTTCGCCTGGGTCCAGATCCCGGAGAAGTTCCGCTCCATGGGCAGCCTCGAATTCTCGAAGCTTCTGGTGGAGAAGGCCGACGTAGCAGTTGCCCCCGGCATCGGCTTCGGCGAGCACGGCGACGACTATGTCCGCATCGCGCTTGTGGAAAACGAGCAGCGCATCCGCCAGGCCGCGCGCAACATCCGCAAGTTCTTCGACAATGCGGATCAGACGCTCCACAATGTGGTCCCGATGGTGCGCCGGGTCTGACCTCCTCGGCGGGAAGGGCGCCTCATCGGAATTTCGCGTCCGCATGGACAGGACACCTTGGCGGTCGTAAAAGCAGCCCGAGATTTTCAAGGAGCTGTTGTTCGTGACACGTCCCCTTCGGGTCGGCATTGCCGGCCTCGGCACCGTCGGCGCATCGGTCATTCGCATTCTCGACCGCCAGAACGAGGCCGTCGCCCAGCGCGGCGGGCGGCCGGTTGAAGTCGTGGCCGTTTCGGCTCGCGACAGGGCGAAGGACCGGGGTTTCGATCTCTCGCGCTTCACCTGGTTCGACAGCCCGGTGGAACTGGCGCGCGCAGCCGATCTGGATTGCGTGGTCGAACTGGTCGGCGGTGCGGACGGGGCTGCTCTCGACACGGTGCGGGCGGCCCTTTCACTCGGCAAGCACGTGGTCACGGCCAACAAGGCGCTGCTGGCCAAGCACGGCCTCGAACTGGCGAAACTGGCCGAGGAGAAGGGCGTGTCCCTGGCCTTCGAGGCCTCCGTTGCGGGCGGCATCCCGATCATCAAGACCCTGCGCGAGGCTCTGCCGGCCAATCGGATCTCGCGCCTTTACGGTATCCTCAACGGCACCTGCAATTACATCCTCTCGCGGATGGAGCTGGAGGGGCTCACCTTCGCGGAATGCCTGAAGGACGCTCAGCGCCTCGGCTATGCGGAGGCCGACCCGACCTTCGACGTCGAGGGCTTCGATACGGCCCATAAGCTCGCCATCCTGACGAGCCTTGCCTTCGGGACCGAGATCGACGCGGATGCGATCTATGTGGAGGGCATTTCCTCCATCACGCCCCTCGACCTTGCCATGGCCAAGGAACTGGGCTTCCGCATCAAGCTCCTCGGCGTCGCCGAACGCACCAAGACCGGCATCGAGCAGCGCGTCCACCCGACCATGGTGCCCCGGACGTCGTCGATCGCCCAGGTCATGGGCGTCACGAATGCCGTCACCATCGACGCCGATGCGGTAAGAGAGCTGACGCTCATCGGGCCCGGGGCCGGGGGCGATGCCACGGCCTCCGCGGTCGTTGCCGATATCGCCGATGTGGCGACCGGCACCGTGCAGCCGCTCTTCGGCTCCCCGACGGATCGCCTGGAGAAGGCGCCTCGCGCCCCCATGCAGCGCCACGAGGGCGGCTATTACGTTCGCCTGACGGTCCACGACCGACCGGGTGTGGCCGCCGGTGTGGCGACCCGCATGGCCGAAGCCGACATCTCGCTGGAGAGCATCCTGCAGAAGCGCTCGGAGATCGCCGCCACCAAGGACCCGCATGGGCGTTCGGGTGCGCCGGTCTCGCTGGTGCTCATCACGTACGCGGCCACCGAAGCGTCGATCCGCTCGGCTCTGGAAAAAATCTCGGGGGATGGTCTTATCGCCGAACCGCCCCAAGTCATTCGCATCGAACGCGAATAAACCCACGACCGGGCCTCTCGGGGCCCCACACGATCGCAAGAGGGAGACGACACGTCCATGTCGCAAGGCATTACCGTCCAACCGGGCCAAATCATCGAGCGCATCCTGACCCTGGAGCTCGTCCGCGTCACCGAACGCGCGGCTGTCGCCTCCGCCAGGCTGCGTGGCCGCGGCAATGAAAAGGCCGCCGACCAGGCCGCCGTGGACGCTATGCGTCGTGAGCTGAACAAGCTTCCCATCGACGGCACGGTCGTGATCGGCGAAGGCGAACGCGACGAGGCGCCGATGCTCTTCATCGGCGAGAGAGTCGGCAACAAGCAGGGCCCGAAGGTCGACATCGCCGTGGATCCGCTCGAAGGCACGACCCTTTGCGCCAAGGACATGCCGGGCTCCATCGCCGTCATGGCCATGGCCGAGGCCGGAACCCTGCTGGCGGCTCCCGACGTCTACATGCACAAGATCGCGGTCGGGCCCGGCTATCCCGCCGGCGTCGTCGATCTTGACGCCAGCCCTGAGGAAAACCTGCACAACCTCGCCAAGGCGAAGGGCGTGAAGGTGAACGAGCTTACCGCCCTCGTGCTCGACCGCCCGCGCCATGCGGACCTGATCGCGGCGATCCGCAAGACCGGCGCAGGTGTCCGCCTGATTTCGGACGGCGACGTGGCCGGTGTGATCTTCACGACCAAGCCGGCGGAAACCGGCATCGACATCTATCTCGGAATCGGCGCTGCGCCTGAGGGCGTGCTGGCGGCCGGTGCGCTGCGTTGCATCGGCGGCCAGATGCAGGCCCGCCTGATCCTCGACACGGAGGAAAAGCGCTCCCGTGCCCTGCAGATGGGCGTAACCGATCCCAACAAGAAGTACGACATGACGGATCTCGCCCGTGGCGACGTGATCGTGGCGGCGACCGGCGTGACTGACAGCGCGCTCACCCGAGGCGTCCACTTCGGCCAGGAGGTGATCACCACCGAGACGGTGGTCTACCGCTCCGCGACCGGCACCGTCCGCCGCATCTACGGCGAGCACCGGGAACTGGCGAAGTTCCACCTGGATTAAGTCGGTCCAGGGACGGAGCGCAATCCACATGCATCATGGCCGGGCTCGCCCGGCCATTTGCGTTTTGACCTGCTCTCGCCTCATCCTGACGGTCTGATTCACAATGGCGTCCTTCGACGTCATGGCCGGCCTTGTGCCGGCCATCCCGATGCGGTGAGGCGCGGCGCTTCTCTTCATTGGGATCACCGGCACGAGGCCGGTGATGACGTCAGAGGGACGACGTTTTTCAAAGTGGGAAGCAAATATGCTTCAGATCCGCCCCTTTACCGCTGACGACCGGAATGCCTGGGAGCCCCTCTGGCAGGGTTATCTGACGTTCTACAAGTCATCCGTGCCGCCCGAGGTCACGGAGACCACTTGGCGTCGGTTCCTCGATCCCGCGGAGCCCATGCATGGCCTCGCGGCCGTTCTCGACGGCAGGATCGTCGGCATTGTTCATTTCATCTATCACCGCTCCACCTGGACCACGGCGGATTACTGCTACCTGCAGGATCTGTTCACCGCCGAGGAGGCGAGGGGGCAGGGCGTGGCGCGCGCCCTGATCGAGACCGTCTACGAGAAGGCGAAAGCCCACGGCGCGAGCAGGGTCTATTGGCTGACTCATGAGACAAACACGACGGCCCAGGCCCTCTACGACAAGGTCGCCGCCCGCAGCGGCTTCATTCAGTATCGCCATCTGTTCGGCTGATGCCGCGGTCATTCCGGCGGTCGATGGGCCGCGAATGACACCCTCCTCCGTCATCACCGGCCTTGCGCCGGTGATCCCGATACGAAGACGCGGCGTTTCACAGGATCGGGATGGCCGCGACAAGCCCGGCCATGACGAGGCCGAAGCAGCTCACCAGCATCCCAGGATGCTTTGACCACAATTCGCGGATAAGACTGCTGCCGTGACCGAATCATCTCCTCTTCTCCTGCCGAAGCCCTTCCTGGGCGTCACCCAATCCGCCCTCGGGCGCACCTGGGTCGAGCGCTGCGATGCCGCCCAGGGGACGATCGCGCTCGCCATCGCGCAGACCCACGGCCTTCCGGACGTGCTGTCCCGTGTCCTGGCCGGACGTGGTGTCGGGATCCATGACGCCGAGGGCTTCCTGAACCCGCGCCTGCGGGATCTCATGCCGGATCCGCACGGGCTCACCGATATGGAGGCTGCGGCCTCCCGGCTGGGCGATGCGGTGATGCGCAACGAGAAGGTGGCGATCTTCGGGGATTATGACGTCGATGGGGCCTGCAGCGCAGCGCTCCTCGCCGAGTATCTTCGCGCCTGCGGGTTGGACTATGCCATCCACATCCCCGACCGTATCACGGAGGGCTACGGCCCGAATGTCGATGCCATCCGGGCGCTGAAGGAGCAGGGCGCCGACATCCTCGTCACGGTCGATTGCGGGACCGCGAGCATCGAGCCCTTGGCCGAAGCCAAGCGCCTCGGCCTCGATCCCATCGTTCTCGATCACCACCAGGCGCCGGAGCAGCTCCCGGAGGCGCTCGCCATCGTGAACCCGAACCGGCAGGACGACCTGTCGGGGCTCGGTCATCTCTGCGCGGCCGGTGTGGTGTTCCTGTTCCTGGTCGCCCTCAACCGGACCTTGCGTTCCCGCGGCTTCTTCCAGGGACGACCCGAGCCCGACCTCATGGGGAGCCTCGATCTCGTCGCACTGGCGACCGTTGCCGACGTGGTTCCGCTCATCGGACTCAACCGGGCGTTCGTGCGCCAGGGACTGGCCATCATGAAGAGCCGCCGCCGGGTCGGGCTGGCGGCGCTTCTCGATACGGCAGGCCTCGCCGGAGCTCCGGAAAGCTGGCATCTCGGTTATCTGGTCGGACCACGCATCAACGCCGGCGGCCGGATCGGCGACGCGGCCCTGGGTTCGCGCCTTCTGCTGACGGATGATCCCGTGCAGGCCGGTCGGCTCGCGGCCGAGCTCGATCGGCTCAACCGGGAGCGCCAGGCCATCGAGGTTGTAGCCGTCGCCGAAGCCGAGGCTCAGGCGATGATGGCGCTGGAGCGCATGCCGGACCTGCCCGTTCTCGTGACCGCCTCGGCCGAGTGGCACCCGGGCGTCGTCGGCCTGATCTCCGCCCGCACCAAGGAGCGGTTCCGCCGTCCGGCCTTCGCCTTCACCCTCAATGCCGACGGCACGGCGACCGGTTCTGGCCGTTCGGTGCCCGGCGTGGATCTGGGGTTTGCAGTGCGCGCAGCCGTCGAGGCGGGGCTCGCCATCAAGGGTGGCGGCCACACCATGGCGGCCGGCGTGACGATTCAGGCTGTCGATCTGGAGCGCTTCCTCGCCTTCGTCACCGAGAAGCTCACCGAACCGGTGAGCACCATGCGTCTCAGGGACGATTTCGCCGTTGACGCGACCCTCACGGCTGCCGGCGCCCAGCCTGCCGTCGTGACGGCTCTGGAGCGGGCAGGGCCGTTCGGGCAGGGCCAGCCGGAACCCGTCTTCGTCTTCCCGCAGCATCGCCTCGTCGAGGCGCGTGAGGTCGGCAGCGGCGGGCATATGCGCGTGAAGCTTCGGGGCGGGGACGGCAGCTTTATCGGCGGAATCGCCTTCCGTGCCGCCGGGCAGCCGCTCGGAAATGCCCTGTCGCAGGCCATCGGAAATCCACTCCATGTGGCCGGCACGCTCTCCATCGACCGCTGGGGCGGCAATGAAAAGGTCGAGGTCCGGATCATGGATGCGGCGAGGCCGGAATAATTCAATTCTGGTGCTTGCGATGCGTCACGAACCCATCTATAGGTTCGCCCACTTCGGCGGCACCGCCCCGAATGACCCGCGCCCTTCGTCTATCGGTTAGGACGCCAGCCTTTCACGCTGGAGAGAGGGGTTCGACTCCCCTAGGGCGCGCCACTCTAACTCACCTGTCGAAAAGCCTTGTAATATAAAGAGTTGAGAGCAGCGCGGTTTGGCTGTGGCCGCCAGAAAGTCACTATCGAACCTGCACGTGAACCCAGCAGGCTGCGGGTCCAGAGCCTGATCGTCTTAACATTAGCGAACATCCGAGATCAGGCCAAAAGAGGACCCTTATACGGTCGCGCTTAAGCGCCCGGTTTGACCCGCCGCGGACCATCCTGTGCCTGTGGTGCAGGCCTAGAGCGTCGGACCCAAAAGTCGACTTGCCCTGTTGGGATCCATTCCGATGCTCATCTTTCTGAGCTGGCGCATCGTTGGGCTCGGAAAAACAGGTCCATTTTTCACTGGCGTGGCCCTGCGGGTCGCTGACGCGGCCCTCCGGGTCTGCACGGTGCGCTAGACGGAGATCGAGACGCTATAAGCGCACGCTTCCATAACGCCCGTATAGTGAAAGCTTTCGCCGAAGGCTTTTTAGCGACGATGGGAGGAGGAGCCCTCGTGATCGGCTACACAATTGGCCTCATCGGCCTGAGCAAGGATTTCAGACTTCCCTTCTCGTCATTGCGCCGCAATCAATTGGACAGTCGGGGCGGTCGGGGACCCATCTCCCTAACGGTGAAGCTGCTGACTGCCATGGATGGCCGAGCGGCGGAGCCAAACGCGATCCCTTGCCGACCGCCCGGGCTTCGCCTGAGATCCTGCGCCGCCATCACGACCTCGACGCGGTTGCGCACATTCAGCTTCTGCATCAGGACCGTCATGTAGTGCTTGACGGTCCGCTCGGTGAGGCCCAGGTCGGAGGCGATCTCCTTGTTGGTCCGGCCCCCGAGCAGGAGATGGACGATCTGGTCCTCCCGGGCGGTCAGGCTAAGCGCCTGCATGGCGATCTTGCGCACGGACGCATTCTTCAGCGCGGCGATCGCCCCACTGGCGAAGATCTCCGACACGTAGGTGGCCCCGGCGATTACGGCCCTTGCGGCATTGACGAGCTCGCCCGTCGCGCATGACTTGGACACGTATCCCCGTGCCCCAGCCTCTAGCGCGCTCACCGCATGCTCGACGCTGGGGACCGCCGTGAAGACGATGACCCGCGTGCCCGGATGCCTGGCCGCGATCTCTGAGATCGCCGCGACGGCGTCTCCGGGGATTGCCAGGTCCAGGATCATCAGGTCGGGCCGGTGCTGTCCGGCAATCGCGAGCGCGTCTTGGGAGCTCTCGCCCCGCGCCACCACGGAGAATGTGCCTTGCGTGGCGAGCACGTGCGCCACCCCCTCGATCGTGACAGGATGGCTGTCGATCAAGGCAACTGAAATCGAATCCATGGTATGATCCCCCCGACATGGACCTGGCGGCGCCGGTTCGCGTGCCCCTCCGGTCCAAGTCTTCTTGTCTGTCCAAGAAGCATAGCCGTCAAAAGGAAAGGAGTCCGTCATCCTGAGGGGCTAGCGCAACGGCGGAAGGTACTAACCCGACGGAGGTAGACGGCGGGCTCTGAAGGCGCCCCGCACATGGCGCGGAAGGCGCGGCACCGGTTCGGGCCGTGAGGGAAACGCGATCCCGGGCGTTTCCGATCCGCCCGTGCCACGCGTCGGCCCATCATGCCCGAACGGGGTAGTCGCCTGGACCAAAGTCGGGTCCCGCGTTGGACCTTCGTCGATTGCGGGACGGCCGGTTCCAGGTATCCTCGGGCCCTCACGGCGCACATTGGGGCAGGGCATGTCGGGGTTGTCGGCACGGATGGGAGCGCGGCGTTGGGGCGCCGTCGTGAGATCCTGGAGCCTGACCCGCCAGTTCGCCGTGACGGGCGGCGCCATCATGCTGCTTGCGATGGTCGTCGAAGGGCTGTTCACCGCCGAGATCATCGCCAGGAACACGATCGACCGGAAGGCCGCGACGACCGCCCTGTTCATGGACAGCATCCTCTCGCCGCTAGCCCATCATCTCGCGGCCGGCGACGTCCTGCCCGTGAAGGAGCGGGCAGAACTGGACCGGCTGCTCGGCCGGGAGGACTTCAGGAGCCGTTTCCCCCACGTCGAGATCTGGAAAGACGGCGGGCTCGTCGCCTACTCGACGACGCCCGGACTGATCGGGCGCCGGTTCTATCCTCCCGCAGGGATGGTCGAGGCCATGCAGGGAGAGGTTTCGGCGCGCTACGCCGACTTGGAAGCCGATGAGCACGAGATCCGAGGCTTCACCTCTCGCTATCTCGAGATCTACTCCCCCATCCGGGAGCATCATACCGGACGTATTATCGCCGTCGCGGAGATCCACGAGGCGACTGAGCCGCTGGAGCGGCGGCTGTGGTGGCTGCGCCTGAAAAGCTGGCTCGCTCGGATCGGTGCCACCGGGCTGATCATGGCGGGCCTGTTCTGGATCGTTTACCGCGGCAGCCGGACCATCATGACCCAGCAGCGCCAGCTCGGCGAGCGCATGGCGGACGTCGAGCGGACGTCCCAGCACAACCGGGCCCTCAGGGAACGGGTCCAGCGGGCCTCGGGCCGCGTCTCGGAACTGACCGAGTGTTACCTGCGGGGGTTCGGTGCGGAGCTGCACGACGGTCCCGCGCAACTCGTGGGGCTGGCCGCCCTGAAGGTCGAGCACGTCCGGCGCGCCGGGACGGACGCGCAGCGGGAGGAGGAGTTGCAGGTGCTGGACTCTGTCCTCGAGGAGGCCCAGCGCGACATCCGCGCCCTGTCGAAGGGACTGATGCTGCCGGAGATCGAAGGTCTGCCGCTCGCGGAGGTCATCGGCCGGGCGGCCCGTGCGCACGAGCGGCGCACCGGCACCGCGGTTGCCGTCCGCTGCGAGTCCGTTTTCCAAGCCGTTCCGGATGCGGTCAGGATCTGCGCGTACCGCTTCGTCCAGGAAGGCCTCAACAATGCCTTCCGCCATGCCGGCGGCAACGGCCAGACCGTGGTCTGCGAGGTCGAGGACAACGTCCTGTGCCTCGCCGTGGAGGACGAAGGGGGAACGGGCATCCACCGTCCGGCCGGACCCGATTCCGGCCTGGGGCTGGTCGGGCTGCGGGAGCGGGCGGAAAGTCTGGGCGGCACGTTCCGCATCGGCAAGGCACCGGGCGGCGGGACCAGGATCGAGATGACGTTGGCTTTGGCCGGGGGAGGACAGGATGGTTGAGAGGATTCGCGTCGCCGTGGTGGATGACCATGCGATGTTCCGGGCCGGGGTGATCCAGTCGCTCGGGTTTGACGGCGGGATCGAGGTCGTGGGGGAAGGGGCCTCGGCCGCGGAGGCCGTGCAGCTCGCGAGGGAGCTTTCCCTCGATCTCATCCTGCTCGACGTCTCGATGCCCGGGAACGGGATCGAGGCCGCCCGCGAGATCCTCCGGATGCCCGAACCGCCCAAGGTCGCGATGCTGACTGTCTCTGAGGACGATAACGACGTGACGGGGGCGCTGGAAGCAGGTGCGGTCGGGTACCTTCCCAAGGGGATCCGGGCACCGGACCTGATCGCGGCCGTGCGGAGTCTCAGGGACGGCCGCAGCGTCGTGTCCCCCGACCTCGCGCTCCGCGTGCTGTCGAACAGGGTACGGGCGGAGGCGAGCCCGCTGGCAACCCTCTCGGACCAGGAGAGGCGCACGCTGCGCCTCGTCGCCAGCGGACTGAGCAACCGCGAGGTCGGCGAACGACTGGACGTGCAGGAAAAGACCGTCAAGTATCACGTGACCAACATCCTGAGGAAGCTCAAGGCCAGGAACCGGGTCGAGGCAGTTCTCATCGCTAAGCGCGCGTGGGACGATCTCGGGAACAGGGGAGTGTAAGGCGGGGTCGAAGGCGAATGCCTCCGAATCCCCAGCCGGCACTCATGATGCCCGTCAGTTCGCCAAGCGAAGGATCCTGGTGGCAAGCGTCCTGACCGCAGCCTGCGCCGCATCGGCCGCACCGTCGTCGTATTGAATTGCCGGACCGAGTTCCACGCAGGCATCCCGGTAGGTGAAGGGCTGCCCCGTGTCGGCATTGAGGAACCGTCCGTTCCCCTCGCGCCTCCGACAACTGCGGGACGTCTGCGCGTCCGGAAAGACGTTGAAGGATGGGCTCTTCGGATTCTCGAAGGCGTGGAGCGCGCCGGGATATTCCGTTATCGCGGCATCTGAGACTTCGAATCCACCGACGAGTTCGAAGTTGCAGGCCGGGTAGAACGGCAGGTCGGCGGCAATCTCCACGCCCTTCGGCCTATGCGCCGCCTGGGAGCGCTCGAGGCTCCCGTACAGGGCTCAGGGTCCGCCACGCGAGAACCCCATTACGGCGATCCGGGAAGGATCGATGCGCAGGCCGGCTGCCGACAAGACCCCAGCCGAGAGGATGCTGCCGCCGGTCCGGACGATGCCGGCGGAGGGCATCAATTCCCCGGACACCGGACCGACAGAAAGGCCACGTCCGGGATTATCCGGCCCGAATGGTCCTGGCCGTGCACTCGAAAGCCCATGCCGATGTCCCATCCCGTTTGGGGGCTCGTTTCCTGATCGTCCGTGACGCCGTGCAGTCTGCGAGAGGGGCACACTCCGTGAAGGGACTGGACCTAGGTCCAGGAGGCGCCCGGGCCCGGGTCCAGGCGCGGACCTCGACCGATGGTTAACAAATCGTTGTACCTCCATCCGATGCGGGCCGTGCGGCTCTTGGCCAATATTGTCGACGGAATTGCAGGCTGATGGGCGAGGTCGCCCCGGCCGGGACAATGCGCACACAAGACAAAGCCTCAGAGGGAGAAGCACCATGGTCCAGCTGGTCAAGCACGATCTCGAATACATCCTCAAGCAGATCAAGATCGCGGAGCAGCACGCGGCGGGCACGCCGATGTCCGAACTGGTCGACAGCCCGCTCCTGCCGTACGGCCTGCGCACCGTCGACGGCAGCTACAACAACCTCGTCCCGGGCCGCGAGCATTGGGGTTCCTCGGACCAGCCGTTCGTGCGGATCACCGATCCGAACTGGCGCAATGACCTCGACGGCGACAGCATCACGTTCGGAGCCGGATCGCCCGGCCAGATCGACTTCGTCGACGGCAATTACGGGCAGCACGGAACGCCGACGGACAGGTACGGACTCGAGGGAGGCACGCTGGTCGACGCCGATCCCCGCATCATCTCGAACCTGATCGTCGACCAGACCAGCAACAACCCGATCGCCACCATGCTCTACGAGCGGTACAAGGCGGAAGGCAAGGACGTCTCCTTCACCCCGATCCTCAATGAGGACGGCACGCCGAAGCTCGCCAACGACGGCAGCCCGCTCGTCTCCTACCAGTTCAACAACATCTCGCCGGACATCGGCGACTCCGCTCCGTACAGCTCGGTCTTCACCCTGTTCGGCCAATTCTTCGACCACGGACTCGACCTCGTCGCCAAGGGCGGCAACGGCACGATCTACATGCCGCTCTCACCGGACGACCCGCTCTACGTCCCCGGCAGCCACTCCAACTTCATGCCGCTGACCCGGGCGACCATTGGCGAGGGCGCCAAGAACACGACGACGGCCTGGGTCGACCAGAACCAGACCTACGGCTCGCACGCCTCGAAGCAGGTCTTCATGCGCGAGTACGAGATCGGCCCCGACGGCAAGCCGGTCGCGACGGGCCACCTGCTCGAAGGTGCGAAAGGCGGCTTGGCCACCTGGGCGGACGTCAAGGCGCACGCTAGGGAATTCCTCGGCATTGAGCTGACCGACAGGGATGTCGGCAGCATCCCGCTGGTCGCCGCCGACCAATACGGCAACTTCATCCCCGGCCCGAACGGTTACGCACAACTCGTCCTCGGGCTGGGTGCGGACGGCATCCTCGGCACGGAGGACGACGTGCTCGTCGAGGGCAACCCGGAATCCCCGATCAATTCCTGGACGGTGGTCAATCCTGAGAACGGAGCCGTCGGGGCGATCCGCACCAGCCACGCCTTCCTCGACGACATCGCGCACAACGCCGTGCCCGTGGTCAAGAACGGCCAGCTTATGGCGGATGGTGACGATCTCGCCGGAAACGCTGTCGCCAATCAACGTGGACAGAACACCGAGTACGACAACGAACTGCTCGACAAGCACTTCATCACCGGCGACGGTCGCGGCAACGAGAACATCGGACTGACCGCGATCCACCACGTCTTCCACGGCGAGCACAACCTCATCGTCGAGCATACGAAGGATGTGGTGCTCCAGTCGGGCGACCTTGCCTTCCTCAACGAATGGCTCCTGGTGGACCTTCCGGCGGGCACCCAGATCCCGGCCCAGGGCAGCGCCGGGTACGAGGACTTCGTCTCTTCCCTGAAGTGGGACGGCGAGCGTCTGTTCCAGGCTGGCCGCTTCGTGACCGAGATGGAGTACCAGCACCTCGTGTTCGAGGAATTCGCCCGCAAGATGCAGCCGGACGTGGACGCGTTCCTGTTCGAGCCCGACCCGGACATCAACCCGGCGATCTTCTCCGAGTTCGCCAACGTGGTCTACCGCTTCGGCCACTCGATGCTCAACGAGACCGTGGACCGGACCTACGCCGACGGCCAGGACGGCAGCATGACGCTGTTCGACGCGTTCCTGAACCCGCTCGCCTACGACAATGAGGGCACGCTCACCCATGAGCAGGCAGCCGGCGCCGTCCTGCGCGGCATGAGCGCCCAGGTCGGCAACGAGATCGACGAGTTCGTCACGAACGTCCTGCGCAACCAGCTCACCGGCATCCCGCTCGACCTCGCGGCGATCAACATCGCCCGCGGCCGCGACACCGGCATGCCGACCCTGAACGAGGCCCGCGCCCAGTTCAGGGAGATCGCCGGCGGCGACAGCCAGCTCGACCCCTATACGAGCTGGATGGACTTCGCGCTCAACCTCAAGAATCCTGAATCGATCATTAACTTCATCGCGGCTTACGGTACGCACGCGCTCATCGAGGCCGAGGATACAGTCGTGGGCAAGCGCGCCGCGGCGATGGCGATCGTCTTCGGCACCACGGAGACGTTCGTCGATCCGGTCACCAAGCTGCAGAAGACCATCGTTCCTCCTTCGGCCCAGGATCGTTCCGACTTCCTGAACGCCACGGGAGTCTACGCGACGGACGGGAAGCTCGGAGGACTCCAGGACATCGATCTCTGGGTCGGCGGCATCGCCGAGAAGAAGATGGATTTCGGCGGCATGCTGGGTTCCACCTTCTCGGCCATCTTCGAGCTCCAGATGGAGAACCTCCAGGACGGCGACCGCTTCTACTACCTGTCCCGCGTCCAGGGCATGAACCTGCTGTCGGAGCTCGAGAGCAACTCTCTCGCCAAGATGATGCTGCGCAACACGGATCTCGGCGAGGAGGGCACCGCGGTTCCCGGCGATATCTTCTCGCGGCCGGACCTCGTGCTCTACGCCGATCTCGCCAAGCAGTTGCAGATGACCGGGCAGGACGACCCCGAGCACGACAATCCGGTGCTCGAGGCGATCTCGAAGATGGTCGAGCGTCGTGGCGATGATGCCCCGACGGCCCTGACCGCATCCGGCCTGCCGGAGGGCGTGACATTCGATGCCGCCGCGCGCAGCTTCGTGGGCACGCCGACGGTAGGCGGGGTATTCGAGGCCGTCGTCACGGCTACCTATGCCTCGGGGGAGACGCGCAGCCATACCGTCAAGCTCCTCGTGATCGATCCGAAGCCGATGCCGAACCATCTCGACGTGCTCGTCGACGATGACGGCTACAATCGCCTGTATCCGGACGTGGCGGCAGCCGGCATCGATCCCGATGCGCACTTTGCGTCGAGCGGGCGGACAGAGGGGAGAAAGCCCAACGAGTACTTCGATCCCGCCTGGTACCTGCTCCAGAATCCGGATGTGGCGGCGGCAGGCGTCGATCCGCTCGAGCACTACATGGCTTCCGGCTGGATGGAGGGCCGCAACCCATCGGCCGAGTTCGACGTCCAGAGCTATCTCGTGGCGAACCCGGATGTAGCGGCGGCAGGCATCGATCCGCTCTACCACTACCTCGTCTCGGGGCGTACCGAGGGACGCGCGATCTATCCTGCGCAGCCTGACAGCCACGTCATCGTGGTGGCCGGGCAGCCCTTCAGCCAGACGCTGCCCGCTAATCTCTTCAGCGACGGCGTCTCCGAGTACGTGCGCTACAACGGCGGTGACCACGTCGTCATCCAGGGTTCGGCCGGCAACGACACCCTGATCGGTGGCGAGGGTGACGACAGCCTCTGGGGTGAGGACGGCGACGACCGCCTCGAGGGCGGCTACGGCGTCGACCACGTCCACGGCGGCGACGGCGACGACATCATCACCAATGCCGGCACCGACATCGGGGCGGCGGACTTCCTGCACGGCGACGCCGGCAACGACGTCATCCACGGCGGCAGCGGCCTCTCGCTCGTGTTCGGCAACTCCGGCAGCGACTTCATCGTCGCCGGGCCCGACGGCAAGACGGTCATGGGCGGAACCGAGAACGACTACATCCTCGGCGGCGACGGCATGGACATGCTCATGGGCGAGGCCGGTGACGACTGGATGGAGGGCGGCGGCCGCTTCGACACCCTGGCGGGCGAGAACTCGGAGCTGTTCTTCAACTCCACCATCATCGGCCACGACATCCTGAACGGGTCGAACGGCGATGTCGACTACGACGCGGAGTCCGGCGACGACATCATGTTCCAGGGTGTGGGCATCCAGCGCAACAACGGCATGGCCGGGTTCGACTGGGCGATCCACAAGGGCGACGCGGTGGCGGCGAACTCCGACCTCGGCATCGGCATCTTCCAGAACCAGGAGGAGTTCATCCTGCGCGACCGCTTCGACTTGGTCGAGGGACTGTCGGGCTGGAAGCACAACGACATCCTGACCGGACGCTCGGTGGCGCAGGGCGCCCGTGACGAGATCGTCGGCGGCGCCGCGATCCCGGCCCCGGACGACCCGTTCTACTCCTGGTCGAACGCGCTGACCGAGCAGGGCGTACGCCGCATCGACGGCCTGCGTGACCTGCTCAGCCATAAGACCTGGGACGCGTCCAACGCTGACGCTATCGTGATGGAGACCGGCGACGGCTCCGACATCCTGCTCGGCGGCGACGGTTCCGACACGTTCGAGGGCAAGGGCGGCAACGACGTCATCGACGGCGACGCCTGGATGAACGTGCGCATCCGGTTCGAGAAGGACGGGACGGCCTACACAACGGACGGCCTGACCACCAAGATCTATCGCGAGGCGGACTTCGACCTCGACAACGGTGTGCCCAAGGCGGGCGCGGTGGCGCAGTTCGGGGGCAGGGCGCTCACCGACCTGACGCTCACCCGCGAGGTCAACCCGGGCATCCTCGAGAACGTCCGCGAGATCCTGCACGCCGACGGCAGCAACGACACCGACACGGCGGTCTATGCCGGTAACATGAGCTGGTACGAGATCACCCATGTGGGCGACAAGGTCTTCGTGGCCCGCCGCGAGGACGAGAACATCGACCCGCGCATCGACGAGGGTGCGGACGTGCTCATCAACATCGAGCGCATCCAGTTCTCCGACGGGGTGTACGTCATCAAGGACACGGGCAACATCGGACCGACGGGCCGGCTCGAGATCCTCGGCATGCCTGCTGTCGAAGGCCAGCCGCTGCGGGTCTCCGCCGCGAACGTCCGCGACGAGAACAACCCCGGCGGCACGGTGACCGGGATCACCTACCGCTGGCAGGTGGAGCGCAACGACGGCACCGGCGACTACGAGGACGTCGACGGCGTCACGGGCGACACCTTCACACCCGCCTCCGAGCACACCGGGCTGCGCATTCGGGTCATCGGCACCTACATCGACGCGGGCGGCGTGCCGGAGACGGTCTACTCGTCCCCGACGGAAGGGGTGGTCGGCGTCAACAACCCGCCGGAAGGCCCCCTGCTGATCAGTGACATGACCCCGACCGAGGGCCAGGTGCTGACGGCGACGGTCGCCTTCACCGATCCCGACGGCATCACCGACGCTTTCGAGGAGTCGCTGATGACCTACCGCTGGGAGATAGCCAGCAACCCGAACGGTCCGTGGACGTCCGTCTTCGAAAGCACCACCGTTCGGACCTTCACTCCGGGCCAGGCCCATGTGGGCAGGTACATCCGTGCCGTCGTCGACTACACCGACGACCTCGGGAACAACCACTCGGTGGTATCGGCCGTGACCGGGATCGTCGGCAACTACATCTCTGATAATGCCACGAACATCAGCGAGACCGTCACGAACCCGAACCTGAGGACCACCGCAGGCGACGACATCGTCATCGGCGGGAACAGCGCCAACAACATCTCCGGCGGTGCGGGCGGCGACTCCCTCGACGGGGCCGGCGGCAACGACCGCCTCGTCGGCGGGGACGGCAACGACACCCTGATCGGCGGCACGGGCAACGACACCATCGATGCGGGAGCCGGCAACGATACCGTCGTCTACCGCAGCGGCGACGGTGCCGACGTCATTGACGGCGGGGCCGACAGCGACACCCTGCGCATCGTCGAGGCGACCGCAGGTGCGAACGACACGGCCCGCGTCGTGATGGCGGGCGGCGTCATCACCCGGGTTGGAAATGCTACAGTGCAGGCAACCGTGACGAACGTCGAGAACATGCAGCTCGACCTCGGCGCGGGCGTCGATACCCTCGACTACAACGGCACCGCCGACACCCTGTCGGTAAACCTGCTGACCGGAGTGGCGACCGGGTTCGACTTCGTCCGCGGCGTCGAGAACGTGATCGGCGGCACGGGCAATGACACCCTGCTCGGCAACAACGCCGACAACGCCCTCGACGGCGGGGCGGGCAACGACACGGTGCGGGGCGGCTTCGGCAACGACGCCCTCTCCGGCGGGATTGGCAACGACCAGCTCTACGGCGAGCAGGGCGACGATGTCCTGAACGGCGGCGCGGGCGACGACCGCATCGACGGCGGCGTAGGGTCCGACACGGCGAGCTACGCCGGGGCGGCCCAGGGCGTCAATGTCTCGCTGGCGACCACCCAGCCGCAGAACACCGGCGGCGCGGGCACCGACACCCTGATCGGCATCGAGAACCTGACGGGCAGCTCGCAGGCCGATACCCTGACCGGCAGCGCCGGGGATAACGTCCTCGACGGCGGTGCGGGAGCCGACCGGATGGTCGGCGGCGCGGGCAACGACACCTATGTGGTGGATACCACGTCAGATGTCGTCGTCGAGGACGCCGCGGGCGGGATCGACACGGTCCGCTCTTGGGTGACGGGTTCGACGGGCTACACGCTGGCAGCGAACGTCGAGAACCTGATCCTCGCCGGCAACGCGTCGGTCGGCATCGGCAACGCCCTCGACAACAGGCTGACGGGCAATGCCGGGGCCGACACGCTCGACGGCGGGACCGGGACCGACACAGTCGTGCTGGACGGGGCGCTCACCGACTACACCTTCGGCATCAACGCCCAAGGCAGGGTGACGGTGACCAGCACGGCAGGCGGCACCGACACGCTGATCAGCATCGAGCGTGCCGAGATCGGTGGCGTCTCCTATGGCATCATCGCCGGAACCAACGTCAACGACAGCAGCCTGAGCGGAGGCAATGAGGCCGATCTCGTGCTCGGCTTCAACGGCAACGACACGATGAACGGCGGTGACGGGAACGACATCCTCGAGGGTGGAGACGGCAACGACTCGCTCATCGGCGGAGCCGGCAACGACACCCTCGATGGTGGCGCCAGCGGCGGGTCGTCCGTGACCATCACGGACAGCTTCAACACCTCGACGTTGGGCGGCGGTTCCGGCTGGACATCTGCCTGGGTCGAGAACGGCGACAACGGCAATGTCAGCAGTGCCTCGCAAGGTCAGATCCGCATCGACAGCGGAAACCCGGCCAACGGATTGGTCTTCCGTGACGATGACAGCGATCCCGGTAACGGAACGGCGTCGATCCAACGCACGCTCAACCTGGCAGGGCGGACCTCCGCAACCATCAGCTACACGTACCAGGAGAACAGCTTCGACCAGGGCGAAACCGTCACAGTGCAGTTCTCCCCGAATGCACTCGCCAATCCCCCGGTGTGGCAGACCGTTCAGGTGATCACCGGCGCATCGGGTGGAGGCTCCATCGAGAACTTCGTCCTGAACGGGCCGTTCACCGCGAATGCGGCGATCCGGTTCACCGTCAGCGGAACGAACGCCAACAGTGGAACCATCAATCCCGACAACGTGTGGATCGACGACCTGACGATCACTGCCGCGACTGCAAGCGGCGATACCATGGCGGGCGGCGACGGCGACGACACCTACTACGTCGACGGCACCTCCGGCGCGAACGTCGACCAGGTCATCGAAGGCGTGGGGGCGAGCTCCGGCACCGACACGGTCATCCTGACCGGCAGCGGGGACTACACCCTGGCGGCCAACGTCGAGAACCTCGTCGTTCAGGGCGGCGGCAACGGCGCCCGCACGCTGAACGGCAATGCCGCCAACAACCAGATCACCGGCGGCACGGGCAACGACTCCATCTTCGGCGGTGACGGCAACGACACCCTCAAGGGCGGGGCTGCCAGCGACACGCTGAACGGCGGGACCGGGACGGATGTCGCTGTCTTCGACGGGCCGGCGGCGAACTACGAGATCGGGACCAACAATCAGGGACTGATCACCGTAAGGGACTTGATCGGCAACGGGGGCACCGACACGCTCAACGGCATCGAGAGGGTGCAGTTCGGCAACGGCGAGGCCCTCCAGATCGTCACCAACGGCGCCACCCCGACGACGGGTCCGGGCCTGATCCTCGGCACCTCCGGCGACGACGTCATCACCGGCGGCAACGGCGGCGACGTGATCATCGGCGGAGCGGGCAACGACACCCTCAACGGGCACGACGTCGGCGCAGGCGACAACGCCGTGACCGGGGCACCGGACGACGACACCTTCGTCTGGCGGGTCGGCGACGGCTCGGACGTCATCAACGGGGGAACGGAAGGAGCGAACGGCGACACCCTCGTCATCATCGGCAACCAGCAGTCGGAGACCTACCGCATCTACACCTACGACGAGGCGGTCGCCCGGATTGCCTATGCGGGCAGCGACGAGAACGAGATCGTCGTCACCCGCCAGACGGCAGGCCAGCCCGAGACGATCATTGCCGAGATCACGGAGATCGAGGAGATCGTCGTCAACGGCACCAACGTGGGCGGCAACGGACAGGTCGGGAACGATCGGTTCGAGATCTTCGGCAACTTCGAGACCGTGACCAGCCTACGGCCGAACACGATCACGCTCATCGGCTCGGACGGCGACGACATTGTCGACATCTCGGCGCTCCAGTCGGCGCACCGGATCGTCTTCAAGTCGCTGGGCGGCAACGACGCCATCGTGGGCACCCTTCGCCCGCAGGACGTGATCGAACTGCCGGAGGGCGCGGTGCTGGCGGACTACGACGTCACGACCGGTGAGGATGGCGTCACCACCATGACGAACGGCACGCACACCGTGCGCTTCGTGAGCGAGGGCGGGATGCCGCAGGTCGGATCCGGTGATCACGATGACGACGAGGAGGATGACGACACGTCGGCTCCCGGCAACGACGATGACGAGGACGAAGGCGAGACGCCCACTCCCGGCAACCGCGAGGACGACGAGGAAGACGACGACTCGTGCGACCACGATGAGGACACCGGCGAGACCGGGACTCCTCCCACGACGCAGCCCGGCACCTCGATCGGCGCTCCCATTGCCGGAACGAACGGCACCGAGGTGCTGGTCGGCACCGCGGCGGGCGAGACGATCATGGCGCTCGACGGCCACGACAACGTGGTCGCCGGGGCTGGGGCGGACGTCGTCCACGGCGGAGCAGGCAACGACTTCGTGAGCGGCGAGGCCGGTCGGGACATGATGTTCGGCGGCGACGGCGACGACACCATGCTCGGCGGCAGCGATGCCGACATGCTCTACGGCGATGCGGGCAACGACCGTGTCCTCGGAGACGACGGCAACGACCTGATCGATGCAGGAATGGGCATCGACACCGTCTACGGCGGCGCAGGGGACGATCGCATCATGGCATCCGTGAACGACGGCAACGACGTCTACTACGGCGACGACATGACGGGCGGGACCGGCAACGACACGCTGGACATGTCCGCGATCACCGCGAACATCACGGCGAACCTCGGGGCCAATGGCGGCAGCGGCAGCGTGTTCAGCACGCAGAGCGGTGCCGACACGATCTGGGGCATCGAGAACATCGTGACCGGATCGGGCAACGACACGATCACGGCGAACCACGCGGTGAACGTGATCGACGGCGGGGCGGGGAACGACGTCTTCCGCTTCCTGTCGGCGGCCGATGCCAGCGGCGACACGATCCTCGGCTTCCAGCCGGGCGACCGTCTCGACCTTTCGGCGATCGACGCCAACACGGGAGCGGGCGGAAAGCAGGCCTTCACGCTGGCGAACGGGTCGTCCTTCACCGGACCTGCCCAGCTCGTGATCTCCCACGAGACCCGCGATGACGGCGACTACACGGTCGTGAGCGGCAACACCACCGGACCCGATGCGGCTGAGTTCAAGATCAGCCTCAAGGGCATCCACGACCTGAAGGCCTCCGACTTCGTCCTCTCCTAACCCCCCACGGGAGGGACGACGACTGGCGGGCCATTCCTGGCCCGCCAGTCACTCCATAAGAGACGACAAGATCAAGCAACAAGACCACCAGCAGGGACGGACCAATGCGCGGGACCAGTTTCACGTCGGCCCAGAAGCGGAAGGCGGCCGAGAGGATGACGAAGGGCCTCAAGGGCATCGTCATCTTCCTCTTCTCCGTGTCGGGAATCATCAACGTCCTCGCGTTGACCGGTTCCTTCTACATGCTCCAGATCTACGACCGGGCACTGACCAGCGGCAGCGTCCCGACGCTCCTGGCCCTGTCGGTCCTGGCCATCGGCCTCTATCTGTTCCAGGGCCTCTTCGACGTGATCCGCTCGCAGGTGCTCGTCCGGGTCGGCGCGCGGCTCGACAGGCGCATCGCGCCCCTGGCGCACCAGGTCGCCATCGACATGCCGCGCTTCGGCTTCTCCACGTCCGAGGCGTTGGAGCGCGGACGAGACGTTGACACCGTGCGCAGCTTTCTCGGCGGCCAAGGTCCAACGGCGCTCTTCGACTTGCCATGGATGCCGCTCTACCTCGCCTTCGTCTACTTCCTGCACCCGCTGCTCGGCGCCCTCGTGCTCGGCGGCGCCGTCGTTCTGACGCTGCTCACCATCGCCACCGAGATCATGACCCGGCGGCTCGCGGGCTCGACGCACCAGGCCGCGATCGAGCGCAACGCCATCGCGGACTCGAACGCTCGCAACGCCGAGATCCTCAAGGCCATGGGCATGGCCAAGCGCGCGGTGGCGCGGTTCGACAAGGCCAACGCCGAGCACCTGAGCCTCCAGACGAGGACCAACGACATCAGCGGCACCTTCGGAGCCGTCTCCAAGGTGCTGCGCATGATCATGCAATCGGCGACGCTGGGTCTAGGCGCGTACCTGACGATCCAGGGCGAACTGTCCTCGGGCGCGATCATCGCCTGTTCCGTCGCCTCGGCCCGGGCGCTCGCCCCGGTGGACCAAGCCATCGGCAACTGGAAAGGCGTGGTCGCCGCCCGCACCGCCTTCCAGCGGCTCAAGGAGACCGTGATCGCACTCGCCGACCTGGAGGAGCCGCTGGCCTTGCCCGCTCCCAAGGGGGCGCTCCAGGTGGAGCGTATCACGGTGGCGGCGCCCGACTCCGGCCGGGTGCTGCTCAGCGACGTGGAGTTCCAGGTCAAGGCCGGGCAGGCGCTCGGCATCATCGGCCCGAGTGGCGGCGGCAAGACAACCCTGGTCCGTGCCCTCACGGGCATCTGGCCTGTGCTGCGTGGCAGCGTCCGGCTCGACGGTGCCGAGCTCACCCAGTGGCAGGACGAGGATCTCGGCCGGCACGTCGGCTACCTGCCGCAGGATGTGTCGCTGCTCGACGGCACGGTCGCGGAGAATATCTCCCGCTTCGATGCGGAGAACGAGTCCCGTGCCATCGTGGCAGCCGCCCAGGCGGCGGGCATCCACGAGATGATCGTGCGCCTGCCCGACGGTTATCGCACCAAGCTCGGTGCGCAGGGCGCATCCCTCTCGGCCGGACAACGGCAGCGTATCGGTCTGGCCCGCGCGCTCTACAAGGATCCGTTCCTCGTGGTGATGGACGAGCCGAACTCCAACCTCGACGGCGAGGGCGAGGCCGCCCTGACCGAGGCGATCAAGACGGTGCGCGCCCGCGGCGGCATCGCCCTGGTCATCGCCCACCGTCCGAGCGCCCTCGTGGCTGTCGATGTGGTCGCCGTCATCCAGAACGGACGCATGGCCGCCTTCGGGCCGAAGGAGGAGATCATCGGCATCCGCGGGGCGATGGATGCCGCGACCGCCAAGGCACCCGCACCTGCGACGGCGCCTCTTTCCGCGAGGGCAATGGCATGATTATCGACGTCAAGGGAACCAAGGGTGGGGGGACAGCCGAAGAGGCCGAATCCCGCCAACGCTACGAGCTGAAGGAAGCCAGGCTCTCGAAGATGCCGCTGGCGTTCGGCGCGCTGATCCTCGGCATCGCCGCCTATCTTAAGAGCGCCATGCCGAGCCTGGGCCGTCTTCCGGAAGAGGGCGAGGCCCCCCTCCGGCCGGAGGATGGCGGGAAACCGCACCTCAAGCTCGTTGATGCCGGGATGCTATCCGGCCCGCTGGAGCCACTCGAGCAGGGTGACGCCCAGCCGGAGGAACAGCCGCGCCCGATCGGGTCAGGCTCGCCTTTCGACAACCGCCTTCCCGAACCGACGTTCCTGATGGTCGACTCGCCGCCGCTCCAGTTCGTGGAGCCGTTCTCGCAGCGGTCGAACGTGAGTGGGCATGCACGGTTCCAGGGGCCGCTCTTCGCGTCCAACGACAACGTCCATCCTGCCACCGGAGCAGGACCTAGCGGAAGCTCGGGTGGAGGCCAAAGCCCCAGGGATAACGACCTGGATGACAGGCCTCCCGGAGAGGGATCGGGAAGGGACGAGGGGAATGACAACGGTCCCAGGCACTCGGACCCGATCCCGAGCCCGGTGGACGAAGAAGACGATCTCAGCAAGCCTGCCAACCGGGCGCCGCGGACGGGCGGACCAGTGTATCTCCGCGACGTGGCAGGCTGTGCGGCCGTCCTCATCGGCCTGTCGGAACTGCTGGCGAATGCAACGGATCCCGACGGGGAGGTTCTGTCGATCAAGAATCTGAAGGTGTCCTCGGGCACGATCACATGGAACGGAAAGGGATGGCTCTACGACGCGAACGGACTCGGCCCGGTGACCGTCACGTACGAGATCACGGACGGCAAGGCCACGATCGTCCAGCACGCCTACTTCTCCGTGATCAGGAACTCCCTCGTCGGCACGGACGGAGACGACATGCTCCTGGGGACCTCTTGCGCCGATGCGATCGACGGGCGCGGCGGCAATGACATCATCGACGCACGTGCCGGAGACGATCTGATCGACGGCGGCGCGGGGGACGACCACATCGTTGCCGGTGCGGGCAACGACATCATTCGCGGCGGAGATGGGAACGACATCATCTTCGGCGGATCCGGAGACGATCAGATCTCGGGCGGCGAAGGGGATGACCGCCTGTTCGGCGACGATGGGAACGACACCGTCTTCGGCGACGGCGGCCACGACCAGATCCATGGCGGCAGCGGCAACGACGCGCTGTTCGGCGGGGGCGGGAACGACCTCGTCAACGGCGATGCCGGAGACGACAAGATGGAAGGCAACGCGGGCGACGACATTCTCGCGGGCGGCGACGGCAACGACGTAGTCTCGGGCGGTGACGGCAACGACAAACTCGAGGGCGGGGCCGGTGCCGACCTCCTCCTCGACGGGACGGGGTGGGACGCCGTGGCCGGCGGAGACGGCGACGACCATGTCGTCGTCGCCCTCGACGGCGACAGGGACATCTACAACGGCGGTGCCGGAACCGATACGCTCGACTTGTCCGCCACAGCACTCGGCGTCGAAGTCGATCTGGCGCAAGGCTCCGCCGAGGGATGCGAGATCAGCGACAACCAGGTCGGAGGCTTCGAGATCGTCAGGGGCGGTACAGGTGCCGACACGCTCTCCGGCTCCGCAGGCAACGAGACCCTCTCGGGCAGTGCCGGGAACGACCGGATCGACGGCGGCGACGGCAATGACGCGCTGGACGGGGGTGCTGGCAACGACACGCTTCATGATGGCAGCGGGCAGGACACGGCGTCGGGCGGGGAAGGCAATGACCGGATCGTCGTGGGGATCGACGGCGACAGCGATCGCTACGATGGCGGCAACGGGACCGACACGCTCGACCTGTCTGACACCGGGTGCGGCGTTGCTGTCGACCTTTCCCTGGGAACCGCCAACGGATCCGAGATCGAAAACAACGTCGTAATTGACTTCGAGATTGCCGAGGGTGGTTCGGGTAACGACACGGTCTCCGGGGCCGGGGGGAACGAGACGATTTCGGGAGGAGCCGGGGACGACAGGCTCTCCGGACGCGACGGGGACGACTCCCTGGACGGCGGCACAGGCGACGATACGCTCGCGGACGGTGCCGGACAGGATTCGGTCTCGGGAGGTTGCGGGAACGACATCATCAGGGCCGAGGCCGACGGTGACGATGACGTCTTCGACGGTGGGGACGGTTGCGACACGCTGGACTACTCGTCCTCGGAGGATGGGATCACCGTCGACTTCACCGAGGGAACGGCCAGCGGCTCCGACATCGGCTCCGACACGTTCTGCGGCATCGAGACGGTGGTCGGCGGTGCCGGTGACGACCGTTTCGTCGTCGGGCAGCGGCCCGTCGTCATGGAGGGTGGTGCCGGTAACGACGTATTCGAGTTCACCGATCCGCCCCCGGCCAACCCAGCGGCGACGGTCCTTCACGAGATCCTCGACTTCGAGGCGGGAGACCGCATCAGGATGTCCAAGTACGACATCTTCGAGAAGGTCTTCGATCAGCTCGAGGACCAGTTCGAGAGCATTTACGGCGACAAGGTCGACGATGACGACGCACGGATCCGATTCCGCCATGAGCGGTCGGAGAGCATCGACCGGACCGTGATCGAGGCCGATTTCGACCGCGACAGCATCTACGAGACCACGATCCATCTCGATGGCCATAGAGCCATCGTGATCGTCGAGCACGCATAACCAAGACAACGACCGCAGGTCTTAAGCCGCGGCATTGAGGAGACAGGGAATGAGCAATCGCATAGGGAAGGACAACGACGACTTCCGCCTCGGCAGTCGGGTCACGGCCGGGATCGCCCTCGGGGCTCTTCTGGTGGTGGGTTGCGGCGGCTGGGCCGCAATGGCCCAGATCAATGGGTCGGTCATCGCCAGCGGGATGGTCAAGGTCGACCAGAACCTCAAGGTGATCCAGCACCGGGATGGCGGCATCGTCAGCCAAATCGCCGTGAGAGAGGGCGACTTCGTCAAGGCAGGCCAGGTCATGCTGCGCGTCGACGACGTGCAGACCAAGGCGGAACTCTCGATCGTCAACTCCCAGCTCTCCGAGCTCGTGGCCCGGAGGGCGAGGCTGATTGCCGAGCGTGATGGCATGGAGGCAATTCCGGTCCCGCAGGAGGGCACGTTCCTGATTTCGGAAGCCGACCTCGTCTCTTACGGCGAGGTGCGCCTGTTCGAGGGCAATCGGGTGAACCGGGAGAGCCGGAAGGAGCAGCTCCGGTCCGAGATCGCCCAGCTCGAGCAGGAGATCAAAGGACTTCAATTCCAGCAGATCGCGAAGATACGGGAGCTCGACCTCGTGAGGGCCGAGCACGGCAAGCTCAAGGGACTGGCCGACAAGGGGCTGGTCGAGGGATCGCGGGTCTACGGCATCAGCCGCGACGTCGCCCGCCTGACGGGTGAGGTCGGGGAGGTCGATGCCAGCATCGCTCGCGCCCGTGCCCGGATGAGCAGCATCAACCTGCAGATCATCGCCATCGACGAGAACGCCCGCACAGAGGCCCAGCGGGAGCTCAGCACGGTCGCCACCAAGATCTCCGAGCTGAATGACCGGCGTTTTGCGCTCGAAGACCGGCTCTCGCGGACGGACATTCGCGCGCCGCAGTCAGGGATCGTCAACGAGCTTTCGGTTCATACCGTCGGGGGCGTCATCACGCCAGCCGAGACCCTCGCCACCATCGTGCCGGAGAATGCCACCCTGAAGATCGAGGCGAAGCTCTCGCCCGTGGACGTCGACCAGGTGTTCGTGGGCCAGTCTGCCAAGCTCCGCTTCTCGGCCTTCAACCAGCGCACTACGCCGGAGCTGAAGGGCGAGATCGCGTATGTCTCGGCGGCCTCCACGCGCGACCCGGCCACGAACACCACGCACTACCTGGCCGATGTCCGGATCGACGCTAGCGAGTTTGCGAAGCTGAGCGGTCAACCGCTTAAGCCGGGCATGCCGGTCGAGGTATTCGTGGCCACCCAGGAGCGGACGGCGATCTCCTACCTGTCCAAGCCGTTCACGGACCAGTTCGCGAAGGCCTTCAGGGAGGAGTGATGGCTGCCACGGAACGCGCGAGGTGGCGGCCGCCGCTACCGCCGCAGGCTATGCTGTCCCTTCTCCGGCCAGCACTTGCGCAGGCTTTTAACCTCGAGCGGGAAAACCGCCGCCTAACAGGGAACCACTTCGCCGCTCTTGAGCCGCTTGCCGTAGCGATAGGGGCCGATCGGCACCTTGCTGACCTCGCCGACCGGCCCGGCTTCGTCCAGCGCCTCGCGCGCCGCCGAGGCAAGCGGCTTTCGCCCTTTCATGGGCCAGCCCTTCGGGATGACCCAGCGCCGCGTGCCTCGGGAGGTGATGAGCATGACCTCGATGCTCCCGCCGCCTCGTTCGCGAAAGGGCAGGCAGGCGTATTGGATGGCAGGCGATTGCAGCAAACCCGGTAAACTCCTGCGGTAGGCTCCCTCAAAAAAGCGCGCCTGCGGCCGCATAGGCCGCGGCGCCGATCAGGGCTGAAGCGGGCAGCGTCACGACCCATGCTACGACGATGTTGCTGGCCACGTTCCAGCGCACGGCCGATACCCGGCGCGCGGCTCCCACGCCCACGATGGCCCCCGTGATGGTGTGGGTGGTGGAGACCGGCACTCCCAGATAGGTCGCCGTAAACAGGGTCAGGGCTCCGCCGGTCTCGGCGCAGAACCCCTGCATGGGCGTCAGGCGGGTGATCTTGGATCCCATGGTGTGGACAATCCGCCAGCCCCCGAACAGAGTGCCGAGACCCATGGCGGCTTGGCAGGAGATCACAACCCAGAACGGCACGTGGAACTCCGGCCCGAGATGCCCCTGTGAGAACAGCAGGACGGCAATAATGCCCATGGTCTTCTGGGCATCATTGCCGCCATGGCCCAAGGAGTAGAGGGCGGCCGAGACGAATTGCAGGATCCGGAACGAGCTGTCGACGGCCAGAGGCGTCGCCCGGATCAGGGTCCATGACACGATCAGGACGAGTGCGAGAGCCAGCACGAAGCCGGTCAGAGGAGAGAGCACGATGGCCGCGGCGGTCTTGCTCAAGCCCGACCAGACAATCGCTCCGCCGCCAGCTTTGGCGATGCCGGCCCCGACCAGTCCGCCGATCAGGGCGTGCGAGCTGCTCGACGGGATCCCGGCCCACCAGGTGATCAGGTTCCAGGCAATGGCACCGCTGAGGGCACCGAAGATCACCCGTGGGTCGACGACATCCGGAGCAACGATGCCGGTCCCGACCGTCTGGGCGACGTGCAGGCCAAAGAACAGAAACGCGATGAAGTTGAAAAAGGCGGCCCAGAGGACGGCGTATTGCGGGCGTAGGACCCGCGTCGAGACAATCGTCGCGATGGAGTTCGCCGCGTCGTGAAGGCCGTTGAGGAAGTCGAACAGGAGCGCGACGCCGATCAGGCCGATCAGGAGGGGGAGGACAAGGGGGGCATCCATGGCTGGTTCCGGCCCTTGTCAGACGTGCTCGATCACGATGCCGTGGATCTCGTTGGCAACGTCATCGAAGGAATCGACCACGCGCTCCAGATGGCCGTAGATCTCGGTTCCGATGATGTAGGCCATCGGGTCGGACGAGCCGTGGGTGCGGAAGAGGTGCTTGATCCCCTCGTCGTGGAGATCGTCGGCACGGCCCTCGATCCGGGTGATCTCTTCCGTGATGCTCATGAGACGGCCGGCGTGCTTGCCGACTGATGACAGAAGCGGGACAGCCTCAGCCGTCAGCTTGGCCGCCTGCACGATGATCTCGCCCATTTCCTGCATGGCCAAATCGAACGTGCGAATCTCAAACAGGGTGATGGCCTTCCCAGTCTGGTGCATCTGGTCGATGGCATCGTCCATGGAGTTGATGAGGTCCTTGATGTCGCCACGGTCGAACGGTGTGATGAACGTACGCCGGACGGCCAGGAGCACCTCACGCGTGATCTCGTCGGCCTCGTTCTCCCGCTCCTTGATCTCGCGGCAGTACCGCGGGACGTCCTCGCCACCTTCCAGAAGGCGTCTCAAAACTTCGGATGCGGCCACGATGACCTGGGCATGGCGCGCGAACAGCTCGAAAAACCGCTCTTCTTTCGGCATCAATGCCTGGAACCAGCGGAGCATCGGAGCCTCCAAGATTGAAGAGTTGACAGCCAAACATCGCCGATTGGCGCCCAGTTCCCCGGCGCGAGATTGATGCTATTGCCGGTCTGCCTTAGACTCCGCCATCAGCCGGCACGACAGTGCTGTCGAAGGTTCGATAGACGCCTGTCCGATCGGATAAGTGGCGTGACGGCGCACTAGATCGGGCTGCCCTTGATCTTGGTCACCATTTCCCAATTGTCCCCGGCAGCGATCAGGCAGGCCTTGCCGTCCGGCATGGTCAGCACCATCGTCCATGACCCATTCGACGACGCAAAGACTTCGAGCACCTGTCCGGGCTGGGCAAGGCCGATTCCGACCGGGTCTTCCTTGTACTGGTCGGCCAGCAGCTTCACGAGCTGTTCGCGTGGGCCGCAGGAGGATTGTGCGGCGGCTGGTGTGCTCCCAAACGCGATGATCGCACCAAGAACTGCGAAGGGAACGAGAGGGTTACGGATCATGACATATCCCTGACGGTTGACCCGCGATTACCCTTGGCGTGCCAATCAACGCGCTCTGCCTGAAAAAGCTCCATCCGCTGCAGCGGCCGCGTCCGGCTTTTGGGGCTTGTGAGGGACCTCCGAGCCACTGGCAACCTCTCGATAGATGTCATCATTTCCGGAAAATCTGTGTATATGGAAAGGGCAGGCGTCGGATTGAACCTGCCGCCTGCGAGGGCGTTCTTACCGCCAAAGTCACTTTCGAAGCTGAACCCCCATGCCGCGATACTTCTTCAATATCCGTGACGGCTACGACGTCGATGAAGACGAGGAGGGGATCGAGCTTCCCGATCTCGAGGCAGCCCGCGCCGAGGCCTTGGCAACGGTCGAGGAGCTTCGGGATGAGCTGGCCGATGCGGGCAGCATCGAGCTGGAGATCACCGACGAGACCGGACGGCGGCTCCTGACCGTTCCATTCTTCCGGGCCGGGCAGGGCGGCCGACGCCGCTAGCGTATCGTCCGCACCGCAGGGCCGCGTGAGCGACCCGCAGGGCCACGCGCCAGTGAAAAGCGGACCCGGTTCTCCGCTCCGAGCGATGCCCCGTTCAAGAGATTGAGCATCGAGTGATCCCAAAAGGGCAAATCCACTTTCGAGTCGGATGCTTTAGGGTCAGGACCGATAGACGCGAAACGCCCCAAATGCGTTCGGATGGGTTACTGTGTCCTGTGAAACCGGAGATGTGCTTCAGGAGGCGCAAAGGATGCAGGTTCAAGCGGTTCATCATGTCGCCGTCGCAACGCGGGACCTTGAGCGGTCCTTGGCCTTCTACAGCGGTGTCCTCGGTCTGACGCTTGCGCCCCGCCCCAATTTCCCGGTGGGCGGCGCTTGGCTCGACATGGGCTCCACGCAGGTCCATCTCGTGGTTCACTCTGAGGCCACCTTCCGGACCAACTCCGAGATCGACAACAACGACTGTCACTTCGCCCTGCGGGTGGAGGACTTCGATACCGCGCTCGATCATTTGATCCGGCACGGCTACGCCGAGGACGCCCCGGAGGGGAGCGGGAGGAGGCTCCTGGTGAAGCGCCACGGGCCTGCGGGCTTCCCTCAGGTCTATGTCCTGGACCCCGATGGGCATGTCGTGGAGATCAACGCGAGCGGCTGATCGGAGCCATGAGTCTACCTTTTTCGGCTCGGACGCTGCAATCTTCGTCAGTCCTGAGCCGAGATCGGTTGAAAAAGAAGGGCCCGGCGTTAAGCCGGGCCTTTCCTGGTGAGGACACGAGCTCGATCAGCACTCGGTCTTCTTCTTGGTCGTCGTATCGCCGAACTCGTCCGTCTTCTGCTTGGTCTCCGTGGTGCAGCCCACGGAACCCGTCGTGGTGGTCACCGAGGTCGAAGACGTCGTGCTCGGCTCCGTCTTGCGCTCGATGGTCGTCTGGCTGCCCAGGATGCCTTCTTCCTTCTTGATGGTCGTGGTGGTGTCCTGAGCGAAGGCGGCCGTGCTGAGAATCGAAGCCGCAAGGATCAGTGCCGTTTTCTTCATCGTGAACTCCATGAACAAGCGTTTCCTCCTGAGAACGGCTTTCGCTCCCAGGGGTTCCTGCTCAGGTCGTCCGGAAAGGCCGCCGCCAGAATATCACCGACGGCGCACAAGCGCGTCCAGCGTCCCGCTCGATGCCCGAAGGCTCAGGTGGAGCGCAGCTCCCGCCAGGCCACCGCGAAATCACGGGCGTTGCGGCCGATCTCCTCCACCGACATGGCAGGCGTGAAGAGGGCCGAGCCGAGCCCGAAGCCGTTGGCGCCGGCATCCACATAGGGCTTCATATTGTCCGGCTTGATGCCGCCGACCGGAAGGACGAGCGCATCCTTCGGGAGTACGGCCCGCCAGGCTTTGACGACTGTGGGAGGAATGGCCTCGGCCGGGAAGATCTTGACGGCATCGGCGCCGGCCTTCAAGGCTGCGAAAGCCTCCGTCGGGGTCGCCACGCCGGGGGTGCAGACAAGGCGGCTTTTCTTGGCGGCGCGGATGACGTCGAGATCCGCGTGCGGCATGACGATCAGCTTGCCGCCCACATCGTGGACTCCGATGACCTGGTCCGGGTCGAGGACGGTTCCAGCGCCGACGAGCACATTTCCAGGCATGGCCTTGGCCAGGATCTCGATGCTGCGAAACGGCTCCGGCGAGTTCAGGGGAACTTCGATGATCCGGAATCCGGCATCGACCAGGGTGTGGCCCACGGCTTCGGCGTTCTCAGGCTTCAGGCCCCGCAGAATGGCGATCAGAGGAAGGTCGGTCAGATAATCCCGCAGCACAGAAGCACCTCCAGTCCCGTCGTGAACGGGAAGCATCCCATCGAGCCCGTTGCCGACAGGCGCTAGTAGTTGGCAAAGATGGGGTCCGGTTTCAACCTTTTGCGGCGTGGGGGCCCAGAAACCGCATGAGGTGGGAAACGGCACTGCGAAGGGTCTCGCGGCCATCTGTGCTGTGCTCGATGAACCAGTCCTCGAGGGCAACCCCCGGATACAGCGCCTCCACGCCGGCAAAGAACTGCATGAGCTTCATGGAATCGAAGGCGAGAGAGTGCGTCAGTGACATGTCCAACATGACCGCTCTCGTGCTGTCGTCGCTGAGTGAGCGGCAAAGCGAGATGATGTGCCTGGTGACATCCGCTTCCAGGAGAAGACTCATTGTTTCTGCCCCCTTGCTCTTGACGTTGAGTCATATCGGCAGAGATCGTGGTTTCAATGATGAAACGATATAAAACTGTGCAAAACAACATGAAATTGCATTTCAATTATGTAACATAATCTCTTATTCTCTTGCCTTCCTTCTGGTGGGATACTCGCATCGAGCGCAGGTTCCCGATCTCTTTGCCAACCGCCGGCCGGCAATGGCTCTGTCTCAGTCCTTATGTGGAATTGCAAGGCTTGTGCCTCCTAGGATAGAGACCTGACAATGCATCCCGGACCCATTTCGTTTTCGGGTCCCGTTCGAGCTGAACCATGAAGCCGCCCTCGAAGCTGCTGAGCCGCAGCGTCAAACTCTCTCTCGATCGTATCGATCTGATGATCCTCGACGCGCTCCGCGACAACGGGCGCATCACCTACCAGGCTCTGTCGGAGCGGGTCGGACTTTCGGCGCGTCCCTGTCTCGAACGGGTCAGGCGTCTGGAGCAGAGGGGCGTGATCCGCGGCTACACGGTTCTGATCGAGCCGGCGGCCCTCGGCCATGACATCATCGCGCTGGCAGGGATCAGCATGCGCGATCCTTCGACCGGCACCCGGCAGCGGCTCGAGCGGGCTTTGACGGCCAATCCTGCTGTGATCGAGTTGCAGGTGGTGAACGGCGAGTATGATTATATCGCCAGGATCGTGGCGCCGACCCTTGCTGCCTACGAGGCCCTGACTGAAGCCTATCTTGCCGATCCGGGATTTGGAATCGGCCGGGTTCACACGACCTTCGTCTTGAAGACCCTGAAAGATTTCGAGGGCTATCCGGTAGCCGACAACCCGGATTGATCCCCATTGCGGCGCCGGACGACAGAAACGGCTGCCGCCGAGGGAGATTTCAGCCTCAACCGGAGCGCTCTGTCCGTAAGCTTGTCCATGGAGGACTTCCATGGACTTCATTGCTCTCGAACGATCCGTTACCGCCGCCAATTATGATTCCTTGCCTGTCGTCCTGAGGGAGGCGAAGGGCGTCTGGGTCACCGATACGGAAGGGAGGCGCTATCTCGACATGATGAGCGCCTATTCGGCCGTAAGCCTCGGCCACGGCCATCCGCGCATCCTTCAGGCGATGATGGAGCAAGCCTCGAAGCTCGCCGTCACCAGCAGGGCCTATCACACGGAACTTCTTGGGCCCTTCCTGGAGCGCCTCGTCCAGATCACCGGCCTCGACATCGCGCTGCCGATGAACACGGGTGCGGAGGCCGTCGAGACTGCCATCAAGGCGGCCCGGCGCTGGGGCTATGCCAAGAAGAGGATCGCCCCGGACCAGGCGGAAATTATCGTTGCGAACAATAACTTCCACGGCCGCACGACTACCATCGTCGGGTTCTCGTCCGACGGGTCCTATCGCGAGGGCTTCGGTCCGTTCTCCGGCGGCTTCAAGCTGGTACCCTTCGGGGATGCAGGCGCGATCGAGCAAGAGATCACCGGCAACACCTGTGCCGTCCTGATAGAGCCGATCCAGGGCGAGGCGGGCATTGTGGTGCCGCCGGAGGGTTACCTGAGAGACCTGCGCGCCATCTGCGACAGGCACAACGTCCTTCTGATCCTCGACGAGGTCCAATCGGGCCTCGGCCGCACGGGCCGCTGGTTCGCCCATCAGCATGAAGACATCAAACCGGACGGTCTGATCCTGGGAAAGGCCCTGGGCGGCGGCGTCTATCCGGTCTCGGCTTTCGTGGGCACGCGCGAGGTCATGAGCGTCTTCAATCCGGGTTCCCACGGCTCGACTTTCGGGGGCAACGCCCTGGCGGCCAGGATAGGGCTGGAAGCTCTCGCCGTGATCGAAGAGGAGCATCTCGTCGAGCGCAGCGCGGAAATGGGCGGCTACCTCCAGGATCGCTTGCGCGCGATGCGCAGCAACATCGTGAAGGACGTCCGCGGCCGCGGTCTGTGGGTGGGGGTCGAGGTGGATGGCAACGTGGTCTCCGCTCGTGCGGTCTGTGATGCACTGCTCGAGAATGGCGTCCTCTCGAAGGACACTCACGGCACGGTGCTGCGCTTCGCGCCGCCTCTCACCGTCACGCGCGATGAAATCGACTGGGGGATGGAGCGGATCGAGCGGGTTTTCGCCCGTGCCATTCATTGATGCAGAGGAACGAAGATCGATGGCACAGAACCTGATGAAAAAGACGGAACCTGCAACCCGCGAGCAGCGCCTGGAGGCCTATCAGCCCTTGTCCGGGATGGTGGTGCCGCGCTTTGCCGGCATCTCGACCTTCATGAGGCTGCCCTATCTTGCGCCGACACAGGCCCCGGGCGAGATCGACATCGCGATCCTGGGCATCCCCTTCGACGGAGCCACCACCAACCGACCCGGAACCCGCCTTGGGCCGCGTCAGGTGCGCGAGGCATCGTCGCTCATGCGCATGGTCAATTACGGTACGCTGGTGGCGCCTTACGATCTCTGTGCCTGCGCCGATGTGGGCGACGTGCCGGTCAATCCCGTCGATGTGCAGGATACCCTCCGCCGCATCGAGGCCGAGGTGTCCTATCTCTACCAGGGCGGCGTGACGCCTCTCTCCATCGGCGGCGACCACATCATCTCGTATCCGATCCTGCGCGCTCTCGCCTCGAAGAGCGGTTCGATGGGCATGATCCATGTGGATGCGCACAGCGATACGGGCGACACTTATTTCGGCGGCCAGAAACTCACGCACGGCACGCCGTTCCGCCGGGCCATCGAGGACGGTGTGCTCGATCCGAAGCGCATGGTGCAGATCGGCATTCGGGGGCACATGTATTCCGCCGACGAGCGCGAATGGGCGCTCGACCAGGGTATCCGCATCATCGACATGGAAGAGGTGGCCGAGAAGGGCATTCCCTATGCGATCGCCGAGGCCCGCCGGGTGGTCGGCATGGAGACGACCTATTTCACCTTCGATATCGATTCCATCGATCCGGCCTTCGCGCCGGGCACCGGAACGCCGGAGATCGGCGGCTTCACGAGTCGTGAGGCGCTGCAGCTCGTTCGCGGCTTCCGGCACCTGAATCTCGTAGGCGCCGACATGGTCGAAGTGTCGCCGCCGCTCGATCAGTCCGGCGGCACCGCGCTGGTGGGGGCTTCCATTGCCTTCGAACTGCTCTGCCTGCTGGCAGAGGCGAGGGCGGAGCGCACCTCCAAGGAGACCCGGCTGAACGTGGTTTAGCCCTCACATCCGTTCCGTAGAGCACGCAACCACGTCATCACCGGCCTTGTGCCGGTGATCCCGATTGCACGAAGCGCCGAGCCTCTCCTTATCGGGATGGCCGGCACAAGGCCGGCCATGACGAGGAGATCGATCTACGACGGCGGGCTTTGACGCATGCATTGTTGCGCGGCACGCGAAATCCGCGTGGTGTCATCGCCAGCGGCATTGTTGTCGAGGAGGCGCTTCCAGATATCCCGCTCTGGGACCTGCTGCAGAATGCAGGAGCAGACCGGCGGGCACAGCTCCGGGTTGCCGTTCTGCGCCAGGCAGATCTGCCTGCAGGCCGCTGACGGGTTTGGGCCTAGGATCTGCGCGACGCCGTACAGGGCTCCAAGCAAGATGATTTGGTGGGTGAGGTAGATCGGCAGGCTTTTGCGCCCACCCCATACCATTAGCCTGGCGAGGGGATTGTCGGCGCGCCAGCGCGCCAGGCCGAGCGTCTCCTGTTGCGACAGCAGCATCTTTCCGACGGCCACGCCAATCAGCACGAGCCCGAACCACGGAAAGATCGGCACGTAATCGTTCGTCACCGGATCGGAAGCGCCAAGACCGAGCCAGTCGAGCCAGGGTGCATCGAAGGCCGGGCTCGTGAACAGCCAGGGGGCGATCAGGCAGAAAACGGCGAAGACGAACGTGAGAGCAGGGTTCAGTCGCAGGAAGGGCAGGGCCAGAACGCTCGAGACGGCGATACAGTGAAGGATGCCGAAGAAGATATAACTTTGGGGAAAGGCGAAGTAGGTCACCAGAGTCACGGCCAGAGCCGCACCGCCGACCTTCATGAGGCGTCTGAGGAACGGTACTCGCCGGAAGCCCTGAACATGGGCCAGGGCCAGGCCGAACCCCGCGAGAGCCAGAAACGAACCGGCGATCGCGCGTGCAAACCAGCGCCAGGCCGGGACCTGGAGGATGTTCGTCCCGATCAGCTGCAGAAAGCTGAGGTCCCAGCTGAAATGGTAGACGATCATGGCGGCAATCGCGATGCCGCGGGCGACATCGATGGCGTCCCAGCGCTGAGAGGCGGCGGCTCGGGCGTGAGGGGAGGTGGCGGTCAAGTCTGTTTGTCTCATGAGTGACGGCATTCCCTCCCGGCTCCTGGGCCTTATGTGAATGAGATGACCGAGAGCCTTAATGCATCAATCGCCACATTACAGGACATGATTCAAGACGCTCGTGTCGTGGCGGGCTTTACCGGGGCCGGGATCTCGACCGAGAGCGGCATCCCGGATTTCTGCTCGCCGGACAGTCCCTGGATGCGCCACAAGCCGATTTCGTTCGAGCTTTTCGTGAAGAGTGCGGAAGCACGCCGTGAGGCATGGCGGCGGAAATTCGCCATGGACGATCTCTATCGAGGCGCACGTCCAGGCATGGGACACCTCGGTTTCGCGTCCCTTGTCGCGGCTGGTCGAATGCCGGCCGTCATCACCCAGAACATCGATGGGCTCCATCAGGAATCCGGCCTCGACCCGGAACAGGTCATCGAGCTGCATGGCAACGGCACCTATGCCAAGTGTCTGGCCTGCGGCAGCCGGCACGAGCTCGACTGGGTGAGGCGCCGTTTCGATGCGGATGGCGACCCGCCCGATTGTCGCGTCTGCGGGGGGATCCTCAAGGCGGCGACGATCTCCTTCGGACAGGCCATGCCGGAGGGTCCGATGCGGCGGGCCCAGAAACTGACGGCATCGTGCGACCTGTTTCTGGTCGCGGGCTCGTCTCTGGTCGTCTATCCGGCAGCGGCTTTTCCGGCCTTCGCCAAGGAAAACGGGGCGCGGCTCGTGATCGTCAATCGGGAGCCGACACCCCTGGATAAGGCTGCCGATCTGGTGATCCGCGCGGAGATCGGCTCCGTCTTCTCAGTATTTCTGCCGTAACTTCAAGAACATGCAGGCTGCCGAAAATTTCATCGCCCTCGGATGCGCGTTTCTGGCTTCCCCTGATTCAGGACGATGTTATCCTCTTGTTAAGAATCGGGTTCATGATTCGAGTTTGGGTAATTTCATGACTGGCGATTACGGCTCCAATTCTTTCAGTCTCCGCGAGGAGAATTCCTCTATAGATCAGGGCCACCGCGAGGTCGCTCAGCCGACCTCGGAAGAGGCCGCGCTTGAACTCGTTCAGGTCAGCGGTCGCATCAAGTGGTTCGACGTCGCCAAGGGGTTCGGTTTCATCGTTCCCGACAATGGCATGGCCGATGTTCTGCTCCATGTGACTTGCTTGAGACGGGACGGCTATCAAGCCGCCAATGAAGGCGCTCGCATCGTGGTCGAGGCGGTTCAGCGGCCCCGTGGCCTTCAGGCCTTCCGCATCCTCTCGCTGGACGAATCCACCGCGCTGCACCCCTCCGAGCTTCCGCTGCCTCGCACCCATGTTCAGGTGGTGCCGACCAGCGGTCTGGAGCCGGCGGTCGTGAAGTGGTTCAACCGCCTGCGCGGCTTCGGCTTCCTGACTCAGGGAGAGGGGAAGCCGGACATCTTCGTCCATATGGAAACCCTGCGCCGCTACGGGATTGCCGAGCTGAAGCCGGGTGAGCGCGTCTTCGTGCGCTTCGGCGACGGCTCGAAAGGCCTCATGGCCGCCGAGGTTCGCCTGGCCGACATGGCCCTGCCGCACTCCCACTGATGGACTTGCCTGTGCTGTCGCGTATCCGGCTGGCGTTCTCGGCCTTAGGCTTTCTCGTTCTGATCGCCGGCGCGGTTTACGCGCAGGCGTTCGAAACCCTGTCCATTGCCACACAGGCGGGGCAGCGGCAAACCTTCAGGGTTGAAGTCGCACGCAACGATGCGGACAGGGCACAGGGTCTGATGTTCCGCCGATCCATGCCAGCCGACCAGGGCATGCTGTTCGATTTCGGGCGGGTCGAGCCCGTGTCCATGTGGATGCAGAATACGTATCTCCCCCTCGATATGCTGTTCATCCGGGCCGACGGGACGATCGCTCGGATCGCGGCCAATACCGAGCCCCTGTCGACCCGAACCATCTCCTCGGGCGAGCCGGTTCTCTCGGTTCTGGAGCTAAATGCCGGCATGGCAGCCAAGCTCGGGATCAAGCCAGGCGACCGGGTGGAGCACCCGATGTTCAAGCGTTGATGCAGGCCCCGGCCTGAATGCTCGGCAAGCTGGGGTGTCTCGCCACTTCCATGATTGCGGCTGTTCTGCCGGTTCCGGCAATGGCGGAGGTTGGTCCGCACGCTGTGATCAACGTCTCTCAAGAACTGCTTCGCGCCTACAAAGCTGAGGACGCTTCAGCTCTCCATGGACTTCTCGCTCCGGTGTTGCAAGCAGAATACCCTGTCGACAGGCTTCGCATGATCCTGGCCAGATGTCGGGCTCTGACGCATGAGATCGACCGTTTCAGCATTCCTTCCTGGGGAGCGCGCCACTACGGGTTCTTCGGTGTCTATGCGGAAACTGCCGTGTTCGAGATGATCCTTGAGATCGACGACAACGAGAAGATCGTCCATTGGGTGATCACGGACGACGTCACGTCGAGCAATCAGCAATGTATCGTCAGCCGTGCCTGAAAGGTCCGCCGGTTAAAACGGGGCAAGCCGGACCTCGTGACTGCGCCCTGACAGACGGTCGGACGGTGGGGTTCTACGGGAGCCCCTTGCGCATCGTGCGGACCCAGAGGGTCCTGTCGGCGACCCGCAGGGCCACGCTAGTGAAAAGCGAACCCGGTTCTCCGCTCCGAGCGACGCCCCGCTCAAGAGATTGAGCATCGGATCGATCCCAAAAAGGGCAGATCCCCTTTCGGGTCCGATGCGCTAGTCCGTGAACCTTGCTCCGTAGTGAATCCCGGTGGTCCACACCAATCGGACATTCGCTTTCGCACCCTCCGAGGGAATCTGCAGCTCGAATTCCAGCGGAACATCGGCAGGTGGAGACACCACCAGACGCACCCCGGCTTCCGACAAATCCCAAATCAAGCATTCGATCGGTGCCTGAGCGGTCCTGCTCGCGATGCGTCCTTCGAGATAGGCAAGATGACGCTGACTTGATCGGCGCTCGGGTGTCGGATGGCTCATCCCTGGGATCCTGCCTTTGAGGAAGGAACCCTTCTAGAGAGGGAAGCTGGCGTGAAAATGTTCTTTGCGTTCGCGAGCCGGGGGGGCGGACAAGTCGAATCCGGCGATGCCAAAAAAGAAGCGCCTCCCAACGGTCGGCGCTTAGTGACGATCCGTAGGGGCAAACCTGGATCGGAGTTGGGATTATGGCCTGATCCCTCGCGGAGGGAAGGATCAGGCCTCTGGTCATGAGGGGTAGGTGTGTCCCGGAAGAATAAGGCCTTTGGGATAGCGTGTCGGCCCGTGCTCGCGCGGCGCTTGTCGGAAATCCGAGGAACCGACCCGTCCGGTGAGAGTTCAGAACTTCTATGATCGGACAGGAGAGCATTATGGGAACACGAAGCTGGGCGGCATTGGCAGTCATCGCAGTCGCCGTCGTGGCGATCTTTTTCGCCCTTCGCGAGACGCATTCCGATCCCGAGGCTGCCCCAGGTCGCGCAGCCAGCCAGGATACGGTCAAGCCGGTCCCGTCCAATCCTGATACGGTCACTCCACGGTAATGTCCGTCTGACGCTTCCTGTACCCTCTGGCTTCTAACCACCTGCAGCGCCGCATCGTTTCCGGGATCTGCTCTGCGGCCTTCCATCACCCGATGGACCATAAGTTCGTTTTCGGTTGCCTCGACGAAACCGAGGGCTTGCCTAGGTGTTCTCAAATCGATAGAGAAACCAAGCTGTTGAGGATAACGGGGTGTAGCGCAGTCTGGTAGCGCATCTGCTTTGGGAGCAGAGGGTCGCGGGTTCAAATCCTGCCGCCCCGACCATCTTCGGCGGTTGAGTCTTGGAGAGAGTCCAAAACCTATGCCTGCACGGATCTACAAGCCCGCCAAATCCGCTACGCAGTCCGGGATGGCCCGGACCAAGCAATGGCTTCTCGTTTTCGAGCAGGACAAGCCCCGCGAGATCGAGGCCCTCATGGGCTGGACGAGCTCGGGCGACACCCGTCAGCAGCTCCGCCTTTGGTTCGACACGAAGGAAGAGGCTATCGCCTATGCGGAGCGCGAGGGTATCGCCTACCGGGTCGAAGAGCCGCACGAGGTCAAGCGCCGGACGATCTCCTACTCCGACAATTTCAAGTTCAACCGCGTGGGCCCCTGGACCCACTAGGCCAGGGTCTTCGGCCGAATGGCTCCGTAGCTCAGCTGGATAGAGCAGCCGCCTTCTAAGCGGCAGGTCGTAGGTTCGAGCCCTACCGGAGTCGCCACTTTCCAGAAGAATCGACGCTCAGACTGCCGAGCCTGTCAGATTGAGGGCTGCCGCCTCCTCATCGGTAAAGAGGCGTGACCGGGTCAGGAAGCGGATACCGCGGCCGTTTTCGAGGGAGAACATGCCACCCTTGCCGGGCACCACGTCGATGATCAGCTGGGTGTGCTTCCAGTATTCGTATTGCGACGGGCTCATATAGAACGGTGCCCCGCCGATGGTGCCGAGGCGCACGTCCTCCTCCCCGACAATGTAATCGCCCTGCGGATAGCACATGGGCGAGGATCCATCGCAGCAGCCGCCGGACTGGTGAAACAGAACCGGACCATACTCGCTCTGCAGGGTCGCGATCAGATCGAGTGCGGCAGGCGTCGCCGTCACGCGCAGAATATCGCCATTCATGTGACTTCTCCGGTGAATGGAGACCGGAGCACGGCAATCGCGCTCCGGTCCATTGGTGGTATCAGAAGAAGCCGAGGGCCTTGCTGCTGTAGCTGACCAGCAGGTTCTTGGTCTGCTGATAATGATCGAGCATCATCTTGTAGGTCTCGCGACCGATGCCCGACTGCTTGTAACCGCCGAAGGCCGCATGGGCCGGATAGGCATGGTAGCAGTTCGTCCAGACGCGACCCGCCTGGATGGCGCGTCCGAAACGATAAGCGCGATTGCCGTTGCGGGTCCACACGCCGGCGCCGAGGCCATAGAGGGTGTCATTGGCAATTGACAGAGCGTCTTCGTCGTCCTTGAAGGTCGTGACGGAAACGACCGGCCCGAAGATCTCCTCCTGGAACACGCGCATCCGGTTGTGACCGCGGAACACCGTGGGCTTCACGTAATAGCCGCCGGCCAGTTCGCCCGGCAGGTTGTTGCGCTCGCCGCCCGTCAGCACCTCGGCGCCTTCCTGCTTGCCGATATCGATATAGCTGAGGATCTTTTCCAGCTGTTCGCTGGAAGCCTGAGCGCCGATCATGGTCGATGGATCGAGCGGGCTGCCCTGCCTGATCGCCTCGACCCGCTTGAGGGCCTTTTCCATGAAGCGGTCGTAGATCGATTCCTGGATGAGCGCACGGCTCGGGCAGGTGCAGACCTCGCCCTGGTTGAGAGCGAACATCACAAAGCCTTCGATGGCCTTGTCCAGGTAATCGTCATCCTCCGCCGTTACGTCCGCGAAGAAGATGTTGGGCGACTTGCCGCCGAGTTCGAGCGTCACCGGGATCAGGTTCTGGCTTGCGTATTGCATGATCAGGCGGCCGGTAGTGGTCTCGCCGGTGAACGCGATCTTCGCGATGCGCGAGCTGGAGGCCAGCGGCTTGCCCGCTTCGAGGCCATAGCCGTTGACGATGTTGAGGACGCCGGGCGGCAGCAGATCCCCGACCAGCTCGGCCCAGACCAGAATCGAGGCCGGCGTCTGCTCGGCAGGCTTGAGGACGACGCAGTTTCCGGCCGCGAGAGCGGGCGCGAGTTTCCACGTCGCCATCAGGATCGGGAAGTTCCAGGGAATGATCTGCCCGACGACGCCGAGCGGCTCATGGAAGTGATAGGCGACGGTATCGTGGTCGATCTCCGCGACCGAACCTTCCTGAGCCCTGATGCAGGCGGCAAAATACCGGAAATGGTCAATGGCGAGCGGGATGTCGGCTGCCGTCGTCTCGCGGATCGGCTTGCCGTTGTCCCAGGTCTCCACCAGGGCGAGGGTGTCGAGATTTGCTTCCATCCGGTTCGCGATCTCGTTGAGGATGCGCGACCGCTCGGCCGGAGCCGTCTTGCCCCAGGCATCCTTCGCGTCGTGCGCTGCGTCGAGGGCCTTCTCGATATCGTCCTTGTCGGAGCGGGCCACCTCGCAGATGACCTTTCCGGTGACGGGAGAGGTGTTCTCGAAATAGCGGCCATTGACCGGCTCGACCCATTGCCCGCCGATGAAATTGCCGTAACGGTCCTTGAACGGCGCATTCGAGACGCTCAGAAAATCTGGCTTGTTCATTGGTTTCCTCCCTGGATGAACATGCCCGATTGAGCAATTTTCGTGCCATTTCGCTGCCGTGCCGGAAACCTCTGCATTTGCGACGCGGTAAGTCATTGAAAACGAACGAGCCAGGCCGTGGCTCTGCTTCTTGGTCCCTCGATGACTTCTTTTTGCCTTAGCTTCGCCTATCATGGAGCCTGCCGCGGAAAGAAACGCATCTGCAACACCTGTTGCAATTTGCGACACCGGGATGGGAGGACGCCATTGTCGCCAGATGCAATCCAGCATGCCCGTCAGCATTTCTTCTCGCAGAAGGCCGTCCCCGGTGGGCTCATTCCGCAATCCATTCTTCGGTCTTGGGCCCGTTGTCAGGCACTCGGCCTTGAGGGCAGGTCCAACTCGCTCCCGGAGCCCCTAACGGATTACGAATTCGCGCTCACGGCCGAAGAGGCGGAGGCTTTCAAACGCCTCTGTCGGCCGGAGGTCGAAGCGCTCTATGCGGATGCCCAAGCCACGGACAGCATCGTCATTCTCACCAACGGCTCCGGTCTCGTGCTCGACACCATCGGGAGTCTGGATTTTGCGGAACGGGCGGCTCGGGTTGCCCTAAGGCCGGGCGTTCCCTGGAGTGAGCAGATCGCGGGAACGAATGCGATTGGAACGTCCCTTGCCGAGGGTTGCCCATCGAAGTCCGCGGCGCGGAGCATTACCTCGAATGCAACCGGATTCTGAGCTGCTCCGCCATCCCGATCATCGGCCCGCAGGGAAATGTGTTGGGCGTCCTGGACCTGTCAGGGCCGGCCGAAACGCATCATGCGCATGCGCTCGGCCTCGTGAGGCTGGCGGCCGAACAGATCGAGCACCGGCACTTCGAACAGGACTTCGGAGGCGCCGACGTGGTGCGGCTCCACGTGGATCCGGCCATGCTGGGGACCTCGCGGGAAGGGATCCTGGTCTTCGAGGATGGGCGGCTCAAAGCCGCCAATCGCCATGGCCTGGCGCTTATCGGGCGACAATACGATGCGATCGGCAAGACCTCATGGGCGGACCTGTTCCGCGACCGGCTTGCCGCCTTCGCCGATGGCGGCAGCCTCAAGCGTGAGAACGGCACGACGCTCGTGGGACGCCTCGATGGGTTCAGGAAGGTCCCCGCACCGGCCAGCCGGGTTGCGCGGCCTGTACCGCCCGCAGTCCCAAGGCCGATCTTCGACCTGGAGGCCTCTCACGCCATTGCACGCGCCGTCCGGCTGCTCGATGCCGCGGTCCCGGTTCTCATCCGCGGCGAAACAGGAACCGGGAAAGAAATCTTCGCCCGCGCCGCCCATGCCGGATGTGCGCGCTCCGACAAGCCGCTGATCGCGGTCAATTGCGCGGCTCTGCCCGAAACACTGATGGAGGCCGAGCTTTTCGGCTATCAGGCAGGTGCCTTCACCGGGGCCCGGCCGGGCGGATCGAAGGGCTATCTCCGGGAGGCCGACGGCGGCGTTCTGTTCCTGGACGAGATCGGCGATATGCCCCTTACCCTGCAGACGAAGCTCCTGCGCGCGTTGCAGGAGCGGGAGGTCGTTCCGCTGGGCGGCGGGCGGGCCGTTCCGGTCGACTTCATGCTGATCTGCGCCACGAACCGGAACCTGCGGGATTTCGTCGAGGCCGGGACATTCCGCTCGGATCTTTATTTCCGCATCGCGCAATATTCGTTCGAGCTGCCACCCCTCCGCCACCGCGCGGATCGTGCTCAGCTGGTTGACGAATTGTGGGATTCCCTTGGAGCAAGGTCTCGGCGAAATACCCTGACGCAGGAGTGCCGCGCGCAACTGGTCAATTATGAATGGCCGGGCAATTTCCGTCAGCTCGTCGGCTGCCTTCGAGCGATGCTGGCCCTCTGTGAGGCGGGTGAAACGCTCACGATTGACGCGTTGCCCTCGGATGTGCGCTTCGGTGTCACGATCAGCGAGAAGAGCCTCCCTCATCGCGAAAAAGCACTGTCCACCCTGGAAGCCATCACCGCGACGGCCATGCAGGATGCGCTCCGTGCCGCCAAGGGCAATGTCTCACTCGCAGCCCGCCAGCTTGGTGTCAGTCGCAGCACCTTGTACCGGCGCATGCAGAGCTGAAACGTCGATAGCATGTCGCGGTTATCGGTTGCGCTCAGGAGAAGCGCGCATCAGGCTTGCAGCACGTAGATGCCGGGTGCGTCGCAGAGGGTGGGGTAGCCCCGTGCCGATGCCCCCAATGCGGGTGGCTTCACGAGTTCGCCTGAATGCGAAACCAGCCAGCGCGTCCATTCCGGCCACCAGGAGCCCTCGAAGCGAGGCGCAATCCTGATCCAGGTGTCGGGGTCCAGGTAGCGGCCGGCGGCGGATCGTGTCAGCACCTGGAAGCTTCCTCCGGCCCGGCTCGGATCCGCGACGATACCGGCATTGTGACCGCCGGTCGTGAGCAGGAATGTCACGTCCGTGTCTGCCAGTAGATGGATCTTGAACGTGGAGCGCCACGGCGCAACGTGATCCCGCTCTGTACCGACGGCGAAGATCGGTGCACGGATGTCGCTGACCGCGACGGGGCGGCCGTCTACCTGGAAGCGCCCCTCGGCCAGATCGTTGTTGAGGAAGAGGTGGCGCAGGTAGTCGGCATGCATGCGGTAGGGCATTCGCGTCGCGTCGGCATTCCAGGCCATGATATCGTTCAAGGACGTGCGCTCACCCATCAGATAGTGCCGAATGAGGCGCGACCAGATCAGGTCGTTCGAGCGCAGAAGCTGGAAGGCGCCGGCCATCTGCCGGGTGTCGAGATAACCCTGGCTGCGCATCAGGTCTTCGAGGAAGTGAAGCTGGCTTTCGTTGATGAACAGGGTGAGCTCCCCGGCCTCGCGGAAATCGGCTTGGGCCGCCAGGAGCGACAGGGTCGCCAAGCGCGTGTCTCCATCGCGCGCGAGGGCGGCCGCGGCGATGGAGAGGAGTGTGCCGCCGAGGCAGTAGCCGACCGCGTGAACCTTCCTGTCGGGCAAGACGGCGTCGGTCGCATCGAGCGCCGCCATCACTCCCTGTTTCCTGTAGTCGTCGAGGCCGAGATCCCGATCATCGGCGGTCGGATTCTTCCACGAGATGATGAATACCGTGAAGCCCTGGTCGGTGAGATAGCGAACCAGCGAGTTCTCGGGCGAAAGATCCAGGATGTAGTACTTCATGATCCAGGCCGGCACGATCAGGATCGGCTCCGGCCGGACCTTCTCGGTTGTCGGGTTGTACTGGATCAATTCGATAAGGTTGTTGTGATAGATCACCTTGCCAGGTGTGACGGCCACATCGCGGCCGGGTTGGAAGGCCTCGGTGCCGGCCGGAGGCTTCGACCGGACAATCCGCTTCCAATCGTCCAGGAAGTTGCGAAGACCATGAACGAGGTTCTGCCCGCCCGTTTCCAGAATACGCCTCTGCACAACCGGGTTGGTGGCGATGAAATTCGACGGGGAGGCCATGTCGAGGATCTGGCGCGTGATGAACTCGACGACGGCCTGATGCTGCTTGGTGACGCCATCAACCCCCGTCGTGGCATTCTCCCACCATTGCTGCTGCAGCAGGAAACTCTGTTGGACGAGGTTGAAGGGCCACTGCGACCACTCCCGTTCCGCAAAGCGGCGGTCCTGAGGAAGCGGTTCAATGCATGGCTCAACGGTGCCGCTAACAAGGGCACACCGGGAAGCGAATTGCGTCAGCCGCGCCCATTTGCGAGCCCCCCTGGTGGCGAGTTCGACCTGCTTGCCGGGAGAGATGGCAAGATGGACAGCCCAGTCCATGAACGCATCGACTATGGCCGCCGGCGACAGTCCGGCGGTGAGGCGAGCAAGGCCGGCATGGGTGGCGTGGTCGAGAGCATCTCGGATCTGATGGAGTTCGGCATCGTCCCAGGGCTCAGCGGAGGCTGACCGCCTTGAGGCAGGGACAGCTGCCGCTTCAAGAGTAGGGGGCAAAGTCGGCAGTTTGGCCGGTCGAGACTCGGAGGGGAGGCTCCGCTTGGACGTGGAGGATGTACGACCCGGCATATCGACCTCCCGGAGCCTCATATTCATTCAGGGGGCATAGACTGCCACATCGTGACAGAGATCTTCGTTCTGCGCGTTACGCTTCACCAGAGGATTGCTTCCAATTTCGTCCACATGATGGTCGTGCTGGAGGCATGACGGCAAGCTCCAAGGGCGCAGGTTAATGATGGACATTGCAAAGCAGGCGGAGTTGAAATGCTCAGCCGGAGCGGATGGAAAATCGCACACTGTCATCCCACGGACGAGTGTCCCTGGTCCTGAGCGCGACGAAGAATGCCGCAGATGTGCTCGCGGGGCAGGAACTTGCGGTTCCTGGGAGCGATGCCGTGACCTTTTTAGATGAATGTCGTTTCGATCCGCTCCCGCAGGGCTAGAAGTTCCTGAATGTACGGCTCGCGCCTTTCCCGGTGTTGGCGCCAAAGACTTGCGATCATCTCGCTCTTGCGCTCTTCATCGGCTGGACCATGCCTGATGGTCTCAAGACTTTTTTCAAAAGCAAAGTCGATATCGGCGAGATCGGCCAGTACGGTTTGGAGCAGAGGCAGAATGTCCGGAGAATAAACCCGGTTTGTGTTCGAGGCCTTCTGAAGACGGGAATGCTCGACGTGGGTGGCCATAGCGTCCTCCGATGGTATCCTGGCGGCGTGAGCTTCCTTTGAATGGTTAACTCAAGTTAAGATCATTACTTTGGTCGGGATTGGGCAGCTTGGCCTTGTTACGGCTGTGCAAGTGATCGTCCGGTTGGACAGCTGATCTTTGACGAGTGTCGGACGATGCGCAGGGGCAGGGGAGGCGCTCATGATCGGCTGGATCGTTCGGTTGTTGATGATTGCAGCAGGTGTCGTCACAGGCTGGTTTGTCGCCAAAGACGCTCCGATCTTCGGAGTGGCTCAGGTGATGGTGGCTCTCCTCCTTCTCACGTTCATCGTGGCGGTCCTGGCTTTCTGGCCGCGCCGATGGACCGACGCTATCGACCGTTCCGAGAAACGGCGTTGATCGGCAAACGACGTGAGTTCCGGGCCTCTGGCCAAAAGCCAGAGGCCCAGCGTCTGTTCAGAATCAGGCTGCTCGGCTGACCCGCTCTGCGAACTGCTTCACTTCGACTGTTGCAGTCCGGGAGGCTTCGTCCGCCAGCTGGATCGTAAGTTCGGCCAAGCGCCGACTGTTGTCGACGGTTTGCTCCAGGTTGTCCCGGATGAGGGAGCTTTGAACTTCAACAAGGTCGTTCATGGACCGGCAGCGGGCGAGGGCGTTCAAACCTTCGAGATTTGTCTGCAGCCGCTTCTGACTCAGCTCGAACCATTCCCGCGACACGTCCTGAAGGCCCCGCATCAGGACAGTGTTGGATTGGGCGACGGTTTTTAGGCTTTCCGAGGCCTGCTGGGTAAGTCCACGGCTGTCGCCATCGGGGCGGGCGAACATCTGCAGCGCCTGACCTGTCGAGCGGCGTGCCAATTCAGAAAATACGCCGAAGCTGTTCTGCACGACCTGCTGCATCGATTGGGCGATGTTTTGGGCGCTCTCCGTCCCCGCGCGCACGGTTTCGCCGAGATCGTCGGCTACCCGCTGGACCGCATCGACCTGCTCGCGGGCACGGCGCGCCTCAGACCGCTTCGTTTCGTCGATGGCTGCCATTTCATCCTCCACTCTCTCGATAACCGCCTCTGCCTCGTCGTCGCTCAGAACCTTGAGCACAGCCGGGAGTAGCTCCTTCCTGTCATCGCGAATATGTTGCTGGAATACCCTTCTCAGTTCAGCCACCTTGGTGAGAAACTCGCCGTTGTTCTTCGGCATGCTCTCCAGATCCGTCAGAAGCGTCGCGGTCTCCTCATTGTCGTTGAGGGCCTGCCGAACAAGGTCCACCATCCCGTGCCGTTGAAGGACCGGCAGCAGATGCTGCTCTTGCAGGGCTGCCAGCAGCTTCAACTCCTCCTGCAGGTCCGCGAACAGACGCTCACGGGTTTTGACGGCAGTGTCGGAGGTCGCAAGAAGTTTCTCAAAGAGATCCCGGGCCTTGTCGGGGGGAGTCTGGTTGAATTTTCGCGTGTTCATAATTCGCTCTCAGGGTTCAGATAGGGCATGGTTCACCGTCGAACGGAGATGTTCAGACGGCGAAAGGTGAAGGGATCCTGCCTAATGCTGAAGGCCTAATGGCCAGGGCGCAAAGAGGTTCGGCCGTCTCCACAGGACGAAATGGTCCTGCGCGGCGAGATCCAGGCTCGTGTCTTTTTCCAACAAGACGATTTGAGCTTCGATAGCTTTGAGCTCCCGCTCAAGCTTGGCTGTCCGACGCGGCTCAGAGGCAACGGGTCTTCTTTTCTTGTTCTTCATCAAGCACTCCATGGTCCGGCACAGCGCACCGCCTTCTATGAAGAAGCGGACGGCGTACGGATGGCCATGATTGTGCCCCCTGCGACTTGTTCATTCTTTATTTGATGCTGATGATACAGGAGCGCAACCGTTCGTCTGTCAGAAACCCGACACAAGGGCAGAATTTGTTAACACAAGTTAATATGCCGCAGGGACGCTGACAGCGGTCGCGGCTGCAGCGGAACTCACTCACGGGCAAGATGTTCATGCCCTAAGGATGGAGATCTGCGGCCCGCCGCTCTCCCGTGATGCGCCGATGAAGGCCTGCCCCTTCGACGGGGCAGTTCGTCCCAAAGATTCCGGAGGGCAAAGTGGTCAAGCGCATCCTCCTCATCGCCGTGGCCGGGCTTGTTGTCGCTGCAGGCGTCTACTTCTTCATGTTCCGTTCTCCGCCGGAGACCTCAACGCAGCAGACGGCGGCTTCCGGGTTGCCGACACCTCAGGTCGGCATCATGGTCGTTCAGCCTGCCGAGGTGCCTTATCCAGTGGAGTATGCCGGCCGCGTCTCCGGCTTTCGCGACATCGAAGTCCGCGCGCGGGTCGGCGGTCTCCTGCTCAAGCGTGAATATGAAGAGGGGGCGCGGGTCACGCAGGATCAGGTGCTTTTCCGGATCGATCCGGCCTCCTACGAAGTCGCGCTGAGTCGTGCGGAAGCCCAGTTGCAGCAGGCGCAAGCGGCGAACCGCCAAGCGGAGGAGAATTTCAACCGGATCGAGCAGCTTGTCCGCCGCGGCGTGTCGACGGAGGCACAGCTCGAGGATGCGCGCTCCCAGCGGGACCAGGCTCGGGCCGGCGTTCAACTCGCCGAGGCCGAGATTCAGAACGCGAAGCTGAATCTGAGCTACACGACCGTGACTGCTCCGGGAACCGGGGTCACGGCCTTGGAGTCTCCCCCCGTCGGCGCACTCATCCAGGCGCAGCAGACGCTTCTGACCACCATCTCTCAAATCGATCCGGCTTATGTGAACTTTTCCTTCACCGACGAGGAAGGCAGGGCCTTTCGCGCTCTGAACGAGCGGCGAGAGAAGCCGATCTCTGAGAAGGACCTGACCGTGGAACTGCAATATGCCCTTCAGGCGAAGTACCCGCACGCCGGTAGGATCGACACGGCTGCTCAACGGGTCGATCTGCAAACCGGGACGATCCAGGCGCGGGCGATCTTTCCGAATCCGGACGGCCTGTTGCTGCCGGGCCAGTTCGTCAGGGTGCGCCTCATCGGCATCACTTTGCCCGATGCGATCGTCGTTCCACAGCAGGCGGTCAGCCAAGGGCCGCAGGGGCCCCTGGTCTATGTGCTCGGTGAGAACGATATCGCTCAGGCGCGCCCGATCCGCCTGGGTCCCGAACTCGCGGCGGGCTGGGTGGTGCGTGAGGGGCTGACCGGCGGCGAAAGGGTCGTCGTCGACGGCGTGATCCGGGTGCGGCCGGGCCAGCCCGTCAAGCCGGTGCCGATGGATCCAAAGGCCGCGCAGACCACAGGCACTCCAAGCGCTCCGGCAAACGGGGTGCGGCCATGATCTCGAAGTTCTTCATCGACCGGCCGATCTTCGCATCGGTTCTTTCCATCGCCATCGTGCTCATCGGCCTCATCGCAATGCGGGTCCTCCCCGTCGCGCAGTATCCCGAGATCGTGCCGCCTCAAGTCGTGGTTTCTGCCACCTATCCGGGAGCAAGTGCCGAAACCATCGCCGAGACCGTCGCGGCGCCCCTGGAGCAGCAGGTCAACGGGGTCGAGAACATGATCTACATGCAATCGACCTCCACCGGTTCGGGGACCATGAGCCTGTCTGTGTACTTCCAGACCGGCACGGATGCCGACCAGGCCACCATCAACGTCAACAATCGTGTCCAGCGCGCGACGGCGGTCCTGCCCGAGGAGGTGCGGAGGCAGGGCGTGACGGTGACCAAACGGTCTTCTTCGATCCTGCAGATCGTGGCCTTGTCCTCCCCCGATAGGCGTTTCGACACGATCTATATTTCCAATTACGCGCTCATCAACATCATCGACGAACTGCGCCGCACGCCCGGCGTCGGCGATGCTTCGCTCTTCGGGGCCTCGGACTATTCCATGCGCATCTGGCTTCGGCCCGACAAAGTCGCGCAGTACAATCTGACCCCGGGTGACGTTGCCGCCGCCATCCGCGACCAGAACGCACAATTTGCGGCCGGGCGCTTTGCGGAGGAGCCGACGCCGGGGCGGCAGGCCTTCACCTATTCGGTCACGACTCAGGGCCGCTTCGCGGATCCCCGCGAGTTCGAGCAGATCGTCCTGCGCTCCGACGAGAACGGCGGCGCACTGCGGCTGAAGGACGTCGCGCGGGTCGAACTCGGTTCGCTGAACTACTCTACCGTCGCAACCCTGAACGGGGCTCCGACGGTGCCGATCGGGATCTATCTCCAGCCTGACGCCAATGCTCTCGACGTCTCGGGGGCCGTCGATGCGGCGATGAGCCGGCTCGCGCAGCGATTTCCTGACGGATTGCGGTACGATGTGCCGTACAACACGACGAGGTTCATCGAAGTTTCCATCGAGGAGGTGGTCAAGACTTTCATCGAAGCCATCGTGCTGGTCGTGATCGTAGTCTTCCTCTTCCTGCAGAGCTGGCGCGCAACCCTGATCCCGCTTCTGGCTGTGCCGGTGTCCATCATCGGCACCTTTGCCGGCATGTACCTGCTCGGCTTCTCGGTCAACCTGCTCACGCTTTTCGGGCTCATCCTCGCCATCGGCATTGTGGTCGACGACGCCATCATCGTGCTGGAGAACGTCGAACGCATCATGACGACGGAACATAAGCCACCACGAGAGGCCGCCATTCAGGCCATGCAGGAGGTCAGTGGGCCCGTTATTGCCGTCGTACTTGTGCTCTGCGCCGTTTTTATCCCTGTGTCTTTCCTCGGCGGTCTGGCCGGCGAACTGTACCGGCAGTTTGCTGTGACCATAGCGGTCTCGGTGGTGATTTCCGGGATCGTGGCGCTCACGTTGACCCCTGCCTTGTGCGCGCTTCTCCTCAAGGCGGGGCACAGCGAGCCATGGTGGCCGTTCCGCGTGTTCAATCGAGGTTTCGATTGGGTGACGCGCACCTTTACCTCCGGCACGGCCTTTTTCCTGCGCCACGCCTTTATCGCCGTGGTTCTTATCGCCGGGATGCTCGGTGCCACCTGGTGGCTATTCGAGCGGGTGCCGGGCGGGCTTGTGCCGGCCGAGGATCTGGGAAACGTTTTCGTCGTGACGGCGCTCCCGCCCGCGGCGTCCCTCGATCGCACCCTCGACATTACCGCGAAGGTGAGCGAGGAGCTCAAGCGTAATCCCACCGTCGCCGACGTGGTGACGATAGCCGGGTTCGATCTCCTGTCCGGCGTCCAGAAAACCAACGCCGGCGTATCCTTCGTGACCCTTACGGATTGGTCGGAGCGAACCGACCCGCGACTCGACGCGCGCAATCTCGCTCCGGCTTTCGCCGCTCTCAACGTAAACTTCCGTGATGGGATCGTCGTCGGGTTCAACCCGCCGCCGATCACGGGCATGAGCACGACCGGCGGCTTCGAGTTCTACCTGCAGGACCGGTCAGGCGGGAGTCTCGAGAACCTCTCGCAAGCGGCGCAGCGGGTGGTTCAGGCGGCCGGGCAGCGGCCGGAACTCTCGGGCGTCTCCACGACCTTCAACACCAATGTGCCGCAGTACCGGATCGATGTCGACCGCGACAGGGCAAAGGCGCTCGGCGTTCCGATCTCGGCCATCTTCGACACGATGCAGAGCACGTTCGGCAGCCTTTACGTGAATGATTTCAGCCTGTTCGGACGGACCTATCGTGTAAGCCTGTCCTCCGAACCCGAGTTCCGGATGAGCCCGAACGATCTGCAGCACGTGTTCGTCCGGTCCGACAATGGCACCATGGTTCCACTCAACGTCCTGCTGTCCACCTCACGCATCGTCGGGCCTGACGTGGTCGATCGGTTCAATGTGTTCCCGGCAGCGAAGATCCAGGGCAATCCGGCTCCGGGTTTCTCCTCCGGGCAGGCGATTGCCGCAATCGAACAGGTGGTGTCGCAGAATCTGTCGTCCGACTATTCCATCGGCTGGACGGGGTCGGCCTATCAGGAACTGCAATCGGCCGGGACCGGATCGCAGGGATTCCTCTTGGGTCTGGTGATGGTGTTCCTGATCCTGGCCGCACAATATGAGCGCTGGTCCCTCCCGTTCGCCGTCATCACGGCCGTACCTTTCGCCGTCTTCGGTGCCATTCTGGCCATCTGGTTGCGCGGCATCGAGAACGACCTCTATTTCCAGGTCGGACTCGTCACCCTCATCGGGCTGGCGGCCAAGAATGCGATCCTGATCGTCGAGTTCGCAGCCGAGCGGTATCGGGCAGGAGAAACCGTCTACGATGCGGCCTTGGATGCAGCCCGTCTCCGGTTCCGCCCGATCGTGATGACCTCTCTCGCCTTCATCCTCGGTGTCGTGCCGCTCGCAATCTCGACAGGGGCAGGCTCGGCAAGCCGTCATTCGGTGGGCACCGGCGTCATCGGAGGCATGCTGGCGGCCACCTTTCTCGCCATTCTATTCGTCCCGCTGTTCTTCCGTCTTGTGACGCGGGAACGCCAGCCGGTTGGAAAGGCGGCCGCACCGGTCATGCCCGAATCTGCGCCTGCTAAAGAGGTCTAGGGATGGAGCAGGGCAGGCAATAACGCTCGGACGTCAGCGCTTGCGCAACCGCTCGATAGCTTCCTTGTGCACGGCGGGATCAACATCATATTCTTCCGCGAGGCGCTGGATCTCAGCTTGCCTCTCCTCGGCAGAGAGCTTGGGACTGAGGCTTGCGATGGCGGCCAGGAAGGAGGCGCCGGCAAAGACCGGATCGCGCCGTCTCGCGGTCTGATCACGCTCCTTCTTCAACTCCGCCTGACGCTGCTTATAGGTTTCGAGTGGTCCGAACGCCCGCAGGGCGCGATTGCGCAAGGCCTGGATCGGAAGGTCGTGCTCGCCGGCAATGTCAGGCAGGGCCTGGTCCGGATCTTCGCCGGCCAACAGGGCTTCGGCAAGTTCTTCGAGTGCGGATACAAACGGATCCATGGCGGCCCCTTCGAGTGATTTATCGTCAACGGATGGTGATCCGTTCGGTTCTGAGCAAAGTGTTGCCCACGGCTCAGGCTGACCAATAATCCCTGTGACCGATTCTTGCTTACCTCATGTCACCAACCTCAACGGATTCCACCATCATGGCCGAACTGATGCAGGAGCGCCCTGACCCTTATCTCTGGCTGGAGGATGTGGAGGGCGAGGAGGCGCTCGCCTGGGTGCGTGCTTACAACGAGACCACGAAAGCTGCCCTGTGCGATGCAGCCTTCGAGGCCGACAAACAGGCCCTCTACGAGATCTCGACGCGGCCGGACAATATTCCCTTCATCACCAGGCGGCGCGGCCAGCTCTACAACTTCTGGCAGGATGCCGCCCATGTGCGAGGCCTGTGGCGGCGCACCTCGATGGAAGAGTATCGCAAGGCGGATCCGTCCTGGGAGGCGGTGCTCGACATCGATGCGTTGGCCAGCGCCGAGCGCGAGGACTGGGTTTGGAAAGGCTGCGGCACACTCCAGCCGGAGCAGCGGTACGGCCTGGTCAGCCTGTCCCGTGGTGGCGCCGACGCCGTCGTGGTGCGCGAGTTCGACCTCGTCGAGAAGCGCTTCTTGGATGGTGGCTTCGCACTACCGGAGGCCAAGGGAGGAGCGGCCTGGCTCGACAAGGATCAACTGCTGGTTTCCTCGACGCTGGGCGAGAATGCGGCGACCGCTTCAGGCTACCCACGCACCGTCCGCCTGTGGAACCGCGGGTCTGACTTCACGCAGGCTCCCGTGCTCTTCGAAGGCGAGGCCAACGACATCTATATCTCGGCATCGGTCGACCTGGAGCCCGGTTACGAGCGCACTTTCTACCGTCGCCAAATCACCTTCGAGGAAGGGATCAGCTATCTTGCGCAGGAGGATGGCGCGCCGCTGCTCATCGACCTCCCGCTCGATGCCCGCTTCGATGTGGAGAAGGATTGGCTGGTCGTGAAGCTCAAGAGCGACTGGGCTCTGCCGGAGCGAACCTATCCGGCCGATGCCCTTCTGGTGATCAGCTTCTCCCGCTTCCTGGCAGGTGATCGCAGCTTCGAGATGTTGTTCGAGCCCGGTCCCAGACGGATCCTCTCCGGGTTCTGGTGGACCAAGTCCCGGCTGGTGCTGACGGTGCTCGACAATTTGGCAAGCCAGATCTGGCTCGGCACGCCAGGTGCAGACTGGCGCCTGGAACGCCTGCAGGGGCTGCCGGATACCGCATCGGTCCACACCATGTCGCTCGATTCGAGTCAGTTCGAACGCACGGATGAGTTCCTGCTGTCGATCTCGACCTTCATCGAGCCCACGAGACTGGCTCTTGTTACCGAGGACAAGCGCATCGAGGTGCTCAAGGGATCTCCACCGGCCTTCGATGCTTCGGGTCTGGAGGTGACCCGATACGAGGCTGCATCTGTGGACGGTGAACGCATTCCCTATTACCAGATCGGACCGAGAGAACAGGGCAGCCCACGCCCGACGGTGCTTTACGGCTATGGCGGATTCTCGGTCTCCATGACACCGGGCTATCTCGGTGGCATCGGGAAGACCTGGCTCGAGCGTGGCAATGTCTGGGTCGTGGCCAACATCCGTGGCGGTGGTGAGTTCGGGGCGGCGTGGCACAAGGCGGGCATGCGCGAAGGAAAGCGCCTGTCCCACGACGATTTCGCCGCCATTGCCCGGGACCTCGTGAAGCGTGGAGTCACTTCGGAAGAGCAGCTTGCGGCCTATGGCGGCTCGAATGGGGGGCTGCTCGTCGGCAACATGCTGACCCGCTATCCGGACCTGTTCGGTGCGATCTGGTGTACCGTGCCGCTTCTCGACATGCGGCGCTATACGAGGTTGCTGGCGGGGCCCAGCTGGGTGGCCGAATACGGCGATCCGGAACGGCCCGAGGATTGGGCCTATATGGCGGGGTTCTCAGCCTACCAGAATCTTGAGGAAGGGCGGACCTATCCCCCCGTTCTGCTCGTCACCTCACGACGCGATGACCGCGTTCATCCCGGCCATGCACGCAAGATGGCGGCCAAACTCGCAGCCATGAAGCAGTCGGTCTTCTTCTACGAGCCCGATGATGGCGGGCACGGGGCCGCCAACAAGGAACAGGCGGCATTTCTCACGGCCTTGGGGCTTGCGTTTCTCAGGAAGACGCTTGCTGCCAAGGCGGGCGTCTGAGGGATTCTCTCATTCAGCAGGGGATAACCTATGGCAAAAAAGGACCGTCTGTAGCCGTGGATCCCTTGATATTGCACCCTGCAATAGACACATAGGGACGAAGGAAACAGCCACCGGATCAAGGCCTTAAGCCTGATCCTCCCGGTCTCGGCCCGAACCTGGATGGGCCGGACAGCATCTCCAGGTGCAGTCCCCTAAAACATCCGAGCCTTCTGCGAGTTAATTCTGGTTGATGCCAGAGCGGCAGGTGCATCCATGAACGACGCTGGAGCAGCGGCAAACGCGCTCCACCATGCGGAACTTTGAATGTCCAAAAAGTCTAAGGATCTTGTCAGCCTCAATCACCTGCCGGGAATCCTCCTTGCCAGCGCAGCCGAGTGCGAGCGCTGGATCGAGGCCGGGCTGATCCCTGTGGCGGAGCGTCGGACATTCCAGAAGCGTGGGCGTGCCTTCGAGGCTCCCATGTTCGATCCGGAGGTCGTTGCGCAACTGGCTGCCGAGGTGCCGGTATGGCGGGAGCAGGGGGGCGAGACCTTGAAGAGCGCACCCCACGGTCCCCGGCGTGGAGGCGAACAGCAGCCTCTCGACGATGCCGCCCATCGCCGTCGGCAGAGCGTTCTTGCGTCCGTTCGCCGAAATACGGGCCTCTACGTCGCTGAGGACATCCGCAGAACCGAGAGCGGCCGGTGGAAGCCGGAACGCGTCTTTGCGGGCTACAGGGTGGTGTTCAGCAAGCCGATGCAGGTTTTGCCCGACAGCCCTCCCATCGATATCGCCATCGAGTTCGCCTTTGCCGAACCTCTTGAAGTGGCAGCGGTCGTGCTTGCACCGGCGCGCGTGGAGCATGCCGAGCTTGCTGCGGCGTCGGAAGTTCTCGAAGCCAAGATCGTTGAGCTGCGAGACGCGACCTTCGAGGCCTGCGCGCAGGAGCTGGCAAGCTGGCGCGAGGAGCTTGAGACCTATCTGGTTGCTTACGAGGATCCGGACGAGCGCCAAGCGATCCTCGGCGGCATCCAAGTCGCTCTCGAGAAGCTCGACCACATCCATGCATCGGATAAGGGCGGTCCTGCGGGTGCAGGACGCAAGCTTCGGCAGAAGCTCGATGATTATCGTTCCAAGGCTGCTGCCAGGCGGCTGAGGCACCTGCGCGAGGCACAGATCCGTGAGGCGTCTGGGTACGAGCGCTATGCGGCGATCTTTCCCGTGGCACGATCCCTGAATCGCCGATTCCTGTTCCTTGCAGGGCCGACTAATTCGGGCAAGACCTACGAGGCCCTGAAGCTCGCGCGTGAGGCAGAGACGGCCGAGATCCTCTCACCCCTCCGGCTTCTCGCGCTCGAACACTACGAGCGCATGATCGAGGACGGGCTCCCGGCCGGCATGGTGACGGGTGAGGAGAGGGTGCTGCCGGAAGGCGCGACCCATATCGCCCGAACGATCGAAACTCTGGATCTGCACCGCGCCGTCGATGTCTGCGTGATCGATGAGGTCCAAATGCTCGGTGATCCGAGCCGCGGCTGGGCTTGGACTCAGGCCATGATCGGAGCGCCTGCAAAACTCGTTGTGCTGACCGGCGCACCGGAGGCAATTCCTCTCGTGGAGCATCTGCTCGCCATGACCGGAGAGCCGCTGGAGGTGAAGATCCTCAAGCGCAAGGGCAAGCTCCGTGTAGAAGGCGTGCCGGCGAATCTCACCAAGTTGTCTCGTGGTGATGCCGTCGTAGCCTTTACCCGCCGTGACGTGCATGACCTGCGCACCCGTCTGGTTGCGGCCGGGCGAACGGTCGCGACCGTGTATGGGGCTCTGGGACCTGAAGTCCGCCGTGCGGAGGCTGCTCGTTTCCGCAACGGCGAGGCGGAAATCCTCGTCGCAACGGATGCGATCGGCATGGGGTTGAATATCGGACCGCTCAGGAGGGTCGTCTTTTCGACCATGCGCAAGTTCGATGGCGTGCGCGAGCGTCAGCTCACGGCCATGGAGATCAAGCAGATTGCCGGCCGGGCAGGGCGCTTCGGGCATCATGACGAAGGTGTCGTGACGGCGTTGCCGGATGCAGGAGCCTATGCCCAGGTCGAAACAGTTATCGGCAATGCGCTCAAGGGCGATGCAGCGAAGTTGCGAGGCAAGGCTTTCGTGCGTCCGAACCAGGAGACGGTGTTGTCGGCGAGCGAGGTTTTGCAGACCGACCGGCTCGGACGCGTGCTCCGCCATCTGAACGACACGCTGGTCGCCGGTCATCCGGATCTGCGCATGGCCGATATGGAGGAGATGATCGCGCTGGCGACGCTCCTGGATACAGTGGACATGCCGATCCTCGATCGCCTGTCCTACGCGATGGCTCCAGTCGACGGGCGCGAGCAGCTAGCTGTCGAACTGCTGCTCGATTGGGCCCGGCAGCATGCCCTGCGTGGGCGTGTTCATGCGCCGGACTTCGGCGTGAACACGGATCTTCTGAAGCTGGAAGCCAGGGTGAAGATTGCCACCAGCTGGCTCTGGTTGGCTCAGCGCTATCCTGATGTCTTCGAGGAAGTTGAAGCCGTGGTCGACCTGCGGACAAGCCTCAACGCCAAAATCGAGGAAAAGCTTGTTGCGACCTCCGTCTCCCACCGTCGCAAGCCGGATGACAAATCCCGTCGCGACAGGGGCACGAACACACAGCGGCAGAGAAAGAACCGGCGCGGCCGGGTTGAGGCCGATGCCGGTGAGGCGAAAGCCCAGCGCGTCAGGGGGCGGTAGGCGCGAGCTCCTGTTCCACGAGCGCAACCCAGAAGGCGACGCCAGTCGGAATCGCGTCGTCGTTGAAATCATATGCCGTGTTGTGATGCAGGGCTCCGTCGATGGCGGGTCCGTTGCCAAGCCACACATAGGCCCCGGGCGCGGCCTCGCTGAGGAAGGCAAAATCATCGCCCGCCGTTGAGGGCTCGAAATCCGTCACGACTTTGGACCCGCACACTGCTCGTGCCGCCTCGAGGGCACGGGCGGTGACATCCGCATGGTTGATGACCGGCGGTATGCGGCGGCGGAACTCGTATGAAGCCTCGATTCCGAACATGGCGGCGACGCCTCGCGCCAGCCGCTCGATTTCCATGTCAAGCTGATCGCGCACTGCCGCCGAATAGGCTCGCGCAGTTCCCCCGATCTCAACGATATCCGGAATGACGTTGAGAGCCCGCGGATCGCCGGCCTGGACGGAACAGGCGCTCACCACGGCGGGCTGCAACGGATTGACGACCCGTCCTACGATAGTCTGGAGCGCAGAGAGGAAGTGGCCGCCCGCCGTGATCGGATCCTTGCCGAGATGCGGCTTGGCTCCGTGGGTACCGACGCCCTTGAAGGTCACCAGCCATGTATCCGACGAGGCAAGCTGCGGACCCGGGGTGACGGCCATCTCGCCGGTGTCCAGGCCCGGCATGTTGTGCAAACCGTAGACCGCGTCGCAGGGAAAGAGCTCGAAGAGCCCGTCTTCGACCATCTTCTTAGCCCCGCCGCGACCCTCCTCCGCCGGCTGGAAGATGAAATGCACCGTCCCTGAGAAATTGCGGGTCTTCGCCAGATGGCGCGCGGCCCCGAGCAGCAGGGTCGTATGCCCGTCATGGCCGCAGGCATGCATCTTTCCGGCGGACTTCGATTTATAGGGACGTTCCGCCTGCTCCGGCATCGCCAGTGCATCCATGTCGGCACGAAGGCCGATGCTCCGGATGCCGTTGCCGACCTGCAGGGTCCCGACCACGCCCGTCTTGCCAAGGCCGCGGTGCACGCGAAGGCCGGCCTCCCCCAACAGAGAAGCCACGATCCCGCTCGTCCGCTCCTCCTCGAATCCCAGCTCCGGATGGGCATGGAGGTCTTGGCGGAGGTTGCGCAAGAATGGTAGGTCCGCCTGGATAAGGTCCTGTTGAGGCATTGAGCTGTCGTCCTGGGTCTGCGGCCGGAAACGTTCGATAACCCGGCGGGAGACCGGCCACAATCATCCTGTGCAGATCAAGGAAAGAGGCAAGCCATGCAGCCCCACGACTTCTGGCAGGAGATCCATCCGCCTCGGACCTTCGAGCGGCTGCCGGCCGACGGGCATCACGGGTTCTTCCCGGCCGAGTTCGACGACGGCCGTCAGTTGCGCCTTCCGATCCGCGAGCTGGCGGACAGGGAGCATGCCCTCGCGTCCCTCATCATCAACCAGGCCGGTTTCGCCGTCGAAGAGGCCCTGTGCGCCGGCCTCGCGGAAAAGGTGCGCCTCTTCGAGCCTGACGTCGTCGTCGGGCTGCCGACGTTGGGGCTCACCCTGGCCAGCGGAACGGCAAAGAATCTGGGACACAGCCGCTACGTCCCGCTCGGGACCTCCCGCAAGTTCTGGTACCGAGAGGAACTCTTCGTTCCTATGAGCTCCATTACCAGCCCGGAGCAGGTGAAGCGGCTGTATCTCGATCCGCGCATGCTGCCGTTGATCGAAGGCCGGCGGGTCGTTCTCGTCGATGACGTGATCAGCAGCGGGCGCTCCGTGGTTGCAGCCCTGAGGCTTCTGGATGCCTGCGGAATCAAGCCTGTTGCCATCGGGGCGGGGATGCTGCAGACGGATGCCTGGCGGGAGCCACTTGCCGCGATCGACCTTCGGATGCCTGAACGGGTTGTGAGCGTCCTGCGGACGCCGCGCCTCAAGAAGATGGCAGGCGGATGGGTTCCCGAGTAGACCATCTCTGTTTTGCAAGGTTTTTGGGCAGAATGGCAGTAAGGTGGGCAGCGTCCCTGCCGGGCAGGGCTTCCTCGAAGCCTTGGTTGTGCTAATGCGTGGTGCCGGCGGGGCCGTCATCGCCCTTGTGAAGGGTGTCGACACCCATTCCTTGGCTGTGGAACAATGAAACGCAGGAGGTTTTGAGATGGTAGGGCGTTGGCGGAATCCGATCGCGAGCATGGCCTTGGCCCTGGTGGCTTTGTCTGCAGCTCCGGCCATGGCTCAGAACAAGACTCTCACGATCTCCTGGTGGGGCTTCAACGGCGACAAGCTGGAAGAGATCATTCTCAAGCCGTTTCGCGCCCAGTGCGGCTGCGAACTGGTCTTCGAGACGGGGAACAACGCCGACCGCCTGAACAAGATCAAGATCCGCGGCGGTGCGGGCGTGGATGTCGTCTACCTGACCGACAGCTACTCGCAGATCGGTATCCAGGAGGGCCTGTTCCAGCCGGTCGATCGCTCGAAGGTTCCCAACATCAACGGCATCTACGATCTTGCCAAGGAGCCGCAAGGCAAGTTCGGCCCGGCTTACACCATCGGTCGCGTCGGCATCATCTATGACAGCGCTAAGGTGTCGGCCCCGATCACCTCGTGGAATGACCTGTGGCGTGACGATCTCAAACGCCGCGTCTCACTCCCCGGCATCACCACGACGGCTGGCCCGATGACGGTTCTGGTCGCTGCCAACAAGGCGGGCGTCGATCCTTACAAGGACGAGAGTGCCGCCTTCAAGGCTCTCGAGCAGCTCAAGCCCAACGTCGTGAAGAACTACAACACCGGGTCCGAACTCGTGAACCTGTTCTCGACCGGCGAGATCTCCGTTGCCATGGCGCAGGACTTTACCCTCGCGCAGATCCAGGCGGCTGTGCCGACGGTGCGGTGGGCCGAGCTGAAGGAGGGCGATTACGCCACCCTCAACACCGTGAACATTGCCAAGGGTGCGGCGAGCCCCGAACTCGCGCACCAGTTCATCAACTTCATCCTCGATCCCAAGATCCAGCAGACGCTGGCCGAGCGGGGCGTGGACGCCCCGGTTGCCACTGCAGTGCAGCTGAAGCCCGAGGAAGCGGCCCGCTGGACCTATGGCCCCAACATGATTTCGTCCCTCAAGCGTCTCGACTATGAGAAGTTGAATGCGGCCAAGACCGACTGGCTCGATGCCTGGAGCGAGGTCTTCGGGAAGTAATCCTGCCATCATGACATCAAGACGCTTCTGGTGCCGGGACGGCGCAACCGGGTGGGCGCTGTCGGCGCCCGCCACCCTCGCCGTGCTCTGTTTCCTGATCGTGCCGATTGGCGCGGTGATTGCGGGAACCTTCATGGATCCCCGTGGGGCTTTCGCCCCCTACATCTCCTATTTCAACAGCGGCTTCCGCACGACGGTCCTGTTCCGGACCCTGCAGATTTCGGCATTCACGACGATCATCTCCCTGATCTTCGGCTTCATGACCGCCTATGTCGTGTCGCGCGCGCCAGCCAAGCTGAAGAGCCTGCTCATCGTGGCGGCGGTGTTTCCGCTTCTGACCGGCGTCGTGGTCCGCGCCTTTGCCTGGCTGATCATTCTGGGCCGTAACGGCATCCTGAACCAAACTCTGCTCGCGCTCGGGATCGTCAACGAGCCGCTCGAGATGCTCTATACGCAAGGCGCCGTCATCGTCGGCATGGTCTATCTCTTCGTGCCACTCATGGTTCTGTCCCTGGTCGGCGTGCTGGAGAACATCCCCAAGGATGTGCTGCAGGCCTCCTCGTCGCTCGGGGCCTCGCCCATGGCGACGTTCCGGCAGGTACTGCTTCCCCTGGCTGTGCCGGGGCTGATCGTCGGCGCGGTGCTGGTCTTCACGGGCAGCTTCACGGCCTACGCGACGCCCCAGCTTCTCGGCGGCGAGCGCCAGACCGTGCTCGCGACGCTCCTGCAGCAGCGCGCCATGGTGTCCTTCGACTGGGTCGGCGCCTCGACCATCGCGACCATCATGACGGCCATCACCATCTCCATCGTTCTCGCGATGAGTCATATCGCCCGCCGCATCAACCCCATGGCCACGTGATGTCCGACAGACCTCATCCCATCCTCATTGCTGTCGCGGCGCTCGTCTATCTGTTCCTGATGGTGCCGCTGGTCATCGTGGTCGGAGCGGCGCTGAGCGATACGACCTACCTGACCTTTCCGCCGCAGGGGCTTTCCCTGCGCTGGTTCGAGAACATCTTCGCGATCAGCGCCTTCCGGCGCACCATCGTGACGAGCCTTCAGATCGCTTTTCTGGGTACGATGATCGCCCTCCTGATCGGCATTCCGGCGGCTTATGCGCTGAATCGTTTCCGGGTCGAGCTGCCGAAATGGCTCGGGACGCTGTTCGTGCTGCCGATCCTCGTGCCTGAAATCGTGTTTGGTTTCGCGCTTCTGAAGTCGCTGACGGTCGGGGCAGGCGTTCCGATCTTCGCAGCCCTCCTGATCGGCCATACGCTGATCGTCCTGCCCTATGTGGTGCGAGTGATCAGCGCAAGCCTTGCCTCCTTCGACTTCGCCATCGAGGAGGCGGCGATCAGCCTTGGGAGCGCGCCCGTGAAAACCTTCTTCACCATCGTTCTGCCAAATGTGAGGGCAGGAGTGATCGCGGCGTTCATTCTCGCCTTCATCACCTCGCTCAACGACGTCTCGGTGTCGCTCTTCCTGACGGGACCAGGGATCAGCACCCTGCCGATCCAGATCCTGGCGCATGTGGAGCAGTTCTTCGACCCGACGGTCGCTTCCGTCTCCGTCCTCCTGATGTTCCTCACCGTGGCCGTGATGGCCATCGTGGAGCGAACTCTCGGCCTCACCTTTCTTGCGAAGTAGTTTTCCGTGACACAGCCCCTCGATATCAACGCCGTCTCCGCCCATTACGGGACGACCAAGGTTCTCGAACACCTTTCCCTCTCGGTTCGGGCCGGTGAACTCGTGTCCCTTCTCGGCGCCAGCGGCTGCGGCAAAACCACCACCTTGCGCCTCATCGCCGGCTTCCTCTCACCCACCAGCGGATCGATCGAACTCGGCGGACGCGATCTGACACGGTTGCCGACGCACAGACGCGACATCGGTCTCGTCTTCCAGAACTACGCTCTGTTCCCGCACCTGTCTGTCCTCGACAACGTGGCGTTCGGCCTCAAACAGCGAGGGGTGGCGCCGGGGGAGCGTCGCAAGCGGTCCATGGCCATGCTGGAGCGCGTAGGTCTCGCAACACTGGCTGACCGAGCTCCTGGCGCGCTCTCGGGAGGTCAGAAGCAGCGGGTGGCGCTGGCGCGGGCACTCGTCATCGAGCCGCCGCTCCTGATGTTCGACGAGCCGCTCTCCAACCTCGATGCCAAGCTCCGGGTCGACATGCGCGTCGAGATCCGCCAGCTTCAGCGGGTGAACGGCACCACCTCGGTCTATGTCACGCACGATCAGGAGGAGGCCTTCTCGATCTCCGACCGCGTCGCCATCATGAATGCCGGGCGCCTCATGCAGTTCGACCGGCCGGAGGTGCTCTACCGGCGGCCGGCCAACACCTTCGTGGCCCGTTTCGTGGGCTTCGAGAACATCATCCCGTTCAAGGTGGTCGCGCGCGGCGGCGATGCTGTGACGGCGGAAGCAACGGGAATGCGGCTGCAACTGTCTCAAAACGACTTCGGTGCCATTCCCGACGCTTTCCTGCTCGCCACGCGTCCGGATGGTCTGATGGTGTCGGCCGAGCCAGCCGCAGAAGGGCTTCCGGCCCAACTGGGCCTGAGGACCTATCTCGGACGTGCCTACCAGTATCAATGCGAAACGGCTGCGGGCCACCTCGTCGCCAACGGCAGTCTCACCACGCCGCTCGAGGCCGGCACCCAGGTCAAGCTTGTGCCTGTTCCCGAGCAATGCACCATCCTTGCCGCCGACGGAGGCAGGTGATGGCGATTCTCATCGGGAACGCCTGCCTGCTCCCCATCGATGAGACCATGAGCGTCATTGAGCGCGGGTGGGTCCATATCGACGGCAGCACGATCCAGGCGCTCGGGTCCGGCGATCCGCCGCGGGTCGAAGGGGCCGAGATTATAGACGTCGACGGCGATGTGATCATGCCCGGCATGGTCAATCCGCACGCCCATCTGGCGATGACACTGTTCCGCGGCCTCGGCGAGGATGTGGACGACCGGCTGTTTCGCTATGTGCTGCCCATGGAACGCAAGTTCGTGACGCCCGAGATGGTGCGGGTCGGTACGCTCCTTGGCGCGCTCGAATCCATCGAGGCGGGCGTCACCACGATCGCCGACATGTATTACTACGAGACGGAAGTCGGGCGGGCCCTGGACCAAGCAGGTTTGCGCGGGGTGGTCGGCCAGACCCTCGCGACCTTCGATCCTCCGGATCACAAGACAATCGACGAGGGCTTCTCTCTTGTCGAGGATCTAATCGCCGAGTTCTCCGGCCACGACAGGATCGTTCCCTCCATCGCCCCCCATGCCCCGTACTCGACGGGCATCGATGTGATGGCCCGTGTTGCACGCTGGGCGGAGGCTCATCCTGGTGTTCCGGTGCAGCTCCATCTCGCCGAGATGGACAGCGAAATGGAATGGTGCCGCAAGAACCACGGCCTGCGGCCGGTCGCAGTGGTCGAGAAGGCGGGGCTTCTGCAGCTCGGACTGATTGCCGCCCATTGCCTGCACATCGATCCCTTCGAGATCGAGCGCATGGCGAAGGCTGATGTGCGCGTGGCCCACAATGCCCGTTCGAACGCCAAGGCGGGACGTGGCATTGCGCCTGTCGAGTCCATGCGCGCGGCAGGCATCAAGGTCGGCATCGCCACCGACGGGCCGATGAGCGGCAACACTCTCGACCTGTTCAGCCAGTTCGGCCCCGTCTCCATGTTCCAGAAGCTGCTCGGTCAGAGCCGAAAGCCCATGCCGGCCGCTCAAGTGATCCGCATGGCGACGCTGGAAGGGGCGCAGGTGCTCGGGCTCGACAGCCGCACCGGCTCGCTGGAGCCCGGCAAGCAGGCGGATCTTATCCGCATCGACCTGTCTGCGCCACGCATGCAGCCGGTCTATGACGTCTATGCCACTCTCGTGTTTTCTGCCATGCCAGTCGATGTGCGAGACGTGATGATCGGCGGGCGCTGGATCATGCGGGGCCGCAATGTCGAGAGCCTGGAGCGCAGGAAGATCCTGCGCGATGCCGGCCAGATCGCCGCGGCCTTCAAGGCCGAGATGGCCCTCATCGACGCAGCCGGCTGATCCTTACCAGACGATTGGGTGGGTTTGCCCCGTCGCCACATTGATGAAGCCCTGCGGAGCGGCCTCGCACGGCGCGACCAAAACCCAGCGCCAGGGCGCACAGGTGAGGGTCGCGAACTGGAGCCGCTCCGGAAAACCCGGATACCAGCGCGGCGAGAAAGTCGGCTCATAGAGCCATTCGATCTTCTCCGCCGCCGCATAAAGCCGCTGCATCTCGGCATCGAGCTCTTCCGCCGGGCGTTGGGTCATCAGCCCGCCGATCTCGTATCGCACCTCGGCCAGAACCTTGCCGCCGCTGACCAGAACCCAGCCGCCGCCGGTTTCCGCGACGCGGTTGGCCACCATCGCCATGGCCTCGTCGGACGATCCAACGATCCAGAGATTGTGCTTGTCGTGGGCGACCGTGCAGCCGACCGCCGTGTCGGGCGTTTTCGGGCCGCAGCCGAGCCAGAACATGCGGGAGGTCTTTGCCTCGCCTGAAAAGCGGTCGACGATGGCGAATTTCGTGACACTCCGCCCTGGGTCCCGCTGCACCTCACCGTTGGCGACGGGGAGATCCATGGTGATGAAGTCGTCGTGCCAGTGGAACGGGCGCAGCAGAGCCGCGTGCATCGTAGCGCGTCCGAGCTCGGCCGCGATGGCAAAATCCTTCGGTTCGACCCGACGGCGTATGTTCACCGTCTTCGAGGCCCAATCGGGCCAGTCGATGGATGGCAGAGGACCGACATAGTCCTTTCCCTTGGACACAGGCCTTCCGTCAGCCCAAACCTCAGCGATCGAGAGCTTCTCCACGTCGTCGAGCAGCACGACATCCGCGAAGCGGCCGGGCGCGATGCTGCCGACCCATGGCGTCAACCGCATGTGGCGGGCCGGGTTGATCGTGACGCACTGGATGGCGACCTCGGGCGAGAGCCCCGACTGGACGGCCAAGCGGACGTTGTGGTCCGTGGCACCCATGCGCAGGGTATCGGAGGCACCCCGGTCATCGGTGGCGAAAGCCACCTGTGACCAGTCGGAGAGCCCCCGCTGGAGGAGCCCCGAGATGATCTCCGGCATCGAATGCGGCCTGATCTCGATGAAGATGCCGTGGCGCAGCTTTTCCCACACCTCCTCGGCCGTCCAGCCTTTGTGATCGGAGGCGAGGCCTGCGGCCGCGAAGGCATTGATGGAATCGAGATCGCGCAGGCCCGCGCCGTGGCCTTCCACGACGCCCCTCTGCTCGAACGTTGCCTGGATCATGCCCCAGAGCCGCTTGTGCGATGGGTTCTCCGGGTTCCACACGGCGGGCCAGTCCATGACCTCGTCGAGACCGGCGACCATGAGGCTCTCCTTCAGAAAACCCGCCTGCTCGTCGTAGCCGTAATACCCGCCGCCCCATTCGTATGCGGTGGGAGGAACGGCCGATCCCGGGAGCGGGAAGATCTTCATCGGCGAGCCGTGCCGTCGCGCCGTGAGCCAGAATTCGAGATTGTGGGTGCCATTCACATTCGAGAACTCATGGCTTGCCTCGCAGGTCCATGTATTGCCACGTGGCAGAACGAGCGCCGCCTCGTATTTGGGCGTGATGTGCGAGCTCTCGATATGCTTGTGCACCTCGCCAAATCCAGGGACAGCGGCGAGATCCCCGCGATCCGCCCGCGCTTCGGCCGTCCCCGGGAAGGTGCCGCCGGTCCGGTCCAGGCGACACGCCGGCCGCGGATGGCGATCTCCTGGTCCTCCGCCCAGGTGCGCGTGTGAACATCGAGCAGGCGGCCGACCCGCAACAGCATATCGGCAGGCCGCCGACCCAGGGCAACCAGGACGAGATCCTGGCGGATGCGCACCTCATCCTCCGCATTCACCAGGAGGTCGTCGGGAAGCGAGGTTGAATGGATCACGGAGCACCTGTGACTATGGTCAAATTCCGTCCGGCGTCGGATAAGCGGCTGCACGGACTCACATCAAGGTTTCTAGCCCCATCATGCCCCATTCAAAACCCCGGCTGATCGTCATCGATACGGACCCGGGCATCGACGATGCCATCGGCATCCTGCTTGCCCTTGCCTCGCCTGAATTCTCCATTGCAGGCATGACGACGGTGGCCGGGAACATCGGCATTGAAACGACGACACGAAATGCAGGCCGGCTGCTGGCTTTCGCCGGTCGCGAGGATATTCCGGTATTCGCAGGTGCGGCTACGCCTCTGTCCCGGCCAGGACCCGAGCCGCTGAACCTGCATGGGAAAGACGGGATCGGCGGTGTCGATCTGCCCGATCCCACCAAGCAGCCGGAAATCCAGCCCGCCGTCGCATGGCTGACGGAACTTCTGCTCAGCGAACCGGCCGGCACAATTGATGTGCTGGCTCTTGGACCGCTGACGAACATCGCCCGCCTCATTCTCGAAAAGCCGGATGCCGCCACTCGCATCGGCCGGATCGTTGCCATGGGAGGTGTGATTCACGAGACGGGCAATGTCGGCCTGCGCTCCGAATTCAACCTCTGGGCGGATCCGGAAGCGGCAGCTGTCGTCGTGGCATCGGGACTGCCGCTCGCGCTTGTGCCGCTGGACGTGACCCGGCGGGTGCGCGCTACGCGGGATTTCGCACAGGCGCTCGCAGCGTCCGGGAGGCCTCTTGCCGCCATGGTCGCCGATCTCATCGAGTCGTATTTCGAGACCACGACGCATCGGGAAAGCCGCCCGCTCCACGACCCTTGCGTGATGCTGCTCGCCCTGGCGCCGGAACTCTTCCGTCTGGAGGATTTGCGCTTGAGCGTCAGCACCGGTTCTGCCGAGGAGGCGGGAGCGTTGACGATCGATGAGAATGGGACACAGGTTCAAGTCGCCATGGGCGTCGATGCTCCAGCCGCTCTCGATCTTCTCGTGGCGAAATTGACCGCTATCTGAAGCATGGACCGTCTCACAACCAGTTTGGAGCGCAGGATGCAAAACGAACCGCCCAAGCCCGAACCGGACGAGGAAACCATCGCCTTTGCCCAACGGGTCTTTCAGCATGCCAGGGCGGGGCAGGCGCAGGAACTCGAGGAATTGCTGCGCATGGGGCTGCCGCCGAACCTGCGCAACGAGAAAGGCGACTCGCTTCTGATGCTGGCGAGCTATCACGGGCAGGTGGACGCCGTACGGGTTCTCCTGGCGCATGGCGCGGATCCGGAGCTCGCCAACGATCGCGGGCAGACGCCCTTGGCGGGCGCGGCCTTCAAAGGCGATATGGCAACGGTCCAATGCCTGCTGGACGGAGGCGCGGATGCCAACGGCCGCAGCGAGGGCGGAAAGACCCCGCTCATGATAGCCGCCATGTTCAACCGCACCGAAATCGTCGATGCCCTTCTCGCACGAGGGGCGGATCTCCAGGCACGCGATGTGGGCGGCCTCACCGCCGAAGCGCTTGCCGGCGCCATGGGCGCCGCAGACACAGCGGAACAACTTGCCGAGGCGGGGCGGAAATCCTGATATCAGGCAAGACTTGATGGCCTGTGGGCTGTCAGAAACCCATAGCGCATCGATCCTGTCGCATAGGCCAGCCAGATGCGCAGAAGGCTCAGGGCGAAGACACGGTTCCTGGAGTGCGCATCGAGTAAATAGCGCCTATAGTGCGAACGGGTCAGGAGCTTCTTCGCAACCCGTTGGCCGCAGAGGGTCCAGGTGCGTCTCACCTTCCGGCTGAGATCCTCAAATCCGTCCACGACGAAGCCGGCCTTTTCCGCCCATGCGCGGTACTCAGCCTCGGTTCCCATTCCAGGCAGGCGGCCTTCACGACAGATTGGCTCCAGCAGAAGTCGTTCTTCCCACGGACGGGCGTTGTCGTGGGCGAGCCAGGCATAGATTGCAAGCCGTCCGCCCTGTCGCAGGGTTCGATACGCCTCGTCGAAGAACCGCTGCTTGTCCGGCATATGCTCGGAACTCTCGATGGCGAACACATGGTCGAAGACGCCATCTTCGAACGTGTTCGTAAGCCAATCCTGCCGTATGAACTGGAGAAGGGGCGATCCGTCCGCTCGCCGTTCCGCCTGCCGGAGTTGTGCGGATGAGAGGGTGACGCCCATGACATGGACACCGTGATGCTCGGCAAGCCATTCGGCTGTCGCTCCGTAGCCGCAGCCGATGTCGCAAACATGCTGTCCGGGCCTCAGCGCCAATGTGGCGGCCAAATGGGCGATAAGAACCTCGACAGCTTCGTCCGGAGTTTCCCGGCCTGTCCACCAGAGCCCGTGATGGACGTGCTCGCCCCAGATCTCCCGATAGAACGGATCGAGCTCATCGTAATGCTCTGCGACGGCGGCGGATGACTGAGCCTCCTTAGGGATGATCATGGTGCGAACAGCGCTCTCTCGATGGAGGCCTCCTGCACACGCGTCAGGGTCGTCGCGTGCCGCATCGCAGCGGGCCAGATACGGCAGACATGAAAGACCGCTCGCTGGCCTGCCGCGTGTCGCACGGCATGGTTCAGGATGGATGCCAGCCGGATCGAGCGGCGAGTATCGGAACGAATCCGGTGGTGGAAGATCGAGCTCGCCCTGCCGTGAGCAAGAAATGTCGAGGCTGCGAGGCATCCGCTGTGCAGAGCAATCGACATGCCCTCGCCGGTAAACGATGGTATGACGCCGACCTGATCGCCCAATCGGAATAAACCTTGCGGCTCGTTGGGATCTTGCGCATGGAGAAACCCGTAGGGGATCTGGAAGATGGACAGCGCGCGTTCGAAACCCGGGAGCGCACCTTGCAGCCGCTCGGCCAGATGCGGGCACTCGCCCGTGATGCGATCGAGAAGGGCGCCCCAGCTTTTGCCGACCTGCTCAAAGCCCTGCCGGGACACGACGAGGCACAGATTGGCGACATCGTGCTCGACCATCTGGAGCCCGGCATAACCGCCTGAAAAGAGAACGACTTCTACGGCACCCTTGAGCGCTTGCCGCTGCTCCTTCGCCAGATCATAATGCATTTTGAAGCCGATCACGTCGCCCATGGCGCCGGCGGATGCCCGCTTCATCCCTCTGACGTCATGCTTGCCCGTCGCCAGGAAGACGGTATCCGCTGAGATTGGATCGCCTGCCGCAACATCGATGCGGCCATGTGATGGATCCGCAGAGATGCGCCTTACGGCTTGGCCTCTGACGATCCGGGCCCCCTGAGAACGGGCCTGCTGCAGCAGGGCCTCGTCCAGAATCATGCGGGACAATCCTCTGGCGACAAAGGGCAGGCGGACTTCCGTCATGTTTCCCCTCCGGACGAGGCGCAGGTCCGAGATGCGGCTTGCTCCGAGAGCGTCGAGGTCGATGCCGAGGTGAGTCAGAAAAGTCTGAGCCTCGATGCTCAGGAATTCGCCGCAGACCTTGTGCCGGGGCTTCGCATCGCGTTCGATCAGAAGTGCAGGGCGTCCGGCGCTTGCGAGGATGCAGGCTGCGGATGCGCCGGCGAGGCCACCGCCGATGATTACGATCTCTTCCTTGCGTTCCTCGATCATTTGGATCGGCTCACGCAGAGACGGAAGGACGGGTACCAGCGGATTTCAGCCGTTCCGGGCTCAAGACCGGCTGAAGCCAGGATGTCCTCCCAATCCTTTCGGCGGAAGCTTCGAGCGATCGAGATCGGGCCGTCATGCCGCACGAACCGATGCCAGCCGGCGGCCCAGGACAGAACGCGGAAGAAATGGAACGGGATGGGGTGGCGGTGGAGATCGGCGATGAACCAGCCGCGCGTGGCGACCTGCTCCATCCAGCGGATGAACGCAGCAAGCTCGTCGTTCGACATGTGATGCGTCGTCTGCGAGCAGATGATGAAGTCGACAGGCCGCTCCGGTCGAAAATCGAACACGTTGCCGGTCCGGAAATCTATGGAAACGCCAGGAGGTGTTGCCGCGCGGGCGATCGGCTCACTCATGGGGTTGAGGTCGACGCCGATCAGGTTGACGGGGCGGTTCCGACGGCGGCTCCAGGCATGGATCAGTCGCAGCAGGTCGCCGTATCCATAACCGACATCGAGGATCGTCACCCGATCACGTGGGCTCAGGTGGCGCATGGCGCGATCGAGCCATTTCAGGATCGGGCCGTGGGTCATGGTCACGACATTGACCGTGGCTAGATCCTTCAGACAGGAGCGATAGTCGTCGAGACTGACGGCCTCGGTGTCCATCCATTCGGTTTCCGGGCTGCGCTCGGCAAATCGATGACCCATGGAGGCCTTATCCGGCAAGAGTGAAACGGAAGGTCTCGGCCACCAGTCCCGGACCGAAGGCCATCCCGAAGCCGTTCGAACTCGCAGGAGCATCCTGCATGATCCGACCGAGAACGAACATCAGCGTGGCGGACGACATGTTGCCGAAGTCCCGCAACACACCTCTCGACCAGCGCAGCGCCTCAGGCCCGAGGTCGAGGCCCTGTTCAACGGCATCGAGGATCGTTCTGCCACCGGCATGGACTGCCCAGAGGTCGAAATCGTCCTTGATCTGTCCGCGCAGGATACCGCCATCATCGTTGCGGGTACCCTCGTGGCGAAGGGCCTTCGTGATCTGCTGGGGAACATCTCCGGACAGGCTCATCTCGAACCCCGCATCGCCGATTCGCCAGGTGATGAGATCGCGGGTGTCCGGAATCGTTGCGACGCGGAAATCCCTGAGCGCGATGCCTTTCGGTTCCGCAGAAACGAGACTTGCCGCGCATCCGTCGCCGAAGAGCAAAGCCCCGAGGATCACCTCGAGATCGGAGGTTTCCTGAAGATGGAGCGTGCATAACTCCAGATTGACCACCAGAACCTTGGCGCTCGGCTCGGACCGGACGATGTGATGGGCCACCTTGAGGGCATTGACGGCGGCAGCGCAGCCCATGAACCCGACCATGGTGCGCTCGATGGACGGATTGAGCCCTAACCGCTCCATGAGCTGCTGATCGACCCCGGGGGCTGTGAATCCGGTGCAGGAAGCAACCACCATGTGGGTGATGGACGCGAGGTCCTCATTCAAGTCGAGAGCCTCGACCGCCTGCTGAGCGAGATCGACAGCATGGGTCTCAAAGCGCTTCATGCGGGCAGCGGTGCCGGCAAACTGTCGAGGTCGGAAGAAGCCTTCCTGGTCAGCCGCTGCCTCAAGGTTCTCGCTCGGGGGCAGGGTGGAATAGCGGTGTTCGATTCCTGACCGCTGAACCATCCGTCTGAAGATCAGCTTGTCCTTCCGCTCGGGCAGAAACTGGTCGACGAAGCCGATGAAGGTCTGATGGACGTCATGATGCGGCACGGCCGTGCCGATCCGATTGATATATGCGCCTGCCAAGGGAACATCCTGCGAACTTTGGCCTGGCCCGGACATCGGGCAATCAGAGCCCTGCAGAGGGCGGAGATAGGGCGGCTCGCAGCTGTGGGAACGAACGCTGGCGCAGAAGTCGCACCCGGAGAGGTTTCAACGGGTTGCGGGACTGGAGACAGCGTCGGGTTCGACGGGCTCGGCTGGCTCGGCTGGTGCAGCACCCTGAGACTTCCCGCGCTTGAGCGTCTGCTCCCGCGCGAAGATGAACAGGCCGGCTGCAACGACGATGAAGATGCCGACGAGCGCCAGGGCATCGGGCCATTCGTCGAAGAAAAGCGCCCCGATGGCCAGAGCCCAGAGGATCTGGCTGTACTGAGCAGCCCCGAGCCGGTCGGCCGGAGCGTACATGGTCGCGATGATGAACAGGGCTTGCGCAACGAAAGCAGTTGCGGCGAAGGCGAGCAGCAGCGCCCATTGATGAGCTGTCGGCCAGGCAAAGCCCGGAATCATCAGAATTCCGGCCAGAAGCGTGGTTGCCAGGAAGACGGTTCCGATCAGGGTGAAGCGCTTCTCCGCATGACCGATCATCCTGCCCGTAATCACGCCGCCGGCAGCGCACAAGGCGGTGGCGAGCGCCGCCAGATGGCCCGGCAGAAATTCCCTGAAGCCCGGACGCACGATGATCAGCACACCGATGAAGGCCGCACAGACGGCAAGGCCACGGCGCCATCTGACATTCTCCTTGAGCACGAAGATCGAGAGCACCGTGACGAGGCTGGGCATGAGGAACAGAAGGGCGAAGGCCTCCGCAAAAGGCAGGCTCCGGAAGGCCATGACGCTGAGCGGTGTCGTGGCGGCGATCAGGAAGACCCGAAGTCCCATGAGCCAGGGCCGATTCCAGCGCACCAGGTCGAGGAGCCTGTCACCGGGTTTCATGAAGACGGGCGAGAGGAGAAAGGGGATCAGGTATCCGAAGAAGGTCACTTCGAAGGGGTCGAGGCCATGTCCGATCGCCTTCACTACGGCATCGCCCCAGGCGAACACGGCAAAGGCGACGAAAGCTAGAAGAATACCTTTGGCCATATTCGGACAATCCCGCGAAGCGGCGGCAATGGGGTGCACAAGGACCAGCCGTCGTGTGGCGCGTCCGGACGGGACGACAGGATAGAGGACTTATCGCTGCATGACGAGGCGAGGGCGCTTGCGCTCGACGACGACGACCCTTGGGCCTTCGCTCCGCTCGGACATGATCATACGCTCGGGCAGGCGCTCGGAACGGCGGGGCTGGGGCACCGATTTCAGCACCACGGGGCGGACCTCATCCTCCGGCAGCCCCATGAGCTGAGCGGCGATCTCGATCTGGCTTTCGATGTCATCGGTCAGCCCTTGGGCCGCGACAACCGCTTCCTCCAGGACCGGAGGTTCGACCCGGGTCACGCGCCGGTTTCGGCTCTCGGATGATTTCTTCTTGGCTAGCATAGGGCTTCTCCTGCGCAGACCCCTTAACCCATTGAACTTGTGATTGCGTAGTGCGCGATTGAGACGGCAGGGCTGCATACAGCGCAAGCGAGGCCAATACCCTGTCGCTGCTGTTGAACGCTACGTAAGGGAAACATGATCCATGGCATGCCATGAAAATGCCGAGAGCAGCGGGTTTCGGACGGATCTGCAAGGAGGGATCCGGGCTGACGTTATCCTATGTGAATCGGGTAAATCTGTCAGCGGACTGAACGAACCGGGACTCGACCTCGCGGCTCCTGTCGGCCATTGATGATCCAAAGCGCTGGCTCCTCCGCGCGACTGGCGGATCGGGTCTTGCTCGTCCTTCCCCGGGCGCCTCAGCCCAAGCCATGAATGAAAGGCATTCCCGTGTTCACAGCCAAGATTCTCCTCCTCGGATCGGGCGAACTCGGCAAGGAGTTCGTGATCTCGACCAAGCGATACGGCTGCCATGTGGTGGCCTGTGACAGCTACGCGAACGCTCCCGCCATGCAGGTGGCGGACGAGTCCGAGGTGTTTTCCATGCTCGATGCTGATGCTCTCCGACGTGCCATCGAGAAGCATCGGCCCGATTTCATCGTCCCGGAGATCGAGGCGATCCGCACGGAGGTGCTGCAGGAGTTCGAGGATAAGGGATTTACGGTCATTCCCTCCGCCCGGGCCGCGTCGCTGACCATGAACCGCGATCGGATTCGGGAGCTGGCCGCTACCGAACTTGGCCTGCGCACGTCCAAATACCGCTATGCGGAAAGCCTCGAGGCAGTGAGGGAAGGTGCCGAGCACACGGGTCTGCCCTGCGTGATCAAGCCGGTCATGTCCTCTTCCGGCAAGGGACAGACCACGGTGAGATCGGCCGACCAATTGGAGCAGGCCTGGAACGATGCCGTGGCGAACATGCGCGGCGACCGCAAGAGAGTGATCGTCGAGGGATTCATCGCCTTCGAGTACGAGATCACCCTGCTGACGATCCGCTCCCGTGAGGGCGTCTCGTTCTGCGAACCCATCGGGCACCGGCAGGAACGGGGGGATTACCAGGAATCCTGGCAGCCCACCCCCATGACCGAGAAGCTGCTCGGCGACGCCAAGGAGATGGCCCGGAAGGTCGTCGACAATCTCGGCGGCTACGGGATCTTCGGGGTCGAGTTCTTCGTGACCCGGGACGAAGTCATCTTCTCCGAACTCTCGCCCCGCCCTCACGACACTGGCCTCGTGACACTTCTTTCCCAGAACCAGTCCCAGTTCGACCTGCACGCCCGTGCCGTTCTGGGACTGCCGATCCCACCGGTCCGACTGCACGGCCCTACGGCCTCGGCCGTAATCCTGGCCGACCGGGAGGCCGAGCGGTTTACCGTCGAAGGGCTGAGCGATGCCCTCGCCTTGGGCTCAGCGGACGCGGACGTGGAGGTGCGCATCTTCGGCAAGCCCACCACCCGCAAGCACCGCCGCATGGGCGTCGCCCTGGCGTCCGGGGGTACGGTGGACGAGGCGCGCGAGCGGGCACGGCAGGCGGCTGGGCGGGTCAAGATCGAGTATGAGTCGTGAGCGGGCCTCAAGCCATGCTCTAGGAATGGTCGCGACGGATTGGGAGTGTCGTATCGGTCACAGGTACAGGGTGATTGTCGTACCCTATGGTACTTGGCGGAGTGCCGCCTAAATACGGACAAGCTCTGTCAGGCATCAACGAGGGGGCTGGCGGCTGCCCAGCACGGCGATTGAAGACGATCAATTTCGAAGCGCTGTTCAGCGCGTCTCCCAACCCTTACGTGCTGCTGGACCTCTCGCTCACCATTGTGGGGATGAACGACGCCTATCTCCAGGTCACCATGCGCAAGCGGGAGGACCTGCTCGGACGCAATATGTTCGAAGCGTTTCCGAGCGATCCGGATTCATCGAGCCACCGCCAGCTGCGAGGCTCCCTTGAGAAGGTCATCCGCGAGCAGGTCGCCGATCACCTGTCCCTGATCGAGTATGCCATTCCGCTGCCGAACGGCCAGGGGTTCGAGGAGCGCTACTGGAGCGCGACCCATACGCCGCTCTTCAACCACAACGGTGAGATAACCTTCATTCTCCAGCACACGGTCGATGTGACGGAACTTCATCGGCTGCGAAATCTGGCGAAGAGCACGCTCCTGCCGTCCGGTCGATCCGCCTTGATCGAGACGGACATGTTCCGCCGGGCGCAGGCCGTGCAGGAAGCCAACCAAGCTCTGAGCGAGGAGCGGCAGCACCTGCGGGGATTGTTCCAGCAGGCGCCCGGCTTCATGGCGGCCCTCAGCGGTCCGGATCACGTTTTCACCATGGCCAATACCGCCTATCTTCAGCTGATCGGTCGTGAGAACGTCGTCGGGAGGCCGGTCCGGGAGGCGTTGCCGGAGGTGGTGGGGCAGGGCTTCATCGATCTTCTCGATCGGGTTCGTCACAGTGGCCAACCTTTCGTAGGCCGCAGCATCCGCATTCTACTGAAGCAGAGCCCTGAAGATGTTCAGGAGGAGCGCTTTCTCGATTTCGTCTATCAGCCGATCTTCGACCCGGACGGACAGGTATCCGGTATCTTCGTTCAGGGCCATGACGTCACCGAACAGAGGCGCACCGAGGAAGCCCTGCGCGAAAGCGAAGAGAGATTCCGTGCCATTGCCAATTCAATCGACCAGCTCATCTGGGCGACGCAGCCGGACGGCTACCACGATTACTACAACCAGCGCTGGTATGAGTATACGGGCGTGCCGGAAGGCTCGACCGACGGCGAGGCCTGGAACGGCATGTTCCATCCGGAAGATCAGGAACGCGCCTGGAGCGTCTGGCGCGATTGCCTCGCAACGGGCGAGCCGTACCATATCGATTACCGGCTGCGGCATCGTTCCGGTGAGTACCGTTGGGTGCTCGGACGGGCGCAGCCCGTTCGTGACGAGGAGGGGCGGATCAAACGCTGGTTCGGTACCTGCACCGATATCCATGATCTCAGGCAGGCACAGGACGCGCTCCGGGAGAGCCGCGAGCGTGCCATGCGCACAGAGGAGGAAACCCGCCGGCTGGCGTCGATCCTGGCGGAGCGGATAACCGAACTCGATGTCGCGAACGAGGAGATTCAGCGCTTCGCTTATATTGTGAGCCATGACCTGAGGGCGCCGCTCGTCAACGTCATGGGCTTCACGAGTGAGCTCGAAGGGGCGCAGGCGGAGATCGAGCGGTTCTACCGCAATGTTCAGCAGGCCGATTCCACCTTGATCTCGCCCGAAACGCGGGCGGCGATCGAATCGGATCTGCCCGAGGCCATCGGGTTTATCCGGTCCTCGACGATGAAGATGGACAAGTTGATCGGGGCGATCCTGAAATTATCCCGCGAGGGAAGGCGCGTTCTGGCACCCGAACCCATCGATATGGTCCAACTGCTCGAGTCCCAGCGCGGCAGCGTCGCACATCAGCTGCAGGAGCGGGGCGCGGAACTGCTGATCGAGGCCGTTCCCGATCTGACCAGCGATCGCCTTGCCGTGGAGCAGATCTTCGGAAACCTCGTCGACAACGCGGTCAAATACCTCCACCCCTCCCGCCCTGGCCGCATTGAGGTTCGGGGGCGGGCTCTCGGGGCCAATGTTGTCTATGAGGTCGAGGATAACGGGAGGGGCATCGATCCGAAGGACTTCGAGAGGATCTTCGATCTGTTCCGGCGCTCGGGAGCCCAGGATCAGCAGGGAGAGGGAATCGGGCTTGCGCATGTACGCGCACTCGTGCGAAGGCTCGGCGGTACGATCTCCGTATCGTCCCGGCTGGGCGAGGGCTCGACCTTCACCGTCGTCCTGCCAAGCTATATCAGCATGAATTCGGAAGCCGCCTGATGCCTCACCAACAGCCCGTCACCATCATCATGGTCGAGGACGATGAGGGACATGCCCGCCTGATCGAGAAGAACATCCGCCGGGCGGGCGTCTGCAACGAACTTCGTACCTTTCCCAATGGGACGGCTGCCCTGGAGCACCTGTTCAGCGATGAGGTGCGCAATGCCGGTCCCTTCCTGGTCTTGCTCGACCTCAACCTGCCCGACATGAACGGGGTCGACATTCTCGCCAAACTGAAGGGCGACGAGAAGCTGAAACGTGCTCCGGTGGTGGTGCTCACCACCACGGATGATCAGCGCGAAGTGCAGCGCTGCTACGACCTCGGCGCCAATGTCTACATCACCAAGCCAGTGGAATACGAGTCATTCTCTCAGGCGATCCGCCAGCTTGGCCTTTTCCTTTCAGTCATTCAGGTACCCGAAGCCCTATGAGCGAAGGCGTCTCGGAGGCAGCACCGATCCGGCTTCTGTATATCGACGACGATCACGGCCTCGGCCGCCTCGTCGAGCGCACCCTGTCACGCCATGGCTTTCAGGTCAGTCATGCCCTGAGTGGCGATGAGGGGCTTAACCAACTTGCTGCCGAGCACTTCGACGTGATCGCGCTCGATCACTTTATGCCCGGCAAGGAAGGCCTCGAGGTTCTCAACGAGATCCGAACCCTCGCCAATCCGCCCCCGGTCGTCTATGTGACCGGGGCCGATGAGGGGAGGATCGCGGTTGCTGCCCTGAAGGCGGGGGCGGCCGACTACGTCATCAAGGACGTGGGCGGGGTTTTCCTCGATCTCCTCCGGACGGCTGCCGAGCAGGCGCTCGCTGGTGAAAGACTCCGCCAGGAGAAGGAGGCTGCCGAAAGGGAGATGCGCGAGGCGCGGGAGCGGGCAGAGATGCTGCTCCGCGAGGTGAACCATCGCGTTGCAAACAGTTTGCAACTGGTTGCCTCTCTCGTCGCCATGCAGCAACGGGCACTCGGCAGCGATACCGTCGCAAAAGACACCTTAAGGGAAACTCAGAGCCGCATCACGGCCATCTCGCAGATCCACCGGCGTCTCTACACCTCGAACGACGTTCGATTCGTCGAGATGGATACCTACCTGCAAGGTCTTGTTGAGGAACTCGAAGGCGCCATGCGTGCGGCCGGGCGCGAGCACACGATCACCCTGTTAGCTGAGCCGATTTCGATTCCGACCGACAAGGCGGTCTCCGTCGGGGTTATTGTAACGGAACTTGTCACGAACGCGTTCAAATATGCTTATCCGGCCGGCAAGACGGGTGACATCCGTGTTGCCCTGTCTTCCGCAGACGGGCATGCGGCTCTCGTTGTCGAGGATGACGGGATCGGGTGGAAAGGCACCGGGGTGGTGCAGGGAAGCGGTCTTGGCACGAAGATCGTGAAAGCCATGGCGTCCAATCTACAATCGGCCGTCGAGTTCGATCAAGACCATGTGGGAACCCGAGCCGTGCTCTCCTTCAGGATCTAGATTCCTGAATGTGGCCCTGGATCAGCTTTGAAGGCCGGCGCATCATGCGGAGCCGGCTTTCCGCGCCAAATAGCTCGCTATAAAACAGTCGAGTATCGGAACTCACCCACCAATTGGTTTATCTTGGGATCCGACGCGCCAGTGTTATCGCGTAAAGTGCTGCACCCGGCATGGCGTCGATCAACCTCCTTCAGACGTACAGGATTTTAAGCTTACCGCTGTTCGTTTTTCTTAGAGATCCCGGCGCTCAAACGCGTCCGGATCTCTCCGACGATGATGCTGAGCTCCCGTTGCAGCCGGTTAAGCCGTGAGAGCAACTCTCCGTCCGGCATCCCTGTCGGATTCGGGCGGGATTCTCCGTTGGCCACAGGATGCGTCATGCTGCGCAACTCCTCCAATGTCGTCGGGCCTATATTGGGGACGGTCAGCCACTGGGCATCTGAAATGCTGGCAACTTCACGGATGGTGGGGCACCGACCCTGAAATTCCGCCAGAATAGCTCCTCGAACACGTCCGGAGCATTTCTCGATTGGAAATGGATCGTCCAAACCCATCTCGCGCCCTCGCATACCAATCAGTGAGATACCGTCAATCAACGCCCGAACCGCCTTGGAACTTAGCTTTGTAGGTCCCTCCATGCGTAGCGACTATATGGAGAAAAGAGCAGACGACCTTAAGGAGATGCCGGCATGCGTTAGGAGTAGCCAAATTGATATCACCTAAGCCTTTGCAGCTTTTGCATTTATGCCCAAACCTTAATGGCCGAGCTTTTCTGTCTGGCCGGGTGCCAAAGCACCCGTGGCAGCAGGACGGAGCTTTCCCGCCGCCGCGTCTTCGAAACGGACCGTCCAAGGTGATTTTCTGAAGATTATTCCGCTACATGGTCATTATTAGCCGGCAACCTTATTGCGATCGCACCGATTGGTGAGTAAGCAAGAGGATTGTGCCGCACTTCTCGAATCCAGAGGACTGAATGTCTGCTACCTCCGTCTTGATCCACCTTTTCGGTGAGATTGCCCTGCTTCTATGGGGCATCAACATGGTCAATAGCGGGGTTCAACGCGCTTTCGGGAGCGATCTGCGCTGGATTCTCGGGGTCGCGCTGAGGACGCGTCTGCAAGCCTTTCTCGCCGGCGTCGGTGTGACAACGGTCCTGCAAAGCAGTACGGCGACGGCATTGATGGTGGCATCCTTCACGGCCGGAGGGGCGGTCGACATCGTTCCCGCCCTGGCCGTGATGCTCGGGGCGAATGTAGGCACGACGCTTATCGTGCAGGTGCTCTCGTTCGACGTGTCTCTGATCTTCCCGGCACTGATCTTCGGCGGCTTCGTTGCCTACCGGCGAGGAAGAACAAGCCGGATCAAGGATCTTGGGCGAGTGACCATCGGCCTCGGACTGATGTTGCTGTCGCTTCATCTTCTGAGCGAAACGATCAGGCCCATCGAATCCTCGAAGGTTATCAAGGACCTCCTGGCCGTCATTGCGCCCGATCCGCTAATCATGGTGCTTCTGTCGGCAATCTTTGCATGGCTTGCCCATTCCAGCGTTGCCGCGTTGCTGTTCATCATGTCCCTCGCAGGCGCCGGCGTGATCGATGCCCACTCGGCGCTCGTAATGGTGCTGGGAGCCAATCTCGGTAGCTCGCTCAATCCCTTGCTGGAGGGCACCAGTGGCGATCCCGTCAAACTGCGTGTTCCCTTCGGTAATTTCGCCATGCGGGTTATCGGTTGCCTCGTGGCATTGCCGCTGATTGACCCGATCCTCTCGGCAATGTCGATCTTCGACCCGCATCCGGAACGCTTGGCGGCAAATTTCCACACGCTGTTCAACGTCATGGTCGCCGCGATCTTCATCCTGCCGCTGCCCTGGATCGCGCAGTTCCTGCTCAAATTCTTTCCGGAAAAGCTGCGCAGCTCCGATCCAGGCGCACCGCAATATCTCGATAAGGATGCCCTCGATACGCCCTCCGTTGCCCTCTCCAACGCCGCCCGTGAGGTCCTGCGCATGGTCGACACGGTTGAATCCATGCTGCGGAGCTCTCAGGACCTGTTCCGAGAGGACGATATCAGCCGGGTCGACCAGGTGAGCCGCACCGACGATGTGTTGGACCGGCTTTTCAGCGCGATCCGTCGCTATCTGAGCTCGATCAACCATGAATCCCTGAGCGAAGGGGAGGCGAAACGTCTGTCCGACATCCTCGCCTTTGCCATCAACCTGGAGCATGTGGGCGACATCATCGACAAAAACCTGATGGAATTGGCCGCCAAGCGCATCAAGAACCACCTGCGCCTGCCGAAGGACAGCCTGGAAGACATCACCAGCATGCATGCGAAACTCCTGGAGCATCTGCAGCTTGCCGCCTCCGTGCTCATGTTCCAGGATCTCGGTTCCGCCCGCAGGCTCGTGTCCGAGAAGGAGCGGTTCCGCGATCTCGAACGCGCGGTCGCCCAGAAGCATCTGGATCAGCTTCGATCCGGCAGGGCGGCGGGCGATACGAGCACGCTTCAGCTCGACATCGTGCGGGATCTCAAGCGTATCGAGGCCCATATCGCCTCGACCGGGCATTCGCTCCTCGAACAGAGCGGAGAGCTCAAGCCGAGCCGCCTGACGTCCTGAACGCCGGGCTACTTCTCGTCTTTCAGGAGGCGCCAATCCATATAGCGGATCGGTTCGGGAAGGCCGATGTCGCGCCTCTCGTGATCTGAAAGATGGCTCAAGTCGGAGATGATCGGCGCTTTTCTCCGGAAAACAGGCCGGAACCAGAGCTTCACCTGCAGCCAAGCGCTCTCGACGCCGCGAAGGCGGCGGGCATCTTCGTATCTCATGACAGCCTACCGTGGTTGTTTGCCTGGGCCTCGAGGCCCTCGCTGATGAGATTGAAGATGCGCCTGCCGAGGGAGCTTGACAAAGCAAATGCCAATGGGCTGGCATAAGGCAGCCTTATGGATCCCTATGTCTAAGCTGCCGTCAAAACTGCCCCCAATGAGTGCCGTCAGAGTCTTCGAGGCGGCAGCTCGCCATCAGAGCTTTACCCGCGCAGCCGAGGAACTCGGCATGACGCAGGCCGCAGTGAGTTACCAGATCAAGATCCTCGAGGACCGAGTCGGGGCACCGCTGTTCATCCGCTTGCCTCGCCAAGTGAGGCTTACAGCGAAGGGGCGCCAACTTGCCCCGGCTGTGACGGAAGCTTTCGAGGCTTTGCGGAATGCGTTCGAAGGCGTCGAGGAGATGGTCCAGACGGTTCTGTCGATTACCACCCTTTCGACCTTCGCATCCAACTGGCTTGTGCCGCGTTTGGGGCGCTTCCGGCAGCTTCATCCGAACGTTGCCGTTCAGATCGCCGTCGCGACGGAAATCGTGGAGTTTACACAAAGTGAGTTCGACATGGGTATCCGGAGCGGCACGGGCGACTGGCCGGGTCTTGAGACGCATGTTCTGTTTCCCAACCAGTTCATCCCCGTTTGCAGCCCGGAACTCCTCCGAGGGGTGGAAGTGCAGGAACCTATCGACATTCTCAAACTTCCGCTCATCTCACCGAGCGATCCCTGGTGGCAGGATTGGTTCGCTGCGGCGGGGGTGAAAAATGTCGATCTCTCCCGGCGTCCGGACAATTCGCTCGGGGTGCAGCAGTTCGAAGGCATGGCTGCCATCGCCGGCCAGGGAGTGGCGCTCATCAACCCCTTCTTCTTCCCTGACGACTTGGCGTCCGGACGTCTCGTAAAGCCCTTCGATCTGCTGGCCACAACGGATCGGAGCTATTGGCTGGTCTATCCGAAGGCCCGTAGACGATCCGCCAAGATCGAAGCCTTCCGGGACTGGGTGTTGAGCGAGGTGGCAGGGGACAGCGAGCGGACCGTCGCGGCTCATGTGAAAACCGCGACCTGAAAGTCTAGCCGGGAATTCATCCGTCTCGTCATCACCGGGCTCGTCCCGGTGATCTCGATCGGAAAGGCACGGCGCCTCACCGGATCGGGATGGCCGGCACGAGACCGGCCATGACGACAGGATGTATGGTCTGCAAGGCTGTAAACTCTTACTTCCTGGTCTCGGCCAGACCCCGAGGTTCCAGGTTCGAGAGAATTATTCAGCCGCCTGAGCCTCAGGGGGCTTGGCTTTCAGATGGACGAGCATGTCGATGAGCGCCCGGTCGTGGAGAACGACCATGCGTTCCTTGTTGTGCAGCCAGCTGATCGCATCCTCGATGGTCTCGGCATCGACGAGTTTGGCTTCCGCCAGAGCCCGTTCCGTCTCGATGACGCCGCGTTTGCGAGGCTGGGCGGACGGAAGCATCTCGATATGGCGCTCCCTCAGGTTCGCATCCGCATAGATGGCCCGGAGACTGTCGGCATCGTCGAACCCGAACGTAACGTTGCGGGCCTGCAACTCGTTGGCGCGTGTGGCAATCGCCGGTGGCCGATACTCCTCGGGGGTCCGCAGAAGTCCCAGCCGTTTCAGCGCAAGGCCGGCACCGAGCTGGCCGCTGAGCCATGAGAGAGGAATGGCAAGCAGTAGGCCGATGATCGTAGGAGACATCCACAGGAACAGGGACGTGGCTATCATGAAGGCCGAGATGCCAGCCAAGGCGCCGAGAACCGTATGAGCCCGATGGCGACGGACGATGTCCTTGAAAGGAATGGACCCGTCGTCGCGGCGCTGCGGCTGCCAGCCCGTGTCGCGTCCGAGGAGGATCTGGAAGACGGAGCCCGACTGGATGAGCATCAGGATCGGCGCCAGCAGCGCCGAGAGGATCATCTCGATCGTGGACGAGATGATCAGGCGGATGCCACCTCCCGAGGCTCGTCGGTCTTCGCCTCGAATGAGCATGAGCAGAAGCCCGAAGACCTTCGGCGCCAGCAGGATGCCCATCGTCATTGCGAAGAGCGCCAGGGCTCGCTCGGGATCGAACCGGGGCCAGATCGGGTAGAGCCGGAAGTCGCGGGCGAAATACTCGGGCCGTATGTAAGTCGTCTGCAGAACGAGGGCGATACCGACGATCAGCTGGAACAGCCAGAACGGCGAGGCCAGATAGGACATGATGCCGGTGGCGAAGTGCTGCCGTGTCGGGAGCTTCAGGCCCTTGGCCGCAATGACTCGCGTGTGCTGGAGATTGCCCTGGCACCAGCGCCGATCCCGGGCTGAGAGATCGATGAGGGAGGGCGGGCTCTCCTCGTATGATCCTTGCAGATCCGCCAGCATATAGACGGACCAGCCGGCACGGCGCAGCAGCGCCGCCTCGACGAAGTCATGGCTCAGAATATGGCCGCCGAACGGAGGTTTGCCCTTCAGATCAGGCAGGCCGCCATGGTCCGCGAAGGCCTTGGTGCGAATGATCGCGTTGTGACCCCAATAGTTCCCGTCGCGTCCCATCCAGACCGCGAGGCCCATGGCAATGACCGGACCGGTGACGCGGGCGGCATATTGCTGAAGGCGGGCAAAGAGCGTGTTGCGGTTGATGATGAGAGGCAGTGACTGGATGATGCCGGCATCGGGATCGGCTTCCATGGCGGCTGCGAGGCGCACGATGCATTCGCCGGTCATGAGGCTGTCGGCATCGAGCACGAGCATATGCTCGTAATGCCCGCCCCAGCGCGACACGAAGTCGGCGATGTTTCCGGCTTTGCGGTGATGGTTCTTCTGCCGGTGGCGATAATAGAACCGCGCTCCAGGACCCAGACGCTCCCTCAAGGCAAGGAATGCACGCTCTTCGGCCACCCAGGCGTCGGGGTGCGTCGTGTCCGAGAGAATGAAATAATCGAAATGGTCGCCAAGGCCCGTCGCCTGAACCGATTCATAGATCGCCTCAAAGGCGGCATAGGTGCGATCAGTCTGCTCGTTGTAGACCGGCATGACGATGGCGGTGCGCTGCTGCAGCGAGGAGGGCACAGGCCCCCGGTGTCCGGGGCGTCTCAGCAGGGCGAAGAAGCCCAAGAGAGCGCTGGTGAACGCGATCGCAATCCAGGAGAAGTTCACTGTGAACAACGCAACGAGCACCCACTGGAGTGCAGTCGTGCGGCTGACCGACACGACCTGGTACATCTCGTAGGTGCCGTAGGCCGTCAGCAGCAATCCGCCCCCGAAAACGAACAGGCGAGACAGCCAGATCCCCAGCTTGGGATGCTGCAGAAGCGGCTTGCGCTCCTCCGATTCCGACCAGCGCCGGAGCGACTGGGTCGGCATATCGAGGCGCTTTTCAGGGGGCATAGCCGGTGCGGGCCGCTCCAGAGCAGCCACATTCGGGTTTGAGTCGGGACTTACGGTGTCCAACGATAAAGCCATGTCTCGCTAATCGGTTTCCCGCCTGCTTCAAGGATCAGGCGCATCTCACACGCGTTTTCGTTGCCCGGGTCAAGCTCGAACGCAACTCGTACCGTCTTTCGCTCCGGATATGGCAAAAGTTTGAGGTTCTGGAACGTCCCAGGGCCAACGGTTAGGACCGATTTAAGGTCCGCCGGTAAATTGTCACCTAGCGCATCGCCGGAAAAGTCGACCGTGAATCGCCGCCTTCGGCCGCCGCCGCCACGGCCGGATCGTGTGGCCGATACCGTTGCGAGCGGCGGACGCTCGGGCGAGTTCCATCCCCAGTACTGCCGGTACGCAACGGCAACCTCGGATCCGGCCGCCATCGGCGCCTTCGGACGCCAGTAGGTGAGAATGTTATCGTTGATTTCGGCGTCGGTCGGGATCTCGAGCAGCTGTACGCTGCCCTGGCCCCAATCGCCGAGCGGCTCGATCCAGAGGCTCGGACGGCGCTCGAAGCGCTGGTCGTCGTCCTGAAATGCATCATAGGAACGTTCCCGCTGCAGCAGGCCGAATCCACGCGGAGAACTGTCGACGAAAGCCGAAATCTGAAGCGTTTCGGGATTGTGCAGCGGGCGCCACAGCCATTCGCCCGAGCCGTTCAGCATCTGAAGACCCGAGGATTCGTAGACAGCCGGTCTGATATCGTCCGAGTTCAGGAGATCGTTCGGTCCATAGAGGTAAGTCGACGCAATGCCGCCCAATCCCACATGCTCCAAGTTGACGCGTGGGAAGAGGGTCATTTCCACATCGACGATGGTCATATCGCCAGGGCGGAACGTCATGCGCACCGCACCGGTGGTCGATTCCGAATCGAGCACGCCATGGACGGTGATGGTGTTGCTGCCAACCGCGGGGCGCTCGAGCCAGAAAGCACGGAAGACGGGAAATTCCTCGCCACGCGCTTCAGCGGGCCGCAGGGTTAGCGCCCTCGCGATAGCTCCGTAAGTCTGGCCGCGAGCGATCGCTCGGAAGAAGGTGCCGCCCTGAACGAAGGCGAAATCGAATGGCTTGCCGTTTCCGAGCTGTGCGATCAGCTTGAAGCCGGAATAACCGATATCCGGTATATTGTTCGGCAGCGCGATGCGGCCATAATCGAACTGAGAGGGGCTGAAGCCGATCCGGCGGATGGAACCATCCTCCACGACGAAAAGGTCGACCGCGTCCCTGAAGACGAAGCCGCGATGGAGCGGCTCCACGGAAATACCACGGGCTTCCGTGCTCCAGATCGGCGGTTGGGTGTACCGGATGGCGGAGTACTGCTCCTGATTCAGATTGGCAAAAACATCCGGGAGATCGTTGGGAGCTGCCACGTACGGCTTCTTCGAGAGCTGCCGTGCAATGTCGATCACAACTGCAGGATCGAACCGCTGATTCTCGCCCATCCTTCCCGAAATCGTCGCTTGGGGTGTTTGGGCTCGAACTGCTGGCGCGTAAGCCAGCCCGGCGACGGAGACGCCGATATAGGCCAGCAAGTCGCGCCGGCGAGGATGAAAGGGGGACGGGCCCCTTGGCGAAACCGGCACAGCGATACTCTTGTGTGAACGAGGCTCTTCAGCCAGACAGTCGGAATGCCCTATACATATCGTCAATCGTGAGCATGAAGTAAACGAGGCCGGCGGCGGAAAGCGCCGCATTGCTCATGAAATGATTGTCGAAATACCCCTTCTGATTTAGCTCCACGGCAAAGTGCCACCGGATTGAAACTGTATGACCTCGATCGACTCCTTCAACACGCCGTCTTCCCGAAGCTGCCTCGCCATCGTACTGGCGGCTGGCGAGGGCACTCGGATGAAATCCGGCAAGCCCAAGGTCCTCCATCGGGTCGCCAACCGTTCCATGGTCGGACATGTGCTTGCGACCCTCACGAAGGCCGGTGCCACGAGCGTCGCGGCCGTCATCGGGCCGGACCGCGAGGATGTGGCTGACGAGGTTCGGAAGAATTGTTCCGAGGCTCGGATCTTCGTTCAAAAGGACCGGCTCGGCACCGCCCATGCGGTCTTGAGCGCCCGGGAGGCTTTGAGTCAAGGCGCGGACGATGTGATCATCGCCTTCGGTGACACGCCGCTCGTCCTGGCTGAGACCTTCGCCCAACTCCGGGCGCCGCTCGCGCAGGGGGCCGGCGTGGTCGCCATGGGCTTCGAGGCGAAGGATCCTACGGGTTATGGCCGTTTCATCACGTCGGGCGACGAGCTTCTTGCCATCCGCGAGCACAAGGACGCCAGTGCTGCCGAAAGGGAGATCAACCTCTGCAACGGCGGCCTCATGGCCATCCGCGGCGACCTGGCGCTGACGCTGCTTGATCGCGTCACAAGCGATAACGCCAAGGGCGAATACTATCTGACGGATATCGTGGAGATCGCCCGGGGCCTCGGGTATCGGACAGCCATCGCCATCGTGCCTGAAGAGGAGGTGCACGGCGTCAATGATCGGGCGCAGCTGGCGGCGGCCGAACGTATGATCCAGGACCGCCTCCGCCAGGAGGCCATGTCATCCGGCGTGACCCTCATCGCTCCCGAAACGGTCTTCTTCAGCCATGATACCCGGCTCGGTCAGGATGTGGTGGTGGAACCCCATGTGGTTTTCGGCCCCGGTGTCGTCGTCGAGGAGGGGGCTGTCGTTCACAGCTTCAGCCATCTGGAGGGTACAAGGATCGCCTCAGGAGCGGGCGTCGGACCCTTCGCGCGCCTGCGCCCCGGCGCTTCGATCGGCCCGAAGGCCAAGGTCGGCAACTTCGTCGAGATCAAGAACACGGAAGTCGGGGCCGGCGCCAAGGTGAGCCACCTGACCTACCTCGGCGACGCCAGCATCGGTGCCGAGGCGAATATCGGCGCGGGTACGATCACCTGTAATTACGACGGATTCGGCAAGTACCGAACCGAGATCGGCGAGGGAGCCTTCATCGGCTCGAATTCCTCGCTCGTGGCCCCCATCACCATCGGCAAGGGCGCATTCGTTGGATCCGGCTCGGTTATTACGGACAATGTCCCCGATAACGCCTTGGGTCTCGGCCGCGGACGTCAGATCGTGAAGGAAGGCTGGGCCACCGAATTCCGGGAAAAAGCCCAGGCGGCCAGGAAGAAATAAGTGCTCGTGTCACAATAGGTTACGTAAGTTGATTCCGCCGTGAGGCTGGGCCTCTGTAAGAGAGGCATTAAGTGTAGCGCTGTCGAATTGTATAAGGGAAGTTCTGGGTAATGTGCGGAATCGTTGGAATTGTCGGGAAAACCCCTGTCGCGCCCCAGATCGTCGAGGCTCTCAAGCGGCTGGAGTATCGGGGCTACGATTCCGCGGGCGTAGCAACCCTGGAGGAGGGCCGCCTCCATCGCCGGCGAGCCGAGGGCAAGCTGCGCAATCTGGAGACCAAGCTGTCCCAGGCCCCCCTGTCCGGCGTGATCGGAATTGGCCATACCCGCTGGGCCACTCATGGCAAGCCCAACGAGACCAACGCACATCCGCATGCGACCGACAAGCTCGCTGTGGTCCATAACGGTATTATCGAGAACTTCCGTGAGCTGAAGACCGGGCTTGAGGCGAAGGGAATCCGGTTCGAGACGGAAACGGACACCGAGGTGGTGGCCCAACTCGTGACCTACGAGATCCACCAGGGGCGTCCGCCCATTGAGGCCGTCGCCGTGACCCTGCCGCGGTTGCGTGGCGCCTTCGCACTTGGATTCCTGTTCTCCGGCGAGGAGGATCTGCTGATCGGCGCCAGGCATGGGGCGCCGCTCGCCATCGGCTATGGCGAGGGTGAGATGTATCTCGGCTCCGACGCGCTCGCGCTGGCACCGTTCACTGGTGAAGTGGCGTATCTGGACGATGGCGACTGGGCGATCCTGACCCGCCGGGGCGCCGACATCCGCGACGAGAGCGGCAAGTCGGTGAAGCGGGTCCGTCACAAGATCCCGGTCGGGTCTTTCCTGGCCGACAAGGGCAATTATCGCCACTTCATGGCCAAGGAGATCCATGAGCAGGCGGAGGTCGTCGGCCGTACGCTTGCGCATTACGTGAACTTCGCTTCAGAACGAGTTGAACTGCCTGTCGAATTTCCGTTCGATTTCCGAGACCTGAAGCGCATTTCCATATCGGCCTGCGGAACGGCTTATCTGGCCGGGCTGATCTCGAAATACTGGTTCGAGCGTCTCGCGCGTATTCCGGTCGAGATCGATGTGGCCTCCGAGTTCCGCTATCGGGAGGCGCCTTTGGAGCCGGGCGGGTTGGCGCTGTTCGTGTCTCAATCCGGCGAGACGGCGGATACCCTCGCATCGCTGCGCTACGCCACCGCTGAGAAGCAGCATACACTCTCCGTGGTGAATGTGCCGACCTCCACCATGGCACGGGAAAGCAGCGTCATCGCGCAGACGCTCGCCGGCGTTGAGGTCGGCGTGGCATCGACCAAGGCCTTCACCTGTCAGCTCACCGTGCTCCTGACCCTCGCCATTGCAGCCGGCCGGGCACGGGGCACGCTCAGTGCGGAGGAGGAGAAGGAGCTGGTGAATGCCCTCATCGCCGTTCCGGGTCAGATGACCGAGGCGATGAAGCGCGAGCACCAGATAGAGATCCTGGCCCGCGACCTCTCCAAGGCGAAGGATGTGCTCTATCTCGGACGCGGCACGTCCTATCCGCTGGCCATGGAAGGGGCCCTGAAGCTCAAGGAAATCTCCTATATCCACGCCGAAGGATATGCGGCGGGCGAGCTCAAGCATGGTCCGATCGCGCTCATCGACGAGACGATGCCGGTCATCGTGATTGCGCCCCACGATGGCATTTTCGAGAAGACCGTGTCCAACATGCAGGAAGTGGCGGCCCGAGGCGGCCGCATCATCCTGATCACCGACGAGCGCGGAGCTCTCGAGGCCGGGCTCGACACCATGGCGACCATCGTGATGCCCTCCGTGCACCCGATCGTGGCCCCGATCGTCAATGCGATTCCGATCCAGCTCCTCGCCTATCACACGGCCGTGTTCATGGGCAAAGACGTGGATCAGCCGCGCAATCTCGCCAAATCCGTGACGGTGGAGTGAGCGCTTCCACGGTCTCCGTCCGTCTCGCTCGGCCCGATGATCTGGAGAAACTCGGTGCCGTCGAGCGTTCGGCGGCATCCGTCTTCAGGAGCGTCGGTCTGGCCTGGCTGGCCGACGGCGGGACGATGGACCCCGCCGTCCTGGAGACCCTCTGTCACGGCCGGACGCTCTGGGTGGCCGTCGACGAACGGGACGAACCTGTCGGGTTTCTGGCTGCACATGAGCTAGATGGACAATTCTACATTGCCGAACTGTCCGTCGCGGGCTCGCATCAGCGTCGCGGCATTGGTGCCCGGCTGGTAGAAGCTGCCATCGAGCATGGCAGACGCCTGGGATTCGCTGCCATAACGCTGACGACCTACCGCGACCTGGCGTGGAATGGTCCGTTTTACGCGCGGCTGGGCTTCGACGAGATCGATCCCGGGGAGGCCGGCCCAGGCCATCACGCCAAGCTGCGGGACGAGGCGGAGGCCGGGCACGATCCGGCGCGGCGCTGCATCATGGCGCTGCGCCTCGATCAGCCGGCCCGCAGCAGCCGGATCGCGGAATCGCGCTCGAACAGGTAGAGCAGCACCCGCAGGGCCTGCCCCCTGTCGCTCACGAGATCGGGGTCGCGATCGACGATCAGACGGGCGTCGTCCCGGGCGGCCCCGAGGAGATCGCCGTCCACCTCCAGGCGGGCGAGCTTGAAGCCGGGTGTGCCGGACTGGCGGGTCCCCAGAACCTCGCCTTCGCCGCGCAGGCGCAGGTCCTCCTCGGCGATGCGGAAGCCGTCCTCGGTCTGGCGCATCATCTCGAGACGGGCTTGCGCGACCTGACCCAGCGGGCCCTTGTAGACCAGCAGGCAGGTGGAGGATTTCGAACCCCGGCCGATGCGTCCGCGCAGCTGGTGGAGCTGGGCGAGGCCGAAGCGCTCGGCGTGCTCGATCACCATGATCGTGGCATTGGGCACATCGACGCCGACCTCGATCACGGTGGTGGACACGAGGACCTTGGTCTCGCCGCTGGAGAAGCGTTCCATGGCGGCGTCCTTGTCCTTGCCGGCCATCTTGCCGTGCACGAGGCCGACCTGATCGCCGAAGAAGCCTTTCAGCATCTCGAAGCGTTCCTCGGCGGCGGCCAAGTCGATGGATTCCGATTCTCCCACGAGCGGGCAGACCCAGTAGACCTGGTCGCCGTTCGCAATGGCGCGCCCGATGCCGCCGACCACTTCGTCGAGCCGGTCGATGGCGATGAGCCTGGTCGCGATCGGCTTGCGGCCCGCCGGCTTCTCGCTGAGCACGGACACGTCCATGTCGCCGAAATAGGTCAGTGCCAGGGTGCGGGGGATCGGGGTCGCCGTCATGACGAGGATGTCCACGGCCTCGCCCTTGGAGCCGAGCGCCAGACGTTGGTGCACGCCGAAGCGGTGCTGCTCGTCCACGACGGCGACGCCGAGATCCTGGAACGCGACGCCTTCCTGGAACAGGGCGTGGGTGCCGACGGCGATCTGAATGCTGCCGTCCGCAAGGCCGGCAAGGATGGTCCTGCGTGCGACGCCTTTCTCGCGTCCGGTGAGGAGGGCGATGGTCAGCCCGGCCTGTTCGGCCATCGGCGCGAGGCGCTCGTAATGCTGGCGGGCGAGGATTTCGGTCGGCGCCATCATGGCGGCCTGGCGTCCGGCCTCGATGGCGCTCGCCATGGTGAGCAGGCCGACCACAGTCTTGCCGGAGCCGACGTCACCCTGGAGCAGACGCAGCATCTTCTTGTCGGACGTGAGATCGTGCCGGATGTCCTCGATGGCCTGCGCCTGCGAGCCCGTGAGCCCGAAGGGCAGGGCGGCCTTCAACCGCTCGACCAGATGCCCGTCACCCGCATTCACCCGGCCGGGCAGGCGCCGCATGCGGCTTCGAACCAGCGCCAACGCGAGCTGGGAGGCCAGCAGCTCGTCATAGGCGAGGCGCCGGCGCGGGGCGGATTTGGCGAGGGCGTCCTCGGAGAGCTGAGCGGCGTTGTCCGGCCTGTGGAGGGTAAAGAGAGCCTGCCGGAAATCGGGCAGCGCATTCCTGTCGAGCCAGGCGGGATCCTGCCATTCGGGCAGCTGGGGGGTCTTCTCGAGAGCCGCGCCGATGTAGCGGCCGACCATCCGGGAGGAGAGTCCCTCGGTCAGGCCATAGACCGCCTCGACGGCCGGCAGGCTCTCGATGCCGCGCTCGTCCAGGATCCGGTCCGGGTGGACCATCTGGCGCCTTGCCTCCCAGAGCTCGATCTTGCCGGAGACGTATCGGCGCTCGCCCACGGGCAGCAGCTTTTCCAGGCGGGCTTTCTGGCCGTTGAAGAAGATCAGCGTCACGTCCCCAGTCTCGTCCTCGACCAGGATCCGGTACGGTGCCCGGCGGCCCGGCGGCGGCGGGCGGTGGGCCACGACGGTGACGGACAGCGTCACGGGCTCGCCGATGGGGGCATCGGCCACCGAGCCCTTCATTTCGCGGGAGATTCCGCTCGTCGGCACGTGGAACAGCAGATCCATGACGCGCGTGGGCTTGCCCGGTTCGCCGAGGAGGCGGTCGAGCAGGGGGGCGATCTTCGGCCCGACGCCGGGCAGGGTGTTGGCCGGGGCGAACAGGGGATCGAGAATGGAAGGACGCAATGACATTCAAATGGGTGGCAACGGGAAGGGAGATGGTTATATAGCGGCCAAGCCGCCCGGAGGCGACGCAATCTTATCGGAGCAATGCCATGAGCGGAACGACACGCAGCAGCGCCGGCCTCGACACCCGCCGGCGGCAGATCCTGTATCGTTCCTGGCATCGGGGCATGCGGGAGATGGACCTGATCATGGGCCGCTTCGCGGACGCGCAGATTGGCGAGCTTTCCGAGGAGGATCTCGCCGAGTTCGAACGCCTGATCGAGGTCACCGACCGGGACCTCCTCGGCTGGATCACGGGCGAGATCGAAACGCCGGCGAACTACGATACGCCCCTGTTCCGGCGCCTCAAGGCGTTCCATACCCACAGTTCGCCGATTCACAGCTGACACGCTCACGTCATCACCGGCCTTGTGCCGGTGATCCCGATGGCCGGATCAAGCCCGGCCATGACGTCAAAGGGGGCGTGAAAGACTGTGCGAACGGTTCGCCACGAGATGCGTCCGGCGCTCCGTTGGTCCGTCCTCCCCTTCAACCCGCTCCCGGAAGGGTGCGGAGCAAAACACCTCAACGGGGATGACAGGAAGCCCGGCGCCGGACTACACCATCCCTCTTTTCTCAATTCCACCGAACCGGGCCCGCAAGCCCGCGTTCTTGTTATCTGTGATCCGACAGCCCGCCATGAAGCCAGCCCTGACCCGCGCCCTCGATGCCCTGAAGAAGGGCCAAAGCCTGACGTTGTCCAGCGTGCCGGACGGCTTCGACGCGCTTGCCGTCGCCGATCTCGCCCGCGGCCTGTCGGGGCAGGTGGAGGGGCCGGCCGTTCTGGTCCATGTGGCCCGGGACGGGCAGCGGCAGCAGAACTTCGCCAGCAGCCTCGCGTTCATCGCTCCCGAGATCGAGATCCTGACCTTCCCGGCCTGGGACTGCCAGCCCTATGACCGGGTGTCGCCCAACAGCGCCATCACGGCGCAGCGGATGACGACCCTCGCGCGGCTCGCCCGCTCCAAGACCTCCGAGGACAAGCCGCGCATCCTGTCGACCACGGTGAACGCCCTGGTCCAGCGCGTGCCGCCCAGGGCCCGCATCGCGGCCGAGACCTTTTCGGCCGCGCCGGGCAACGTGGTCGACACGACGCAGCTCATCAACTGGCTGGAAACCAACGGCTTCCTGCGCACCGGCACCGTGCGGGACACGGGCGAATACGCAGTACGCGGCGGCATCATCGACCTCTTTCCGGCTGGATTGCCCAATCCGGTCCGCCTCGACTTCTTCGGCGATGCGCTGGAATCGATCCGCGCCTTCGATCCGGAGACCCAGCGCACGGTCGGGACCCTGCGCTCCCTCGATCTGGTGCCCATGAGCGAGGTTCAGCTCACCACCGAGAGCATCAAGCGCTTCCGGCAGGCCTATGTGGCGGCCTTCGGCGCGCCCACCCGCGACGACCGGCTCTACGAGGCGATCAGCGAGGGGCGGCGCTATCCCGGGCTCGAACACTGGCTGCCGCTGTTCCACGACCATCTCGACACCCTGTTCGATTACCTGCCGGGCATACCGGTGGTGTTCGACGCGTTGGCCGACGATGCCGCCGCGGAGCGTCTCGCCCAGGTGAAGGATTATTACGACGCTCGCCGGGAGGGCATGGGGCAGAACCAGCCGGGCGTCGCACCCTATCGCCCGCTGTCGCCGGATGCGCTCTATTTCAAGCCCGAGGAATGGTCCGAGCGCACCGCCAGACTCCCGCTCGCGCGGCTCACGCCGTTCGCGCTGCCGGAATCGGCCGGCCGTCTCGTCATCGATTGCGAGGCGCGCCAGGGCCGCAACTTCATCGCCGAGCGCGCGGACGAGAACGCCAACGTGTTCGAGGCGGTGATCCAGCACATCCGCGACCTTCAGACGGCCAGGAAGCGCGTTATGCTCGGCGCCTGGACCGAGGGCTCACGGGAGCGCCTCTGCCACGTGCTGCAGGACCACGACCTGCGCCAGACGAAGCCCATCGCGCGCTTCTCCGACGCCATGGCCTATCCGCGCAACGAGATCCCGGTCGGCATCTGGCCGCTGGAATCGGGCTTCGAGACGGCCGATCTCGCGGTCATCAGCGAGCAGGACATCCTCGGCGACCGCCTGGTGCGCCAGAAGCGCAAGTCGAAGCGGCCGCAGGACTTCCTCACCGAGGTGGCGGCGCTGACCCCGGGCGATCTCGTGGTCCATGTGGACCACGGCATCGGGCGCTTCGAAGGGCTGAAGACCATCGAGGCCGCCGGCGCCCCGCATGACTGCCTGGAACTGCATTACGCGGGCGGCGACCGCCTGTTCCTGCCGGTGGAGAATATCGAGCTTCTGACCCGCTACGGCTCCGAGGAGACGGAAGTCCAGCTCGACAGGCTCGGCGGCGGAGCCTGGCAGGCGCGCAAGGCGCGCATGAAGCAGCGCATCCGCGAGATGGCGGGCGCGCTCATGAAGATCGCGGCCGCGCGCATCCTCAAGGATGCCCCGCGCCTGACGCCGCCGGAGGGGCTCTACGACGAGTTCGCGTCCCGCTTCCCCTATGACGAGACCGAGGATCAGCTCAACGCCATCGAGGCCGTGCTCGATGACATGGCCTCGGGCCGTCCGATGGACCGTCTCGTCTGCGGCGACGTGGGCTTCGGCAAGACCGAGGTGGCCCTGCGGGCCGCCTTCGTGGCCGCCATGGGCGGCAAGCAGGTGGCCGTCGTGGTGCCCACGACTCTGCTGTCCCGCCAGCATTACCGCACCTTCTGCGACCGGTTCCGTGGCCTGCCGCTCAACGTGGCCCAGGCCTCGCGCTTCGTGCCGGCCGCCGAGATGAAGAAGACCAAGGAGGGGCTGGCCGACGGCTCGGTCGACATCGTCATCGGCACCCATGCCGTGCTCGGCAAGACGATCAAGTTCAAGGACCTCGGCCTCATCATCGTCGACGAGGAGCAGCATTTCGGCGTTTCACACAAGGAGCGTCTGAAGGAGCTGAGGGCCGAGGTCCACGTGCTGACCCTCTCGGCGACCCCGATCCCGCGTACCCTGCAGCTGGCGCTGACGGGTGCGCGCGAGCTGTCACTGATCACGACGCCGCCGGTGGATCGCCTCGCGGTGCGCACCTTCATCACGCCCTTCGATCCGCTCCTCATCCGCGAGGCGCTGCTGCGCGAGCGTTACCGTGGGGGCCAAGCCTTCTACGTGGTGCCGCGCCTCGACGATCTCGGCGAGGTGAAGGCCTTCCTCGACAAGGAGGTGCCGGAGGCGAAGGTCGCGGTGGCGCACGGCCAGATGGCGGCGGGCCAGCTGGAGGACGTCATGACGGCCTTCTACGAGGGCAAGTACGACATCCTGCTCTCCACCACGATCGTGGAATCGGGCCTCGACATCCCGACCGCCAACACGCTCATCGTCCACCGGGCCGACATGTTCGGCCTGTCGCAGCTCTATCAGCTGCGCGGGCGTGTCGGACGCTCCAAGACCCGCGCCTATGCCCTGTTCTCCGTTCCGGCCAACAAGTCCCTGACGGTCCAGGCCGAGCGGCGCCTGAAGGTGCTGCAGACCCTCGATACCCTGGGAGCCGGTTTCCAGCTCGCCTCGCACGATCTCGACATCCGCGGCGCAGGCAACCTGCTCGGCGAGGAGCAGTCCGGGCACATCAAGGAGGTCGGCTACGAGCTCTACCAGCAGATGCTGGAGGAGGCGGTGGCGCAGCTGAAGGCCGGCATCGAGGAGCCGGCGGAGGATCAATGGTCGCCCACCATCGCGGTCGGCGCGCCGGTGATGATCCCCGAGAGCTACATCGCCGACCTGCAGCTGCGGCTCGGCCTCTACCGTCGCCTCTCGACCTTCGAGGCCGACCAGGAGATCGATGCCTTCCGGGCGGAGCTCGTGGACCGCTTCGGCCCGGTGCCGTCGGAGGTCGACCAGCTTCTCAAGATCATGGCGATCAAGGTGCTCTGCCGCCGCGCCAACGTGGAGAAGGTGGACGGCGGGCCGAAGGGCATCATCATCTCGTTCCGCGACAATTCCTTCGCCAATCCGACCGGCCTCATCTCCTACGTCACCGAGCAGGCGTCCTTCGCCAAGGTGCGGCCCGACATGAAGATCGTGTTCGTCCGCGACATCGAGACCCCGGACGAGCGCATCAAGGCCGCGACCACGATCCTTCGCAGCCTCGTGCGGATCGCGGAGAAGAAGGCGGCATAAGAAGCTGAGTCGTCAGGCACCCCTCCCACACGTCGTGCACTGGGGATGAGAATTTCTCACGTCATGGCCGGGCTTGTCCCGGCCATCCCGCTTGTCTGAAGCGATGCGCTTTTCTCAATCGGGATCACCGGCACAAGGCCGGTGATGACGACGGGAATGAATTTTTCGTTTGTCTCGGAGGGCCGCCTGGGCCTGACTGTTAATGGGCGCGCGTCAGAGGTCGGGCGCGGCGACGGCGTGCATGCTGAGCTGGTTCTGGAGCATCGTGGCGGCTCCGCTCACGCCGCCCGTGATGATGACCGGCGTCCCGGTCTCTGCCAGATTTTTGCGCAGGCGGCTGGCGAGTTCCATGAAGCGGCGGCGCTCGGCCCACCCGGCTTGGCGGGGCATCTGCAGCACGACCGCAGCCGGGCTCGGGATCAGGGCCAGAACGTCGTCCGCGGCCTCGAAGGGGGTCGTCACGCTCGCAAATCCCATGCCGGCCAGCTCCAGGGACAGAGCACCGTCGGGAGCACGTTCGCCACTGTCGACGACGAGGATCTTCGGCATTGCGTTCATGACGATACCCTGCGGTTGGACGCGACGGATGAGACTGGGGGTGCTCAACTAACGTCGAAGCGCAGCATTTGTTTCATCATCTACATGAATGGAAGCTCAACAATAGGGGTATGCACCGGGAATTGGGGTTAATGGGGCTGCCGCCACCATGTGTCGATATTGGTCCCCATGAGCGGCGTCCTGTCCGGCCGTTTCAGGTCGCTGCTATAGGCAAGCCATTGATCCTTCAGGTAAAACAGCGGAACGACATAGAAACCTGACAGCAGGGTCCGGTCGAGCGCGCGAACGGCGGAGACGAAATCCTCCCGGCCCTTGGCCTCGAGGAGTGCGTCGATGAGGCGGTCGACCGCAGGCGAGGCGACCCCGGCGTGGTTGTGGGAGCCGCTGCGCCCGGCCGCGGCGGAGCCCCAGCGGGTGCGCTGCTCGTTGCCCGGGGAGGGCGTTCCGGCCCACAGCCACTGGACCATGTCGAAGTCGAAGCGGGCGAGGCGGCGCCAGTACTGCACGTCGTCGACGAGGCGCACCCGGGCCTGGATGCCGATGCGGCCCAGGGATTGCGAGAAGTTGAGGGCAAGCCGCTCCTGCGAGCGGGAATTGACGAGCATCTCGAAGGCGAAGGGCTCTCCGCTGCTCTTCCTGCGCAGGACGTCGCTCTCGAGGACCCAGCCCGCCTCCGAGAGAAGCGCCAGCGCGCGCCGCGCCATGTCCCGGTCGCGGCCCGATCCGTCGCCGGCGGGCGGTTCCCAGCGGCCTTCGAGGATGTCCTCGCGCACGGTGCCTGGGAACGCCGCGAGCAGCGCCCGCTCCCGCTCGTCGGCAGGCCTGCCGGTGGAGGCGAGGTCCGAGCCGGAGAAATAGCTGTTCGAACGGGTGAGCTGGCCGAAGAACAGGTTGCGGTTCACCCAGTCGAAGTCGAACAGGTAGCTGATGGCCTCCCGGACCCGGACATCGGCGAAAAGTGGTTTCCGGGTGTTGAAGACGAAGCCGCTCATCCCCTTCGGCAGCCGGGTCGTCAGGGTCTCCCGGACGATGCGGCCGTCCCTGACGGCGGGAATGTCGTAGCCCGTGGCCCACTGGCCGGGATCGCCCTCGATCCTGAAATCGTAAAGTCCCGCCTTAAAAGCCTCGAACAAGCTGTTGGCGTCGCGATAGAAATCGTAGCGGATCTCGTCGAAGCTGTAGAGGCCGCGCGTGATCGGCAGATCTTCGCCCCAGTAGTCCTTGCGGCGGGTCAGGACGACCCGTTCGCCGGGCCTGACCTCGGTCAGGGCGTAGGGGCCGGAGCCGACGAGTGGCGTCAGGCTGGTCTTGTCGAAGGTCTCGAGCCTGGTGGCATGGGCGGCAAAGATCGGCATCGACATGCCGAGAAGCAGCGGCAGTTCCCGGTCGTTGGAGCCCGACAGGTCGAACCGGATGCGGTGCGGACCCAGGATCTCGACCGATCTGACCTGGCCGAAGCTCGAGCGGTAGAAGGGCTTGCCGTATGTCCTCAGCGCCTCGAACGAGAAGCGCACATCCTCGGCGGTGAGAGGATGGCCGTCGGAGAAGCGGGCGCGCGGATCGAGGTTGAAGGTGATGAAGCTCCGATCCTCGGGCATCTCGATGGAGCGGGCGACGAGGCCGTAGATCGTGAACGGCTCGTCGGTCGAGCGCATCATCAGGCTCTGGAGCACGTAGCGCGGCACCACGTCCGGTGCGACGCCCAGAACGATCAGCGGATTGAGGCTGTCGAAGGTGCCCTGGAGGCCGAGCGTGATTCGGCCGCCCCTCGGCGCCTGCGGGTTCGCATAGGGCAGGTGCGCGAAACCGGGCTCGAGCGCGGGCTCGCCGTGCATCGCGATGCCATGACGCAGCACCGCCTGTTCGGAGGCGGCGGCGAGCTCAACGCCGGACAGGAGAAAAGCGGCGGCAAGCAGCAGATTCCGTATAAGCCAGCGGCTCATGGCGCTCCCGGTGCAAGATGTCACTGACCCTGAGCAATGTTGTACAGAAATTTACCTCAGGTGACTGGAAACCTACCACGTGAAAGGTTAAAGGAGCCCCACGTCTTGTCTTCGCCACATTCGGCAAGGATTTGGACCCCGTCATCGCAGGTTAAGAACACGCCGGACAAACGGCCTATTCGAAAGCCGATCTTTCGACTGAAGAGGATCTAACGACATGTCATTCGCGACACGCTTCGCGAGCCTGGGGGGGACCCGTGGCCTGGCAACAGCTCTGGCCCTTCTCGTGAGCGCACCCGTTCTGGCTCAGACCGCTCCCGCCCAGAGGCCCGCCGCTCAGCCTGCCCGCCCGGCCGCTCCGGCCCAGCAACCGGCGCAGGGCGCCCAGCCGCAGCAGAATGCCGGCCCGACGGTCGTGACCGTGAAGGCCGAGCCGTCCCAGCCGGAATGGACCAAGGTCTGCGGCAAGGACCAGAACACCAACACCGAGATCTGCTACACCACCCGCGACTTCGTGTCGGATCAGGGCCAGCCGGTTCTCGCCCTTGCCGTCTATGACGTGAAGGGTCAGCAGCCGCAGAAGGTCGTCCGCTTCGTGATGCCGCTCGGCCTGCTCCTGCAGCCTGGTCTGCGCTTTGCCGTCGATCAGGGTCAGGCGACCCCCGGCCGCTATGTGATGTGCCTGCCCAACGGCTGCTTCGCCGAGGCTCAGGTGAAGGACGACTTCATCGCCGCCATCAAGAAGGGCGCCAACCTGAACGTCAGCGTCCAGAACCAGATGGGCCGCGAGATCACCTTTGCCGTTCCGGCGGCAGGCTTCGGCAAGGCCTTCGACGGTCCCCCGATCGACCCGAAGGTGCTCGAAGAGCAGCAGAAGAAGCTCCAGGAAGAGCTGCAGAAGAAGAGCGAAGAGATGCGTCAGCGCATGCTCCAGAGCCAGGGCGGCGCTGCCGCTCCCGGGGCTGCCGCTCCGGGCGCCGCGGCCCCGGCTGCTCCGAAGCCGTAAGGCTCAACGCATCCGAACAAATGAGAACGCCGGGCTCGATGGCCCGGCGTTTTCGTTCGGCTTGACGAAGATCTCAGTTGGCCAGGATCGGATGAGCCTTGTAGCTGCCGTTCTTGTCCCGCGTGAACATCTCTTCGATCATCGGGTTGCGCAGAGGCTCATCCGAATGGTCGGGCAGGAGGTTCTGCTCGGACACGTAGGCGATATACTCGGTTTCCGCGTTCTCGGCGAAGAGGTGATAGAAGGGCTGGTCCTTGTGGGGCCGGACCTCCTCGGGGATCGACAGCCACCAGTCCTCGGTGTTGTCGAATTCCGGATCGACGTCGAAGATGAGCCCCCTGAAATCGAAGACCCGGTGTCGAACCACTTGGCCGATCGCGAATTTTGCTGAACTCGCTTTCATGGTCTTAACTCCTTGATCTTCATATAGAGATCCTCGGGGGATTCTCCAAATCGGCTGCTCGTCACAATCAAGAGAGCGAAGCCGTCCCGGAGCGGAGCTTTGCATTCCAGGACTGCCGGCCCTCCCTAAAGGTGGGATTGTCGCAGGGTTGGAACCTTGCCACAAGAAGCTCTCCCGCCGCGCCTGCCGTCCCTTCCACATGCCTTCCACCCGGAGCCGCCCATGTCCGACCTGATCGGGCTGTTCAACCTCCTTGCCCCGTTCTTCGGCCTCATCGGGCTCGGCTTCTTCTGCGGCAAGGTGGTGAAGCAGCCCGAGGCCGGATTGGCCTGGATGCAGTTCTTCCTGATCTACGTGGCGCTGCCCTGCCTCTTCTACCGGCTGATCGCCGACAAGCCCCTGGATGAACTCGCGAACTGGCCGTTCATCGCCGCCACCACCTTCTCGACCTTCTGCGCCTTCGTGCTGTCGTTCGCGACCGGCTGGCGCTACACCCGGGACCTGCCGCAATCGGTCATGCAGGGCGTTGCCGGATCCTATTCCAATATCGGCTATATGGGCCCGCCGCTCATTCTCGCGGCCATCGGCGCTTCCGCCAGCGCACCGGTCGTCCTGATCTTCGTCTTCGACAACCTGTTCCTGTTCTCCGTCGTCCCGCTGCTGATGTCGATGGCGGGGCACGACAAACTCAGCCTGCCGGCGACGATCCGCCGGATCGTCTGGCGCGTCGTGACGCATCCCTTCAACGTCGCCACGGCCATCGGCATCACGGCGAGCTACCTGCATCTCCAACTGCCGGGCCCTGCCGAGCAGATCGTCACCTGGCTCTCGGGAGCCGCCGCGCCGTGCGCGCTGTTCATCCTCGGCGTAACGGTCGCTCTGCGGCCCATGCGTCACATGCCCGGCGAGGTGCCGGTGCTGGTGTTCATCAAGCTGATCCTGCACCCGCTCCTTGTCTGGGTGGTGCTCTCGGCTGTCGGCGATTTCGGCCCGGACTGGACTTACGCGGCCATGATCATGGCCGCGCTGCCGCCCGCCTTGAACATCTTCGTGATCTCGACCCAGTACAATGTTGGTCTGGAACGCGCCTCGGCCTGCGTCCTCGTCGGTACGCTGGTGTCGATGTTCACGCTGACGGGGGTGCTCTATCTCACCACGAAAACCGGAGCGTTGCCGTACGATCTGTTCCCGTGACCACTCGTTCACCCAGGAATGACACCTTCCACGTCATCACCGGCCTTGTGCCGGTGATCCCGATCCGAGAGGCGCCGCGTTCAACTGCATTGGGATGGCCGGGACGAGCCCGGCCATGACGTCAGAGAATGTCATCCCCGGCGCATGGAGCTCGGGAAAGGGATCCTCGATCAAGCCCGCCCGTACGGCTTCCTTTCCCCTTCGCTGCGCCTCCTTCAGGAACGACTCCAGCCAGGTCTCAGGACGACTTCAGGCCGGCGACGTACCCTGCATCAGCCGGGGCACGCCGACTCGCGGGAGTACGCCTTCACGCATGACGATCCGGCGCAAGGGACCGATATGGCTCAAGGCCAGGAGACCGGCGCCGCGAAGGAAGTCGGTGGGAATCATGCCGGTGAGAAGCGTCCGGTTGAGACCGTCCACGGCCGCCGTGCGCAGGCGGACATCGAGATCCCGGCCGCGCTGATAGCGGGTCAGGGTCTCGTCCGAACCGGGGGCGTGACCCTCGTCACCTCCATCGACGACGGCGTCCCTCAATGAGGCGACGTCGCGGAAGCCGAGATTGAGCCCCTGGGCTCCGATGGGCGGGAAAACGTGTGCCGCTTCACCGACGAGCGCGAGGTTCTGCGACCGGTAGCGATTGACCGACAGGCCGCTCATGGGCACCAGGCCCCGCGGGCCGTCGATGCGCATGGTGCCGAGATGGGACTGTGCCTGCCGCTCGATGGCAAGAGCCAGGGCCGCGTCGTCGAGGTTCGACAGTCGCTCCGCGTCCTCCTTGCTCGTGACCCAGACGAGGCTCGAGCGGCGGCCGGGCAGGGGCACCAGGGTGAAGGGTCCGTGGCGGGTATGGAACTCGGTCGAGGTGTCGCGATGCTCCCGGTCATGAGCCAGGATCACCGTCACGGCCGATTGCGGATAGGACCAGGTTTGCGTGCCGATGCCCGCGATCTGGCGCAGCCTGGAGTTCCGCCCATCGGCCGCGATCACGAGGCCGGCCCGGACGGCGGTGCCATCGGCCAGCGTGAGGACCGCTCCTGCCTCGCCCGTGGCGAAACCCGTGGCGAATTCCGGGACGAGGGTAAGGCTTTCGGAAGTGCGGGCCGCCTCGGCGAGTTTCTCGACGAGAGCCACGTTCTCGATATTCCAGCCGAAGGCGTCGAGGCCGATCTCGCCGGCCCGGAAGGATGCCGGCGGCGGGCGGAACAGGCTGCCCGTGTCGTCGATGATGCGCATGGTCTCGAGCGGCGCTGCAACGGAAGCGACCGCCGGCCAGACGCCTAGCGCCTCCAGAAGCCGGACCGAGCCGTTGAGCAGGGCGACGGTCCGTCCGTCCCGACCCACGTCGAGGCCGCCAATGAGAACAGTCTTGTAGCCATCGCGGGCGAAGGCCAGGGCCGCGCTCAGGCCCACGGCTCCGGCGCCGACGACGGCGATGTCACAGGTGTTCTCGGTCACGGGCTCTCTCACCAGTCAAGCAGTTTCCACCAGCGCGGAATCATCTCTACCTTGTTGTGCCGCGCTTTTAACGGCGAACCGGATCCAAAGCCGAAAGATGCTCTAGGTTGTGGACGGTTCGCGGACTCACAATAAACCACGGATTCGGCATTGCCGACCGGCGCGCCGCTTCCTTATGATCGTTCCACAACGGAAGTGTGCACCCGTACGGCCCTTGCCAAGAGCCGCATGGGCCGTCATCCATGTGCAGATTCCTATCCGGCTGCAACCCTTAAGTCAGAGTCGCTTGTGTGAAGCCAGACGTATCATCATCGGGGCCGCCCCTCGTCGAACTTCAAGGGATCAGCAAGCGCTACGGCGATCTTCTCGCCAACGACGGCATCGATCTGGCCATAGAGCCCGGCGAGATCCACGCGCTGCTGGGCGAGAACGGCGCGGGCAAGTCGACCCTGGTCAAGATCCTCTACGGTGTGATCGAGCCGAGCGCCGGCAAGATCCGGTGGGAGGGCCGGCCGGTTTCCATTGGGTCCCCGGTCGAGGCGAGAAACCTCGGCCTCGGCATGGTGTTCCAGCATTTCTCGCTCTTCGACGAGCTGACGGTCGCCGAGAACATCGCCGTGGCCCTGTCGGACGATTGGAGCCTGTCCACCGTTCGCAGCAAGCTCGGCGAGATCAGCCACACCTATGGTCTGGCGCTGGATGCCGACCGGGCGGTCTGGACTCTCTCGGCCGGCGAGCGCCAGCGCATCGAGATCGTCCGCTGCCTGCTTCAGAATCCGAGGCTGCTGATCCTGGACGAGCCGACCTCGGTTCTGACGCCGCAGGAAGCCGAGCATCTCTTCGCCACCTTGGACCGGCTCTCGGCCGAGGGCTGCTCCATCCTATACATCTCCCACAAGCTGGAGGAGGTGCGCCGCCTCTGCCGCCGTGCCACGATCCTGCGGGCAGGGCGCGTCGTCGCGACCATCGATCCGCGGGCGAAAAGCGCCCGCGAAATTGCCGCGTTGATGGTCGGTAACGAGGTCGGCGAGGTCCGTTCCGATGCGCTGCACCAGGTCCAGGGCGAGATGCTCAAGGTCTCGCACCTGTCCATTCCGCCGGCCGGTCTTCACGGTCAGGCCCTGCGCGACATCGACCTTGTTGCCCGGGCCGGAGAGGTGGTCGGCATCGCCGGCGTCGCGGGCAATGGGCAGAGCGAATTGTTCGCCGCCCTGTCGGGCGAGCGCCTGGCGGACCGGCCGGATGCCATCGTCATCGCCGGAAAGCCATCGGGAACGTTCGGCATCGACGCCAGACGCCGCCTCGGCGCCGCCTTCGTTCCGGAGGAGCGCCTGGGCCATGCGGCCGCGCCATCCCACCGCCTGAGCGAGAACACCCTGATCTCCCATGCAGCCGCGGAAGTGAGCCGCTCGGGCTTCATCCTGGTCGATGCCGCCAAACGGCTCGCCCGCTCCATCGTCCAGAGCTTCGACGTGCGCACGCCCGAGGGCGATCCGCAGGCGCGCAAGCTCTCCGGCGGCAACCTGCAGAAGTTCGTGATCGGCCGTGAGATCATCCGCAAGCCCAAGCTGATCGTCGTCGACCAGCCGACCTGGGGTGTCGATGCGGGCGCGGCGCGTCTCATTCGCCAGGCGCTCGTCGACCTCGCCCGGGCGGGCAGCGCCGTCGTCGTCGTCAGCCAGGATCTCGACGAGTTGTTCGAGGTGGCGGACCGCATGGCCGTCATCCACCAGGGGCGTTTGAGCCCGCTGAGACCGGTGGGCCAATGGACCCGGGAAGCCATCGGCCTTGAAATGCTCGGTGTCGCACAAGCCCAGGGGGATGCTCATGCGCTTTGAGCTGACGCCTCGCGCGAGCGTTTCGCCGGTCATGCGGGCCCTTGCCCCGGTGGCGGCCTTCATCACGGCCTTCCTCATTGCAGGCTTCGTCATCTGGCTGATGGGGCGCTCGCCCATTGCGGCCTTCGACGTCTATGTGCTCCAGCCCCTGAGCGACCCCTGGGCGCTGCAGGAGCTCCTCGTCAAGGCAACGCCGCTGGCGCTCATCGCCATCGGCCTGTCCTATTGCTTTCGCGCCAATCTGTGGAACATCGGAGCGGAAGGCCAGTACGTGATCGGCGCCGTGCTCGGCAGCTGGCTCGCACTCAAGACCCATGGCACGGAGGCCGGCTCCTGGGTTCTGCCGCTCATGCTGCTGCTCGGCATCATCGGCGGCGCGCTCTACGGGTTGATCCCCGCCTTTCTCAAGACTCGATTCGGCGTCAACGAGATCCTGACCAGCCTCATGCTGGTCTATGTGGCGCAGCTGATCCTCGATTATCTCGTGCGTGGCCCATGGCGCGACCCGAAGGGCTTCAACTTTCCGCAATCGGTGACCTTCGATCCCTCGGCGACGCTGCATCCGATCCTGGAGGGCGGGCGCGTCCATTACGGTGCCGTGTTCGCGATAATCGCCGTCCTGCTCACCGCCGTGATCCTCGGGCGCACCCTGTTCGGCTACCGGCTCAAGCTGACCGGTGACGCGCCCCGGGCGGCGCGGTTCGCGGGTTTCAGTTCCAGATCAACCACCATGGCGGTCTTCGCCATCTCGGGTGGCCTGGCGGGGCTCGCCGGCATCTCGGAGGTCTCTGGCCAGATCGGCCAGCTCCAGCCGTCGATTTCGCCCGGTTACGGCTTCACGGCCATCACGGTGGCGTTCCTAGGCAGGCTCAACCCCATCGGCATCCTGATCGCAGCCCTCGTCGTCGCGCTCACCTTCATCGGCGGCGAGAGCGCCCAGATCATGCTGAAGCTCCCGCTTGATCTCACGCAGGCCTTCCAGGGCATCCTGCTGCTCTGCGTGCTGGCAGCCGACGCGCTGGTCAGCTACCGCATTCGCTTCGTCACACGGGGAGGGGGCAAATGACCATCTTCGAGGCCATCCTGCTCACCGTCGTCACGGCGTCCACGCCTCTCCTGATCGCCTCTCTGGGCGAACTGGTGACGGAGCGTTCCGGTGTGCTCAACCTCGGCGTCGAGGGCATGATGGCGATGGGCGCGGCCTGCAGCTTCGCCGCCGCCGTCACCTTCGACTCCACCGTGCTCGGCGTCGTGGCCGGAATGCTGGCCGGGACCCTGATGGCGGCCCTGTTCGCCCTCGTGGTGCTGGGCTTTGCCGCAAACCAGGTCGGTTCGGGCCTTGCCCTGACGATCTTCGGTCTCGGGCTGTCGGGCCTGATCGGCGCTCCCTTCGTGGGCGCAAGGCGTGACCCCGTCCGGCATATCGATATCCCGGTCCTGAGCGACATCCCGGTCGTCGGGCGCCTGTTTTTCGAGCAGGATCTCTTCGTCTACGCGTCCATCGCGCTCACCATCCTGGTCGCGCTCTATCTCACCCGGACCCGCTCCGGCCTCACCCTCCGCTCGATCGGCGAAAACCACACCTCGGCCAATGCCCTAGGCCTGCCGGTCTGGCGGGTGCGCTTCTGGGCTATCCTGTTCGGCGGTGCCTGCTCCGGTCTGGCAGGAGCCTATCTCGCTCTGGTCTATACCCGCTTCTGGTCACCCGGCATGACGGCGGGGCGCGGCTGGATTGCCCTGGCGCTCGTGGTCTTCGCGGCGTGGCGGCCGGGCTGGGCGCTGGTCGGCGCCTATATTTTCGGTGCAGCGACGGTGCTGCAGCTCCATGCCCAGGCGGCCCAGTTCGGCGTGCCGTCGCAGCTGCTCTCGGCGGTACCGTATCTCGCAACCATCGTCGCCCTGCTGCTCCTGTCCCTGCGTCACGGCCGGGCCATCGGCGCCCCCGGTTCCTTAGGGATGCCGTTCGTGCCTGACCGGTGAGCAAAGGGGTGTTAATCTGACCAAAGTGTAGGCAGAGGAATTCTTGCCAGAAGCCTCAAGACCTGCGACGGAATGTCGGAAATCCAACCTCGAGGGAACGAGCATGTTTTCAGGGAAAGTCTTCGGAGCCTTGGCGGGTGCCACGGTCGTAGCTCTGGCTGCAACCGGCGCGGTCGCCCAGCCGAAGGATAAGATCAAAGTCGGCTTCATCTATGTGGGACCGGTCGGCGACCATGGCTGGAGCTACCAGCACGACCAGGGCCGCCAGGCCATCGAGAAGGCCTTTCCGGGCAAAGTGACGACCACCTTCGTCGAAAGCGTGCCGGAAGCCGATTCCGAGCGCGCCATCGAGCAGCTCGCCCGCACCGGTCACGACCTCATCTTCACGACTTCCTTCGGCTTCATGGAGCCGACTCTGAAGGTCGCCAAGAAGTACCCGAACATCAAGTTCGAGCATGCCACCGGCTTCAAGCGTGCTCCGAACCTGTCGACCTACGCGGCGAAGTTCCACGAGGGCCGCTACATCATCGGCCAGATCGCCGGCAAGATGACCAAGTCGGGCACCATCGGCTATGTCGGCGCCTTCCCGATCCCGGAAGTGGTCGCTGGCATCAACGCGTTCTACCTCGGTGCCCAGTCCGTGAACCCGAGCGTCAAGATCAAGATCGTGTTCGCCAACACCTGGTACGACCCTGCGAAGGAAGGCGATGCCGCCAAGGCGCTGCTCGACCAGGGCGTCGACATGCTGGCCCAGCACACGGACAGCCCGGCTCCGATCCAGGCCGCCGAGGCCCGTGGCAAGTTCGGTTTCGGCCAAGCCTCGGACATGGAGCGTTTCGCCCCGAAGGCGCAGCTCACCGCCATTGTCGACAACTGGTCCGACTACTACGTCGCCCGCACCAAGGCGGTTCTCGACGGCACCTGGAAGTCCGAGGACACCTGGGGCGGCATCAACGCCCACATGGTCGTCATGACGCCCTACAAGAATATGCCTGACGACGTGAAGAAGATGGCTCAGGACACCGAAGCGGCCATCAAGTCCGGCCAGCTCAACCCCTTCAAGTGCCCGGTCATCGGCCAGGACGGCAAGGAAATCGAGTGCAAGGGCAACGGTGCGCTCTCTGACGAGCAGGTTCTCGGCATGAACTTCTACGTGAAGGGCATCGAGGACAAGATTCCGCAATAAGCGGGCGCCGGCTTGGAATAGAACGAGGGCAGCCGGGCGACCGGCTGCCCTTTTTCGTGACGGTCTCTATATTCATCGCCGGGTTTTCAGAGGATCAGGAATGGCCGAAGGGACGACGATCAAGCCAGGGGATACCGACATCCTCATCGTCGTGGATGTTCAGAACGATTTCCTGCCGGGCGGCGCCCTCGCGGTGCCGGACGGCGACGCGGTGATCGAGCCGGTCAACCGGCTCGCCGGAGCCTTCCGCCATGTGGTGCTGACGCAGGACTGGCATCCGCAAGGGCATGCCTCCTTCGCGTCGACCCATCCGGCGAAACAGCCTTTCGAGATGACCGAGCTGCATTACGGGCCGCAGGTGCTCTGGCCCGACCATTGCGTGCAGGGAACCCCCGGCGCCGAGATCTCGCGCGACCTCGACATCCCGCATGCGCAATTGGTCATCCGTAAAGGCTACAATGCGGGGATCGACAGCTATTCCGGCTTCAAGGAGGCGGACCGGCGGACCTCGACCGGGCTTGCCGGCTATCTGAAGGAGCGTGGGTTCCGCAGGGTTTTCTGCGCCGGGCTCGCTCTGGATTTCTGCGTAGCCTGGACCGCGCTCGATGCGGCGGAAGCCGGGTTCGAGACCTATCTGATCGAGGACGCGTCGCGGCCGATCGACACCGACGGGTCGCTCGAGAAGACTCGGTGGGACCTGGAAGCCGCGGGCGTTCGGGTGATCACGAGCGAGCAGATTGCGGATATTTGATCAACTGCGATGCCGTCATAGCCGTCCCGGACTTGATCCTGGACAGCCATTCGTCTTCCGTGAAGCGCCGCGCCGAGGGCAGCGCTCCGCTGTCATCCCCGGCGGTCCGCAGGACCGGGAAGGGGATCCACTTACACGCCCGGCGCTATGGATTCCCTTCCCCTTCGCTGCGCTCCGGCCGGGAATGACACCGCAGCGCTTGTCTTGATCGGGATCACCGGCACAAGGCCGGTGATGACGACAGAAACCAGCAAGAAGGGAAGTTAAACCACCGTCCCGTGCAGATCGTACTCGTCTGAAGCCTCGATCTTCACGTTGACGATCTCACCGGGCTTGAGCGCCTGGCGCGAGGCCACATAGACGACGCCGTCGATTTCAGGGGCGTCGTACTTGGTGCGGCCGGTCGCGACGGTCGCCCCCTGCTCGTCGATGATGACCGGCAGGGTCTTGCCGACCTTGCTCTTGAGGATCCTGGTGCTGACCTTCTGCTGGGTCTGCATGAAGCGGTGCCAGCGCTCTTCCTTCTCCTCCGGAGAAACGGCACCGGCGATGTCGTTGGCGGGCGCGCCCTGCACAGGCTCGTACTGGAAGCAGCCGGCGCGGTCGATCTTGGCGTCCTTCAGCCACTGCATGAGGAAGTCCACATCCTCCGCCGTCTCGCCGGGGAAGCCGACGATGAAGGTCGAGCGGATGGCGAGATCCGGGCAGATCTCGCGCCACTTGCGGATGCGCTCGAGGGTCTTCTCCTGGTTGCCGGGGCGGCGCATGGATTTCAGGACACGCGGCGAGGCGTGCTGGAAGGGGATGTCGAGATAGGGAAGGATCTTGCCCTCGGCCATCAGCGGAATGACTTCGTCCACATGGGGATAGGGGTAGACGTAGTGCATGCGCACCCACATGCCGAGATCGCCCAGCTCCTTGGCGAGCTCGAAGAAGCGGGTGCGGACCTCCCGGTCCTTCCAGAGGCTCGGCTGGTATTTGATGTCGAGGCCGTAGGCGCTGGTGTCCTGCGAGATCACCAGGAGCTCCTTGACCCCGGCCCTGGCGAGCTTCTCGGCCTCGCGCAGCACGTCGGCAATGGGGCGGCTGACGAGATCACCGCGCAGCTTCGGGATGATGCAGAAGGAGCAGCGATTGTTGCAGCCCTCGGAAATCTTCAGGTAGGCATAGTGGCGCGGCGTCAGCTTCACGCCCTGGGGCGGGACGAGGTCCACGAAGGGGTCATGAGCCGGCGGCACCGCCTGATGCACGGCCGAGACCACGGATTCGTAGGCCTGCGGGCCCGTGATCGCCAGGACGTTCGGGAACTGGTCGCGGATCTGTTCGGGCTCGGCGCCCATGCAGCCGGTGACGATGACCTTGCCGTTTTCCGCCATGGCCTCGCCGATGGCCTCGAGGGACTCGGCCTTGGCGCTGTCGAGGAAGCCGCAGGTATTGACGATCACCACGTCGGCTCCGTCGTGCTCCTTGGTCAGCTGGTAGCCCTGGGCGCGAAGCTGGGTGATGATGCGCTCGGAATCGACCAGCGCCTTCGGGCAGCCGAGAGAGACGAACGAGACTTTCGGCGCGGGAGCATTCATCCGCCACATCCACTTATCAAATCGAAACTGACATCTGTGAGGTGCCCGCCCAAGGCCGCGTCATCGCGAATTCACGGCGGAGAAACCTGTCGATCGAGGGCAGGAACATTTTGCCAATCCGGCAGCACCGTGCCCGGATTCGCTCAACTTCTCACCTGGAACGATCCAGCGCCTCGCGCAGGCGCCCCAGGCCAGCAGGAGCGCGCGACTTAAGGCGCGCGTGTGCCTTTACAACATCGGGCCGGCCTTTACAACATCCGGCTTTGACGCGGGCCTTGCGGTCTGCCGCCGGCCGTTTCCAAATTCTGCGCTTGGCAATGTCCCGGCGCCCCTGTGCGCAGAGAGGGCCGAAGCTCGGCCTTGCCGCTCCGGAGAAGGTGCGGAACTGGGCGTCAAGAAGGCGAGGCGCCCCGGCAGCCTGCTTTTCAGGAAGATCACGAGGGCGCTTCGGCCGATGACAGGATCAAGGGAGCGTCCGTGATGAAAGGGCTCTTCCTGAGTCACTCGTCGGCCAGGGAGCCCTCTCGCACGGACGTTCGTCTCTCAGGATCGTATCGTTGGATCGTATCGTTGCCGAAGGCCACGTCCCGGGGCGTTTCCCCGCCTCCAGGCCTGTTGCCGCCCTGATGGGCTGCCGGACCGGTCGTGCATGGTGAAACAGCATGTTCGTGCGTCGAAGCACCCGCGGGCCGCATCGGCAATCGTGTCGAGGACAGGGTCGAGCTTGGACCCGCTTGAGATCAGGCGGATGAATGCTTCACCCGCCTTTGCCGTTACAAACCCATCACAGTCAGACGCCCGCCTGCGGCAGCTTTTCCGCAACTGGCGTGCTGACGCGATTCCGAGCGCTGCTCCACAGGCGCGACCGTCCGCCACTCAGGTGATCGAAGACGGATGGCGCGAGGGCGTTGAGCGCCCATGCGGCGGCAATCGTAAGCAGTACCGAGAGGATCGAGCTGCCGAAGAAGTTAAGCAGCAAAGTAAAGTCGCTATGATCCGGGAACATGCGCACGAACCAAGCCTTCATGAATTGATTGAGGGGCCAGTGAAGGGCGTGCAGGAAAAATGCGATCGCTGCGACTTTGGTGATCATGCGCCCGACATATGTCGTGACAAGGAGTGGCGCGACGCCCCACAATGCGACAACGCCGAGCAATCGCAGGCCATCGCTCCAAACGTCAAGAAACGCTTGGCGCAATGGCAGATCTGCTGGCACGAAGAGGGGCGCCAGAGTGCGCAGTGCAACCAGCCCCAGCAGGGCCACCAGAGCTATGACGCCGGTGCCCGGCGTGACCAGCGTGGCGACGGGCCAGTTTCGAATCCGCGCCATGGCTCCGATGTAGAAGAAGAAGAGGACGTCCGGACGGTGGAAGGTGTGCCAAGCATTCCAGTTGAGAAGCCATATGACGAACAGGACTGAGAAGGCTATCCATGGAATTCGCTTGATAAGAAATGCCAGGATCGGGGAACACAGAACAGTCAGGAACAGATCCCGCAGGAACCAGAACTGAAAATTGGCGGGGTTCTGAGTTAATCCGATGTGAGCATTTATGATGTCCTGCCACCTCAGGTTAAAAACGTCATACGCCAAGATCTTCCCGTAGTTCGGGTAGAGGGAAAGAACAATAGCCGCCACCGCCAGGGAGATCGCGTTCCAGGAGATCATCGGAAGGAGAACAGAGCGTGTTCGGCTGCGATAGCGTCTTAGAAAGAACGAGGCGGAGTAGTCTGCTTCCCTGAAGAAAAGGTATCCTGATATTGCGCTCAGAAGGGGTACCGAACTGAGGAAGAAAAAGTAGAAGTATGAATTTGTGAATGTCGCGATCGGGTGATCGTTCAGGATCAATCCTTCCCAGGGATCGTGGCTATATCCCGGAAACTTGCCGTAATGCAGGAACACCAGCCCAAATACGAGCAAGAATCTCAAGATATCGATTTGTTCTCGCAGGCCTTCGTCCGGGCTCTTCATGACTGATCCTCTAACATCGTCGGTGTGCTGCGATCGAAATTGTATGTCATCGAAGCGGAGATTGAGGACAGACCATTAATGGCTAACCTCTCACAAACGCGCGATCTCCTGGCTCCTGCACGTACGTATGGGCCGTGTCCTAGGGCAGCTATGAACAGCAGGTAGAATACGGGCGGTCGGGACGACGCATATTCTTCCGCGCATGCCAACCAATCGGAGAAGGGCTGCAGAAAGTCCATTCGCCGCCAGCACGAGCAGGATACTAGTCGCAGCCATTGGAAGGCACAATGTGGGCGAACGGGGAAGAAGTGGTATTGAAGAAACCGAGAAGGATTCGACGCGAGACCTCGTCAGTACTCCGACCGGATTAAGCTGTGTCTGATGTTAGATTCAGCCTGCCACATCTGACTTTCAAATCTTGAGCAAAGCTCGAGCTTGATCGCTTCGAGGATTGGTGGTGGCAAGGTTCGTATAGTACCGCACTTATGATGTAGATCATCACTTGTTCGAAACCAAATGAGGTGAAGAGCTGCACGAGAGGCCGAGCATGCGGCCTCTCGTGCGGATAGCCCATTCTGTAGCCCGATCACAATTCGTCGCGGACCTGGTACTCATCTCCATCACTTGTCTGTGATCGAGATGAGTTCCTGAACCCAGGTCATTCGGTCACTCGCACACTTCCAGATCATTATTCGATCGCAGGTTGACAGATCAGCTTACGGCCGACCTGCTCGACACAAGGTGCCGTCATACGATGAAGAAGTCCTTGTAGGTCAGCTTGAGGTTTTTGCCGAGCTGGGCGAACTCCACGGCCGCCTTTGCGCCTGAGCCGTCGGCGTCATACGAGAGGATGCCGGTCTTCTTGTTGTAGAGGAGATAATCGTTCCGGTCGTCGGCCTGGCCGCTCTCGAAGTAGGACTTGTTCAGCTTTCCAGGCTTGATCTCCGATCCCTTGCCCAGCTTCTTGAAGATGGCGTTGTCGAGCCAGATCGTGTCGTCCTTCACGTTGAAGTCGGCAATCTTGTCGAAGTTGACCTTGCGGTCCGTCTTGGACGTGCCGAGCCTGGCATCGAACACGAACACGTCACTGCCGCTCCCNCCCTTGCCCAGCTTCTTGAAGATGGCGTTGTCGAGCCAGATCGTGTCGTCCTTCACGTTGAAGTCGGCAATCTTGTCGAAGTTGACCTTGCGGTCCGTCTTGGACGTGCCGAGCCTGGCATCGAACACGAACACGTCACTGCCGCTCCCGCCGGAAAGCCAGTCGTTGTCCGCCCCGCCATAAAGCCGGTCCTGCCCGCTCTCGCCCGAGAGCCGGTCACGGCCGGCCTCGCCATAGAGCCAGTCGTTGTCTGCTCCGCCATAGAGGGCATCGTGCCCACCCGCGGTAAAGATCCTGTCGTGGCCGCCGAGCCCGGCCACGACATCGTTGCCGCGCCCGTTATGCCCGTTGTAACCCTGGCCGAGAGCGATCGTCTCGCTGCGTTCGTCTCCCCAAAGCGTCAGATGGCCGGAGGAGGGCAGGGCTGACCTTTCGTCCGAGAGGATGACCTTCACGGTGTCGGCGTACTGGCCGCGGCTGCCGAAATCGGCGAAGTACAGGTAGTGCTTGGCCGAGCCGCTGGCGCCGGTCGTGATGGGAGCGTTGAACAGCAGGCTGACCTGTCCGCCCTCGCCGAGAGACAAGGTCCCG
>NZ_JAHAMK010000052.1:0-19121 GCF_018383585.1 Microvirga sp. 3-52
CGGCTCAAGGCAAAAGCCCCACGTAGCCTTGAAGCCTTGGAGGCAGAGCTCAAACCAGCCCTCGACACCATCAGCGCAAAGGATGCTCAAGGCTGGATCAGGCATGCCGGCTATGCTCTACACTGAGACCAAAAGCGCTTTAGCCGTTCTTTCTCGGCAGAAGTCCAGCTTTGACGTCTGCTGCCGTGACGGCCTTGCGGAACACGGCTTCGCGAAGGTAGATCGAGTCGAAGACCGACTTGCAACTGCTCTTCCGAATGAACACGAACGGCTTGCGATTGTGCTTCATGATATGCTCCCATGTCAGGATAAGATCGTTGTATCCCGAAACCCGCGGGAGGACTGTGGCCGCCGTCACAGTTCGGAGCAGGGCTCGACCTTCCGCTTTGAAAGGATGAGGTGGGGTTTCAGCAACCAACCTGTTGCGTGGCCAGTCCGGCAGTGTGACGCCGGTTACAGATATCGATGCGGCTCTTAGGGCATCAAGGTTCAATGCGAACTGACGATACCCTGGAGTGGATTCTATGGACAAGTGCAGGCGTTACTGGACCCGTTACATGAACGCGATGATACTGTCACGCCAGGTCCCAGACCCTTCAAAGCGAAGTGTATTGATCCGAGAGGCGTACATTTGGCTTCAGCGATACTTCGATGCCGAGGAGCAGGAACTTGCCCGGCGGCGCATCGTTTTTGCGCAAAGATAAGCTGAGCTTAGCCGGAGCTTTCTCCACCGTGCCGCAGCTCTGGGCGGTCCGTGCCAGCAAATATTGAAACGGCCCGTTCGGCTCGAACGATCGGTCAATTGGCAAATGATACCTGAGAGGTGCTTCCACGCAAATGGAAACACCTCTCTTCCTCTTCTGCGGCAAGCACGATGGCGAACCGAATACAGTTCACCGAAAATGCATCACCAGCGATGATCCCGCACGATCGGACGTGAACGGTGGTCCCTCACGATGGGGCCGCGAGGGGTGTTGGTGACAACCACGCCTCCGGGGTGCGCGTCGACAGGTTGGCGATGATCTCGCACGACAGGCGTCGGCCTGTCCCATAGGTCCCTGGGACGCGTGGTAACCCGAGGATCGCACGCTTCGGCACTTGTAGCGCCATAGCCACCCAAGAGCACCAGGGACCGCGCGACACCAAATCGGGTTCGATATCTCTTCATCATTTTCAATCTCCTCAGAAAGGCCATTGCACCCTTGCAGACTTACACAGAAGGGCAGCCTCCCAATGTGAGGCTCGTCATAGAGACGAAAATGAATGTGCCCCTGTTGCTGATTGACCTGACATTCTTGATGTTCCGTTCAAGACGAGGACTTGATCGAGGCACGGTGCTGCGGAAAGTGAAAAAAGCGCCCCGAAACGAGATCGGGGCGCTGAGTTGACAGGGAGGAACACTTTCAAACTAGCCTATTGCCTTCCAATGATCTGTGCGCTGCATCACACCAGGAATTGTGTGACGGCGGTCACGGAACGACCACGCGCTCCGAGCCATGATGGGCTCAATCAAAGGAGCTTGATATGACACTCACCATTCTCGATCCACGGACCGGCCAGCAAGTGACTATTACCGTTTCCGACAAGCCGACCAGCCTCATCAGGGCGTGACGGCACACGTATTACGAGGGCTTTTGTCCGGTTGCGTCATGCGGGAAAAGAGTATGAATCTCATCAAGCACTACCGAGAGAAGGCCGCCAGGGCGGACCGTCTGGCGGATGATCCGTATCAGAAGGCGGACGTTCGCGTGGAACTCCGCTCAATAGCGCGTCGATGGCGTCACTTGGCCGAGCAGGCCGACTGGCTCTCCCGCCGGTTTCTATACCCGAAGTTGTAAAGGTCCTAGGCGCGAAATCATTCTTCAGCGTGTACGGGATTATCTGCGCAATGAGATTGCTCGTGCTGCGAGTACGGCACCGACGCGGGAAATGGTCACGCTTGTCCGAATGCCGGCGTTAGCTGCGGTCCGACGGGCGTGAGGGCCTGAAGGTCTCGATTGTTGCGATAGCTGTGATCGGGAGTGCTCAGAAGGCGATCTTTCAATCGACCGGGAGCGAGAGGCAGAATGATGAGCCTTGTCCCTGAGAGGGACTTGGCTCGCCCTGCATCCTTCGTTTTCCCCTTAATGGATGGTCGGCATGACGGCGGAAAATGGGATCAGCAGCATTTCTTCATCATCCTCGTCACTGACATAGACGTGCCAATCCGAGAAGTCGCGTGTGCCGTAAGCTCCCTCGAGGAGCGCCCGCGCCAAGGTAAGAGCCCGATCACGGGCCTCTATCAGGTCGAGAACCTCTGCTCCATCACGATCGATCAGGATCTCGCCGGGACCTGCGCAGTGAAAGTACAGATAGAACATTTGAGCCTCCATCTCGATGGCTACACTCTGGCATGGGCCGGGTCCGGCTTCTGTGCTCATGATCACGGTTCTCAGGGACGTCCGGTGGCATGGTCAGCCTCACATGGAGTCCGATCATGTCCCGTCGCATCCTATGTCTCCTCGCTCTTCTCTTCGTGGCCGACGCCATTGCCGTGAACGGCCGTGCGCCCCGACCCGTCGTATTGTCCGGCAAGGAGATGCTCGATGTGACCCGGCTCGCGCGTTAGCAGGTTTCGCTCGCCGTCTAATTCCGCCCGGCCTTATGTGACCACCGGCACAGAAATGCGTCGCGATCTCGAAGATCATAGGAACGAACTCAGGAGGTTATCATGGTTCTCATCGTCCTGGATCGATTGACCGATCAGCCAGTGATCGTCTCCGTTCCGATCCGGCCTGCCACGCGGAAGGCAGAACCCGCAATCGTCATCCATCCCCATCAGTTCGCCAGCAGGAGGCCGTGATGAAACCCTCGAAACTCTCCGCCAAGCGGCGCGCACGGCGCTGGATCTTGCAGGAACTGAACGGAGCTAAGCAGTAGCGGAAATAGGGTGAGCCAAAGGCGGGGAGTGCTCCTCCGCCACGCTTGCCCGCCGGTTTGCCAATGCCGGGACGGGCTCCCGAAGCATTCACCTGACAGGTCGGCCGTATTTCGCTTTCGATTCAATCTTGGCCGCGTCGGCCTCGGCAATCTGTTCGGCCTGCAATGACGCCGGAATAGGCCTGTACTCCTCTGTTTGGCTCAGGACGCGGCTGATGCACATAGTCTCCAGTCCGTCATCGGCCGTCCGGGGAAGAACGCAGTCCCGTCAGGTTGAGAGAATCCCTCATTCATATATAATTGCTTGGCTTTCAGCCTCGATTGCGAGTTCCACTCGCAAGACCATCCCAGGGGGACCCGACGGTGCGTCTCGGTGGAGAACAGATCCAAAGGGATTTGCCGTTTTTCTCGGCTCTCTCGGTTAGCTCTTTTTTCTCCGCGCTCGGGCCCGACGCAATCGCACAAATCGCGGCCTTATGTACATCCCGGAAGATGACCGATGGAGAAACATTGTTTCTCAAGGGCGACCCTGGGGATGCTCTCTACGGTGTCAGGCGCGGGCAGATCGTTATCACGACGACGACCGATACAGGTCGGCAGTTCACGCTCAACATTCTCGGACCCGGCGATATCTTCGGCGAGATTGCCCTTTTGGATGGGCAGCCCAGGAGCGCCGACGCGGTCGCCTCGGGCCATGTCGAACTATTCATGATCCGGCGCAGTGATTTCCAGGATCTTCTCAAGCGGCAGCCGGAGATCACGACCAGGATCATCGAACTGCTCTGCGAGCGCCTTCGCTTCTCGAGCGAGCGGTTGGAAGAGGCCTCTCTTCTGTCCCTCAGATCCAGGTTGGCGCGACGCCTGTTGAAGCTCGCAGAGGATTTCGGGGGAGAGGTCGACATCACGCAGGAAGAACTCAGCGTTCTTGTCGGAGCCGGGCGGGAAACGGTCAATCGGCAGCTGCAGAAATGGCGAAAGAGCGGAGTCGTGGAGCTTGGGCGGGCCCGAGTGAAGATTATCGACACACGGCGCCTGCAGCAGGAGGCCACCGAGCGGGACCGGGAAACGGAATGAGCGCCCTTGAACTCCGACATGGTGCCAATCCGGGTCGGGCGCCCGGATTATCGCCGCCATGGGACCAGGGCTCATTTATCGTACGATGATGTGAGCGATGTGCCGGCCGGATCGAGAGTAAGGTAAACCCAGCCCGCGGTCTCAGAGCTTTCCCGCTTGATATACCGGTAGTTCGTCCTGAACCACTCCAGCACCACATCCGATTTGTTGTCCAGGATGAGATCTCCACGATCCGTGCGGACGGTCAGAACCGCATGGCCCTCGCCGTTCTCGTCGATGACGACCGTCATGCGCAGCGCCCGGCGCGGCAGGCCCGCGTCGACCAGCATTCGGCGCTTAAGGAGTTGGTAGTCCTCGCAGTCGCCCAATCCATCAGTCGGGTAGCTCCACAGATCGACGATGCCCCAGTGATTATGATCGGTCACCGGAATCAGCATGCGGTTCACAGAGAGATTCACGGAGGAGAGGAGGGCGGCAAGATCCTCGGTCATCGGGAGAGCCTCGGGCTGCCGGAGATCGACGCTGCACTCGTCCGCGTTTCGACTGCAGAACTCGACCCAACCTGGGAGGGGCGGAGCTTCGTCATCCCGAAAGAGATGTGGACCGGCATTCACGGAACCCATCGCCGACAAGAGCAACGCCAGAACGATCCAAGTCCGTCTTCCCATTTCAGCCTCCCGCGGGAGATGGTAGCGGTCAGATCGATTGGGGCATCCCCCTCGGCCTGAACCGCTGATGGGATCAGACTGACTTTTTTCGTAGGTTTGTTCTGTGCCCGCAGTCACAAATTTCGGCGTGAGCGGGATCGATGCCTGATGCTTGCGCCACTGCCACCTGTGAAGATCGGTCCACGGCTATGCAAATCTGAGGATCGTCGGGGCGGCCAGCATACGTCGTTAATTTCCTTTCACGCCTACAGGTATCTGTCCTGGATATCGATGGATGATTTGATCCCGACTTTCGGGAAATCGTCCCGCAGCCACGCATCTGCCTTCTTGCGGCCGATCGTATACAGATCGGTGAGAAAATTCCAATCAGCGTTCAGTTTCGAGGCCGCTCCAAGGTGCCGCATGACTTCGTCGGCTTCAACGGCATGCAGGCGCACCTGCCGGATATCGGGAGTTAGAACTCGCCCTTCCTCAACAAGTCTGTTCAGGAACTCGACCGCACGCACCTCCCTCATCAACGACGAGTTGAAGCTGATCTCGTTGATCCGGTTGAGAATCTCGGCCGCCGTCCTCGGAACGGTGGGCCTGCTGATGGGATTGATGTGAACCACAACGATATCGGATGTCTCGCAGCGGTAGATCAGTGGGAAGAGAGCTGGGTTCCCCATGTAGCCTCCATCCCAATAGTATTCCTCGTCGATTTCTACAGCCTGGAAGATGAACGGCAGACAAGTCGACGCAAGTACGACTTCGGGGCTCATCTCATGGTTCTCGAAAACACGGATCTTGCCGGACCGAACATTGGTGGCGGAGAGAAACAATTTGACCTGACGACTGCGTCGCAGAAGCTCGAAATCGACTGTCTGTTCAAGCACGGTGAGCAGGGGATTATAGTTGAATGGGTTGAGCTCGTAGGGCGAGGCCACCTGCGTCAGCATGTGAAGCAGAAGAAAGGCCGGGGATGTCTCCAGACCTCGATTTCCCGCGAGGCGATCGAGGAAGGATGGTTGAATGGGGCTCAGGAGGGCGGCACGCGAGATCTGTTGCCAAAACTCCCGCAGGGCCTGGCGGGCTCCCTCGCGTCCTCCCTTGATCAATCCGCAAGCGCAGACGACGGCATTGACCGCTCCCGCGCTCGTGGCGCTGATGCCATCGAAGGCAACCGCGTCCTCTTCCAGCAGGCGGTCGAGCACGCCCCACGCGAAAGCCCCATGGGCTCCCCCGCCCTGGAGCGCCAGATTGACTGGCTTCACCTCCAGTCTCCGCGCAGAACGTCGCTTGCGTGAGACGCTGCTCTCAGCCCTGTTCATGGTCGCCTCTTGGCGCAGGCATCTTCCGGGTCCTGGTCAGGGAAATCTTATACGGCTTCCGTCCTCGATGACGAGGGTTCGAACTGGGTAGGGAGCTGTGCCGGTATCAGGCCAGAGAAGGCATCGAGATCACAATTCGTGGGCCTGGCCATCGTGCAGGATTCTGCGCAATGGCCAGGCCGTCGGGGAGGGTGTCTCGCTTTTACTCGCGGAAGGTGACGGCCAGCTTGTCGGTGAGAGGCTGCGTCAGATAAGTGATGATACGTCGAGAATCACCCCGGATCAGCACGTCGGCGGGAAGTCCCGGTGTCAGTTCCTTTCCCTCCAGCTTGCGCCGCTCTCCAGGAGCAATCGCAATCTTGACGGTAAAGAAAGCCTGTCCGGATTGGCTGCTGACGACTTGGTCCGGAGAGACATTGGTGACCACTCCCTCGAGTTCCAGCGGCACCGGGAGCTTGAAAGAGCTGATATGGATGGTGGCCGGCTGGTCGATATGCACCTGATCCACCTCCTCGGGCCGGATTTTCGCATTCACGATCAGCGGTTCCGAACTCGGGATGATCGACATCAGCTTCTGGCCGGGGGCGACGATGCCGCCGATAGTATGAACCATAAGCTCGTGGACCAGTCCCGTCCTTGGCGCCCGGATGTCGAGCCGCTGAAGACGGTCCCGGGCGGCCGCGAGTTGCTCTTCGGTCTCGGCAACACTGGCCGTGACGGCTTGAAGCTGTCTCAGGACCTCCGAGCGTGAATTTTGGGTAAGCTCGGCAATTTTGAACTGGATCTCCGTGAGCTGGGAGCGGGCGCCGGCGATACGGGCTTCAATGTCGCCCATCTCGCCTTTCAGGCGGCTCACCTCGCGTTCGGTCTGACGCAGCACAGGCCGCCGGATCAGACCCTTGCTGTCGAGCATTCGCTGGTCGGCAAGCTCGGCCGTCACCTGCACGAGCTCTTCCTTGAGCGCCTTGTATCGCTCGCCAAACCCGTCAATCTGCCGCTCGACCTGATGTTTGCGCTCCTGATGCTGAGAGAGCTGGCTCATCCGCGTGAAGCGCCGCTCGTTCATGAAGTTCTCCTCCGCAGCGAAGGCCGCTCTCAATGCACTTTGGGCTTGCCTGGAGGGAACTGGAATTTCAGGTCGCGCGATCGTCGTGCGGTCCAGGTTCTCGGCCTCGAGGCGGGCTTTCTGGGCGGTCAGATCGATCAGCTTGCGTTCGAATATGCTCGCATCGGCCGTGACCTTGGCGGCATCGAGTCGGACAAGGACCTGCCCTTCCTGCACAAGCTCGCCTTCCTTGACCAGGATCGCTCCGACAACACCGCCCTCCAGATGCTGAACGGCCTGGGCACTGGATTGAACCGCAAAAGTACCCGACGTCACGACCGCGCTGTCGACTTTGGCCGCGACGGCCCAGCCGCCGATCCCGAAGAACACGATGAACGAACTCAAGATGAACCAGCGCATCAGCCGGCGCATGGAGGAGGAATTGGCGACGAGGTCAAATTCGAACTCGGTCATGGCGCACTCCGCTGTGTGGGCTGCCGTCGCCTGCAGGGCGATCGGTGGATCCGTCTTCAGGCTTTCGCGCAGGTCATGAATGCCCGACGCTCGTTCCTGAATGAGGTTGGCACGCTGGGCGATCCGGTGCTGTGGCCCAGGTCACAGTTTCTAGCTCGCATGGCCGTTGGAACGCTGCACGCGGGTTGCATCCAGGTTGGTGACGGTCGCCGCGGCGAGGCTGTCCGCCCGGGACGACAGTGCCGTGGCAGGAGCATCGGCTTCGGAATGCGTGAGCGGAGCGGGGTGAGCTTCGGAGGCCGTCGCGCCTGTTGTCGCTGCCGGTCCAGGTTGGGTGATGGGTGTCACGCTGCCCGATTGCGGGCTTGCCGCCTGAGATGGCTTGTGCGGCTGCCCGATGCGAGGGAACAGGGCGGCGAGGACCTGCTCCTTCGGGCCGAACATCTCGGCGCGACCGGCGCGGACCGACAGGATCTTGTTGGCGGCGAAGATGGCGCTTGGCCGATGAGCCACGATGACAACGATCTTTCCTGCCTGGCGCATCTGGTGAATGGCGTCGTTAAGCGATTGTTCTCCAAGGGGATCGAGGTTGGAGTTGGGCTCGTCGAGCACGATGAGGAACGGATTCCCGAACAGGGCGCGGGCGAGTCCGATGCGCTGGCGCTGACCGCCGGACAATGTGGCGCCGCCCTCTCCGACGGGCGTGTCATATCCCAGCGGGAACGCGAGGATCATGTCGTGCACGCCGGCCAGCCGCGCGGCTTCGACCACCTGTTCGGTGGTTGCATCCTTGCGAAAGCGTGCAATGTTCTCGGCGATCGTCCCATCGAAAAGCTCGATGCTCTGGGGAAGGTGGCCGATCGCATCGGCGAGAGCGTCCGGCGAATACTGGCCGATCAAGGCATTGTCGAAGCGAACCTCGCCACGGGCCGTGGGCCAGGCACCGACAAGTGCACGAACCAGGGTGGACTTGCCGCAGCCGCTCGGGCCGATGATCCCAAGGGCGTCGCCCGCCTCGATTTCGAACGATACCCCGGCGACAGTCGCGATTGCTGCGCCCGGAGGAACGATTGCAACATCCCGCACTGACAGCGCGTGGTGCGGACGAGGCATGCCATGTTTCTGCTGAGCTGCCTTCGGAAGCTTGGAGGTGAGGACCCGCAGTCGCCGGAGGGCCTGCCAAGCGGCCGATGTGCTGCGCCAATTCCCGATGACCTGATCGATGGGCGTGAGCGCGCGGGCGAGGATCACCGAGCTCGCGATCATGGCACCCGGCGACATCTGCGTCTCAATGACCAGATAGGCACCGAGGGCGAGCATCGCCGATTGCAGGACGTGACGAACCGTCTTGGAAATGGCGCCGAAGACGCTGGCGTGATCTGCAAGATTGCGTGCATGGGAGATCGAATTCACGTAGCTGCTGCCCCAACGCTTGCACAGGTCGTCTCCCATGCTCATCGCCGCTGCCGCCTCGGAGTTGCGCCTTGCATCAAGCAGCAGGGTCATGGTTGCCGAATGCACCTGGTTTGCCGACTTGATCGTCCCTTTGGTGGCGTATTCATTGATCAGGCTGAGGATGACGAGAAACAGAGCGCCGGCTCCGGCAGCAAGAAACAGGATCGGATTCACCAGAAACAGGATCGCGAAATAGATCGGCATCCACGGGAGATCGAGGAGAGCGGCCGGTCCAGGGCCCATGAGGTAATTGCGAATGGACGCCAAGTCCTGAAGCGGATCGTGATTGCGGGCATGAGGTCCGAAATGGAGTGGCAGCTTCAGTGTCGCCTCGAACAGGGTTGGAGCGAGCCGGTGGTCGAAGGTGATGCCCACCCGGGCCATGAGCTTGCCGCGCAGTCCCTCCAAAAGGCCATAGAAGGCATAGAGCAGCAGGGCGAGCAGAGAGAGGGCCACCAGCGTCGGGAGGCTCTTGCTCGACAGTACTTTGTTATAGACCAGCATCATGAAGATGGGACCGGTCAGCATCAGGACGTTTCCAAGGCAACTGATGGCACTGATGCCGATCAGTGGCTTCCTGAGCGTGCGAAGAGCGGTGCGGAGTTGGACTTCGGCGCTGTTCCTCATTCCATTCTTCATCGCGAGCGTCCTTGTTACGAGCCATCCAGGCGAGCTGATACGGTTCAAGGTGAGCCACCGCCGTATGGCGTCTGTCGTGCGATCATGAGCGAACTCCGCGCCGAATGCTGTGACATGCGTCACAATCTTTTCGGTTGAGTGCCTGTCCCGCATCCAAACATTCGAAGGATCCTGGCTGCCGGTGCTCGAAGAGAGGCATTCGCGGGATCGACGCGCTCATGTCGTACGGAGCGCTCAATCGGACGAGGCGGTGGGGAACGCCGAGGTCAGAGAGGAGGAGCGTCACTGAAGCTCAACCGATGACGCCCTGGGAGGGGATCACCAGTACGTGGGTAGCCGTAAAGAAAAAGGGCCCCAAAGAACGGGGTCCTTCGGAGCCCGCATGGGCGCGCGCGCTCACATTGCTCAGGCGAAATCTGGAAGGTTCATGAGACCGGCCGATTGCTCCACCGACGCCGATTGGAGACCGCTCGCATTGACATCGCCGCCGATATCGATGGAACTGCCGTTGGATGCGTTCAGGAAAACAAGAGTGTTCTGGATCTGCGTGGTCTGGATCAGGGTGTTGAATTCCACATTGAGGTCGTCGATCGCGAAGACGATGATCGGCGAGGAGCCCCCAATAGGGCCCGGGCTGTTGGACAGGTAATCGAAGAGCAGCGCTTCGAGCCCACCGGCATCCTCCCAGGGGGTGTCCCAGCCAAGATTGCCGCCGTCTTGTGACGGCATGGAGGCATCCGGCGTGTTGTCCTGATCTTGCCCGCGATTGCCATAGTCGTTCCTGAAATGGTGCTCCGGCGCGTCACCTCGGTCCCGGTCCTCGTGAATGTCGCTTCGGCCCCCGCGTGTGCGCGGATGAGGTTCATCATCCTGATGGAAGGCGTGATGATGGTGCGGGCAGTCGTCATGTCGATCCGAGTGTTCATCCGGCCTGTTCCAATTCTTGTGCCAGTAATGATCGGACATCGGACTCTCCTCGGTTGCGGCCCGATCGATGGATCATGCCGATCGCTCGCCCGAAATCGGGCGCGGTGCGACAGATGTATCAACCGCACCCGGCAGCAGACAGTGATCTGCGTCACACATGGCCCGTTCTACAGATTGTCTTGCACGTAGTTCGTCGACCGTTATGCTGGGTGGCCTCGTGCTCCACCCCTCTGGGAAATCGACCATGGCAGAGGTTCAATCGTCACATGCGGCGACCGGCGCAGACAAGTCGGTCAAGCTCGAAGCGCTTGATATCTTCAAGGCCATTGATCCATCGACGATCGAGCAGATCGTCCGCAGAGCCCAGCAGCGAACGCTGGAGAAGGGCGAGCTGCTGTTCAATGTCGGAGATACCTCCGATGCGCTTTATGTCATCGCCGATGGGCGAGTTCGGATCTGGACGGTCTCGGCAGCGGGTGCCGAAGTGACGCTCAATGTGCTGACCAATGGAGCCGTTTTCGGCGAGATTGGCATGCTTGACGGTGGGGTGCGGACTGCGGGTGCTTCCGCCATGCTGCGAACACGCCTGACGAGCATCGCACGGCGAACGTTCTACGAAGCGCTCGATCGGGATCCGAAGCTTGTGCGCAACGTGATCGATCTCCTGTGCAGACGCCTCAGATGGACTAGCGCCCGGATGGAGGATGCCACCCTGCGCCAGGCGCCCCAGCGCCTCGCGCGCATTCTCGGCCATCTTGCTCGGGATCATGGCCAAGCCACGCCCAAGGGGATCGAAGTCGTTCTCAAGCTGACCCAAAGCGAGATGGCCCAATGGACCGCTATGTCACGTGAAGGCTTAAACAAGGTTCTGAACCGATGGGCCGAAGAGCGCCTCCTGACTCAGGATCGAGGTGGGCTGATCGTTCACGACCTCGAGCGGATCGACGAAATTGCAGAATTTGGCGAGTAGAGGTCAGTGGCGCCGTCGCGCCATGACCTGTTGAGCGCGAGTGAGAAACTGCAGGCGTTCGTCCTTGGCCGGGATCTCGCGGGCAAGATCCTCGACAAGCTTAGCGAGATCCGTCAGGTTCGCCGCATGGCGCTTGACGAGCAATCCGGCGACGGGACCAAGATAGGTCGTCAGGGTGTGGGCGATCTCGGCAAGGCAAGCCTGAAGGGCAGCGGAATCCGCAGGAGCGGGACGGGCAGAGGAGCGCTCCGGGACAAGATCATCATCGGGTGGCGGAACTGCATCCGCGGAGCGGGCAGGGACGACGAGAGGGGCAGCCTTCGGCAGCGATATGGTCTGCGGGTCCGGGCAGGTCGAGGAAGGTAACGGAGGAGCGGCTTTTTCTTCCTTCCGTGCAGGAGCCACCGACATCACCGTCCGGTCGAGCGGCTCGATCAGGCTCAGGGTCGCATTCATGTCGGACGATGCAGGGGGCATCGCCACGCTGAACGTCGTGATCCGCCGCGGGCTATGCTTGAGGTCGAACACTCCGCGCTCCCCGAATGTCGCCGAGATGCGCGGCGCCACCGCCTCCATGACCGCTGCGGATACGAGAATCCCCCCAGGATCCGCGAGGCTTTCCAGGCGTGCTGCAATGACGAGCGTCTCGCCGAAAGGAAGATCGTCCTGGAACAGGACATCGCCGAGGTGGATCCCGATCCGCATACGGACCGCGTCGAACTTCGTCATTGCCGCAAGGCGCGCCTGTGTTTCGAGCGCGCAGCGAACGGCATCGACCGCGCTCTCGAAGAGCGCGAACAGGCCATCTCCCGGCATCCCGAAAAGCCATCCCCCATGGGCCGCGAGTTCCTCCCGGGCGATGCGCCTGGTCGCCCACAAGGCGTCGAGGGTATTGGTCTCGTCTACCGAAACCAAGCCGCCGAAATTCGCCATGTCGGCCGCGAAGACCGCTCGGAGGCGTCGGATTCGTTTGCCGGCAGGCTGTGGTGCATCGGGTGCCAGATTGTCCATCACTCTTTCATCGAAGGCCTACACGTCACTCTTTGGTCTCACTGAGTTTACCACGGATTTTCAGAAAGCTCGCGCGGTCCCGTTCGCTAGGAATGAAGTCTGAAAGACGGCGGTAGAAATCCTCCCGGCCGACCGATTTCTCCGCTTGGCGGGCGACAAGCTTTGGAGCAACCGGGCCGATGAGTGGCAGCAGCACTTCGGTCACCGCTCGAATTTCCGTTTGTGAGATGACGGCCTCCATCTGCGCAATCTTGAAACCTTTGTCGTCACGCAGCACCTGCTGGGCCGTTTTCCGGAAGGTCGCAGCTTCGGCGTCGGTTTTGATTTGCTGCACGAGCAGGTCGAGGAACGTATCGATATCCATGGACTCGTGGGAGGCCTGTTTCACCAATAGGTGCCCGATAGGTCCGAGTGAGTGCGCGAGAGATCGCCCAAGCGCGTCGATCGTGCTGGGAGTGAGGACTTCGGCCATCGTTTGATTGAGATGCTCCTTTGCAGGTGCCGGTTGCTCCTTTCCCGGCCCATGGGAGAGTTCGGTCAAATCGAGCGGCGGGAGGTCGGCGCTGGGGCGCATTTCAATTGATGCGTTGAGCGCAACGATGAATTCATCGGCCGTGTGGAAGCGATCCTCGGGGTTGCGGGCAAGTGCCTGCTGGACGACGGCGTCGATCTCCGGCCAAAGCTCAGGCCGATAGATCCTGATCGATGGCGGCGAATCGTTCATAAGCTTGCGCATCAATTCGGGCAGGTCGGCAGCAACGAACGGCTTGGCACCCGTCAGCATTTGAAAGAGGATGACTCCGGCGGAGAAAAGATCTGCGCGGGCATCGGCCGGGCGCCCGAGAAACCGCTCCGGAGCCATGTAGTTCGGCGTGCCGATCGGGATGCCGCCGGGTTTCGTGAGGTCGAGCGCATCGACATGGGCTACTCCGAAATCGGAGACTTTGATCGAAGCAGCGGAAGGGCACAGAATGTTGGCAGGCTTGACGTCGCGGTGAATGACCCCCTTGGAGTGAGCGTAGCCGAGGGCGAACAGCAACTGCGCCATAATCTCGCCGACCTGCCGAATTGGCAGCAACGTGCCCCGCCGGATCACATTCTCCAGCGTGCCTGCATTGACATACTCCATGATGATATACGGTGCGCCATCATGCTCCACGAAATCGAAAACTGTGACGATGTTCGGGTGCAGGCACCTTGCCGCGGAACGAGCTTCGGTTGCGAAGCGACGGAGAAGCTCGTCGTTCTCGCTCATGTTCTCCAGAATCTCGGGGCGAAGCGTCTTGATCGCCAGCGGCCGATCGATCTGCTCATCATAACCTTTATAGACCACGCCGATTGCGCCGCGGCCGACGACATGGTCAAGGCGATACTTGCCGACCCTGGCGGGCATGCCACCTGCTCCGCCTTGGCTACTGCCTGTCCTCAGATCCTTGTCTGCGGCCATCGGAGAAAATTCCCTGCCGAGCGGTAATCTGGTTCTGTTAGGCCAGGGATCAATCGTGTTGATCACTTTTCGAGCATCTTCAACGCGCTATCGAGGCTCCTGCGCATCCTGTTGAAAGACCGTGAAAGGGATGCGATCTCGTCCGAACCGGGATATTCGAACTCGGCAACGGAAGCATCGCCCATGCTGACGGCCTCTGCTGTCTTCGCCATCCGCGTCACCGGGCTGATCACATACCGATTCAGCAGGATGTTGAGCAGGATCAGAAGGACCAGAAAGATGACGCTCGAGGTGCCAACGAACAGTACCAAGTTCCGCCAGATCGATCCTTCGGCAATGTCCATAGGCACGGATATGATCTGTGCTCCGATGGTCTCGTTGAGTTTCCAGCCGAAGCCGTTCTTGTTGCCATAGAGAGCGACCATCGAGGGAGGGGCCCTGTCGGGGGTCGAATGGCAGGTCAGACAGGATTCGTCCTTGATTACCAAGGGGTAAGTTGCCGTGTAGTGGGAACGATTGTCGATCGTCTGGAAGCTGACGTCCTTGATCAGGTCGGGATTTGCCCGGAGCTTCTCGATGACCTCTCGCTCCCAATCGCGTGCAAGATCGGCGGGGTTGGTCGGGTTGAGCGCAGCTTCCTTGTAGAAGAATTGCGGGTAGAATCCTCGGAAGTTGCGGAATGCCGTCTGAGCCGAAAAGGACGGAATCGTCTGCGGCAGGAACTGGACGCTCGAGTGCTCCGCCAGCAAGGGCTGTATCTCTTCCGAGGTATAGCGGCGTATGGAAAGCGCTTGAGCTCGCAGAACATCGATCTGCGACTGCAGCTGTTCCATGGCTTCTTGCCGGGAAATTTGATAAAATGGATAGATCGATAAGCTGAGCCCAAGCAGATAACAGACGGCGAGAATGATATTGAATTTCAGCCGTAATCCCACGGGAGATCTCCAACGGCTCGAGAGGTTAGTTCGCGTCCCAACTACTAGATCCCATGATAGTGCAAGTCTTGGAGACGTGCCATGCATTTCGGACAGCCAAGTGGGTTTGCGGGCGGTTCCTCTGTGCGCAAAAGCACATTGGCAGAGCTTGGTCGGATGCATCCGATACTCTTTCTAGGGAGTATTGTCTTTGCGCTGTCTTTGCTTCTGATGAGCGGCGTCACCGCTCGTGCCGCTGGTAGAGTTGCATTAGTCCTAACCGCGGAAGATTATCAAAAGCTTCCGAAATCCAGCATCGGTACGAAGCGGGGCGCCGAGATCGCAGAGGCGCTCAAGGCCCGTGGTTTCGAACTGATCGTAAGCCCCAATCCGAGCAATGCTACAGCCAGAGCCAGTTTGCGGGACTTCGCAGCGAAGGCGGAGGGAGCAGACCTTGCCTTCGTGGTTCTGATCGGGCACGGGGTCGCCTGGGGTGGTCAGACCTTTTTCCTGGCTACCAACACCGAACTCGGACGGGCGACCGACCTTTTGTCGCGCGCGCTCTCGACCACCAACATCGCGCAGATCGTCGGACGAGCGCAGACCGGTGGCGTATTCTTCTTCATGACTTCGCCGACCTTCGAGAGCCCCATCGAAGGGCTGGATCCCAGGCCTCAGTTCACCAGCGAGGCGCCAAAAAACACTGTCGCGGTCTTTTCCAGCTCGGCCCGAATTCCGGTATCCCGCATCGATGCGGCAGGCGAGCAGGCCGCGGAGGCGCTGACCAAAATGCTCCAGCAACCAAGTCCGTCGCTCAGTGAGGCGGTCAAGGTTGCGTCCAACGGCAGCATGGGGGCCGTGTTCGGGCGCGTTGACGAGATCAGCCTCGCAAAGCCTGCTCCCGCACCTGCAGCGCAGTCCGTCGCCTCTACGGCTCCACAAGCCGCCGCCGCCCAGAGGTCGGAGGAAATCGAGGGGAAGCTGGAAGCGGAGCGTCGAGCACGGGAGCAGGCTGAAACACGCGCGCGGGACGAGCAGCTGAGGGCCGAGCGGGCGCAGGCCGAGGTGCTGAAGGCCCAGGCTGATGCCAAGAAGGCTCAGGCCGATGTCGAGAGAGCTCAAGCCGACGCCGAAAAGGCGAAGCAGGAAGCCAAACGCGTTGAAGCCCAGGCACAGATCGCGGCCACACAAGTCGAAGGTTTGAGACATGTTCCAGTAGCGGCTCCCATCGAAGACACGCAACTTGGTCAAAAGCAGCGCCGTCTGATTCAGCAGCGGCTCCGGGAACTTGGCCTTTACACGGGTCCGATCGACGCCATCATGGGGCCGCTGACTCGGGAAGCGATCATGGGCTACCAGAAAAGCCGTAGCGCAGCAGTCACAGGCTATCTGACGCCCGAGCAGTTCGACGCGCTCCTTCCGAACCAAACGGAGTGATCGAGCTGCCTGGCCTTCATGGAAAAGCCGGAGTGGCCGCATTGAATGAGACCATGCTTGGGCGATGTGCGGCGTGAGCGATTGTTCGTTTCGCCCTCCGCGCATCGGCGGAGGGAAGCTCGTTCCTGCGCGTCCATTCCCGGGGAACTGGCATGATGGCAGGGCTGGCTTTCCTCATGACCACTGAACCGAGTCCGAGGGTCCGATGACCGATCCGTCTCCTGCAGCTCTCAATCGACGATCCGTGTTGCTCCATGCGGGTGCCGCTCTGGCGGTGGCGGCCACTCCGACGATCGTGACGGCTGCCGAACTGGTCGCGACGCCGGGGCAGACAGAGGGACCTTTCTATCCTGTCGAATTTCCGCCCGACATGGACGGCGATCTTGTCCGGGTGACGGGCCAGGCCGCCCGGGCGCTGGGGCAGGTGATCCATGTGTCGGGGCATGTGGTCGATCTGCGCGGCCAGCCGAGGCCCGGAAGCGTGGTCGAGATCTGGCAGTGCGATGCCAACGGCATCTACCGGCATCCCCGTGCGGGCGGGCAGGGGCGCATCGATCACGCCTTTCAGGGATACGGCCGCACGCAGGTCGACGAGCAGGGGCGGTATCGCTTCCGCACCATCCGGCCGGTGCCTTATCCCGGTCGGACGCCTCACATCCATTTTGCCGTGCATGTGCCGGGGCAGGGGCGGCTGGTCACGCAGATGTATGTCGAGGGTGAGCCCCTGAACGCGCGGGACGGCGTCCTGAACGGCATCCGCGACCCGAATGCCCGCCGCAGCGTCATCGTGCCGTTGCTCGCCACGCAATCGCCGGAGCCGGGCGCGCTCCATGGGCGGTTCGACATCGTCGTGGCGGCGTGATCGCCCGCATGCCTATTCCTGCGCCGGGCGCTCCGCCTTGCGGGATTGAATGCGGATCCGACCGCGGGCGACCACATCCGTGCTTTCGGCCGTTCTGTCGGTCCTGGACCGGTCCGTGCCCGGAGATCCGGTGAGATCGCCCGACCGTTCCGTCCCAGCGGGACGCTCCGCGCCAGCAGGGCCCTCCCATCCCTCGGCGCGCCAGGCGTCCTGCTGCTCGTCGAGATCCAGCACGCCTTCCCGATCCAGAATGCCGACGACCGCGTCCACCGCGGATCCATCGCATTTCACGATCACCACGGTGCCGCCGCGGATCACGCCCTCGGCATAGGCATGGGCGTCCGTTCGCGAGACGCCGAGATCCTCCAGGAGAGGGGCGAGGTTGTGCGGAGTGGCCCAGATGTCGATGTCATCGGCCGAAATGCCGGCCTGCTTCAGGTGGCTTGCGGCGGCGGATGCGTGATGCTCGCTATGGAAGAGGGATGTGACGGTTTTGGTCATCGGGTCGATCCCCTGCAGGCGGCTGGTTTTCGCGGCCCGGCCGGCCGGGCGATCGGCTCAATCTGCAACGCGGCCAATGTACCACGTCGTACCCGGATCCACCACCTGCCGGCATCGGCGCTTGCGGAGCGCCACATGTGCGTTACTTCATGGCAACGCCCGGAACTGTTACGCGTTGGATCGTCATGGCAAACCCTCTCAAGCTCGTCTCCGCTCCGCCCGAAGGAGTCCCCGGGGTCGTCGCGTCGGCGGTCTATGCGGGCGGCCGGCGGATACTGGAGATCCCGATCGAAAAGGCCGGGGAATGGTCGCGCAAGCCCGGGCACGTGGTCTGGATCGGCCTGCATGAGCCCGGGCTCGATCTTCTGAGGCGCGCCCAGGCGGAACTCGGCCTGCATGAACTCGCCATAGAGGACGCCCTCAAGGCTCATCAGCGGCCCAAGATCGAGCAATACGGCGACGCGCTGTTCGTCGTCGCCCGGACGGCACAGATGGTGGACGGGCGCATCGCCTTCGGCGAAACGCACCTGTTCGTCGGACGCGGCTACGTGGTTTCCGTCCGCCATGGCGCCTCGACGACCTATACGCCGGTGCGGGAGCGCTGCGAGGCGGCGCCGAAGGCACTCTCGGAGGGCGAGGACTTCATCCTCTATGCCATTCTCGATTTCATCGTCGACAACTACATGCCGGTCATCGAGACGATCCAGGCGGAGGTGGAGGAGATCGAGGATAGCATCCTGACCGCGAACCAGCCGCAGAGCCAGATCGTCCGGCTCTACCAGCTGCGCCGGGATCTCCTGCGCCTGCGCAACGCCGCGGTGCCCCTGGTGGAGGTGTGCCGGCGTCTCGAGCAGCCGGGCCTGCCGGGCGTGGACGCCGGGATGCAACCGCTCTTCCGAGACGTCTCCGATCACATCCGCCGGGTGCAGGAGGAGATCGAGTCGCTGCGGGAGGTGCTGGCCTTCGCGTTTGAGTCGAGCCTGATGACCGGGCAGTCGCAGCAGAACGAGATCACCCGCAAGCTGGCGGCCTGGGCCGCCATCCTGGCGGTCCCGACCGCGGTGGCGGGCATCTACGGCATGAATTTCGACGTGCTGCCCGAACTGCATTGGAAATACGGCTATCCGTTCGTGCTGACGATCATCGCGGCGACCTGTACGTGGCTGTACTGGCGTCTCCGCCGGAAGCACTGGCTCTGAACAAGGCACGCGCCTGCGGGCCCGGGGGTGGGATCAGCCCCGATCACGTCGTGTCTCCTGTCCAAGAGCCAGCACCTGTAGGCCCAGGGCGTGGGAGCCCTGAGCCGTCAGGTTGATCGAGGGAGGTGCGACGGGCCGCCCGGTTCGATGACTATGGGTGAGATGGAAGAGCCGGACGGCGCTTCGCACGCGGTACTTTTCAGGCGGACCTCCTGCGCTGTCAGCCCAGGGTCGGCCTCCCGCGATCACAGGCGTGCGAGGCCTGCGGC
>NZ_JAHAMK010000052.1:19160-29077 GCF_018383585.1 Microvirga sp. 3-52
GGACCGCTCCCCGCCCCACGCCTGCGACGCCTCGCGAGCGCGCCCCCCGTCGGGCCGGGATGAGCACCGGTCTAGCCCAGGTGATACATAGTGTCAAGAACAAAGTGAGAACATAGCGTTACATCCGCTCTCCCCCGTCATCACCGGGCTCGTCCCGGTGATCCCGATCGGAAAGGCACAGCGCTCTTCACATCGGGATGGCCGGGTCAAGCCCGGCCATGACACGGGAGGGTGTGACTAAGGCCGGTCGACCAAGGAGGGTGTAACGACGGGGGAGGGTGAGGAGGGGCGCACCGCTTACCGCTTTCGGTGTCGTCGTCCGTTATGGGTTTCCCCCACCTGCGGCGCGGCCCTTCGGGTCGGGCTCCGCTACGCGGCCCCGGTATGACGGGTGGAGGGTGTCACTCTCGGCCGAAGCTTGGCCTTTTCGGTTCAGACGGACAGAATTCCTGCCGGAGTTAACCGAATAACGAGAACTTCTGGACAATCCTGACGGAGATCGTCGCTCAAGAGCCCGAATCGAAGTCCGTTGTGCCAGATTATGTGATCATCTCCCTCAGCATCCTGACCGCAGTGATCGGGGCCATCGGTGCTGCGTTCCTCTTCGCGCGCGGGTACAACGACGATCTCGCGAAAGCAGAGGGTGATCTGGCAAACCTTGCCCTTTCTCTTCAGGAACTGACGGACGGCGTCTTCCAATCCGTCGAGAACGTCATGCGCGATGTGGTCGCCCGCATTCCGCAAGCCTGCCTTCAGGCCCATGAGTTCGACGGGTTCGCCGCCTCGCAGGCAACGAAGGCCATTCTGGTCGGGGCGTGCCATTCGCTGCCCCAGATCGTCCGCATCGATCTCGTCAACGCCCCGGGGCGGATCGTCGGCTCGTCGACGCCACGCCCGATGGCAGATCCGATCTATCTCAAAGACACCTCCTACTATCGGGCTCTCGCGACCGATCCGTCGCTCACATTGTATCTGAGCGAACCGATGAGGATCCGGGCAACCGGCAAGAAGGTTCTCTCCCTCGCCCGGAAAATCGAGGATACGGACGGAAATTTGCTCGGCATCGTCGTCGCCACGATCGATCTCGGCCATTTGGAGCAGATCTACAAGGATCATCTCAGGACGAATTCCCAGGCGATCACGCTCTATCGGCGCGATGGCATCATTCTGGCGCATTGCCCGATCTCGGAGAGGGCGCTCGGACGCCGCATATGGAGGCCCAACACCCCCCTGCAGCGCCTGATCGCCAAGAACATCCCGACCCTCATTCGCGATCTCAGCTGGATCGACCGGAAGGAGCGCGTGGTCGCCCTTCATCCTCTCGCCCATTATCCGGGCGGCATCGCCGCCAGCCGGACCGTGGCCGAACTCATGGCCGGACGGCGCCTTGAAAGTCGCCTGATCGGTTTCATCGCCTATCTGATGGATATCGGGATCGAGGCCGCCACTCTGCTCGGGCTGAGGCATGTGAGGACCGGCATCCTGAGGGCGGCCAGCGAGAGCTACCTGTCGCGCCACGATGTTTTGACCAAGCTTCCCAACCGGCTGCACTTCGTCGAGGACCTGAAGCGGACATACCTCGCCGCTCAACGATCCGGCACGGACTTTGCCCTGTTCCTTCTCGATCTCAACCGGTTCAAGGACATCAATGACACCTACGGCCACGTGGTGGGAGACCAGATCGTTCAGACTGTGGCGCGGCGCCTGCGCGAACGTCTCCGGAAGACCGACTTCATCGCACGCATCGGCGGCGATGAGTTCGCGATCATTCAACGGCCGATCAGAAGCCGGCAGCAGGTCATAGACCTCGTCACGGCCATTCAGGCCGCCATGAGGGTCCCGTGCACGGCCGGCAACACGGAGATCGATGTCGGCCTGTCCATCGGTGTTGCGATCGCGTCCTCTCACGGCAAGACCTCGACCGAGCTCATGAAGGCGGCCGATATCGCCCTGTACGCGGCAAAATCCGATACCAGCAGCAGCTATCGGCTCTATGATTCGGACATCAAGGATTCCCGCGCGGAACGTCGCGCTCTCGAGGGAGCCCTGAAGAGCGCTCTTGAGAACAAGGAGCTCGAGCTGTTCTACCAGCCGATCCTCGATCTGACGACAAACCAGCTGTGGGGCTGCGAGGCACTGGCGCGATGGAAACATCCGACGAAAGGGATGATCTCGCCTCTGCAGTTCATCCCGACCGCCGAGGAGTCAGGTCTCATCGGCCCGATGGGCGACTGGATCCTCGAGGAAGCCTGCTCGACGGCCATGACCTGGCCCCAGCCGTTGAAGGTCGCGATCAACCTCTCTCCGGTGCAGTTCAGGAGCCGGGACGTTCTCGCCAGCGTCAAGACGGCCTTGGAGATATCCGGCTTGCCGGCCAAACGCCTGATCCTGGAGATCACGGAATCCGTCAAGCTCACCGATGAGGCCACCGCGACGCTCAAGCGGCTCAAAGCGCTCGGAGTCTCGATTGCCCTCGATGATTTCGGTACCGGCTATGCATCGATGAGCTATCTCAGCAGCTTTCCCTTCGACAAGATCAAGATCGATCAGTCCTTCGTGCGTGGCATGCTGGACTCGCCGGACAGCCGCGCGATCATCAAGGCGACGATCGGCCTTGCGAAAGATCTGAAGATGAGCACGACCGCCGAAGGCGTCGAGACGGAAGAGCAGCTCAACGCCCTGCGCCTGGCCGGCGCCTCCCAGGCCCAAGGCTACCTGATCGCCAAGCCGATGCCTCGCGAATCCATCGCGGCCTTCATCACAAACCTTCAAGGCGCGCAGCCGGTCAAGCGCGACGAGCAGGTTCCAGCACGAGCGGTTGCGTAGTGGCGATGCGCGCATCGACGTGAGCGGCCGGACGAGCCCGGACGACCCGATGGTGCAGTCCTCGCCGGCGCGGCCCCTCCGGTCCGTACGATCCGCCAGGCGCTTCACATGATCGGGATCACTCGCGCAACGCCGGTGATGGCCGAGCGAGCCCCATCCCGTGAGACGAAGACCCATTCACTTTTCCGTTGCGCAGCACGGCTTGCGGGAACGGGCAGGGCAGGGCCGTGATGGCGATCCATTCCGCGTTCAAGGGCCGGAACGCGCCGACGCGCTTCTCGGCCGCTTTGCAACGGAGGATGTGTTCAGGGCAACGGCGGCGCGGATGAGCGCCGTCAATGCCTTTTCATCGATCCTATCGCCCTCATACAAATCGATGGCGCGCCTGGTATTGCCTTCGAGGCTTGAGTTGAAGAGGCCTGAAGGGTCCTCCAGCGAGGCGCCCTTGGCGAAGGTCATCTTCACGACGTTCTTGTACGTCTCGCCGGTGCAGATGATGCCGGCGTGCGACCAGACCGGAACCCCTCTCCACTTCCACTCCTCGACCACGTCGGGATCGGCCTGCTTGATGATGGCCCGGACCCGGGCGAGCATCTCGCCTCGCCAATCACTCAGCTCGTCGATTCTCTCGTCGATCAGTTGAGAGGGAGAAACTTCCCTTCCTTCATCAGAGCCGCTGTTCCTCTCGCTCATGCCTGTCGCAGCCTTCTTCATGGTTGTCGTCGCCCTCCTGCCACCTGCGTATCGCCAGCCGGCACTTGGTGCCGTCGCATCCCGTCGCGGGTATGCTGTTGTGCTATTTAAACGGGGCTTGGGTGAAGCGCCAGCGATCGCTTCTCGCAGCCGTTCCTCCATGGATGAGCGACCGCGCGAGACCCAATCGGTGACGCTCCGAGGAAGGCTTGCGAGAGGCAGATCGCATCAGTCGCGGTTCTTCGGGCGCCTGTCCGCCCTGTCGGGCATCAAATTGCGCCGCAGGCCCATCCATAAAAAGACGACGAACAGAATCGACATGGCCGGCCAGTGGAACCAGATTTCGTGCAATCCACTGAAGAGATTAATCAGAAACAGGAACACGCAAATCACGATGGCGGCCCGGAGTGGGCGCGGCAGATCCGCCAACCGGCCGGAAAGGCCGTGCGCCGGCGTCATCGACCCGGCATTGCCGCGACGCGATGGCGCGCCGCCGGCATGAGCGGCTCCTGGTGCAGGTTTCCCAGCACCCTCCGATTCGAGCTGCCCGAAGGTTGTGCCGCCCAAGGTCACCCGATAGCTCATCACGGGAGCCCTGACGTTCCTGACCTGCTGCTGGCCGAGATAGTCGAACCCGACCGACAGTTTGTTGTAGACCTGATCATAGACCGGCCCGGAGATCAGAATGCCCCCGGGCTCGGACAGCTCCTGAAGCCGCGCCGCGATGTTGACGCCGTCCCCATAGATGTCCGAGCCGTCGACCATCACGTCACCCAGGTTGATGCCGATGCGAAAGCGCATGCGCTGCGCCTCGGGCACATTCGGATCCTGGGCGGTAAGGTCCTGTTGGATCTCGATGGCACATTGCACGGCCTCGACCACGCTCGGGAATTCGGCGATGACGGCGTCTCCCCACGTATTGACGATCCGCCCGTCATGGCGCTCGATCAATGACGCCATGGCGGTCCGATAGCGCCGCAGGGTCGCCAGCGTGCCGGATTCGTCCGCCTCCATCAGGCGGGAATAGCCGTGCACGTCGGCACAGAGCACGGTGGTCAACCGCCGTTTCAGCTTCTCGGTCATGGCAGGCATGATAGCGCGGAACTTGCCGAAGCGCATGGGCCGTCGCAATCGGCGCTTGGTCGAGGAACCGACACCCCTTTCCCGCCGTGCCAAGATGGCGTATCCTGTTCGCATAGTACGGTCCCGCATCGGACCTGGGCCTCGACGAGCCCCTCCATCGACCACCCTGTCGACTTCCCTCCTGTATCGCGTGGTTTGCGTAAACTGATAACGTAACCGGTTCGGCTGCAAGCCTCTTTTGTGGTTCACGCGCCTGGACGCGTGTTGCCGCTCGCAAGGCTTACGAACCAAGGAGCTGGACATGAGCATTACTCAGGTGCGCAGCACGACCGCGTCCGAGATCCCGAGCGCGCGGACGGTCGACATGAAGCTCGAGGTCGTCGTCATCCCTGTTTCGGACGTAGACCGCGCCAAGCGCTTCTACAGCGACCTCGGTTGGAGATTGGACGCCGACTTCGCCACCGATGACGACTGGCGCGCGATCCAGTTCACGCCGCCCGGTTCCGGATGCTCGGTCATCTTCGGCAGGAACGTCACGGCGGCGGCCCCCGGCTCTGCGCGAGGATTGTATCTCGTCGTCTCGGACATCGAGGCTGCCCGCGAGGAACTGCTCCGTCGCGGCGTGGAGATCAGCGAGATCTTCCATGGCGCCGACGACGTGCGCGCCGGCGATGACGAGCCCTATCTGTTCGGGCGCCTCCGGATCAGCGGCCCGGATCCCGAACGCCGGACTTACCGCTCGTGCGCCTCGTTCAGCGATCCGGACGGCAACGGCTGGCTGCTCCAAGAGGTCACCGCGCGGTTGCCCGGGCGCGTGGATGTGGACCAGACGACATTCACCTCGTCCACCGAACTCGCAGCCGCGCTCCGCCGCGCAGCGACGGCACATGGCGAGCACGAGAAACTGATCGGCCACCATGATGAGGAATGGCCCGACTGGTACGCCGAGTACATCGTCCGGGAGCAGGCGGGCAGGGAATTGCCGTCATGAGCGGCGGCCCGGCTGGCCCGGCCCGGTTTTTCGGAAAGGACGGGCTCCCCGCTCGGACGAAGCACGCTGGCGTGATCCCTTGCGCGGCACTCCCGCGCGCCGGTGACGGCGCCATCCACCGACGGGCGGAGGGGACGCCGCCACTGGAGCAGCGGACCTCCCGAATGCCCTGAATATCGATAAGCGTTCCGATCTCACCGCCCGGCACGCAAGCTCGCTTGCCGACCAGGGAGAATGACGATGTCCTTTCTCACGACCTCGGTTGCAGTGCTTCTGGCCGCATCGGCCGCCGCTGCCGGTCTGATCCCGACGCGGCTCGCCGCGCAATCCGCCACAGCGGCCGAAGACACCTCCATCCGGCCCTTCCGCGCCGACATTCCGGAAGAGGCGCTGGTCGAACTCCGCCGCCGCATCGCGGCGACACGGTGGCCGGACCAGGAGACGGTTGCCGACCAGTCGCAGGGCATCCAGCTCGCGAAGATCAAGCCGCTCGTCGAATATTGGGGCACCGGCTACGACTGGCGGAAGGCGGAAGCCAAGCTCAATGCCCTGCCGCAGTTCATGACCAGGATCGACGGCGTCGACATCCACTTCATTCACGTTCGCTCGCCTCATCCGAACGCCCTGCCGCTGGTCATGACGCATGGCTGGCCGGGCTCGGTGTTCGAGCTGCTCAAGACCGTCGGTCCGCTCACCGATCCACCGGCCCACCGAGGGCGCGCGCAGGACGCGTTCGATCTCGTTCTTCCCTCGATGCCGGGCTATGGCTTCTCAGGCAAGCCGACGGATACCGGCTGGGGTCCCGACCGCATCGCGCGGGCCTGGGCGGAGCTGATGAAGCGCCTCGGCTACACCCGCTATGTGGCCCAGGGCGGGGATTGGGGCTCCCCCGTCTCGAGCGCTATGGCGCGTCAGGCGCCGGCCGGCCTGCTGGGCATCCACATCAACCTGCCGGCCATCGTCCCGCCGGAAGTGGCCGCGGCCCTCGCCACGGGCGCTGGCCCGCCAGCGGGATTATCCGAGAAGGAGCGCGCGACATTCGACGAACTCAGCGCCGCCGCGAAAATGGGGAACCGGTCCTACGCCGTGATGATGGGCACGCGGCCGCAGACGATCGGCTACGCCGTCGCGGACTCTCCGGCCGGCCTCGCGGCGTGGATGCTCGGGCATCCGGGCTTCGGGACATGGACCTACAGCAGCAGCGATCCCGAAAAGTCGCCGGACGAGGTGCTGGACGACGTCTCGCTGTACTGGCTGACGAACACCGCCGCCTCGGCGGGACGGCTGTACTGGGAGTATGGCGGACGCAGCCCTGCTTTTTCGGCCCCCGAGCGAACCGCCGAGATTTCCCTCCCGGTGGCCATCACGGTCTTTCCAGGGGAAAGTTATCGCGCCCCGGAATCGTGGGCCCGGCGTGCCTATCGCAACCTGATCTACTTCCACGAGGTCGACAGGGGCGGCCACTTCGCCGCCTGGGAGCAGCCGGAGCTCTTCACCAAGGAAATCCAGGCAGCGTTCAGGCCGCTGCGCTAATCGCTCCGAAGACTGCAGGCCCCGTAGGGCGAGTTTCCGATCATCGATCCGCCGGAGGTTTGGAATGGATCACGAGTTGATCGCGTTCCTGGAAACCGAACCGACAACCGCCGGCTGACACCCTCATCGACCAACGCGCAGGGAGGAACACGATGTCTCTTATCACCACCTCGGCCATGCTTCTGGCGACATCTGCAGCCGTGTTCGCCGTCGGGCTGATCCCGACGCCTCTGGCCGCGCAGCCCGCCCTCGCAGGCACGGCGGCCGAGGACGACGCGATCCGTCCGTTCCGCGTCGACATTCCCGACGGGGCGCTTGCCGACCTTCGTCGCCGCATCGCCGCGACCAAGTGGCCGAAGCGGGAGACCGTCACGGATGCCTCGCAAGGCGTGCAACTCGCGACCATGCAGGCGCTTGCGCGCTATTGGGCGACAGAATACGACTGGCGCAAGGTCGAGGCGAGGCTGAACACCCTGCCGCAGTTCATGACGAATATCGACGGGTTGGACATCCATTTCATCCACGTCCGTTCACCTCACCCCAATGCGCTCCCGGTGATCATCACGCATGGATGGCCCGGATCGATCATCGAACAGCTGAAGGTCATCGACCCGCTGACCAATCCCACGGCCCACGGTGGAAGTGCATCGGACGCATTCGACGTCGTGATTCCGTCGCTGCCGGGCCACGGCTTCTCAGGACAGCCTACGGCTCCCGGTTGGGACCCGCAGCACATTGCCCGCGCCTGGGTCGCGCTAATGAAGCGCCTTGGATACACGCGTTTCGTAGCGCAGGGCGGCGATTGGGGCGATGCGGTGTCGGAGCAGATGGCCGTGCAGGCACCTCCGGAACTGATCGCCATTCACACCAACATGCCGGCCACCGTGCCTGACGAGATTGCCAAGGCTCTCCAATTCGGCGATCCGGCGCCGGCGGGACTCTCGACCGACGAGCGGCATGCCTTCGATCAGCTCGACTTCTTCTACAAGCACGGCTTGGCTTACGCCCAGGAGATGAGCAATCGCCCCCAGACGCTGTACGGGATCGAGGATTCGCCCATCGGCCTCGCCGCCTGGATGCTCGATCATGACATCCGCAGCTACGAGCTGATCGCACGCGTCTTCGACGGTCAGCCCGAGGGCCTGACGCGCGACGACATCCTCGACAACGTCACACTCTACTGGCTGACGAACACCGCGGTCTCGTCGGCGCGCCTGTATTGGGAGAACAAGCTCGCCTTCTTCGCTCCGAAGAACATTACCATCCCGGTTGCCGTGAGCGTCTTTCCCGACGAGATCTATGCCGCCCCGCGGAGTTGGGCCGAGAAGGCCTTTCCCCGAATGATTCACTACAACCGGCTCGACAAAGGCGGGCACTTTGCGGCCTGGGAGCAGCCGGAGACATTCGTGCGAGAACTCAGGGCGGCGTTCAAACCATTGCGCTGATGGAGAGGCGATGTGGGGCATTGATGTATGCACGCCGCTGCCCATTGCGCAGCATCATCGGCGGAGTGATTGGGAGAAGGTCCGATGTCCAAAGAAGTCGATGATGATCGCCGTCGCCTGTTGCGCACGGCGGCTGTGGCCGCTGCGGCCGCCGGGCTGGGGGTGACGGACCCGGCGAAGGCGCAACCCACCGGAGAAGGATCGCTCGATCCGCCCGGGAGCAAGCCGGGGATGACGGCGTCGTTCGACTCGCTCAAGCAGATCGACGCGGGCGTCCTGAACGTCGGGTATGTCGAAGCCGGCCCCCCCGACGGCCCTGTGGCCATGCTGCTTCACGGCTGGCCCTACGACATTCACAGCTATGTCGATGTGGCGCCCCTGCTGACATCGGCAGGCTACCGGGTGATCGTGCCTTATCTGCGCGGCTATGGCCCGACCCGGTTTTTGTCCGGTGAAATGTTCCGGAACGGTCAGCCGTCGGCGCTTGCCGTCGATGTCGTCGCATTGATGGACGCGCTCAGGATCGAGACCGCAACTCTCGCCGGGTTCGACTGGGGAGCACGGATGGCCAACATCGTCGCAGCGCTCTGGCCGGAGCGGTGCAAGGCCATGGTGTCGGTGAGCGGTTACCTGATCGGCAGCCAGGAAGCCGGCAGGATGCCGTTGCCGCCGAAGGCCGAACTCGAATGGTGGTACCAGTTCTACTTTGCCACGGACCGTGGCCAGGCCGGCTACGATCGATACCGGCACGATTTTGCCAAGCTCATCTGGCGGCTCGGCTCGCCGAAATGGGAGTTCGACGACGCCACGTTCGACCGCACGGCGGCGGCGTTCGACAATCCCGATCACGTCCGCATCGTCGTCCATAACTACCGATGGCGGCTCGGCCTCGCCGACGGCGACCCGAAGCATGACGAACTGGAAAAGCGGCTTGCAGGCTTCCCGGCCATCACCGTGCCGACCATTACGATGGAAGGCGATGCCAACGGCGCCCCGCACCCGGATGCCGCATCCTATGCGCGGAAATTCTCAGGAAGATACAGCCACCGGGTCATCACGGGCGGGGTAGGGCACAATCTGCCTCAGGAAGCGCCGCAGGCCTTCGCCGAGGCGGTGGTCGACGTCGGTCGCTCCTGACCTCAGTCAGGATGTGAAGTCTCTCTGCGACGGCGAGCAGCGCGTTCGGCGCTAGAGCATCGGACGGTTAACCGGACGAATATCCAGCTGCCTTGAGGTAGTTCCAGCATTCTTGCGGCTCAAACAAATCGCAGATGCCGCCGAGCGCTCGCCACAGCGCATCGAACGTTCGCGCCTCGGCCTTGCGCAGGTGCGCTTTGATCTTGGCA
>NZ_JAHAMK010000053.1 GCF_018383585.1 Microvirga sp. 3-52
CAAGCCGCCCGCCCGCAGCAAGCACGAACTCAAACGAACCGTCATCAGCCATATGCGCCGGCTGACAAAGCTGCCCGAGAGGATCCGAAGCTACTTCGGGCATCAGCCATTCCGCTATGCCGCGTAGTTCAAGTTCTCCCAAGCCAGATCAATAATGCCCCGGATCGGGCTCACGAGCCAGTCGTTCGCCAAATTCATTCTGGCGCACTAGGTCTATGCTCTCGCTACAGGAAAGAGCCCGATGACCCGCCGGATCGACCATCTCGTTGTTGCCGTCCACGACCTCGACCAGGCCGGAAGCTTCTATCAGCGGCTCGGCTTTCAGGTCGGCGCCCGTAACCGCCATCCCTGGGGCACCGAAAATCGGATCGTCCAGTTCTCCGGTTCCTTCATCGAGCTGATCACGGTGGGTGAAGGGGCGGCGATGGCCCCGCATCGGGGGAGTGCCTTCAGCTTCGGAGCTTTCATCCAGGATTACCTCAGGGACCGCGAGGGCCTCGCCATGCTGGTGCTCGACAGCCGGGATGCCAAGGCGGACGCGGCTCTGTTTTCGGAGAGCGGCATCGGATCATTCGAACCGTTCCATTTCGAGCGCAGCGGACGCCGTCCAGATGGCAGCGAGACGAAGGTCGCATTCACCTTGGCCTTTACGTCAGCCGAGAACGCTCCGAAGGCGGGTTTTTTCGTCTGTCAGCAGCATTTCCCGGAGAATTTCTGGAATCCCGAGTTCCAGCGCCACGACAACAGGGCGACGCAAATCTCATCGGTGACCCTGGCTGCGCCCGCCCCGGAGCGGCTTCGCACTTTCCTGAAAGCCTTCACGGGCGTGCAGCCGGCCAGTCCCGACGGAGACGATCTGTCTTTCCGCCTTGCGGACGGCCATATCGATGTCCTCACGCCCGACGATGCGGCCGAGATCTACGGCTCGGTGGAAGCCGAGCTCGACCAGCCGTCCTTCGTGGCCTTTGCGGTTCGGGTCGACGACATCCACCGTCAAGCGACGTGGTTGGATGCGGCTGATATCCCCTACCAGCACATCGGCAGCAGGCTCATCGTGCCGGCCAGCACATCCTTCGGGGTGGCGATCGCTTGCGAGCCAACGTAATATTAACCATACCCCTGTATCGATTGGAAAATAAATCGAATGGGGGACTCACCGTGGCTTCATCTCTGGCGGGCTTGCCCGATTTCCTGATCTTCTTCGTGCTCGCGGTCGCCCTGGTCGGCCTCTACCTTGGGGTCTACACGCTCGCCACCATGCACAACGAGTTTGCTTTGATCCGTGAGAACGTGATCTCGGCGGCTACGGCTCTGGGTTTCAGCCTCGTCGGCTTCGCCCTTCCGCTTGCCAGTGCCATCGTGCACGCCCAGACAATCGTCGATTGCCTCGTTTGGGGCTTGGTGGCCCTGGCGGTACAGATCATCGTGTACTGGCTGGTTCGGATCGTGATGCCGAACCTGTCACAGCGCATCGCCGGCGGTGAAATGGCCGCTGCCTTGTTCCTCGGTGCGGCTTCGCTCGCCGCCGGAATCATCAATGCCGCGGCGATGACGTTCTGAGAATGAACTCGAGCCCCGGCGAAACCGTCCGGGGCTTCGGATCAGACGCCCGCTTCCACCATTCGGGCGAACTGAATGGCCTCAGCGCGCAAGGCCGGCGGCACCAGCATCGGGTTCTTGTGTCGAACCGCATAGAGCATGGCGATCCGTTCGATCGCCCTGAGATAAAGATCAGGAATCTCGTTCTCGCCCCATTCGAAGGATTGATAGTCACGCAGGTTCAGTTCGATCTCGTGGGCCATTCTGCTTTGCGTAAAGCCAAGCGCCGTTCTGAGAGCCACAAGCTCGTGCATCTTGTTATCTTCGGGCATTAGATCAGAGCGCCCCCCAAGCGCATCCCAGTGCATCGCCGGTTCAACCGTGCATGCAGGTAAAATTTCTTATTTCTTCCATGCAGATAGCATACTGTTTTGTAATTACCCTAAAGTAAATCAACATTGTATCTGAGACGAATGCTCCTCCTGACCTTTGGTTAAGAGGCTTTTGGCCATCTCCAGCCCTATCCCTGTGATCCGAAGAGGTCGAAAGCAGTTCTTGGCCAACCGGCTCGGCGAACGGGTGGGATGCACAGAGCCGCTTTGCTTGCCGCTTCAGACAGGATAGAGACGGGCGCATGACCGACATCAAACAGCATCCTGCCGTCGTCGAGGCTGGCTCCGTCCGTTTCGGCAATCATCTGCCGCTCAGCATCATTGCCGGGCCCTGCGCTATGGAAAGCCGCGATCATGCGCTCGAGATGGCGGCCGCGCTCAAGGAGACTGCCGGAAAGCTGGGCCTCGGCCTCGTCTACAAGTCATCCTTCGACAAGGCGAACCGGACCTCGGTCTCCAGCGCCCGTGGCATCGGCCTGGACAAGGCCCTGTCCATTTTCGCCGAGGTGAAGGAGAAATACGGGCTGCCGGTGATCACCGACGTGCACGAGAACGATCAATGCGCCCCCGTGGGGGAGGTGGTCGACATCCTCCAGATCCCCGCCTTCCTCTGCCGCCAGACCGATCTTCTGATCGCCGCTGCCAGGACCGGGCGTGTGGTCAATGTGAAGAAGGGCCAGTTTCTGGCTCCCTGGGACATGGCCAACGTTGCTGCCAAGGTCACGGGGGCCGGCAACCCCAACGTCATGCTCACCGAGCGTGGCGCCTCCTTCGGCTACAATACGCTCGTGTCCGACATGCGCTCCCTTCCGATCATGGCCGAGACGGGCGCTCCGGTCATCTTCGACGCCACCCACTCGGTGCAGCAGCCGGGCGGCAAAGGCACGACCTCGGGCGGCCAGCGGGAATACGTGCCGGTGCTCGCACGGGCTGCCGTAGCAGTCGGCGTGGCCGGAATCTTCATCGAAACGCACCAGGATCCGGACAAGGCTCCTTCCGACGGTCCCAACATGGTTCCTTTGAAGGAGCTGGCAGGATTGCTCGCGCAGCTGAAGGCTTTCGATGCCGTGGCCAAGGGCAGGGCAGCCTAGGCTGTTTCCATGTTTTTTGAGGAGGGCAGGTCTGCATTCCTGCTCCTCGTGTTGCGATGAGGCCGTGATAAGGAGCGAATGCTCTCTTTACGGCCTCAATCGTTAGGATGCCATGTCGTCCCGCAACCTGATCCTGATCCTCGCCACCAGCGGCTTTGCGAGCACCTTCTCCGGCCGCGCGGTCGAGCCCATGGTCGGGATCATCGCCCGGGACCTGAACTCCACCCCGCAGACCATCGCGCTTCTGTCGGCGGCCTTCGCACTGCCTTATGCCTTCATCCAGCCGGTGCTGGGTCCCATCGGCGACGCGCTCGGCAAGGAGCGCGTCATGAAGGTGGCGCTGGCGCTGCTCTTCCTTGCCCTGGCCTGTTCCATCTTCGCGCCCAATGCCGAAACCCTTTTCACCCTTCGCATCGTTGCCGGCGCCGCTGCCGGTGGCGCCGTGCCGCTCTCCATCGCGCTGATCGGCGATCGGGTCGAGATGGCCCGGCGCCAGGTCGCCTTGAGCCGCTATCTGGTAGCGGTGATCATCGGACAGCTGGCCGGATCGTCCTTCGCGGGACTGCTGGCGGAGCTGATCGGCTGGCGGGGCGTGTTCACCCTCTCCACCGTCATGGTGGCCCTGGCTCTGGCGGCCACCGCCATCGGCTTCCGGGGGGCATTGCCGGGTGGCAAGTTCGACCTGCAGAGCGCGCTCCTGCGCTACCGGGATATCCTTTCCAACCCGCGTGCGCTGACGCTCTTCGGCCTCGTCTTCGTCGAGGCCATTGCGATCTTCGGCATCTTTCCCTATGTGGCACCGCTGCTCGAGGAGCGGGGCGGGGGCGGGGCGGCTGAGGCCGGCTTCGCCATCGGAGGATTTGCCGTCGGCGGCCTGATTTATTCCGTCCTTGTGACCTGGATGCTGAGGCGCCTCGGCATCGGACGCATTCTCTTGGGCGGAGGTTTTTTTGCCGGCGCAGCGCTGGTGGTTCTGGGGCTCGGCGGTGACTGGAAGCTCGATGCGATAGCCCTACTGCTCATGGGCCTTGGCTTCTACATGCTCCACAACACCTTCCAGGCCCACGTCACGGAACTGGCCCCCGGCGCGCGCGCCTCGGCGGTTGCTCTTCACGCCTTCTCGTTCTTCTGCGGCCAGGCGCTCGGCGTCGTCCTGATGGGCTTCGGCCTGCGCAATATCGGGCTGACCGGGGCGACGGGAATTGCCGCCCTGATCATCGTCGGCGTCGGCCTGACCGCATCATTCGCTCTGACGAAGCCCAATCGTCAGCGGGCGCGGTAGGGCGCGACGCCCTGATCCGGCAGCCACAGGTTCTTCGGCAACTCTCCGGTCTGCCAGAACACATCGATGGGGATGCCCCCGCGCGGGTACCAATATCCGCCGATCCGCAGGTAACGGGGCTCCAGCAGGTCGGCGAGGCGCTTGCCGATGGCGACAGTGCAATCCTCATGGAACGCGCCGTGGTTGCGGAAGCTGTGCATATAGAGCTTGAGCGACTTGGATTCGACGAGCCAGGGGCCGGGCACGTAGTCGATCACCAGAATGGCGAAATCCGGCTGGCCCGTGACCGGGCAGAGCGACGTGAATTCCGGCACGGTGAAACGGGCCAGGTAAACGGTGTCCTGATGCGGGTTCGGCACCCGATCAAGCTGCGCTGCCTCAGGCGATTGGGGCTGGGCGCTGGTGTGGCCGAGCTGAAGGGTGGTTTCCATTATGGCGCATTGACCTTGGATAGGGTTGGGAGAAAGCTCTTGCCGTCCTTGCTCACATGGTCATTTCGGTCAATAAGCCAGTTCATGACTTGAGGCCGCACCCGTCGCATGGGCGGCACCGGCCACACTTCAGCCAGCAGGAGCCTGCTCTATGACAGCGATTATCGACGTTTTCGCCCGCCAGATCCTCGATAGCCGGGGCAACCCCACGGTCGAGGTGGATGTGACCCTCGAAGACGGCTCCATGGGCCGCGCCGCCGTGCCCTCCGGCGCCTCCACGGGCGCCCACGAGGCGGTCGAACTGCGCGACGGCGACAAGTCGGTCTATCTCGGCAAGGGCGTGCTCAAGGCCGTCGATGCGGTCAACAACGAGATCCTGGACGCCATCGGCGGCATGGATGCGGAAGAGCAGGTCGCCATCGACGAGACCATGATCGAGCTCGACGGCACCCCGAACAAGGCCCGCCTCGGCGCCAACGCCATCCTCGGCGTCTCGTTGGCGGTCGCCAAGGCCGCGGCCGATGCGGCGGCCCTGCCTCTCTATCGCTACGTAGGTGGTACCCAGGCTCGCGTCCTGCCGGTTCCGATGATGAACATCATCAATGGCGGCGCGCATGCGGACAACCCGATCGACTTCCAGGAATTCATGATCCTGCCGGTCGGCGCGCCGACGCTGTACGAAGCCGTGCGCATGGGCGCCGAGGTGTTCCACACCCTGAAGAAGGCCCTGAAGGACTCCGGCCACAACACCAATGTGGGCGACGAGGGCGGCTTCGCCCCGAACCTGCCCTCCGCGGAGGCCGCCCTCGACTTCATCATGAAGTCCATCGAGCAGGCCGGCTACAAGCCGGGCCAGGACATGGTGATCGGCCTCGACTGCGCAGCCACCGAGTTCTTCAAGGACGGCGTCTACCACTACGAAGGAACCGGCCAGAAGCTGAACCCACAGCAGCAGGCCGAGTATCTGGCGAAACTGGTCTCCGCCTATCCGATCGCCACCATCGAGGACGGCATGTCGGAGGACGACTGGGAGGGCTGGAAGGCCGTGACCGACCTCATCGGTTCCAAGTGCCAGCTCGTGGGCGACGACCTCTTCGTCACCAACGTGGAGCGTCTCTCGCAGGGGATCGAGAAGGGGGTCGCCAACTCGCTGCTGGTGAAGGTGAACCAGATCGGCTCGCTCACCGAGACCCTTGCGGCCGTCGATATGGCCCATCGGGCCGGCTACACCGCCGTCATGTCTCATCGTTCGGGCGAGACGGAGGATTCCACCATCGCGGATCTCGCCGTGGCGACGAATTGCGGACAGATCAAGACCGGCTCTCTCGCCCGTTCGGACAGACTGGCCAAGTACAACCAGCTCATCCGCATCGAGGAGGAGCTTGGTCCGCAGGCGAGATATGCCGGGCGCGCGGCGCTGAAGGCGCTGACCTGATCGCGATATAGCGAACGCTTATATCCACCCTCTCGTCATGGCCGGCCCTGTGCCGGCCATCTCGATTCGGAAAGGCGCAGCGCTTCATCCCAACGAGACGACCGGTACAAGACCGGTAATGACGTGTCGATTGTTGGCCCCCAGCACCCAGTCTCTAACACCTCCTTAACCATGCCCGTGTACGACTCGACGTCATGGTGATCCGCAGACGCGCACGACGATTTCTGATTCCGCTGGTGCTCTACAGCATCTCGGCGGCTGTCGCGGCTTATTTCGTGCATCATGCCCATAGCGGTGCACGCGGCATCGAGGCTCAACAAAAGTATGAAGCCCAAGTCGCTGAACTTTCCGCCGAGTTCGAGGGTTTAAGGACCCAGCGCTCTGATTGGGAGCGTCGTATCGCGCTCCTTCGGAGCGATCAGATCGACCGCGATCTGCTCGAGGAGAGAGCGCGCGTAATGTTAGGACGTGTGCACAAGAACGACCTTGTGATCATCACGGGACAATAATTAACAATAACTTAAAAGTTCTGCTTAACTCGATTTCAGTTAACTCGATATTGTGTAAGATTATCAATCGGTTATACATTTCATTGTGCACCGCAAAACACCTTTTGACCTACTCGATTTCCGATTCCGACTGCGCTACAACTTTCGTCGAGGAAACCCTTCGGAGGACCCGATGGCAGTTGCTGCCCGCAAGGCGGGCCGTGTCGGTGCAGGCGCGGCTAACAAGACTACTTCCAGCAAAGGCTCCAATCGCGGAGCTGCCCCCAATTCCCCCCAATTCGACAAGAACCAGGATCTGTCAGCCTACAACGATATGCTCCTGATCCGGCGCTTCGAGGAGAAGTCCGGTCAGATGTACGGCATGGGCCTGATCGGCGGCTTCTGCCACCTCTACATCGGCCAGGAGGCGGTTGTCATCGGCATGCAGATGGCGACGAAAGACGGCGACCAGGTGATCACGGGTTACCGCGATCACGGTCACATGCTTGCCTGCGGCATGGATGCGAAAGGTGTCATGGCCGAATTGACCGGACGCCGCGGCGGCCTGTCGAAAGGCAAGGGCGGCTCCATGCACATGTTCTCCAAGGAGAAGCATTTCTATGGCGGCCACGGTATCGTCGGTGCGCAGGTGTCGCTCGGTACCGGCATCGCCTTCGCGAACCATTATCGCGAGAACGGCAATGTGTGCCTGACCTATTTCGGTGACGGCGCAGCCAACCAGGGCCAGGTCTACGAGAGCTTCAACATGGCGGCGCTCTGGAAGCTGCCTGTGGTCTACGTGATCGAGAACAACCGCTACGCCATGGGGACGGCCGTGACCCGCGCTTCGGCGCAGACGGATTTCTCCAAGCGCGGCCTGTCCTTCGGCATTCCCGGCGAGCAGGTGGACGGCATGGACGTCCGCGCGGTCTACGCGGCCGGTCGGCGCGCCATCGAGCATGCCCGCTCCGGCAAGGGACCGTACATCCTCGAGATGCAGACCTATCGCTATCGCGGCCACTCCATGTCCGACCCGGCGAAGTACCGCACGAAGGACGAGGTGACCCGCATGCGCGAGGAGTACGATCCGATCGAGCAGGTGCGTCGCCGTCTGCTGGAGACCTGGAAGCTGTCGGAAGACGAGCTGAAGGCCATCGACAGCAAGGTGCGCGAGATCGTCAACGAGGCGGCCGAGTTCGCCACGCATGATCCGGAGCCCGATCCATCCGAGCTCTATACGGATATCCTTCTTTAAGCGGCGCGTTGGCGTCGCTTTTCCCCGAATCTCGCCGCTGCGACAATCAAAACGAGTCTTTTAATGGCGATCGATATTCTCATGCCTGCCCTCTCGCCGACCATGGAGCAGGGCAAACTGGCCAAGTGGCTGAAAAAAGAAGGCGATCAGGTCAAGCCCGGTGACGTGCTGGCCGAGATCGAAACCGACAAGGCAACGATGGAGGTTGAGGCGATCGACGAAGGCGTCCTCGCCAAGATCCTCGTCTCCGACGGTACCGACAATGTGGCCGTGAACACCCCCATCGCAATCCTCGCCGGCGAGGGCGAGGACGTGTCCGCCGCCACTTCGTCAGCGAAGGCCCCGACCGCTCCGGCGCCGGACGCCCAACCGGCTCCGACGCCCGACATGGAGCGTGAAGGGATGACGGATCGGCCGTCGCCCGATTCGATTCCGGGCACGGATGCAAGCCCGGTGGCGGAGCCCGCTGCTCCCTCGGTCATCACGAACCGCACCGGCTACAATGCTTTTGCCGAGATCCCGGAAGGCACGGAACTGGTCAACATGACGGTTCGCGAGGCCCTTCGCGATGCCATGGCCGAAGAGATGCGCAAGGACGACAAGGTCCTGGTCATGGGCGAAGAGGTCGCCGAATACCAGGGCGCCTACAAGGTCACGCAAGGGCTGCTGCAGGAGTTCGGCGCCAAGCGCGTCATCGACACGCCGATCACCGAGCACGGCTTTGCCGGCGTCGGCGTCGGCGCGGCCTTCACGGGCCTGCGTCCTGTCGTCGAGTTCATGACCTTCAACTTCGCCATGCAGGCGATCGACCAGATCATCAACTCGGCTGCCAAGACCCTCTACATGTCAGGGGGCCAGCTCGGTGCCCCCATCGTGTTCCGCGGTCCGAACGGCGCCGCCGCCCGCGTGGGTGCGCAGCACAGCCAGGACTTCGCCGCCTGGTACTCGCAGATCCCTGGCCTCAAGGTCATTGCGCCTTATTCGGCATCCGACGCGAAGGGTCTTCTCAAGAGCGCGATCCGCGATCCGAACCCGGTCGTGTTCCTGGAGAACGAGATTCTCTATGGACAGTCGTTCCCGGTGCCGAGGCTCGACGACTTCACGGTGCCGATCGGCAAGGCGCGCATCCATCGCGAGGGCAAGGACGTCACCATCGTGTCCTTCGCGATCGGCATGACCTATGCGCTCAAGGCCGCTCAGGAACTGGAGAAGGAGGGCATCGAGGCCGAGGTCATCGACCTGCGCACGATCCGTCCGATGGATACGGACACCATCGTCGCCTCGGTCATGAAGACCGGCCGCTGCGTCACGGTGGAAGAGGGCTACCCGCAGTCGGGTGTCGGCGCCGAGATCGCAATGCGCATCATGGAGAACGCGTTCGACTATCTCGACGCGCCCGTGATCCGTGTCACTGGCAAGGACGTCCCGATGCCGTATGCGGCGAATCTCGAGAAGCTCGCGCTTCCCTCGGTGGCGGAAGTGGTGCAGGCGGCGAAGGCCGTTTGCTACAGGTGACACCATGACCGGACGGAAATTCGAAGCCCTCAACGTTCCGCCTGACGTGCTCGAAAAGGGCGGCGTCGAGATCCTGAGGGCTTCGGTGGTCGACGGCGCGGTGAGCATTGCGCTGCGCCGCGCCTTCGACGATCCGTTCACCTGGGGCGTGCTCCTGGTGGATCTCGCCCGCCACGCCGCGCGCGTCTACGCCATGGAAACGGAGTTCTCCGAGGAGGAGGCTCTCGCCGAGATCACCGCCGGCATTCAGGCCGAGCTCGATGATCCGAGCGATCCCGGCTCGACGCAGGCCATAAACTGAACCTTTCAAGTCAGGATCCATAAACGCCATGCCCATCAATATCCTGATGCCCGCCCTGTCTCCCACCATGGAAAAGGGCAACCTTGCCAAGTGGCTGAAGAAGGAAGGCGACACGGTGAAATCCGGCGATGTCATCGCCGAGATCGAGACCGACAAGGCCACCATGGAAGTGGAAGCCGTCGACGAAGGCATCCTCGCTAAGATCGTCGTGCCCGAGGGAACGGCGGACGTTCCCGTCAATGAGCTGATCGCGCTGATCGCAGGTGAGGGCGAGGATCCGAAGAGCGTCACCACTCCGTCCGCGGGCGGTGCCGCTCCGGCGCCGGCTCTGAAGGCTGAGGCAGCACCGGCTCCCGCAGCAGCCGCTGCGTCCCAGCCTCAGGCCAACGCCATTCCGGGTGACGCTTCGGCCCACATGTCCTATGCCCGCGTCGATCAGGCTCCAGCGGGTCCGGCTCAGGCGGCGAAGCCCAACGGGGCGGGGCAGGTTCAGGCCGGTGGCAACCGCGTCTTTGCCTCGCCGCTCGCCAAGCGCATCGCCCGGGAGGCCGGCATCGACATCGCCTCGGTCCAGGGATCCGGGCCTCATGGGCGCATCGTCGAGAAGGACGTTCGCGCCGCTCTCCAGGGCGGTGGCCGGAAGCCTGCCGCCGCTCCGGCCCCCGCGGCTGCTCCCGCACCGGCCGCGAAGCCTGCGGCGCCGCAGCTCGCATCGAGCATGGGCGCCGATCAGGTCAAGGCCATGTTCGAGGCCGGTTCCTACGAGGAAGTGCCCCTCGACGGCATGCGCAAGACCATCGCCAAGCGCCTGGTCGAATCGAAGCAGACTGTGCCGCACTTCTATCTGTCGCTGGATTGCGAGCTCGACGCGCTCATGGCTCTGCGCGAGCAGATCAACGCGGCTGCCGGCAAGGACAAGGACGGCAAGCCCGCCTACAAGCTCTCAGTCAACGACTTCGTCATCAAGGCGCTCGCCATCGCGCTCCAGCGCGTGCCGGCGGCTAATGCGGTCTGGGCCGAAGACCGCATCCTGAAGATGAAGCATTCAGATGTGGGCGTCGCGGTCGCCATCGAAGGCGGTCTGTTCACGCCGGTCGTGCGCAAGGCCGAGCAGAAGACGCTCACGGCAATCTCGGCAGAGGTGAAGGACATGGCGGGCCGCGCGCGAACGCGCCGCCTGAAGCCGGAAGAATACCAGGGCGGCTCCACGGCGGTGTCCAACCTCGGCATGTTCGGCATCAAGAACTTCCAGGCCGTCATCAACCCGCCCCAGGGCACGATCCTCGCGGTCGGCGCCGGCGAAAGCCGGGTGGTGGTGAAGAACGGCGCTCCCGCGGTCATCCAGGCCATGACCGTGACGCTCTCCTGCGACCACCGCGTGGTCGATGGTGCGCTCGGTGCGGAACTGCTCGCCGCCTTCAAGCAGCTCATCGAGAGCCCGATGGGGATGCTGGTGTGATCGACGTCGTGGCCGGGCTCGTCCCGGCCATTCGCTGTTGGACGACAGGGAGGCTCCATGCCGCTCATCCGCATTTCGCTTCGAAAGGGTAAGCCCTCCGCCTATCGCAAGGGGCTGGCCGACGGGGTCTATCTCGCTCTGCGTGAGACGTTCAACGTTCCTGAGGGCGATCTCTTCGTCACCATCAGCGAGCATGAGGACGACAACTTCTTCTACGGTGCGAACTATCTCGACATCGCGCGAAGCGATGATCTCGTCATCATTCAGATCACCGTCAGCAACACGCGAACCGTCGATCAGAAGAAGGCCCTGTTCAAGCGAATCGCGGAGAAACTGGGGACGGAGCCCGGCCTTCGCCCTGAGGATGTGTTCATCAACCTGATCGAAGTCGAAAAGGAAAACTGGTCCTTCGGTCACGGCATCGCGCAGTATGCGCAAGGGAATTGACACCATGGCAAACCAGTACGACATCATCGTCATCGGAGGCGGACCGGGGGGCTATGTGGCGGCGATCCGCGCGGCGCAGCTCGGGTTCAAGACCGCGGTCGTGGAGCGCGAGCATCTCGGCGGCATCTGCCTCAACTGGGGCTGCATCCCGACCAAGGCGCTGCTGCGTTCGGCAGAGATCTACCACTACATGGAGCACGCCAAGGATTACGGCCTCTCGGCGCAGGGCATCGGCTTCGATGCAGCGGCGATCGTCAATCGCTCGCGCGGTGTCTCGGGGCGCCTGAACGGCGGCGTCGGCATGCTACTGAAGAAGAACAAGGTCGACGTGATCTGGGGCGAGGCTTCGATCACGAAGCCCGGCGAGGTCGTGGTATCGGCGCCGAAGAAGCCCGCCATGCAGCCGCAGAACCCGGTGCCGAAGGGCGTGCTGGAGCCCGGCACTTACTCTGCCAAGAACATCATCGTCGCAACCGGCGCCCGTCCCCGCGCGCTGCCCGGCATCGAGCCGGACGGCAAGCTGATATGGACCTACTTCGAGGCCATGGTGCCGCCCACCATGCCGAAGTCGCTCATCGTCATGGGGTCCGGCGCCATCGGCATCGAGTTCGCCTCGTTCTACCGCACCATGGGTGTGGACGTGACGGTGGTCGAGGTCATGCCGCAGATCCTGCCCGTCGAGGATGCGGAGATCGCCGCGCTTGCCCGCAAGCGCTTCGAGAAGCAGGGCATGAAGATCTTTTCGGGCGCCAAGGTCACGAAGGTCGAGAAGGGCGCGAATTCCGTCACCGCCACCGTCGATGAGGGCAAGGGCGGTACGCAGACGATCACCGCCGAGCGGATGATCTCGGCGGTCGGCGTCGTCGGCAACATCGAGAATCTGGGTCTCGAGAAGCTCGGAGTGAAGATTGAGCGCGGCGTCGTCGTCACGGACGGTCTCGGCCGCACCAACGTTCCCGGCATCTATGCCATCGGCGACGTCGCCGGCCCGCCCATGCTGGCGCACAAGGCGGAGCACGAAGGCGTGATCTGCGTCGAGACGATCAAGGGCCTGCACGCGCATGCCATGGACAAGGCCAAGATCCCGGGCTGCACCTATTGCAATCCGCAGATCGCCTCGGTGGGTCTCACCGAGGCCAAGGCCAAGGAGCAGGGCTACGACGTCCGCGTCGGCCGCTTCCCCTTCATCGGCAACGGCAAGGCGATTGCACTCGGCGAACCGGACGGGCTCGTGAAGACGATCTTCGATAAGAAGACCGGCCAGCTTCTCGGTGCGCACATGGTCGGCGCGGAAGTGACCGAGCTGATCCAAGGCTTCGTGATCGCCATGAACCTGGAGACCACGGAAGAGGACCTGATTCACGCCGTTTTCCCGCACCCGACGCTATCCGAGACCATGCACGAGAGCGTCCTGGATGCGTACGACCGCGTCATTCATATCTGAACGGGCAGGTCGCGCCGTGCCTCGAAAGACATAGGGCCGGGCTCGTCCCGGCCCTATTCTTTTTCATGCGCGCCGACGAAACCTATCTCGGCGCGAGAGACAATGGGGCCTTGGCATCGGAGGGTCCGGCGAAGCGCTTGGCGCCCACGACGCATCCGACAATGGCGAGAGTTGCAACGATCATCCCCCACTCCACGGCCTCATGCAGAAGAAGGGCGGACCAGAACAGGCCGAAGAAGGGCTGCAGCAGCTGCAACTGTCCGACCCCGGCGATGCCGCCGAGGGCGAGGCCCCGATACCAGAACACGAAACCGATCAGCATGGAGAACAGGGACACGTAGGCGAGACCCAGCCAGGCAGGCAGGGCGATCCCGCTCAATGACGCCGGCCACGTGAGAAGCGTCAGAGGCGCCGTCACAGGCAGGGAGAACACGAGAGCCCAGGAGATCACCTGCCAGCCGCCGAGCCGTCGCGAGAGCTTTGCGCCTTCCGCATAGCCGAGACCGCACAGCAGGATCGCCCCCAGCATGAGGAGATCCCCGATCGGCGATGCCGAAAAGCCCTGAAGCAGCGAGAAGCCTGCCACGAGGCACCCTCCCAGGATGGAGAAGATCCAGAAGGCGGGCTGCGGCCGCTCACCGCCACGCATCACGCCGAAGATCGCAGTCGTGAGAGGCAGGAGGCCGATCAGGACGATCGAATGGGCGGATGTGATGTGGCGAAGTGCCAAGGCGGTCAGGAGCGGAAACCCGATGACGACGCCCAGGGAGACGATTCCGAGGGACGGGAGGTGGCTGCGGTCGGGGCGCTTCTGGCGAAGGATCAGGAGCAGGGCCGCTCCCAGAATTGCTGCGATGCAGGCCCGCGCCACGGTCAGGAACACCGGATCGAAATCGGCCACGGCAACTCGCGTGGCCGGCAGAGATCCGCTGAAGATCAGGACCCCCACGAAGCCGCTGATCCACCCTTCCTTATTCCGATCCATATCCGGGCCCCCTCGATGGAACCGTTCTGGACCGGACGGCGTGGCTTTTCCAGGTACGGTACGATACAGTTCGCTCGAACTGTAATGGAGAGAGGTACGGTACAGTGGATGACCTCGGATCGCATCGCTCGAGTGGAACGCTGGTGGAGCATGTCATGGAGATGATCCGCGGGCAGATCACCAACCGGTCGCTGACACCGGGCGCGAAGCTCCCTTCGATCCGCTCCGTTGCCGCGAATATGCGAGTGTCCAAATCCACTGTCGTCGAGGCGTATGACAGGCTGGCGGCGGAGGGTGTCATTCGGTCCCGACCGGGTTCCGGCTTCTACAGCGCGGCGCCCCTGGCGCCGCTGTCACTTGCAGAGCTCACGCCGCGTCTCGACCGCGCCATCGATCCCTTCTGGGTCTCACGGCAGTCCCTGGAGGCCGGGCAGGGGATGCAGAAGCCCGGTTGCGGCTGGCTCCCGAGCGAATGGATGCCCGAGGACGACATCCGCCGCGCTCTTCGCCATCTTGCGCGAACCACGGAACAGCCAAAGCTCACCGATTACGGAACGCCGCTCGGGCTCGCGCCGCTGCGTCAATTCCTCTCGCGGCGCATGGCAGAGCAGGGATTCCATGCCGGTCCCGAACAGATCCTGCTGACGGAATCGGGCACGCAGGCGATCGACCTCGTGTGTCGGCTCCTGCTTCAGCCCGGCGATACCGTGCTGGTCGACGATCCCTGCTACTTCAACTTCCTGGCCCTGCTGCGCGCGCATCAGGCGACGATCGTCGGCGTCCCCCATACCCGAGCCGGGCCCGACCTCGAGCTTTTCGCTCAGGCGCTTACTGAGCACCGGCCGCGGCTCTACATCACGAATTCCGGACTGCACAATCCGACCGGCGCTTCGATGCCGGGGGCGACGGCGCACAAGATCCTGAAGCTTGCTGAGGCGCATGGCATGATCGTCGTCGAGGACGATATCTTTGCCGATTTCGAGACGGAACCAGCCCCTCGCCTGGCGGCTCTCGACGGTCTTGAGCATGTGGTGCGCATCGGGAGCTTCTCCAAAACCCTATCGGCCTCGTTCCGTTGCGGCTATATCGCGGCAAGGCCGGACTGGATCGACAAGCTGACGGACCTGAGAATCGCCACGGGCTTTGCGAGCAGTCCGCTGTCACAGGACCTCGTTCTCAACGTTCTCGGCAGCAGCACTTATCGCAAGTACCTGGAAACGCTGCGCGTCCGTCTCGCCAAGGCAAGGGCGGATACCATCCCGCGCCTGCGGGCGCTCGGCGTCGAGCCTTGGCTGGAGCCGAATGCCGGAATGCTCCTCTGGTGTCGCCTGCCGGATCACCGGGACGCCGCCGAGGTGGCTCGCCGCGCGCTCCAGGACAATGTGGTGCTCGCACCCGGCAACGTCTTCAGTCCCTCGCAGACGGCCTCTGACTACATGCGGTTCAACGTGGCCCAGTGCACGGATGGACGCGTGTTCAAGGTCCTCGAATGGGCGATGGCGAAGGTGGCCTGACCGCCCTTCGGCGAACACCGACAAGAGGAGAGCATCGTCGTTCCGAGAGGCTCATCGGGTATTGCCCGGAACATTGACGGAGGACGTATCTTTTTCACGCCAGCGGACGTGGAGGACGATATGAAGCGCCTTTCCCTAAGCCTTGCCTGTATCCTGATCTCGACCTTGGCTTATGCCCAGACGAATTCCGTTCCACCGGCAACGCCGTCACCATCGGCCTCGGGCACCGAAGGCGACAGCTGGCTTTTCCTGCTCGTGATCCCCTTCATCGTGGTGGCCGCCGCAGTCTACTTTTATATCAAACGAAACCGTCCCACATCGCGGTTCTGATCACGGCACCGGTCGGGCGCGGCCTTCGTCTCCGGCACATTGACGCACGTCCCCCATCCGAAGCAGACTCGCTGCGTTGCAGAACAGGAGAGAACGTCATGGCGGCCAGGGATGGCGGGCACGAGGGGGAGTGCCGGTGTGGGCAGGTTCGGTTTCGCGTCAGCGGCGCGCCCATCATCACCATGGCTTGTCATTGTACGGGCTGCCAAAGGATGACAGCGAGCGCCTTTTCGTTGAGCGTTCTGTATCCGAGCCGGAACTTTCAGGTGTTGCAGGGCGAACCCGCCATTGGCGGCCTCCATGGGGCAACGCGCCATTTCTTCTGTCCGCATTGCATGAGTTGGCTCTTCACCCGGCCTGAAGGCATGGACGAGTTCGTCAACGTCCGCACCACGATGATGGAGGATGCAGGCCTGTTTCCGCCCTATGTCGAAATGTACGCGGGAGAGAAGCTGCCCTGGGCCATGACGCCGGCCGTTCATAGCTTCGAAACGGATCCTTCGGACGAGCGGTTCATGGAACTGGTGGCGGAGTTTGCGGAGAGATCGGCCTAAGATGGCGGCCGCACGCAATGCCGGCTTAGAAACTTCAATTCCTAATTGCTTGGCGGACGGATGTCGATGTAGACACGCGGAACGGCGATCTAGAGCTGTTTCTACGAACGTGGAAGCATCCCATCTCTTTGTTGTGCCGCACTTTTTTGAGGTTGAACCGGATCCACTTCGCCGAAAAATGCGCTAAGGACCGGCCGCCTTCCTGCCCGACCCGGCGACCAGTCCGAAGGCCGCTAGTCCGAGCAGCGCGCAGACGGCCATGATGGCGATGAGCGGCCACACCGTGGTGGTCAGCGCAGCGCCGACGAGCGGCGCCACGAGGGCTCCAAAGCCGATCTGCAAGCTCCCGGACAGCCCGGCGGCGGCGCCTGCGGCGTTAGGTTTCACGCTGACGGCACCCGCTATCCCGTTCGGCAGGACCAATCCGTTCGCCACTCCGATCAGAAACATCGGCGCAAACAGAGCCAGGGGATGTTCGAGCCCGGCGGCAAATGCCGCCGCCATCGAGCCGACGCCCAGCAGGCCGATGGTCATGCCGGTCAGGAACATGCGGTTCTGTCCGATGGTGACGGCGAAGCGCGCCGTGACGAAGTTGCCGAGGATGTAGCCGCTTGGCACGAGAGCGAAATAGAATCCGTATTCCGCAGGACTCCGTCCCATGATCTCGATCACCACATACGGTGCGCCGGCCACGAAGGAGAAGAACATCGCTGAGACGAAGCTCGTGGCGAGCGAATAGCCCCAGAACAGGCGGGACCGGAAAAGCGCCAGGTAGTTCGGCAGAAGGCGATCTCCATCGCCTACCGAACCGCGATTACGGTTCGTTTCGGAGAGTTGCAGCGACGCGAAGAGCAGGGCAAGGCTGCCGAACAGCACCAGAAAGGCAAAGGAGGCGCGCCAGCCGTAGAAAGTATCGAGCACACCGCCGATTGTCGGCGCGACCATGGGCGCCACGGCCATGCCCATCGTCACATACCCGATCATGCTGGCAACCTGATCGCGCCTGTAAAGATCGCGCACGATGGCTCGGCTCAAAGTGATGCCGGCACATCCGCCTATAGCCTGCACGACGCGACCGAAGATCAGGACGCCAGCATTCTGCGCCGTGAGACAGATCAGCGATCCGAAGACGAAGACGCTGAGACCGATCAGCAATATTGGCCGCCGTCCGAACCGATCGGACAGCGGCCCGATGATGAGCTGGCCGATCGCCATGGCCGCGAGATAGAGGGACAGGGTCAGCTGGATGGTGGTGAAGTCGACCCCGAGCGCCCGCGCCATGCCGGGCATCGAAGGCAGGTACATGTTGATGCCGAGCGGGCTCACGGCCGAAACGGCGATGAGCAGCGCGATAAAGGACGGCTTGGCGATCGGTTGCGCAGAGGTTGCGGTCGTGCTGGTCATGATGTCCGGAATACCTGGGTACGGTAACCGACGGTTGGAGAAGGCGACCGTCTCGAGATTCATCCCTGCCGCAGAACCTAGACGGAATGACGCGTAATGCTAGGCGCCGAGATGCTTGAAAGGTGCAAGGCCGCTATGCCTGCAGGCAGAGGCGGGCGACCGCTCTCAGCAATTTGATCGAGGCCGACCAAGCTCCAAACCTCCGTTCGGTCCGCGGCTGCAGCACGGGAAAGGTATCGGCTCATACGCCCTGCGTGCTGGACTCCCTTCTCATGCGAGGGTTTTCGCCCACTCCGGCCGGGCATGCCACTGTCCTTGATCATACTGGCCTTCGTCCCTCACCGGCCATCGTCCGGCACCCGCCTTCGTCACACCCTCCCCCGTCATGGCCGGGCTTGACCCGGCCATCCCGATGCTGTGAGGCGCGGCGCTCCGAACCATCGGGATCACCGGCACAAGTCCGGTGATGACGTGGAGGAGGTGATGACGTGGAGGGGGTGATGACGTGGAGGGGGTGATCAGGCGAGATGTTATGTTCTCACTTTGTTCTTAACACAGTGTATCACCTGGGCTAGACCGGTGCTCATCCCGGCCCGACGGGGGGCGCGCTCGCGAGGCGTCGCAGGCGTGGGGCGGGGAGCGGTCC
>NZ_JAHAMK010000054.1 GCF_018383585.1 Microvirga sp. 3-52
TGAGTGAGATCTGCTGGTCGGGCGAGGCCAGCATCTGGGCTTCCACCTCGGCCAGACGCTGCATCTCCTGCTCGAGCCGGGCAATCTTCTCTTTGAGCCGGGTGGTCCTGGCCGCCAGCGCGTCTGTTCGTTCATGCCGGTCGGCCGTATCGAGCTGCTGGAGATAACGCGCTACACTCTCCTCGATTTGGGCCCGGCGGCGCTCGACCTTGGCTCGCGTGAAGTTGCGATCGCGATTGTTGACGGCCTTGAACTTGGAGCCGTCGATGGCCACGCTGGCGGTGTTCAACAGCCCCAGCCTGCGGCAGAGGGTGACGAACTGGGCGCAGACCTGACGGATGGCCCGGCCGCTGTCCTTGCGGAAGTTGGCGATGGTCTTGTGATCGGGAGCCAGCCGGCCGGTCAGCCACATCAGCTCAACATTGCGACCGGCCTCGCGCTCCAAGCGCCGGCTGGACTGCACCCGGTTGAGATAGCCGTAAATGTACAGCTTGAGCAGAACCGCAGGATGGTAGGAGGGGCGCCCTGTGGCTTCGGGCACGATACCATCAAAGCCAAGCGCCCTCAGATCGAGCGCATCGACGAAAGCATCAATGACACGCACCGGGTTGTCCTCATCAACCCAGTCGTCCAGGCTTTCGGGAAACAGGGTGGTCTGGCTGCGATCCACGCCTTCAACAAAGCGTCTCATCGGATCCCCCAAACAGAGCAGGCAATCCTACCACCGACCGCGTTTTGANCCGACCGCGTTTTGATACACCCAGGGTCAGAAATTCACGTTCCAACCTTCCCAACGAACGTCGGCACTTGAGGGTCGAAGCGGACCAAGAGCTTTTGTCTCAGGAGTGCCATTAGGCGACCTTCGGAGTACACGCATTTGGCGCCACATTGCCGAGCGGGAGCGCTCGGTGGTCGAGCCGGAGCTTGGCCGTCTCGCGTCCCCTTGGTACACGGATGCCAATCCTGGCCGGACGATCGAGATCGTGACCGACATGTCGAAGAGCCGACGTCCCGGCTTTACCGGGTATCAGGCAACCGATGATGCCTTCTTTGACCTGTTTGCAGAACTCCGAAGTGACCGGCGGATCCCCTGATCGTGAGAGGGCGCCGTCTCGAAAATCTGATGACCCACCGGAAGGAAAGGCAACATTGAAGGTTCACTGCGGGTCAACCCCTACCATTCCAGAGCTGAGTTCCCCACCTCAGAAGCTCTGGCATAGCTTCTGCGCACGTTCTGCAACTGCCATTCCGACTCGGCCTACCGAGTCCAGATGATACGCGGCGTAGAATTCATAGTCGGGAAGCTTCACCTCGCACCTGAGCCTCTTCAGGCCTCGATCCGAGACGAGACAGGCCGTGCTGATCACTCCGATCGCATTGCTTGCAACCAAGGTACGGATCATCACCTCCGTCGAACTGCACGAGTTGAGCCTCACTGGCCAAAGGCCACTCATCCGGAAAAGCTCCTCGATCGTGGTATAGGTTGCAGAGTCCCGCGCATAAGTGATGATCGGGAACGGAGCGATCTGGTCGAGGGTGAGGATGCCCTTCGGGAGCTTGATCCCCTCACCAGCAACCCAAGCACTCTCATAAGTCTTCAAGGGTAGGTTCCTTATGCCCTTCTCGTGAACCGGACCCATGAGGAAGGCCACATCGATCTCACCGGAGAGGAGCCGCTCCCTCAGACTGCGGGTGGTGTCCGTGATGATCTCGAAGGTCACGTGCTGGAGCTCGGTGATGATTTCTGTGACCAGCTCCGACAGCCATGAGTTGGCGATCGTATCAGTCGTGCCGATGCGGACCTTCTGGTGAGAGCGAGTTTCACCGAGGGCTGTCGCTTTTAGGCGGTAGGACATGTCGATGATCTGTTCCGCGTAATGCAGTAGCTCGAGGCCTGTGCCCGTCAACTGGATTTTGCTCCCCGACCGATCGAAAAGTGATGTGCCGAGCTCCTGTTCAAGAGCATTCAGCCTGAGCGAGATCGCCGGCTGGGTGATGTTGAGCCTGTTCGCCGCTGCACTGAAGTTTCGCAATGTCGCAATGGATACGAATGCCTCAAGCTGCTTGAGCTCCATGTCAGCCTCTCATTAGAAATTTTAATCGAACTCCCAAAGTTAAATCAATTGGACAAATGATGACAACCTTCAATAGTTTCGTTCGAGAGGCTTCGTACGAAACGAAAATACGGGAACATGGCATTGGCGTCTCTGCATCCGGATCGCATGAAGGTCAGATTGACTGGGTTGAGAAAAAGCTATGGCGAGGTTCATGCGCTTCGCGATACCTCACTCACGGTGCCAGCAGGGGAGTTCCTGACCCTTCTCGGACCTTCAGGCTCCGGCAAGACCACCCTTCTCATGATGCTGGCCGGCCTCATCGTCGCGGATGCCGGCGAGGTCTGGATCGACGGAAAGGACGCCACGTTCGAACCCGTCTTCAAGCGCGATATCGGGATGGTGTTCCAGAACTATGCTTTGTTCCCGCATCTGACCGTCTACGAGAACATAGCGTTTCCCCTTCGCATGCGGCGCATGTCCGAAGCCACCATCCGGGAGAAGGTCGAGCGTATTCTCGAGATCGTACGCCTGCCCCAAGTTGCCGGGCGACTGCCGCGTGAGCTCTCTGGCGGTCAACAGCAGCGGATCGCCCTCGCCCGCTGTGCGGTCTACGAGCCCTCCATCATTCTCATGGACGAACCCCTCGGGGCGCTGGACAAGAAGCTCCGTGATCACATGCAGCTCGAGATCAAGCGCCTACATACCGAGCTGGGCGCAACGATCCTGTACGTGACCCACGACCAGGAAGAGGCGATGGCGATGTCTGATCGCATATGCCTGATGAACAATGGTCGCATCGAGCAACTGGGCACTCCCGCCGACCTATATTTCCGCCCTGTCAGCGTCTTCGCAGCAGACTTCCTGGGAGGCTCCAACATCTTCAAGGCCACGGTCTCCAACGTCGGCTCGAACGTCTGCCTAAAAGGGCCAGGCGATGCTCGCGTCAAGGCCGATGCCCTAGGCTCCCTCAAGGTGGGCCAGGCCGTGGATGTGATGATACGTCCAGAGCACATCCGGCTGCTTGCCAACGACGACACCAGCGACAACGCGGTTCCGGGCATCCTGGAGCAAAGCATCATGGTGGGGCCGGTGACGCGGTACTATGGTCGGCTGTCAGACGGAACCCCCATAGGGGCGATGCACCTAACCCGAAGCCCCCACCGCGCAGCCCAGCCCGGGGATGCAGTCCGCTTCGGTTGGTCCCAGGAGCACACCGTGGTCATCCAGCGCGCCGCAGCGGTGTCGCCATGAAAGGAACCGCGACAGGCCTAACCCAACGCCTGCATCAATGGGTACGCGGCTGGGGCGTACTCCCGGCTCTCGTCCTTCTCGTGACGGTCTTCCTCGTTCCCGTTTCGCAACTGCTCAGGCTCAGCATCATCGACGACACCGGGCAGCTATCGTCCGAACACTATCTTAGGCTTTTCGAGAGCGGCCTTTACTTTCGGGTTCTGGGAAGCACGTTCAACATCTCCCTTTGGACGACCGTCGTCTGTCTCATTGCGGGCTATCCGGTTGCCTACCTCCTTGCGACGACCACCGGGCGGGCCCGGAGCAGCCTGGTCCTATGGGTTCTTATGCCCTTCTGGACAAGTGTGCTGGTCCGGAGCTTCGCATGGATCGTCATCCTGGGACGGCAGGGCCTTCTCAACCAGATCCTGACGACCCTCGGGCTGACGGATGCTCCCTTGGAGTTGATCTACAATTTCGCGAGCGTGATCGTCGGCATGTCCCATGCCATGATGCCACTTGCCATTCTGACGATGCTTGCTGTGATGCAGAACATCGACAGGAACCTGCACCGGGCCGCCGCGACATTGGGCGCCCGTGGATCCCATATCTTTTGGAGGATCTACTTCCCACTGTCCCTTCCCGGCGTTGCGGCAGCAGGTCTTCTCGTCTTCATCACGTCCCTCGGCTTCTTCGTAACCCCGACCTTGCTGGGGAGCCCAAGCGAGACGATGCTGGCCCAGGTCATTGTGATCCAGATCGATGAGATGCTCGACTGGGGGTTTGCCGGTGCCGTGGCTGTCCTGCTCCTTGTTGCGTCGATCGCGGTTTTCTTCGTCTTCGATCTCGTCCTGGGCATGTCGGCCCTAACAGGGGACATCAAGGCCACGAATTCTAGGAGAGGCGGATCCCTGACCCGCGCCAGCGCCAGGTTCGGATACCGCGTGACGGCGGCCTTGGGTTGGATCGGTGCCTATGCAGGAGAGCTGTACGACCGGCTCCCAGGGCGGGGCAAGGTCCAGGCCACGGAGCGGCGGCGTGTCATTCTCTGGGCGACAGTCATGGCCGTCGTCATCTTCCTGGCTGCCCCGTCGTTCTTCCTCGTACCGATTTCCTTCTCGGGGAGCTCGTTCTTCGAGTGGCCGCCACGGGGATTCTCGCTGCAATGGTATGAAACCCTCTTCGCATCGCCGCTCTGGCAACAGGCCATGATCCGGTCCGTATGGGTAGGCCTGTGCACCGCGGTACTGTCAGTCATCATCGGAACTCCAGCCGCATTCGCGCTGTCCCGGCAGAAGATCCCCGCCAAGTCCGTGGTGATGGCCTTCATCCTCATGCCGATGGTGATGCCGCACATCATCGTCGCCCTCGCGCTCTTCTATGCCTTCGCAAGGATCGGGTTGGTTGGAACCTCGTTCGGCTTGATCCTCGGCCACACAATCTTCTCGCTCCCCTATGCCATCGTGACGATCATGGCGGTGCTGAGGAACTACGACATCCGCCTCGACCACGCGGCGTGGACCCTCGGGGCGACCCAGCTCACGACCTTCAGGCGAGTGACCCTGCCAATTATCCGAACAGGCATGATCACAGCCTTCCTGTTTTCCTTCGTCAAATCCTTCGATGAGCTGACCGTCGCGCTGTTCATCAGCGGTGGCACCTCGACGACCCTGCCTCGGCAGATGTGGGCTGATGCCCTCCTGAACGTCAGCCCGACCCTTGCCGCCGTTTCGACGCTGATCCTGGCCTTCGTGACCGTCGTCATCATCTGTGGCGAAATGATCGGGCGCCGGAAGAAGGCCTACTGACCAGATTGAGTTCCAAACCCAGAACAAGAGAGGGAATACAATGTTCGTCAAGGATCGCATTACCCGCCGGACCATGCTCAAGTCGTTATCCGTGGGCACGGCCGGGATCATGATGCCTGCCATCTGGCAACGCAGCGAAGCCGCACAGACGTTGACCGTATCGGACCCCGGGGGCGTGTATACGACTGCCTGGACCGAGGCTTACTACGAGCCGTTCAAAAAGGAGACGGGTATCACCATCATCCCGGTGGTGCGGCGATCGAATCCATCCGCCGAATTCAAGGCGCAGGTGGAGACGAACAACTACAACTGGGATGTGAGCGGAGGCATCAATTCGGACGTTGCTGACCTGCTCGTCGCCTCGAAGCTGGTGGAGCCGCTCGACCTGACGGGCCCAGAAATGACGGCGATCCCAGCCGACATGAAGAATGAATTCTACTTCGCGGACAGCGTTGTGACCTTCGTGCTGGCCTATCGCACAGACAGGTTCAAGGAGCCCCTGACGTCTTTCGCCGACATCTGGGACGTGAACAAATTCGCCGGACGCAGGGCCATGCGACGGCTAGCCCGCGACATGATCGAGATCGCCTTGCGGGCAGATGGCGTCCCGGGCGGCGCGGAGATCTACAAGGTCCTCGAAGCACCCGGTGGTTGGGACCGGGCGTTCAAGAAGCTGGACGAGATCAAACCTCAAGTGAAGGTCTGGTGGGACTCAGCCGCGCAGAGTGCCCAACTCCTGCAAAACGGTGAGGTCGACATCTGCCCGACCTTCAACGCCAGGGCGCAATCCGCCGCAGAGGCAGGTGCACCGGTCGCGGTCACATGGAACGGCGGCTTCTACAGCGCCACCGGCTGGTGCATACCTAAGGGCGCACCCAAGGCCGACCTTGCCCGCCAGTTCGTCAAGTTCTGCGCACGCGCGGATCGGCAGGCAGCCTTCACGACCAAGCTGCCCAACGGCCCGTCCAATCCGGAGGCGTACAAGTTCATTGAACAGAAGATCGCGGTCCAACTGCCGACCTTCCCTGAAAACCTCAAGCAGACCACCCGGGTCAATGACGCCTTCTGGGGCAGGAATAAGGCGCAGTCCGACAAGAAATTCAACGAGTGGCTTCTGCGGGGCTGAGGGAGTTTCGAACTTGAAGATCACGAATGTCCAGTTGCGCCAAATCAAGGCCGACCTGCCCTCCGCGTTCAGCGGAGGGACCTACACCCTTGCGGCGCGCACCGCCTTGCTGTGCCGCGTGACGACGGACCAAGGCTTGGAAAGCATAGTCTGCGTCGGCAATGAGTCCGGATACAGTTCCTATCTGAAATCCCTCGTTCGCGGTGCGTTCAAGGACCTGCTCGTTGGCGCGGATCCGCTTCGCGGTGAGTGGCTGTGGCAGCGGATGCTCGATCATGACAAGGCTTACGTCGACCGTGCATCGCTCATGATGGCGATCGCGACTGTTGACGCCGCTCTTTGGGATCTCAAGGGCCAGATCACGGGTCTGCCTGTCTGGCGTCTCCTCGGCGGAGTGAGCGCAAGGGTGCCGGTGATCGGCATCGGGGGCTATTACGAGACAAGCCGCCACGAGGACGGCATCAGGCGCGAGATCCGCAACTATCGGGAACAGGGCCTCGCAGGGATCAAATTTAAGGTCGGGGCCTTGTCCATCGAGGAGGATGCCGAGCGGGTTCGGATTGCACGAGATGAAGCAGGATCCGGGTTCGGGATCGTTGCGGACTCCAACATGGCTTGGACCGCGGATGAAGCCGTGCGGTTCGCTCGGCTCATTGAACCCCATGATATCGCATGGCTCGAAGAGCCGACCCGTCCGCGCAACTTCGTGAGAGCCTTGCGTGAGGTGAGATGGAAGACAGGGATGCGGATCGGAGCCGGTCAATCCGAGGTATCGGTCTTCGATGCCTATCATCTGATCCAGTCGGAAGCCGTCGACATAATCAACGTGACCTACAATCGCGGTGGCGGCATCACGGGCTGGGTGAAGCTCGCAGGTGCCGCTTCCTTCTCCGACATCCGAATGGGCCAAGTCGGCGAGCCCCACATCAGCATGCACATGATGGCAGGGATCTCGAATCCCACCTACGTGGAATGCTATCCTGATCCTCATCGGGATCCACTCTGGGCGGAACTCTACCTCGATCGCCCAGAGCCCAAGGATGGCTTCATCATGGTTCCCGACAGACCAGGCCTTGGCTTGACCCTCAATCCGGAGGCGATCGAGCGACTCGCGATCGAGCCTTGGTCTTGATCCGGTCGAGCCACTCTCACACGCAATCGGATCACCATATGCAAAACGCTCACGTTTCCGCGGGAGACCGCCCAGAGGCACGCCTCGACGCCTTGCCCGCAAAGGAGCTGCTGTCCTTCTTCGAGGCACCGCATCTCGAGCGAGAAAAGCGCCAGTTCTCTTATTTCATCAAGGTCGATCTCGCTCATACGGTCATGCTGGGCGAGCGAGAGATCCTGACAAACTCGCAGACCCGCAGCATCCTAGAAACCTTGAGAGAGATCGAATCCCTCGGTCCGGAGGGGATCCCCATGGATCCAACGCATGGCAGCCTGCTGTTTCAGATCGAGCGTTACCTGATCTCACGCATTGGCGAGCATACCGGGGGACGGATGCATATCGGCCGGAGCAGATTGGATCAGGGACCGACTGCCCGGCGCCTGTACAAGCGTTCGGAGCTCCTTGGCGTAATGGACCGCATCGGCAGGCTTCGGGCCGATCTGCAGGACCTGGCTGGCAGGCACCATGAAACCATTATGCCGGGGTATACATGTCTCCAGCATGCGCATCCCGGAGTGTTCGGGCAGTACCTCCTGGGCTTCGGCAACAAGCTCGGAGACGATTTCGACAGATTGACCGCGTCGTACGCACGCCTGAACCTCAATCCTCTGGGGGGGGCGGGCCTATCGGGAACCTCCTGGCCGATCGATCGCAGCCGGACAACCGAACTCCTAGGGTTCGATGGATTGGTCAAGAATTCCAGGCTGGTGCGTGAGGCCTACTATGCAGCCGAAGTTGCCTCAGGTTTATCTCTCTTGATGTCGACCCTCAACGATCTGGCAACCGATCTCCATCTCTGGTCCAGCTATGAGTTCGGCTTCATCGAAACCGCGGATGAATTGTGCGGCACGAGCAGCATCTTTCCCCAGAAGAAGAACCCCACGGCCCTCGAAGCGGTGAAGTTCGCGGCCGGAGAAGCCGTGACTTGGCTTTCCACGGCCCTCGCAACTTTCCGGGCAGAAGGCACGGGCGATGTCGTGATGCGCGAGCTTCCGCTCCTAGATCGGGCCTTCGTCGCCGCCTCGGGATCCCTGGCACTGATGTCTGCTGCGATCCGGACGCTGCGTGTCGATGAAGCCCGCATGAAGCATTTGTCGGCTGCGAATTGGTCGACGGCAACGGACTTGGCAGATGAAATCGTCAGGCGACGCGATGTGTCCTTCCGCGAAGCGCACAATATCGTCGCTCGGCTGGTCCGGATAGCAACGAAGGCGAACCTGCAACCCGCCGAGCTGACGGGCTCCCTGCTGGACGAAGCTGCCACTGAACTGAAGTTGCAGCCGCCAAGACTCGATGACGAAACCGTCTGTGGTGCGTTCGACGTTGAGACCTTCGTACGAAGCCGTGTTTCGACCGGGAGTGTCCATCCGGACCAAGTTTCGGCTCTTCAAGAGGATGAGGCAATCTCCCTGCTTGAAGGAAGAAACTGGCTCGATGACAGGCGGAAGAAGTTACGTGAAGCTGACCATGAACTGGAACGCGCGGTCAGTCGCTTCATCGCCGCTGCGTGATTGTCACACGGTCGGTGTCTCTCCTCACCTCGGCGTGAGCGATGCGATACCAACCAAATGCGCAATTTCGGCAAGCCCTCAGATCGTGGGGTCGGGCATTCCATGCCTCGACCTTGGATAGCCTGAGTGCGGAATGCTACCTGTCGAGCGCAATCGTCCATTGGAGATTGCGGAGACCTCACATGAACAGCGCACGATTGAGGCGGACGAGATATTCCGCATTCGGGCTCGTTCCGGCACTCCCGACCCGCTCCTGGATCGGCGCGACCGCAACGTCGCGCCGCTTGGGGACCGTGCCACGTCCGCTGCCGCCAACGCGGCTTGCATCTCCCCGTGGGGAGGTCCGCGCAGTAGAGGGGCGTGCCAGGCTGCTGCCGACACGACTCTGCAAGTGTCCCCGCGTCGAAGGGCCGAAACAAGAACTGCTCGTGTCATTGAGAGCAGCTCTTATTCGGCCCCTGAAGGTCTCCTTGGGGTCATGTAGTGAAGTCCATTCACTTCTCGGAACGTCTGGTTCCGTGAGGATTGCTGCCCTCGGCGCAGCGTCTCAGGTGTGCCAATATGCGACATTCCCGGTATCCAGTAGTATTTTTGCCGACTCTTAATAAAATGAGAGAAGACGACATCCTTGATATGCCTACGAACTCAGACCCTCTATGGCAGCCACTCTCTGTAACCGAGGTAGGCGCATTGTTCTCGGATGCTGAGTTCCCCTGGTGGATCGCCGGCGGTCACGCAATCGAGTTTGCTGTCGGGCATCCGTTCCGGCCTCATGCCGACATCGATGTTCTGCTCCTGCGCAAGGACCAGCTTCTGATCCAGAGATCGCTAAAAGGGTGGGACTGTTGGGCTGCCGATCCGCCAGGCACTCTGCGCCCATGGCGCCAGGGTGAGGTTCTGCCCCCTCATGTCTCTGATATCTAGTGTCGAGAGGACCCGGCGGCCCCCTGGCGGCTACAACTGATGCTGGATGATGGTGAGGACAGCCACTGGCGCTCTCGGCGCAATGGCCTGGTCACCAGGCCGATTGGTGAGATGGGGGGCAGGAGCTCTGAGGGCTTCCCGTTCCTGGCACCGGAGATCCAGCTCTTTTACAAAGCCAAAGCACCCCGCCCCAAGGACTGGCTGGACTTCACAAAGGTGCTTCCCCGGCTGACTAACGCTCAAATGACCTGGCTGAGAGACGCTATCCTTATCGCCTATGGCGAAGACAATGGCTGGCTGACCGAGCTCCGTCAGCGGCTTCCATAATTCGCATGTGTGGCCGGCGCCTCACCGGCAAAATGGGCTCAGATCGAATTGTACTGCTGCCTCCGCTTCCTCACGAGCACGAGAGACGACATCTCCGTTTGGGCTGACGATGCAGGTACAGCCGTAGCTCATCTGGTTGCCGTGGTGACCAACAACATCCGACGACATGACGCAGCAGCCTGTCTCGACAGCACGAGCCTGTAGATTGCTGACGCTCTTTGAGCGCCACTTTGTTGCGTTCTTCGGGAGCAGCATGTTGTTCAGGGGATAACAGAGGAGCTGCGCGCCCTGGCGGCTGACGTTCAAGGCAGCGTCGGGAAAGTTGGCGTCGTTGCAGATATTGATGCCGAACTGCCAATCATGGGTGGTGAAGACCGGATAGTCCGACCCTGCATCAAACCCGGGTTCATTCGGACGGGTCTTGGCGTAAGTTCCTAGTAATTTCCCTTCGCGGATCACAAGCGCCGAGTTGAAGAATGATGCTCCTCGCCGCTCAATCAGGCCGAGAATGATCGTGGTCGAGTATGTCCTCAGAACCGATAGAACACCCCTGATCTCATGGTCGTCCAAGGCCAACGAGCGGGCAACGATGGTCTCCCGCTCCGTGGCGTACCCTTGGAGATAGCACTCGGGAAACAGGGCGAGCTGCACGTCTTGATGGCGGCACCACTCTAGGTCCGCAGTAAGCCGGACCAGAACCCCACTCACATCATCAAACAGCGGCCGGCGCTGGAAGGCTGCGACACGTAGAGGAGCCATAGCGCTATGGGACTGCCTTGCTCGCCTGTGCAGGCGTTCCCTGATGGAACACCATCTGCCATCGATCCTCTCTCAACTGCCAGACTGAACTTCGAAGAGTCTGGAACTCCCCACCACCCGGCATTCGGCGGCTTACGCGGTAGGTGACGAGGACAACGACCTCACTGAGCCGATGCACAGAGAAGTCGTGCGTCTTGCGCTCTACGGGAGGAGCAGAACTCTCCTGAACCAGTCCGTCAATCACCTGGTCTCTGTCATAGATCCGACCAGAGCTGCCGAACTCCACAAAGTCGTTCGCCAAAAGCTTTGACAAAGCGTCTCGCGAGGCACGAACCTCCGGTCGTAGGAGGGATGTTTCAAGCGCTTGGAAGTGAGCAACGTCGTCCGTATCCATGTCCCTCACCCTCTCGCCGGATTATCGGCGTGTCTGCGCGATACGCTGAGGGTTATCCAACAGCGAGATGAGATCTCGCCTGAAGACCCTTATCTCACGCTGATTGGCATCGAGCACCGTATGGCAGCCAAGCGGGATCCTTTGAGAGCTTTTCCCGTGACCCAACGGCAACCCTCCAAGGATCGGCACGTTCAGGGGTGCCAGGTGGTCACGGAGCAGATCAACGATCGTCAAAGCACCGCTGGGTTTGAAATCCGTGAACTGCCCCAGGGCAATACCGGCCACACCACGCAAGTGTCCGCCCTTGCGGAGCATCGTCAACTGGCGGTCGACTTGGCCAAGATACATGTCGACCGCCTCGAGCAAGAGAATGCAGCCTTCGAGGTTCGGTAGCGCCCATCCGGCGGCCGTCGCGATGCTATCCAGGTTGCCGCCCACCAGCGGCCCTTCAGCTTTTCCCTCTGTCGTCAGAGCAAACGTCTCTTCCTCAGCTTGTGATCGGAGAACGATATCGTCATTGCTGGTGAGCAGCTCTCGCAACGGAGTACCGATTGATGATCCCTGGGCTTCCCAGTCATCGCTGGACAGAGCACCGTGAATGCCTCCACCAATCCCATTCTTCCAGAGCGCCATATGAAGAATGGTGACATCGCTGAACCCGACGAAGAACTTTGGATTGCGCTTGGCTGCTTCGAAGTCGAGGCGATCAGCAATGCGGTAGGATCCCTTGCCGCCTCTGGTCGCAAAGATAGCCCTGACCTCTGGATCCCTGAGCGCCTGGTTGAAATCGGACAGGCGCTCTTCATCGGTGCCGGCCAGATAGTGCAACTTGCGGAATGCGTTGGGGCCGAAATCGACCTCAAAGCCCCAACTTCTCAGCAGCTCCGCTGAGGCCTCCACGGCCTCGCGGTTGGGCGTGCTGGCTGGCGACACAAAGCGGATCTTGTCGCCCGGTCGTAACGGGGCTGGTGTTGCCAGCTCTACATGCATGCTTTCGGCCATGCCAAAGCATGGCATGGCTGAGGACACCTGTCCCATGGACGAACGCATCTTCCACAAGTCCTGTTCATGGAATGTGCATGCAACATTCTGGTCCGCGGTATGCCTCACGCGAAGGGGCTACTCGTAGGTGAGGCTCCAGCTCTCAGACCGGAGCCAACAGCGCTCCTCCGGCAAATCGGCTGTGCGGTACAAGCGTGTGACCCGCCTCCAGTCTCCCTTCTCGAAGGCCGCGACCAGGGCCTCTTCCGACGCCTCGTCACGCATGCCGGCGCAGGGATAGATCTGGACAGGCGACACCCAGCGCGCCAGAAAGTCCGGCCCCTGGCGCGTGATGAGGAAGACGGCTCCGCGGCGGCTGATCCGACCAAGCTCACCTGAACGGAAGCCCTTGTCCGTCGTCAACGGTAGGATGAGCCTGCCACGGTCCCGGAGCTGGTCGAGCCAGGTGTCTGCGGGCTTGGTCGTGCCCGCATTGACGTAGATCACGTCAGCCATCCCAAAGGGAGCAGAGGCTCCATCTCCCTGGATCGCAGAGACGTTGGCGTAACCGGATAGGTTCTTCTCCGCCCGGGCCGCGAGATCCGGCTCGTACTCGATCGCGGTCACGTGCCCGGGTGGGCCGACCATCTCGGCCATGATCGCCGAGTAGTAGCCGAGGCCGGCCCCAACATGGACGACGTGGTCGCCCTCGTTAGGAGCCGCGCAGGCAAGGAGATGGGCGTGCAAGGACGGTTGGCCGTTGTTGATATGCCGCTCCGGATCGATGCCAACAAGGTCGTTGGTATAGAGATAGACCGGATCCGCGCTGGGGGTGGCCATATAGCCGCTCTGCCAGAAGCGGAAGATCGGCCAGGGACCTGGACCCAGGAAGTGCTCCCGTGGAACGGAGGCGAAGGCATCCTCCACCTGTTGGCTGAGCACCGGCCGGTCGGCCGCCATGATCTGCTTGGCATAGGCGCGCCGGACGATTGCAAGCTCACTCTCGGTCATCGATCTGGTCCTTGCTGGGGTCATCGTGCTTCGGAAGGGCGTGTGGCAGCGTCTCGCAACGCGCGATGGCGGCCTGGACGATGGTGCGGATCTCCGTGAGCGTGGCTCGCAGAGACCGGCCGGACGCTGCCTGTCCGAGTTCTGGATCGGCAGCGTCGACGATGTCCTGAGCGAGATTGGCAAGGACATGATCGAGCTTTTGCTCTGGTCTGAGGCGCTTCATCGCTCCCAACCTCTTAAGTTATGGCGCAGCAGGGTCCGTCTCATGCGCTTGCGCGCGCTGTCGTATTCCGTCTCGGACAAGCCATATCGAACGCGGATCTCTGCCGCTGACAGGCCGTCCTCCAGCCCAGTGATGATCTTGAGGGCGATCTCATCCTCCGCGAACAGGGCATCGAGGACGGCCAGCATCTGGACGGCGGCGGCCGTTCGCTCGGGATCGGCGTCGGGTGCTTCGTCGACCTGATCGGGCGGCCAGGTGGCTCTGGTGCCCTCCGCGCCGACGATGACCCGTCGCTCCCGTCGCGTCCTCCTCCAGAATTCGTCGCAGATGCTGCGCATGCTCCAGGCCAGAAAGCTGATAATCGGCACGCCAGGCGGCCATCGGCGCGTGCCGCTGAGCGCGCGCATGATGGTTTCGTTGAGCACGTCCGCCCATTCGATCCCTGGCAGGCTGCGGGCTCTGAGCCGGGCGAGAGCCTTGAGGCGAAGCAGGTCCCCTTCCGACAGGGCCTGGATCGCATGGGCAATGGCGGCGGTCGCCTCGTCAGCCTCTTCATTGCGGTTCACGTTGTGGCTCTGCATGTCCTGGATCAGTCGTTGGCCTGCCTTATCCTACTATGCGCACGCGAAAGGGGAGCGCGGACACTGGCGCGCAAATAATTCGAACATCTCGTCAGCACGCAAGGGAGTGCGGAATAAACACGCCCCTTGACCTGGCCCCTGGGGCCGCCTCGATAAGAGGCGCGGTCAGCAAAACTGAGGTGCGTTGTGAGCTCTTCCGCCCAATTCTTGAGCCCGTCCGAAGCTGCCAAGCGGCTCGGCGTCTCCGCCAAGGCTCTCCGGCTCTATGAGCAGCGCGGTCTGGTTGCCCCGATCCGCACGGCAGCCGGGTGGCGAGCCTATGGCCCTGGCGAGATGGCCCGCGCCGCCGAGATTGCAGCCTTGCGGACCCTTGGCCTGAGCCTCGCCCAGGTGGCGCGCGTGCTCGGCGGCAATCCTCAGGACCTGGAGCCCTCCCTGGCAGCACACCAAGAAAGGCTTGAGGAGCAGGTCCGTCAGACGACCGGTGCCATCGAGAAGGTTCGCAAGCTGCGGGCCGACCTTGCTCAGGGGCAGGTGCCGCCGGTCGGAGAACTCTCGGGCCTGAGCGCATCCGTTGGTCTTAGCATCGCCTTCGATCTGCCGTGGCCGTGGGGTGGCGAACGGTTCGAGCTGCGCGACATCCAGCCCCTGACCTACATCACCGGCCCCCTAGGCAGCGGCAAGACACGGCTGGCTCAGCGCCTTGCCGAGACACTTCCTGGTGCCGTTTTCGTTGGGCTGGAGCGGTTGGAGAAAGGCCCTGTCGCGCAAGCGAGGGTCGACGCCGATCCGGTTCTCAGGTCCAAGGTAGATCGGACACTGGTTTGGCTCTCCGAAGATGGAGCGACGATCTCAGATCCGTTGATCTCCCTCCTTGTCGAAGTGGAGGCTGATGGTCCGTCCGCCCTCGTTGTCGACATGGTGGAGCAAGGGCTGGATCAGGCCACTCAGGAGGCCCTCATGGCCCATCTCCGAAGGCGCAGACTCAGCAAGCGGCCGCTCTTCCTGCTCACCCGGTCATGCGCAATTCTCGACTTGACCGCCGTGGGTCTGAACGAGACAATTCTCTACTGCCCGGCCAATCACAGCCCGCCGATCCGTGTCGCTCCCTATCCCGGAGCGCCCGGGTACGAGGCCGTCGAGACCTGTGTGGCCTCGCCTGAGGTGCGCGCCCGGACGCAAGGTGTCGTCGCATGGCGGCCTGGAGTGGCCCGATAGGCGCCCGTGACACCCAGCATGACACCGTAAATTTCCCAGAAGCGCATTTATGGAACTGGATCCTGTGTCGTTTCCAAGTGTTCGGAAGATCAGTTTCCGGCCAGCGTCCCCGCTCCTGTAAACGCCTAGTCTAACCTGCTCGTTGGAGAGCCGAGGCTCTCCAGTGATTACTTGGAAACACTTCAGGTCAGATCGTGCCAAATCGATGCGATGAGATGCAACTCAAAGGCAGGGCAGGTCCGGTCGACCGGACCTGCTTATGTCAATGATTTAGCAGCTCACGAACGTCCGAAAACCTTCTTGTAGGTGGTCATATCCATGCTGTCTTCATAACCCCAACTGTCGCCAGCAGTTTTGAACTCGCTGAACACCATGCCCTTGTCGTGGAACTGCACTTTCCCGTTGCCATCATGGTTGAAGTAAAGAGCGCCCGTGTCTTTGTCGCGCACCTCGAAGACGCCCCAACCCCACGTGCCGTCTCCATTTTTCACAAAAATGTCGCCTGTGACGTTGGCGTTCTCACTGATCGCCGCGACCGCAGTCTTAAGGTTCTTCTCGAAGGTTTGAATCCGCGCGCTCTCAACAGGGTGCATCCCAGCCAATTTTTCCGGCGGAATGTTCGCTGAACCATTGGCGTCATAGGACCAATAATTGAGTATCTCGTCTGCAACCATCATGAATTCCCTCAGATGATGAGAGACTTGGCTATTCCAGTGGTGCATACCTGCGACAGTATCCAGCTTGGCCATTTGCTCATTCTGATAAGCCCATGACTTGGCAGCCTCTTCCCGCATGTAGGAGGGCATGTCCTCGATGCTGTCATAGTGCTCGGCGCCCCAGCTGGATCCCTCCGCGACAGCCTTTTGCCGTGCGGCTTCGCGCAAGGCTTCATCGGTTCGGGGGCCGTTCTTCTCGTTCAGGCTCAACATGGCACCACCGATGGTGCCGGCGGCCTGCTTGAGCGGATTGCTGGTCTTGTTGGAGATGCCGTTGGCGGTCTTGATGAGATCGGCCGAGGCCGCGTTGATCTTGTCGGAAGCCGCCTTGTCTGCGGTCGAGGCGGTGAGGACCTGAAGGCCCTGCGCGAGGGTGGGATTGACGTACATGGTGGCCGTCCTGGAGAGCTGCCGCCAACATCATGCCGGGAACAGGCCGGGAAGAGGACGTGGCCGCGTCATGCGCCACCGAGAGGGTTCCCTAGAATACTAGAGCGATATGGTTACGACAATGCCAACGCTTGCCTGCCAGGGTATAGCCTTAACAGTCAGTCTGGCCCCGATCTGATCGGGTGATGAATTTCGCGGAACGTCGTATATGGAACCTGAGTGGTTGCGTTCTAGGTTGGACCTAGACGGTGACGGACGGGAGCGATAGCGTCGGCACATGCTCGAAGCCTCGGACACCCTCGCCGGAGCGGTCGGAAAGCTCGCAGCCGGCAACATGGGCGCTGCCTGTGTTCTGGGACGGATCGTACAGGATCCGTTCGCGGGCTTCATGATCCTCATGGACCTTGAGAGCACTGACCTGCGGGGCGAAGAAATCTGGCGGCTATACCGCGACGTGCATCACATGGATTTGGACGGCTTCATCCAGGATGTGAAGGCTCGAGCAGGCTGCCTCAGCCGCCTCAGGGTTTGATCCAGGCCTTCACTTTCGCGGCTCCGAATTTCCGAGAAGCGGGTTTTATGGAAACGTCCTGCCTTTCGATCTTGCGGACCATGGAAGAAGAGAGGCTGACAAAGGTGCAGCCTCTCTGACTTGGCTCGACGAGTAACAGGCTATCGAGCGTTCAGGCGAACCTTAATCCCGCTGGCAACTGCTGAATGTCGGCATGCAGAGTCTGGA
>NZ_JAHAMK010000055.1 GCF_018383585.1 Microvirga sp. 3-52
TTTCCGGACGGGCGGCTGGAGATCCGCTGGAAGGGGCTGCCGCTGGCCTATGCGGTGTTCGACAAGCTGCAGCGGGTCAATCATGCCGCGATTGTCGAGAATAAGCGGCTGGGCGAGGTGCTGGCCTGGATCAAGGAGCGGCAGGACCAGCGTCCCCCACCGAAGGTCAAGACCAACAGCGAGAAGACCGGCTACAAGCCGCGGGGGGCTAAACGGGGCCGCAAGACGGATGTGATGTCCGATCCGGCTCTCGCTGCCAAACGTGAGCAGGCACTGGCTCGCCTGGCCGCCGCGGAGTGACGTTTCTACTTTGCAGGCCGGCGGACATTTCAATCTGGCAGCCACAGTCTTGATGGGCGAGCGGAGGCACTACTCAAAGCCCTCCTCTGGCATCGAACGGTCCGATGATTATCAAGCTGCGTTGTCAGGCCTTCAGGTTGGATCGGCCATGAGACTTACTCGGCCGCGTTGGCCCGGAATGCAGCAATGAAGGCTGGCGCCGCTTCGGCGACGGCCGCGAGCGAATATCCGCCTTCCTGGACGATCAGAGTCGGCAGGTCGATCTTGCCCCAGATTTCTCCGATACGGGCGAAGGCATCCGACGTGACATTGAGCTTCGACAGCGGATCGTTCCGGTGGGCATCCCAGCCTGCCGACAGCACCAGAGCCTCGGCTCCATGGGCCTGGACCGCCAATGCCAAGCGCTGATTGGCGTCGATGAAGGCCTCGTCATCCGCACCGGGAGCCAGCGGCAGATTGTGGTTGGCTCCCTCGCCCGGCCCTGCCCCTGTTTCGTCGGCGTAGCCGGCGTAATGCGGATAATAGGACGCTGGATCGGTGTGCACGGACCCGTAGAAGACGTCTCGGCGCGTATAGAAAATCGCCTGGGTGCCGTCGCCGTGATGAGTGTCGAAATCGACGATGGCCACTTTAGGAAAATGGCTGCGCAGCACCGCGGCTGCGATGGCGGCATTGTTGAAGAAGCAGAAGCCGGAGGCTCGGTCGGCATAAGCGTGGTGGCCGGGCGGACGGCAAAGGGCGAAGCAGGCTGGCTCTCCCGCCAGTACAGTCTCCGCACCGGCAATCGCCGTCTGCGCCGAGGCGTAAGCGGCCTGGAACGTGCCCGCCATGATCGCGCAGGACATGTCGCCGATATACCAGCCCGTCCGGCCTAGAATCCCGGTCGTGCGCGGCTTGCCACGCTCCTCCAGTTCGATGCCCGAGCCTCTATACGGATGGACGTTCGGCAATACTTCCGGGCCGTGATCGGGGAGTTCGAGAAAGCGATCATAGGCCTCCTCAAGGAAGTCCACGTAGTGCTCGGCATGAACCGCCAAGAGGGCATCGCGGCCGAAATTGCCGGGGTCCGTCTTGATCAATCCTTGCGCTTCCAAGGCGGCAACCAGCGTCGTGGCCCGGTACGGCTTTTCGAAAGGATCCACGATCCGCCCGTGCACCATATACTGCCTGGGCCGGTGGGCCAGTTGAGCTTCCGAGAAGAAGAGCTTCATGATCGTGGTCCCGGATGTTGATGGATCAGGAGGAGGCGACCTCCGTCTCCTCTGCCTCGTCGATTGCCGTCCAGGAATGGGTGATCTTGGCCATGGCGCCCAGCATGATCGAGGCGGAGCAGTATTTTTCCTTGGAAAGCTCGATCGCTCTTTCCACCTTGGCGGGCGCCAGACCCCTGCCCTTGACGCGATAATCGAGATGGATCGCGGTGAAGATCTTGGGGTCGGTCTCGGCCCGCTCGGCGGTGACCTCGACATCGCAGTCCGCGACCTTCTCGCGGCCTTTTCTGAGGATCTGAACCACATCGAAGGCTGTGCATCCGCCCAAACCGATGAGGAGCATCTCCATGGGACGGATGCCGACATTGCGGCCACCGTATTCCGGGGCTCCATCCATGACGACGGCGTGGCCGCTGCCGGCTTCGCCCACGAACATCATGCCATCGACCAGTTTGACCCGCGCTTTCATATGGTTCTGCCTTCAATACGCCTGAAGCATCTCGCTCATCCTTATACCGCTAACGCAGGGTCATGGCGTAAATCCAGCTAGCCCCGCGTTTTGTCCTCAGGCTATGACATCGCCAAAGCGACCAGGGATTTGATCATGAAGCCTTCCACTGACATCACCCGGCTCATCGAGATCATGGCGGCCCTGCGCACGCCCGAAACCGGCTGCCCCTGGGACCTGGAACAGGACTTTGCGTCGATTGCGCCCTACACGCTCGAAGAAGCATACGAGGTCGTGGACGCCATCGAGCGAGGCGATCTGGCAGATCTGCGGGATGAACTCGGAGATTTGCTGCTTCAGGTGGTTTTTCACGCGCGCATGGCGGAAGAGCAGGGTGCGTTCGCCTTCCCCGATGTGGTCGAGGCCATCACGCGAAAGCTCATCAGGCGCCATCCCCACGTCTTCGGCAATACCAAAGATCTATCTCCAGAGGAGGTGAAGACTATCTGGGACTCGATCAAGAGCGAAGAGAAGGCCGAGCGGCGCGCGGCCCGCGAGAGGTTGGGACAATTGCCCGAGGCTCACGAGGCGGGCTTCCTCGGCGGGATTCCAACGGCCCTGCCCGCTTTGACACGCGCCCAGAAGCTGACGGCGAAAGCTGCCAAGGTCGGCTTCGACTGGCCGGAAGCCGTGCAGGTCATCGACAAGATTCATGAAGAGCTGGAGGAGGTTAAGGAAGCCTCCTCATCCGGGGCGCGAGACAGGATCGAGGACGAGATCGGGGACCTTCTGTTTTCCGTCACCAATCTCGCGCGGCATTTCGGCATTGATTCCGAGCGGGCCCTGCGGCGAACGAATGCTAAGTTCGAGCGGCGGTTCAAGGCCATCGAGCTGGCTCTTGGAGAGCAGGACAGGAGCCTCGACGAGGCCTCGCTAGAGGAAATGGAAGAGCTGTGGGTCGCGGCGAAGCGGGCCGAGCGCGAGCCCGGCCCATCGTCATAGGACGCGGGCTCCGGGGAACCGGTTCAGGAAGCGGGGCTCCTTGCCGGACACCAGACGGATCTGGAGGATGGTATGCCCATTCTCCTTCGTCTCGCGCTCCAGAATTTCCGTGTTCTCGTGTAGCCAGGCGAGCCCCTGCCCGTCCTCCGGTGCGACATCGACCTCATAGGTCAGCCGTCCCATGGCCAAGTGCTGTTCAATGGTGGCGAGAAGTTCCGGAATGCCATCCCCGGTCAGAGCTGAGATAAGGATCGGCCGCCTCTCCTCGCCCGTTCGGTGCGACGCGGTGGCAAGCCGTTCACGATCCTGCGGCGAAAGCAGATCAGCCTTGTTCCAGACCTCGACAATGCGTCTCGTATCGTCCGGATCGATGCCGAGTTCGCGCAGGACGATGGCGACATCGCCAGCCTGAGCCTCGGTTTCTCCGTGGGACACGTCGCGGACATGCAGCAGGACATCGGCTTCGACAACGTCCTCCAGGGTCGCGCGGAAGGCCGCCACCAGCATGGTCGGAAGATCGGAGATGAAGCCGACCGTGTCCGACAGAATGGCTTTTTCGCCGTGCGGCAGATCGATGGCGCGGGATGTCGGATCGAGGGTCGCGAACAGCATGTTCTCGGCCAGAACATCGGCCTGGGTCATGCGATTGAACAGGGTCGACTTGCCGGCATTGGTGTAGCCGACAAGGGCGATGATGGGGTAAGGCACCCGCCTGCGGCTCGTGCGGTGAAGGGAGCGCGTCTTCACAACGCCCTCCAGATCCCGCTCGATCCGGTTCATGCGCTCCTGGATCAGGCGCCTGTCGGCCTCGATCTGCGTCTCGCCAGGGCCGCCGAGGAAGCCGAAGCCGCCGCGCTGGCGCTCAAGGTGCGTCCAGGAGCGGACCAGTCGGCCCTTCTGATAGGACAGATGGGCCAGTTCGACCTGGAGAGTGCCCTCTTTCGACCGCGCCCGTCGCCCGAAGATTTCAAGGATCAGGCCGGTGCGGTCGATGACCTTTGCACCCCAGGCCTTCTCGAGATTGCGCTGCTGCACAGGGCTGAGTGCGCAATCCATGACGACGAGGCCGACCTCCTCAGCCCGGATCAGTCCGGCCAGTTCGTCGACCTTGCCGCTGCCGATGAAAGTGGCAGGTCGGGGTGAGGACAGGGGGGCTATCAGCGATTGCGTGATCGTCAAATCGATCGCGAGCGCGAGGCCGGTGATCTCATCGAGGCGAGCTTCCGCGGGACGTGGATTGGTACCTTCCCCGTCTGCTTCGCCTGAACCGCGCCTCCTGCGGGTCAGATACGGACCGATGACGAGCGTCCTTGTTCCCGCCGCAACCTCTTTTTCAGGTTCGGCAAGCTGGGCGAGACGTTCTTCCCCCGGACTACGTGGTTCCGTCACCTCAAGCCTTCTCGCCAGCCTCGTCGATCTGGTCGAACAACTGCACGGGCTGTCCTGGCATGATGGTGGAAATGGCGTGTTTGTAAACCAGCTGGGAATGACCATCCCTGCGCAGAAGGACGCAGAAGTTGTCGAACCAGGTAACGACACCCTGAAGCTTCACCCCGTTCACGAGAAAGATCGTCAGGGGGATTTTTTGCTTCCGGACGTAGTTCAGAAAGGTGTCCTGAAGATTCTGCGCGCGATCGCCCGCCATTGAAGTTGCCTCGCCAGCCCATCGCCGCCGGTCTTGGCTATGGGGCCGCCTGAATATGGTTGTCCGCTTTCGTGCGGTCGGTGACCGGCACGTCTATTACAGGGCGAACAGCGGCATTCGGCAAGGGGGGCGCAACGGTTCTACCTCCTCGGAGCATATTTTCCCGTGGATTGTAGGTTTTCGTTCTTTCCAGCCCCAGGATAATGGGCCTGCCCTGTAACGGTGAAGCGCCTTTAGCCGCCTATCCCGAGGGATTTCAGCTTCCGGTGCAGAGCCGAGCGCTCCATGCCGATGAACTCCGCCGTTCGGGAGATGTTGCCGCTGAAGCGTGCGATCTGCGCGAGGAGGTACTCGCGCTCGAAGATCTCACGGGCCTCACGGAGAGGCAGGCTCATGAGCTTCTCGCCCCCTGCCCCACCTGGAGTGCTTGGAACGAGCGCGCCAATCTCGGTGGGCAACATGTCGGCGGTGATCTCTGCATCGGCATCGCCGGAGGTGAGAATCATCAGCCGTTCGACGTTGTTGCGAAGCTGCCGCACATTGCCTGGCCAGTCATGCGATTGCAGGACCGCCATGGCGTCTTCCGCAATGCGTCGCTTCGGCAGTCCCGTCGTGGACGAAATCTGCTCCATGAAGAACTCGATCAGCTCCGGTACATCCTCGCGCCGCTCGGCGAGCGACGGCACGCGGATCGGAATCACGCCGAGCCGATGGAACAGATCCTCCCGGAACTGGCCGGCCGCGATGGCGGCGGGGAGGTCGCGGCTGGAGGATGAAACAATGCGCACGTCCACATGGACCCGTGTCGTTCCTCCGATGCGCTGGAAATTCTGATCGACCAGAACGCGCAGGATTCGGCTCTGTGTCTCCCGCGGCATGTCGGCGATTTCGTCGATATAGAGAGTGCCGCCATGGGCCTCCTCGAGAGCGCCGACACGACGTGCCCCGCCCTCGCCCCCTTCGGTGCCGAAGAGCTCAGCCTCCATGGTGTCGGGGGTGATCGTTGCGGCCGACAGGACGACGAACGGACCATTGGCGCGCGTGGAGAGGCTGTGGACGGTCCGGGCCGTAAGCTCCTTGCCGGAACCGGGCGCACCCGTGATCAGGATGCGGGCGTTGGTCGGAGCCGCCCGTTCCACTGCCTGCCGCAACTGGTTGATGACGATCGAACGGCCAGCGATGCGGCTGGCCTGAACCGAACGGGAGCGCAGGTCGCGGACCTCGCGCTTCAGGCGCGAAGCCTCAAGGGCACGTTCCGCCACAAGAACGAGCCGGTCCGCTTTGAAGGGCTTCTCGATGAAGTCGTAGGCGCCCGCCTTGATGGCCGAGACGGCCGTCTCGATGTTGCCGTGACCGGAGATCATCACAACCGGCAGATCAGGATGCTGGGCCTTGACGATCTCCAAAACCTGGAGCCCGTCGAGCCGGCTTCCCTGCAGCCAGATGTCGAGGAAGACGAGGTGAGGACGCCGCGTCTCGATGGCGGCCAAAGCTTCATCGGACGTACCGGCCGTGCGGGTGCGGTGCCCTTCATCCTCGAGGATGCCGGCCACCAGCTCACGAATATCGACTTCATCGTCGACGACGAGAATATCAGCGCTCATAGGCTTGCCCTGCGAGAGTCGTTTCGGCCGGAAGCGACCGAAGTCTCTTCCGATGCCACATGCTTCGTCTTCGGGATCCACATGCGAACCTGCCCGCCCCTGCCAGTGGGATTGTCGGCCAGTTCCATGCCACCTCCGTGGTCTTCCAAGATCTTTGCAACGATCGGCAGGCCCAGTCCGGTTCCGCCCTCGCGTGTCGTCATGTAGGGCTCCAGGAGGCGCTGCCGCCCTTCGACCGGGAACCCCTTGCCGTTGTCGGTCACGGCCAGGATCAGATAATCCGGATGGCTGTCGTCGAGGAGCACCGAAATCTGCGCCCGACCCCTTTCATCCTCCGGCACCGCCGCAATCGCCTCCGTTGCATTCTTGACGATGTTCGTGACGGCCTGAGAGACGAGCCGGCGGTCGAAAGGTGCAACGAGGGAGCCCGCCGGAACCTGATCGACAAACTCGATCTCGGGATGGGCGATCTTCATCATGAAGATCACCTGGCGGATCGTCTCGGCGAGATCCTCGTTGCCGATGGTCGGCTTCGGCATGCGGGCGAAGGACGAGAACTCGTCGACCATCCGCTTGATGTCATCGACCTGCCGGACAATCGTGTCCGTGCATTGATCGAATACTTCCCGATCCGTGGTGATGACCTTGCCGTATTTCCGGCGGATGCGCTCTGCCGACAGCTGGATCGGCGTCAGGGGGTTCTTGATCTCGTGCGCAATGCGCCGTGCCACATCGGCCCAGGCGGAGGTGCGCTGCGCCACCACGAGATCCGTGATGTCGTCGAGAGTGATGACGAGATCTCTCTTCTCGGCACGTGCCTGCTCGCTGGTCACCCGCACGTTGATGGTGCGTTCCTTGCCCTGTCGGGAGATATGGATCTGCTGCTGCATCAGGCGCTGGCGGCCATGGCTCATCTCCTCGACGAGTGGCGCCACCTCGGGCAGGACGATCATGATCGGCTGGCCGAGCAATTCCTTGTGGGAGGTGCCGAGCAGGGCTTCCGTCGACGGATTGACGATGGTGATCAGTCCTCGCGCATTGACGCCGATGACGCCGGCCGAAACGCCCGCCAGAACCGCCTCGGTGAAACGCCGCCGCCGATCCATGAGGTCGCTGGCGGTGGTCAATCCATCGTGCTGGCGGCGCAGCTCCGAGGTCATCTTGTTGAACGTCTCGCCGAGATGTCCCAGGTCGCCCTCGCCCCGCTTTACAGGGACCTGGACATAGAAATTGCCGGTCGCCACCTGATCGGTCGCATGGATGAGGCGCCGGATCGGGGCGACAAGGCGGTTGGCGAAGTTCAGCCCGAACCAGACGGCCGAGAGCAGCACGATCAGCGCGATCAGAGTGAACATGGAAGCGAACGCGATCTGAATGCCCGCCTTCTTCTGGTCGAGGGCCTCATAGAAGGCGACACCAGCCTCGGCGACTTGAGGGAACTCGAGCGCGCGGGGATCGACCTCCCTGGCGACGTACAGGATGCGTCCACCGTGGGCATCCAGCTTCAAGGCGGAGCGGAAGATGTTGCCGGATTTCGGGAAAAGGCAGAGAGCCTCCCGGTTGCTCGCTTCCTGCAAGTCCGTCGGCGTCGGCTGGGGAACGTTCTCGAGCTTCTTGACTTCGATCCGTTCGACCACCGAACCGTCCGTATCGACGATCATGGCGAGCGGAAAGCCGAGGAAGACGGAACGGGAATTCATGAACTCCCGAAAGAGGTTGCGGTCCGCATCATAGAGAACCTTGGCGCGATTGAGATCGGCCGCCATCAGCTGGGTTTCCCGGGCGAGCGTACGGCACTGCAATTCGCGATAGGACCGAGCGATGGAGACCGTGTTGGTCATCAGGTCTTTCAGCGCGCCCGTAAACCAGGGGTCGAGGCCGCGCTCCAGGGTGACCGTCGCGACGGCCGCGACCAGGATGGCCGGCAGGACCGCCACGAGGCTGAACAGGCCGACGATCCTCACGTGAAGACCGGCAGCCGCCGCCCCTGCCCTTCGCTCACGCACGAGTTTCCGGGTCTGCCAGGCGACGATCCCGAGAAGCAGGGCGATCAGCAGGCCGTTCAGCAGGAAGACCCACACGACAACGTTGTGGGTCGGCAGCAGAGGGGTCGCGCCGGCGAGAATCAGGAAGGTGGCAAGGGCCGAGGCCAGCGCCGACAGCACGGCGCCATATCCCAGCCAGCCGAGGCCGCTCTGGGACGGCTCGGCCGTCTGCCGTTGTGCAATGGTGTCCTGGTCGATCAAGACTGAAGCCCCGCCAATCGGGTGCTTTCGGTGCAGCACCCTGTTAGTGGGTGATGCACCAACACAACACTGTGGTCAAATTATTACAGCAGCCAAGGCTCAGGCGCGATTGGATCGGACCACCATGAGCTCGAGATCCCGCACCTTCTTGCGAAGCGTGTTGCGGTTGACCCCGAGAAGCTCGGCCGCGCGAATCTGATTGCCTCGGGTCGCCGCAAGGGCAGCCCCGATTAGGGGGCCCTCGATCTCGCGCAGGACGCGGTGATAGAGGCCGGGAGGCGGGAGCGTATCCCTGAATCCGGAGAAATACTCGTTCAGGTGCCGCTCGACGGCATCGGACAGGCCCTCCGAGTTCTGCAGGGACGACTGAGAAGCCTTCCCGACGGGCTGAGGCGGCAGCAGAGGTTGGGAGTCGAGCTCTGCATCGATGATGGCCCCGGTGATGGTATCCTGGGGATAGAGGGCTGCCAAACGCCGCACCAGGTTTTCCAGCTCGCGGACATTGCCGGGCCAGCGGTACCGCTTCAGCCTGTCCATGGCCTCAACGTCGAGCTGCTTGCGTGCAAGGCCCTCCTTCTCCACCAGCATGAAGAAATGGCGTGCCAGATCTGGGATATCCTCCACCCGCTCGCGCAGCGGAGGAAGCCGCAGGGGCACCACGTTGAGCCGGAAATAGAGGTCCTCCCGGAAGAGGCCCTGCTGGATCAGCACGCGTAGGTCCTTGTTCGTCGCCGCGACGATGCGGACATTGGTCTTAATTGGCACGCGGCCGCCGACGGTCGTATACTCACCCTGCTGGAGGACGCGCAGGAGGCGGGTCTGGGCCTCCATGGGCATGTCGCCGATCTCGTCGAGGAAAAGCGTACCCCCTTCTGCCTGTTCGAAACGCCCCGTGCTGCGGGCGGTCGCGCCGGTGAAGGCACCCTTCTCGTGCCCGAAGAGTTCGGATTCGATCAATTCCCGCGGGATCGCCGCCATGTTCACGGCCACGAACGGACCCTGCCGGCGCTTGCCGTAATCGTGCAGCGCCTTGGCCACGAGTTCCTTGCCGGTGCCGGACTCGCCCGTGATCATCACGGTCAGGTCGGTGGGCATCAGACGGGCGAGCGCCCGGTAGATCTCCTGCATGGCGTGGGAGCGGCCGACGAGCGGGATATCCTCGTTCTCCGGTGCCGGGTTGGCTCCGATGGGCACGTTCCGGGGCCGAGACAGAGCCCGGCCGACGACGGCGACGAGTTCCTTCAGATCGAAGGGCTTCGGCAGGTATTCGTAGGCTCCACGCTCGGAAGCCTTGATGGCGGTCATGAACGTGTTCTGGGCGCTCATGACGATGATCGGCAGCTCCGGGCGGATCTTCTTGATGCGGGGCAGGAGGTCGAAGGCGTTCTCGTCCGGCATCATCACGTCCGTGATGACGAGATCGCCCTCCCCCTGAGCCACCCAACGCCAGAGTGTCGCGGCGTTGCTTGTAGAGCGAACCTCGTATCCGGCCCGAGATAGCGCTTGATTCAGGACGGTCCGGATGGCGGCATCGTCGTCAGCGAGAAGAATCTGTCCGCTTGGCATTGTTTGATCTCACAAATCGGCCCCGCGGCCGTCATCGGCGCGGTGCATAGGCAAGAGGATTCGGAAAGTGGTCCGTCTCGGCGCAGGCTCGCATTCGACGATCCCGCCGTGGTCGCCGACGATCTTTGCCACGAGGGCGAGTCCCAGGCCGCTGCCCTGGACCTTGGTCGTCACGAAAGGATCGAAAAGATCACTCATCAGCTCGGGAGGAATGCCGGGCCCGTTGTCGATGACGCTCAGCTCGATCGGTAGGCTGACCCTTTCCTGGGAGCCGGGGACCTGGAGCCGAACGCCGGTCCGGAAGGCAGTGGTCAGGATGATCTCGCCGTCCGGGGCATCGATTCCGATCGCTTCCGCCGCGTTCTTGACCAGGTTCAGGATGACCTGGATCAGCTGGTCGCGGTTGCCGAGCACCGGCGGGAGCGAGGGATCGTAGTTCTCGACGAAGCGGATATGGCGGGCAAAGCCCGATTGTGCGAGGCGTTTTACGTGATCGAGCACGCCGTGGATGTTCACGGGGCCCCGTTCAACGGGCCTTTCCTCGCCGAAAACCTCCATGCGCTCCACAAGCTTTACGATGCGATCGGTCTCGTCGCAGATGAGCCGAGTGAGGAGACGATCATCCTCGCTTGCCGATTGCTCGAGAAGCTGCGCCGCGCCCCGGATGCCGGAGAGTGGATTTTTGATCTCGTGTGCCAGCAGGGCGCCCAGCGCCGTGATCGACCGGGCGGCCCCGCGATGGGTCAATTGACGGTTCATCTTGTCGGCAATGGTCCGCTCCTGGAGCATGACGATCACGCTGTCGCCGTCATCACCCAGCGGACTTGCCGAAACGTCGACGATGCGCTCCGCCCCGAGCCGCGGGCTGCCGATGTCGACGCGATGCTCGCTGACGCTGGAGCCCCGCTGCCGAACATCCTCCACGAGTGCCATTACCGGCGAGCCGAAGGGAAGGAAGTCGCTGAGCTTCTGGCGCAGCATCATGCGCAGGCTCACGTCGAAGAAGGACTCGGCTGCGGCATTGGCATGCACAATCCGGTGTTCCGGCCCGACCGTCAGAACCGGGATCGGCAGCGCATTCATGATGAGATCGTTGAAGGCCGCCATCGTCATGCCGCCTCCCGATCCTGGCGGCCGTAGAGAGAGCGCAGCATGGCGATCACGGTCTTGGGTTCCTCAGATGTCACGAGAGCCGCCCGAACGTTCGGTGCGATGCGGAAGCCTGTAGCCACGGCCACATCGGCATAGGCGGCAAGGTGCTTGCGGGCATGGCGGATGCCGACCTTCTCACCGTAGAGGGACAGGAGCCCCTCGTAATGCTCGACGGCGATCTCGGTCATTTCCCCGGGCGATGGGTCGGGAATGGTCACGCCTTGCAAGGCGGCACCGATTTGACCGACGAGCCAAGGCCTGCCGACCGCCGAGCGGCCGACCATCACGGCAGCGGCACCCGAGGCCGACAGGCAGCGTCTCGCATCGTCCAGCGAGCCGATATCGCCATTGGCGATAACAGGAATGCTGACGCTACGGACAACGGCCGCGATGGCTTTCCAATCGGCTTGTCCCTTGTAGAACTGCTGGCGTGTCCGGCCGTGGACGGTTACGGCTTGTACCCCGAGGCTCTCGGCCCGGCGGGCGAGGTCCGGCGCGTTGATCGCGTCGAGGTCCCAGCCGAGCCGCATCTTGACGGTCACGGGAACGCTCGCCGCCTTCACTGTCGCCTCGATGAGGCGCGCGGCGTGATCAAGGTCGCGCATGAGGGCCGACCCGGCATAGCCGCCGATCACCCGCTTGGCCGGGCAGCCCATGTTGATGTCGATGACGTGGGCCCCCGCTCCTTCCGCCACGCGCGCGGCTTCTCCCATCCAGTGTGGCTCGCATCCGGCCAACTGCACGACGTGAGGCGCGATCCCGGCACCTTCAGCCCTCAACTGCGCCTCTTCCGAGCCTTTGACCAGCTCGTCCGATGCGACCATTTCCGACACGACGAGACCGGCTCCAAGGCGTCTGGCAATGCGCCGGAAGGCGACATCGGTGACCCCGGACAAAGGTGCGAGAATGGCCGCGGCTTCGACCCGTACGGGACCGATGCTGAAGCCGTCATCGCCTAATTTTTGATCACAATCCATTGTGCCTAATCAATAGCCATTTCAGCGGCAGGTTCAAGCCCTTCCTGTCAGGATTTGCCTTCTTCCCACCTGACCCTTAGGAGAGCGTTCGTCTGAGAGAGCTCGCCAGAATGACAGTTGCCGCACTCATCGTTGCCGCAGGACGTGGCTCAAGAGCGGGTGAAGGGATCCCAAAGCAGTACCGGCAGTTGCAGGGAAAGCCGGTGCTGGCAAGAACGCTTTGGGCTCTTCTTTCTCACTCTGGGATCAGTCGAACCGTCGTGGTGATCCACCCTGACGATCGTGATTTTTATGAAGAAGCGATTCGGACGTTACCATCCCCTTCCTGGTCAATTCTGCCATGCGTCCATGGCGGCGAGACGAGACAGGATTCGGTGCGGAACGGACTCGAAGCCTTGGCAACGCTGAATCCCGAGATCGTTCTGGTTCACGATGCGGCGCGCCCTTTTGTCGGACCCGATCTTATCGACCGGGCTGTCGAAGCGGCCGAGCGATGGAGCGCAGCCGTCCCGGGAACGCCCGTCACTGACACCATCAAGGTGATCGGCGACCAATCCGAAGTGCTCTCCACGCCGGACCGTTCGAGGCTGCGGGCCGTTCAGACGCCGCAGGCTTTCCGTTTCCCTCAGCTTCTAGACGCACACCGCAAAGCGGCCGCTTCGGATCTGCACAGTTTCACGGATGACGGCGCCTTGGCCGAATGGGCCGGTCTGCCGGTCCATGTCTTCGAGGGCGAATCCGATAATATCAAGCTCACCCATCCGGTGGACTTCCAGGAGGCCGAGCGGCGTTTGAAAGGCGAAGAGATGACTTGCGTAACCCGTCTGGGCACCGGTTTCGACGTTCATGCCTTCAGCGAGGGCGATCATGTCTGGCTCGGCGGGATCAAGGTGCCCCATGACCGCGGCGTCATTGCCCATTCGGACGGGGACGTGATCCTGCATGCACTGACGGACGCTCTCCTTGGCGCCCTCGCCGACGGGGACATCGGCACCCATTTCCCGCCGAGCGATCAGCAATGGCGCGGCGCCTCCTCCGACCGGTTTCTGGCCCATGCGGTGGAACTCGTCCGTAAACGCGGCGGTATCGTCGACCATCTCGACAGCACCCTCCTCTGTGAAATGCCGCGGTTGGGGCCCCACCGGGAAGCGATGCGGCAGCGGATCGCCGAGATCGCAGGGCTTCGTCTGGATCAGGTCTCGCTCAAGGCGACCACGACCGAGAAGCTCGGATTTACCGGCCGCCGCGAGGGCATCGCCGCCCAGGCTGCCGCGACGATCCGCCTGCCGGAGGTGAGCGCATGAGGCCGGAGATGACGGACCGCGCTGCGGCGCTCCTGGACGCCTATCGGGATAAGGGCCTGAAGATCGCCACTGCCGAATCCTGTACCGGCGGCCTCGTGGCGGCCCTGCTGACGGAGATTTCCGGCTCCTCGGCCGTCGTGGAGCGCGGGTTCGTGACCTATTCCAACGAGGCCAAGACCGAGCTGATCGGCGTGCCGGCCGACCTGGTCGCCTCCCATGGAGCCGTGAGCGAGCCGGTGGCCCGGGCCATGGCCGAGGGGGCGCTGGCTCATTCCCGGGCGCAGGTGGCGGTTGCCGTCACCGGCGTGGCCGGCCCAACCGGGGGAACCGCCACGAAGCCGGTGGGGCTCGTCCATTTCGCCCTGGCCAGGACAGGGGCCGCAACGATCCATCTGGAGCGGCGCTACGGCGACCTTGGCCGCGTGAATGTCCGCCACCGGGCGGTGGAGGATGCGCTGTCGTTGCTGGAGCAGGCGGTTCGCTGATCAGGCGGTCCTCGCTCCGGCCTGGGTTTTTGATGGCGCCCCGTAGATCTCGTCCGCCCGCTCCTCGAAGGCTTCGGTGAACTTGCGGAAGGCCTTGTCGAAGACGCTGCCCATGAGGAGGCCGAGCGCGAAGCTCTTGAACTCGTAGTTGATATAGAACTCCACCTCGCAGCCCTCCGGCGCCTCGCAGAAGGTCCAACGGTTTTCGAGATACTTGAACGGACCGTCCACGTACTCGACCGTGATCTTAAGGCGTGGGTCGTCCAGGGTCACGCGGGTGGTGAAGGTTTCCTTGATGGCCTTGTAGCCCACCGACATGGAGGCCACGAGCGACTCGATGCCCTCCCCGCTCTGAACGCGGCGCATGACCCGCAGATCCTCGCACAGGGGCAGGAATTCCGGATAGCGCTCCACATCGGCGACGAGGGCGAACATCTGGGCCGGACTATGCTTGACGGAACGCGTAGTGCGAAAGGTCGGCATGCTCAGGCGGCCTCTTTGAGAGTGGTGAGAGCGGCCTCCAGGGCCGTGATGTCGGAGCGGGAATGCAGCACGTAAACACGCTGATCGGGCCGCAGACGCTCCAGCATGCGGATGGTCTTCGGCCGCATCTTTTCGGGATAGGACCAGATCCAGCGCATGAAGGACCAATCGAAGCGCTCCGGCCCGGCGGTGCCGAGATCGGGGCGCGGGCGACCATAGTTCCTGGCGACCCGCCAGAGCACGCTCAAAGCGCATTGCCAGCGCGGCAGGTCGAGCCAGACGACGGCGGTGGCACGGGGTACGCGGATATCGAAGGTGCTGGCATAGTTGCCGTCCATCACCCAGGCCGGCCTTGCCGCGAGAGCCTTTACCCGCTCCCGCCATTCTGTCCTGGGGGGCGTGGTCCAGCCGGGCCCGAAATACTCCCGATCCAGATGGATGAGCGGCAGGTCCAGGCGCCCGGCGAGGCGGCTCGCCAGGGTGCTCTTGCCCGCGCCCGGGCTGCCGATGACCAGAATGCGCTGCATGGGCTCCTGCGAATCTCTAGCCGAGCTTCGTCAGACGAGCCGCCTTCAGCTTGGCAAAATCCTCACCCGCATGATGCGAAGAGCGCGTCAGCGGGGTCGAGGAGACCAGGAGGAAACCCTTGGCATAGGCCGTGGTTTCATAGGCCTTGAACTCGTCCGGCGTTACGAAGCGGATCACCTGATGGTGCTTCTTCGTCGGCTGAAGGTACTGGCCGATGGTCATGAAATCCACGTCCGCCGAACGCAGGTCGTCCATGAGCTGAAGGACCTCGTTCCGCTCCTCCCCGAGGCCGACCATGATGCCGGACTTGGTGAAGATCGTCGGGTCGAGCTCCTTCACCTGCTGCAGCAGGCGGATGGAGTGGAAATAACGCGCGCCGGGGCGGACCTTCAGATACTTGGACGGCACGGTTTCAAGATTGTGGTTGAACACGTCGGGCTTGGCCGCGACCACGATCTCGAGCGCGCCGGGCTTCCTCAGGAAGTCGGGCGTCAGGATCTCGACGGTAGTCTTCGGGCTGCGTGCGCGGATGGCACGGATCACGTCGGCGAAATGCTGCGCGCCGCCGTCGGCGAGGTCGTCCCGGTCGACCGAGGTGATGACGACGTGCTCCAGGCCGAGCTTCTCCACGGCCCTGGCCACGCTCTCGGGCTCGTTCGGATCGAGCGCCTGCGGCAGGCCGGTCTTCACGTTGCAGAAGGCGCAGGCCCGGGTGCACGTGTCGCCCATGATCATGAAGGTGGCGTGCTTCTTCTCCCAGCACTCGCCGATATTGGGGCAGCCCGCCTCCTCGCAGACGGTCACGAGCTTGTTCTCGCGCACGATCCGGTTGGTCTCGGCCCATTTGGGCGATCCCGGGGCCTTCACGCGAATCCAGTCCGGCTTGCGCTGCTGAACGGGCTGATCCGGCCGATGCGCCTTTTCCGGGTGGCGAGGACGCTGATCCTTGTTGAGGAGGTCGAGAACGACGGCCATGAAGCAAAAATCCCTTGAGCGAAGGGGCGTGCCCTTCCCGCATGCCGCTGATTTAAGGCTTCTGGCGCCCATTCGCAAATGCTCAGATGACAGGGCAGCCTCGGACATACGGGATAGGCTGGTTTGAATGTATCCTCCACGCCGTCACCTCCTCCGCGTCATCACACCCACCACGTCATCACCGGGCCTGTCCCGGTGATCCCGATGCCTGAAGCGCGGCGCCTCTCAGCATCGGGATGGCTGGGTCAGGCCCGGCCATGACGTGGGAGGGTGTGATGACGTGTGAGGGTGGGATGACGTCTGCGGGGGGATGATCGTCTCCTGTCCAAGAGCCAGCACCTGTAGGCCCAGGGCTTGGGAGCCCTGAGCCGTCAGGTTGATCGAGGGAGGTGCGACGGGCCGCCCGGTTCGATGACTATGGGTGAGATGGAAGAGCCGGACGGCGCTTCGCACGCGGTACTTTTCAGGCGGACCTCCTGCGCTGTCAGCCCAGGGTCGGCCTCCCGCGATCACAGGCGTGCGAGGC
>NZ_JAHAMK010000056.1 GCF_018383585.1 Microvirga sp. 3-52
CGGTTTCCGCCCGAGATCATCGCCCATGCGGTCTGGTTGTACTTCCGGTTTCCTTTAAGCCTGCGGCTGGTTGGGGAGATGCTGCTCGAGCGCGGCATCCTCGTTTCCTATGAGACAGTCCGGCGACGGGGTCTGAAGTTCGGACCTGACTACGCTCGCCGACTCAAGCGCAAAAGGCCGAGCCCCTGCGACGTGTGGCATCTGGACGAGGTCGTGGTCACCGTTGGCGGCAAGAAGCACTGGCTGTGGCGGGCGGTGGATCAGGACGGCTATGTCCTTGATGAGATCGTCCAGATACGCCGCAACACTAAAGCGGCCAAGCGCTTGCTGAAGCGTCTATTGAAGAAACAAGGCTGTCCGCCACGTCGGCTGATCACCGACAAGCTCGGCTCTTATGCAGCCGCCCGGCGGCAGATCATGCCGGCAGTCGAGCATCGCTCACATAAAGGGCTCAACAATCGGGCGGAGAACTCGCACCTGCCGCTGCGCCGGCGAGAACGGGTGATGCAGGGCTTTCGATCAGCAGGAGGCCTGCAGCAGTTCGTGAATGTTTTCTCGGCTGTGCGCAACCTCTTCGCTCCACCCCGCTCCCACCGCTCCGCCTCTGCCACTCATCTCCACCGCCTCATCGCCATGGCGGCGTGGAAGTCTGCAGCCGGTGTTTCTGTGTGAGCCCGTCAGCTGACTGATTTTACCTCAGTGTGTCTGACGCGAGTTAATGTGACAACGCCGACTCGACAGGTTGCCGACTAATCCATCTACCCGCTTAGCTGCCATCATCGAGAGTGGCCAGGGATTCCGGATCAGACTTGGGATTCGTTCCTCTGGGCTTACTTCAAGACCCTCAGAAAGTGGGCTGTGCGGGAGTTGGATAGCACCCACGGTATCCACCCATATGAAAACTGGGCGTAGCGAGACATACGACGGAAGGTCTGGAAACGAGATGGGCATCGGGCTTTCAGCGGCGATCTGCTCTTCCGGAGGTGGAGGCAGAGACGGTTCAGCCGGTATCGGGAGTGGAGGCATCAACGTGGCCATTGGGAAACTCGGTTCGGCAGGCTCGGGCGGCGGTGGCATTGCGGCCTCCGCTGACACCTCTGGCAGCAACGATGTGGGTGGCTCCGGTGGTGATGATAATTCGATGGCTGGCGGTTTTGAGGGGAAGGTCGGCTCGGCGGGTTCCGGGGGTGGGGGCATGAGCGCTGTGATCGGGAAGTTGGGTTCGGCAGGCTCTGGGGGCGGTGGAAGCGCCACAGCCACAGGCGGTTCGCGCGAGGTTGGGGTCTCGTTTGGCTGATGGGATACTTGCGGGAGCGGAGTCTCGGGGGCGGACGATTGCTCTGGCTTCACGCTGGCGCTTGGAGTGACCTGACGAGAGCGGATGGCCGAACGCTTTCCGGTCTCCTCTGCAAGCGTCTCAGCCCGATGCCTCGCCTCCACATCGTGTGGCCATGGCTTGGATGCAGCTTTCGGTTGCGTCGGCTCGGGCATAACAGCCGGATGCGCCATTCTTTCAGCGCAGGACGTGGTGATCCAAGTCAAAGCAAGGGCAGCACACACTCCAAACTTATGCATGCCCTCGCAATCTCCTCTGATCTTCTCATCAGGTTAGCGAAGAAAAACGATGCAGAGGAGGTCCCGCGTCAATTGGCGCTCTGAATGAACAGGATTCTTTGAAAGTAGTTGCAGGATGCCGGTCTCATGAATTGGTAGTTGATCTTCGTCTCGGAGCCGGTTTTCGGGTATGGGGTGACACCCGAAGTCAATCATCTGGCTTGCCGCACCCTGCTTGCACCAGCCTGGATCATGTCGTCCTCTGACTGATGTTGAATCGGTAGGATCAAGCCGCCTCAGCCATCGCACGATGCATTACCAACGTGGTGTGGGTCTCCTGAACTGTAGAATCTTGGACTTGATTTGACGGACAGTGTCAGAGCCAGTTGCCCTCTGGCAGCTTGAATGATGGCTTGGGGCTCCGGCGGGCCCTCAAGCCCTGCGCCTGCGGCGCACCGCCAAGCGGCTATGGGGCTTGACCGCCCACCTTGCCCAAGCTGAGAGCAACCATGCCAGAATGGCGGGCTCTGCACTCCACTTCCTCGTGCAGAACACGACTTGGTTCGACACTGTCTGATGGGTCAAGTCCTAACTTTCACACNTGCACTCCACTTCCTCGTGCAGAACACGACTTGGTTCGACACTGTCTGATGGGTCAAGTCCTAACTTTCACACGTGAACGACCTAGAAGCCATGCCGCCGGTAGAACTGAAAGGCAGGGTTGTTCTTCATTACAAACAGCGCCATCGACTTTGCCGTCCTGGCCTGTTCGTTCAGCAGCCGTATGACCTGTGAGCCAATGCCCTGTCGCTGATGCTTCGGCGTGATATAGAGTTGCTTCAGAAAGAGTTCATCACCGATCCATCGAAACTCGACCCAGCCGATATCCTGGCTATTGAGCGTAAGGATCCTTGTATCGTTAGGACGCCACAAGCTGACGAACTCAGCCGTCTGATCTGCATCGATCCACTTTATCCAGGCACATGCAAGAGGTCTGATCGCTTCGACGTAAAGTTTGAGAGCAAAGGCGTAGTCGTCCGAACAAGCCGGTCGGTGGGTGATTGTCATTGGAGCGGTGAGAATCTTGGAGAGTGGTGATCCGACCGGCGCGGCTTACCAAGATCACCGTAGAGTGCCGCGTCGGTCACCCTCGTTTCTACCACGAGGAATTAGCGATGGGGTAGCATCATCGCGAACGTGAGCCCTTTCGATTAATCGGTCTGTTCACGCTTCCGGTGGTCGAGACATCGTCGGTATTGGCCGCGAGCTTGCCGCCAGTCCTGACTACGTCCGTGTTCCACGCGATGTTTTCTCCTGGGAGCAAATGAGCGACAAGCTTGCGGGTCGCACGAGAAAGGTGCTTGCCAGCCTGGGTCAAGGGCTTGAAGTCCGTGAGCTTGTGAGGACCTCCGGATTTGCCTGTGAAAACGCGCAGCCCATCCGGGAACATCACCATGTCGCCGGGACGCAAGGTGCTGTCGGCCATAAGCGCTGGAACAGGATTGGTGATCTCTCCCACGGGTTTCGGCTCGACCGGCTTCTTGGTCTCCACTTGCTCCACAGCCACAGGCTTCGGGCGTGGTCGTGTTTTGCGGCGAGGCTGCTCCAGCGCAGGATTAGGCTGGTACTCAAAGGGTTGGGGCGACGGGGTCGGAGCAGCGGGTTGGGAGAAGGCCCTAAATAGCCCAAAGATACCTTGCGCCTGGGCAGGCACAACACTGATCAAAAATGGAAAAATCAGGGCTAAGGATAGAACCCCAAAAGATTTGACCAGCGTGATAAGCCTTATCCCAAACATTGGAATCCCGCCTCCTTTGATGAAGGAAGCAACGTGGCCAAGCTATTCCCGTTCCTACTACTTTGTTGCAACTGAGAAATAAACATAAGTTAACAAAATGTGTGGGCTGGGCCGGAACAGCCTTTCGCATTGTTGGTTGATTTCCCACCTCCAAAAAGAGAGGGGTCAGGTCGGGAATGTCCATGAGCATTGCAGTATCCGAGGACTGGCCGGAAGGTCACCTCATTATCGTGCCTCACGCATGGCGAGGCGATGGTCTCTGGACCGACATGCAGTCGGAAGCGCAGGAGCGGATCGGCGCGACCCTGCGCCAGATGTATGCAGAACTGCCCCAACGGCCCCTTCCTCCAGGTTTGGACAGGCTGGTTCGCCGGATTGAGACATGGTCAGAGACGCTCCCGTATGAGTGTTGACGCATCGCTGCGGGACGATCTGCTTGCCGCCATCCCAAGCCTACGCGCCTTTGCGATTTCCTTCACCAACAACCGAGATCGTGCGGATGATCTGGTGCAGGAGACAATCCTGAGGGCTTTAGCCAACATCGATAAATTCGAGCGCGGCACCAACCTCAACGCATGGCTGTTTACGATCCTGCGCAATCTCTTCCACTCCGAGTACCGCAAGCGGAAGTATGAGACTGAGGATGCTGACGGGGCCTATGCCGCGCGGCTGAAGACGCATCCCAACCAGCAGAGCCATCTCGACTTCGAGGACTTTCGTGCCGCTCTGGCGACGATCCCCGCAGACCAGAGGGAGGCACTGCTCTTAGTTGGGGCACAGGGTCTAAGCTATGAAGAAGCCGCTGCTGTGTGCAACGTAGCGGTCGGTACGGTCAAAAGCCGCGTCAATCGCGCTCGGTCGCGGTTAGCCTCTCTTCTGGACCTCACAGGTGAGGCCGACCTGGGGCCTGATGATTTGACCAAAGCAGCTTTGTCAGCAGCTTTGTCCATGAGGTGAACTGCTCATTCCCATAGGCGATGGCCAAGTTTGGCCGTTCAGGTTAGGTTCAAGGCAGTTCGCCAAGACTGAGCCATGCCTATCCAAATCACCAGTAAGCCGCTTGTCCTGATTTTGGAGGACGAAGCTCTCATTGCGCTCAACCTTCAAGACGAGTTGCAAGACGCTGGCTTTGTGGTGGCTGGGCCGTTTACCACCTGCTCTGCCGCCCTGGAGTGGCTTGGAACCGCAACACCTGCCATGGCCATTCTGGATGCAACGCTGAATGACGGCTCATGCAGCAATGTTGCCGCCGAACTTAACTGCCGTGAGGTGCCGTTCCTGATCTACTCGGGCCATCAGGATAACCACCCCCTCTTGGCCGAGTTTCAGCATGTGACCTGGATCGAGAAGCCCGCACCACCTGCCGCCGTGGTTCAAGCCTGCGAGCATTTTCTGGTAGGATGCGGCTAAATTGCTTGTGCAAATCAGTCACTTCACCCGAACTAACATAGGTTAGGCACGTTCTCACGAGGCCCCAACGGTAATAGGCTCGTGTTGAACGACGAAGCGCTCTCTGCCTGGAAAGAACAGGACCGGCTCGCAACGCTGCGCAGCTACCGGGTCATTGATACGCAGCCAGAGCCCGCCTTTGACGATCTGGTCCAGCTTGCCGCGCGTAGCTGCCAGACCCCAGTTGCCCTGATCAGCCTCATTGATGAACGGAGGCAGTGGTTCAAAGCCGAAGTGGGGCTTGGGCTCCAAGAGACTCCGCTCGATTTCTCGATCTGCCTCAGCGCCATGCTGCTGCCGGGACTGACTATCATTTCTGATCTGGAAAAGGACCCTCGGTTTGCCAACAATCCTCTTGTGACAGGGGACCCGCACCTGCGTTTCTATGCGGGGGCTGCACTGAGGACATTGGATGGAGTGCCCTTGGGTGCGCTTTGCGTTCTCGACTATGTTCCGCGCCATCTGACCGAAGATCAGACTGACACTCTGACACGGCTGGCGCGACAGGTGATGTCCCACCTGGAACTGCGCCGCGCTATTGCAGAACGTGATGAGAGAGCAGAGGCCAGCCGCCAGATCGAGAAACGGCAATCCCTGCTCGTCAGAGAGCTTCACCATCGAGTGAAGAATACGCTCGCGACAGTCCAGGCGCTCGTCGGAGCTACGGGCCGGTCCACAGGCAGCTTTGACGAGTTCTACCACTCCTTCTCGAGCCGGATCACCTCGCTGGCGAGAACACACGATCTTCTGACCGAAGACTATTGGCAGACTGCGCCCCTGCGGGAGATCGCCCTGAATGAGCTAAAGCCGTTCGCCGAGAGCAGACAGCCACGTTTTATGTTGATCGGTCCGCCAGTGGAACTATCGGCTGATCTGGCAGTGCCGGTTGGTATGGCGCTTCACGAACTGACCACCAATGCCGTTCGCTATGGAGCGTTGTCAGTTCCGGCTGGATACGTGCGGGTTCAATGGACCTTGGATGAACACGAGGGTGTCAGAAAACTTCATCTGGAGTGGAGCGAATTCGCTGGCCCAAGGGTGAACGAGCCGCAACACCGAGGCTTTGGTTCGACCCTGCTCCAACGGGTCCTACCGATGCAGTGCAAAGCTGAGGTGGAGGTCCAATATGCCTCAGATGGCCTGCGCTTCCAGATGGATGTACCTCTGGTCGAGCGGCGGCTCGTCCCTGCTTATTGATCAGCTTCGCTCCTGCACCAGACTGGGGTGCACGCCTCCCATGGAAAATGCCCCTGTGCGCTTGACCCTTCCGGCTGGCCTCGTAGAATGAGAACGATTCAAGAACATGAATCAGCAAAGTGTAGATTTGGGCCCTCTTGGAGCAATAACATGCTGGGCGAAGTGAACTTTCACAGCAGGCCACAATGGTGCGCGTGGGCCGAGTACGGCGTCGTGGCTGCGTCTCTGATCGCGGCTATTACAGTTCTGGTGGGCGCTTAGAAGCCGAGCGAGGAAACAGCCCAATGGGCGGCTGGTCGGCTCAGGTTGCTTCCTGAGCGTTGCGCATGGTCAATGCGCGTGAGGGCAGCCTCAATCTTCGGTGGCAAGGGCTGTCGGATTATATCGGCATACAGGCTCCGGAGGTCCTCGCCAATCGTGCGTAGAAGCTCCTCATCAGACACCATGGAAACCCGTCTACCGCCCTCGACGCTGCTTCCCATTGCTGCCTCCAAATCACCGCATCGGTGAAAGTACCGAGGCATGTGTGGAGCGTTAACCATCTTTTTAGTTGACTGTGGATAACGGGCAAAATAGTGCGTTTTCTCGCCGTCGCCGCTTGCTTGCCATCAGCAGAACCTAATTGGGCATTCGTGGGTTGAGGCGTCCGCGCTAACGCGGCTCATCCTCAACCAAGGCACTTGTGGCTATAGCGGTGGTAAGCTCCTCGCCCTCTACTCGTCGCGGTAAGGTGCGTATCCACGATCTGTTCGGCCATAATCCGGCACGTCTGGTTTGCGGTTTTGTCGCTCACCATGAATCAGCCATGCAAGGGCGTATCCGGCCACTCCTGCCATAAACAGCGCAAGCAGGGGATTTCCTGCCACCCGCTGGGTCACGGCTCGCTTCCCCTCACGAATGTACCGCTCTGCCTCTGGGTAGTGTTCTCGTGCTTGCCGCGCGTAGTGCTCACCTCGGCTGTACATGTCGCGGGCTGCACCGGACGCCTGATCTGCAACGTCGTGCAGGGCTTCCCGCACCTGATCCAGAATTTGCTCGGTGGAATCCTGCTCCGGTGGGCCTCCCTGCTCACCCGCTGATGAGGAACGGGCTTCCTGGTCAGGACGATCAGGCTCAGGCCCTTTGGTGATGGTCACGGAAACCGGATCACTGGTCGGGAAGGTCTCCTCAATGGCATGGTCCAACCTTGCATCGAGTTTTTCCTGCGAGTTCTCGGGCAGCTTATTGTCCGGGGGACACTCTGGAGACTTACCCTCCTCCTGATCAGGAGTGAGTTGGTTGCTGCTACCGGATGCGTTCACCATGCGAGCCCTCCAGGACACTCAGAGCAGGCTTGTCGGCAACCTGCATCATTTGCAACGCCATGGCTGCGGGCGCCGTTCCGGGATGGGCCTAACCTATGTGAAGACCTTGGCTGACGAGCTTGGCGTGGTAAGCTCTGCAATCCTGCCAAGTTTCCAGACCTCGTGGCAGCAATACTCATGTTGTTATCACGGTTGGATAAGAAGAAACATTAACATTGCCCACATAAGCGGCTATAATGTCTACGAAATTAGTGCCACGTCGATCTGGGCGTTCTCTCCAATACTGCGAGGGGACCTGCGATGACAAAGCCTCTCCTGGCTGTCGGCCTCTGGTGTGTTGCCTTTGTGGTTGGCGTCGTGGGTCTCATCACAACCGGTCCTGGCAATCCCCGCTTCACCGGCACAGTTGTTCTCGATTTCAAGCCGTTCTGCCAAATCTTCGTGGTCCAGACCGAACGGGGCTTTGTGCTGCTGGAGTGGGAGGACGGCACCCTGTTCTTTGGTGAAGGCGACAGCCTTGTGGGGCCGCTGCATACAACAGGGCTTCAAACCTTGAATGTAGATGGAGTCGGGGCAATGACGGCGCGGTTCGAGACCTGGGTCCCTGATCTTGCTGCCGCGCAACAGATGTTTCGGGAGCGCTGCCGCCTTGCTCCCAGCACACCCTTGGCTGGGCCAGCACGAAATTAGCCCTCGACACGACGTGAAAGTGACTGCCAGCCGACACTCACGTTTTGCTCCCGCCGATCCATCGAACCCTTGGTAATGTTCTAGGGCAGAGGTGTGCCGCTGGATAGACGTGGTAGCGGCGGAATTGGGCCTCATACATGGTGAAGCGAGTGTTTCTTCATATCGTTTGCCTCGAAGTTACTCAGTCAAGACCCGCCATTCGTAAGACATTTCGTTTTGATCGCACGTGAGTACGGACATGTGACTGCGTGTCACGGTTAGGAGATTTCTTCTAAGTGGATCATTGTCTGGAATCCGACAGACGAAGCTCTCCCAGCCTGTTAATTTTCTCTTAATGGAAGAAATTAAGCAGGGGGTACGCATGACTGCCCAAACGCTGAAGCTTGTACATGGTCGTTCGTTGGAGACTGAAATGCCGTCCACGAATCTCCATCCAGCGGTTTCAACGGCTCTGATTTGCGACAACTTCCTCTTGCGTTCAGGGCTTCAAACCATCCTCCGAGGAACGTCGTTTGCTCCTGTCGAGGCGGCGTCTGCCACAGGGCAAAGAGGGCTCCAACACTTGGCTTCGAAGCCTGCCCTGATCCTCATCGATGCCAGTCAGAACAGCGGTCATATGCTGGAGGTGATCAAGCAGGCCAAAGAACATTTCCCGCAGGCGCGGATCGTGGCTCTGGCGGATCAGTTTGACCTTGGATTTGTGCGGTCGGGACATGAGGCCGGGGCGAATGGCTTTTGCTCAGCAGCCAGTGCCCCCGACGTTCTGGTCAAGTCGCTTGAACTGGTGATGCTTGGCGAGACTGTCTTGCCCTTCGAGGTCGTGCGTTCTTTCCTGGGCGGGGCTTCTCAGAACCGGGAGCCGCCGCTCCAGGGCAGCATGTCCGAGCCGAAGCAGGCGGACTTGAAAGCTTGCATGCTCTCGGCGCGGGAGAGGGAAATCCTGGGATGCTTGACGCAAGGCGAGCCGAACAAGGTCATTGCGCGCAAGCTCGACATCACGGAAGCCACCATCAAGGTCCATGTCAAAGCGATCCTGCGCAAGATCGGGGCCTCCAATCGCACCCAAGCGGCCATCTGGGCGTCTCAGCGCGTGACGCAACGAGGTGGGGCATCGGTGAATGGCTGAGGTGAAGATCGCGGTGGGGGATCAGGTCCGCGTCCACCTCCATCCAGCGGGTCCATGGAAGAGCTTCTCCGAGGGGGTGGTCAGGCGGGTGGATGTGACCACGCCGGAAGGGCGCTTCTTCGTGCTTGAAGTCAAAAGCGAGGTCCTTCTCGACCAGCCGCACCGGATCAGGCCCGACTTCCACGACTACGTCGAGTATGAGTGCCGGAACGACTTTCCCGGTCGGATCGAGGTCTTGTCCGCCGCACCCGATGCGGAGTCAGAGCCTTCGCTCGATCTAACGTTGGTGGACCCATGGGAAGAGACCAAGCAAGAAGCCAACGAGCCGCCTCCGATTAACGCGGAGACCAACTCAGAGAGTGCGGTCGAGCAAATACCCGAAGCCGAGACCGTTATCGAACCAACTCAGGTTGAAATCGAGCATCAGCCTGCCGCCGCACGTGGTAGCCTGATCGCCAGCCTATTTGGGCGGAAGGCATAAGCGGCTCGCCACGGCCACCTTGTTCTTTGGCAGGCTTCGGGTGAGTTCGGATACCTTAAGGGCCGATCAGACATCTGGAACAATGAGCTACCCTGATCCTTAGCTCTGCTCATGGTGACGACTAAATTGCTCCCTTCATTTGAGCGCGACCTATTGCCACGAGAGTCAGTCATTGTCGTTTCCATGGCCATGCGGGATCAGCTTTCTCTCGGAACAGCCGGAGTGCTTCTGGGGACAGGCTGAGCGGAGGCTTAGAGGCGCTCGGCTGCACCAGCTTGCGACTCCGCCGCTCCTCGCGCTTGTACAAGCGCAATGCCTCTGCCGAGAGTTTCGGCAGACCCTCAGTGCATATTCGCTGACGCAACTCCTGCAAGGTCTTCTCAGGGTCGTCGGGCATGGCTGATCCCGCAGCCGGATGAGCACGGAATCGATATCAGCGCAGAAGGGTAAGGAAGGTTCCGTGCTGTGCCCTACCCAAGAAGAGGGACAGGCAGCATTGGGTGAAGTTGCAGGAGTAGAAGCCTGAAGTTCGTGCAGAAGGTGAAAGCCAAAATGCTGCTCCATTGATGCTCTACCTGGAAGAGCAGTGTCTCAGAGCGATGAACATCAACGGAGGCTTGTCCGATGCTAAAGCCCTTCTCGCAATACCTGACGGCTGTCGAGGAGCACCTTCCCGGCTGATGTACCAAATGCTAGAGCAACGGGCACGGCAACGGACCATGATTCGCCATGAGAAGTGGCTTTAAGACAAAGAGATAGCGGTAACACGCTGGCTCCGTCAGAACCGCCATTGCTCTAGACTGCAAGCGGGATTACCTACCTCCCGAGGTTGGGGGCGAAGTCAGGCTTTCAACTAACAGCGCCTAACAAAACCGGCGTGAGCGCGTTGGTTTGGTATGGCCAAACCTCTTGTTCCCCATGCTCTCTGGGCGGCGATTGAGCCGCTCCTTCCACCGGAACCCGCCAAGCCCAAAGGGGGCCGACCGCGTGTCGGCCCCCGAGCCACCCTGGCTGGGATCATCTTTGTCCTGCGCTCGGGCATTCCCTGGGAGATACTGCCCGCTGAGATCGGCTGCTCGGGCATGACGTGCTGGCGCCGGCTGCGCGACTGGCAGGCGGCCGGTGTATGGACCCGCCTGCATCGCATCCTGCTCGAGCGCTTGGCAGATGCCGACAAGCTTGATTGGAGCCGGGCCGCACTCGACACCTCGTCCATCGCGGCTAAAAAGGGGGCGCAGCCACCGGCCCGAACCCGACGGATCGCGGCAAACCGGGCACGAAGCGCCATGTTGTGGTCGACCGGACAGGCACACCGCTCGAGATCAGCCTGAGTAGGGCTAACCGGCACGACAGCCTGATGCTCGCACCCACGCTCGATGCCGTGCCGCCGGTGCGGCATGGACCGGGTCGCCCGCGACGCAGGCCGGACAAACTGCACGCAGACAAGGCTTATGACCATCGTCGCTGCCGCGCGGAATGCCGGCGGCGCTCCATCGTGCCCAGAATTGCCCGCCGCGGCGTGGCGTCAGCGAGCGACTGGGACGATATCGCTGGGTGGTGGAGCGCACACTGGCGTGACTCAACCGCTTTCGCCGTCTCACCATCCGCTATGAACGACGTGAGGACATCCATCTGGCCTTCACCACACTCGGATGCGCGCTCATCTGCTTCAACCAATGTAAACGGTTTTGTTAGGCGCTCTAAGTCGTCGGAGGACAAGGTCGTGTTATTCGTTACAGTTCGGTATCGGCGTCCGGAGTGGGCTTGGTATCCGCGGGCGTCGCCGCTTTGACTGTGATCCTGACGGTGTGATTCTCCAACTTGCCGCTGGCCGACTTGATCTCGTAGCTGACCTCGTCGGTTCCTTTGAACGTCTGACTGGCCTTGTAGAAGACACCTTGGGCCTTTGGCGCCAGCTTGGGGCAGCGGGCGATCCGGCCTGCCTTGAGGGTTCCGCTGCGCACGTTCAGCTCGCCATGCTTAGGTGGAGTCACCACCCGGACCGTTGGTAGCGGCCCCGATGTGCAGTCCTTCTGCACGTTGCCGTAGACGCCTAAGCGATGCGACTTGCCGGCCACTACCTCGGTGCTCCGGTGGCCGCTGTTGGTCTGGGCCAAAGCGGCGGTCCCAGACAGGACAAGGGAGCACCCGAGGACGAGAACCGCGGCGGGAGGCTGCAAACGGTGCATTCTTAAACTCCTTTTGGGATAATGAGTGCTGAAGGGAGGGGCTCGGCCGAAGGCCCCGCCTCTTTGTCGTCAATCTCTAGGTTGGGCCGGAGCTGCCTTGCGCCGGGCGGCCCGGCGCGAGAGCATGTTCAGTCCCTCGATCAGGGCCGAGAACGCCATGGCGGCGTAGATGTAGCCTTTCGGCACATGCGCGCCGAACCCTTCCGCGATCAGGGTCATGCCGATCATCAGAAGGAAGCCCAAAGCCAGCATCACCACCGTCGGATTGTTGTTGATGAACTGGGCGAGCGGGTTGGCGGCCAGCAGCATGACTGTCACCGCGGCAATCACCGCGATCACCATGATCATCACGATATCGGTCATGCCGACCGCCGTGATGATGCTGTCCAGTGAGAACACGAGGTCGAGCAACAGGATCTGCCCGATGGCGGCACCGAACGTCATCGTGGCCTTGGCCGTGTCGAACACGTCGTCGTTCGGCGTCGGGTCCACGGTGTGGTGGATCTCCGTGGTCGCTTTCCAGACCAGGAAGAGGCCGCCGCCGATCAGGATCAGGTCGCGCCAAGAGAAGCCATGGCCGAAAAGGGTGAAGATAGGCTCGGTCAGGGTGACGATAATCGCAATGGTGCCGAGCAGTCCAAGCCGCAGGATCAGCGCCAGGCCGATCCCGATGCGGCGGGCCTTCGAGCGCTGGTGCTCGGGGAGCTTGTTGGTGAGGATCGAGATGAAGATCAGGTTGTCGATCCCGAGCACCACCTCCATCACCACCAGGGTCGCCAACGCCACCAGGGCGGTCGGATCGGAGATCCAGGAGAAGTCCACGCGATGTTCCTTTCGGCCCTGACTAAGAGAGGGCGCTCGTTCAACCGGTCGCCGCAACGATGCTAGTCGGTCCGGTGTTCCGTCATTGATGCTTGGAGATGCGCCGGCAGGACCGCAGCTATGAGATTAGGTGACTTGAGGTTGTGGGGGCGGCCCGCTCCTGTCCTGGCGGGCCGCCCCGTCGTTAATCGGACTTAGATGTCTTCCTCGAAGCCGAAATCGCCGCCGTCATCACCGAAGTCCTCGGCAGCCGCCTGCTGCGGCTGGGTCTGACCGGCTTCGGCGGCGTTCGCCTCACCCCCGCCCGAGAAGGCGCTGGCGAACATGTTGCCGAGGAGCACGCCACCCGCCACGCCCATGGCCGTCTGGGCCGCGCCGGCCAGGAAGCTGCCGCCTCCGCAGGGAGCCATACCAGGAGCCACGCCACCCATGCCGGGAGCACCGTGAGGCGGCATGCCGTGCATCGGCTGCGGCTGGTAGGGCTGATGCGGCTGGGGACGGGTCTGCCCGCCGCCGAACAGTCCGGACAGGAAGCCGCCTCCGCCTGCCGGACGGCTGGCAAGTTCCTGTTCCAACTGTTGGATGCGGCCATGGGCGGCGCTCAGGGCCTGCTCCTGCACCACGATGGTCTGGGCCATGTAATACGGCGCGTTCGGCTGCTGGGTGATCCGCGAGCGGATGAACTCCGCCGCCTGCGCGTCCGGGGCTCCGGCTTGGCCCTCGACCTGGGCGATCTTGCCGAAGAGCTGCTCGATGGCCTGACGGTCCTGATGGTCCATGTAAATTGATCCTTTCTGGCAATGGACGGAGGTTACTCTTCCCGCTGGCCGGTGAGGCTCAGCAGCAGCTGGAAGATGTTGACGAAGTTCAGGTAAAGCGAGAGCGCGCCGAACACGGCCATCTTGCTGTTGGCCTCGTGGCCGTAGCCTTCAGCGTACTGCTCCTTGATCGTCTGCGTGTCATAGGCGGTCAGACCGGTGAAGACGAGCACGCCGATGATCGAGATCGCAAACTGCAGCGCACTCGACGCGAGGAAGATGTTGACCAGCGAGGCGATGATGACGCCGATCAGGCCCATCACCAGGAACGAGCCGAATTTCGAGAGATCGCGCTTGGTCGTGTAGCCATAGAGGCTGGTGGCGCCGAACATGGCGGCGGTGATGAAGAAGGTGCGGGCGATACTGGCGCCGGTGAACACCAGGAACACAGAGGCCAATGACAGGCCCATCAACGCCGAGAAGGCGAAGAAGGCCGTGCGTGCCGACGCCGCCGTCATCCGGTCCATCCGGAACGAGAAGAAGAAGATGAAGGCGAGTGGCGCCAGCATCACCACCCACTTGAGCGGCGTCTGGAAGATCGGCACGTAGAGGGCCGGCGTCGAGGCGACGAAGAAGGCGACGAGGCCTGTCACCACAAGGCCGATGCCCATATAATTGTAGACCCGCAGCATGTGCTGGCGCAGGCCTTCGTCGAAGATGGCGCCGCTCGCGCGGGCGGTGGTCGTCTGCCAGGCATAGGGAGTGTTCATCCAAGGTCCTCCTGTGGGGATTACTGAAGCGTGCGGGACAGCCGGAGGGCCGCCCGTTCGATGGCCTTGTCGCTGCCGGTTCCGGTCAGCGCGTAGGCAAGTTGGCCCGTCTGCCAGTAAACGGTCTTTGCTTCGTCAAAGCGGGCGATGGTCGGGTCGATGACGTTGAAGACCGGTACGTGCCCTGCGAACAGGGACACCCGGCCGAGATCGCCGGCCTCGACGGTGAGCTCCACGCTGTGGCCATCGCGGGACGGAAAGATCTGGGCATCGCGAACCTGCCATCCCTCCGGCAAGGCTGGCAGCCGGATGCCGGTCTCCGTCAGGATCTCAGCCGGGTCGTACACGGCGGTCTCAGGTTGCGAGGCCATGCGGGCCCGCACCAGAGCCGTCTCGTGCGAGTGCAGGGCATCCTCGACAAAGGCTGGCGGCTTGGGCGAGGCCTCGCTGTCGGTGATGCCGAGCCCCACCTGCCCGTGGGCAAACCAGCCGAACCCGACGAGCGCCACGACAGCGGCGATCCGGCGGAATTTCAAGCCTAGCTCCCGCCAGCCGAGTGCCCGCTCAAGCCGATCCGCTGCCGCCAGAACAGGCTCAGCAGGGCGGGGCAGGGGGGCGGCATGGATCAGCCGGAGGGCATCGCGATCCTTGAGGTCGGCCATGACGCGCGCGGCGGCTTCCGGGTCGTGGGCAAGATGTTCCTCGACCTCGATGCGCTTGGCAGGGTCGAGTTGATCGTCCACATAGGCGAGAAGGTCCGCTTCGGTGATGGGGTCAGACATCGGATCCTCCGACGATGCGCAGGGTTGGGCGTCTGGCCTCGGACGGCTGATCGTCGGCTCCCGCCTCGAACCCGCGCAGCGCGGAACGGGCGCGGCCCAAGCGGGACATGAGGGTGCCGACCGGGATCTTCAGGGCACTCGCTGCCTCCTGATAGGACAGGCCCTCGATGGCCACGAGATGCAGGGCGGCGCGCTGCTCGTCCGGCAGGCTCATGAAGGCGGTATGTACCTGCTGAAGCCGCATCCAGCTCTCCTGTTCGGGAGGAGCCGCGGTATCGGCTAGTTCAGCCACCTGTCCCATCCGGCGGAACTCCGCGACCTGTCGGCGCCGATGGTCAATGAACGTGTTGTGCAGGATCGACAGCAGCCAGCCGCGCAGGTTGCCGCCTGAGCGGAAGGAGCCGCGCTGCTCATAGGCGCGCACGAGGGTGTCCTGCACCAGGTCCTCAGCCTGCGACTCGTCCCGCGTCAGCGAGCGGGCATAGCGCCGCAAGGGCCCGAGCAGTCCGATCACATCCGTGCGTGTCGTGTCCTTCATGTGAGGTGTACGGAGCTGCGTGAGGGCTTAATCCGCATGCTTGCGAACATTTTTGCTTCTGGAGTGATCATGCCAGCGCCTGTCTTGCCGGCGCGGCGATTGCGCTGGTCTCGAAAACCGTGACGAGCCGGTCCAGGCCGAAGGACCTGCGCAGGAAAATGCCTTTCCGCAGCCGCCCCGGTGGCCCGGCGACGAAGGCGGAGGCGTAGACTGTCGGCTTGTCAGGCCAGACGAAGCTGAAGGTGGCGCCGACATCCCAGCCGTCGACCTGGCCGGGGAGTTGAACCTCACAATAGAGGCCATCGAAATCGGCGGCGGAGATGAGATCGAGAGCCGCCTCACCGGATCCGCAAGGAGCCAGCACAGCGTCATAGCCGGCTTGTCCGAGGGGGCGAGCAATCAGCTCGCGAAGGTCGGGATCAGACTCGACGACGAGGATGGAGGGAGCGGTAGAAGAGGAGATGGAATCCAAGATCGGATCCTCCAGTTGCGGTCGCGCTCGTGGGCGCAAGAGCAAGAGAAGGAGTCCGACATCGCGAGCGGCGACCCGCTCGCCAGAGGGGCCCGGACCCTAAGGCAGAGTTGAGGTAGGCACGGTTGGCTCTACCTGCAAGAGGAGGACATGCCATCAGGTGTCGCGCCCGCATGGAAAATGGTCAACTGCACCGGCTGGCGCGATGCGTTTCACTATGATCGGGCTACGCCACCTGCTGGATCGCCGAGAGCTTCCAGGATGCGTGATTGTCGCGCCGGAAGGTCCAGATCTCCGTGACCTCCTCGGTCCTCTCCGGCTCGCCGGCAACTGCCTTGCCGCTCGCCCGATCAATCGTCTGCTCGGTGATGGCATAGCGCATCGCGACCGTGGCATAGTCGGCCAGACCCTCACGCCAG
>NZ_JAHAMK010000008.1 GCF_018383585.1 Microvirga sp. 3-52
AGGGCACCAGCTTGCCGCCTCCGGGCGGGCGGCCTTGGCGGGCCGGCGCCGGCGAACCCGTGTCCCGCGTTCGCCGCACCAGCTTGATGGCGAAGCTCTCGCTGACGTCAAAGTGCTGAGCGGCCGCCCGGCAGGAATGGCCCGCCTCGACAAAGTCGGCGACCCGCACCCGAAGATCGAGAGAATAGCAGTGACCCATGATCCACCTCCCGGTCCAGAGAGTGAATCACAGATCGCACCAAGCCAAAACCACGGGATTCGGATTTCCTGTCCGGTGCTCTAGGGAAGGCCCATAGACGGAGCAGGGATTCTCGCTAGAGTGAAGCAGAACCGTATTGCAAACGGTCGTAGCTTTGACCAGGGGAACACAATGTCCGTCAAATTGTCACGTCGCGAGTTGGCCAAGTTCGGCCTTGGACTTGGTGCTGCAGCCGCTTTAAGCCGCAGTGCCTTCGCTCAGGCTCCCGCCTTCTTCAGGATCGGCACCGGGGGCACGGCCGGAACCTATTATCCGGTGGGCGGCCTCATTGCGAATGCAGTCTCGAACCCACCGCAACTGGTTCTGACGGCTCAGGCCTCGAACGGCTCGGTCGCCAACGTCAATTCCATCGTCTCGGGCGCCCTCGAGTCGGGGTTCACCCAGGCCGACGTTGCCTACTGGGCCTATACGGGAACGGGACTCTTCGAGGGAAAAGGCAAGATCGAGGATCTGCGTCTTCTCGCCAACCTCTATCCGGAGAGCATTCATCTGGTGGCCGCGAAGTCCGCCAACATCAAGTCCGTCGCGGACCTCAAGGGCAAGCGCGTGTCCCTCGACGAGCCGGGCTCCGGTACCCTCGTGGATGCGCGGATCATCCTCTCGGGCTGGGGCCTGAAGGAATCGGACGTGAAAGCTGACTTCCTGAAGCCGAACCAGGCGGCCGAGCGCATGCGCGACGGCGGGTTGGACGCCTTCTTCTTCGTCGGCGGCTATCCGACCAGCGCCATCACGGAGCTTGCCGCGACGGGCGGAGGTGTCGATCTCGTGCCGCTCGCGGGCCCCGAGGCGGATGCGATCCGCAAGCAATACAGCTTCTTCTCGGCCGACGAAATCCCGGCCGGCACCTACAAGGATGTGGGCGCTGTGAAGACCCTGGCCGTGGGCGCCCAGTGGGTGACTTCCGCCAAGGTCCCGGAGGCGGTCGTCTATGAGGTCGTCAAAGGCCTGTGGAGCGACAAGACCCGTGCGGCCCTCGACGCCGGCCACGCCAAGGGCAAGCTCATCCGCAAGGAAAGCGCGTTGGCGGGGGCGGGCATTCCTGTGCATCCGGGCGCCGAGCGCTTCTATAAGGAAGCCGGTCTGTCCAAGGGCTGATCCAATCGACCATCCGGTTCGACCTCCCGCGGCAGAAGCCGCGGGAGGTCCTTTGCTTGTAACGAGAGCCCGCCATGTCTTCACCCGATGCCCATGTGATCATCGAGAATCGCAGTCTCGAGGAAAAATTCGATCCCGAGATGCGGTTCCGCCCGCTTCCTCCGACGACCGCCTGGCTCGTCGCGGGCCTGCTGCTGACACTCTCGTTCTTCCACTACTACACGGCCGGCTTCGGATTGCTGCGGGAGGCCACCCATCGCGGCATCCACATGGCCTTTGTGTTGGGCCTCATCTTCCTCGTCTTCTCGGCCTTCAAAAGCGGTCAGGAGCGGATCGCGCCATCGTCCTGGTGGCGGCCGGGCAGCATTTCCCTGATCGACTGGGTCCTGGCCGTCGCGGCCGCGGTCTCCAGCCTCTATGTGCCATGGATCTTCAGCGAGCTCGCCTTCCGGGTCGGCAACCCGTCGTCGACGGACGTGCTCATGGGAACGATCCTGATCGTGGTGCTGCTCGAGGCAACGCGTCGCTCCGTGGGCTGGCCGCTTCCGGTCATCGCCATCGGGGTGATGCTCTATGCCTATTTCGGCCCTTCCATGCCGGGCATTCTCCAGCATCCCGGCGCTTCCTGGTCGAACATCGTCAATCATCTCTATCTCACGAGCCAGGGCATCTATGGCATCGCTCTGGGAGTTGTTGCCACTTACGTCTTCCACTACGTGCTCTTCGGCGTGCTCGCGACCCGGGTCGGTCTCGGCAAGCTGTTCATCGATCTCGCCACCTGCGTGGCGGGTCGCTATGCGGGCGGGCCGGCAAAGGTCTCGATCTTCGGCTCGGCCCTGTTCGGCATGATCTCGGGTTCCTCCATCGCCAACACGGTCACGGTCGGCTCCCTCACGATCCCGGCGATGATCCGCGTCGGCTATCAGCGCCATTTCGCGGCGGCCGTGGAATCGGCCGCGTCGACCGGCGGACAGATCACCCCGCCGATCATGGGCGCTGCCGCCTTCCTCATGGTCGAGTTCCTCAACGTCTCCTATCAGACGGTGATCCTGGCCGCGATCGTGCCGGCGTGCATGCACTTCTTCGGCGTATTCATGCAGGTCCATCTGGAGGCCAAGCGCGCCGGGTTGAAGGGCTTGCCTGCCGAGGAGCTGCCCAACGCCCGCAAGGTCATTCGCGAGGGATGGCAGACGATCATGCCGCTCGCTGTGCTGCTGATCGTGCTGTTCTCCGGCTTCACGCCTTACCTCGCGGCCTTCTGGGGCATCACGGCCTGCTTGGTGGTGGGGGCCTCACGCGCGCCGGCGATCACCCTCGGTTTCCTGGCTGCCGTCGTGGCGGCCGTGGCCACGGGCATGCTCACGCAACTGGTCTTCGTCGCGCCGCTCCTCGGGCTGGTGCTGGCGCTTCTGATCACCACGTTCCTCAGGAGCGACGCGGGCAAGGCGCTCGTGCTCGACCTCGTCGATGCCTTCGTGGTCGGTGCCAAATACGCTATCGGGGTGGGTGCGGCCGCTGCAACGGTCGGCATCATCGTGGGCATCGTCACGCTCACCGGCGTCGGCTTCAAGATCTCCTTCATCGTCACGTCGTTTGCCGCTCAACTGGCGCAAGGGTTCATGGATTTCGTGCCGGCAGGCCTCTCCGACATGAAGGCCATGACGCTGTTCTTCACCCTGCTGATGACGGCCGTCGTCTGCATCCTGCTGGGATGCGGCGTTCCGACGACGGCGAACTACATCATCATGGTGACCGTCGCGGCGCCGGCCTTGGGGCTTCTCGGGGTCCAGCCGCTCGTCGCGCATTTCTTCGTGTTCTATTACGGGGTGCTCGCCGACATCACGCCGCCCGTGGCGTTAGCCGCCTATGCGGGCGCCAGCATGGCGGGGGCCGATCCATTCAGGACCGGAAACACGGCCTTCCGGCTGGGCTTGGGCAAGGCGCTCGTGCCGTTCGTCTTCGTGTACGGCCCGGCCATGCTCATCGTCACGCCGGAATTCACCTTGCCGAGCTTCCTTTTCGTCACGGCGGGAGCCGTGATCGGCATCATGTTCCTGTCGGCGGCCTTTGCCGGGTACGGGCTGACGCCGATGCGGGCCTGGGAGCGCTGGCTCATCGGGCTCGCGTCCCTGCCGATCATCGCGCCCGATGCACAGACCACTCTGATCGGATTGGCGATGGCGAGCCCCGTAGTCGTGTCGCAGCTCTTCAAGGCCCGCACGGCCATGGTGCCGAAGCCCGCCTCGGGTGTCGGCATGACAACCTGAACCATTCTGCTGCCCTCCCGTTGTTCTTTGCTGGATTGACGTCAACGGGAGAGCCTTATGGTCGACTACAGGAAGCTTTTGGATGCATTCGTCGGAGCCATTGGCCGTCCTGATCAGCAGAACCCCGGTCAAGCCAGCCAGGGCGGCGTGAAGCAGCAGGTCGAGAAGAGCGTGACCCAGGTCACGGGCCAGTCTCCCGATCAACTTCTGCAGAAAGCCAAGGAATTTGCCCTTCGCAATCCCGGCCTCACCCAAACAGCTCTGGTCGGCCTGGCAGGCCTTCTGTTCAAGGGGCGCAAGAAGGGCAAGCTGACCGGCAATCTGGTCAAGCTCGGAGGCTTGGCGGTCATCGGCGGGCTGGCCTACAAGGCCTATCAGAACCAGCAGACAGCCAGGGGACCGCAGGCAGGCGGGGCCGATTCGTCCGGGGCTCCGGCCTCCGGTCCCGATGAGGCCGTCGCCCAATCTGCCCTGAGCCTGCCGGAAACGTCGCGCTTCCATCCGGTTTCGCAGACCGAGGACGATGCGCTCCTCTTTCTCCGCACCATGGTGGCGGCTGCTGCAGCCGACGGGCATATCGATGCGGCCGAGCGCTCGCGCATCGTCAACGGGCTGACCGAAGCAGGCATCGATCCTGAAGCGAGCCGCTGGCTGGAAACCGAAATGGCTTCGCCCGCCGATGTGGAGGAGCTGGCCGCCAACGTCAACGATCCGGACAAGGCCGCGCAGGTCTATGCGGCTGCGCGCATCGCCATCGATCCCGACACGATCCAGGAACGCGAGTTCCTGCATCAGCTGGCCGAGGCGCTCGATCTCGATCCGGCGATGCGCGCGCAGATCGACGATACCGCCGGTGGCCTGAGCTGACGGGCTGGCTCACATGACCTCTGGGTCCGCTCCGGACGATGCGCTGCTCAAGGAATCGAGCATCGGATCCAAGAGCCGATTTGCTTCCGGGATCGCCTCTCTAAGACAACGCGGTTGGTCGAAGGACGATCTCGTTCACGTCCACTTCTGCGGGCTGGCTGATCGCGAAGGCTATCGCCTGCGCCACGGACAGAGACGGCATGGCGATCTGATGCTGTTCGCGGACCGCCGCCGCAGCATCCGGATCGGTGACGCTGGCGGGGCAGGTCGGTTTCCGTCGGACCGGGTGAGATGATCGTGCTGCGGATGTTGTAAGCCGTCGCCTCCTGCCGCAGTCCCTCCGAGATGGCTCGCACGGCAAATTTCGTGGCGGAGTAGACGGCCATGGTAGGCCTGACGCGCAAGCCTGCTGTCGAGGCTATGTTGATGATATGTCCTCCATTGTGGCGTCGCATGATCGGAAGAGCCGTGGCAATCCCGTAGAGTACGCCCTTGAGATTGATGTCGATCATCCGCTCCCAATCGTCGACCTTGGTCTGGTCGAGGCGGGACAGGGGCATGAGCCCTGCATTGTTGATCATGACGTCGAGACGCCCGAAGGCGGTCTCGGCTGTTCTTACCAGCGCCTCCACGTCTTGACGCTTCGTCGCATCGACGGCCGCAATTTCAGCCCTGCCTCGCTGGGCCCGGATCTCCGAAGCGATCGCCTCCAGGCGCTCCAAACGCCGTGCTCCCAAGACCACATGGGCTCCGAGGCTCGCCAGATGACGGGCCGTGATTTCGCCGATACCGCTACTGGCGCCCGTGATGACGACCACCTTTTCGGCGACGTTCTGGTTCATCGGCGCAACTCCTCAGAACATGGAAGCAGCCGGGGCCGCGAGAACGGTTCTCAGCGGAGTGGACAGCAACGTGCCGGCACTCTCCTGATGCTCTTCGGGCGCCACCGAGGCAGAATTCAACCGGCCCAAAACGGCGTTTGTTCCAAACCCGATTGCTGCGGCCCGCGCCAGGACTGTCCGGTCAAGGATCGGACCTCGACCGGAGGCTATTCGCTTCGAGGGCCAACCCCGAGGAACCATCTGCCATTATCAAAGAGGCGATAACCGCCCCAGCGGCTTGATGCTCTGGTACTTGATGGTGGTCTGCGTGCCGCCCTTCTCCTCGTAACGCTTCGCCAGAACGAATCCGAGCTCGGTCGAGTAGAGGTCCGTGTGTTCGGATGTGGCCCTGCCGTCCGTGTTGAGGAAGCGGTTGCGCACCACCAGGACGTTGTAGGAGCAGGAGCCGAGCTGGAGCTGCTCCTGGCCGATGACGGTCAGTTCCAGCGAGATCAGAGCTCCTACCTTGCCCGGCTGGGCCGGTGCATAGGTCAGGGCGCGGCGGGCCTTCGGTTCGAGCGGAAAGACGGTTCGCAGATCCGACACGGGAATGTTGATGCTCCGGGCCGTGTCGTCGAAACGGCTGATCGGGAAAAGTCCCCGGTAGTAGATCACATCCTGCCTTTTCCCGCCGGGATACGAGTTCACCACATGGACGAAGTGATCCGAAGCGGGGCGGACCTCCGCGATCGTTCCCTGACGCTCCAGAACGAAGCCTAGCTTCGCCGTCTGCGCTGTCGGGCAATCGTCGCCGATGGCCGGCGATGAAAGGAGAATCATCGCGGCGAAAGGAAGAGCGTATCGAAACATGGCAGGGCCGCCCGGCGTTACCCGATGGAGAAGAGGTGCGTCGCGAGAAATCCCGCTTGTGGAATTGTATAACAATTTATCCGCTGCAGTGGAAAGCGGATCTTCAATCGACGCCGAGTTGTGCCGCCGCCCACGCTTACCAAAAGGCAGCTTCTTTCGTCAGGGGAGGTTGATCTTACCCCCTGTCCTGGATCAAATACCGCCACTGCATTTACGGATGCCCGAAAGGATATGAAGAATGGCTGAGAGGCCTCACCGTCGCACTCCCGATCAGCTTCGCTCACGGCTCTGGTTCGACAATCCCGACAATCCGGGCATGACCGCGCTCTACCTGGAGCGCTACCTGAATTACGGCCTGACGGGCAAGGAACTGCAGGGCAAGAAGCCGATCATCGGCATCGCGCAGACGGGATCCGACCTGTCCCCCTGCAACCGGCATCACCTCGAGCTCGCCAAGCGCGTGCGTGACGGCATCACGGCCGCGGGCGGCGTGCCCTTCGAGTTCCCGTGCCATCCGATCCAGGAGACGGGCAAGCGCCCCACGGCCTGCCTTGACCGCAATCTCGCTTACCTCTCCCTCGTCGAGGTTCTCTACGGCTATCCGCTCGACGGCGTCGTGCTGCTGACCGGCTGCGACAAGACCATGCCGGCCTGCATCATGGCGGCGGCGACCGTGAACATCCCGGCGATCTCGCTCAATGTCGGGCCGATGCTCAACGGCTGGCACCATGGCGAGCGCACCGGCTCGGGCACCATCGTGTGGAAGGCGCGCGAGCGCCACGCGGCGGGCGACATCGATTACCAGCAATTCATCGACATCGTCGGATCGAGCGCGCCGTCCGTCGGCCACTGCAACACCATGGGTACGGCCTCGACGATGAACGCGCTGGCGGAAGCGCTCGGCATGTCCCTGCCGGGGTCCGCAGCAGTGCCCGCGCCTTACCGCGAGCGCGGACAGATGGCCTATGAGACCGGCCTGCGCATCGTCGACATGGTGTGGGAGGATCTGAAGCCCTCCGACATCATGACCCGTGAGGCGTTCGAGAACGTCATCGTGGCCAATGCGGCCATCGGCGGTTCCACCAACGCGCCGATCCACATCAATGCGATCGCCAAGCATATCGGCGTGCCGCTCGATTGCGACGACTGGGAGCGCATCGGCTTCGAGATCCCGCTTCTCGTGAATGTGCAGCCGGCGGGCGAGTATCTCGGCGAGGAGTATTTCCGTGCCGGCGGTCTGCCGGCCGTGCTCGCCGAGTTGATCGGCGCGGGAAAGATCCATGAGAATGCGCTGACCTGCACCGGCACCACCATCGGTGAGAACTGCAAGGGCAAGTTCACCTGGGATCGCGACGTGATCCGCTCCTACGACAATCCGCTGAAGGAGAAGGCCGGCTTCCTCAACCTGAAAGGAACGCTGTTCGATTCCGCGATCATGAAGACCAGCGTGATCAGCCCGGAATTCCAGGAGCGTTACCTCAACAATCCGGAGGACCCGAATGCGTTCGAGGGACCTGTCGTGGTGTTCGACGGACCGGAGGATTATCACCACCGCATCGACGATCCGTCGCTCAACATCGACGAGCACACGATCCTCATCATGCGCGGTGCGGGCCCGATCGGTTATCCCGGTGCCGCCGAGGTGGTGAACATGCAGCCGCCGGGGGCGCTCATCAAGCGCGGCGTTCTCTCGCTGCCGTGCATCGGCGACGGACGCCAGTCCGGCACGTCGGGCACGCCGTCGATCCTCAACGCTTCGCCGGAGGCGGCCGTGGGCGGCGGGCTGGCCCTGCTGCAGACGGGCGATCGCGTCCGCATCGATCTCAACAAGCGCAGCGCCGACATTCTTCTGCCGCCGGACGAACTGGAGAGGCGGCGCGCCGATCTCGAAGCCAAGGGCGGCTATGCCTATCCGGCGAGCCAGACGCCCTGGCAGGAGATCCAGCGCTCCATGGTGGATCAGCTCTCCGAGGGTATGACCCTGAAGCCGGCGGTGAAGTACCAGAAAGTCGCGCAGACTTTCGGCGTGCCGCGCGACAATCACTGATCTGCAGAATCGGAACGGGGGCTGGCATGAACAGACTTCAAGGAAAGACAGCCCTCGTCACGGCGGCAGGGCAGGGGATCGGACGCGCCATCGCGGAGGCTTTCCTTCGCGAAGGCGCGAAGGTCTGGGCGACGGATCTCGACGTTGCGAAGCTGGAGGGCCTCGAGGGCGCCGAGAAGCGCAGACTCGATGTGCTGTCGAGCGCCGACGTCGAGCAACTCGTCGCCGAGGCCGGATCCTTCGACGTTCTCGTCAATGCAGCGGGTTTCGTGCATCACGGCACGATTCTCGAATGCTCCGACAAGGACTGGGATTTCTCGTTCGACCTGAACGTGAGATCCATGCACCGGACGATTCGTGCCGTGCTGCCGGGCATGCTGGAGAAGGGCCGGGGCTCGATCGTTAACATCGCGTCCGGCGCCTCGTCCGTGCGCGGCATCCCGAACCGCTATGTCTACGGGACGACCAAGGCAGCGGTGATCGGCCTCACCAAGGCGGTCGCGGCCGATTTCATCAAGCGCGGCGTCCGCGCCAACGCCATCTGCCCCGGCACGATTCAATCGCCCTCGCTCGACGAGCGGATCGCGGCGCTTGCCGCGAGTTCCGGTCAGAGCCTGGAGACCGTGCGCCAAGCCTTCGTCGACCGCCAGCCGATGGGCCGGCTCGGCACGGCCGAGGAGGTGGCGGCGCTCGCCGTCTATCTCGCCTCCGACGAGTCCAGCTACACGACGGGCCATATCCACCTCGTCGATGGCGGGTTCGCCCTTTGATGGCGCTTTTCATGCGGTGAGGACCCGCAGGTATCATCCCGGCATACCGCGGGCAATCATTTGCGCCTTGGCGGAATGAATGGGCCGGCCTGAGCGTCAATCACCATCCTGGTATCCAGGACACATCGGATAAAGGAAGAAGGCAGGCTGTATAAGCCTGCCTTTTCAGTTTGCCGTGGCTTTTGATAAGCGGTTATTCTCTGTTCTTGATCGGCTCTACCCCCGCGCGGCTCTGTTGTTGGCGCGCTCTGCTTTGGCAATCCATGCCGCCGCCCCACGGTGCCTCCAATCCATCCGCAATACCAAACTGAAGTCCCGGATGGAGCCGTTATACCGGCTGAGGCTATACAATACGATTCCACGAACAAAATAGAAGTTCACCAAAAACGTCGTCAAAGAGGTTGCTCTTGGGTTGTAGCGAGAGACTACGTGGACATTTTCACCGAGCACTAAATCGATAAGACTTAGCATGACTGACTGTCTCATACTTGTGGTTGTAGTAGCCATTTGAAGCCTCAAGTGAAAGTAGCAACGCCGTCTTCAGGTAGAAAGTGTTTTTCTTCTGCTTTGACTTGTTGAAGTCGCCCTCAATTTCCCACAGGTATTCCCTTGCGGAAATCGGAGGAGCGCAAGCCTTGTCGGAAAAACGCAGGCATCGTACTTTTCGCGGGAAAATGGATACTTTGGACGACGCATGGACAGACTCAACCGGCCCTTGGGACGGCCGTCGAGACGGGCAGGATCATGACGCATGCCTATCCAGAGATGGAAAAGACGCCTCCCAAGGAGGGTGATGGACTCGGCGAAAGATCCGTCGCTCAGGCTGGAGCCATCGTCGATCTGGTGATCAGGTCGAGGCAGTTGGACGAGATGGAGGATATTACAAACTCCTTTATCTCATCTCACAGGTTGAAGCCTCTGACGAAGGACGGTGCGTTCGACAGCACTTTGCGTCTCCACGGCGTACCGGACTTTTGCGGCTTCACGATCTCCTACGGACGTTCAGTAGAAGGGCGTCTCGAAGATGTGTTACCCGATGAGCGGATGGCGTTTGTCATGCCGCCCAAGGGAAGAGGCCGGCTCACCTTGAACCGGCAAGAGTTCGATATGTCCGGCGAGCGCGGCGTAGTGTTTCCCACCGGCCCTCTCAAGACTCTGAACCACAGCGACGATTGCGAGATCTCCGTTCTCCTGATGAACCGGCACAAGGCAGCGGATCACTGCGCGAAGCTGCTGGCCTGCGACCTCGACCGGGATCTCCAATTCGACACGGCGTTCGATCTGAACAGCGCCAATGGGCAAAGCTGGATGAGGCTGTTTCAGTACGCCACCGCGGAACTCGCCAACCCGCATTCCCTGTTCAGAACCATGGCCGCCGCCCGCCAGCAGCTCGAGCAGACGGTGCTGACCGGCTTTCTGCTCAGTCAGACTCACACCTATTCGGACGCGTTGCTGCGGCCGCAATCCGCCGCCGTGCCCTTCTATGTCAGGCGGGCCGAGGCATTCATCGAGGCGCATTTTGCCGAGCCCCTGTCCTTGGCCGAGATCGCCGCGCAGGCCGGCGTGAGCGCCCGAAGTCTGCAGAACGGCTTCCAGAACTTCCGCAACACCACGCCCATGGGGTTTCTGCGATCGCTGCGCCTGAAGCGCGCCTATGAGACCCTGCTGCGGGCGGATCCAGCCTACGCAACCGTGACGGAGATAGCACTCAGCTGCGGCTTCGGACATATGGGCGAGTTTGCCAGTCTCTACAGGCGTACCTTCGGCGAGACGCCCAAGCAAACCTTGGCGAAAGCAGTTTATCGTTGAAGCCGCCATGTCCCAATTCGCTGATTCCAGCAGCCTACCGAGATGCCTTTGGAGAAATCGCAAACCATGCCTCTCTGATGAAGGTGAGAGCCTCATGACCCTGTCTGAAACGTCGGACGCATTCTCCTGGATAACGGCGTCTGCATGACGAGCAACATTTCCATCGGGCGCGAAAAAGGCGAAGAGCCCGATGTTGAAGGCCACCCTTCATTTCCAAACAGCGGCTCCGGCGCAAAGCCTGCCGGTCACGCTGGATCCGTGGTCGATCTTGTGATCAGGTCGACCGAGCTCGACGAGATGGAGGATCTCACAAGTTCGCTGATCTCTCCCAACCGACTGAGACCCCTAACGAAAGAGGTTACTTTCGACGGCGCTTTCCAGGTCCACGGCCTACAGGATTTTTTCACCTTCGCAACCGGCTATGGATGCTCGGTCGGGGTCAATATCCAGCACGAACCGAATGATGAGCGGATGGGCTTCGTCTGGGCTCGCAAAGGAAGCGGCCAGTTCATCATGGACGGTCGCAAGCATGAATTTTCCAGCCAGCGTGGCATCGTGATGTCCGCTGGCCCACCTAGAACTCTGAACTATCGTGATGATTGCGCGACCTCCGCTCTCGTGATGAACAAGAGCAAGATGGCAGAGCATTGCGCAAAGCTGCTGGCTCGCGATCTCGACCAAGATCTCCAGTTCAATACCGGCTTCGATCTGAGCAGCGCCAACGGACAAAGCTGGATGAGGCTGTTTCAGTATGCCACCGCAGAGCTCGCCAACCCGCATTCCCTGTTCCGAACCATGGCCGCCGCCCGCCAGCAGCTGGAGCAGACGGTGCTGACCGGCTTTCTGCTCAGTCAGACCCACACTTACTCGGACGCGCTGCTGCGGCCGCAATCCGCCGCCGTGCCCTTCTACGTCAAGCGTGCCGAGGCCTTCATCGAGGCGCATTTTGCCGAGCCCCTGTCCTTGGCCGAGATCGCAGCGCAGGCCGGCGTGAGCGCCCGAAGCCTGCAGAACGGCTTCCAGAACTTCCGCAACACCACGCCCATGGGATTTCTGCGCGCGCTGCGGCTGCAGCGGGTGCATCGCACGCTGCTGGCAGCCGACCCGGGCACCGCGAGAGTGACCGAGATCGCGCTGGTCTGCGGGTTCAACCATATGGGCGAGTTCGCGTCAGCCTACCGGCGCACCTTCGGCGAGACGCCCCGCGCGACTTTGGCGCGGGCATGATCCCGCTAGAACGTCACCGGGATTCCGAGGGGAGCAGGACTCCGGACATCGCGGCGTTCCCTTCCTCCGCGGCGAGGGAGTATCGGACATGGCATTGAGATCGCTGTGCCGTGATATGCAACACACGGTTGTCGAAGGGAATGGCTCCCGATCATCGTGCGTGCATAAGGGATGTCCAGCGGCAGCTTCTGTGCTCCACTTCGATCATGTCCTATCGCAGGAGCCGCCTCTATTCCCTATCGCGGCCTGGAGTTCCTGAGCGTGGTGAATTGCAACGCTCCAATCGGCACCTGCTCGTCCCGAGCATTTCTCCCGTCATATTGATTATAACGTCATTATATTGCATAAACCGGGAGCGTACGGAATGTCGAGATTCCGTGGGAATCGGTTCCAGAGCGTTGAGGTCCAGACGGCTTTTATATGGAGCGAGGCAAAACAGATCTGCGACTTGGAAGAGGAGCTTCAGCTCCGGTCGTCGACGCCTGCTGCACCGTCCGCAGCATCGTCGAACACGTCTCAAGGCCGACCATGGTCAAGGTGGTATAGCCATGGCAGGCGCATCGAAGCTCGATTCACGCGGAGATCTGCCACCCCCCGCGCAGGAACGGCCCCATGACGCGAATGAGCGAAGTGGGCCCGTCATCGAGCAATCCTATCGCTCTTCGAAGATCGATGAGATTGAGCATGTGGTCAGCTCGCAGATCACTCCCCACAAGCTCGTTCCTTTGAGCCGCGACAGATCTGTCGACAGCGCATTCCATTTGCACGGCGCGAAAAACCTCGCGGTCTTCGACATTCGCTATGGCCGTCGGATCGCCGTTGAGTTCGAGCATTACGAAGCCGGTGATCTTCTGGGCTTCGTCATGGCGAATGAAGGCGCAGGCCGAGTGCTGTTGGACCGCGAGGAGTTCGCAGTTTCGCAGAGTGAAGGCGTGATGATCACTTCAGGACCCCGCGAAACCCTCGAATATGCGGAGGACTGCGAAACGCGCGTCCTGCTGATGAACCACGGCAGAATTGCCGAGTATTGTGCGAAGCTGCTCGGACGGGAGATCGTGAAACCAGTCGATTTCCAGACGCATTTTTCCCTCGAGACCGCGTCCGGACAGAGCTGGCTGCGGCTGACGCAATACGTCGCCTCCGAGCTGCAGGAGCCGCATTCGATGCTGAAGCTTCTCCCGGCAGCCCAGCAACAGCTCGAGCAGACCCTGATCACCTCTCTTCTCCTCGCGCATCGGCACACCTATTCCGATGCATTGCTCAAGCCCCAGTCGCCTGCAGCGCCGTTCTACGTCAAGCGGGCGGAAGCCTTCATGGAGGCCCATTTCAGCGAGCCGCTGTCCCTCGCCGACATCGCCGCGCAGGCCGCGGTGAGCGCCAGAAGCCTGCAGAACGGCTTTCAGAGTTTCCGCGGGATGACGCCTATGGCGTTCCTCCGGTTGGTGCGATTGAGGCGGGCGCAAGAGGCTCTCCTCCGGGCGGATCCCGCCTGCACGACTGTGACGGAAATTGCGATCAGCTGCGGCTTCGGCCACATGGGCGAGTTCGCCAGCCTCTACAGACGCACCTTCGGCGAAACGCCCAAGCAGACCTTGGCAAAAACGGGTTACCGCTGAGGCTCTCCGCGATCCGGCTCGCGGAGAGAAAGCCACGGCAGCCAGGACGCGTGAGAATGTTCTGCCAGCGGAAGGCTGTGCGTGTCGACCGATCCCTCAAGCTTCAACAATGCTCCGTTCTCAGTCCCCCCGGCAATGTCGTCAAGGATCTCCGATCCCTAGCATGGCGCGCGGAGGAACGGCTCCAATGCGCAAGCAGCGTGCACGCACATTGCCGAGGACGCCATTCCGTCACGGCAAGAGAAAAAGCCTATGACTTGTCAAGTTTACTTGGAAAATCTACCGTTTTGAAGTTCTTCAGCAAAATGGCAAGAATAGGCAACAGAGTATCTGGGCATGGTCGACGAAAGTTCTGGGTCCAGGCCAGTCGTTCAAAGCAATGGTGCCGTCGGCTTCTCGTTGCAGTCGCCTCGTCTCGATGAGATCGAGGATCTCTGCAACAGATTCGTCACGCCTCACAGGCTGGCCCGTGCATCTCGGATCCAGGAAGCGGACAGTAAGCTCAGCGTTCATGGTATAAATGACCTGGGGGTCTTCACCATTGCCTATGGCGCCGAACTGACGGCGCAGGTTTATCCTACGGATACGGACGACCGATTGGCATTCGTCATCGCGGAGAGTGGCGCCGGGCATGCAAAGATGGAAGGGCGCGAATACGCGTTCACCGCTGAACAAGCGGTCATTCTCCCTTCCGGCCCGGAATTGTTGATGCACTACCAAGACAGTTGCGAAACGCTCTCGATCCTGCTCAGCCATGGCAGGCTCACGGAGCAATGCGCAAAGTTGCTCGGACACGAGATCGAGCGGCCCCTTGAGTTCAACATACAGACCTCCCTGGAAGGCGCCGCCGGGCAAAGCTGGCGACGCCTCGGTAGCTACGTCGCTGGTGAGTTGAGCGATCCCTTCTCCACGACCCGGCAGGTGCCGACTGTCGCACAGCAGCTCGAGCAGATGGTCAGCACAGCTTTCCTGCTCGGACACTCCCACACCTATTCGGACGCTTTGCTGCGGCCGCAATCCGCCGCCGTGCCCTTCTACGTCAAGCGTGCCGAAGCCTTCATCGAGGCGCACTTTTCCGAGCCCCTGTCCCTGGCCGACATCGCGGCTCATGCCGGCGTGAGCGCCCGGAGCCTGCAGAACGGCTTCCAGAACTTCCGCAACACCACGCCCATGGGGTTTCTGCGGTCGCTGCGCCTGAAGCGGGCGTATGAGACCCTGCTGCTGTCCGACCCAGGCACCGTCACGGTCACCGAGATCGCCTTGCGCTGCGGCTTCGGCCACCTGGGCGAGTTCGCCACCGCCTATAGGCATACCTTCGGCGAAGCGCCACGCCAGACCTTGGCACGGGCGCGAGCCGGATGAGGCTCACGCGGCGCATGTCTTCCGATGGGTTTCGAGCTCGGCTTATTTCGGGCGCCAGGGTGTCTCCGCAACCGGCGTCAAAGGACCCTTGCCGTCGAACCATGAGATCAGGTTGTCGGCCACCAGCTTGCCCATGGCGTTGCGGGTGTGAACCGACGCGGAGGCGATGTGGGGGAGGAGCACCACGTGCTCCAGATCGATCAGTTCCTGCGGGACGCGCGGCTCGTCCTCGTAGACGTCGAGGCCAGCGCTCAGGATCGTGCCCGATTTGAGCGCCTGGATGAGCGCCTGCTCGTCGACGACGGTGCCGCGGGCGACGTTGATCAGAACGCCGGTCGGTCCCAGGGCTTTCAGCACATCCGCATCGATGAGGTGTCTGGTCGAGGCGCCGCCGGGCGTGATGACGATCAGCACGTCGCAAGCCTCTGCGAGGCCGGTCACGGTCGGGTAATAGGCATAGGCCACATCGTCCTGCTGCGTACGCCCGTGATAGGCGATGCTCACATCGAAGCCGGAGAGCCGCCTCGCGATAGCCTTGCCGATGCGCCCCAGCCCGACGATGCCGATCTTTCTCTCGCGCAGGGTCGCCGAAAGGGGAAAGGAAGCCCTCAACCATTGTCCCTCACGCAGGTAGCGGTCGGCCTGCGGGATCTTTCTCAGGGTTGCGAGGAGCAGGCCGAGGGTGAGGTCGGCCACCTCGTCGTCGAGGACGCCGGGCGTGTTGGTGACGACGATGTTGCGCCTGGCGGCTTCCGCCGCATCCACATTGTCATAGCCGACACCGAAGCTCGAAACGATCTCCACATTGGGCAGCCGATCGAGGAGGCTGGCGTCCACGCGGCCGAAGAGCGTGCTGGTCGCCACGCCCCGGATCCGGGGACCGAATTCCTTCAGAAAGGTTTCCTTGTCCGTCTGCTCCCACAGGCGGTGGAGCGTGACGGCCTTGTCGAGCGCTTCGATCACGATCGGCATCATCGGCGCTGTCATCAGGATGTCGGTTCGGCTCATGGCGTTTCCTATTGTCGTTTCGGTTAAAGGGCACAGCGTGTGACGCCGCCTCGGCGAAAGGCTTCGTCGATGATCTTGGCCTGCTCCCGGAGCGTGGCCTTCACGTCCTGCGGCAGGTCGAGCCAATGGCACCCGCGCAAGGCGGCTTCCAGGGCATAGAGCGCGTTGAGGCTCACCTGCCGGGGCAGCATGAATTTCAGCCGCCGGTAGGCCTCGACCGATCCCATGGACCTGAGGTCGCCGATTGTGCGGATCCCCGCATCCTCCAGCCTGCTCTGCGTGACGGGGCCGATCCCGGGCAGGGTGTCGATGGCGGCATCACTCACGAGGACGGCTCCGGCTTTCGATGCTTCACACGCTCACGGTAGAGCAAATAGAGCCCCGATGCGATGACGATGCCAGCCCCGACGAAGGTCCAAGAATCCGGCCAGTCGCCGAAGAGAACGTAGCCCAACACCAGCATCCAGACGATCTGGCTGTAGATGAAGGGCGCCAGGATCGCCGCCGGGGCCCGGGCATGGGCGAGAACCAGAAGCCAGTGGCCGAAGGCTCCGTAGAAGCCCGTCGTCGCAAGGAGAAACCAGACGAGCGGCGAGGAGGGTGTGGTCCACACCCAGGGGAGGACGGGGGTGACGAAGACGATGCCGGCGACGCTCGAATAGAGGGTCGTGGTCGCAATGGAATCGCTCGAGGCCAGCATGCGCGTTACGATGTTGTAGAAGGCGTAGGAGACGGAGCCTGCCAGCGACAGCAGGGCGGCGGGATGCATGGTCCCTGAGCCCGGTCGCGTGATGACGAGTATGCCGATGAAGCCGACGGCGATGGCTGTCATGCGCTGCCAGCCGATGCGTTCTCCCAGAAGGGGGCCAGCAAGCAGTGCTACCAGCAGCGGTGTCGCGAAGATGATCGATTGGGTCTCGACCAGCTGCAGGTATTTCAGGGCGAAGAAATTGCACAGGGTCGAGGCGAAGAGCAGGAACGAGCGGAGGAGCTGCAGCGGAAGCCGGCGCGTCCTGAGCGCTCCCGGCTGGGTCCGGGGATTGATGACGAGGAAGGTCAGAAAAGCGGCCGAGATGTAGCGCGCCCAGACCGTGATCATGGGGTCGACGGAGCTGTTCACCCATTTGGCCGTGGCATCGAGGCACGAAAAGCAGAACAGGGCCGCGCACATGAGAGCGATGCCCACCATCCGGTTCTGGCGCTGCGCGGCGGTTTTGGGAGAGGATATGGGGATGGTGTCGGCCATGCGGGAATGCTAGCCGCTCCGCCGTCCCGATGCGAATGTCCGCCACGCACGAGGGTCGTGCGCGGCACACAGGGGTTGCGATCAGGCGATCGCGGCCAACTCCGGCTCGCTGGCGGCTTCCAGCCCGTCCACCTCGTCATCGGTCTCGAAGCCGGTCTGATCGGCTCCGGTAAGGCCGGCGAGGTTCTTGGCGGCTTTGCGCAGGAGCTTGCGCAGCCGCTTGCGGTCCTTGTTGTCGAAGCCCTGGAGTAGCTCGGCCTCGACCTCTTCCCACAGGGCGTCGATGGCGGCGGCCTTGCGCTTGCCCTCCTTGGTGAGCTTCACGCGCACGACCCGGGCATCCCCGGGCTCCGTGTGACGCTCCACCAGTTTGAGGCTGGAGAGACGTGAGACGGTCTTGGATGCGGTCGGCGGGCGCACGCGCAGGATGGCCGCCAACTCGCCCATGGTCATGGGGCCGGAATTGCTCAGGGCCTGGAGAACCTGCTCCTGGCCGGCGAAGAGGCCGAGTTCCGAGAGCTTGTCGCCCGTGCGGCTTCGATGCAGGCGGGAGGTTTGAACCAGAGCCCATCCGACGCTCTTGATGCCCGGATGCTTGTTGTCGGTATCCATGGTCCCTCGCTGTTCGAAGAGTTTCCACCATACCATGGACGGGACTCATGACGGTACGATGACAAGCCGGCACACTATTAACAGGTGAAACGAACGCGCTCAGGTCTCTCGATCGAGGGCGCTCTCGTGCCAGCGGCGAAGAAGGACGTGATTGAGCGCGGCCAGGACGAGAAAGAGGCCGATGCCGGTCAAGGCCAGAAGCACGAGAGCTGCAAAGAGGCGCGGAATGTTGAGCCGGTACTGGCTCTCGATGATGCGGTAGGCCAGCCCCGAGCCTGCGCCGGCGGATCCTGCCGCCATCTCGGCCACCACGGCACCGATGAGGGAGAGCCCGCCTGCAATCCGCAAGCCCGCCAGGAAGGCCGGGAGAGCTGCCGGACGACGCAGATACCAAAGAGCCTTCAGACGTGCCCGGAGACGCGCCAGCGGGCCTTGCGAGGCGGGGGCGCCGTAAAGCCGGAACAGCTCCATGAGATTCCGGTCCACGGATTGCAGGCCGAGCATCGTGTTCGAGAGAACCGGAAAGAAGGCGACGAGCCAGGCGCAGGCCAGAACCGCCACGTCCTGGGGCATGTAGATCAGGAGCAGGGGGGCGACGGCGATGACCGGCGTGACCTGCAGCACGACGGCGAATGGATAGAGCGAGAACTCGACGATCCTCGACAGGCTCAACAGAACCGCCAGCAGCACACCGCCGAAAACGGCAAGGGCGAGGCCGGAGAGCGTGGTCCGGAGCGTCGTCACAAGCGAGGCCGAGAGCAGCGGCCAGTCGGCCACGAGGGTCTGCGCGATCAGGCTCGGCGCGGGCAGGATGTAGGGCGGGACGCCCTCGATGCGCACGATGGCCTCCCATGCGGCGACGGCCGCCGCGAAGACGACAAGCGGCAGAACGATCTTCAAGGGATTGCCTTGCCGGCGTGCGGGCATGGGAGCGAAGGCCATCACAACCGCTCCTCTGCCGTCTGATTCAGCAGAACCTGCGAGATCTGTCCGCACAGCTCGGCATAGCGCGCGCTGGTGCGAAACTCCTTCGAGCGCGGTCCGGGCGCTTCGCCCCTGATGTCCGCGACGATGCGGCCCGGGCGCGACGACATGACCGCGATGCGGCTCGACAGATAGGCGCTCTCGTAGACCGAATGGGTCACGAACACGATCGTGCAGCGCAGGTCGCCCTGCAGGCGCAACAGGTCGTCGTTGAGACGGAAGCGGGCGATCTCGTCGAGGGCGGCGAAGGGCTCGTCCATGAGAAGCAGCCGGGGCTTGAGCGACAATGCCCGTGCAATCGACACGCGCATCCTCATGCCGCCGGAGAGCTCGCGCGGGTAGGCATTGGCGAAATCGCTCAAGCCGACCAGGGCAAGGCTTTCGGCGATGCGATCCCGCGCATCGGGCCTGGACACGCCGCGCAGGCGCAACGGGAGCCACACATTGTCCGCCACATCGGCCCAGGGCATCAATGTCGGATCCTGGAACACGAAGCCGATCTCGCCGCGATGATCGTGGTCGGTGGAGCCCGGCCAAGTGACGCTTCCTCCCGTCGGCTGCGCGAGGTCCGCGATGAGGCGCAGCACCGTCGACTTGCCGCATCCTGAAGGGCCGAGGAGCGACACGAACTCTCCTGCGAACACATCGAGATCGAAGCCGGCAAGCGCCGTTACGCCGTTGGAGAAGATCTTCGTGATCTCTCTCAAGGAAACGAGCGCGGGCGGAAGCTGCGTCATGGGTGCGGCGATACGAAGAACGCTTCGCTCTCCTCTTACTGCTTCAGGCTCAGCCCGACGCCCTTGTTCACGAACTGGAGCGTATAGGCTTTTCTGTAATCGAGATCCGCCTTGAAGAGGCCGGCTTTCACCATCTTGTCGAAGAAGTCCTTCATGCGCTTGTCGGTCATGGCACCGATGCCAAGACCCGAGGTGTCGCCGGAATCGACGATGCCGTATTCCTTCATCTTGGCATGGGAATAGGCGAGCAGTTCATCCGTCATCTCCGGGTTGTCGCGCTTGATCAGGTCCTTGGCTTTCGTGTTGTCGCCGTAAAGGTAATTGTACCAGCCGATGGTCGAGGCATCGACGAAACGCTGCACGAGATCCGGATTTTTCTCCACCATCTCGCGGCGCGTTTCCACGGTGGTGGAATAGGTGCTGAAACCGTGATCGGCGAGCAGGAACACGTTGGGCCTGAACCCTGCGGCTTTCTCGATGGTCAGCGGTTCGGAGGTGACATAGCCCTGCTGCACCGATGCCTTGTTGGCGATGAAGGGCGCCGGATTGAAGCCGAAGGGCTTCACCTGCTCGTCCTTGAAGCCGTACTCGGCCTTCATCCATTGGAAGAAGGTGGCGACGCCGTCCTTGGACAGAAGTATGTCGTTCGACTTCTTCAGGTCGGCGAAGGTGTCCAGCCCCTGTCCGGGATGGCTGAGGAGCACCTGCGGCTCCTTCTGGAAATGAGCCGCGACCACGATGGTGGGAATGTCCTTCTCCACCGCCGAGAACGCCTGGATCATGCTGCCGCCCATGTAGAAATCGAGCTTGCCGACGGTCATGAGCATGCGGTTGCTGGCCCGCGGGCCTCCCGGCACGATCGTCACCTTGAGGCCGTATTTCTCGTAGGTGCCGTCGGCGACGGCTTGGTAATAGCCGCCATGCTCGCCTTGCGCGATCCAGTTGGTGCCGAAGGTCACCTCCGTCAGCGGCTGCTGCGCCAGGGCGCTTCCGCCCAGACAGGCTGCAAACGCTCCCGCGATCCAGGCGTTCAGCTTCATCGGTACTCACCTTCGGCCAGGCAGGACAAACGGCCTGCGATCCGAGGCACAGCTTCTGCGCGGTTCAGTCGCGCTTGGCAAGATCTTCGTGCCATCCTTGTAAGCGAGGAGGGTCCCATGATCTGCCCTCTCCACGTTGTCGCCGACCTTGGACCAGTGATCCCTGGAACCCCCTTCGAGACGCCGCGTGCAGCGGCTCCTCAGGAGGAGAACGGGATCATAGGGCAGCCTCTCGGGAGGAGGGCCATGGGCTGACGTGGATCGCTGGAGCCTGTTCGGCCCTTCCTCCTCCCCCGTCATCACCGGCCTTGTGCCGGTGATCCCGATTGTGTGGAGCGCCGCGCCTCACCGGATCGTCATGGCCGGGTCAAGCCCGGCCATGACGCGGGGGGTGTGACGAAGGCGGGTGCGGAACAGGGTGAGGAGGGGCGCACCGCTTACCGCTTTCGGCATCGTCGGCCGTTATGGGTTTCCCCACGCCTGCGGCGCGGCCCTTCGGCTCGGGCTCCNCCGCTTACCGCTTTCGGCATCGTCGGCCGTTATGGGTTTCCCCACGCCTGCGGCGCGGCCCTTCGGCTCGGGCTCCGCTACGCGGCCCCGGAATGACGGGTGGAGGGTGTCACGCCCGGCCGGAGAAGGAGAAAGCCCGCAGGGGAAGGGAATCCATGGCGCCGGGGCTGCCGGTGGATCCCCATCGCAGCCTGCAGACGACCGCCAGGGATGACAAGACGCCGGCTGCGGATCATTCCACGAACCATGGATAGGTCCAGGTCTCCGTCAGTGCCTTGTTGCCGGCGCGCAGGAAGGCGCGAAGGTCCGTGGATTGGCCCGGCTCCAGCTTGACGTCGATGGCGGCCCGAAAGCCGTTCGTGTGGTTGTTGGGCATGATGAAGGTATTGGTGATCTGCCCGGCGGAGGTGGAGGGGACGAGTTGCACCTGCTCCGGAGCGCCGAGATAGTAAGGCAGGGTGCCGCCCGCGAAGTCGACGATGAAGCGGCGGTGCCGGGGATCGCTCGGCGCGTTCGATCCGCTGGCGCGGGGAGGCGCCTGGAAGGTGTTGATCACTCTGCCGCCCGGATGCATGGCGCCGATCGCCGATGCGGCCCGCAGACGATAGGACAGGACGACCTCCTGCCCAGGCTCGAAGGCGCGGTTCGGCTGCCAATAGGCCACGACATTGTCATGGGTCTCATCCGGCGTCGGAAGCTCGACCAGTTCGACCCAGCCCTCGCCCCATTGCCCGATGGGCTCGACCCAATAGCCGGGCCGCTGATGATAATGGGCTTCGAGATCCTGATAGTTCTCGAACACCCGATCGCGCTGCATCAGGCCGAAGCCGCGCGGGTTGTTGTCGCTGAAGGACGAGATCGTCTTGGCATTCGGATTGCGCAAGGGACGCCAGATCCACTCGCCCGCTCCCGACTGCATGAGAAGTCCGTCGGAATCGTGGATTTCGAGGCGGTAATCGTCCGTCGGCTTGCGGTCGTTCTCGCCCTCGAAGAACATCGAGGTGAGGGGGGCCACGCCCACATTGGTGATGGTCTGGCGCGGGAACAGCGTCGCCGTGACGTCGAGGGTCGTTTCCTTGGCCGGGTAGATCTCGAACCGATAGGCGCCGGCGACGGACGGACTGTCGAGGAGAGCGTAGATGATGGCCCGCTCTTCGTTGGGCTTGGGCATCTCGACCCAGAATTCACGGAAATGCGGAAACTCCTCCGCTTCGCCGCCTTCCACGTTGATCGCGAGGCCCCGTGCCGAGAGGCCGTATTTCTGCTCCGATCCGAGGAAGCGGAAATAGCTCGCGCCGAGGAAGGCGATAACCTCGTCCAGCACCTTCGGATTGTTCAGAGGATAGTGGAGGCGAAAGCCCGCAAAGCCGAGATTGACGGGCAGCGGCCGCTCGATCTTGTTGCGGCCGTAGTCGAACAGCTCCCGCTGATACGGCACAGGCGTGGGCACCCCGTCGCGGATGATGTTCACCGTCACCGGGCGCTGGTAGAGGAAGCCGAGGTGGAAGAGCTGCATCCGGAACTGCCCGTTGCCGGAGCCGAGCAGGGCCTTGTCGGGGCGGAAGCGGATGTCCCGATAATCGTCGAAGCTGAGCCGGTTGAGAGGCTCGGGCAGCTGTCCCGAAGGGGCCTCGTACGGCACGGTCGCGAGTTCCCGGGCCCGGCGCACCACATCCTCGTAACGGAACGGATTGGGCGTCGGAACGCCGGTCTGCTGCTGAGCCCAGCTCTGCTGGTTGAAGGCGGGCAGCACGGTGGCTGCGAGCAGGCTTTGCAGGAGAATACGGCGGGACAGGTTCGTCATGGCTGCGGAGCGTTCTCGTCAGAAGAGGGAAAATGGCCGGAATACAACGATCTGAATATGGGCCTGCATCCTCTTCCGTGTACCGGTCCCGCTTAATGGAAGCTGAATGGTGATGCCGGCAAGACACAGGTCCCGGCAGGGTTAAAAAAATCTCAGGCAGGGGCTGAAAAACTCTTGTGATGGGGAGCGAATGCGCTTATCTCAGCCTTGCCCAATTTCGCACGTGCCTGTGGTCGTGTGTCGGTTGGTGGGCATCCGGACAAGAGGCCGGACAGCCGCCCGAGAGCGAGCTAGCTCTCGATACCCCTAACCGGCAGCCGGAGGCGAAAACCGGCGCACCTCGTTCTCAACGGGGGACGCGACTTAAAGCAACGACGAACGGGCTTTTTTGGTCTCGTTGGCCCTCCAAAGGTCAACACCGAAGAGGCTTGTTTATCATTGCCAGGCGTGCGGATGGAGTATCCCCATCCAATCCAAGGCAGCATCGTCGGGTGAAGAGCCCATCGCGCCATTCGTGTCTCCATCGCACGAAGCGGGATGTCATCTTCCCTCGCTGACGCCGGACGGCAGGAAGTCCTGATCGTCTGAATTTCAATCCGGAGGCTCCACAAGACCTCCATTGAACCTTTGGTGGGGAGAGCGCCATGACTCAGCGCATCCGTGAATTCCTGCGCAACCGACGTGAGGACGGCCCTTGCGTTGTCGTCGACCTCGAGGTCGTGCGCGACAACTACTCCAAGTTTGCCCGTGCGCTCCCCGACACGCGCGTGTTCTACGCCGTGAAGGCGAACCCGGAACCGCAGGTGCTCAAGCTCCTGGCCGAGCTCGGCTCGTGCTTCGACACGGCATCCGTGGTCGAGATCCAGCTCGCGCTGGATGCCGGCGCGACGCCTGACCGCATCTCCTTCGGCAACACGATCAAGAAGGAGCGCGACATCGTTCGCGCTCTCGAGCTCGGCGTACGCCTTTATGCGGTCGATTGCGAGGCCGAAGTCGAGAAGATCGCCCGCGCAGCCGCGACGGTAGGCATCGACGCGTCCGACGTGAAGGTGTTCTGCCGCATCCTGTGCGACGGCGCCGGCGCTGAGTGGCCGCTCTCCCGCAAGTTCGGCTGCGTGCCCGAGATGGCCGTGGACGTGCTGGAGCATGCCTATCGCCAAGGCCTGGAGGCTTACGGCGTGTCCTTCCACGTGGGCTCGCAGCAGCGCAACACGGAAGCCTGGGATCAGGCTCTCGGTTCCGCTTCGGCGATCTTCCGTGAATGCGCGCATCGCGGCATCCACCTGTCGATGGTCAATCTCGGCGGCGGTTTCCCGACGAAGTACCTGAAGACGGTTCCCATGGTCGAAGCCTACGGCGAGTCGATCTTCCGGGCGCTGTCGAAGCACTTCGGCAACCGCATTCCGGAGACGATCATCGAGCCGGGCCGCGGCATGGTCGGCAACGCCGGCGTCATCGAGACCGAAGTCGTCCTGATCTCGAAGAAGAGCCAGGACGAGGACGAGGTGCGCTGGGTCTATCTCGACATCGGCAAGTTCGGCGGTCTCGCCGAGACGATGGACGAGTCGATCCGCTATCCGATCCGCAGCGAGCGCGACCACGACCGCAAGGTGCCGTGCGTGCTCGCGGGTCCGACCTGCGACTCGGCCGACGTTCTCTACGAGAAGGAGCCTTATCCGCTCCCCGTCTCGCTGGAGATCGGCGACAAGGTGCTGATCGAGGGCACGGGCGCCTACACGACCACCTACTCGGCGGTCGCATTCAACGGCTTCCCGCCGCTCAAGTCCTACGTGATCTGATTCACGTCCCGCCTGCCTCGGGAAACGAGGCAGGCATCAACCCCAACAGAGTTGTCCCGGACGGCCTGTGAGCGATGGTGCTCACAGGTGCGAGGGCTGTCGCTCACCCCACGTGTTTTGGGAGGCCACGGCCATGATCACGATCCGCGAAGAAACCTTCCGCGATGTCGAGGCGCGCGAGGCGCTGCTCGATGCCTGCTTCGGGCCCGCCCGGTTCCAGAAGACCTGCGAACGCCTGCGCGAGGGCAGGATGCCGGCCGACGATTTGTCCCTGGTCATCGACCGGGACGGCGAAATCATCGGAACGGTGCGCCTGTGGCATGTCTCGGCCGGTCCGAACCGTCCTGCTCTGATGCTCGGGCCCATCGCCATCGCCCCGGCCGTGCAGAGCCTCGGCCTCGGCGGCAAGCTCGTGCGCGAGGCGCTGAAGCGCGCGGGCGATCTCGGCCACAAGGCGGTGCTGCTGGTAGGCGATGCGCCCTATTACGAGCGCTTCGGCTTCTCCACGACCAAGACCGATTCTCTCTGGCTTCCGGGTCCCTACGAGCGCAACCGCTTCCTGGCTCTCGAGCTCGAGGCGGGCGCGCTCGACAATGCGCGCGGCCTTGTCTCCGCGACGGGTTCCTTCGAGCAAAAGCCCGATCTCGGCGCTCTCGTTGCGGCTGCCGCGCAGGGTGCGCTGGCGGGCCTTCGCCCGGCGCTCTGACGCCGCCTATCCCTCCGAGGGCCGAAAACGCGCGGCCCTCGGATTGGGCAGCACGAAGGTGACGGCGGCGGCTGCGATCATGTAGGCCACGAAGCCTAAGCAGATCGCTGCAAGACTCACCCCGGCGTCGAACAGAAGCCCGATGGCGCCCGGCGTCGCGGCCGAGGCCACCACCATGATCGCGCCGGCGAGCGCGCGAATCTTGCCCAGATGAGCGGTGCCGAACAACTCGGCCAGGACGGCTGCGATCACCACGTTGGTGCAACCGGACGTGAGGCCGATCAGGCCGAAGAACACGAGTGGCAGAAGCGGTCCGTCGAAGGCCGCAAGGGCAATGGATGCCGCCGTCATGCCGGCCAGATAGAAGTGGCTGAGGCGCACGGCGCCGAAGCGGTCCACGAAACTGCCCGCGCTCATGGCGACCACCACGGACACCAGCGCGAAGAGCGTGATGCTGCTGGCCAGAAGCTCCAGGGACCAGCCCTTCAGGTCGGCGATGAAACGCTGGTGGAAGAAGTATGCCGTCATGATTGCCGGATAGCCGATCATGGTGGGGATGAGCGCGAGGAAGCGCCAGTCGCGCAGGATGTCGTTCCAGCGTGGGCCCGTGCCGTTCACGGCCTTTTTGCGGGTCGAGCCGTCGAGCTCCGGATCCTTCGTCGTGAGAAGGAAGCCGAGCAGCCATCCGATGGCCAGCGCCGCGATGATGACGAGCGCCGCAATGCGCCAGGCGCCGGTCCATTCGAACGCCGCGATCAGCGTGATGGCAAGGGCCGGAAGGGTCGCTTCGCCGGCCGGAAAGCCGAGCGCCGCCACGCCCAGCGCACGGCCGCGCACGCCTTCGTGCAAACGGGCCGTGCTCATCACGCCCGCATGGCTGAGCATCCCCTGGCCGAAAAGGCGCAGGGCGAACAGGCTCAGTCCCAGCACGATGATGTTGGGCGCGAAGGACAAGCCGACGGCGGCGGCCGCCAGGCCGAGCATGGCCGTGGTGGCATAGAGCCGGATATCGACCCGGTCGATGACGCTGCCGACCCAGATCATCAGCAGGCCCGAGGACAGGGTCGCGAGGGAGTAGATCGCCCCGAAGGCGCCGTGCGTGAGGCCGAAGGCCTCGCGGATGTTCGGGCCCGACAGGGAGATGAAGAAGGTCTGGCCGAAGGAGGACAGGAAGGTCAGGGCGAAGCCGAGGCCGATGACGCGCCAATAATGCCTGACAAGTTCGTGAAATTTCATCGGTCGCGGTCGGTTGAGAGACGAAGGAGCCTGCGATCATGCAGCCTTGTTTCACAATGTCGAGGGTGAAACGAGCATGGCAGGTCTGTCGTTGTCATCTTGCCTTCGACATCCGCAGGAAAATCGCCCTCCGGCCCTTGCGAGGAGCCACAGCCATTGACCCCGAGGGCTCCTCAATCCTAGATGCGCCCGGAACCGTTCAAACCGGAGACATCTCGTCCTATTCCAGGATTCCGCAAAGGAGAATTATCGATGACCTCTTGGCCCGTTCATGGTCGCATCACCGGCCCGATCGTGATGATCGGCTTCGGCTCGATCGGCAAAGGCATGCTGCCTCTGATCGAGCGGCATTTCGAGTTCGACAAGAACCGGTTCACGGTCATCGATCCCGTTGATACGGACCGCAGCATGCTCGACGTGCGCGGCGTGACGCTCATCGACAAGGCCCTGACGCCTGACAATTATCGCGAGATCCTCACGCCGCTCCTGACAGAAGGCGGCGGCCAGGGCTTCTGCGTGAACGTGTCGGTGGACACCTCCTCCCGCGCCATCATGGAACTGTGCCGCGAGCTTGGCGCGCTCTACGTCGACACCGTGGCCGAACCTTGGGCCGGGTTCTATTTCGACAAAAGCGCCGGCCCGGCCGAGCGCACCAACTACATGCTGCGCGAGAACATCCTCGACGCCCGCCGCCAGTCGCCCGGCGGCCCCACGGCGGTCAATTGCTGCGGCGCCAATCCAGGCATGGTGTCCTGGTTCGTGAAGCAGGCGCTCCTCAACATCGCCAAGGATACGGGCATCGATCACGAAGAGCCGAAGAGCCGCGAGGATTGGGCACGCCTGATGCAGCGCGTGGGCGTGAAGGGCATCCATATCGCCGAGCGCGACACGCAGCGGGCGGAACACCCGAAGCCCATGGGCGTGTTCGTGAACACCTGGTCCGTGGAAGGCTTCGTGTCGGAAGGCGTGCAGCCGGCCGAGCTCGGCTGGGGCACGCACGAGACCTGGATGCCGGAGAACGGCCGCACTCATGACAAGGGCTGCGGCGCCGCGATCTATCTGCTCCAGCCCGGCGCCAACACCCGCGTCCGTTCCTGGTGCCCGACGCCCGGCCCGCAATACGGCTTCCTCGTCACGCACAACGAGGCGATCTCGATCGCGGACTACTTCACCGTGCGCGAGGGCGACAAGGTCTCCTACCGGCCGACCTGCCATTATGCCTACCATCCGGCGAACGACGCCGTGCTCTCCCTGCACGAGATGTTCGGCAATGCGGGCAAGGTGCAGGAGAAGCACCACATCCTCACCGAAGACGAGATCGTCGACGGCAAGGACGAACTCGGCGTGCTGCTCTACGGCCATGGCAAGAACGCCTATTGGTACGGCTCGCAGCTCTCTATCGAGGAGACCCGCAAGCTTGCCCCCTACCAGAATGCCACCGGCCTGCAAGTCACCTCGGCCGTACTGGCCGGCATGGTCTGGGCGCTGGAGAACCCGGATGCGGGCATCGTGGAAGCCGACGACATCGACTTCCGCCGCTGCCTCGAAGTGCAGACGCCCTATCTCGGCCCGGTTGTCGGCGTCTATACCGACTGGACGCCGCTCGATGACCGCCCCGGCTTCTTCCCGGAGGATATCGATTCCTCCGATCCGTGGCAGTTCCGGAACATTCTGGTGCGGTAACCCCGTTCATGGTCATCCCCGGCCGCTCAGCCGCCGGGGATGACATCCGAGGATGAAGAATGCCCCATTTCGAGGAATTCTACGCCGACAAGCTCCGCGGCGGCCTGGGCGTCGTCGATGCCGAGAGCGTGCTCGACTTGCGCGGCGTGTCCCGCGAGCAAGCTGCGGCGTCGCTCCAGGACATGCTGGAGCGCAGCCGCTTCGCGCGAGGAAAGTCGGTCGCCATCCGCCTCGATCCCCCGCCGGAAGGCGGCGGCGAGACGCTCTTCCAGCCGGTCGGCAAAGCTCTGTTAGAGGCCAAGAAACGCGGCTGGATCGACCGGCTGCAAACCCTGCCGGCCCCCGACGGCCTGGGATTTTACATCGTGCTGGCCGGAAAGCCGGAGCGCGAAGCCTGACGTTTCAGGCCTGCATCGTCCTGCGTTGTGAACGCGGCCGCCGCCACAGCCTGCGGACAAAACCGCTCAGCAGAAGAAGGCCGCCCCAGACCGCCACGAAGCCGATCGCCGTCGAGAGGATTCCCTCCTCGGTGACCGGCAAGGCCGGCTCGAAATCCCGATAGACCGCTTCCATCACATCCTGGTCTCCGTCGCGCGCCATCAGGGCGACCCTGGCGAAGGGGCCCGCCTGCATCATGGTCTCTCGGTGGATCTCAAGGTTTCTCAGACGCTCCACATTCGCCTGCATGGCAGCGCCCTGGCGGCTGACGAAATCGTCGGTGTTGGAGCGCAGGCGGGCGATGGCGCTTTCCTGGGTCTCGCCGCTGGCCTGGGCATCCGCCTCGAAACGGGTGATCACCTGCCGCAACTCGTCGATCGCACCGCCAAGGCGCTGACGGTACTGCTGAGCGAATTCGGGTCCTTGCGAGGCGACGACGCCGCCGCAAAGGCCCAATCCTAAAGCGATGATTCGAACGATCCGGGACAAGCTTGACCTCCTCAACGATCAAGTGCGGCCAGGATATCTTGTTCCATCACCTCGTCGAGGACCTTGGCGACCTTCAGGGCCCTGGTCTTCTTGCCCGGCTCCATCACGAGGATCACGGTTTCGATCCCAGGGCAGCCGGGATCGTTGCAGGCGATTTCGTTGACGGCAAAGGCGGTGTCCGGCGGGGTCTGAAGGACCGCGCGGGCGAGATCCTTGACTCGGTCGACGGCCTGCTTGTCGGGCTTCGGCAGGCCAAAAGACCCTCTTAAAAAGGCGCCGAACAGGGCCACGGGCGATCTCACGTGGGCAGGGTCAGGATACCGGCCTGACCGTCTTCGCAGCCGAAAGCGAGGCGCCGGCCGCCCTTATCCCAGGCCATGGCCGTGATGCCGCTGTCCTTGACGGCCGGACGCACCAGGAGTTCGGAGGCGTCGTTGAGGCGGATGAGCAGGATGCAGCCGTCCTCGTATCCGACCGCCAGCACATAGGTGTTGGGATGGAAGGCGACGCGGCTGACCTTGGCCGGACGCACGCCGCATTCCCGCGGCGCCTTGCCCATGGGGCCTTCCTTCGATTCGAAGGGCCAGATGATAGCCGCTTCAGCACCGGAGGTGGCGAACCACTTGCCGTCGCCGGACCAGGAGAAGGAGCGCGTCTTCGACGGGTAACCGCTCATGCGCATGTGGCCCTTGTCGGGGATGAGCCGCCAGCCGTGAAGCGCGTTCTCCTGCATGGAGGTCACCACGAAGCGGGCATCGGGCGACCAAGTGACGTCGAGATGCGAGCCCTTCCATTCGAGCACCTCGGGCTTGGCCTCCACATTGGGAAACCAGAGCGTCGCACCGTTGTAATGGGAAATCGCCAGCCGGTAGCCCTTGGGCGCGAAGGCGAGGCCGCGGGCCGCGGAGGGAACCTCGAGGGTCTTCTCCCGACCCTTGTCGTCGCGGGCGACGACCCGCTTGCCGGCGCCATAGGCGAAGGCGCCACCGGCATTGACGGCGAGCGAGTCGATCCAGGCGCCCTTGGTCTCGGCCAGGGTTTTCGTGGAGCCGTCGGCGCCCGTGACGGCAATGCGGCCGTCATCGCCGCCCGTGAGGAAGCGCTCGCCGTCGCTCGCGGCTATCAGCACCCCGGCGTCCGGATGCGCCTCGACCCGATGGCTCTCGCCTTCCTTGCTGAGCAGAACCCCACCGTCGCCGAGGCCGAAGGCGGCCGTCCCTTTCAGCCAGCCGATGGCCGTGACATGCGCGCCAGCCGTCACGGGCGCCACGTTCTGTGTCAAGGATGGAGCGGTTCCAATACTCATCAAAGCAATCCCTTCATACGCGCTGCCATATAGCATCGGACCCGGGAGTGGACACCACCTTCGGGTCGCATCCAATGCTCATTTCTGGACCAGCGCAGTGGGAGGCGGAAAACCGGGTGATTCAACAATGATCCTGGGATCAGGCCTTGTGTGCCTTAGCCCATTCCAAGCCTTGGATCGGACTGCGCGTTCCAAGAAGGCGTGATTGAATGCGAGCCGTGCCTTTGGCGGCCTTTGCCGTGAAACTATCTCCCCAGCTGTCCGCCCAGGAATCGAGCGCGGAACCGTCGGCGAGAGAGGCGCAGAAGGCGGCCTGCCGGCGGGAGACCAATCAGATCATCGCCGCCCGCAGGGCTCACGTGCGGAACTGCCTGGCGAAGGGCGGCGGCCCGGGCTGAACCGGGGTCGGCCTCTCCGGTGATCAGGCCGCGCAGGCCAGGAACCCTTCCTTGATTGCCTTCTCGTTCAGGTCGCGGCCGATGAAGACCACCTTCGAGGTGTGCTTCTCGCCCGGCTTCCACTCGCCCTGGACGTCGCCGTCAAGGATCATGTGGACGCCCTGGAAGACGAAGCGCTTCGGCTCATTCGGGAAAGCCACGATGCCCTTGCAGCGCAGGATGTTGGGGCCGTCGACCTGGGTCAGGTTCGAGATCCACGGCATGAACTTTTCCGGATCGACTTCGCCATCCAGATGCACAGCGACGGACTGCATCTCCTCGTCATGGTGATGGTGATGGCCTTCTTCCAGAAAGTCCGGCTCAAGCTCGATGATCCGGTCGAGATCGAAGGCCTTGCGGTCGAGCACTTCCGAGATCGGGATGGCGCAGTTCTGGGTGCGGTGGACCTTGGCGTAGGGATTGATGGCGCGGATGCGCGCCTCGACCTCTTCCAGCTCCTGCGCAGAAACGAGATCGATCTTGTTGAGGATGATCACGTCTGCGAAGGCGATCTGGTTCTTGGCCTCGGGCGCATCCTTCAGCCGGTCGGAGAGCCACTTGGCATCGGCCACCGTCACCACCGCGTCGAGGCGGGCGGCGTCGGACACGTCCTGATCCATGAAGAAGGTCTGGGCCACGGGAGCAGGGTCGGCGAGGCCGGTGGTCTCGACGATGATGGCGTCGAACTTGCCCTTGCGCTTCATCAGGCCGTCGAGAATGCGGATCAGGTCGCCGCGCACGGTGCAGCAGATGCACCCGTTGTTCATCTCGAATACTTCCTCGTCGGCGCCGACGACGAGTTCGTTATCGATGCCGATCTCGCCGAACTCGTTGACGATCACGGCATATTTCTTGCCGTGCTGCTCGGTGAGGATGCGGTTGAGAAGGGTGGTCTTGCCGGCGCCGAGATAGCCTGTGAGGACGGTGACGGGAATCTTGTCGGTCATCGGAACTTCCAGAATTTATGGGTGTCATCCCCGGCGGCCTGCTGCGCAGACCGGGAAGGGGATCCAGGCGTAAGGGGTTCAACCTGACCTGGATTCCCTTCCCTCGCTGCGCTCGCCGGGAATGACACCAAGCGCCGCAGCGATCAGGGGCTTTCAGCTCGATAAGGCCGCGCTGAAAGCCCTTATATTGTGTCTCATCATGTCAATGTAAGTGCCGGCTGGGCCGTTCGGCTCCGAGAGCGCATCGGAATAGACCTTCTCGCCGACCTTAGCACCGGTTTCCTTGGCGATGCGCTCCATCAGGCGGGCATCGGAAACGTTCTCCACAAAGACGGCGGCGATTGTCTCGCGCCTGATCTGCTGGATGATCCGGGCGACGTCCTTGGCGGAGGCTTCCGACTCGGTCGAGACGCCTTGAGGCGAGACGAAGTCGATGCCGTAGGCCTCCTCGAAATAGCGGAAGGCGTCGTGGGAGGTGATGATCCTGCGGCGTTCAGGCGGAATCCTGGCGACAAGACCTTTCACCTCCGCTTCCACTTCATCGAGCCGCTCGAGGTAGGATGCGGCATTGGCTTCGTAAACTGCCTTGCCCGCTTCATCCGCGGCGATCAGGGCATCCCGGATATTGGCGACGTAGATCTTCGCATTGCCGATGCTCTGCCATGCATGCGGATCGGAGCCGCCATGGCCGTGATCGTGTCCATGGCCTTCATCGTTGCTCTTGAGAGGCTTCACCCCCTTGGCGGCTTCGATCTTCTCGGCCCTGGTGCCGGACGACTTCACGAGACGATCGATCCAGCCTTCGAATTTCAGGCCGTTGGTGAACACGATCTTCGCTTCGGTCAGGCGCCGTCCATCGGCGGGCGTCGGGGAATAGACATGCGCATCGCCGTTGGGCCCGACGAGGGTTGCCACCGCGACGCGCTCGCCGCCGACGTTGCGCACCATGTCGCCGAGGATCGAGAAGGTCGCCACGACCTTCAGCTTGTCGACGTTCTGCGCGGCCACCGGCAGCGACGATACGGCAAGGGTGAGGCATCCTGCCAGAAGGGATACGGCAGCTCTTCGCGTCAGCATGGGTCTTGATCCTTTGCGAGGGGTCAGGCTTCCAGGTGCCGGCCGGGCCATGCCAGCCACAGCAGGCCGCCCTCGCGCCCGAGCACGAGGGAGATTACGTAGATGGCGCCGGCCGAGAGGATGATCGCCGGCCCCGCGGGCAATTCCGCGTGGAACGAGAGCAGCAGACCGCTCAAGCCGGACACGATGCCGATGCCGACGGATACCAGCATCATCATTGTGACGTCGCTGGTCCAGAAGCGGGATGCCGCGGCGGGCAGCATCATCATGCCCACCGCCAGCAGGGTTCCGAGTGCATGGAAGCCGCCGACCAGGTTCATGACCACGAGCCCGAGGAAGATCAGATGCGTCGGCGTGCCGGCATTGCTCACCGAGCGCAGGAAGATCGGATCCACGCATTCGAGCACGAGCGGGCGGTAGAGCACGGCCAGGGCCAGCACGGTGATGGTCGAGATGGAAGCGAGCAGCAGCAGCGTGTTGTCGTCGAGCGCCAGCACCGTGCCGAAGAGCACGTGCAGCAGGTCCACGTTCGAGCCGCGAAGCGACACGATGGTGACGCCAAGTGCGAGGGACAGCAGGTAGAAGGCCGCCAGAGAGGCATCTTCCTTCAGCGCGGTGAACCGGGAGACGAGGCCCGCCGCGACCGCCACGATGACGCCCGCGAACAATCCCCCGATGGTCATCGCCGGCAGCGAGAGGCCGGCCACGAGATAGCCCACGGCGGCTCCGGGCAGGATCGCATGCGCCATTGCATCGCCGGTCAGGCTCATGCGGCGCAGCATCAGGAAGACGCCGACAGGACCGCCGCCCAGAGCGATGGCGATCACGCCCACGAGGGCGCGCCGCATGAACTCGAATTCGGAGAAGGGCGTATGGAACAGGTCGAGCATGAATGGGCGCTCTTACGCGACGCTGCGGTGGCAGATATCCGCATGCGGATCGTACGCCTCGACCATGCGCCGGGCCTTCAGGAGGTTCTCCGGGCTCAGCACCTCGCCCGTCTCGCCCCAGGCCACCGGCTCGCGGGCGATCAGCAGGGTCTGCGGGAACGTGCGTTTGACCATGTCGAGATCGTGCAGGACCGCGACCACCGTGCGGGCTTCGTCGTGCCACCGGCGGACGAGGTCCAGCAGATCGGCCGTCGTCTTGGCGTCGATGGCCGTAAACGGCTCGTCGAGCAGGATCACGGGAGCGTCCTGCAGGAGCAGGCGCGCGAAGAGCGCCCGCTGCATCTGGCCGCCCGACAGGGTCGAGATCGGCCGCCGCTCGAAGCCGGTGAGGCCCACGGCGGCCAGCGCCTGCTCGATCTTCGTACGGTCGTGACGGGAAATGCCGCCGAAGAGGCCGGAGCGGGACCAGAGGCCCATGGCGACGAGATCGTAGACCGAGAGCGGGAAGGACCGGTCGATCTCGGCGGCCTGCGGCAGATAGGCGACGCCCGGGGAGGCATTGCAGCGGATGTGGCCTTCGAGGGGCTTGAGCGTGCCGACGATGCCCTTGAGCAGGGTCGACTTGCCGGCTCCGTTGGGCCCGACCACGGCGATCAGGCTACCGGCCGGGATCGCGCCGTCGAGGTGATGCACGGCAGGTCTGCGACCGTAGCCGAGGGTCACCTCATCGAAACGGATGGCGGGCGATGCTGCGGACATGGGTTAACCCGTCACTCCGAAGACCAGCAGCCACAGACCGGCCAGCACGAGGGCCGTTCCGGCCAGACGGTGCCCGACCGAGAGGCGCAGGAGCGAGAAGGTCGGGGCGGCGGCGACCGCCCGATGCTCGTGGGTATGATGATGGTGGTGATGACCATGCGACATGGCACCTACATAGACCGGGTCGATCCGCATTTCTAGGGGCGTACAGTATTTTATACGCTCCCTCAAGCTTATGGTTTATTTGAGGATATCTCAGAACGTCGGGTGGTATTGGTAGAGCCAGGTTTCGCTCAGGACCTCATCCTCGTTGCGCAGGTAGCAGCGCATCTCCACCGGCTCGGTTCCGGTCGCGGTGAGGTCGAACTGTGTGCGCCAATGGCCTGGCACGTTGTTGGGCACGGCCTCGGTGAGGATGTTCGAGAACTCGCCCCGGGAGGCGGTGAGAACGGGCTTGGGAATCACGCCGCTCGGCAGCTTGGTCAGGGGCTGGCCGATGAACTCCACCATGAACTTGCGCACGCCCTTGGGCCGGATGGTGCCGGCCTGTCCGCCATTGCCGAGACGGGTGGCGACGACCCGGGCGAGCGGTGTCGGATACGGCTCCTCGGCGGCCCAATGCATGCGGTAGCGCAGCTCGAGGGCTTGGCCTGCGCGTGCCGGCTCCGCCGGTACCCACATGGCGACGACGTTGTCGTGGATCTCGTCGTCGGTCGGGATCTCGACGAGCTGAATGGAGCCTCGGCCCCAGGTGCCCTGCGGCTCGATCCAGAGAGACGGGCGGCGATCGTAATAGACGCCGTCGAGGTAGTGGTCGAAATTCCGGTCGCGCTGGAGCAGACCGAATCCCTTCGGGTTGTCATCCGTAAAGGCCGACGTAATGATGCGCGGCGGGTTGTTGAGCGGGCGCCAGATTCGCTCGCCGGTGCCGGTCCACATGGCAAGTCCATCCGAGTCATGGATCTCGGGGCGCCAGTCGATGGCGGTGGCCTTCGATTTTTCCGAATACCAGTACATGGACGTCAGGGGCGCGAGGCCGAGGCGGCTCACGTCCTGGCGCATGTAGACGGCGCTGTCGATGTCCATGATGACGGCGGCCGCTCGCTGCATGACGAAGCGATAGGCGCCGGCGACGCTCGGGCCGTCGAGCAGGGCATAGACCGTGACCGTGTCGGAGCCCGGCTGCGGCGTCTCGAAATAGACATGGGTGAAGTCGGGAAACTCCTCGTTCTTCCCAAAAACGGCCACGTCCACGGCGAGACCGCGGGCGGAGAGGCCGTACTGGAAGAGCTCGCCGATGGCGCGGAAATAGGACGCGCCCAGGAAGGCGACCCAATCGTTCTTGCGCCAGTCCAGCTTGCCCGTGCGGGCCTCCTGGAAGCGGAAGCCGGCAAAGCCCGAATTGTCCGGCAGCTTCCGGGCCGGGGAATCCGCCGGCATGTCGAAATAGTCGCTGTCGTAGATGATCTCCCGGGCCTGCCCGCCCTCGACCACGTGCATGCGCACCGGTTTCTGGAAGAAGCGGCCCATGTGGAAGAACGTGACGGGGAACTCGCTCGGGCCGTTGGCCCAGAGCGCCAGGTCGGTCTTGAAGCGGATCTTGCCATGGGCGTCATAGTCGATCTGGTACAGCACCTCGGGCGAGGGACTCTGCGGCGCCACATAGGGCGAGCGCGCCATGTCCTGCGCCCGCTTCTTCAGATCGACGAACGAGAACGGGGCGGGGGCTCCCATTTTCAGGCCTTGCTGCGCCAGGGCTTGTCCGGAAAAACCTTGCGCGGCAAGGGCGGCCGTGGCGGTTGCGGTTTGGAGGAAGCGGCGGCGATTGATCATGGATGAGCGCATGGGTCTGTGGAAAGGACGCACCCCTACCGACCAAGGTGGCAGGATTAAGTCCCTCTTAGCCTCTTGAGAAATCCTCGTCAGCCGTCAAAGTAGGCCCACACACAGGCAGGGCACCAGCCGTGCCAAAATTTAGGGAGTACGCCATGTATCGAAAAGTCATGCGCCGCGTCATGGGCGCCGCGGCCGCCATTGCCCTTGCGGGAGCAAGCGTTCCGGCCCAGGCTCAGGATTTCATCAACGTCCTGACCGGCGGCACCTCCGGCGTCTATTACCCGATGGGCGTCGCGCTCTCCAAGATCTTCTCGGACAAGGTGCAGGGATCCCGCCCTTCGGTCCAGGCCACGAAGGCCTCTGTGGAAAACCTCACCCTCCTGCAGCAGGGCAAGGGCGAGATCGGCTTCACCCTCGGCGACAGCCTCGCCATGGGCTGGGCGGGCGACGAGGAGGCCGGCTTCAGGAGCAAGCTCGACAAGCTGCGCGGCATGACCGCCATCTATCCCAACTACATCCAGATCGTGGCGACGCAGGAATCCGGCATCAAGTCGCTCGCGGATCTCAAGGGCAAGCGCCTCTCCGTCGGCGCACCGAAATCCGGCACTGAGCTCAACGCCCGGGCGATCCTCCAGGGCGCAGGCCTCTCTTACAAGGATCTCGGCAAGGTCGAATACCTGCCCTTCGGCGAGTCGGTCGAGCTCATGAAGAACCGCCAGCTCGACGCCACCCTGCAATCGGCGGGCCTCGGCGTCTCCTCGATCCGCGATCTCGCCACCTCGGTGCCGATCGTCGTGGTGGAAATCCCCGCCAGCGTCGTGGACAAGGTCGGAACGCCCTATGTGAAGGCCACGATCCCGGCCAACACCTATGGGGGCCAGACTGCCCCCGTGCAGACGGCCGCTGTCGTGAACTATCTCGTCACCCATTCCGGCGTGAAGGATGAGACCGTCTACCAGATGACCAAGGCAATTTACGAAAGCCTGCCGGATCTCGCCGCGGCCCATGCCGCCGCCAAGGACATTAAACTCGAGAGCGCGCTCTCCGGCATGCCTGTCCCGATGCATCCGGGCGCCCAGCGCTACTTCGACGAGAAGGGCGTGAAGAAGCAGGGCTCCTAAACCCTTCGGACCATTTACAATCAGGCCGGGGCAGGTGAACTGCTCCGGCTTTTTCATGAGAATGAAGCCCAATCATCGAGGAGACGCCGCGCCATGAGCCAGGGTGTGAACAATTCCGAACTCGCCCAGATGGAAGCGCCGTCCGAATCCGTGAACCCGGAACACGGCCTGCCGGAGAGCTTCGGCGAGGGTATCCTCGGCCGGCTCCTGTTCTGGATCGCCGTCTCGTTCTCCACGTTCCAGATCATCACGTCCTTCGGAATTCCCCTCGATCGGCCCTTCATCGCGGGCGTGAGCCTCACGCATCTTCTCGTCGTCGCCCTGGTCGCCTGGGCGGCCTGGCTGATCGGGCTCGCGGTGCGCGGCCGCGGCATCGTTGACGGCGTTCTCGCCTGGATCGCCATCGCCGGCGCGTTCGGGCTCGTCCTCTGGTTCGGCGGCAGCATGCCGAGTCAGGTCGTGCGCACCATCCATGTGGGCTTCCTGTGCCTCGTGGCCGCAGCCATGGTCGCCAACCACCGCTCCGGCTCGTCGTCCCTGCGCGCCGTCGGCTGGATCGTCGGCGTCGCAAGCTTTCTGGTGGGGCTGTACCATTGGGCGCTCTACGAGGAGCTGGTCGTTCGTGCCGGCGAGCTCACGACGCTCGATCTCGTCGTCGGCATCGCCGCACTCGCCATCCTGATCTATCTCGTCTGGCGCGTGATGGGACCGGCCCTTCCCATCGTGGCCGGCCTTTTCCTGGCCTATTGCCTGTTCGGCAATTACCTGCCGGCCCCTCTCGATCACCGCGGTTACTCGCTCGAACAGGTGATCGAGCACATGTCGTTCGGAACCGAAGGCATCTACGGCACGCCAACCCTGGTCTCGGCGACCTACATCTTCCTGTTCATCCTGTTCGGTGCCTTCATGGAGAAGGCCGGCGTCATCGACTTCTTCAACGACATCTCGATGGCGGTCTTCGGCGACAAGCAGGGCGGTCCCGGCAAGGTCTGCGTGGCCTCCTCCGCGCTCATGGGAACCGTTTCGGGCTCGGGGGTCGCCAATGTGGTGGCTTCAGGCCAGTTCACGATTCCGCTCATGAAGCGCTTCGGCTTCACCTCCGCCTTCGCCGGCGGCGTCGAGGCGACATCATCGATGGGCGGTCAGATCATGCCGCCGGTCATGGGGGCCGTGGCCTTCATCATGGCCGAGACCATCGACGTGCCGTATTCGAAAATCGTCGAGGCCGCGATCATTCCGGCCGTTCTATACTTCGCGGCCTGCTATCTGGCGGTGCATCTGGAAGCCGGCAAGCGCAACCTGCGCGGCCTGCCGAAGAACGAATTGCCGAATGCCTGGACCGAGATGAAGACGAAGTGGTTCCTCCTCGCGCCGCTCGGCGTGCTGGTCTACCTGCTCTTTGCTGGGTACACGCCGCTCTTTGCCGGCGCCGTGGGCCTGTCGCTCACCGTGGCCCTGATCCTCGGCACGGCGATTGCCGCGGGACTGACCGTTCCGGCTCTGCGCATCGCGTTCTGGGTCGGCCTGGCGCTGGTGGCTGCCTATTCGCTCGCCTCGACCGTGACGCTCGTCGTTCTCGTCGTCGCAGCTTTGTCCCTCTGGAACGCCTTCTCGGGTCGCGGACGCACGACGCTTCAGGCCTGCGTCGACGCCATGGCGGACGGCGCGCGACAGGCGCTACCCGTCGGCCTCGCCTGCGCGGTGGTCGGCATCGTGATCGGCACCATGACGCTGACGGGACTCGGCACCATCGTCGGCACCTGGATGATCTCCATCGGCAAGGAGAACATCTTCGCGGCCCTCGTGCTCACCATGATCTTCAGCCTGATCCTCGGCATGGGCATTCCGACCATCCCGAACTATATCATCACCTCGTCGCTGGCGGCACCGATCCTGCTGCAGCTCGACGTGCCGCTCATCGTCTCGCACATGTTCGTGTTCTATTTCGGCATCATGGCGGACCTGACGCCGCCGGTGGCGCTCGCAGCCTTTGCGGCCGCCCCCATGGCGAAGGAATCGGGCCTCAAGATCGGCATCCAGGCGGTCAGGATCGCGCTGCCGGGCTTCGTCATCCCCTACATGGCCGTCTATGACCCCACCCTGATGCTGCAGCCGGTGCCGGGGCTTGAGGGAGCGGGCTATTGGCTCGCCGTGGTCTACATCGTCATCAAGGCCTCGCTCGCCATGGTGCTCTGGGGCGTGGCCTCCGTCGGCTATTTCCTGAAACCCCTGACGTGGTGGGAACGGCTTTGGGCGGCTGTGGCGGCGGCCTTCCTGGTGGCGGCGGTGCCGCTCACGGACGAGATCGGCTTCGTGCTGTCGGCCGCTTTCGTGGGCTTCCATATCTGGCATTCCCGCCGGGTTCCCACGCCCGCCGTCAGTTGATGATCTGCCTTCTGGCCGGTTCGACGATTGCGCCCCTCATGGCGGGCGCCATCACCCTCGCCTGGACGCATTCCGTCGAAAAGATCGTCTGGGAGGAGGATTGGCGCTCAGGTCCGGCGGGGCTCGAGCTCGTCGAGGCGCGGGTGCGTGGGTCAGGGGCCGGCATGGACCCGCCGCCGGATGCCCGATTCGCCAGGGGTGCCTGGTCGTGGAAGCCGAACCTGCCGCCCCAAGCGGAGGTGATCATGCGGCGCTCGGGCGCGACGGCGGATTGGCGGATCTGCATCTCGGATCAATGCCGTCCGATGGAGGCCTATGTGCCGCCTGCGGCCGATCCGATCGTGATGAAGGCGTGCGAAGGCTCCTAGGCGCGCCCGGTCAGCGGCTCGACGGAGACGCAGCGGCGCCAGAGGTTCACGAGGATGTAGAGAGCGAACAGGCTGAACAGGCCCATGAGGGCGTATCCGAAGTAATCGCCGAGCTCGAGCAGGCCCGCGATGGCCCAGCCGGCGGCGATTGCGACGCCGAAGACTTCCGCACCGACCAGAACCATGATGCTCATGATGGTGATCACATTGCGCCAGTTGGTGCTTTTCGCCTGAGCCACTTTTGCCTAACTCCGTTTAAAGCATCGGTCCCGGAAGGGGATTTGCACTTTCGGTATCAATCCGATGCTCATTCTTGACCGGTGCATCATTCGGCGCGGAACCAGAGGTCCGTACGATGCGCTTGCAAAGGGGACTACCCTAAACGCCCCCTCCGGTGCAAGTTCTCCCCGAATCTCATTCTGTCGCGCCTCACATCCAAGAGACCATGTCCGAAACCCCTGTCTTCTCGACCGCCGCCGTTGCGGCTCCTCACAGGCTTGCCGCCGAGGCTGGCCAGACCATTCTTGCCGCAGGCGGGAACGCGGTCGAAGCAATGGTCGCCATGGCGGCGGCGATTGCCGTGGTCTACCCGCACATGAACGGGGTCGGGGGCGACGGCTTCTGGCTCGTGCGCGAGCAGAGAGGCCGCATCCATGCCCTCGACGCCTCGGGGCCGGCAGGCTCGCTTGCGACGATCGAGCGCTACCGGGACAAAGACTATGACGCCATCCCGCCGCGCGGGCCGGATGCGGCGCTTACCGTGGCCGGGGCTGTCGGCGGATGGGCCCTGGCGCTGGAGCTGGCCAGGGCGCTCGGCGGGCAGTTGCCTCTCGACCTTCTGCTGGGAGATGCGATCCGCTTTGCCCGCAACGGCTATGCCATCGGTGCGGCCGAGGGGCGGAACGCTCAGCTGGAGCAGGACGCCCTGTTCTCGGCGCCGGGATTCGCCGAAGCCTTCCTCGTCGACGGCAAGCTGCCGGAAGCGGGCACCACGCGGCGCAATCTCAAGCTCGCCGACACGCTCGAGCAGCTTGCCCACGCGGGACTGACCGATTTCTATCGCGGAGATGTCGGACGCGAGATCGCCGCCGATCTGGAGCGCATCGGCAGCCCGATCACGCGCAAGGATCTGGAGACCTACCGCGCCCGGGTCGTTCAGCCCCTGTCGGTCCGGCTGAAGCGCTCGACCGTCTACAACCTGCCGCCGCCGAGCCAGGGCCTGGCCTCGCTCCTGATCCTCGGGATGTTCGAGCGGCTGAATGTCAGGCACGGCGAGACGCCGGAGCACCACCATGGGCTGATCGAGGCCGCCAAGCGAGCCTTCGCCATCCGCGACCGGGTGGTGACCGATCCCCGAGAGCTCACCCGCAATCCGGACGATTGGCTCGAACCGGCCGTCCTGGAGCGGGAGGCCGGTCTCATCGAGGCCCGCCGCGCCGCACCGTTTCCGCCGCGCTCTTCCGAGGGCGATACGATCTGGATGGGGTGCATCGACAAGGGCGGGCTGGCGGTGTCCTACATCCAGTCCGTCTACTGGGCCTTCGGCTCCGGCTGCGTGCTGCCGGCGACCGGCATCCACTGGCACAACCGGGGCCTGGGCTTCTCCCTCGACCCGAAGAGCCGCAACCCGCTGGAGCCGGGCCGCAAGCCCTTCCACACCCTCAATCCGGGGCTCGCCGTGTTCAACGACGGGCGCGTGCTCTCCTATGGCACCATGGGCGGCGAGGGGCAGCCGCAGATCCTCGGCCAGATCTTCACCCGCTATGCCGATTTCGGCATGGGCCTCGCGGATGCCGTGGATGCCCCGCGCTGGCTGTTCGGCAAGAGCTGGGGGGCGCCCTCCGCAACCTTGAAGGTGGAGGATCGCTTCGATCCGGCCTTGCTCCGCACTCTGTCGGGCTTCGGCCATCCGATTCAGGAGCTGGGCAGGCCCTATGCCGATGCTCTCGGCCATGCCGGCATGCTGGTGAAGCACCCGCGCAACGGGCGCGTCGAGGCCGTGCACGATCCGCGCTCGGATGGCGGGTCGTCGGGACTCTAGGCGCGAAATCCGATACAAGGGCGGTGAAGGAATTTTTCTCATGCCCGAAACCGCAAGCCTCGTCGCCTTCGCCCTGGTCGCGCTCGGAATGGTGCTGACGCCCGGACCCAACATGATCTACCTGGTGTCCCGATCTATCTCTCAAGGGCGCGGGGCCGGTTTTATCTCGCTTGCCGGCGTGGCTCTCGGTTTCATCGTCTATATGCTCTGTGCGGCTTTCGGCATCACGGCGCTCGTGCTGGCCGTGCCCTATGCGTATGACGCGCTGCGCTTCGGCGGAGCGGCCTATCTTCTCTATCTGGCGTGGCAGGCGGTCAGGCCCGGCGGACGCTCACCCTTTCACGTCGAGGGCCTTCCGAAGGACAGCCCGCGCAAGCTGTTCGTGATGGGCCTGCTCACGAACCTGCTGAACCCGAAGATCGCCGTGATGTACCTGTCGCTCCTGCCTCAGTTCATCAGTCCGGAACAGGGCAGCGTGCTGATGCAGTCCATCGTTCTCGGCTTCACCCAGATCGCCATCAGCGTCAGCGTGAATTCCGTCATCACCGTCATGGCCGGATCGATTGCCGTGTTCCTGGCAACCCGCCCCCGCTGGATGGTGATGCAACGCTGGCTGATGGGCACTGTGTTGGGCGGCCTTGCCGTGAGAATGGCGTTCGAATCGCGGCGATAATCTCTGTTAGCCGCCCGCCCAGAGGCCGTAGAGGAGGCTTGCTCCCAGCACCAGGACGAAGGCAGCCGCCAGAAGTTCGAGGCCCGCAATGGCGATGGCCCCTGAGGTCCCGCGTCCGCCGGCGACCCTTAAAGCCATGGCCTTGAAGAAGACCGCGAGCGCCGCGATGGCGCCGGTGGTGAGTGCCGTGCCGAGCGCCATGGCGAAAGTCGCCGCGATGCCGGCCGCGAAGAGCCCCTGCGACAGGGCGAAGACCAGGACGATGAGGGCTCCCGCGCAGGGGCGGATTCCGGCCGCAATGGCCACACCCGTCATGTCGCGCCAGCGGGTCAGGCGGCTGAGCTCTTCGGGCGGGGGCATGTGGACGTGGTCGCAATTCTCCTCGACGGACGCGTAGGGATTGCGCGCCATCGCCATGACTCCGAGAACCTTGCCGGCCTTGCGCCAGGTGATAACGGCGCCGAGGAGGGCCACGGCGATGAAGCTCGCCAACTCCACGTTCAGGGCAAGCTTGTTCATGGTGGAGGCGGTGGCGCGCAGCATCAGGCTAACGATGGCGACGATCCCGATGGCGACCAGCGCCTGCACGAGGGCCGCCGCCAAGCTCAAGGCAAAGCCTTTGCGCAAAGCCTTCTCGTCGGCCACGAGATAGGCGGAGATCACACCCTTGCCGTGGCCGGGCCCTGCTGCATGAAAGACGCCATAGGCAAAGCCGACGAGCAGCAGGGAGAACAGGGCGGAGCCATCCTCCTTCATCTCGCGTACGCCGGCCTGCAGGCTCCCGTAGAAGCCAGACTGCACGGACAGGATCCAGGCCCCGAGGCTTCCCGAGGGCGTTGCCTCGCGCAGGCCCATACCGAACGGATTGCGCGGCGGCGGCTTGCTCAACGGTCCGAGCCAGAGCCCGATCAGTCCCATGGCCAGAGCAATGATCGCGATGGCGGCCAGCATGAGGCCGAGCCGCCGCCACAGCACCGGCCGGCCGGTGCCTGGAAGGGCAGTGGCGTCCGACGTCAGGGACATGCGATGATGGCCCTGTTAGCATATTCAATGCCGATATCCTGCGTCTGGATGGCACCTTCGTCCTGCAGGATCTGCTGCATGGTGGCGTCGAGGGGCTTGGCCTTCGCGATGCTTGTCACGCAGCCTTGGGGCGCATTGGCGAGGGACACGGCTGCCTGGCCCTCCGACAGGCTGAAATAGACGAAGAAGGTCGGGTCCTCGATCTCGATGGACACGGCCCCCGAGGGCACCGCCGGCACCTTGAGTGGCAGGAAGAATGACATGGAAACCTGAGTCTTCTCCATGCTCATCCGGGCCTCGCGCGGCGCGTCGAAGCTCTGTGGCTTGCCGCGGGCCTTCAGCACCGTGAAGTAATCGAACTCGTTGAGGGAGGCGGCATTCTCGGTGGCGAGATCCTGGAGCTCTTCAGGGGTCAGCTTGCCGTCACCGTTCTTGTCGAGGCCCTGGGTGACATAAGCCGTATAGGCCTCATCGAAGGTCCAGTGGTGCCGGACACCCGTCACTTTCCCATCGGGTGCGAAGACGACCTCGGCCTTGGCGGTGACCCAGACATGGGGATGCGCCAGGGCAGGCGAGGCCAAGCCTATGCCTAAGGCCGTCAAGGCAGATTTCAGACCGAGATGGCGTGTCATGCGTTGACCCTGGGAAAGCGAAGCTTCCGGCGTAAAGCCGTGCATTGAGAGCGATATGAGCGTTTCATGGTTAACAGAGGCGAAACGAAGGCGCTTGATCGATCAGCTTGATTGACGGGTTCCCCGAGTTATGTCAGCATTACTGACATATTTTACGACAATAAGACCGGAACACCGGCAGCGGGGCAGAGGCCCCAGGAGGAAATCGGATAATGGCCGACGGTCATGGTGCACTCCGTAACATAACGCTCGACGACAAATACGATCTCTCCAAGGATCACGTCTTCATCACCGGCACGCAGGCCGTCATCCGCATGCTGCTGATGCAGCGCGAGCGGGATCGGCTCGCCGGCCTCAGCACGGCCGGTTTCGTCTCCGGCTATCGCGGCTCTCCCATCGGCGGTCTCGACCAGAATCTCTGGCGCGCCCGGAAATGGCTGGAAGCCTCCAACATCGTGTTCCAGCCCGGCCTCAACGAGGAACTCGCCGCCACGGCGATCTGGGGCTCGCAGCAGGCTGAGGTTCGCGGCGACGGCAAGTATGACGGCGTGTTCGGCCTCTGGTACGGCAAGGGCCCCGGCGTCGACCGCTCGGGCGACGTGTTCCGCCACGCCAACATGGCAGGCTCCTCGAAGCACGGCGGCGTGCTGGCGCTGATGGGTGACGATCACACGGCGGAATCCTCCACCGTCGCCCACCAGTCTGAATTCCACTTCGTCGACGTGATGATGCCGATCCTGAACCCGGCGGGCGTTCAGGAGATCTTGGATTACGGTCTCTATGGCTATGCCATGAGCCGCTTCTGCGGCACCTGGGTCGCTTTCAAATGCGTGAAGGACAACATCGAGTCGACCGCTTCCGTCGACGCGTCGCTGGACCGCGTGAAGATCGTCTTGCCCGATGATTTCACGATGCCGCCGGGCGGCCTCAACATCCGCAACCGCGACGGCGTTCTCGATCAGGAGGCGCGGCTTCAGGATTTCAAGCGCGACGCCATGCTGGCCTTCGTGCGCGCCAACAATCTCAACCGCATCGTTCTCTCCGGCGGCCGCAATCCGAAGATCGGCATCATCACCGTCGGCAAGTCCTATCTGGACGTGCGTCAGGCCCTCGACGAGCTCGGCCTCGACGAGGTGAAGGCGAACGACATGGGTCTGCGGCTCTACAAGGTCGCGTGCCCCTGGCCGCTCTCACAACGTGAGTTGGTGGACTTCGCGCGAGGCTTGGACAAGGTCATCGTGGTCGAGGAGAAGCGCTCTCTCATCGAGGTGCAGCTGCGCGAAGAGCTCTACGGCACCGCCAACCAGCCGCTCTGCATCGGCAAGAAGGACGAGGAGGGCCGCTGGCTCTTCCCCGTGAAGGGCGCGCTCGATCCTAACGACATCGCCATCGCCATCGGCGAGCGGCTGCTCTCCTATCACAACAACGACGACCTGCGCGGCCGCGTGGCGCGGCTTCGCCATGCGCAGGAGGTGCTGGCCACGACGGGCGACGTGGCAACCCGCGTGCCGCATTTCTGCTCCGGCTGTCCGCACAATTCCTCGACGAAGGTGCCGGAAGGCATGCGCGCCTATGCGGGCATCGGCTGCCATTACATGGTGCAGTGGATGGACCGCTCCACCGAGGGTTTCACGCAGATGGGCGGCGAGGGGGCGAACTGGATCGGCGAGGCGCCGTTCTCCAGACGCGGCCACGTGTTCCAGAATCTCGGCGACGGCACCTACAACCATTCGGGTGTCCTGGCCCTGCGCTGGGCGATCCATACCAAGACCAATGTCACCTACAAGATCCTCTTCAACGACGCGGTCGCCATGACCGGCGGGCAGAAGCACGAGGGCGGGCTCACCGTCGACATGATCGCCCGTCAGGTGCGCGAAGAGGGCGTCGAGCGCATCGCGCTGGTCACCGACGAGCCGCACAAATACCCCAGGGAGATTCGCTGGCCGGCAGGCATGACGATCCACCACCGCAGCGAGCTCGATGCCGTGCAGCGCCAGCTGGCGGAAGTTCCCGGCGTGACGGTGATGATCTACGATCAGACCTGCGCGTCCGAGAAGCGCCGCCGCCGCAAGCGGGGCGAGTTCCCGGATCCGGACAAGCGCGTCATCATCAACGATCTCGTCTGCGAGGCCTGCGGCGATTGCTCGGTGCAATCGAACTGCGTGGCCGTGCAGCCGGTGGAGACCGAGTTCGGCCGCAAGCGCCAGATCGATCAGTCGAACTGCAACAAGGACTTCTCCTGTGTCCAGGGCTTCTGCCCGTCCTTCGTGACGGTGCACGGGGCCAAGATCAAGAAGGCCGTCCCTGAGACCATCTCGACGGAAGGCGTGAGTCTCAAGCCGTTGCCCGATCCGGCAATTCCCGCCATCGACCGCACCTTCAACGTGATCGTGACAGGTATCGGCGGCACGGGCGTCGTGACCATCGGGGCGATCCTCGGCATGGCGGCCCATCTCGAAGGCAAGGGCCTGGGCATGATCGACATGGCCGGCCTCGCCCAGAAGGGCGGCGCGGTCTACAGCCATGTACGGCTTGCCAACAGCCAGGACGATATCCATGCCATCCGCGTGAGCGCGGAATCGGCCCATCTCGTGCTCGGCTGCGATCTCGTGGTGACGGGTACGAAGAAGGTGCTGGCCTCCGTGAAGGAGGGGCAGACGGCGCTCGTGGTCAACACGGCGGAGGTGATGCCGGGCGAGTTCACCCGCAATGCCGATTTCTCCCTGCCGACCGAACGTCTCAAGCGCGCGATCAAGTCGGCTGCGGGTGCAGACGGCGTGTCCTTCGTCGATGCGACGGCGATTGCCACCGCACTTCTCGGCAATGCGATTGCGGCCAACATGTTCATGCTGGGCTATGCCTACCAGACCGGCCGCGTGCCGCTCTCGGGTGCTGCCATCGAGAAGGCGATCCAGCTCAACGGCGAGGCGGTGAAGATGAACCTCTCAGCCTTCGCCTGGGGCCGCCGGGCGGCCGCAGAGCCGGAGCTGATCGCCGCCATGATGAGCGAGCTCAAGGCGCCGACGGAATCGCGCAAGCTGTCGGAGACGCTCGATGAGGTGGTCGAGCGGCGCATGGCGTTCCTGTCCGAGTACCAGAGCAGGCGCTATGCCCGGCGCTACGGCAGCCTCGTCGAGCGCGTGCGCGCGGCAGAGGACAAGGCCGCTTCCGGCTCGACCGCGCTCACTGATGCGGTGGCGCGCTCGCTCTTCAAGCTCATGGCCTACAAGGACGAGTACGAGGTCGCGCGCCTCTACACGAACGGTCATTTCGAACGCCAAGTCGCCTCCGCCTTCGAGGGTGAGAACCTGACTTACGAGTTCCACATGGCGCCGCCGATCCTGGCGAAGAAAGATCCGGTCACGGGCCTTCCGCGCAAGACGAGCTTCGGGCCCTGGATGCTCAAAGTCATGGGCGTTCTGGCGAAGTTCAAGGCGCTGCGCGGCACGCCGCTCGATGTCTTCGGCTACACTCACGAGCGCCGCACCGAACGCCAGCTCGTCCGCGAGTTCGAAGGGGTGATCGAGGAGATCGTGGCGAGGCTCAATGCGGACAACCATGCGATGGCCGTCGGTCTTGCCGGCATCCCGCAGAAGATCCGCGGCTTCGGCCACGTGAAGGAGCGGAATCTGAAGGCGGCAAAAGCGGAGGAGGCCGATCTCCTGGCCAAGTTCCGCGCCAAGCCCCGGCCGCTGCCGATCGCAGCGGAGTGACGGCTGAAACGCTTCTCGTCATGGCCGGGCTCGTCCCGGCCATCCCGATGCTGTGAGGTGCTGCGCTTTTCTTATCGGGATCACCGGCACAAGGCCGGTGATGACGTGGAGTCGAGAGGCTCGTCAGCCCCGTGCCTGTGTCGCCTCGACAAAGCTCTTCGCGACCTTCGGCACGTTCGCCTCGTTGAGCCCCGCTACGCACATGCGGCCTGATCCCACGAGGTAGACGCCATCGCGCTCGCGCATGACGTCGACCTGCTGCGCGCTCAGCCCCGTGTAGCTGAACATGCCGCGCTGATTGAGCAGGAATCCCACATCGACCTCGTTCGACAGGGCGCGGATCTGCTCGGCGAGCAGCTTGCGCATGGAATCCATGCGTGTGCGCATGGTCTCGACCTCGCCGACCCATTGCGCGCGCAGATCGTCGTTTCCGAGCACGGTGGCCACGAGAAGTCCACCGGTCATCGGAGGACTCGAATAGCTGCGGCGCACGGCCAGCTTCAATTGCCCGAGCACGCGCTCGGCCTCGTCCGCATCGCGGCAGACGACGCTCAGGCCGCCGCAGCGCTCGCCGTAGAGCGAGAAATTCTTCGAGAACGAATTGACCACGAGGCAGCTGGCACGTTCCGCATAGCGGCGTACGAAGGCGGCATCCTCGTCGAGGCTGGTGCCGAAGCCCTGATAGGCCATGTCGAACACGACGATGTGGCGCTTGGCAATAAGCATGTCGGTGACGGCGGCCTGCTGGCGCTCGTCGAGATCGATGCCGGTCGGGTTGTGGCAGACGGGCTGGAGCACGACGATGGAGCCGTTCTCCGCCGCCTCGAGCGCCTTGACCATGCCGTCGAAATCCACCGACCGGTTGGTGCGATTCCAATAGGGATAGGTCGTGGTCTCGAAGCCCGCCCGCTGGAACAGCCCGTGATGGTTCTCCCAGGTCGGATCGCTGACGAGAACGGTCCGGCCGGGGCAGTGCTTGGCCAGGAAGTCGGCCGCGATGCCCACTGCACCCGTGCCGCCGAGGGTCTGGATCGTGGCAACGCGCTTTTCGGCCAACGCCGGATGCTTGTCGCCGAAGACGAGCTTCTGCACGCCTTCGCGGTAGAGCGCGTGGCCTTCCATGGGCAGATAGGGCCGTTCCGCGAAACCGCTCCGCTCGTAGGCGGCCATCACCGCGCCGAGCACCGGGATGCGGCCCTTCTCGTCCGTATAGACGCCGATGCTGAGATTGACCTTCTCGGACCTGGGATCGGCCTTGAAGCTGTCGTTGAGGGAGAGGATAGGGTCGCCGGCGAACGCCTCGACCTGTCCGAACAGGGGTTCCGTCATGCTGATCTCCAAGACCGTCGCGGCAGCCGGTTCGCAGCTGCATCGTTCATGCCGCGAGACCTAGCCCCTCCGATGCCCTCTCGGCAAGGTTCTTCATGGAAACTCAGGGTTCCAATCGCCAGTCCACCGGCTCCAGCCCCTTTTCGGCCAGCCAAGCATTGGCGCGGCTGAAGGGGCGGGTTCCCCTAAAGTCGTTGAGCCGGTTGAGCGGGGAGGGATGGCCCGCCTCGATCACGAGGTGCTTCGTCCGGTCCACCAGCGCCGCCCGCTTGCGGGCCGGACCGCCCCAGAGCAGAAAAACCACGGCGGGCTGCTGCGCCGAGATGGCCGCAATGGCCTGATCGACCAGGGCCGACCAGCCGAACTTCATATGCGCTCCCGATTGTCCGGCTTCGACCGTGAGCGAGGTGTTGATGAGCAGCACGCCCTGTTTCGCCCATTTCGACAGATCGCCCGATTTCGGCATCGGCACGCTCAGATCCTCCGCCATCTCGGCCAGGATCGTGCGCAGCGAGGCCGGCAGCCGCCGGGCGCCGCGATAGGAGAAGGCAAGACCATGGGAATCGCCCGGGGTCGGATAGGGATCCTGGCCGAGGACCACCACCTTGACCGTGTCGAGAGGCGTCAGGGAAATGCTGGTGAACACGGCCTCGGGCGGAGGGAGGACTTGCGCCCCCGAGGCAACGACCGCATCGACCTTGGCGGCCACGGCCTCGGCGCTTCCATCCTGGAAAAAAGGCAGCCTCAGCCACCCGGCGGCCTGAGGCTTGGCACGGAATTCGGCGAGGGCTTGGCTGATGGGTCCGGTCATTGGAAAGACGCGTCTTTCTGTTGGCACAGGCTCTGTTGCTGCGCCGGCAAGAGGGGGCGGCGGTCACTGATGAAAAGGACATCAGAACTGCTGCGGATCTGGGCTCAGTGGCCGTCGACAGGATGTTACTTCTGTGACACGTTGCCGGTCTAGGTTCCATGGACTCTACCCATGGTTCCAACCTGCTACGAGGACTTTCATGATGTTTCAGAGCCGCCCTTCCGCTGCGTTTCGCGCCGGGTTTCTCGGATTGTCCATGCTTCTGTCGGGCACCGCCCTGGCGCAGGAGGCCGTGACCATCCGCTTCGTCCAAACCAACGACATCGACCGCATGAGCGCCGAAAAGGGTCGCGGCGGCTTCGCCAGGCTGGCCACCGTCATCAAGGAGGAGAAGGCGAAGGGCAATGCCTTCTTTATCCATGCCGGCGACACCATCTCGCCCTCCCTCCTGTCGGGCTTCGACAAGGGTGCCCACATCATCGACATCCTGAACCGCATGGGCGTCGATGCCATGGCGCCCGGCAACCACGAATTCGATCTCGGCGACGCCGCCTTCCGCGCCCGCATGGCCGAGGCCAAGTTCGACGTGCTCGCCACCAATATCGTCGACGGGAACGGCCTGCCGGCCAACACGAAGCCCGACAAGATGGTCGAGGTACAGGGCGTGAAGATCGGCTTCTTCGGCCTCACGACCGAGGACACCCCGATCGCATCAAGCCCCGGAACCATCAAGTTCTCCTCCACCATCGACACGGCGCGTGCCAAGGCCAAGGAGCTGCGCGAGAAGGGCGCCGACATCGTCGTCGCCGTCGCCCATACGCCGCTCGAAGTCGACATGATCATCGCCCGCTCGGCCGGTGTGGACCTGATCATCGGCGGCCATGACGAGCATCTGCTGGCCTTCTACGACGGCAAGGTCGCCCTGACGGAATCGGAGTCCCAGGGCAACTACGTTGTCGTGACGGAACTCGCCGTGACGAAGGCGACGAAGGACGGCAAGACCACCGTCGCATGGACACCGAGCTTCCGCCTCGTCGACAGCGCCACCGTCAAGCCCGATCCGGAGATCGAGGCCGTGGTGAAGGGCTACGAGGACAAGCTCTCCAAGGAGCTGGACGTGGAAATCGGCGTGACGGAGACGCCCCTCGACAGCCGCCGCGCCACCGTGCGCGGAGGCGAGGCCGCCATGGGCAACCTCGTGGCCGATGCGCTGAGAGCCTCGGTCGGCGCCGACGTAGCCATCACCAATGGCGGCGGTCTGCGTGCCGACAAGCAGTACGAGGCCGGTCAGAAGCTGACCCGCCGCAACATCCTGGCCGAAATGCCCTTCGGCAACACCACCGTGCTGCTCGAGGTCACCGGCGCCCAGATCAAGGCTGCGCTCGAGAACGGCGTCAGTCAGGTTCGCGAGCTCGGCGGCCGCTTCCCGCAGGTCTCCGGCATCGTGGCGGAGATCGATGTGAAGGAGCCGGTCGGCAGCCGCGTGAAGTCGGTCAAGATCAACGGCCAGCCGCTCGATCCGGCCAAGACCTACAAGCTTGCCACCAACGACTTCATGGCCCGCGGCGGCGACGGGTACCGCGTCTTCACCGAGGCCAAGTCGCTCGTCGACGTATCCGCCAGTCAGCTCATGGCGACCCAGGTCATCGACTACATCGCCAAGGCCGGCAAGGTGGCGCCGAAGGTCGAGGGCCGCGTCGTCCTGCGCTGACCCGACCGACACCTTCTCTTCTTTCTCTCTTCTTTGCGCCGGGGCTCTCACGAGCTCCGGCGTTTTTCATAGAGCGATGTTGCGGACGTGACGTTCGGGCGCACTTTTTTACCCATCCGCAACGCGATAGTTCGCCTGCCTCTGGTGAATAGGGCATCGAGGCGTAAATTCCCTCTCCATCAAAGGCGCTTGCTGTGCCATTCTGACCGCGCAACGGCGAATCTCCCACTCAAAAGCGATCTCCCTTGCAGTATTATACGCGACCTGAATCGATCAGCCTGTCACAGAAGCGGCGTCGCCGTTCCCTCGCGCGCGGCCGGCTGACCCTGTTCATGGGCCTGTTCGGCGTGGCGTTCATTCTTCTGACCTTCGGCTACATTGCCTGGGAGCAGCGCAACCGCCTGATCCAGCGCAATGAGGATGACCTGAGAAATGCGGCCTTCTTCCTGGCCGATCATACGGCCAGGCTTCTGGAGGTCACCGACCTGACCTTGAAACAGGCCGCTGCCCTGATGCAGGGGCAGAGCTGGGACCAGATCGAAGCCTCCAAGCCCCTCTGGCAGCAGCTTCATGCCACCCAGGAGGCGCTGCCTTTCATCGAGGATGTCTGGCTCAACGATCAGAGCGGACGTCTGCGCCTCACATCGGAACGGTTCCCAACACCGTCATCGAACGTTTCCGGGCGTGATGCCTTCAGCGCTCACGTGACGGGAGACCACGGACTGTTTGTCGGCGAGCCGATCCTCGGGCAGGTGACAAAGACCCCGACCTTCATGATCAGCCGTCGCCTCAAGGATGGAGGCGCGGAATTCGGCGGCATCGCAGCGGTCACCGTCTCCCTGTCCTATTTCTACGATTACTGGTCGAAGATTCGACTGCCGAAAGGCAGCCGGGTCGCTCTCATGCGCGCGCCCGATGCAACGGTCATCGCGCAATATCCCCCACCGCCCGATCACCTCTCCTTCGCACCCATCGACAAGTCGGCTTTCGACACGGCGCTCGGCTCAGCCTCGCGGTCCGGCCTCTACTCCTTCATCAGCACGGGTCAGGAGCGGGTCGGAGCCTATCGTCAGGTCGGCGCGATGCCGCTCTATATCAGCGTCAGCATGCCGGAAGATGCCTATTGGACGCCCTGGTACGTCCAGACGCGGCTCTATGGCGCCTTCGCCCTGATAGCTCTCCTGGCCCTGCTCGCGCTGACGGCGCTGGCCTCCGATCAGTTCCACGAACAGGCTGCCAATGCGGCCCTGCTTGAGCGGCAGGTGGCGCTGCGGACGAGCGAGCTGCGCACGGAGACCGCAGCGCTGGAAATTCTCAACCGCACGGGCAGCGTCCTTGCGGCCGAGCTCGACCTCGACCGCATCATCGAGAGCGTTGTCGACGCCGGGATCGAGCTGACGGAAGCGCAGTTCGGAGCCTTCTTCTGCGGCGCATCCCAGGGCGGGAAAGAGCATTACGGGAAATTCGAGCCCGCAACTCTCGGCGACAGTTTCGCCGCCCTGGATGTCCGGGACATCTGCGCCCCGGCTTTTCAGGAAGGCAAGACGGTCCGCCTGGACAATATTGCCGTCGAGCAGGGACACGACGGGACGCCCTTTACGCTGGATTCCACGTCGGACACGCCCGTGATCCGCAGCATCCTGGCCGTTCCCGTGCTCCTGCGGACCGGAGAGACACACGGCATCCTCGTTTTCGGGCACGAAAGGGCGGGAATGTTCAACCGACGCTCCGAGCGCCTGCTGGCGGGCCTGACGGCCCAGGCGGCCATCACGCTCGAGAACAGCCGCCTCTACAGCAATGCACAGAGCGAGATCGAGGAGCGCAAGCAGGCCCAGACCCGCCAATCCCTGCTGATCCGCGAATTGCACCACCGGGTGAAGAATACGCTGGCCACCGTCCAGGCGGTGGTGGGCGCGACGGCGCGCTCTGCGCTCAGCATCGACGATTTCTATCAGGCGTTCGTCGGGCGCATCATCTCGCTCGCCAACACGCATTCCCTGCTGACCGAGGCCGTGTGGCAGACCGCATCCCTGCGCGAGATCCTGGAAAAGGAACTGCGGCCCTACAATGATGCCAGGGGGGAGAGGATCATTCTCAACGGTCCAGCCGTGGACCTGCCCTCCGAAGCGGCCGTGCCCATCGGCATGGCGATCCACGAATTGACGACCAATGCCGCCAAATACGGTGCCCTCTCAATCCCTGGCGGCAAGGTCGCCATATCCTGGGAGGCCGAGCCGGCAGATGACGGAACGCGGTTGAAGCTGACCTGGGAGGAGCGGGCAGGGCCCGCCGTCTCTGCTCCCACACGCCAGGGTTTCGGCTCGCGCCTGCTCCACCGGGTGCTGGCCACCCAGCTCAACGCCAAAGTCGACACCGACTTCCATCCGACGGGATTGCGCGTTGCCATCGATGCCGTGCTCAAGCAGGCGCGCTTCCCGGAGATGGGCGTCTGACCCGCTTTCGCGCAAGACCGGTCATAGGCAGTCCCGACGATGCGGTGAGGCGTCCTGTTGGCGGAACCGCCTGAAAATCCTATCTAGGGCGGCATGAAGAGCGGGATTCGGTCCCCGAATCCTGCGGCCAAGGGGCTTTTGATGAATGAGAGTGTGAGTCTGACCGATCTTCGCCAGGGCGTGCGCCCGGTGGACCATCCGGCTGTTCGAACCGGGCGGATCGGTGTGCTTCTTCTGAACCTGGGGACGCCCGAGGGCACCAGCTACTGGCCCATGCGCGCCTATCTGAAGGAGTTCCTCTCCGACCGGCGCGTGATCGAGACGCCGCGCCTCCTCTGGTGGCCGATCCTCAACCTGATCATTCTGACCAAGCGCCCCGGCCCCAAGGGCCGCGACTATGCCTCGATCTGGAACAACGAACGCAACGAGGGTCCGCTCAAGACCATCACCCGCAACCAGGCCGAGAAGGTGACCGAGCACCTGAAGGCCATTGCCGGTGACAGGATCACGGTCGATTGGGCCATGCGTTACGGCAAGCCGGAGGTGCGCGAGCGCATCCAGGCACTCCTTGATCAGGGCTGCGACCGCATTCTGCTGGTGCCGCTCTATCCGCAATATGCGGCCGCGACCTCGGCGACCGCCTGCGATCAGGCCTTCCGGGCGCTGATGGACATGCGCTGGCAGCCTACGGTTCGGGTCTCGCCGCCCTATCACGATGATCCCGTCTACATCGACTCCGTTGTCTCCTTGATGAAGAAGGAACTGGCGAAGCTCACCTTCGAGCCGGAGGTGATCCTCGTCTCCTTCCATGGCGTGCCGAAGGAGTATCTGCTGAAGGGCGATCCCTATCACTGCCAATGCGTGAAGACCTGGCGCCTGATGCGGGAAGCCTTCGGCTGGTCGCCGGACAGGTTCCGCATGAGCTTCCAATCCCGCTTCGGCACGGCGGAATGGCTTCAGCCCTATACGGACAAGACCGTCGAGGCTTTGGCCAGGAGCGGCGTGAAGCGCATGGCCATCGTCGCCCCCGGGTTCTCGGCCGACTGCCTGGAAACCCTGGAAGAGCTCAACGGCGAGAACCGCGAGATCTTCATGCACAATGGCGGCGAGGAATTCGCCTATCTGCCCTGCCTCAACGACAGCGATGACGGCATGCGGGTCATCAACCATGTCGTGGAGCGCGAGCTCCAGGGCTGGATCTGATCAGCTGAAGAGGCCCATGCCGTTGTCGCGGATTGGCTGGACGTTTGCCTCCCTCGCCTCACCGGCCTTGTGCCGGTGATCCCGATACGAAAGGCGTGGTGCCTCACAGGATCGGGATGGCCGGGACAGGCCCGGCCATGACGCCGGAAGGTGTGAGCCCTTGAAGGTACATTCAGTCAGGGCGTACGCCAGCGCTCTAGGACTCTAGCCCTGTTTGCGTTAGCGTGAGCCCTCTGCAACGAGGTTGCCTGGGGGGCTCATGCTGCTGAGTGGTTTCGATATCTTCGTCATCGTGCTGGTGCTCGTCGTGGTGGTGACGATCGCCATGGGCATCAGGACGGTTCCGCAAGGCTATGCCTATACGGTGGAGCGTTTCGGGCGCTATTCGCGCACGCTCACCCCGGGCCTGGGCCTGATCGTGCCCTATATCGATCAGGTGGGCAAAAAGGTGAATGTCATGGAGCAGGTGCTCGACATTCCGAGCCAGGAGGCCTTCACCCGTGACAACGCGGGCGTCACCATCGACGCGGCCGCCTTCTACCAGATTCTCGATCCAGCCCGTGCTTCCTATGAAGTCTCGGATATGAACCAAGCCCTGCTGGTTCTGACCATGACCAATATCCGAACGGTCGTGGGCTCCATGGATCTCGACCAACTCCTCTCCCACCGGGACGAGATCAACGAGCGGCTCCTGCGGGTCATGGACGCCGCCGCCTCGCCCTGGGGCGCCAAGGTCACGCGTGTCGAGATCAAGGATATTCTTCCGCCGCAGGATCTCGCCGGCGCGATGGCACGGCAGATGAAGGCCGAACGCGAGAAACGCGCCGCAGTGCTGGAGGCAGAAGGGCTGCGCCAGGCGGAGATCCTGCGCGCCGAGGGGCAGAAACAGTCGCAGATTCTCGCCGCCGAGGGTCGGAAGGAGGCGGCATTCCGCGACGCGGAAGCCCGTGAGCGTCAGGCGGAAGCCGAGGCGAAGGCCACGGGCATGGTCAGCGAGGCCATCACGAAGGGCGATCTCGCCGCGGCCAACTTCATCGTGGCGGAGAAATACATCGACGCCATCCGGGCGCTCGCGTCGGCGCCGAACCAGAAGGTGGTGATCGTGCCCATCGAGGTGGCAGGGCTTGCCGGAACGCTGGGCGGTATCGCCGAACTCACCAAATCCGTGTTCGGCGAGGGCGGGGCAGGTCTCAACAAGCCCGCCCGCAGCGTTCCTACGGTGCCCGGAGGAGTCGAGCGTTCATGATCGGCGATGCGTTCATCGGTCTTGGAGCCTGGGCCTGGATCATCCTCGGCGTCATCCTGATCGGCGTCGAGCTCGTCGCACCGGGCGCGTTCTTCGTGTGGCTCGGCTTGGCGGCGATCGCCACGGGATTGCTGGACGCGGCTCTAGGCCTGTCCTGGCAGGCGGCGGCACTCCTCTTTGCGCTTCTCTCCGTCGGGGCGGTCATCCTGGGACGCTTCATCACCCGGTCGAAAACGCAGCCCGATGCCGAGGCCACGCCGCTCAATCAGCGCGGCCAATCCCTTGTCGGGCGGGTCTTCACCCTCGAGGCGCCGATCAAAGACGGCGAGGGCCGCATCCGGGTCGACGACAGCTCCTGGCGGGTGACCGGCGCCGACCGGTTTGCCGGTGCCAAGGTGCGCGTGGTGCGGATCGAGGGCTCGACGCTCGTGGTCGACGATCCGTAAGCATTTTCAGGCGAAGTGGACGCCGGTTCGCCGCCTCGGAAATGCGATGCCCAGGAATCTCTACGCCGCTCCGGCGCGCAGCAGGTCGAGGTAGTGCACGAGGCCGATGGGCCGGTTGTTCTCGACCACGATCAGGGCCGTGATCCGGGAAGCCTCTTCCATCTCCAGGGCAGTCGCCACCAGGGCATCCGGCGCGATGGTGCGCGGCGTCTTGGTCATGATCGCTGCCACCGGCAGGCTCATGAGATCAGGCTTCAGGTTCCGGCGCAGGTCGCCGTCGGTGACGATGCCCGCCAGCGTGCCGTCATTGTTCACCACGATCACGGCGCCGAAGCCCTTGCGGCCGATCTCGCCGATCGCCTCGTCCATGCGGGCTTCGATCCCCACGACAGGCAGACGCTCGTCCTTGTGCATGATGTCGCGCACCAGCTTGAGGCGGGCACCGAGCTTGCCGCCCGGATGGAACACTTTGAAGTGCTCCGCCGTAAAGCCGCGCTTTTCCAGCAGGGCGACCGCCAGGGCGTCACCGAGCGCGAGCTGGATCGTGGTCGAGGTGGTCGGTGCGAGACCGTTGGGGCAGGCTTCCTTGGCCTTCGGCAGGGTCAGGCAGATGTCGGCCGCGCGGCCGAGGGTCGATTCCGCATTCGAGGTAAGCGCGACCAAAGGCACCCGGAAGCGTCGGGAATAGCCGATGATGTCGGCGAGTTCCGCGGTCTCTCCCGACCAGGACAGCGCGATGATCACGTCGTCCGTCTGGATCATGCCCAGGTCGCCGTGGCTCGCCTCGGCCGGGTGAACATAATGGGCGGGGGTGCCGGTCGAGGCGAAGGTGGCGGTGATCTTGCGTCCCACGTGGCCGGACTTGCCCATGCCGGTGACGATGACGCGGCCCTTGGCCGCCGCGAGGGTTTCGACCGCAGCCGTGAAGACCGGGCCGAGGCCGTCGCCGATGGCGTCCATCAGGATCGTCAGGCCGTCCCGCTCGGTTTCAAGCGTGCGCAGGGCCGAGGCAATGGCCGGATCGGGCGAATGGGGGGCTGTTTTTGCAAGTGCCATGGCCGCCCCTCTAGCATAGGGAGGCGGCCATGCGGAACCCTTGGCGGAACCCTTGAGCTCGCCTACTTCTGCCGCAGCAGGGCCTCGAGCTCCCGGCGGAAATCGGCGGACAGCTCCTCGCGTTCCAGGGCATAGGCCACGTTGGCCATGAGGAATCCGATCTTGGAGCCGGTGTCGTAGGTCTTGCCCTGGTACTTCATGCCGAAGAACTGCTGCTGCTTCATCAGCCGGATCATGGAATCCGTGAGCTGGATCTCGTTGCCGGCGCCGCGCTCTTGGGTGGAGAGCAGGTCGAAGATCTCGGGCTGCAGGATGTAGCGGCCGGAAATGATGTAGTTCGAAGGCGCGGTGCCCTTCGGCGGCTTTTCCACCATGCCGGTGATCTCGAAAGTCTGGCCGAATTCCTGGCCGACCGAGACAATGCCGTACTGGTGCGTCTGGTCCTCCGGCACTTCCTCCACGGCGATGATGTTGCCGCCATGCTTGTCATGGGCGGCGATCATCTGCTCCATGGAGCCGCGGCTGAGCATGTCGGGCAGGATCACGGCGAAAGGCTCGTCGCCCACGAGCTCGCGGGCGCACCAGACCGCGTGGCCGAGGCCGAGCGGCTCCTGCTGGCGGGTGAAACTCGTCTGGCCGGCCTGGGGCTGGTCCTTAGCCAGAAGTTCCAGCTCCTTCGTCTTGTTGCGGCTCTCCAGCGTGCGGTTGAGCTCATAGGCGATGTCGAAATGGTCCTCGATCACGGCCTTGTTGCGGCCGGTGACGAAGATGAAATGCTCGATGCCGGCGGCACGCGCCTCATCCACCACATGCTGCACGACGGGGCGGTCGACGACGCAGAGCATCTCCTTGGGAACGGCCTTGGTGGCAGGCAGGAACCGGGTGCCGAGACCCGCGACGGGAAGGACTGCTTTGCGGATACGCTTCATTGATTGGGCCATGATTGAGCATCAAGAGGGAAGGGTAATCTAAGTCAGGACCGGGAAAAGGGAACCGATAACTGTCAAGCTTCGGCGCCTTCCAACGCGGCAGGGCTTCCGGGGTTTCACGGTTGCGTGCGCCTTGCTGCAGCTCCCGGTCTGAATTGGAGCTGAAGGATCATGGTTAAGCTGCCAACAGCGGCAGTTTTGAGGAGGCCGATCAGACTGCCTGATCCATGGATGATCTATAAGGACGCACTCTCAACAAGGGGAGCTATCAACCGGCTGTTAACCTGCTTAGTGTCGCATTGGCAGGACAGATCTGTCCTGCTTCGTGAGCGACTTCCATGCGCCAGCCGCTTTCCCTGGTGCGCCGCCTTTCCGGCGCACTCCTTCTCGGTCTGAGCCTCACCGTGGGTGCAGGCGGTAGCGTTCCGCCCGTGCAGGCGCAGGAATCCTCCCAGGCCGGCTTCCAGCGCTTCGTCCAGGGGCTCTGGCCAGCCGCTAAGGCGCGAGGGGTGTCGCGAGCGACCTTCGATGAGGCGTTCCGGGGCGTCGAGCCCGATACCAGGATCATCGCGCTCACGAAAAAGCAGTCTGAATTCGTCCGTCCGATCTGGGACTACATCAACGGCGCCATCTCGGCCCAGCGCCTGAAGCGCGGCCAGGACATGGCGGCCGAATGGTCCAAGACCCTGGCCGCCGTCGAGCGGACCTATGGGGTTCCGCGCTCCGTGGTGCTTGGCGTCTGGGGCATGGAGACCAATTTCGGCAGCTTCACCGGCTCGATCTATGCGGTGCGGGCGCTGGCGACCCTGGCCTATACCGGCTACCGGGGCGATTTCTTCAAGGAGGAACTGCTCACCGCGCTCCAGATTCTGGAAGGCGAGCATATCGACCGCTCCAAGATGCTGGGCTCCTGGGCCGGCGCCATGGGTCAGACCCAGTTCATGCCCTCAAGCTTCATGAAATTCGCTGTCGACGGCAATCGGGACGGGATTCGGGATATCTGGTCCTCGGTGCCCGACGCCATGGCCTCCACGGCCAATTACCTGCGCCAGCACGGCTGGGAGCCAGGGCTGCCCTGGGGCTTCGAGGTGACGCTGCCGCGCGGCTTCGACTATCGGCATTTGAGGCAGGATTTCGCTCGGTGGCAGGCCGTGGGCGTGCGGCGCGTGGATGGGAAAACCATGCCGCGCTCAGGCGAGGCCAGCCTGTTCCTGCCGGGGGGAGCGAGCGGACCGGCCTTCCTGGTGACCCGCAACTACGACGTGATAAAGGCCTACAACTCCTCGGATGCCTATGCCATGGGGGTCGCCCATCTCGGCGACCGGCTCCTCGGCGGATTGCCGATCCAGGGCGCTTGGCCCAAGGACCAGCCCATGCTCGACAAGGATCAGCGCCAGGAATTACAGGAGCGGCTGGCCGGCCTCGGGTTCTATGAGGGCAATACGGATGGTAAGCTCGGCTCCAAGACCCGGGAGGCCGTGCGGAACTTCCAGCTGCGCCGTGGCTTGATCCCGGATGGCTATGCCGATTATGCGGTCTTGCGTGAACTGCGCGCGACCCGCTGACGGAGCCCCCGCAAGGCTCTATACTCGAGGCTGGTCCGGAACGAAATGGAACCGCCTATGACCATGGTGCCGATCCTTCGCTGCGTGTCCCTGGCGCTGCTGCTGGCAGCCCTCGGGGGCGGTGCGGCCATGGCCCAGTCCGGCTATTACCAGCAGCAAGGCCAGCGCGATCTGCGGGCTTATCCTCCAGGCTATTATCCTGGAAAACTCGTACAGCCCGCGCAACCCCGTCCGCAGCAAGGCTTCAGCATCAGGCGCTTCCTCGGGGTCCCGGAGGAGCCTGCCCGGCCGACGCGTACGCCCGTCGCACGCCCCCGCAAGTCCGCCCCGTCATCGGCCGCCGTTGCGAAACAGGAGAAGCCGAAGGTCGATCCGAGCACATACGTGGTGGTGTTCGGCGACGCCCTGGCCGGCTTCGCCCGCCAAGGGCTCGACGCGCATCTCGCCGAAAACCAGGATGTGGCGGTTGTGCCCAAGATCAGGGACACGAGCCTTGTCCGCACCGATCCTGCCGATTGGCCGAATTTCATCAAGGCGGCCCTCGATGGCGGCCAGAAGACCACCATCGCCGTGGTCATGCTCGGCGCAAGCGACCGGCAGGCGATCCGGGAGGGAGACGAGACCGTCGAGCCCCTGTCAGACCGGTGGAAGGAGCTCTACCGCCAGCGCGTCGATGCGATCGTGAACACGTTCAAGGAGCGTAGCATCCCCGTGGTCTGGATCGGCCTGCCGCCGATGAAGAACAGCAAGACCTCCGAGGATCTGGTCGCCATCAACGAGATCTACAAGGAAAGCGTCCAGCGCGGCGGCGGCACTTACGTCGATATCTGGCCGGGTTTCGTAGACGATGAGAACCGCTATACGGCTGAAGGCCCCGACGTCGACGGCGAGCCCGCCAAGCTGCGCACCAACGAGGGTGTGTTCTTCACCCGCGCCGGCGCGCGCAAGGTCGCTTTCTTCGCCGATACCGAGATCAAGCGCATCCTGGGGCAGGGCGGAACGGCGACTGCGGTTGCCCCCAATCCGGCCGATATCACGCCCGCGGACGGATCTTCCCCTCCCTCAATCGAGGCAGCGATCCCGGCCCCGCCGGATGCTGCCGCACCGGTCTCGCTGCCCTCGAAGCCCTTGGTCGGACCTGTCCTCCCGCTCACTCGCCAGGACGTGACCCCAGGGGGAGCGCTGGTATCGGCCCCGCCGAAGCTGGCCGGGGACAATGCCTATACGGCCCAGCGTGCCTTGCGGGTAGGAATCGCTCCAGGTTCCCGTCCCGGGCGGGCCGACGATTTCCGTTGGCCCAATCCTTGAAAGCATCTGGACAACAAAAAAGCGGCGGTTCATCTCGAGGTGAACCGCCGCTTTCGTTTTGGCTAGCAGATGGAGATCAGACCGGCAGGGTGCTGGATCCCATCAGGAAGGTGTCGATGGAGCGGGCAGCTTGGCGGCCTTCGCGGATGGCCCAGACCACCAGCGACTGGCCGCGGCGCATGTCGCCGGCGACGAACACCTTCGCGCTCGACGTGCGGTAAGTCTTGTCGTCGGCGACCACGTTCCCGCGACGGTCCATGGCGACGCCTGATTCGTCCAGCAGGCCGTCCTTCACTGAGCCGGCAAAGCCGATGGCGATGAAGACCAGGTCGGCTTTGAGCACGAACTCCGACCCGGGAATCGGCTGGCGCTTCTCGTCCACGCGAGCGCATTGCACGCCGGCCACGCGGCCCTTCTTGCCGACGACGCCGAGGGTTGCCGCCTGGAACTCGCGCTCCGCGCCTTCCGCTTGAGATGACGAGGTGCGCATTTTGGTCGGCCAATAGGGCCACACGGTCAGCTTGTCCTCGCGCTCTGGAGGCTTCGGGCGGATGTCGAGCTGCGTCACGGAGAGCGCGCCCTGACGGAAGGCTGTCCCCACGCAATCGGACGCCGTATCGCCGCCACCGATGACCACCACATGCTTGCCGTTGGCGAGAATTGGATCGGCGGTGACTTCCTCGTTGCCGAGGCGCTGGTTGGATTGGGTCAGGTACGGCATCGCGTAATGCACGCCGGCGAGATCCTGTCCCGGCAGGCTCGGGTTGCGCGGATCTTCCGCGCCGCCGGCGAACAGCACCGCGTCGAACTCGTTGTGGAGCGAGGCGAAGCTCTTGTCGACGCCGATATTGACGCCGCAATGGAAGACCACGCCTTCCGCCTCCATCTGCTTCACGCGGCGGTCGATGTGGTACTTCTCCATCTTGAAGTCCGGGATGCCGTAGCGCAGCAGACCGCCGGGCTTCGCCTGGCGCTCGAACACGTGCACCTCATGACCCGCGCGGGCGAGCTGCTGGGCGGCCGCCATGCCGGCAGGGCCCGAGCCGATCACGGCCACGCGCTTGCCGGTCGAAACCTCCGCCGGCTCCGGCTTCACGAAGCCCATCTCCCAGGCCTTGTCGGCGATGGCCTGCTCGATGGTCTTGATGGTGACCGGCTGGTTCTCGAGGTTGAGCGTGCAGGCTTCCTCGCACGGCGCCGGGCAGATGCGGCCCGTGAATTCGGGGAAGTTGTTGGTGGTGTGGAGGTTGCGCGCGGCCTCCTCCCAGTCGTTCTGCCAGACCAGATCGTTCCAGTCGGGAATCTGGTTGTGCACCGGACAGCCCGTCGGCCCGTGGCAGAAGGGAATGCCGCAATCCATGCAGCGTCCCGCCTGCTTCTTCAGATCGTTGTCGTCGAGCGGCAGCGTGAACTCGCGGAAGTGGCGCACGCGTTCTCCGGCGAGCTGATACTTCTGCTCCTGCCGGTCGTATTCGAGAAAGCCTGTGACCTTGCCCATGGGTTTGCCCCTTAATCCTTATTCCGCCGCCTGCAGGTTCCGGAGACGATCCATCTCCTGGAGCGCTCGGCGATACTCGACCGGCATGACCTTCACGAACTTGGTGCGGTAGGTCGTCCAGTTGTCCAGGATCTCCTTGGCGCGCGTCGAGCCCGTATAGGTGTGATGGTTGGTGATCAGTTGCATCAGGCGCTCTTCATCGGGGCCCGACATGTTGGCCATGATGTCGATGCGGCCCTTGGTCTCCAGATCACCGCCGTGGTGGTGAAGGCGGCGCATCAGGTCCTCCTCCTCCTCGACGGGTTCGAGATCGACCATGGACAGGTTGCAGCGCTTTGTGAACGTGCCGTCCTCGTCGAGCACGTAGGCGATGCCGCCCGACATGCCTGCGGCGAAGTTGCGGCCCGTCTGACCGAGCACGACCACGAGGCCGCCGGTCATGTATTCGCAGCCGTGATCGCCGGTACCTTCGACCACCGCGATGGCGCCCGAGTTGCGCACGGCGAAGCGCTCGCCCGCGACGCCGCGGAAGTAGGCTTCACCGGCGATCGCCCCGTACATCACCGTGTTGCCGACGACGATGGAGTTCTCAGGGAGCGCCTTCGAGGCAGAGGAAGGGCTAATGATGATCTTGCCGCCCGACAGGCCCTTGCCGACATAATCGTTGGCTTCGCCCTCGAGATTGAGCGTCACGCCGGCCGCGAGCCACGCGCCGAAGCTCTGACCTGCGGTGCCCTTCAGCTTCACGGTGATCGTGTCGTCGGGCAGGCCCTCATGGCCGTAGCGCTTCGCCACTTCGCCGGAGAGCATGGCGCCGACCGTCCGGTCGGAGCTGCGCACACGCGACTCGATGATGACGGCCTCGCCGTTCTCGAGAGCCGTCCCAGCCTGAGCGATGAATTCGCGGTCGAGCACGTTCTCGATGGGGTGGACCTGCCGCTCCTGGTGACGGATCGACACGTTCGGGCCCACATCGGGCTTGTGGAACAGCTTCGTGAAGTCGAGGCCCTTCCCCTTCCAGTGGTCGATGGCCGCGTTCTTGTCGAGGAGATCGGACTGGCCGATCATCTCGTCAATGGTGGTGAAGCCCATCTCGGCCATCAGCTCGCGCACTTCCTCGGCGACGAAGAAGAAGTAGTTGATGACGTGCTCGGGGAGGCCCTTGAAGCGCTTGCGCAGCACCGGGTCCTGCGTGGCGACGCCGACAGGGCAGGTGTTGAGATGGCATTTGCGCATCATGATGCAGCCGGCGGCGATCAGCGGCGCGGTCGAGAAACCGTATTCGTCGGCGCCGAGCAGCGCTGCGATGATGACATCGCGGCCCGTGCGCAGTCCCCCGTCGGCCTGTAGCGCCACGCGTCCGCGCAGCCGGTTGAGCACGAGGGTCTGCTGGGTCTCGGCAAGGCCGATTTCCCAGGGCGAGCCTGCATGCTTCAACGAGGTGAGGGGAGACGCACCCGTGCCGCCCTCGAAACCCGAGATCGTGATGTGATCGGCACGCGCCTTGGCGACACCCGCCGCCACCGTGCCGACGCCGACTTCCGCCACGAGCTTCACCGACACGTCTGCTGACGGATTCACGTTCTTCAGATCGAAGATCAGCTGGGCCAGATCCTCGATGGAATAGATGTCGTGGTGCGGCGGCGGCGAGATGAGGCCGACGCCGGGAGTCGAGTGACGCACGCGGGCAATCTTGGCGTCGACCTTATGGCCGGGCAACTGGCCGCCTTCACCGGGCTTGGCGCCTTGGGCCACCTTGATCTGCATCATGTCGGCATTGACGAGATATTCCGTCGTCACGCCGAAGCGACCGGAGGCCACCTGCTTGATGGCGGAACGCTTGGAGCGACCGTCGGACAGGGGGCGGAAACGCTCCGGCTCCTCGCCGCCCTCGCCCGTGTTGGACTTGCCGCCGATGGCGTTCATGGCGAGCGCCAGCGTCTCGTGCGCTTCCTTCGAGATCGACCCGAAGGACATGGCGCCGGTGGAGAAGCGCTTCACGATCTCCTGGGCCGGCTCGACCTCGCTCAAGGCGACGGGCGTGCGTCCCGACTCGTCCGCCTTCTTGATGCGGAAGAGGCCGCGGATCGTCTTGAGCTCGTTGTCCTGCTCGTTCACGAGACGGGCATATTCGCGGTAGCGGTCCTGCGCGTTGAGGCGCACGGCGTGCTGCAGCGTCGCGACCGTATCCGGGTTCCAGGCATGCACCTCGCCGCGCTGGCGGTAGGCGTATTCGCCGCCGACATCGAGCGCGTTGCGGTAGATCGGCGCGTCGCCGAAGGCGTCGCGGTGGCGGCGCACGTTCTCTTCCGCCACCTCGTCCATGCCGATGCCTTCGATGGTGGTCGCCGTGCCGAAGAAGTCACGAGACACGAAGTCGGACTTCAGGCCGACCGCGTCGAAGATCTGTGCGCCGCAATAAGACTGGTAGGTGGAGATGCCCATCTTGGACATCACCTTGAGCAGGCCCTTGCCGATGGACTTGATGTAGCGCTTGATCGCCTCGTCCGCGTCCACTTCCTCCGGGAGCTCGCCGGCTTCAAGCATGGCTTCGATGGTCTCGAAGGCGAGATACGGGTTGATCGCTTCCGCGCCGTAGCCGGCCAGGCACGCAAAGTGATGGATCTCACGCGGCTCGCCGGACTCGACCACGAGGCCGACCGAGGTGCGCAGGCCCTTGCGGATCAGGTAGTTGTGCACGGCGGCGGTGGCGAGCAGCGCCGGGATCGGAATTCGGTCCGGACCGACCATGCGGTCGGTGAGGATGATGATGTTGTAGCCGCCGTGCACCGCCGCTTCCGCACGGTCGCAGAGGCGGTCGAGGGCGCCATCAAGGGCAGCGGCGCCGAGTTCGGCGTCATAGGTGATGTCGAGGGTCTTCGTGTCGAAGCGATCCTCGAAATGGCCGATGCAGCGGATCTTCTCCAGGTCCTCGTTGGTGAGGATCGGCTGACGCACTTCCAGTCGCTTGCGGCGCGACGTGCCTTCGAGGTCGAGGATGTTCGGACGCGGACCGATAAACGACACGAGGCTCATGACGAGTTCCTCGCGGATCGGATCGATCGGCGGATTCGTCACCTGGGCGAAGTTCTGCTTGAAATAGGTGTAGAGCAGTTTCGACTTGTCGGAGAGCGCGGAAATCGGTGTGTCCGACCCCATGGAGCCGACGGCCTCCTGGCCGGTGACGGCCATGGGCTGCATGAGCAGCTTCAGGTCCTCCGAGGTGTAGCCGAAGGCCTGCTGGCGGTCGAGGAGGGACACGTCCGTGCGGGACTCGCGCGCCTGGACGGGCTTGAGGTCCTCCAGCACGATCTGCGTGCGTTTCAGCCACTCCTTGTAGGGATGGGCGTTGGAGAGCTGCTGCTTGATCTCGTCATCGGAGACGATGCGGCCCTCCTCGAGGTCGATGAGAAGCATCTTGCCCGGCTGCAGGCGCCACTTCTCGACGATCTTCTCCTCCGGGATCGGCAGAACGCCCATCTCGGAAGCGAGCACCACGAGGCCGTCGTCGGTCACGAGATAGCGGGCGGGGCGTAGGCCGTTGCGGTCGAGGGTCGCGCCGATCTGCTTGCCGTCGGTGAAGCACACGGCGGCCGGGCCGTCCCACGGCTCCATGAGGGCCGCGTGATACTCGTAGAACGCACGCCGGTCGTCGTTCATGAGCGGGTTGCCGGCCCATGCTTCCGGAATGAGCATCATCATGGCGTGCGACAGGGAATAGCCGCCGCGCACCAGGAATTCGAGCGCATTGTCGAAGCAGGCGGTGTCGGACTGGCCCTCATAGGAGATGGGCCAGAGCTTGGAGATGTCGTTGCCGAAGAGTTCCGAGTCGACCGAAGCCTGACGGGCGGCCATCCAGTTCACGTTGCCGCGAAGCGTGTTGATCTCGCCGTTATGGGCGACCATGCGGTAGGGATGCGCGAGCTGCCAGGTCGGGAAGGTGTTGGTGGCGAAGCGCTGGTGCACGAGGGCGATGGCGCTTTCGAAGCGTTCGTCCTGCAGGTCGAGGTAGTAGTCGCGCAGCTGCGTGACGAGCACCATGCCCTTGTAGACGATGGTGCGGGACGACAGGCTGACCGGATAATAGCCGGCCGTCCGCACGTCCTTCATGTCGTAGACGGCGTTGGAGATGACCTTGCGGGCGATGAACAGGCGGCGCTCGAAGGTCTCGGCATCGTCCATGCCCTTGCCCTTGCCGATGAAGATCTGGCGGTGCTGCGGCTCGGTGGCCTTCACGCTCTCGCCAAGATCGCTCGAATCCACCGGCACTTCGCGCCAGCCGAGGACCTGCAGGCCCTCGTCGGTGATCGCCTTGGTGACGATCTCCTCGACGAGCTGGAAGCCCTCCGGATCGCGGGGCATGAACAGATGGCCGACACCGTATTGGCCTTCCTCGGGCAGCCAGATGCCGACCTTGGCGCATTCGGCGGCGAAGAACTTGTGCGGGATCTGAACCAGGATGCCGCAGCCGTCGCCCATCTTCGGATCGGCCCCCACCGCACCACGATGGTCGAGGTTGTGCAGGATCGACAGGCCCTGCTCGACGATGTCGTGCGACTTGCGGTTCTTCATGTCGGCGATGAAGCCGACGCCGCAGGAATCCTGCTCGTTGGACGGATTGTAGAGCCCCTGGGCAACCGGCAGGCCCGGATCACGCACCACTTTGACCGTGTCCGCCATCGTGGCGGTACGGCTTGGCACTTGGGTTTCCAGGCTCTTCGTCGGCTCGTCGCTCATGGCAGATCCTCACATCCGAACACGTCTTCAAGGCTCTTTGAGGCGGCTTTTGGGCCCGCCGGATGATTGGATCGTCCGGGTGCCCGCCGCTTCTTCGGTTTTTCGAGGGTTGGGTCCGGCAGGGGAGCCCGCTCCTCGCGGGCATCCTTGGGCTTTCAGAGTTCAGCCCAGAGTCGCCCGTCCCGCCCACGTTTTGCAGGCGGCTTTGTTGGTATCTCGTTTCGTTCGCGTCAGGCGAAGCATCAAGAAGACCCCAAGGCGAAAGTCGAGGAGTGCAGGCACTCCAAAAAGGGACAGTATCGCTGTCCTAATGGCGGCAAAGTGCCAGAGTTCAGCGCAGTGCACAAGAGGGTTTAGAAACATTTTAGACAAAAGTTACAAGCCGATGACCGCGAATGTAACAAAAGCAGCTTTCGGGCCTTAGGGACGAAAGTCTTCGCCGATGGGTCAATGATCTTGACATGTTGCCGCGACCGATCCGGATCCCGTCCCGACCTAGACGGCAGGAGCATCCAGGCCATGCCCAGAATGGCATTCCCCTTTGGGATCTGATGCTCTAGGAAACCCTTCATGAATTTCGCCAGCGACAACATCGTGGGGGCCAGCGCTCCTGTTCTCCACGCCATTCTGGAGGCCAATGCCGGGACCATGGCGGCCTACGGCAACGACGAAATCTCGCAATGCGTCAAGGCGCGGTTCAACGAGATCTTCGAACGTGAAGTCTCCGTGTTCTTCGTGACCACCGGAACGGCCGCGAACGCGCTTGCCCTGTCCTCAGCCGTGCCGCCCTACGGTCTCTGCGTCTGCCACCGGGAAGCGCATGTCATCGACGACGAGTGCGGCGCGCCGGAATTCTTCATGCACGGGGCGAAGCTTGCGGGGCTGCCTGGTGTCGGGGCCAAGCTTAAGGCGGACGACGTCGACGTCTATCTCAAGAGCCTGCCCAAGGCGGTCAAGCAGATGCCGCCGAAGGCGCTGTCGATCTCGCAGGTGAGTGAGGGAGGTCTGGTCTATGGCCTCGATGAACTCGCGGCGCTTGGAGCGGTCTGCCGCGAACATGGGCTATCCTTCCATATGGACGGCGCCCGCTTCGTCAACGCGCTCGTCTCGCTGGGCTGCACCCCAGCCGACATGACCTGGAGGCGCGGCGTCGACATACTTTCCTTCGGCGCCACCAAGAACGGCGGCCTCATGGCAGAGGCCATCGTAGTGTTCAAGCCGGCACTCGCGGAGGCGCTCGACTACCGGTCGAAGCGTGCCGGTCAGATTATCTCCAAGGGGCGTCTCATCGCGGCGCAGTTCGAGGGCTATTTCGCGGACGGTCATTGGCTCGACAATGCGCGCCATGCCAATCGCATGGCGACGCTTCTCTCTGATGGGCTCCTGCAGTTGCCCGGCGTGCGTCTGGCATGGCCGACCCAAGCCAACGAGGTCTTTCCGATCATCCCGAAGACCCTGGATCAGGCGCTGAAAGCCGCCGGCATCCTCTACCATCCGTGGACGGACCTGAGCCTGCCTGAGGCCGAGCACGTTGCCGATCACGAGGTGTTGATCCGCCTCGTCACGTCCTGGGCTTCCAGGGAAGAGGACGTGCGCAGGCTGCTGGAGGTTGCGTCTTCGGGGATATCGCGCCACGCCGCCGAGTGATTGCCCTAACCCTGCCGCAATCACCCGCGATTGGTTCTCTCCAGAGACCCTTGACCGACGGGGGCCCCTCCAGCCCCAGCGGGATTATTCAAGGACCAGGATCCGACAATAAAAAAGCGCCCCGGCCGAACCGGGGCGCTCTTCGTTTGGGTTTCAGACGAACCGTTAAGCAGCCTGCTTGGCTTCGATGGTCCGAGTGCCGTTCGAGGAAATCGGGATGAGCTTCGGCTTCTTGGCCTCCGGGATCTCGCGCACGAGGTCGAGATGGAGCAGGCCGTTCTCGAGCGCCGCACCCGTCACCTGGACGCCGTCAGCCAGCTGGAAGCGCCGGTCGAAGCTGCGCGCCGCAATGCCCTGATGGAGCACGTCGACTTTGCGCTCTTCGGAGGGCTTGCGCTCGCCGCGGACCGAAAGGGTGTTTTCCTTGACCTCGATGGTCAGATCGCGATCGGTGAAGCCGGCAACCGCGATCGAGATGCGATAGGCATTCTCGCCGGTGCGCTCGATGTTGTAGGGCGGGTAGCTCGGGGCCGCATCGACGCTGACGAGCTGGTCGAGCATCGAGAAAAGACGGTCGAAGCCGACCGTGTTGCGATAGAGGGGAGCAAGATCGTACTGTCGCATGGCATATCCTCCGCTTGAAGCGACATGCAGAATAAGAATCCACCTTGAAGAGGCTGGATCCGGGTTGATGTGCCGCCGTCATGGCCGGCACAGGTTCGATTTGGGAATAGATGTGTTTGCTTTCAAGAGGGTCGTTTTCTGCACTGAAAATGCCCTATAACAGAGCCCAAGCGTCTGATCCTGGAACCTCCTCCCGTGGAATTCATCACCCCCCCCGACAATCCCGTGCCCGGCGAGCCCAAACTCGTCAGCGTTACGACCCGTGACGGCATCACGCTCCGGGCCGCCACCTGGATGCCGGAGACCGAGGAGCCGCAGGGGACGGTCTGCATCCTGCAGGGCAGGGCGGAATTCATCGAAAAGTACTTCGAGGTGGTGAGCGAACTGCTCGACCGGGGATTTGCCGTCGTTGCCTTCGACTGGCGCGGGCAGGGGCTGTCCGGGCGGCAGGTAAGCAACCCGCGGAAGGGCCATGTCCGGCGCTTCGCCGATTTCCGGCACGATCTGGAGGCGGTCCGGGACCAGATCCTGGTGCCTCACATGCCGCAGCCGCATTTCGGCCTCGCCCATTCCATGGGCGGCGCTATTGCCCTGAACGCGGCCTATGAAACCTGGCTGCCCTTCCGCCGTCTCGTGACCACGACGCCGATGATTGCCTTGTGCATCGTCAAGCGCACCCGCTCGTCCGCATTTCTGGCGCGTATCCTGCGGTTTTTCGGCATGGGCAAGATGTTCGTGCCGGGCGGTGGCGAGACATCGATCTCTACGATGCCGTTCAAGGGAAACCGCCTGACGAGCGATCCCGTGCGCTATGCCCGCAACGCCGATGCGGCTCATGCCATCGGGGCCGGCGCGGTGGGCGCGCCGACCGTCGCCTGGCTCGACAGTGCCTTCCGCTTCATGAAGCGCTTTGCCGATCCGCGCTATGCCGTGAAGATCCGGTTGCCGACCTTGATCGTGGCGGCTGGTGCCGATCCGGTCTGCGCCACGCCGGCCACGGAGCGGTTTGCCGCGCGTCTTAAGGCCGGCTCCGTCATCGTGATTCCGGGTGCCCGGCACGAGATCCTGATGGAGCGTGATGTGATCCGCGAGCAGTTCTGGGCCGCTTTCGATGCCTTCGTCCCCGGCACTCCCGATCCGGAGGTGGGGGCGAAGCGCAGTTTGGCCGAGGTCGGTTTAGCGGCTGAGCAGCTCGACGGCGGCGGCGTGGACCCGGCGGTCGCCCGCAGCCACGATGCGCCCGCCGTCAGCAGCTGAGCCCCCTTCCCAGGTGGTGACGACGCCGCCGGCCCCCTCGATGATCGGCACGAGAGCCGCGATATCGTAGGGCTTCAGCCCGGACTCGACCACAAGGTCGATATGGCCTGCGGCCAGCATGCAATAGGCATAGCAATCGCAGCCGTAACGGGCAAGGCGGGCGACGCTCTCCACCCGGTCATAGGCGCGCAACTCGTCGCCGGCGAAGAGGCGCGGGCTCGTGGTGGAGATGACGGCATCCTTCAGCGAGGCGCAGCGGCGCGTCATGAGCTTGCGATCCCCGCCCGGCCCCCGATAGGTCGCGCTGCCCCCGTCGCCGAAGAAGCGTTCGCCGGTGAAGGGCTGATGCATCATGCCGAAGACCGGCTGGCGCCTGTAGGTCAGCCCGATCAGCGTGCCCCAGGTGGGAAGCCCGGCGATGAAGGCCCGCGTTCCGTCGATGGGATCGAGCACCCAGACGTAATCCGCATCCTCGCGCTCGGCGCCGAATTCCTCGCCGACGATGCCGTGGGTGGGGAAGCTGCGCTTGATGAGGTGGCGCATGGTCGCCTCGCTCGCCCGGTCGGCTTCCGTCACCGGGTCGAAGGCGCCGCCGCGGGATTTATCCTCGGTGGCGATAGCGGTGCGGAAGAAGGGCAGGATCGCCTGGCCCGATTGCGTCGCGAGCTCGTTGACGAAATGCGTGAAGTCGATGAGCCCCATGACGCGCGTGTCTCCTTAAAGACTAGTACGGGCGGCCTTGGCCCGCCTGCCATCAGCTTTTATCAAGCGCTTGGCGCGCGGCAAGAGAGCGGCGCTGTCAAAGGGACACGGTATCGATGAATTTTGCGCCCAAGCTCGACACGACCCGCTCTGAAACGGCCCTGTTCCTGATCGCAGTCCTCGCTGCGCTCTATGCGGTCAGCCAGTTCCTGCGCAATTCCATCGGTGTCATCGCCAACGATCTGGCCCGGGAGCTCGATCTTACGGCCACACAGACGGGACTTCTCTCCAGCGCCTTCTTCTTCGCCTTCGCGGCAGTCCAGATCCCGATCGGCATTCTCATCGACCGCTACGGTCCGAAACGGACCATGCTGGCGACGGCGGTCCTGACGGTAGCGGGAACCATACTCTTTGCTCTTGCACCTTCCGCCCTCATGCTCATCGCGGCGCGGGCTCTCATGGGGCTCGGCTGCTCCACATTCTTCATGGCGCCGCTCGTAATCTATGCCCGGCGTTTCCCGCCGGAACGGTTCGCCGGGCTCACGAGCCTGCAGATGGGCTTGGCCAATATAGGCACCCTGGTGGCGACGGCTCCGCTGGCAGCATCGGCGGCGACCTTCGGCTGGCGCGACTCGTTCCTCGCGGTCGCCGTCCTGACGGTTGTCATCCTAGTTGCCATCGTGTGGATCGTGCCCAGGGATTCTGGCTCGGACCGACCCAAGGAGACCTGGGCTGCCGCCTTCCGGGGTGTGGCGGCTGCCCTGAAGGTACCGTCCTTCTGGCCGGTCTTCTTCATGCACCTGACCACCTACGGATGCTTTGCCTCTGTCATCGGGCTCTGGGGCGGGCCTTGGCTGTCCGACGTGCACGGGGCCGATCTTGGCATGAGGGGGAATATTCTGCTCCTCGGCGCGACGGCTCAGATCTGCGGCATGTTTCTCTGGGGGGCGATGGACCGGTTCTGGGGCAGCTACAAGAAGCCCGTGCTGATCGGCAGCACGGCGACAATCCTGCTTCTGAGCGTTCTCGTTCTTGCGCCCCTTGACCGGACATCCGCCACGCTGTGGTTTCCGCTCTTCGGCCTGTGCGTCGCCTACACGCCCATTCTCACAAGCCATGGAAAGTCGTTGTTCCCGGCGACGCTGACCGGGCGGGGCATCACGCTCATGAACATCGGCACCATGGGCGGCGCCTTTCTCTCCCAGAGCGTGACGGGAATATTGATTGATCTCGTGGGGCGGTCCGAACAGGGGCTCTACCGGCCGGAGGGCTACCGCCTCGTGTTTGCCGCCCTGGCGGGCTGGCTGTTGCTGAGCCTCGTCTTCTACGTCAGAGCCATCGATCCGCATCCAAGCAGTCATGCGTACAAGGCATGACAAAAGCGAAGATTTCGGTTGCAATTTGTGCGATGCGGCGTGATTATTGCAGTGCGATATGGCGATGGCGTCGCCTTATCGTAGCCCTTCTTGGGCGTTTCCTCCCTAAACTTCGGGCCGCTGGCAACAGTGGCCTTTTTTCTTGCCTGAACGACAGCGCAAGGTCTTGAGAGGATCACTCCGCCGCGATCGACCGGATCGTCAGCTCGCCCTCGACATCCGAGATCACCTGGGCAAAGGCCTGCGTCAGGTCGCCTGCCAGAACCGCAAAGCCGGGCTTCTTATGCATGTTGCGCTCGTCCATGTAGAGCGCCCGGTTGATCTCGATCTGGAGCGCGTGGCGCCCCAAGGCCGGCTCGCCGTAATGTTCGGTGATGAAGCCGCCGGCATAGGGCTTGTTGCGGATCACCGTGTAGCCGCGCCCTCTCAGGGCCGCTTCCACCAAATCGATCAGAAGGGTGGTGCAGCTCGTTCCATAGCGGTCACCGAGCACGATGTCGGCCTTGGCCCCGTCCTCGCGGCTGACGCTGGAGGAGGGCATGGAATGGCAATCGATCAGGATGGCGTGCCCGAAATGCTGAGCCGTCCGGCGCACGAGATTCCGAAGGGTCCGGTGATAGGGCTTGTAGAGCCATTCGATCCGATGCAGGGCCTCCTCCACATGGAGGCGCGAGCGGTAGATCTCCTGCCCGTCGGCCACGATGCGCGGGATGGTCCCGAGGCCCCCGGCCACCCGCATGGAGCGGGTATTGGTGAAAGGCGGCAGGCGGCCGTCGAACATGCGGGAGTCAAGTTCGTAGGGCTCCCGGTTCAGGTCGAGATAGGCCCTTGGGAAGCGCGCGGTCATGAGTGGGGCGCCGAGATCAGCCATCGAGCCGAAAAGCTCGTCCACGAAGGCGTCCTCGGACCGCCTCAGGGCGATGGCATCGAGGCGGGACGCAGCCAGAAAGGAGGCCGGATACACCGCGCCCGCATGCGGCACGTTGAAGACGAAGGGAATCGTCTGTGCCGAAGGTTCGGTGACGGTGAAGGGAGGGTCGAACTCATCGACGATGGCTGGCCGCATCAGAATTCTTGGCTGTGTTGGAATAGAAGCAGGACTTTGTGCTAGTGTAAGGCAGCGCCGCCGCCTGTCCATGACAATATCGTAGCAAGTCTGCGTCCGACTTTCACGGCTTGTTTACCCTCGACCCGTCATGAAGGAGAGAGCACCTCCGCCACGATTCGGGACTGGCAACCGATGAAGATCCTTCTTGCCGAAGACGATAACGACATGCGCCGCTTCCTCGTGAAGGCGCTGGAGAACGCAGGCTACGACGTCGCCTCGTTCGATAATGGCCTTTCCGCCTATAACCGCCTGCGTGAGGAGCCCTTCGAGCTCCTCCTGACGGACATCGTCATGCCGGAGATGGATGGCATCGAGCTCGCCCGCAAGGCCACCGAGCTCGATCCGGAGATCAAGGTGATGTTCATCACCGGCTTTGCCGCCGTTGCGCTCAACCCGGATTCCCAGGCCCCGCGCGATGCCAAGGTCCTGTCGAAGCCGTTCCATCTGCGCGATCTGGTGAGCGAAGTCGATAAAATGATGGCTGCCTAAAAAAGGGCAGGTCTAAGGCTTGCGCCAAAGCCCGCTTGTGGGTATATCGCCCCCACAGCCGAAGCGGGACGTCAAAATCACCGTTTCCCGGGCGCGTAGCTCAGCGGGAGAGCACTACGTTGACATCGTAGGGGTCGCTGGTTCGATCCCAGCCGCGCCCACCATTTTCTTTTTTCCGGCCTTCCCGAAGGGCCGCAGGAGACCGGATATGAAGATCCGTAACTCGTTGAAGTCGATCCGCGGCCGCCACCGCGACAACCAGCTGGTTCGTCGCAAGGGCCGGGTCTACATCATCAACAAGACCCAGAAGCGCTACAAGGCTCGTCAGGGCTAAGTTCGCTGCGGCGATGCCGCACACGAGAATCTGAATTGACCGCGCATGCCGGGACCCTAAAATCCCGGCATGCGTTTTTTCGCGTGCCTGCTGGCCCTCACCTTAAGCTTTTCCGCACTCCCGGTCAGTGGGCAGGAGCCCGCGCGTCCCAAGGATTCGAAGGAGCAGGCTCAGCCGCCCCAGCCGCCCCAGGCGCGACCCCGGGCCTCTACCCTGGATGAGCTGTTCGAGCGCTTAGGAAAAGCTCAGACCGAGCGCGAGGCGGAGGGCATCTCCTCTCTGATCGAGCGGCGCTTTGCCCGATCCGGCTCCGATACGGCCGATCTTCTTCTGAACCGTGCGGCCGAGGCCTTCGGGAAGAAGGACTTCCCGCTTGCGATCGAACTGATCGACCGGGTCCTGGCGCTCCAGCCCAACTGGGCGGAAGCCTGGTACAAACGGGCGACCGTCTTCTACCAGCTCGACGATCCGGTGGGCGCCATGGCCGACCTGCACCGTGCGATCAAGATCGAACCCCGCCACTTCAATGCCTGGACCGGGCTAGGCCATATCCTCATGGCCTCGGACGACAAGGCGCGGGCCCTTGAGGCCTACCGGCGGGTGCTCACGATCAATCCACAGATGTCCGACGTGAAGACCATCGTGAACCGCCTCGGTCCCGAGGTTGACGGGCAGGACCTCTAAACCCAGCTTGCGGGGATGACCCTGCTTCTCGTCATCGCCGTGCCGCTCGCATTCCTCGCCCTGGGAGCCGCTTTCTCCTATCTCTATGCCTGGACCATCGAGAGGCGCTACCCGCCGACCGGCCGGTTCGTCGCGGTCGACGGCTGCAGGCTCCATTATCGGGAGGAGGGGCCGAAGGACGAGCCGCGCGGGACCGTCATCCTGCTGCACGGCGCTTCATCCAACCTCGTCGAGTCCATGCTCGGCCTCGGTCGATCGCTCGCGCAAAGCTATCGGGTCCTCGCCTTCGACCGTCCCGGACACGGCTGGAGCGAGCGCAAGCCGGGCCTGGGCGAAGCAGAGCCTGCCCGCCAGGCGGCGATGATCGCGGGTGCCTTGCGGCAGTTGGGCGTTCGGAATGCGGTGATCGTCGGGCATTCCTGGTCGGGCACCATCGTCCCGCATCTCGCCCTCGATCATGCCGATGTGGCGGGAGCGATCCTCGTGCTTTCCGGCATCACGTCGCCCTGGCCCGGAGGCTACATCGGCTGGTACCGGCGCCTGATCGATTCCCGGGTGGGATGGCTGCTGATGCGCACGCTTGCCGTGCCGGTTCTGCTCATGCTGCGGCCCCCGATGAAGAGAAAGACCTTCCGGCCGCAGGCGGCTCCGCGGGACATCGTCACGGAGGGCTTCATTCCCCTGGCTTTCCGGCCGAGAACCTATGAGGCGAACATGCAGGATTTCGCCGTCATGTACGATGCGGTCCTGCGGCAGAGCAGGCGCTACCGGGAGATCCGGCTGCCCGTCACGGTGGTTGCGGGCGACCGGGACGAGATCGTCTGGACCGATCTCCACAGCGTCTCCTTTGCCCGGGAGGTGCCAGGTGCGGAGCTGATCCTGATGCCCGGCATCGGCCACATGCCGCAATATGCCGATCAGGAGACGGTGATTGCGGCTGTCATGGCCCTGGCCGAACGGGTCGCGCCGGCCAGGATCGGGGTGGATTAGGCCTGTGCGGCGTGTTCCTGGTTGACGAAGGCGATGCGCACCATGTTGGTGGCGCCGGGCGTGCCGAAGGGCATGCCGGCCACGACGATCACGCGGTCGCCGACGGACGAGTATCCCTCGCGCAGGGCGAACTTGCAGGCGCGGAATGCCATGTCGTCGATGTCGCTGGCATCCTTCGTGCGGATCGAGTGCACGCCCCAGACCAGCGCCAGACGGCGGGCCGTGTTCACGCTGGGAGTGAGGGCAACGACCGTTGAGTTCGGCCGCTCGCGGGCGATGCGGAAGGCGGTGGAACCTGAAAAGGTCCAGGCCGCCACCGTCTTGATGTTGAGCGTGTCGGCGATCTGGTGGGAGGCCGCCGCGATGGCGTCCGAGCCGGTGGCTTCCGGCGCTGCGTTCAGGGTGCGCATGATCGACCAGTAGTTCTGGTCCTGCTCCACCTCTTCGGCGATCCGGCTCATGGTGGCGACCGCATCGATCGGGTACTGACCCGAGGCGCTCTCGGCCGAGAGCATCACCGCATCCGCGCCATCGTAGACGGCCGTCGCCACGTCGGAGACCTCGGCGCGGGTCGGAACCGGCGACGTGATCATGGATTCCAGCATCTGGGTGGCCACCACCACCGGCTTGCCGAGCTGGCGCGCCGTGCGGACGATGCGCTTCTGGATGCCCGGCACCTTTTCCAGCGGCATCTCGACGCCGAGGTCCCCGCGGGCGACCATGACCGCATCGGAGATTTCCATGATTTCGTCGAGGCGGGTAATCGCCTGCGGCTTCTCGAGCTTGGACATCACGAGCGCGCGGCCGCGGGCGACCTTCTTCACCTCGGCTACGTCCTCGGGACGCTGCACGAAGGAGAGGGCGATCCAGTCCACGCCGGCATCGAGTGCCGCTTCGAGATCAGAGCGGTCCTTCTCGGTCATGGCTGCGACCGGGATCGTGGTGTCGGGCAGGCTCACACCCTTGCGGTTGGAGATCTTGCCGGCGACCTCGACCGAGGTGGTGGCCGAGCCCTGCTTCACGCTTTTGACGCGCAGGCGCAGCTTGCCGTCGTCGATCAGCACCGTATGGCCGGGCTCGAGGGAGGAAAGGATCTCCGGATGGGGCAGGTGCACGCGATCCTTGGTGCCGAGAGTCTTGTCGGCATCGAGTGTGAAGCTCTGGCCCTGCACGAGCATGGTGCTGTCGCCCTCGAAGGCGCCCACGCGCAGCTTGGGACCCTGCAGATCGGCCAGGATCGCGATGGGGCGCTTGAACTTGGCCTCGACGGCGCGGATCATTTCGACCCGCTCCTTCAGCTTCTCGCGCGGCAGATGGCTCATGTTGAGACGGAAGACGTCGGCGCCGGCCTGGAACAGTTTGGCGATCATCTCCGGGTTCTCGGAAGCCGGTCCCAAGGTTGCAAGGATCTTCGTGCGCCGTTCGCGTCTCATCGTCATGGCCCCCCTGGCCGGTTCGTTTCGGTGAGCTGGATCGTCCAGCTCTTCTGTTCACCTGTATCGACTTCGAAGAAGCCGCTGCGATCAAAGCCTCTGGCGAGGCAGTCTTCCGTTCCGCGAATCGTGAATTCGCGCTCCCGGGTGCACATGAAGGAGCGTCCGCTCCATTCGCCGCCCCGGTCGTAATCGATGCCATAAATATAATAGAAGCGTCCGCCGAGCTGACCTTTCAGCAGGGTCTCGCAGGCGCGGGCGTTAAGATTCCACCAGCCCTCCGTCACCCAGCCCTGTGCGTCCCGGTAGCCCAACGCGATGCCGACCCGGCTTGACGTCATGTTGCACAGACGCAGGTCCGCCTTCGCGGGGGATGCGGCCAGAAGGCACCCACTGACGAGGAACGATGCAAGTGCAAGGCTTCGCCGCCAGCGAGGAGACGAGGAGAGGAGAACGGCCTTCATGGATGCGGTATGATCGAATCGAAAGGAATGAAATCGCACAATGCTGTGAGAACTATGTCGAATCGTTGTCGGCCAGAAGTCGAGCCGGAGCAAGACTTTACAGCAGGGATGCTGCAGATTTTGCAGGCCGCATGGCCTTTCCGACACGGTCGGGGAGCCTTTGGCCGATCTTTACTCTCCGTATGAAGAGGATCCGGGACTTACTCGCCCAGCGCGTCGACCTTGGGCCGCGCGGTCCAGATGCCGAACAGGATCAAGGCGCCGCCCAGGCTCTGGACCAGCGTCAGCTCCTCGCCGAGGATTGCCCAGCCGAACAAGGCCGCTGCAATCGCTTCCAGGAAAATCACCAGCGATGAAAAGACCGCTGGCAATCGCCCGAGCGCGATGGCGAGAAGTCCCTGACCGCCCGCGTGGCTGACATAGGACATGGCGAGAAGGGCCGCGATGCCTTGCGCCGTCTGCGGGATCACCCGCGTGTCGAAAAGAAGCGCGATGACCAGAAGAATGGCGGAGGTGATCAGCCCTGCCTCGAACGTGACCCGCGCGGCGCCTGCCGTCTTGCGCGCCCGGCTTGCGGCCAGGAAATAAAGGCCGAAGAAGAATGCCGTGGCGACACCGTAGAGATCCCCCTCGATCCGGGCAGGATCAGCCTGCAGGCTCTGGCCGATCAGCGCCGCGCCGCCGAGAAGACACAGGGCAAGGCCCATGAAGGTGCCCCGCGACACCCTCTGCCTCAGCACGAGCCAGACGATCAGCACGACGAAGAGTGGAGCCATGGTGGCGAAGAAGGTGGCGTTCGCCACCGTGGTCCTGAGGATCGCCAGATGCCAGAAGAAGAGATCACCCGCAAAGACGATGCCGCCGAAGATGCTTGCCTTGGAGAATCGCACCTTCGGCGCATCGGCAGGGGCGCGTTTCTCCTCGATTCGCATCCAGGCGTAGAGCAGGGGCAGGCAGAGCGAGACGCGCCAGAAGGCACTGGCGAAGGGGCCCACATCGGCCGGCGCCCCACCCATGTCGGCGGAGGCGAAGCGCACGAAAATCGGGGAAACTCCCATGGCGACGGCGCCGAGGCAGAGCGCGGCAAAAGCGGAGGCGAAGCCCGGCTCGAGCCGGGCCGTTGTGGATGGGGCGGCCATGAACGTCGTGAAAGTATGTTGCGCGGAAGGTCGCGTTGTCAGGGTTGGAGGGGCAGGGTAAGGCTTTTCGTCCGCCGTTCAATCCACCCTTCCTGAAATTCATTCCTCGCCATGTCAGCTTCCGCCGCGCTCAAGCTCGACGATCCCTGCCCAGAGCCTCACCCGGTCGAGATTCTTCCCGGCTCCGTCGAATCGGGGATCCTGATTCTGTGCGACCACGCCTCCAACGCCGTGCCGTCTGACTTAAGCGATCTGGGTCTGCCGGAATCCGAGTTCGGGCGCCATATCGCTTACGACATCGGGGCCGCGGCCGTGACCCGCTCCCTGGCTCGCCGCCTGGGCGCTCCGGCGATCCTGACCCGGTTCTCCCGGCTCATCATCGACCCGAATCGAGGCCGCGACGATCCGACGTTGGTCATGCGCCTGTCCGACGGCGCTGTGGTACCGGGCAACGCCGAAGTGGACGACGCCGAGGTGCAAAGGCGCATCGCCCGGTTCTACGATCCGTACGACGATGCGATTGCGGATGCGATCCACAAGGCCATGGCGGCGGGTCACCCGCCCGTCGTCGTAACGGTCCACAGCTTCACGCCGGTCTGGCGCGGCAGGCCTCGGCCCTGGCACGTGGGAATCCTCTGGGATGCGGACGATCGCTTCGCCAGGCCCCTCCTGGAAGGGCTGGAGGCCGAGGGCGGACTCGTCGTCGGCGACAACGAGCCCTATGATGGGGCTCTTGCGGGCGATACTGTCGACCGTCACGCCACCATCCGGGGCCTCGCCAATGCGCTTATCGAGATCCGCCAGGATCTGACCGCCGCGGAGGAGGGGGCCGAGGAATGGGCCGACCGCTTCGCGCGGCTGATCAAGCCGCTCGCCGGCCGGCAGGAGCTTCGGGAGCCCAAGATTTTCGGCACCCGCACGCGCGACCGCCTGCGCCAGCATGGAGGGTAGGCTCATGAAGGACATCGACGGGAGAACTCAGGTAGAGCTGGAGGCCGCCGCCTTCCGCAGGCTTGTCGAGCATCTGCGGGAACGGACCGACGTTCAGAACATCGACCTCATGAATCTGGCGGGGTTCTGCCGGAATTGCCTGTCGAACTGGCTGAAAGAGGCCGCCGACGAGCGGGGCATCGCGCTCTCCAAGGATGAGAGCCGGACCCACGTCTACGGCATGCCCTACGAGGAATGGAAGGACCGCCACCAGCGCGAGGCCGCCCCATCCCAGCTCGCCGATTTTGAGAAATCGAAGCCGGGGCATTAAAACGGCTTCAACCAAATAGCCATAACACTGGCGCCAACACCACACGTAAGGGGCTTTCCTCATGGATGACGCAGCTTTCAACACCGAATCCGTCGCAGCCGACCAGCTGAAGGCTTTCATCGAGCGCATCGAGCGTCTCGAGGAGGAAAAGGCCGGCATCGCGGGCGACATCAAGGACGTCTATGCCGAGGCCAAGGGCAACGGCTTCGACACCAAGGTCCTGCGCAAGATCATTTCCCTGCGCAAGCGCGACTACGCCGAGCGCCAGGAGGAGGACGCGATCCTCGAGCTCTACATGCAGGCGCTCGGAATGGTCTGAACCGTTCCTGCCGTTCAAGCCTTCCAAAGGCCTCGCAGATCGCCCTGCGAGGCCTTTCTTGTTTCGGATAGGTTTAACCTGACCGCTTCCGTCATCACCGGCCTTGTGCCGGTGATCTCGATGGTTTGAGGCGCCACGCTTCTCCGTATTGGGATGGCCGGGACGGGCCCGGCCATGACGGCAAGGAAACGGCCTGCTCTACGAGCGCTTGACTAGGATTCATCCTTCAACATCAACTCTTGCAGAATATCGCGGGTCTGCAGCGGTAGAGGCGTCGAGCCGCGCGTTTCCTTGTCCACCATGACGATGGTGGCCTCCGTGGCTGCCGCAAGATGACTTTGGCTGAACAGGTCCTGCCCCAGGGTGAACGAACTGCGCCCCACCTTCAGAACGCCTGTGCCGATGTCGACCGTGCCCGGCCAGAAGAGCTCAGCCCGGAAGTCGATCAGCAATCTGGCGATGACGAAGCTCCGGCCCTCAGGTGCGAGCGGCCGTGCCGGATCGTACATGAAGGCTACCCGCCCTACCTCCGAGAAGGTCGCGAAGACCGCGTTGTTCACGTGCCCCTGCCGGTCGAGATCGGAATAGCGGATATCGGCGGAGGTCCGGCTCGGAAAGTCTTCCAGGGCGCGGCGGGTATCCAGGTCTGTCATGCGGCCGTCCTTGCGATGGTGCCATACCATACGGGATAGCGGCCGGCTCAAGCAAAAAGCGCTCTCTCCCCGATCCGACTATCTGCCATGCATGCTTCCCGCTCGCTTGCGACGATCCGGTTTCCTATAAGGAACTGACCAAGAAGAGCTGGAGAGATGCATGAAGCTGACCCGGGACCAAGTGTCCGAACCTGTCGACGCACACGCGCGTCGCAAGATCGCTCCCGTCATCTGCTACCCCGTGGAGACCCTGCCGCGACCCGATCTCGCTGCGTACCGGGCCGCTCGCGAGGGCTGGCAGAAGGTCGATGAGGTGATCGTCCCGCCCCGCGACGCGCGCTCCTTCAACGTGCCCGCGGGCTGCTTCTTCCGGATCGTCAGCATTGAGGGACCGCAGGTGGGAGACCTCAATCTCTGGTCGGCGGACGATCTCGGCGAGCGCTTCTTCTCCGGCAAGACCAGGGCTCTCAACGGCACGCATCTGTCGACCGGGGACCAGCTCTGGTCGTCCCTGCCGTATCTGCGGCCGATGGCGACGATCACCCACGACACCCTCGACTGGTACGGCTTCGACGAGTACGGCGGCTCCGTGCACGACGTGATCGGCACGCGCTGCGATCCCTACACGCACCGGCTGCTCTCGGGCCAGGACTATCACTATTGCTGCCACTCCAACCTGACTCGCGCCCTGGCCCATGGTCTGGACCGTCCCAAGGAGGAGGTCGAGCCGGCGGTGCACGATGTGCTGAATGTCTTCATGTGCACCGGGTTCACCCGTGACACGGGGCAGTACTTCATGAAGGCGAGCCCCGTCCGGCCGGGCGATTATCTCGAATTCTTCGCTGAGATCGACCTGTTGGGCGCGCTCTCCGCCTGCCCGGGCGGCGATTGCAGCACGGAGCATTCCAGCGATGTGGCTGTCTGCCATCCGCTGCTGGTGGAGGTCTACCGGCCGAAGGCGCCGCCGCAAGGATGGACCTCGCCGGGGCGCAATCCCTATGGCCGGCAGCACGGCGAGTGAGTGATCCTGCCTTCCAGGCAACGATCTGATCGAACAGGGCTCCGGGAGGAGCCCTGTTCTCAGCGCGCGACGGGAAGCGGTTTGACCGCCGGTCCTGTGAATCGGTTCGTGGCCAGATCGCCCACGGGCTTGCTCGAGAAGCCCATATGCAGGCTGGGTTCCGCCGACATCAGAGCGGTCAGCGCCGTCGCCGGCGGCTTCTTTGCGGCCGGCTGGGCCTTGGCTTCGGGAGCCGCCGCGGGCTTTGCCTTCGTGACTTCCTTAGGCGTCGAGCCGGTGACCGGAATGTCGACTGGGCTTGCGGCGGCGACCACGATGGTACGCAGGTCCGGACGCGGCGGTGGCAACGGGTGCTGGACCGCGGCCATTTCGGTGGAACCGCGCAATTCCGGAATGCCGGGGATCGGGTTCGTCGCCGCAAGCGAGCCCGGGCGGGCCGGTGGAAGCGGGGCATAGGCCACGGCAACGGTGCCTGCGACAGTGTCTGCGCCCGCATCATCCGCATCGGGGCGACGGGGCGGCATCGGCGCGAAGGACATGCCCTTGGCGATGGACATCTGGGCTTCCGGTCCCTGCTGCCACGCGAGCGCCGGGCCCGATGCGGTCTGGACGGTGCCGGGCGCTCCGTTGATCCGGGTCGGCGGCAGCGGCGCGGAGGCTGGCGGGGTCAGATCCTCACGCAGGGCCGGCGCCATGGCGGCGACGACCGCAGGAGCGGGCGGTTCGGCCCGCGGCTGGATCGCGACCGGGGCCCGACGCGTCGGCTCCGGGGTCTGGCCCGGCTGCAGCGCCGCATAGACCGATGAACTGCTGTCGCTGGCGTAATAGTTCTGCGTCGGCTGCGATTGGCGGGAGGCGATGAGCGCCCGGCCCGGCCGCGACGCGACGCGGATCTCCTCCGCATCCTCCTCTTCGTCGTCTCCGCCGAGGCCGAACAGGGTGGCCCAGAAGCTCTTGCGGCGCGGCTGGCTGGCGACGGCCTCCCCTGCATCCGCGTAGGCCGTGTAGCCGGCCACCGTGCCGCCCTTGGCCAGCACCTCGGCACGGGCCTCGTCATAGCCCGGCAGGGGTCTGCCGTCGGAGGGGATGTGGACGGTCTTGCCGTCGGGAAAGATGCTCGCGAGCTGGGCGCGGGTCATGCGTGGCCAGGCACGCACGCTGCCCACATCGAGATGGACGAAGGGCGTATAGGCATTGGGATAATAACCGACGCCGCCGTTTTGAAGCCGCATGCCGATGGCGCGCAGGCGCACAGTCGACACATCCGGCAGGTAGAAGTCCATGGCCTTGCCCTGCATGTGCTGGCTGTTCTTGGCCACCGCGCTGGAGCGCCGACGGAGCATCGAATTGGTGTTTGGAGAGCGGTAGCCCGAGTTCACATGCACCGGCGCGCTCGATCCAGCCTCGCGATAGACTTCCCACACCGTATCGAACAGGCGCGGGTCCATGCGGGTCGGCTCATCGCGCCGCCAGTCGCGCAGGAACCAGTTGAGCTGCTGCAGGGCGCCCGAATCGTACTGGCCGTTGCGCCGGAACGTGACGGTGAGGCTTTCCTTAGTGTTGTTGTTGTAAAGGCTGAGCGTGCGGGTATCGCCATTGGCCACCGCATCCTGCGTGCCGCGCACCCCGCCCACGATGACGGCCAGAAAGGCCGCAAGACCGATGCCGGCGCGACGCGCCAGGCGGTCCGTACGCAATACTCTCACTGTGATACTCGTCTTTACCGGTCCGCATCCGTGGATGCAGCGATCCTTATGGTGAAAGGATCTTTGCCGAGGACGGTTACCTTCCCGTTAAGTGAGCGAAAGAAACTCGCCGAAAAACGGATGGGAAGAGGGAGCTATTCGGACAGGTTCAAGGCGGCGCGGACCTTGCGGTCAAGTCCGTAGAGATCCTCGAAACGCCTCACCTCGCCCTTTTCGTCGACTGCGAGCGTGAAGTAGGTCAGATGCACGGGCAGGGGATTGGTCAGGTGCACGTAGCGCTCGCCCTTGCCGATGAGCCCGCGCAGCCTCTGCTCGGTCCATTTGCCGTCCTTGCCCATGATCTCTTCTGCGAGCTCGAAGGGCTTGTCGACGCGCACGCAGCCATGGCTGAACGCGCGCTTGCCGGCTGAGAACAGATTGCGGTTCGGCGTGTCGTGCAGATAGACCGCATGCTGGTTGGGGAACATGAACTTCACGAAGCCCAGCGCGTTGCGCTCCCCCGGCGGCTGCTGGACCGTGATCCGGTCGCCCCTGCGGATGATCTTGTAACCCTTGCGTGCAGCGTAATAGGGATCGTTGGCAAGTCCCGGCAGGATCTCCTTCTTCATGATCGACGGCGGGATCGTCCAGGACGGATTGACTACGAGATACTTCATGTTCTCGGAGAAGATCGGCGTCTGCGACTGTTCCTTGCCCACGATCACGCGGGTCTGGTGAACTACGTTGTGCCCTTCGACCACCTGCAGGCGGAATTCGGGCACGTTCACCATGATGTGCCGCTGCCCCAGATCGGCCGGCAGCCAGCGCCAGCGCTCCATGTTGGCGATCAGGTCGGATTGCCGTTGCGCCACCGAGGGGCCCGAGAGGGCCGCCACCGTCTGGGCGTTCAGAACGCCCGTGTTCGGCAGGCCCTTTTCCTTCTGGAAGGCGGCCACCGCGGAGGCCACGCGCTCGTCATAGACGGTCTGATTGTCCGTACCCTTGGCAAGATTGAATCTCGCGCGGATCAGGGGTACGCGCGGATCCTTCATGCCTACGCGCAGGATCGGGCCCCGGGGCAGGCGCACGCTCGGCTGCGAGGGATGGTTCTCGCGCAGTTTCGCCAGCCGCTCCTTCAACGCCTTGTAGCCAGGATGGGGCGGGTTGTAGGCCTCGAGCACTCCGCCCGCATCCCCGGCGGAGGAGACCTTGCGCAACACCTCGTCGATCGCCGGAAGGGCGAGCTTCGGGGTCACCAGGGGCGAAAGGCGGGCAAGATCGATGCGCCCCCCGCGGGCATCACGGGCATAGCGGATCACGGACAGGGAGAGTTTCACATCGGCCCGGGCCCATTGGGCCGGAGGCGCATCCTTGCGCAACCCTCTGTCGGGCAGGGAATAATCGGCGGGATCGAGGCCGTCTTCGTCAGCGGCCTTCAGGCGCTCCATCGCCCCTTGTGCAGCGGGCGACCAGGCACCGTCCTGCGTCCAGACCAGAGGACGCTCGGCCTGCGCGTAGAAAGCCGACAGGGCTTCCCGATCCTTGCCGCTCACGCGCAGTTCCCGCATGGCGGCATCGTCCGCGAACAAGCCCTCCACGGCCATGCGGAAAAGGTCCGCCTGCATCAGGGCCGTCACGGGGGCCGCATCGGGCAGGGGAATGTCGATGGCCGGAGCGGGCTTCAGATCGGCTGATTCGATGGTGACCGGTGCCGGCTCAGGGATCGGGATGGCCTGGGAGGCCTCGTCCTTCTGCGCGGGGGACTGCCGAACGGCGACATCGTGGAAGGAGGGTTCTGCAGGAACGGACTGAGCGATGTCGGGCTGGGAGCTTCCCGTATCTTCCGCCAGGGCGGAAAGGGGGAGGAGGGAAACAGATCCAATGAGACCTAGCCAAAGTGCCGTCTTGCGCAGGTCACGCATGATCTTGCTCCTCGTCGCAATGAGAGTGGAGGACGGAAGATTCCTCCATCAAATGAATTTCGTCAGTGTTCCCGCACACGTTCTGTTACGCTTAACGCACAAAACGTCATGCGGCTTCATCGTCTAGGCCAAGTTCCTTCAATTTTCTGTAAAGGGCCGCGCCAAAGCGCGCGTCCTGCCTTCCCACGAGCGTATCGTCCAGAGGATGACCGGAGACGGGTATGAAGATGCAAAAGGACCTCCGGGAATCGTTCGGGCGATGCTGGTCGAGAAGGGTAAACCGGTTCTTAACGAAGGGCGGGAGCGGAATCCACCCCTCGGCCGATATGGGTTGATCCGGAGAGCGCGGCGGCCAATATGTGTGCAGAACCATTCCTTTAGTCCGTTCCCAATCAGGCTGTCGTCCGTGACCTCTCAGAACGCTTCTCCCTTGTACCATCCGTCCTCTGCCGGCGCCGCGCAGGCCGAACTCGGGCCGCTGCCGGAATGGAACCTGTCCCATCTCTATCCCGGCATGGACAGTGAGGAATTCAAGCGGGATCTCGCGAAGGCCGAAACCGAGTGCAAGGCGTTCGCGGAAGCCTTCCGCGGCAAGCTCGATGAGATGGCCAGGGGCGAGAAGGCGTCCGAGCGACTGGACGAGGTGGTGAAGCGATACGAGGCGCTCGAAGACCTTCTCGGCCGCCTCATGTCCTATGCGGGCCTCGTCTATTCCGGCGACACCACCGACCCGGTCCGCGCGAAGTTCTATGGCGACACCCAGGAGCGCCTGACCGCGGCCTCGACCGAACTGCTCTTCTTCGGGCTCGAACTCAACCGGATCGATGATGCCGTGCTCGACAAGGCCATGAGCGAGGGGCCGCTCGCTCATTACAGGCCCTGGATCGAGGATCTGCGCAAGGACAAGCCCTATCAGCTCGAGGATAAGATCGAGCAGCTTTTCCACGAAAAGTCGGTCACCGGACGCTCTGCCTGGAACCGCCTTTTCGACGAGACCATCGCGTCCCTGCGCTTTACGGTGCGCGGCGAGGATCTGCCCATCGAACCGACCCTGAACAAGCTGCAGGACCCGGACGAGAGCGTGCGCAAGGACGCCTCCGACGCCCTGGCAAAGACCTTCAAGGCCAATCTTCGTACCTTCACCCTCATCACGAACACGCTCGCCAAGGACAAGGAAATCTCCGACCGCTGGCGCGGCTTCAAGGACGTGGCCGATTCCCGCCATCTGGCGAACCGGGTCGAGCGCGAGGTCGTCGAGGCGATGGTCTCCGCCGTGCGCGAGGCCTATCCACGCCTGTCGCATCGCTATTACGCCCTGAAAGCCAAGTGGTTCAGCAAGGACAAGCTCGACCATTGGGACCGCAACGCACCCCTGCCGAAGGTCGAGCAGCGCACCATCTCCTGGAGCGAGGCGAAGGACACGGTTCTCTCGGCCTATTCAGCCTTCTCGCCGCGCATGGCCGACATCGCGCAGCGCTTCTTCGACGAGAACTGGATCGATGCGCCGACCCGCCCCGGCAAGGCGCCGGGGGCCTTCGCCCACCCGACGGTGCCCTCGGCCCACCCCTATGTGCTCCTGAACTACCAGGGCAAGCCGCGGGACGTGATGACGCTGGCTCACGAGTTGGGACATGGCGTGCATCAGGTCATGGCCGGACCCAACGGGGCTCTCATGGCGCCCACGCCCCTGACGCTGGCCGAGACGGCATCCGTCTTCGGCGAGATGCTCACGTTCCGCCGCCTCCTCGACCAGACCACCGATCCGGTGCAGCGCAAGGCGATGCTGGCGGCGAAAGTCGAGGATATGATCAACACGGTGGTTCGCCAGATCGCGTTCTATTCCTTCGAGCGCAAGGTGCATCTGGAGCGCCGCAACGGCGAACTCACGGCAGACAAATTGTGCGAACTCTGGATGTCGGTTCAGGACGAGAGCCTCGGACCGGCGATCCGCCTGGGTCCCGGCTACGAGAGCTTCTGGACCTACGTCCCGCACTTCATCCACTCGCCGTTCTATGTCTACGCCTATGCCTTCGGCGATTGCCTCGTGAACTCGCTCTACGGCGTCTATGAACGTTCCAACGAAGGCTTCGTAGACCGCTATTTCGCACTCCTCTCGGCGGGTGGCACCAAGCATTACTCGGAGCTCCTCGCCCCCTTCGGCCTCGATGCCGGGGATCCGTCCTTCTGGCAGATCGGCCTGTCGATGATAGAACGGCTGATCGGCGAGCTCGAGGCGATGGAGACGGAAACGGCGTGATTGCTCTGCCCTGGGCGGCGGAATGACTTGTCGCTCAGGGCAGCCTAATCTTGTAAATCAAAGAGTTACAGAACGATCGCTATGGGGGCAGGACCGGGAGGTCGACCATGGCAGTTCGTATCGGAAGTCAGGCTGCAGACCGGCTGAGCGGCACCGGTGCGGCGGATGTGATCTACGGCTACGATCCCAACGCCAGAACCCCGCCCACCATGGCGGCCAGCATGATCGTGTCCGGCCTGGAAAATCCCCTGTACCTGACGTCGGCGCCGGGCGATCCAAGGCACCTCTTCATCCTCGAGAAACGCGGGCTGGTGAAGGTCTATGACACCGCGACGAACCAGACCCTCGGCACCTCTTTTCTCAACGTGTCCACCCAAGTCGCGACCGATGGGGAGCAGGGCCTTCTCGGCCTTGCCTTCGCGCCCGATTTTGCCACGAGCCGGACGTTTTACGTTTATCTCAGCACGACGGCCGGCGATGTGGAGATCCGCGAATACAGGACGCTGGCGTCCAACCCCCTCGTTGCCGACGCCGGCAGCATGCGTCTGATCGACCGGATCGACTACCCGTCGTCCACCAACCATCGCGGCGGGTGGATCGGCTTCGGCCCTGACGGCTATCTCTATGTGGCGACCGGCGACGGCGCCGACGGAGCCAATTCGCAAAACCTCGGCAATCAACTGGGCAAGATCCTGCGGCTCGACGTGATGTCCGATGCCTTCCCGACGGATGCTGCCAGGAACTACGCCTTGCCCACCGACAATCCGGCTTCCATCGATGGGCTCGCGGGCAGTGCGGTGGGAACGGGAATCTATGCGGCCGGACTGCGCAACCCCTGGCGCGTGAGCTTCGACCGCCTGACCGGCGAGATGTATATCGGCGACGTCGGCCAGAGCACCTACGAAGAGATCAATCTCGGAAGGGCCGGAGCCAATTACGGCTGGAGCGTCACCGAGGGGCCGTTCAATCCCGGATCGTTCCCGAATTATGCGAACCCGATCCATTTTTATGATCGCAGTCTCGGTCAGGCGGTCACTGGAGGCTATGTCTATCGCGGCCCCGAGCAGGATTTTCAGGGAACGTATTTCTTCTCCGATTTCGCCAGCAGCGGGATCTGGTCCCTGCAACGGGCCTCCGGTTCGTGGTCGTTCCAGGATCGGACGGGACAGGTCGCAGTGGGAGGCGGCCCAATCGGTTCCGTTTCATCCATGGGGGAGGACGGATCCGGCAACCTCTACATCGTCGATTACGGCGGCAAGATCTTCCGTCTCGACCTGAGATCCGGGAGCGGTTCCGATCCCGGGGCCGACGCTGCGGATGTTCTCAGGGGCGGCGGCGGTCATGACCGGATCTATGGCGGCGGCGGGAACGACTCGCTCTATGGCGGCAGCGGCAATGATTATCTCCGAGGCGGACCGGGCGCCGATCTCCTGTCGGGCAGCAGCGGATTCGATTACGCCGATTACCGCGATTCTCCAGGGCGCGTGGCCATCGACCTCCTGAAAAGGACACAGGCTGGCAGCGATGCCTCCGGCGACCGTCTTTCCAGTATCCAGGGCGTATGGGGCAGTGCGTTCAACGATGTTCTGAAAGGCTCCACGGGTGACAACGTGCTTCGCGGCGGAGCCGGCAGCGACCGCCTCTCCGGCCATGCGGGCGATGACAGGCTCTACGGCGATGCCGGTCGGGATACCATCTTCGGAAGCTCCGGGAAGGACTGGCTGTCCGGAGGATCGGAGGCCGACGTGTTCCGCTGGCAATCCATCGGCGCTGTCGATCCCGCCTTGAGCCGCGCGGACATCGTGCGCGATTTCAGTCGCGGCGCCCGGGATCATCTGGATCTGGCGGGGATCGACGCCAACGCTCTGCGCGGCGGAAACCAGGCCTTCGCTTTCATCGGCAAAGGGGAGTTCACGACGGCAGGACAGGTCCGGTATGAGGTCGCGGGCTCCGAGGCGCGGGTCTTCCTGAATACGGATGCCGACCAGGATGCGGAAGGCATCATTCGTCTTGCCGGTATCCGCAGCCTGAAATCCGGCGATTTCGTGCTGTAATCCAGCCGTTATGGAAAGGGCGATCAGGTCGCCGGCCCAGGCTTGGGCCCAGGCCATGAGAGCGGCTCCCGCGAGTGGAACAAGGCCGGCGACATGAGACTGTCAGCGGGCGCCGCGGGGATCATTGGGTGAGGTCATGGCACACGAAAGCATCACGGACGAGGAGCTTGCCGAACTCATCCAGCGCACAGAGGAAGCCACGTCGGCGTTTATGCGCGGGGACATGCATCGTTACCTCGCATTGACGCCCCACGCTCGCGGCTTCGTGCTGATGAATCCTTTCGGCGGAGAGCCCACCCGCTATGACGACCGGAGCGAGAGCCTGCTCAAGGTCGCCGGCTACTTCAAGGCCGGCGAGGCACGGTTGGAAGTGGCCGAAACCTATGCATCGGGCGATCTCGTGGTTCTTGTGATGGTCGAGCGCCAGCATGGCGAGGTCGGCGGTCGGCCGGACCAAGAGTGGCCGCTGCGCGTCACCCAGGTCTACCGCCGTGAAGAAAATCAATGGAAGCTGGTGCATCGGCATGCCGATCCGCTCTCCCGCCCTATCAGCCTGGAGCAGGCGGCGGCCCTCGCCCGCGGCTGACCGAGGGTGCCCCCGTGATGGCGCATCCCCGCAGCCATTCGGGACGTGCATGGGCGCGATCTTGGTCGAATCGGCCCACATGGCCTAGCGGTTGGCACAGCAGACCATATCTTAAGCTCTCCGGTTCAGAGCAAGAGATCCCACATCATGGCCGATTCCGACCGCGAAGCGAACCGCTTCTCCGCGCGTGCCGCCCGTTATGCCCGCGTGGGCGCCAATATGGGCGGGGTCGCGGCCCGCATGGCCGGTTCGCGGCTGTTCGGGGGCGATGCCCGGGACGCTTCCAATGCGGCGGTGCTGGCACAGGCGCTCGGCGGGCTCAAGGGACCTATCATGAAGGTGGCGCAGCTTCTGGCCACCATCCCGGATCTCATCCCGCCGGAATATGCCGCCGAGCTGCAGAAGCTCCAGAGCGAGGCCCCTCCCATGGGGGCCGCGTTCGTGAAGCGTCGCATGCAGGCGGAGCTGGGGCCCCAATGGCAGGGCCGCTTCGGCTCCTTCGATCTCAACCCGGCGGCCGCCGCGTCCCTCGGCCAGGTCCATCGGGCGACCACGAAGGACGGCGAGAGGATCGCCTGCAAGCTGCAATATCCCGACATGCAATCCGCCGTGGAGGCGGATCTGAGCCAGCTCGAACTCGTCTTCGCCCTCCACCGCCGCATGGATCCCGCCATCGATACCCGCGAGATCGCCAAGGAGATCGGCGAGCGTGTGCGCGAGGAGCTCGATTACGAGCGTGAGGCCAAGCACGCAGGGCTCTATGCCCAGACTCTCGCGGACGTGGAGGAGGTCCGGGTCCCGCGGGTTCACCCTGAGCTCTCCACCCGGCGGCTTCTGTCGCTCGAATGGCTGGAGGGGGAGAAGATCCTGCAATTCACGGAAGCCCCGGTCGAGATCCGCAATCGGCTGGCGGTCGCCATGTTCAAGGCCTGGTGGCACCCCTTCAGTCATGCCGCCGTCATCCATGGCGATCCGCACCTCGGCAACTACACGGTGTTCTCAGAGGACGGCGAGGCGAGGGGCATCAACCTCCTCGATTACGGCTGCATCCGCATCTTCCACCCGCGCTTCGTCGGCGGCGTGGTCGATCTTTATCGCGGCCTCCAGACCGACGACCGGGCCCGGGTCGTCCATGCCTACGAAACCTGGGGCTTCAAGAATCTCTCGAACGAGCTGATCGACATCCTCAACATCTGGGCCCGCTTCATCTATGCCCCGCTCCTCGACGACCGGGTCCGGACCGTGGCCGACGGGGTGAAGCCCGGCGAGTACGGCCGCCGCCAGGCCTTCGAAGTCCACAAGGCCTTGAAGGAGAAGGGGCCCGTCACCGTCCCGCGCGAATTCGTGTTCATGGACCGGGCGGCCGTGGGCCTGGGCGCGGTCTTCCTGCACCTGAAGGCAGAACTGAACTACCACCAGCTGTTCGAAAACGAGATCGAGCGCTTCTCTCTGGAGAACCTGGAGCAGAAACAGAAAGAAGTCTTGGCTGCTTCCGGTTTACCAAATCCTGTGTAATGAGGTTGCATTTTCCGCCGTTCGGCCTTAGGGCATGACGATGCGTTAGCGCACCGTGCGGAAATGCGGATCCGGTTTTCGCTGACGCGGCCCTCCGGATCCGCTTCAAACGATGCGCTCAGAAAATGAGAAGCATCGGACCCGAAAGTGCCTTCCACTTTTGGGTCCGATGCTCGAGGGGCAGCCGATGAAGATCGCTTTCGTTCACCAGAACTTTCCCGGCCAATTCCTCCGACTGGCCAGGACCTTCGTCGCCGAGGGGCATGAGGTCGTGGGCCTCGGGATGGTCAAGCAATGCGCCATCCCGGGCGTGAAGTACTTTTCCTATGATGCGGTCCCCGGTCCGGAGGATGCGCCCTATCAGAACCGCTATTCCCCGGTCATGCCGCGCCTGCGACGCGCCTATGGCGTTGCCTACAAGGCGCGGGCCCTCGCCCAACAAGGTTTCGAGCCTGATGTGGTGGTCGTGAACACCGGCTGGGGCGAGAACCTGTTTCTGAAGGATATCTGGCCCAAGGCTCGCCACGTGGCCTATTTCGAGTATTACTATCACGCGAAGGGCCAGGACCTCGATTTCGACCCCGAGTTCCCGGTCACAAACGAGGAAGTGATCTGGCGTCTGCGCCTGAAGAACTCGATGCAGCTCGGCGCTCTCGACGCCGCCGACGCGGCTGTGGCGCCGACCCGCTACCAGCGGGACACCTTCCCGACCTATCTGCGCGATCGCCTCGCGATCATCCATGACGGCATCGACACCCATAAGCTCCTCCCCGACCCGCATGTCAGGCTCCAGCTCGGCGAGGGCGGGCCGCAGCTCACCCGGGAGAAGCCCGTCGTCACCTATGTGACCCGCAATATCGAGCCGATGCGCGGTGCTCACATCGTCTTCAAGAGCCTGCCCTACATGCTCGATATCGATCCCGAACTCCGGGTGGTGATCATCGGCGGCAAGGGCGCGAGCTATTCCGGCTCCGCGCCCGATGGCCAGTCCTGGTTCGACGTCTTCAAGTCCCGGATCGAGCGCCCGGTCGACTGGTCCCGAGTTCATTTCGTCGGAAACCTGCCTTACGACCAGTTCGTGAAGGTCCTGCAGGTCTCCTCGGCCCATGTCTACATGACCTATCCCTTCGTGCTGTCCTGGTCGTCCATCGAGGCCATGGCGCTCGAATGCCGGATCGTGGCCTCTGATACGGAGCCGGTGCGCGAGGTCATTCAGGACGGGGTGAACGGACGCCTCTTTCCCTTCTTCGACGAGAAGGCGCTTGCCGAGCGGGTGCGCGAGACCCTTACGGAGAAGGAGAGATCAGCCGCCATGGCTGCAGAGGCCCGCCGGATCGCGGTTGCAAAATATGATTACGAGACCGTCTGCCTGCCTCAGTGGCGCGAGTTTCTCGGGATCAAATGACCGGAAAAAGCATTCATAAAGTTTTCATTTGGAGCCATTCGAAAGATTGCAGCTCTTCATCGGTTGCGTTAAACGCAGCAGTTAACAAGTGACGCTGAACAGGGCTTAGAAACATGGCCGATACAAAACATGCGCCGCACGGGGGCTACAGTCCGGATATGGACAGCCGCGCTCATGAGGCGACCTATCAGGGATTTGTCCAGTTCGCCGAAATCGCGACCGCCGTCATCATCTGCCACGTGCTGGCGCTGGCCGTTGGCGGTATCAAGCATGCCTGGCTGACGGCGATTTTCGGTGTGATCCTCTCGCTCGTCGCGGGTGGCATCGGCGCGATGGCACCCTCCGTCGGGGTGCGGGCTCCGGCGGCCGTCGGCGTCCTCCTCCTGCTGGCGCTCGTTTTCTACTGAGCAGAGCGGACGGCCTTAGGACAGAAGTGAGATAAGAGCTTGATTTCAAGCCGTTGACCAGATCGCAGGGGGGCTAAAATGCGGATCGCCGTTCTCTCCGAAACCGATGGAGCGGAGACACGCGTTTCCGCCACCCCTGAGACCGTCAAGAAATACAAAGCCCTCGGCGCGGACGTGGTCGTGCAGGCCGGGGCGGGCGTCAAGGCGGGACTTCCCGATGCGGAGTTCGAGGCCGCAGGCGCTTCCATCGCCAAGACGGCCAAGGAGGCCCTGAAGGACGCCGATATCGTCCTCAAGGTGCGCCGCCCAGCCGAGGGCGAACTGAAGGGCGCCAAGCCCGGGGCCCTCGTCATCGCCATCATGGACCCTTATGGCCAGGAAGCGGCCCTCAAGGCCCTGGCCGATGCGCAGGTCTCTGCCTTCTCCATGGAGCTGATGCCCCGCATCACCCGTGCGCAGGTCATGGACGTGCTGTCCTCCCAGGCCAATCTCGCCGGCTACCGCGCCGTCATCGACGCCACCGCCGAATACGGCCGCGCGCTGCCGATGATGATGACCGCCGCCGGCACCGTGCCGGCCGCCCGCATCTTCATCATGGGCGCGGGCGTCGCCGGCCTCCAGGCCATCGCCACCGCCCGCCGCCTCGGCGCCGTGGTGACCGCCACCGACGTGCGCCCCGCCGCCAAGGAGCAGGTGGAGAGCCTGGGCGCCAAGTTCGTCGCCGTGGAGGACGAGGAGTTCAAGCAGGCGGAGACGGCCGGTGGCTACGCCAAGGAGATGTCGGCGGAGTACAGGGCCAAGCAGGCCGAGCTGGTGGCCTCCCACATCGCTAAGCAGGACATCGTCATCACCACGGCCCTCATCCCGGGCCGCCCGGCGCCGAAGCTCGTCACCCGCGCCATGGTCGAATCCATGAAGCCGGGCTCGGTCATCGTCGATCTGGCGGTGGAACGCGGCGGCAATTGCGAGCTGGCCCAACCCGGCCAGGTGGTGGATCACAACGGCGTGAAGATCGTAGGCCACCTCAACGTGCCCGGACGCCTCGCCGCCACGGCGTCCAGCCTCTACGCGAAGAACCTCTACGCCTTCGTCGAGACGCTGGTGGACAAGGAAACCAAGGCTCTGGCGGTGAAATGGGACGACGAACTGGTCAAGGCCACTTGCCTGACCCGCGACGGCGCCATCGTCCACACCGCCTTCCAGCCGACCGCTTAAACCGTCCAGGGGAGGACACCATGGCAACGCTTACGCCCGAACAGGCCGTCGAGCAGGCCCGAGCGGCGGCAGAGGCTGCCCGCCGCTCGGCCGAGGCGGCCCAGACCATTGCCGACCAGGTGGCGGATGCGGCAGGAGCCGCCGCCGCCGCCGTCACCCACGGAGCCGTCGACCCGACGGTGTTCCGTCTCGCCATCTTCGTGCTGGCGATCTTCGTCGGCTACTACGTGGTCTGGCAGGTGACCCCGGCACTGCATACGCCGCTCATGTCGGTCACCAACGCCATCTCCTCCGTGATCGTGGTCGGCGCGCTGCTGGCGGTGGGCGTCGACGTGGCTCCCGGTCTTGGCGACGGCCCGATCTGGGCCCGGGCGCTCGGCTTCATCGGCCTCGTCCTGGCCGCCATCAACATCTTCGGCGGCTTCCTGGTGACCCAGCGCATGCTCGCCATGTACCGCAAGAAGGGATGAGGCGATGTCGGCCAATCTAGCCTCGATCCTCTATCTCGTCTCGGGCGTCCTGTTCATCCTGGCCCTCCGGGGCCTGTCGCACCCCACCACGTCCCGACAGGGCAATCTCTACGGCATGGTGGGCATGGGGATCGCCATCCTCACCACCCTGTTCGTCTCCCCGCCCAGCGGCTTCGGCGGCTGGGCGCTGGTGATCTTAGGGTTGGCCATCGGCGGCGGCATCGGCGCGGTCATCGCCAAGCGGGTGCCGATGACCGCGATGCCGCAGCTCGTGGCTGCCTTCCACTCCCTGGTCGGGCTCGCGGCCGTGCTCGTGGCGGCAGGCGCCCTCTACGCACCGCAGGCCTTCGGCATCGGCTCGGTCGGCACCATACATGGCGGTTCGCTGTTCGAGATGGCGCTCGGCGTCGCCATCGGGGCCGTCACCTTCACCGGCTCCGTGATCGCGTTCCTGAAGCTTGACGGGCGGATGTCCGGCAAGCCGATCCTGCTGCCGAGCCGTCACCTGATCAATATCGGCCTTGGCCTCCTGCTGCTGCTTCTGCTCGTCACCTTCATCCGCACCGAGAGCTACGCGGCCTTCTGGCTCATCGTGCTGGTCTCCTTCGTGCTCGGCGTGACGCTCATCATCCCCATCGGCGGCGCCGACATGCCGGTGGTGGTGTCGATGCTCAACTCCTATTCCGGTTGGGCGGCGGCGGGCATCGGCTTCACGCTCGGCAATCTCGCGCTCATCATCACCGGCGCGCTGGTCGGCTCCTCGGGCGCGATCCTGTCCTATATCATGTGCAAGGGCATGAACCGCTCCTTCATCTCCGTGATCCTCGGCGGTTTCGGCGGCGAAACGGCGGCTGCCGCCGCCGGTGCGGTCGAGACCCGGCCCGTCAGGCAGGGCTCGGCGGACGATGCCGCCTTCATCATGAAGAACGCTTCCAAGGTCATCATCGTGCCGGGCTACGGCATGGCGGTCGCCCAGGCGCAGCACGCCCTGCGCGAGATGGCGGACGAGCTGAAGGCCGAAGGCGTGGAGGTCAAGTACGCCATCCATCCTGTGGCGGGCCGCATGCCCGGCCACATGAACGTGCTGCTGGCGGAAGCCAACGTGCCTTACGATGAAGTGTTCGAACTCGAGGATATCAACGGCGAGTTCCCGCAGGCCGACGTCGCCTTCGTCATCGGCGCCAACGACGTGACGAACCCGGCGGCGAAGACAGACCCGTCCTCGCCGATCTTCGGCATGCCGATCCTCGACGTTGAGCGTGCCAAGACGGTGCTGTTCATCAAGCGCGGCATGGGCTCGGGCTATGCGGGCGTCGAGAACGAGCTGTTCTTCCGCGACAACACCATGATGCTCTTCGGCGACGCCAAGAAGGTGGTCGACGAAATCTTGAAGAATCTCTGACGCTACCTGTCGGAAGCCTGCTCCATGCCCGGCCTCGCGCCGGGCATTTTCGTTCCATGTCATCACCGTCCCCGGATCGAGCCGGGGACGGTGATGACGTGCGCAAATTGAATCTCTGATGTCAAAGAGCCAGCACTGTGTGGCCCGGAGCTGGTGAGCTCCGAGCCCGAAGGCAATCGAGGGTGGCGCGAGAGGCAGCCCGGCTCGATGGTATGGGAAAGATGGAAGAGCCGGACGGCCGCTTCGCGCATGGTTTGTTTCGGCGGACCTCCTGGCTGTGCCAGGGTCGGCCACCCGCAATCGCCGGCTTGCGAGGCCTGCGGCGGGACCGTGCCTGCTCCCTTCACTGCGACGCCTCGCGAGCGCGCCCCTCGTCGGAGCAGATCTGACCAGGGATATAGCCCAGGTTAGGATAACAGTCAAGAACAAAATAAGAACATCCTCGCCGTGACAGCTCCCTCGACGTCATCACCGGCCTTGTGCCGGTGATCCCGATCCGACGAGCACGGCGCCTCACCGTATCGAGAGGGCCGGGACTGATCTTTAGATCAAGTCCGGGGATGGCCATGATGAGGGAGAGAATGACGGCCCGCGCAAAAGCTGATTTAAGAAGCCGTCTTCGTTCTGGAAACTTTCTATGTCCGCCATCGCCCTCCGCACCGCCCTTCCTGCCGACCGGGATGCCGTCGTTGAACTCATCCACCAGCTCAATGTCTTCGAGGCTGATCTTGTCGGCGACCGACGGCGCGACTATGCGGCTGCGGCGGAGTATTACGACGAACTTATGCAGCGCCTGTCCCGCCGCAACGGTCGTATCGTCCTGGCAGTGACGGAAGGGCTGACGGTCGGCGCCATGGGCTTCTCACTCGATCAGGACGCGGCCTATGTGGCCGACAGCTTGCGCAACCACGGTACGGTGACGGATCTGATCGTGCACAACGACTGGCGCGGACGGGGCATCGGCCAGATGATGTTGAACGAGGCCGAGCGCCTGACAAAGGAGGCCGGCCTGAAGCGCCTCTTCATCGGCGTTCTCGTGGCCAATGAAAGAGCCGAGCGCACTTATCGTGCCTTCGGCTTCGAGCCTTACGTCTCGATCCTGTCGAAGGAACTGTGAGAGGCCGGATAAGCCTCTCCCCACGTCATGAGCATCGTCAGCCTCGGCCAGCGAGCTGGCCAATCCTTGCTGAGAACACGTTTCCGATAGACCTCCATCTTCTGCTCGAAGGCCGGCACCGGCCGCACGATCAGGTTCAGAAGATCCTTCACCCCATGGGGCGCCATCACGTCGATTCTTCCGTCGAGTGATCGCGCCGCGAGGGCGGTGGCGGTTTCCGCCCAGTGAGCGACGGCGTCGAACGTATCGCGATAGGGTGCATCGCCATTGCGACGATGCATACGGGCCTGGTTCTTCACCGACCAGATTGCCCCGGGAGAGATTTCGTGGAGGCGGTTCTCAAGGTCGCTTTCCCGCTCCCTCCGGGTGTCGCTCGGATCGAAGAAGATCACGTCCACGTCGTTGAGACAGGACACATCGATTGCGCGCCCGTGCAGGACGTCCCAGACGGTGTTGCGGATGAAGCCGGCGCCGATCCAGCAATCGGGAAGTCCGAGGCTTTCCACATGCAGAAGAAGCGCATGCAGGTCCGCATGCGCTTCCAAAAGTCTTGCGATATCGGCGATGGTCCGCAGGGGAGGGGCGGAGTTCATGCCGCCTTGCTCCGGGAGCGCTTATGAACGGAACAGGCCCGCGACGCCGCCCTGGAGCCTGGAGCTGCCCTGGCGCGCGACGCTGTTGCTGTTGTCGACGGCGAGCGCGCGCTGGTAGCTCTCTATTGCCTGCGTGCGGTCGCCCTTGCGCTCGAAGGCCACGCCGCGCCAAGCCCAGGAATTGGCGTCCTTGTTGTCGACGTTGAGGGCCGCGTTGAAGTCCTCGATAGCCTTGTCGTACTGGTTCGTCGCCACGAAGCTCTGGCCACGCGCGGCATAAGGGGCGCCGACGAAGGGGTTGCGGTCGATGGTGGCGTCGAAGTCCAGAATCGCCTGCTGGTGCATGCCCTGGCGCTGATACAGCAGACCGCGCGAGTGAAGCGCCTCGGCCGATTCGGGCAGGAGGCGGGTCGCCATGTTCAGGTCGCTGAGGGCTTCCTGATACTGGTTCTGGGCGCGGTACAGATTGGCACGGCCGATATAAGCCGGACCGTAGTTCGGATCGGCCTGGATCGAGCGGGTGAAGTCGGCGAGCGCCTGATCGTTGCGGTTCGTCTGACGCAGCGCCAGTGCCCGGTTGGTATAGGCCGGCGCGTAGTTCGGATCGAGCTGCACCGCCTTGGTGAAGTCGGCCATGGCGCTGCTGTAGTTCCCCACGCGGGCATAGGCGGCGCCGCGGGTGTTGTAGGCGCTCGGATCATTCGGGTTGCGCTGGATCACGTCCGACAGGGAGGAAATGTTGACCGTACTCGTGCCCTGCGTGTCCTCTTCCACAACGGCGATGCGCTGAGTGGGGCCGCCACCCGTGGTGCTGCAGGCGGCGAGGCCGAGGGCGACAAGGGTCAGGCTCAAGGGGGCCAAATGGCGAATCGATGGGGCGAACACCTTCGTCTCCAGCTTATTTACTCACGGATACCAGGGAGCGGCACTCTGGCGGGAAATCCTTAACAGCCGTGAAACAAGGCATCAAAAAGGCTTCGACGCAAGTGATATTGCAACTGGGTTTCGCCGCTGTCCGGACGAAGCGGGACCCCAGACATGCAAACAGCGCCCCGCTTGCGCGACGGGCGCTGGTTCACAACCGATAGGCTGGCCTTTTCAGGCGTGCTCGGAAGAGCTTAGCGGGTCGGACGGGGCTTCGAAGGCAGCAGGCCCTCGCGCTGCATGCGCTTACGGATCAGCTTGCGGGCGCGGCGAACGGCCTCAGCCTTCTCGCGGGCCTTCTTCTCGGACGGCTTCTCGTAGTGGCCGCGAAGCTTCATTTCGCGGAAGATGCCCTCACGCTGCATCTTCTTCTTGAGAGCGCGGAGCGCCTGATCGACGTTGTTATCCCGGACAAGAACCTGCACGCGAATTCCTCGTATTTGAACCGTTTCGACTGTGAAAAAACAACGAGGCGCGTCATGCGCACCTCTATCTGGTCGGCGTCGATATCAGAAGAAGCCTTGCCTGTCCAGGGTTGCTTCCCAAGAAATGCGCCGGTCCGGAGGGACAACGGCTCCGGTTCTAGAATGTTCGGCCCGCTTCCGGAAAAACCCGGGTGACATGTCCCATTTTGCGACCGGCCCGGGCTTCCGTCTTGCCGTAGAGGTGCAGATGTGCACCGGGCTCGGCCAGGAGTTCCTCCCAGGCATCCGCATCGTGCCCGATCAGGTTCTTCATCTCGACCCGGCCGAGACGGGCAGTGTCGCCCAACGGCCAGCCGCAGACCGCCCTCACGTGCTGTTCGAATTGCGAGGTCCTGGCGCCGCCGAGCGTCCAATGGCCGGAATTGTGCACCCGAGGAGCGATCTCGTTCACCATGAGGCGCTCGGTGCCGTCCTCGGTGATCAGAAACAGCTCGACCGCCACCACGCCCACGTAGTCCAAAGCCTCGGCGATGGCGCCGGCGATCCGGAAGGCCTGCTCTTCCGTCTCAGGGGAAACTCCGGCCGGAACCCGGGTGATGTCCAGGATGTGATGGCGGTGCTCATTGGCGCACAGGTCGTAGGCCGCGAACGCTCCCGCAGCGGTGCGGGCGGCAACCACCGAGACTTCCCGCTCGAAGGGCACGAAGCCCTCCAGGATGGAGGCGGCGCGTCCGACCTCCTCCCAGGCCGCGGCGGGATCCGTCCCGGGCGTGATCTTCACCTGCCCCTTGCCGTCATACCCGAAGCGGCGGGTCTTGAGCACGGCGGGCCTGCCGATGCGCGCGAGAGCCTCGGCCAGTTCGGCCTCGCTGGAAACGGGCGCGAAGGGCGCGACCGCGATGCCGAGGCCTGCGATGAAGCTCTTTTCGAGGAAGCGGTCCTGCGACACGGCCAGCGCCTGCGCGTTGGGAGCGAGCTTCGCATGGGCGCTCAGGGTGGCGGCGGTCTCGCTGGGTACGTTCTCGAATTCGTAGGTCACCACATCCACGGCCTTGGCGAAGCGCACCAGGTTCGCTTCGTCCTCGTAAGCCGCGATGGTGAATTCGGTCGCCACTTCGAAGGCCGGGCTGTTTTCCTCCGGCGCGTAGATATGGGTCTTCAGGCCCAGCTGCGCCGCCGCCATGGCGATCATGCGGCCAAGCTGGCCGCCGCCGAGAATGCCGAGGGTGCAGCCGGGACGGATCATGAGCTTTCTAGCTTTCGTTGGAGGGGCGCTCGGCCACGCTCTCGCTCTGGCGCCGGCGCCAGGCGTCGAGGCGATCGCTCAGGGCAGGATCGTGCAGAGCCAGCACGGCGGCCGCAAGCAGGCCGGCATTCACGGCCCCCGCGCGCCCGATGGCGAGCGTGCCCACCGGAATGCCGGCCGGCATCTGGACGATGGAGAGCAGGCTGTCCTGGCCTGACAGAGCCTTGGATTCGACCGGCACGCCGAAAACGGGCAGGGGGGTCATGGCGGCGGTCATGCCTGGCAGGTGAGCGGCCCCTCCGGCTCCGGCGATGACGACCTGAAAGCCTTCCGCCTTGGCGCCCTTGGCAAAGGCCACCAGCCGGTCCGGGGTGCGGTGGGCCGAGACGATGCGGGTGTCATAGGCAACGCCCAGCGCATCCAGCGTCTCGGCGGCGTGGCGCATCGTGGCCCAGTCGGACTGACTGCCCATGATGATGGCAATGGGGGGACGCGCCATGGCGTGGCTCCGGCTTCAAGGCCTCACGTATCCAGCCGGAATAGCGAAGCCGCCCCAGGCAGGCAAGGCCGTTCCCGAGCGGGCCACGCTTTCTCAGGCGATAATGTCAGGGGTCAGCTGATCTTCGAGCCGGATGATCTGGTCCTTGAGCGAAAGCTTACGCTTCTTCAGGCGCTGGACCTGCAGCTGGTCCCCGGCAACCATGCTCTCCAGGGCGTCGATGGCCATGTCGAGATCACGGTGTTCCTGCTTGAGACGGGCCAATTCCGCTTCCAGTTCAGCCAATTCAGTCATTGAAAATACCTAGACCATCGGACCCGAAAGTGATTTCCGCTCAAGGGATTGATCCTATGCTCAATCCTTGAGCGGCGCATCGTTCGAGCGGAAAACCGGATCCACTTTTCCGCACGATGCGCTAAGATGCCAAGCTGCCTTCGGGCGCCGGGCCAAGAGAGGCGGAAGTATGCTCTGAGGCCCTGGGGAGGGCAAGATCGCTCAAGCATCTTCTACTCTCGATTCTTCGAATTTCGCCTTCGACTCGCCACACTCTGTCTGCCACAATTGGCGGGTCAGTAGATCGAATAGGAGGAACTGACATGCCGCTGCAGAATCACCTGACGGAACTGGAACGGAAGCATCGGGCTCTCGAGCGCGAGATTCAGGACACTCTCAACAGACCGTCGGCAGATGACATGAGGCTGGCAGAGCTCAAACGAAGGAAGCTTCAACTCAAGGACGAGATTACACGGCTGAGAAGCTCCGAATCGGCGGTGCATTAGCCGCCCGGCTCCTCGATATTTCCCACCGGAAGAAGCCGTCGCTTCACGCAAGGAGTGGCGGCTTTTTCGCGGGGATTTCAGACAAGCGCGCTGATGCCGTCATAGATGAGCTTGGCACCGACAAGAACCAGCAGCACATAGACCGCCGTATAGAAGCTCTGGCCCGAGACGCGCCGCACGAGCAGGACGCCCGCCCAGGTGGAGGCGATCGCCACCGGGAACAGGGCCCCCGCCGTTGCCATGTTCTCCATGGTGAACTGACCGAGCGCCAGATAGGGCGGAACCTTGATCCAGTTGATGAGCGCGAAGAGCACCGCGCCCGTGCCGACGAAGATATCCCGCGGCAGGCGCTGGGGCATGACATAGATCTGGAAGGGCGGCCCGCCCGCGTGGGCGACCATGCTGGTGAAGCCCGTCACCCAGCCCCAGAAGATGCCGCGCGGCACATCGGCCGGGGCAGGCTTCGGCGGGGTCGCATGGCGTTCCACCACCATGCGGCGGATGGCGAAGGCCACGGAAATCACCCCGACCGCCAGCTTGACTGCCGCATCGGAAACCTGGGCCGCCAGGAGATAGCCCGTCACGATCCCGGAGATGGCGCCGAGGAGCAGGATGACCACGTTGCGGCGGTCCCAGGTATGCCGGTACGCCCAGACCGACACAACATCCTGGACGATCAGGATCGGCAGGGTGATGGCAGCCGCCTGCACGGGCGACACCACCAAGGCCATCAGGGGCAGCGAGAGGGCGCCGAGTCCCGAGAAGCCCCCTTTGGCGAGTCCAAGCAGGATGACCGCCGGAATGGCGGCGGCATAGAAGAGAGGATCGGTAATCACGAAAGCACTCGCCGAAAGTCGACTCGCCGAAAGTCGCCCCTGACCACGGCCTGGTGGCCTGCTACCACAGCAAGCGCTGGAAGTCTCATGCAGAGAACGCAACAGGGAACGCCATGTCATCCGCTCAAAGCCGCTATCATGAGGTCTATGCCGGCTGGCAATCCGATCCGGTGCGCTTTTGGGAAGAGGCCGCACGGGAGATCGACTGGATCAAGCCGGCCGAGAAGGTCTTCGACAGCCAAGCCGGCATCTATGGTCGCTGGTTCGCTGGCGCGGAATGCAACACCTGCTACAACGCCGTCGACCGGCATGTCGCCACGCGCGGCGAACAGGCGGCGATCATCTACGACAGTCCCGTCACGAACACCAAGCGCAGCATCACCTATGCGGAGCTGCGGGACGAGGTGGCGACGCTCGCCGCCGTGCTCCAGGACATGGGTGTCGCCAAGGGAGATCGCGTCGTCATCTACATGCCGATGATCCCGGAGACGAGTTTCGCGATGCTGGCCTGCGCCCGCATCGGGGCGATCCATTCCGTGGTCTTCGGCGGCTTTGCGGCGAAGGAACTCGCGACGCGCATCGACGATGCCAAACCGAAGATCATCCTCTCCGCCTCATGCGGCGTCGAAGGCGCCCGCGTCATTCCCTACAAGCCGCTTCTGGACGAGGCGATCGCGCTCTCCTCATCCAAGCCGGAGGCCTGCCTCGTCTTCCAGCGGCCGCAGCTCGCATGCGCCCTTGACGAAGGTCGCGACCGGGATTGGGCGAGCGCGGTCGACGCGGCGAGAGCCGAGGGCCGCAGGGCCGAATGCGTGCCGGTTGCGGCGACCGATCCGCTCTACGTGCTCTACACGTCGGGCACGACGGGCATCCCCAAGGGCGTGGTGCGCGACAATGGGGGCCACATGGTCGCGCTCAAATGGTCCATGGGCCATTTTTTCGGCGTGGAGCCCGGCGAAGTGTTCTGGGCTGCTTCCGATGTGGGTTGGGTGGTCGGACATTCGTACATCGTCTACGGGCCGCTTCTCCATGGCTGCACCGCTATTCTCTACGAGGGCAAGCCGGTGGGCACGCCTGATGCCGGCGCCTATTGGCGGGTGATCTCGGACCATGGGGTCGTGACGCTCTTCACCGCACCGACCGCCTTCCGCGCCATCAAGAAGGAGGATCCGAAGGCGGAACTCCTGAAGCAATACGATCTCTCGTCGTTCCGCGCCCTGTTCCTGGCCGGCGAGAGGGCAGACCCCGATACGGTCAAATGGGCCGAGGACATCCTGCAGGTGCCCGTCATCGACCATTGGTGGCAGACGGAGACCGGCTGGCCCGTGGCCGGCAATCCGCTGGGGCTCGGTGCCCTGCCGGTGAAGCACGGATCGCCCACGGTGCCGATGCCCGGCTATACCCTCGACGTGCTGGACGAGGGCGGCCGATCGGTCGGGCCCAACACGATGGGCGCCATCGTGATCAAGCTGCCTCTGCCGCCCGGCGCCCTGCCGACCCTGTGGCAGGCAGACCAGCGGTTCCGGGAATCCTATCTCTCGGTCTATCCCGGCTATTACAACACGTCGGATGCGGGCTATCTCGACGAGGACGGCTATATCTGGGTCATGGGCCGCACCGACGACATCATCAACGTCGCGGGCCACCGCCTCTCGACGGGCGGCATGGAGGAGGTGCTGGCCTCCCACCAGGCCGTGGCGGAATGCGCCGTGATCGGCGTGAAGGATGCGCTCAAAGGCGAGGTGCCGTGCGGCTTCGTGGTGCTCAAATCCGGCATCGACCGATTGCCGGAGGAGATCGAGGCGGAACTCGTGGGCCTGGTGCGCGAGAAGATCGGGCCCGTCGCCGCCTTCAAGCTGGCGATCACCGTCGCTCGCCTGCCCAAGACCCGCTCGGGCAAGATCCTGCGCGGCACCATGAAGAAGATCGCCGACGGCGACCCGTGGTCGACGCCCGCGACCATCGACGATCCCATGATCCTGTCCGAGATCGGGGACGCGCTGAAGGCGAGGGGGCTTTCCGGCTGAGAGGGTTCACGGATGACAAAGCCGACCGAGGATAAGCAGGCGCTCTTCGAGGCTTTGCTGTCGCAGGCCCTCGGAGACGATGAGAAGGCATTGGCCCATCGGATCGACAAGGACCTGCGCAACGCGGCTCGGCTTGACGCCATCGGGGCAAAAGCGCGCTTTGAGCGTAACCGTGGCAGGCCATCAAAGCCGCGGCGGCGGCAGCCCAAGCGCCAAGGGTCGGCAGACGAGACCAAATAAAAAGGCCCGGATTGCTCCGGGCCTTTCGCGTAAACCTTATTCCTCGTCCTCGTCGTCGCGCTTGAGCTGCTTGAGCTTGGCGAAGACCGAGTTGACGTCGATGTTCTCTTCCTGGGCCGGCTTCGGGCGGCTCATGTCCGCGAAAGGGTCGACCCGCTCGGGAGCCGTGGAGATCTCGGCCGGCATCAGGGTGCCGCCATGCTCCTGGGCCTCCACCTGCGGACGGTCCTTGGCGGCACGCTGCACCTCGAAATCGAGATCGATCTGCGAGCACAGGCCCAGCGTCACCGGGTCCATCGGTGAAAGGCTGGCCGAGTTCCAGTGCGTGCGGTCGCGAACCTGCTGGATCGTGGTCTTGGTGGTGCCCACCAGACGCATGATCTGCGCGTCCTTCAGTTCGGGATGGTTGCGCACGAGCCAGAGAATGGCGTTCGGGCGGTCGTGACGGCGGGACACGGGGGTGTAGCGCGGTCCCTTCTTGACCCGCTTCTGCTCAGGCAGCTTCACCCGCGACTCGGCGATCCGGAGGCGGTGATTGGGGTCCTTCTGGGCCTTCTCGATCTCTTCACGGGTCAGCTGGCCCGTGGTCACCGGATCGAGGCCCTTGATGCCGGCCGCGACTTCGCCGTCGGCAATGCCCTTCACCTCGAGCGGGTGCAGCTTGCAGAAATCGGCGATCTGGTCGAACGACAGCGATGTATTCTCGACGAGCCAAACGGCTGTCGCCTTCGGCATCAACGGTCCCTGGGACATGTGCGTGAACCTCCTTCAGGCCGGGCGCCGGATCATCGGCGCCGCACGGCAAAACTCTCTCGCGCTCCGAACCGGTCCGGACCGGAGCATCTCGTCTCACGATGTGAGGGAAACGAGATGATTATAGGGATCGTGCCGGGATGTTGCAAATTTTAAAGGCGCAACACGATCTTGCCGATATGCTGGCCTCCGTCCATGCGGGCATGGGCCTTGGCCACGTCCTCAAAGGCAAAGGTCGAGTCCATCACCGGCCTGCAGCGGCCCTGTGCCAGGAGCGGCCAGACCTTATCCTCGAGCGCCTCGGCAATGCCGGCCTTCTCTGCCGGCGAGCGGGGGCGCAGGGTCGAACCCGTATGGGTGAGCCGCTTGACCATCAGGCGGCGGAAGTCGACCTCGGCTTTCGGGCTCTGGAGGAACGCGATCTGCACGATCCGCCCATCCTGTGCCGCAGCCTCGTAATTGCGGGGGATGTAATCGCCTCCGACCATGTCGAGGATCACGTCCGCGCCCCTGCCGCCGGTGGCCTCCTTGGTGGCCGTCACGAAGTCCTGATTCCGGTAATTGACCGCGACATCGGCGCCAAGCCGCAGGCAGGCGTCGCATTTTTCCTGAGATCCTGCGGTCGCGATGACCGTGGCGCCGAAGGCCCTGGCGAGCTGAATCGCCGTGGTGCCGATGCCGGAGGTCCCGCCATGCACGAGGAGCGTCTCGCCCGATTGCAGGCGCCCCCGGTCGAACACATTGGTCCAGACGGTGAAATAGGTTTCCGGGATCGCCCCTGCTTCCTCGAAGGACAGGCCGGCGGGAATGGGAAGGGCGTTGCTCTCATGGACGATGGCGTAATCCGCATAGCCTCCGCCGGGCACCAGGGCCATGACCGGAGTGCCGACGGCAAACCGGGCGGCGTTCGGGCCATTGGCCGTCACTTCGCCTGCGATCTCGAGCCCGAGGATGTCCGGAGCCCCGGGAGGAGGGGGGTAGCCGCCCTGCCGCTGGATCACGTCCGGGCGGTTCACGCCCGCCGCCTTCACACGCACCAGGATCTCGCCCTCCTTGGGCTCGGGAACCGGGCGCTGGACCACCTTGAGAACCTCCGGCCCTCCGCTCCCATCGGCAATGACGGCGCGCATCATATCCGGGGTCTGCCCCATTTTTCCCTCCTTTGGTCAACAAGCTCACGGGATATAGGCCCCGTTGGCAAGGAATACATGCCGGAATAGCGTTGATGACCAACCCTTGAAGAGGAGAATGCCATGGCCCTCGATCCGTTCGCCGATGAGCCGCGCCAGATCATGAGCGGGCACGAGATCGGCCAGGATCTCTCGATGCTCTCCATCGACGAACTCGATGAGCGCGTCGAGATGCTGGAGCAGGAGATCGTGCGCATCAAGGAGGCGAGGGCACGGAAGGAAAACTCCCGCGCCGCCGCGAGCGCCTTCTTCAAGCTCGGCCAGGATTGAGACGGCCGTAACGAAAAAACGTCCTTAACGGTGCATTAACCATTCTCGGATAGGAGTAAAGGCATCCAGGTCTCTTCCTGGATGCCGAGTGGCTTCGTAGCCTACTCTGTTCGACGCTTCCCTGTTAGACTTCAAGAGCCGCCTCGCGCGGCTCGATTTTTATGAGCTTCCCGAGCATCGGCGAAAAAATGGAAGCCGCTTCTGCGCACCATGCGCTGGCTTAACCTTAAGAAGAGGTTACCGAGGCAAGCGCGGCCAGTCCGTCCTATAATCAGCCCATGAATTGCAGAACCTCCGCCCTTCGAGGCGGGGAGAGGCCCTTGGGAGATGTGCGTGAACGAACCCGATGTGATCCAGCTCGACATCGATCCTGTCCGGTTCGGGCAGAGCTTCGTGGGCTCTGAGGCTTTCAAGGCCCTCTTTCAGGAGGGCATGGAGCTCATCGAGGAGACGGCCGCCTATCTCGACGGACCGGGCCGTGAGGAATCCCGCAACCTGCCGCGCCAGGCAAGCCTCGTCTATGCCAGCGAAAGCATGCGGCTCACCACGCGCCTGATGCAGGTCGCCTCCTGGTTGCTCCTGCAGCGGGCCGTTGCCGAGGGAGAGATCTCCTCCGATCAGGCCCGGACCGAGAAGAACCGCGTCCGCCTGAACGCGCATGACACCGCCACGACCGTTGCCGAATACGCGGCGCTTCCCGTCCGGCTGCGGGAGCTGATGGGCCTCGCGACAAGGCTCCACGCCCGGATCCTCCATCTCGAGCGCCTCATCTCCGAGGGCGAAACGCCCCCACGGGCGTCGGCCCCCAACCCGGTCGCCACCCAGCTCGGCATGCTGCAACGGGCCTTCGGGACGGCGGAGTAAGGCCTCGGGCCCGGATTATCGCCAAACCCCATCCTCATAACCCGACCCGTGAAGGGCCGGCCGGCCTCACGTCATCAACGGCCTCGTGCCGGTGATCCCGGTTGATTGAGGCGCAGCGCCTGTCCCATCGGGATGGCCGAAACCGTCCCCGGATCACGTCCGGAGACGGCCATGACGGCGGGGGAAGGGCCTGATGAGCCAGCACCGAGGAGCCTGCGTGGCAGCTTCAGATCGAACCCGATGCCAGTGGGGAATTGTCCAAAGAAAAAGCCCCGCCGAAGCGGGGCTTTTTGCATTCCGGTCGGAAATCATCAGCGCCGGGCGCCGGATTACTTCTTGGCGCCGAGGCCCAGGCCGCCGAATCTCGAGTTGAAGCGCGACACGCGGCCGCCGCGGTCGAGCAGCTGCTGCGAGCCGCCGGTCCAGGCCGGGTGGGTGTTCGGGTCGATGTCGAGGTTGAGGGTGTCGCCCTCTTTGCCGTAGGTCGAGCGGGTGGTGTACTCGGTGCCGTTGGTCATGACCACTTTGATGAAGTGGTAATCGGGATGATCGGTTTCTTTGCGCGCCATTGCCATAGTCCTTCTTGCGGCCAGCCAGATCTGGTCCAGCCCGCAATGTTAAGATCGAGCCTGAATTGATGAATGCGCGCCTATACCTCACTTAAGACCTTGAAACAAGCCGGGGCAAAGGTGCTAAACCGCCCGATGTCGCGTTTCCGGAAAACGAAGGTGTCATGGCCGACCATTCCCAAGGGCAGAACCGCCCCAAGGCTGCGCTTAGCGCCCTGAAGCCGCTCATCCCCTACGGCCTGGCTTACAGGGGGCGGATCGCAGCCGCGCTGGTCGCCTTGGCCATGGCGTCTGCGGCCACGCTCGTCGTGCCCATCGCCGTGCGCCGGGTCATCGATTTCGGCTTTTCCGAGCAGGGCCGGGCCTACATCAATGCCTATTTCGTCCTCCTGATCGTGGTGGTGGGCGTGCTGGCCCTGGCCAGTGCGTTTCGATACTATTGCGTCATCACGCTCGGTGAGCGGGTGGTGGCGGATCTGCGCTCCGCCGTGTTCCGGCACCTGACGTCCCTCGATCCGGCCTTCTTCGACCAGACCAAGAGCGGCGAGATCGTCTCGCGGCTCACGGCCGACACCACCCAGGTCAAGGCGGCCTTCGGGGTCAGCATCTCGATTGCGCTGCGCAATCTCTTTCTCTTCCTGGGCGCGACCGTGCTCATGATCATCACGAGCCCGAAGCTCTCGGCGCTGGTGCTCCTCGCCATTCCGGTCATCGTCCTGCCCCTGGTCTTTTCCGGCCGCGCCGTGCGGCGGCGCTCGCGGGCGGCGCAGGACCGGCTGGCCGACGCCTCGGCTTATGCGGCGGAGGCCATCGGCGCGGTGCGGACCATGCAGGCCTTCGGCATGGAGAGCCTCACCGCCTCCCGTTTTGCTGCAGCTGCCGAGGAGGCCTTCGGCGCAGCCCGGCTCTCCACCACCATGCGGGCGTTCCTGACCGGCGCGGGCATCTTCCTGGTCTCGGCGAGCGTGGTCGGGGTGCTCTGGTACGGCGCGCAGGATGTCCTGGCGGGAGAGATGACCGGAGGACGACTGTCGCAGTTCGTGCTCTATGCGGTCTTTGCCGCAAGCTCGCTCGGTCAGCTCTCGGAGGTTTATGGCGAGCTCGCCCAGGCCGCCGGCGCGGCGGAGCGCCTCGGTGAAATCCTGGCGGCGAAGCCGGCCGTCGAGCGGCCCCACAATCCCAAGGCCCTGCCCAATCCGCCCCTCGGCACCGTAGCCTTCCAGGATGTGCATTTTTCCTATCCGACGCGCTCCGAGCAGAGAGCCCTGCACGGCCTGAGCTTCACCGTTTCCTCCGGCGAGCGCGTGGCCATCGTTGGACCCTCCGGTGCGGGAAAAAGCACGATCCTGCAGCTGCTGCTGCGCTTCTATGATCCGCAAGGCGGCACGATCTGGGTCGATGGCGTGCCGATCACCGAGGCCGATCCCTTCGCGCTGCGCGCCCGCATGGCCCTGGTGCCGCAGGAGCCGACGATCTTTGCCGCATCCGTCCTCGACAACATTCGTTACGGCCGCACTGATGCGGCGGAGGACGACGTGCGCCGCGCGGCCGAGCTCGCCTCCGCCGACGGCTTCATCCAGGCCTTGCCGGAGGGCTATCGGACGATGATCGGCGAGCGCGGGGTGACCCTGTCGGGCGGCCAGCGCCAGCGCTTGGCCATCGCCCGCGCCATCCTGAAGGATGCGCCGATCCTGCTCCTGGACGAGGCGACCTCGGCTCTCGATGCCGAGAGCGAGCGCAAGGTCCAGACGGCCCTCGACCGGCTGATGGAAGGCCGCACCACCCTCGTCATCGCCCACCGACTCGCCACCGTACGGTCTGCCGACCGCATTCTGGTCATGGACAAGGGTCTGATCGTGGAGGAGGGCACGCACGACACGCTCCTCGCCCAGGGCGGCCTCTACGCCCGCCTCGCCCGGCTCCAGTTCACGAGCGCGCAGGAGCACAACGAGGCGGCCGAATAGGCCGCTGCCTGAAAAAGATGCATGGCTGCGGGCTGACTTCCCCCGCGCCGCTCCCATCTGATGGGAAGAGTGGCGTCGGAACGAAAACGGCTTTTGGGACTGGCCGGGAGCTCAGCCATGGGCGTCAGCAGGAGACATCCCCAGGACTCGACCCGCATCAACATCCTTGAATCGTGGGATCTCCAGTACTGGTCCGACCGCTGGAACGTCCCGCGCCAGCAGGTCGTGGATGCCATCCGTCGTGTCGGCGATCAGGTCCACGACGTCGCCCAGGCGCTGGGGAAGATGTAAGCGGAAATCCCGCAGATCAGCATTCGGCCCGATCTGGCGTGACAGAGCCGGCATGATAAACAGGGGGAATGCCCGACCTCTACCCTCCCATCGAACCTGACACTTCCGGCATGCTCGATGTCGGGGACGGGCATCGCGTCTATTGGGAGACCTGCGGCAATCCCGCCGGAAAACCTGCTCTGGTTCTCCATGGCGGCCCCGGTTCAGGTTGCACCGTGAATGCGCGGCGATATTTCGATCCGAGCGCCTACCGGATCGTGCTCTTCGATCAGCGTGGCAGCGGGCGGAGCACGCCGCATGCCAGTACTCCTGGCGTCGATCTTTCCACGAATACCACAGCGCATCTCATCGCCGACATCGAGCAGCTGCGGCGGCATCTCGGGATCGAACGATGGCTGGTGCTGGGCGGGTCATGGGGTTCGACCCTGGCGCTTGTCTATGCCCAACAATATCCCGAGCGGATCACCGAAATGGTGCTGTTCAGCATCGCCACCACCACGGCCTCGGAAATCGAGTGGATCACTCGCGGCGTCGGCGCCTTCTTCCCTGAGGCATGGAGCCGGTTTCAGGCAGGTGTCCCGGACGGGGATCGGAACGGAAGTCTGGTCGAGGCCTATCACCGCCTCCTTGTGCATCCCGATCCGGTCGTCCACGAGAAGGCGGCGCGGGACTGGTGCGATTGGGAAACGGCCATCGTCGCAAGACATCCCGGACACAAGCCCCATCCCCGCTATGAGGATCCGGCATTCCGCTTGGGCTTCGCGCGGCTGGTGACCCATTACTGGCGCCACCGGGCCTGGCTTGAGGACGGGGCTCTGGTGCGGGATGCGCACCACCTTGCCGGCATTCCCGGCATCCTGATCCACGGCCGGCTCGATCTCGGCGGCCCGCTCGTCACGCCCTGGACGCTTCAGCAGAACTGGCCCGGCAGCGAACTGATCGTCGTCGGCGGGGCCGGACACGATGCGCGTGATCCTGGCATGACTGAGGGCATCGTCGCGGCGACCGATCGCTTCGCGTGACCTAGCGTTCCGTCAATTTCAGCTCGATGCGGCGGTTGCGGGCAAAGGCTTCTTCCGTGGTCCCGTTGTCGAGGGGCTGGAACTCGCCGAAGCCGGCGGCGACGAGATGCTGGGGCTGGACGCCTCGGGCGACCATGGCCTGGACCACGGCGATGGCGCGGGCCGAGGACAGAGCCCAGTTCGACGGGAATTGCGGCGTGTTGATAGGGCGTTGGTCGGTGTGACCATCCACGCGAATCACCCACGGGATATCCGGTGGAACCTGCTTTTCGAGTTCGATGAGCGCACTGGCGATGCGGTCGATCTCGCCGGAGGCTTCCGGACGCAGGACGGCCTGGCCTGCCGGGAAGAGCACTTCGGACTGGAACACGAAGCGGTCGCCGACGATGCGCACGTCGGGGCGGTTGCCGAGGATCTGCCTCAGGCGCCCGAAGAAGTCGGACCGGTAGCGGGCGAGTTCCTGCACCCGCTGGGCCAGCGCCACGTTGAGGCGGCTGCCGAGGTCGGCGATGCGGGCCTGGCTTTCCTTGTCCCGGTTCTCGGAGGCGGACAGCGCCTCCTCCAGGGCCGCGAGCTGGCGGCGCATGGCGGCGATCTGCTGGTTGAGGATCTCGACCTGGCTGAGAGCCCGCCCGGTGGCCTGACGCTCGGTTTCGAGCTGCGTGCCCAGCTCCTGCGCCTGGACCTGTGCCGCGCCGCCGCTGTCCAGGAGGCCCTGCAGGCGCGCGCGCTCGGCCTCGTTGGCCCGCAGCGTCGTCTGCAGTGATGCTACGGTATCCTCGATGGTGCGCCGGTTCGAGCGTTCCAGGGAGAGAAGGTCGGTCAGCTCGGAAATCTGTCGGTTCAGGCGGTCGAGCACGGTGTCGCGGCCAGAGAGTTCGCGCGACAGGAAGAACTGGCCGACCGTGAAGACCGAAATCAGGAAGATGATGGCCAGCAGGAGCGTCGACAGGGCGTCCACGAAGCCCGGCCAGTAGTTGATCTGGCCTCCGCGTCCCCGCCGCCGTCCGCCCGCGCTCGAGACCGGCATCAGGGCAGCCTTTCACGGGAAATGCGGTCCAGGACCTGCTTCAGCTCCTTCTCGCGGGCCGCCTGGGCCTCGACCCAATCCCGGATCATCTGCTGCTCCGCCCTCATATGCTGGACGAGGCCCTGGACGCCCTCGGCCAGATTGGCCATGGCCTGGGTCGCCGCCCGGCCGCCGGCGCCGTCGTTGACGGCGGCGGTCAGCCGGTTGAGGGCCACCGTCAGGTCGTGCGAGGTGGCGCCGGCGCGCAGATTCGTGTCGGCGGGCGTGTCCATGGTCGAGGTGGCCAGCCAATCCTCCAGCTCCGTATAGAAGCGGCTCTGGGCCTGGCCGGCCTGAAGGTCGAGGAAGCCGAGGACGAGAGAGCCCGCCAGGCCGAAGAGGGAGGCCGAGAAGGACAGGCCCATGCCCTGCAGGGGGCCGGCGAGGGAGTTCTTCAGCTCGTCGAAGAGAACGGCTGAATCCTGGCCCGTCCTGAGCGAGGAGATGATGCGCCCGACCGAGCCAACGGTATCGATGAGGCCCCAGAACGTGCCGAGAAGGCCGAGGAAGACCAGCAGGCCGGCGAGATAGCGGACGATCTCCCGGCTCTCGTCGAGGCGCGCGCCGATGGAGTCGAGGACCGAGCGGGTCGCCGCAACGGAGAAGCCGGACTGGCCGGGCCGGTTGCCGAGGAGAGCCGCGAGTGGCGCCAGCAGGACCGGCGGGGAGGGAGCGACGAGCCCTTCTTCGGTCTGCCGCAGGGTGTTGACCCAGCGCACCTCGGGAAAAAGCCGCCAGACCTGCCGGATCGCGAGCGCGATGCCAATGAACATCACGCCCAGAATCAGGGCATTGAGGCCGGGATTGGCCTGGAAGGCTTCCCAGATCTGCCGATAGAGGATGAAGGCGACAAACCCCGCCAGAACCAGGAAGACCGCCATGCGGATCAGGTAGATCCGCGGTGGGGTAAGGGGTTGGTCCGCCATCGTTATCCTGTGCATTCGTGCTTCGGGACTGCATCAATGTGACCGCGCCCGTCCGAAGGATCAAGCGCGACCATAGCCGTCTTCAACCTGCACGAACAGAAATCTCACCGGCAGAAAGTTACCCCTTGGCTTTTTTCAGGAGCTTGAGCAGCTCGCGGTGCATGGTCTCGTTCCCGCAGGCGATCGAACCCTTGGCGAGCGGGTCGCTGCCGCCGTCCGCGTCGGAGACGAAGCCGCCCGCCTCGCGGATCATCAGGATGCCGGCGGCGATGTCCCAGGAATTGAGGCCTCGTTCCCAATAGGCGTCGAAACGCCCGCAGGCCACATAGGCGAGATCCAGGGAGGCCGCGCCCCAGCGGCGCATGCCGCCCACATTGCCCATCACGGAGGCGCATTCGCGCAGGAACAGGCCGTGGTCGCCCTTGCCGATATGCGGAAGGCCACAGGCCACGACGGCATCCGGCACCTCGGTGCGGGCCGCCACCCGGATGCGGCGGTTGTTGAGATAGGCGCCCTTGCCGCGCTCGGCGATGAAAAGCTCGTCCTTGGCCGGATCGTAGATCACGCCGGCAACGATCTGGCCATCACGTTCCAGGCCGACGGAAATCGCGAATTGCGGCAAGCCGTGCAGGAAGTTCGTGGTGCCGTCGAGCGGGTCGATATGCCAGCGATGGCTCGTATCCGTGCCCTCGACGACGCCTTCCTCCTCCAGGATGAAGCCGTAGCCGGGACGCGCCTTTTCGAGCGCCTCGCGCAGGATCTTCTCAGCCTTGCGGTCGGCAGCCGAGACGAAGTCGCCCGGCCCCTTTCGAGAGACCTGCAAGTTCTCGACCTCGCCGAAATCGCGCTTGAGCGAGCGCGAAGCCTTCATCACGGCATCGGTCATGACGGTCATGAGGGGCGAACGGATCATGGGGCAGGTCCTGACAAAGAGCAATTTTCAAAGAGAAGTGTGGTCGATGGACCACGGGACGGTTTGCGTCAAGCGGTGGTCAACCGAGCAGCCGCGCGAATGATCCCGAAGGTCCCGGGTATTCATGCGCTCAGCGCATGCCGAGGCGTTCCGCCGCCAATTTTTCGGCGCGCTTGCGATCCTCGGCGCTCAGATCTTTGAGCGCGTCGTCGAGCCAGGGGTCGGCGAGGCCCTGCGCGGCGGCAAGAATATGCCAGGCCGCCGCATCGACCTTGTTGGCGGGCACCCCGCGTCCGGCGACGAGGAGGCGGGCGAGGCGGTTCTGGGCAATGGCGTTGCCCTTGGCGGCGGCCCGGCGGAAATAGCGCGCAGCCTGGGATTCGCTCGCCTGAACCCCGTCTCCGTTGAAGAGCAGGATCGCGTATTCCACCTCGCCGACCGAACTGCCGTTGCGGGCCGCACGCTCGAAAAGGCGCGCGGCCTCGGATGCATCCGGGGCGACGCCCCGGCCCTTGAGGTAGAGCACGCCGAGCGCATGCTGCGCGTCCGGGATCTCCGCCGCGGCCGCCTTCTTCAACAGCTCGACGGCCTTCTGCAGGTCCGCGTCGCTGCCGCTGGTCAGCAGGAGCAGGGCCAGGTTGTGGGAGGCCAGCGGGCTGCCCTTCGCGGCCGCCTGTTCGAGCCAGGTCCGGCCCTGTGCCGCGTTCTTGGCCATGCCGCGCCCGTCGAGAGCCATGAGGCCCAGGGAGGCGAGCGCATTGGCGTCGCCGCGTCCCGCGGCCAGACGGTACCATTCCGAGGCCTTCTTGGGATCCATGGCGACGCCGAGGCCCTGATTGTAGAGTTCGCCCAGAAGGGTCATGGCGGCGGCATCGTTGGCGTTCTTTTCCAGGCGCAGGTTCGCCTCGCGGAAGGCCGTCTGGTAGAGGCCGCGCTGATAGGCGCCATAGGCGAGATCGGGCTCCGCCGCATGGCTCGACGTTGCGACGGCCGCCAGGAGAGCGCCGCCGATGATCCAGGACGACCGCATCAGCGCGATGCCTCCTGTCGCTCAAGGATCTCCACTGCCGCCCTCACGGCGGCCGCGGGCCCGTCCGGATGAGACCAGACCGCATCGCCCAGGGCGACGAACTCAGCGTTCGTGGCCGCCAGGGTCCCGACCGCATCGAGGCTCGGAGCATAGGCGACGCAGGGCGTCTCGAAGATCTCGGCCCACCAGGAGGCCCGCTCCACCACGCTTTCCAGGGAGGGGAGAGACCCGTCGGGACGGGGTTCGCCGAAGAGCAGGTAATCGACCCCGGCTTCCCCTAAGGTCATGGCATCGTCCTTGGTGCGGATCGCTCCGACGCCGATGGCGCGCTCGGATTTCAGCCGGTCGCGCAGGTCGCGCACGCGGACCGGATCCCCCGGAACATGGACGCCGTCGGCTCCGCCCCGGGGGGCGACATTCGCGAGATCCGCCTTGCCCTCGGCCGAGACGAGCACGGCTGCCCCATGCTCCTGCGCCATGGGAGCCAGAGCCTTCACCTGATTGGTGAGGCCGCGCTCGTCGGCAAAGGCGAGCCGCAGCAGGACGGCCGCGACGGCTCCGGTTCCGCAGGCCTCGGCGAGGCGCGGTGCGAAGGACGCATCCTCCAGGACGGGGGTGATGAGGTAAAGGCGGGCGGCGGTGTCGGCCATGGGTCTCGAGGTCACGAAAAAGGAAAGACAGCGTTTCCATAACGAAAACAGGGCCATCTTGCGAGGCCCCGCTTGTCGATCATGATTGAGGCGAAAGCCCGATCGATGAATAGCGCGCCCCGCTTCCGTCATGGCCGTCCCCGGACGTGAGCCGGGGATCGGTCCCGGCCGTCCCGATCAGGGGAGGCACGGCACCTCTCGAAACGAGATCACCGGCACGAGGCCGGTGATGACGTGGCGGGTTCATCGGGGGCCGGAACCCTCTTTACTCGGCCGCCTGACGGCTCGCGCCGAAGGTCGGGTCGAGTTCGCCGGAGGCGTAGCGCTTGGCCATCTCGGCGAGGGTGAACACGCGCTTGATCTTGGAGGCCTGGCCGGCGGTGTTGAACTCCTGCAGGCGCTGCTTGCAGAGCTTCGTCATCGCTTCCATGGCGGGCTTGAGATACTTGCGCGGGTCGAACTCGCCCGGGTTCTCGGTCAGCACCTTGCGGATCTGGCCGGTCATCGCCATGCGGTTGTCGGTGTCGATGTTGATCTTGCGCACGCCGTGCTTGATGCCGCGCTGGATCTCTTCCACCGGAACGCCCCAGGTCGGCTTCATCTGGCCGCCGTACTGGTTGATGATGTCCTGCAGATCCTGCGGCACCGAGGAGGAGCCGTGCATCACCAGGTGGGTGTTCGGGAGCTTCTTGTGGATCTCCTCGATCACGTGCATGGCCAGGATCGCGCCGTCGGGCTTGCGGGTGAACTTGTAGGCCCCGTGCGAGGTGCCCATGGCGATGGCAAGGGCGTCGACCTTGGTCTCGGCCACGAACTTCACGGCTTCGTCGGGGTTCGTCAGCAGCTGATCGTGCGAGAGCTTGCCCTCGGCGCCGTGGCCGTCCTCGGCCTCGCCTTCACCGCTCTCCAGCGAGCCGAGCACGCCGAGCTCACCTTCCACCGAGATGCCGCCGAGATGGGCCATCTCGACCACCTTCCTGGTGACGCCGACATTGTAGTCCCAATCGCCCGGGGTCTTGCCGTCGGCCTTCAGCGAGCCGTCCATCATGACCGAGGTGAAGCCGGCCTGGATCGCCGTCATGCAGGTGGCGGGCTCGTTGCCGTGATCGAGATGCACGCAGACCGGAATATGCGGATAGATCTCGGTGACCGCGTCCATCATGTGCTTGAGCATGACGTCGTTGGCGTAGGAGCGCGCACCGCGGCTCGCCTGGATGATCACCGGTGCATCGACGTCGCTGGCGGCGGCCATGATGGCGAGCGCCTGCTCCATGTTGTTGATGTTGAAGGCAGGCACGCCATAGCCTTGCTCGGCTGCGTGATCCAGAAGCTGCCTCATGGTGATGCGTGCCATTTCGTCCTCCTTATTGGGCGCCGTTCTTCTAAGCGCGCCGAAACTGAACCTTAGCTTAAGCGAACCCGGGAGTGCGTTTCCGTACGAGGAAGGTTAACCCCTCGCCGGAGAACGGTCCTTCAAGCTCTCAGCGCTTCCACGCCGGGCAGCGACTTGCCTTCGAGCCATTCGAGGAAGGCGCCGCCTGCAGTCGATACATAGGTAAAGTCGTCCGCAACGCCAGCGTGGTTGAGGGCCGCCACCGTATCGCCGCCGCCGGCGACGGAGACGAGCTTGCCTTCCCTGGTGCGCCGGGCCGCATGGCGGGCTGCCGCCACAGTGCCCTGATCGAAGGGCACGATCTCGAAGGCGCCGAGCGGACCGTTCCACACCAGGGTCGCCGCGTCGTTGATCGCAGCCGAGATGCGCTCGACCGATTGCGAGCCCACGTCCAGGATCATCTGATCCTCGGGGATCGCATCGATGCCGTAGGTGTGGTTGTGGGCGCCCGCCTTGAAGTCGTAGGCGCAGACGCCGTCGACGGGCAGGATGATGGCGCAGTTGGATTCCCGCGCCTTTTCGATGATGCGCATGGCGGTCGCCGCCAGATCCTTCTCGGCCAGCGACTTGCCGATGCCGAGCCCCGTGGCGTGGACGAAGGTGTTGGCCATGCCGCCGCCGATCACGAGGGCGTCGACCCTGGTCACGAGGTTTTCGAGCAGGTCGATCTTGGTCGAAACCTTCGCGCCGCCCACGATCGCGACGACCGGGCGCTTGGGTGCCTCCAGGCCCTTGGTCAACGCATCGAGCTCCGCCTGCATGGTGCGGCCGGCGAAAGCCGGCAGCGCGCGGGCGAGGCCCTCCGTCGAGGCGTGAGCGCGGTGCGCCGCCGAGAACGCGTCGTTGATGTAAAGGTCGCCGAGCTTCGCCAGCTCCTGAACGAAGGCCGGATCGTTCTTCTCCTCGCCCGGGTGGAAGCGGGTGTTTTCGAGGAGAAGCACATCACCGTCCTTGAGAGAGCTGACGGCTTGAGCGGCGGCTTCGCCGATGCAGTCATCGGCGAAGGCCACGGGCTTGCCGAGATGCTTCGAAACAGCTTCCGCGACAGGCTTCAGGGATTCCTTGGGATCGCGTCCCTTCGGGCGTCCGAAATGGGCGAGAAGGATCACCTTGCCGCCCTTGTCGGCGATTTCCTGGATGGTGGGAAGGACGCGCTCGATGCGCGTCGCGTCCGTCACCCGGCCGTTCTCCATCGGGACGTTGAGGTCCACCCGGACGAGAACGCGTTTCCCCTTGACCTCTGCCTGGTCGAGCGTGCGGAAGGCGGTCATGAAGCGGCCTCCCTTAGATGAGCTTTGCCATGGCGATGGCGGTGTCCGCCATGCGGTTCGAGAAGCCCCACTCGTTGTCGTACCAGGACAGCACGCGCACGAAGTTGCCCTCCATCACCTTGGTCTGGTCCAGGTGGAACACGGAGGAATGCGGATCGTGGTTGAAGTCCGACGAGACGTTCGGCTGGTCCGTGTAGCCGAGGATGCCTTTCAGCGGTCCGTCGGCGGCAGCCTTGATCGCCGCGTTGATCTCTTCCTTCGTGGTGTTCTTCTTGGCCACGAACTTGAAGTCGACCACGGAGACGTTCGGGGTCGGCACGCGGATCGACGAGCCGTCGAGCTTGCCGTTGAGGTCGGGCAGGACGAGGCCCACCGCCTTGGCGGCGCCGGTCGAGGTCGGGATCATGTTCAGGGCCGCCGCGCGGGCGCGGTAGAGGTCCTTGTGCATCTGATCGAGGGTGGGCTGATCGTTGGTGTACGAGTGGATCGTCGTCATGAAGCCCTTCTCGATGCCGACCGCGTCGTGAAGCACCTTCGCCACGGGGGCGAGGCAGTTCGTGGTGCAGGAGGCATTCGAGATGACGACGTGATCCTTCGTCAGCTTGTCGTGGTTGACGCCGTAGACGACCGTGAGGTCGGCGCCGTCCGCAGGAGCCGAGACGATGACCCGCTTGGCGCCGGCGGTCAGATGCGCCGAGGCCTTCTCCTTCGAGGTGAAGATGCCGGTGCATTCCATCGCGATATCGACGCCGAGTTCCCGATGCGGCAGGGTCGCCGGATCCTTGATCGCCGTGACCCTGATCTTCTGGCCATTGATGACGAGGAACTCGCCGTCGACCTGCACATCGGCCGGGAAGCGGCCATGGACGGAGTCGAAGCGGAGCAGATGGGCGTTCGTCTCGACCGGACCGAGATCGTTGATGGCAACCACCTCGATATCCTTGCGGCCGCTCTCTACGATGCCGCGGAGGATGTTGCGTCCGATGCGACCGAACCCGTTGATCGCGACCTTCACCGTCATAGTCTTAGCTCCCTTGTGTAGCGAGGCCTAAGGTCTTCTCGAGCCTCAGAGATTATGTGTCCGGAGAACCTTTTCCGCCACGGCCTCGGGGGTGATGCCGAAGTGCTTGTAAAGGTCCTTGTAGGGCGCACTGGCGCCAAACCCATGCATGCCGACGAAAATTCCGTCGGGGCCGATGACCGAATCCCAGCCGAAACGCACGGCCGCCTCCACCGCAACCTTGATCGGCGCGTCGCCGATGATCCGGGCGCGGACCTTCTCGGGCTGGGCTAGGAAGAGGTCGAGCGAGGGCACCGATACAACGCGTACGGCGAAGCTTTGTTCATCGAGAAGCTTCTGGGCCGCGAGGGCGATCTCGACCTCGGAGCCCGAGGCGAAGATGGTCGCCCGGGCCTTGCCGTTCGCCGGAGAGAGCTCGTAGGCTCCCGTGGCCGAGAGGTTGGCGGCGTCGCCATCCCGGCGGACCTGCGGCAGGTTCTGGCGGGTGAGCGCCAGGGTGCTCGGGCCGTCCGTGCGCTCGAGGGCGAGCTGCCAGGCTTCCGCCGTCTCGACGGCGTCCGCCGGGCGGAACACGCGCATCTTCGGCATGGAGCGCAGGGCTGCGAGGTGCTCCACCGGCTGATGGGTCGGGCCGTCCTCGCCAAGGCCGATCGAATCGTGGGTCATCACGTAGATCGCCGGAACGCCGGCGAGCGCCGCGATGCGCATGGCAGGACGGGCATAATCGGTGAAGACCAGGAAGGTCGCGCCGGCCGGCACATAGCCGCCATGGAGCGCGATGCCGTTCATGGCCGCCGCCATGCCGTGCTCGCGGATGCCGTAATGGATGTAGCGGCCGGCATAATTGCCGGGCGAAACGGCTGCGAGGTTCTTGGTCTTGGTGTTGTTGGAGGGCGTCAGGTCCGCCGAGCCCAGCACCAGTTCCGGCACGGCCTCGGTGATGACCTCGAGCGCGATCTCGCTCGCCTTGCGGGTGGCGACGTTCTGCGGCTCGGCCACCAGCCTGTCCTTCAGCGTGGCGACCGCATCGGCCAGGCCTTGCGGACGCACGCCCTTCACGCGACGTTCGAATTCGGCGCGCCTGTCCGCGGGCAGCGCCTTCAGGCGATCTTCCCAGGCCTTGCGCTGGCGGCGGCCCCTCCGGCCGGCCTTCGCCCAGGCATCGGCGATATTGGACGGGATTTCGAAGGGGGCGTGGCTCCAGCCGTAAGCGGACTTGGCGCCGGCCAGCTCCTCGGCGCCCAGCGGCTCGCCGTGAGCCTTGGAGGTGCCGGCCTTCTTGGGAGCGCCCAAACCGATGGTGGTCTTGCACGCGATCAGGGTCGGCCTATCCGACTTCTGGGCGCGGGCGATGGCGCGCTGGATCGCCTTGGGGTCATGGCCGTCGACGCGCAGGGCATTCCAGCCGCAGGCCTGGAAGCGCTTCACCTGGTCGACGGAGTCGGAGAGCGACAGGGGCCCGTCGATGGAGATGCCGTTGTCGTCCCAGAGGACGATCATCCGGTTGAGCTTCAGGTGACCGGCGAGCGCGATCGCCTCGTGGCTGATGCCCTCCATCAGGTCGCCGTCGGAGGCGAGCACATAGGTGTAGTGGTCGACGAGATCGTCGCCGTATTCGGCGTTCAGCATGCGCTCGGCGAGGGCGAAGCCCACGGCGGTGGCGATGCCCTGGCCGAGCGGGCCCGTGGTGGTCTCGACCCCGGGGGTCATGAAGTTCTCAGGATGGCCCGGGGTCTTGGAATCGAGCTTGCGGAAGTTCTTGAGCTCCTCGATGGTCATGCCCTTCACGCCCGTCAGGTGCAGGAGCGAGTAGAGCAGCATCGAGCCGTGTCCGGCCGAGAGTATGAAACGGTCGCGGTCGGGCCAGATCGGGTCGGCGGCGTCGTATTTCAGGAACTTGGTGAACAGCACCGTCGCCATGTCGGCGGCGCCCATGGGCAGGCCCGGATGGCCGGATTTGGCTTGTTCGACGGCATCCATGGCGAGGACGCGCACGGCGTTCGCCAGATCGGAATGGGTGACGCGATCGGCGGAGACGGTATCTTGCACGGCGAGATCCACAAGTCTTGAGGGCCCCGCAACGGGGCGGTCTGTCTGGAAAAGGCGTGGGCTCCTTAACACGCAGGCTGGGCGAGTCAAAGACTGGAAGGGCGTAATCCCCTTAGGACCGCCGGCCCCCACACCTGCGAATTCCGATGCCCAACCCCTTCAGGGCATGTCGCCGATACGCAAAACCGGGTCCACTTTTCCGCACGATGCGCTAGTGTCATCCGCGATTCAGGAGGCATGATGGCGCCCACACTCGAGGAAGCAATGAAGCGGCTGGACATGGCCTTGGGGCTTCTCGAGGCCTCCGTCTCCCGCCGTCTGGAGGCCGAGAAGCGGCGCGGCGGCCTGGAAACCGAGCTCCAGCTCATGCAGGACGACCGGGCCCGTCTCGCCGTGGAGCTCGACGGTGCGCTCACCCGGCTTCATCGCTTCGAGGCGGCGGCCGACGATGTCGGCCGGCGGGTCCGCCACGCCATCGGTGCCGTCCAGACCGTTCTTGCTCAGGCCGGCCAGCTCGAGCCGGAGGAGGGCTAGGCTATGCCCCAGGTGACCGTGACGATTGCCGGAAAGACGTACCGCATGGCCTGCGCCGAGGGCGAGGAGCGGCATCTCGAAGGCCTCGCCGCCGCCTACGACGCCCGGATCGAGCAGATGCGGACTTCCTTCGGCGAGATCGGCGACCTGCGCCTCCACGTGATGGCGGCCATCGCCCAGGCGGACGAGCTGCACGAGACGAAAAGGCGGGTCGCCGCCCTGGAAGAGGAGGTGGCGGCGCTCAACAGCATCAACGCCTCCCGGGACGAGCGCCTCGAACGGATCGAGGCAAGGCTTGCCGAGGGCGTTCAGATGGCGGCCGAGCGGATCGAGGAACTGGCGCGCAGCCTGAACGGGGCAGGGCAGGGCTGAGAAGCTGCGAGAGATGGATTCCCCTCCTGCTCATCATCTCGCCAGGCGCGTCGAGGAAGCCTGCCTGAACGGCTGGCCCGCCCTGCGGGAGGTGGTCTTCGACGGCTGGCTGATCCGGCTCGCCGACGGGCATACCCGGCGCACGAACTCGGTGAACCTGCTCTCCCCAGGAGCGCAGCCGCTGGATCGGAAGGTCCGCTATTGCGAGGGGATCTATTCCGCCCAGGGACTGCCGACGATCTTCTGCATTCCATCCACGGCCGATCCTGCCCTCGGCCGTCTGCTCGACGAGCGGGGATACGATCCTCCCGAGGACGAAAGCTGCGTTCTGTTCATGGATCTTGCACAGACGCGGCCACAGCCGGTGACGGGCGTCCTCCTGGAGGCGGGCCTCCCCGGCGAGTCTTGGCTCGCCGGGCTCGCTCGGCTCCATGGCCAGAATGATCACGCGCAGCGGACCCATCGGAAGATTCTCGAAAACCTGGCGATTCCCGCCGTGTTCGCCGCGGTGTCTCTGGATGACGGAAGCCCGGGGGCCCTTGCCTATGGCGCTGTCCATGACGGGATCGTCTGCGTGAACTCCGTCGTCACTCACCCGGACTTCAGGCGGCAGGGACTGGCGCGAAAGGCCGTCGCTGCCGTCCTCTCCTGGGCGCAGGAGCTTCGCGGGGCCACAGGGGCTTGCCTGTCGGTCGTCGCCGAGAACGCCTCAGCACGATCTCTCTACGCGAGCATGGGCTTTACGCGCGAGATGTACCGCTATCACTACCGCCGTCGATCGGAACCGACGTGATGGAGTTCAGTGGTGCAGCGACAGGCGAAGCTGGCGTTGCCGGAGCTGGGCCAGCAGCTCCACATAGGGCTCCCGCCTCTCACGATGGGCGGCCTCGATCTTCTTCCTGATGGAACTCTTCAGCTCCTGGTCGGTCAGGTTCCTCTCGACCTTGTCCAGTTCGACTTCATGCTCGAAGTCGATGTTGCCGAGCATGTGCAGCACCTCCCGCATCATGGAGTCGATACTGGGAGATCTGTCGCAATCTTTGCGATGGAGTTCGTTATATTTGCCGTGCTTCAGATGAACCATGTTTCCTCCGCTGATGGATGGCGCATCCCCTACCGGAGCAGTGGAGAATAATTCTGCCGTCAAGGCCAGCCCGTAATTTCCCTAAGGGAAGAATTGCTTCGACTGTTGGCTAACAAAGATTTCAGGGCGCCCGACTTTTCCCCTTCCAACCGGCCCCCATCCTCCCTACATAGAGAAGGCGGGGCTGCGGGGCGCGTTAGGAGTTCATATTCCCCGGGGCCTTATCGATCCTGAAGGGAGCTGTCCCTGACCCGGTCCCTGGACCGGGACATACGGCGCCCACCTACTTTGTAGGTTCCCGGGATCGCTTCTCCGACGGCTTTTCGTGGCTCCGCACCTTATGCAATCTCCTCCCCCTCCCGCCTTGAAAGAGCGCCTGCGCGGCGAAGTTTTCGCGCGTCGCGACGGGCTCGACAAAGAATTTCGGCACGAGGCTGCGCAGCGCATCGCCGATCGCGCCCTCGCCTTTCCCCAACTCGAGGACGTCACTCCCGTGGGAGGCTATTGGCCGATCCGCAGCGAGGTCGATCCGCGTCCGCTCATGGAGGCGCTGATCGCACGCGGGCAGGATGTCGCCCTCTCCCAGATTCTCCATCCTCACTTGAGCTGGCGCCTGTGGCGGCCCGGCGACGTGCTGATCAAGGGCGGCTTCGGCGTGCGCGAACCCGGCCCGGACGCACCGGAGGTTTTCCCCAAGGCGTTGCTCGTTCCCTTGGTCGCCTTCGACCGCCGGGGCGGGCGCATCGGCTACGGCAAGGGGCATTTCGACCGGGCCATCGCGGCCCTGGAAGCACAGCATCCGGTCTTGACCATCGGGCTCGCCTATGCGGTTCAGGAGATCGACGAGGTGCCGGTCGAGCCCCATGACCGACTCCTCGACGTTATCATCACCGAAGCCGAACTCATTCGGACGACATCCTAGTTAAGGACCCATCATGCGTCTTCTCTTCCTCGGTGACATCGTCGGGCGGCCCGGCCGCAATGCGGTGATCGAGCGCCTGCCCGGGCTTCGTGACCGCTGGCAGCTCGATTGCGTGGTCATCAACGGCGAGAATTCCGCCGGCGGCTTCGGCATCACCGAGGCGATCTGCGATGAGATCCTGAATGCGGGCGCCGACGCGATCACCCTGGGCAACCACACCTGGGACCAGCGCGAGACGCTCGTGTTCATCGAGCGGCAGCCGAGGCTGCTGCGCCCCGTGAACTACCCGCCCGGAACGCCGGGGCGCGGCGCGAACCTCATCGACACCCGGTCCGGACACCGGATTCTCGTCGTCAACGTCATGGGCCGCCTCTACATGGACCCCCTCGACGATCCCTTCGCGGCCGTCGAGCGGGAGCTCGAAACCTGCCCGCTGGGGCAGGTCGCCGACGCGATCATCGTCGACGTGCACGCCGAGGCGACGAGCGAGAAGGAGGCCATGGGCTATTATCTCGACGGGCGGGCGAGCCTCGTCGTCGGCACCCATACCCATGTGCCCACCGCCGATCACCGGGTGCTGCCCGGCGGCACGGCCTACATGTCGGATGCGGGCATGTGCGGCGATTACGATTCCGTGCTCGGCATGCAGAAGGAGGAGGCGATCCGCCGCTTTCTTCAGAAAACTCCGGGCACCCGCCTGGAGCCCGGCCTGGGCGAAGGCACGATCTCCGGCATCGCCGTCGAGACCGACGACCGCACGGGGCTCGCCAAGCGAGTGGCGGCCGTACGGCTTGGGCCCAACCTGGAAGAAACGTGGCCTCGCTTCTGGGATTGAGTGGCGTCCTCTGATGTCATGGCCGGGCTCGTCCCGGCCATCCCGCTGATATGAAGTGCTGTGCTGTCCGGATCGGGATCACCGGCACGAGGCCGGTGATGATGTGGGGATGTATGGAAGGGAGCGCTCGATCGCGCACGGCTCCCTTGGCGTGGAGCGTCGCCGTTCCCATCTCTCCCGTCACGGAGGAAACCGGTGGACGCGGATACGGAGACGGCAAGGCCGAAAAAGAGCCTCTATCGCGAGGAGAGCGAGTTCCATCGGGCGCACCAGCACCAGAGCGCCTCCGCCGTTCTGCGCGCCGTGATCGACGAAGCCGCAGGCGAGACGATCTCCATCGGGGCGATCATCGAAGCCTTCGGCGAGCGCGCCTTCGGGTTCGTGCTGATCCTGTTTTCCTTGCCCAATTGCGTTCCGAATGTCCCGGGAATCGCCGGCATCGTGGGGACGCCGGTCCTGATCTTCGGCATCCAGATGATGCTGGGGCATACCCGTCCCTGGCTGCCCGGCTTCATCCTGCGGCAGACGGTCTCCGTGGCGAAGTTCAAGCGCCTCATCGATATCGCGGAGCCCAGGCTCCAGAAGCTCGAGAGCTACTGCAAGCCCCGTCTGCTCCAGCTCTTCGGCCCCTTAGGGGATCGTGTGGCCGGGTTCTTCGCCTTCCTGGTCGCGGTGTCTGTGCTGATCCCGTTCCCCGGCACCAACTTCCCGCCCTCCATCGCCCTGGTCATCGCCTCCATCGCCATCATGGAGGAGGACGGATATCTCCTGATCGTCGGGTATCTCATCGGTCTGGCGGGTCTTGCCTATACGGCCACGGTGCTGGGGGCATCCTACCACCTCATCCTGGCGGCCTTTCACAACCTGCCGTCCTGGCTCGGATTTTAGGCAGATCGGGTATTTTTATATACGCGTGCCGGGGGGCTTTGCCTGAAGCCCTTCGCCGCCTTATAAGCCTGCCATCGTCAACTTTTCCGGCCTGACGGGCGCTTGCCGTGCAAGCCGCCCTCGGCCGAACTTTCGGAGGCCCCCATGGCCGGGCATTCACAGTTCAAGAATATCATGCACCGCAAGGGCAAGGTGGACGCGGTGCGGTCCAAGGTGTTTTCCAAGCTCGCCCGGGAAATCACCGTGGCGGCCAAGATGGGCATGCCCGATCCCAACATGAACCCGCGCCTGCGGGCCGCGATCCTTGCCGCCCGCGCCGAGAACATGCCCAAGGACAACATCCAGCGCGCCATCAACAAGGCCTCCGGCGGCGATGCGGAGAACTACGACGAGATCCGTTACGAGGGCTACGGCCCCGGCGGTGCCGCCATCATCGTCGAGGCGATGACCGACAACCGCAACCGCACGGCCTCCGACATCCGCTCCTACTTCACCAAGAGCGGCGGCAACCTCGCCGAAACCGGAGCCGTCTCCTTCATGTTCGACCGGGTCGGTTACATCGAGTTCGGGCCCGATGTGGCGGATGCCGACGCCATGCTGGAAGCCGCCATCGATGCCGGCGCGGACGACGTGGTCTCCTCCGAGAACGGCCACGAGATCTATTGCGACCAGGGCTCCCTCAACGAGGTGACCAAGGCGCTCGAGGACAAGTTCGGCGAGCCGAAGGCCTCGAAGCTCGTCTGGAAGCCTCAGACCCCCGTCGCCGTCGACGACGAGACCGGCGAGAAGCTCATGAAACTCATGGAGTCCCTCGAGGAGCACGACGACGTCCAGAGCGTCTACGGCAACTTCGAGCTCTCGGAAGCCCTCATGCAGAAGATGGCCGAGTAATAAACCGTTCGTCATGCCCGGACTTGTTCCGGTCATCCACGCCTTAGCATGGTAAGAGGACCGGCATGCCCGGGACAGGCCCGGGCATGCCGGTGGAGAACAGTCTTTGAGCGAACGGATCCGGATCCTCGGCCTCGACCCTGGCCTGCGCAACACGGGCTGGGGCGTCATCACCGTCGAGGGGACGAAGCTCTCCTTCGTGGCCTGCGGGGTTGTGACCTCCGACGGAGACCTCGACCTGGCCCTGCGGCTCAAGCAGCTCCACGATCGGCTGACGGACGTGATCAGGACCTGGACGCCCGACGAAGTGTCCGTCGAAGAGACCTTCGTCAACAAGGACGCCCAGGCGACCCTCAAGCTCGGCCAGGCCCGAGCCATGTCCCTGCTGGTGCCGGCCCTCCACGGCCTGCCGGTGGCGGAGTACGGCGCCAACCAGGTCAAGAAGACCGTGGTCGGCGTCGGCCATGCCGACAAGGACCAGGTCCAGGCCATGGTGAGGATCCTGCTGCCCAAGGCCGACTTCAAGAAAGCCGATGCGGCGGACGCGCTGGCGATCGCCATCGCCCACGCCCACCACCGCAAGGCCCGCGCCCTGGCGGCGAGCTATTAATCTGTTACAGAAATACTTATGTCTTTCCGGGGCGGCGGAGCCGGGCCCGGAACCCATAGACACCGGCGTGGCAGAATGAAGATCCGCCGGCGGTTAGGGATCCCCGCCTTCGCGGGGATGACGGTGGAGAGGGCAGGAACGTGATCGGCAAACTCAAAGGCGTGGTGGATTCCTATGGCGAGGATTTCGTGATCCTCGACGTGCACGGGGTCGGCTACGTGGTCCATTGCTCCTCCCGCACGCTCCAGAACCTGCCGCCCACCGGCGAGGCGGCGGTCCTGTCCATCGAGACCCATGTGCGCGAGGACATGATCCGGCTGTTCGGCTTCCGCTCGGATTCCGAGCGCGAATGGTTTCGCCTGCTGCAGTCGGTCCAGGGCGTTGGCTCGAGGGTGGCGCTCGGCATCCTCTCGGTGCTCGATCCCGGCACCCTCGCCACGGCGATCGCCACCGGCGACAAGGCTTCCGTGGCCCGTGGACCCGGCGTCGGCCCGAAGCTCGCCCAGCGCATCGTCTCCGAGCTCAAGGACAAGGCTCCGGCCTTCGCAGCCGTCGATCCGGCGCTGATCCGCCTCACAGGGGCGGTGGAGGACAGGAGCGCCCCGGCGCCCGTAGCGGACGCCATCTCGGCTCTGGTCAATCTCGGGTATCCCCAGGTTCAGGCCTCCGCGGCCGTGGCCGCCGCCATGAAGCAGGCGGGCGATGAAGCCGAAGCCAAGACGCTCATCCGGCTGGGACTGCGGGAACTGGCGCGGTAATCGTTAGAGCATTCGTCGTCATCACCGGTGGGAGACCAGTCATGACACCCACGTCATCACCGGCCTTGTGCCGGTGATCTCGATTGGAAAAGCGCGGAGCCTCTCCTCATCGGGATGGCCGGGTCAAGCCCGGCCATGACGTCAGAGGGTGTCATTCCCGGCGGCCGCAGGGCGGAATGGGATCCATGTCGCGGAGCGCCCGCTCAACGTTCCTGTTTTGATCTTGTTAAGAATGGCGTATTAGAGCGTCATCGCTTATATGAAGCCTTCGGAAGGTAAGCCTCTTTGACCGATTCCCGCCGCCTGCTCAGCCCTGAAAAGCGCGAGGACGATGTCGATGCGTCGATCCGGCCGCTCTCGCTCGACGATTTCACGGGCCAGAAGGCCGCGCGGGCCAATCTCCAGGTCTTCATCAACGCCGCCAAGAGTCGGGGCGATGCTCTCGACCACGTGCTCTTCGTCGGTCCTCCGGGCTTAGGAAAAACCACGCTTGCCCAGATCGTCGCGCGCGAACTCGGGGTCAATTTCCGCTCGACCTCGGGCCCTGTGATCGCCAAGGCGGGCGACCTAGCGGCCCAATTGACCAATCTCGAAGAACGCGACGTGCTCTTCATCGACGAGATCCACCGCCTCAACCCGGCCGTGGAGGAAATCCTCTATCCCGCCATGGAGGATTATCAGCTCGACCTGATCATCGGCGAAGGACCGGCCGCCCGCTCGGTGAAGATCGAGCTGCCGAAATTCACCTTGGTGGGCGCCACCACCCGCGCGGGCCTGCTCACCACGCCGTTGCGCGACCGCTTCGGCATCCCGATCCGGCTCGAATTCTACACCGTCGACGAGCTGGAGCTGATCGTGCGCCGCGGCGCGCGCGTGCTCGGCCTCGGCATGAGTGAAGAAGGGGCGAACGAGATCGCCCGCCGCTCCCGCGGCACGCCCCGCATCGCCGGGCGCCTCCTGCGCCGGGTGCGCGACTTCGCCATCGTCGATGGCGTCCAGACGGTGTCGCGCGACCTCGCCGACCGGTCGCTTCGCCTCCTCGACGTCGACCCCATCGGTCTCGACCTGATGGACCGCAAGTACCTGACCATGATCGCCAATTCCTTCGGCGGCGGCCCGGTCGGCATCGAGACCATCGCGGCGGCGCTCTCCGAGCCGCGCGATGCCATCGAGGACATCATCGAACCGTATCTCATCCAGAAGGGCTTCGTGCAGCGCACCCCGCGCGGGCGCATCCTCACGCCCCACGCCTTCAAGCACCTCGGCATTCCGGAGCCCACCCGTGAGACCGCGGCGCAGTTCGGGCTGTTCGGCGGGGACCCGGATGAGTGAAAAGCGCGATCAGAGAGGAGTGATCGGCTCCCATCTCTCCGGCTTCATGCAGGACGGAGCTCACATCCTGCCCCTCCGGGTTTACTATGAGGACACGGATTTTTCCGCCCGGGTCTATCATGCGAGCTATCTCCGCTTCATGGAGCGCGGGCGCACGGAGCTTTTGCGGGCGGTCGAGGTGGCGCAGTCGGATCTGCATGCGGATATGGACGGGCTCGCCTTCGTGGTCCGCAGGATGACGATCGATTTCCTCGGCGGGGCCGTCATGGACGACGTGCTCACCATCGTGACCCGCCCCAAGGAGATGCGCGGCGCCTCGATGACGCTCGCCCAGGAGGTCCGGCGCGGCGACGATGTGCTGGTGACTGCCGATGTGATGGTCGCGGCCGTCCGGGGAGGGCGAGCCGTGCGGATACCGGACGAGCTGAGGGCGGCACTGACTGTCAACCCGTAAGCGTGCGCCATGCCCTATGGGCAGGGTGCGCAGGAGCCCTGCCACCAGCGCATGCCAGCCGGAATTTTCTTATCAATTTCAGATAATTCGCCTCCGCGCCGCCGCAGTTAAACCAGACCTTAACCTTACCCTGTGCCTAACAGGTAACGGTCTTGGACGATCTCGCGTCTTGTTACCCTGTGCCCTTATTTTCGACAGATTCAGGGGCGAACGAACGGTAACACAAGAACAGATTTTCCTAGACCATTCTGCGGTGGGCCTTGGATCGCCTTCCAAGGCTGCTCGAAGAGCGAGGACGAGAATTATGAACCCGGCTGATGTGGCCCAGGCTGCTCCTGTGGCCCACGACCTGTCCTTCTTTGGCCTGTTCTGGCAGGCCCATTTCGTCGTCAAGCTCGTGATGCTGGGCCTGCTCGCGGCCTCCGTCTGGTGCTGGGCCATCATCATCGACAAGACCCTGCTCTACGCCCGCACCAAGCGGGCCATGGACCGGTTCGAGGACGTGTTCTGGTCCGGCCAGTCGCTCGAGGAGCTGTTCCGCTCCCTCCAGAGCCGCCCCGCCACGGGCCTCGCCGCCGTGTTCGTGGCCGCCATGCGCGAGTGGAAGCGCTCCTTCGAGGGCTCGGGGCGCTCGTTCCAGAGCCTGCCGCAGCGCATCGACAAGGTGCTCGACGTCACCATCCAGCGCGAGGTGGAGCGGCTCAATTCCCGCCTGACGGTCCTGGCCTCCATCGGCTCTGCCGGCCCCTATATCGGCCTCTTCGGCACGGTGATCGGCATCATGAATTCCTTCACGTCGATCGCCGCCTCCAAGAACACGAGCCTTGCGGTCGTGGCACCCGGCATCGCGGAGGCGCTGTTCGCCACCGCCATCGGCCTGTTCGCGGCCATTCCGGCGGTGCTCGCCTACAACAAGCTGCAATCGGAAGTCGGCAAGCTCCAGTCGCGGCTCGAGGGCTTCGCCGACGAGTTCTCGGCCATCCTGTCGCGCCAGATCGACGAGCGCATCGGCCATGCGGGTCACCATCCCGCCAACGCCGCGTAAGGAGAGCCTGGCATGGCCATGATGGCAGGGGCAGGGGCAGGAGGCAGCGGGCGTCGGCGCAGGCGCGCCCGGACGCCAGGCGCGATCAACGAGATCAACATGACGCCGTTCATCGACGTCATGCTGGTGCTGCTCATCATCTTCATGGTGGCAGCGCCGATGATGACCGCCGGCGTGCCGCTCGATCTGCCGCAGACGAAGGCCGCGCCGCTGAACTCCGATGCGACGCCGGTGACGCTCTCCATCAAGGCGACCGGCCAGGTGTTCCTCGGCGAGACCGAGTTGGTGGACGAGGCCATCGTCGGCAAGCTTGCGGAAGCGGCGAAATCGGGCTTCGACGAGCGCATTTTCGTGCGCGGCGACAAGAAGGTGGATTACGGGCGCGTCGCCCAGGTGATGTCGATCGTGACCACGGCCGGCTACAAGCGCGTCGCCCTCGTGACCGAGGTCGATCAGCGCTGAGCGGAATGAGAGCAAGGGGCAAACACACGTGGCGTTGAAGCTGAAATTCAACACCTCCGAGCCGGGCCTATGGGTCTCGGGCGTCGCGCATGCGTCGCTGTTGGCTGCTGCCCTGATCGGCCTGTCGGTCGGTTCCGAATTCCCCGAGGCGCAGGAAGGCATCCCGGTCGAGATCATCACCGACAACCAGCTTTCCCAGATCACCAAGGGCGAGACGAACGCCAAGGCCCCGCAGCCGAAGCCCCGCGCCGAGCGCGTCGCCGACAAGACCGAGCTGAAGGATCCCGGCGAGGACAAGCGGGATGCGCCGGCTCCTCCCAAGCGCCCGGCCGAGATGAAGGTCGCCGAGAAGGAAGAGCCGGTGGCTGCCCAGCCTCCGCCGCCAGCGCCGCCGACCCGCTCGCAGGAAGAAAAGGCCGCCGAGGCCAAGGCCGAGGAAGAAAAGAAGCTCCAGGAAAAGGCCGAAGCCGAGGCCATCGAGAAGGCCAAGGCCGCCGAGCAGGCGAAGATCGAGGCTGAGGCGAAGGCCAAGGCGGAAGCCAAAGCCAAGGCGGAAGCCGAGGCAGAGGCGAAGCGCGTCGCGGAGGCGAAAGCCAAAGCGAAGGCCGAGGCGGAAGCGAAGGCAAAAGCGGAAGCCGAGAAGAAGCTCGCGGAAGCCAAGGCCAAGGAAGAGGCCGAGGCCAAGGCGCGCAAGGAGGCCCAGATCGCCAAGAAGCTCGACATGGGCGACCTGAAGCAGTTCCTCGACAGCAAGGAAAAGAACCAGTCCACCGGCGCGACCGGCGCGGAGGTCCAGAAGACCGCCTCGCTCGGCACCGCGACGGGATCGGCGGCGAAACTCTCTCCGAGCCTGAGGGATGCGCTCATCGGGCTCTTGGTCTCGCAGATCGAGCGCTGCTACAGCGCGCCGATCGCGGCCTCAGGCGGCCAGGTCACGGCTCCCGTTCTCGATATCCGCCTGAACCAGGACGGATCGCTCAGCACCGAGCCGCGGATTCTCCAGGCCGGGAGCAGCTCGACCGATCGTGCGGTTGCCGATGCGGCTGTTCGAGCCATTCGCAAGTGCCGCCAGTTCGAAATCCCGGCGAAGTTCGTTCCCTATTACGCGGACTGGAAAGTCTTGAACGTCCAGTTCGATCCTCCTCTCTCTTAAAGCCCATCAAGCTTGAGACATCATCCCATGATCACTCGCTTCGTTTCCCGTCTTCTTGTCGCGCTGGCCATAGCCGTGCCCATGGCGGCGCTTGTGCCTTCCGCCCAGGCGCAGCTCTCGTTCCGCGTTGGACCGGGCGGCCAGTTCCAGCCCATGCCCATCGCCATTGCCGATTTCTCCGGCGAGGGCGATCTCGGTCAGCGCGTGTCCGGCATCATCACCAACAACCTGCAGCGGTCGGGCTATTTCGCGCCCCTCGACAAGTCGCGTTTCCCGGAGCGTCCGTCTTTCGACGCCGCGCCGCGTTTCGATGCGTGGAAGATGGCGGGCGCGCAGGCGCTCGTGACGGGCCGCATCTCGCGCGATCCCTCGGGCCGTCTTCGTGCGGAGTTCCGCCTGTGGGACATCGAGTCGGGCCAGCAGCTCACCGGCCAGCAATACGTCACCGACGCCAATTTCTGGCGCCGGGTCGGCCACATCATTTCTGACGCGGTCTACACCAAGGTGACGGGCTTCGGCGGCTTCTTCGACACGCGCATCGTGTTCGTCGATGAATCGGGACCGAAGGAGAACCGTCGCAAGAAGCTCGCGATCATGGATCAGGACGGTGCGAATGTGCGCTACCTGACGCAAGGCGATACGTCCGTCGTGACGCCGCGCTATTCGCCCGCGACGCAGGACATCACCTACTCGGCTCAGGTCGAGGGCCAGCAGCCGCGCGTGCAGGTGATCAACCTGGAAACCGGCTCGCGCCAGGTGCTCGGCAACTTCCCCGACATGGCCTCCTCGCCACGCTTCGCGCCGGACGGACAGCGCATCGTCCTGAGCCTGCAGCAGGGCGGCAATGCCAACATCTTCATGATGGATCTGGGCTCGCGCGCCACCACGCGCCTGACCTCGACCGCCGCCATCGATACCTCGCCGTCCTTCTCGCCGGACGGCAGCCAGATCGTGTTCGAAAGCGATCGCGGCGGCAAGCAGCAGATCTACGCCATGAATGCGGACGGCTCGAACCAGCGCCGCATCTCCTTCGGCGACGGCTCCTATTCGCAGCCGGCCTGGTCGCCGCGCGGCGACTACATCGCCTTCACGAAGCAGCGCGCCGGCGGCTTCGCCATCGGGATCATGAAGCCGGACGGCTCGGGCGAGCGCATCCTGACCGAGGGCTTCCACAACGAGAGCCCGACCTGGGCGCCCAACGGCCAGTACATCCTGTTCTTCCGCGATCCGGGCGGACAGGCCGGCGGCAAGCTCTACATGGTCGACATCACCGGCCGCGTGGAACAGCCCGTGCCGACCCCGTCCTTCGCGTCCGACCCGACCTGGTCGCCGCTTCTGAGCGAAAGCCGGCAGAGCAACTGATCGAAAGAGACAAAGGGCGCTTCAAGCGCCCTTTTCTTTGATCAAGCCGCCATGGGTGCCGCGGTGCCGGTTTCGTCCTTGTGGCCCTTCAGCTTGAAGGCGAGAACGAGAAGGGAGATGCCGAAGACGAGCGCATAGGCCCCCAGCCACCAGGTCAGCACCACGGCGCCGACGAGCGGGGCAAGCAGGAGCGCGATCCCGAACAGAACTGAGACGACGCCGCTGAAGATCAGCCAGCCGCGGCCGTAGGTCGGGTTCAGCTTGAAGGCGGCGACGATCATGAGAACGCCTGAAATGAGCGACCACACGGCCATCAGGGTGACGAAGAACAGGACCGTCAGCCCCGGCATCAGGAAGGCCACGATGCCCACCAGGATGTTCAGGATGCCGCCGAGGATCAGAAGGCCCCAGCGCTGGTTGTTGGAGGCGGCCCTGATGCCTGAGACGATGCCGAACACGCCGTCGACCAGCATGTAGGCGGCAAAAACCCAGACCAGGGACAGGAGCGTGGCTCCCGGCATGAAGAACGTGATGAGCGCGAAGATGATCGCGAAGACGCCGCGGAGCGCCAGCGCCCACCAGTTCTGCGCCAGAAGCTGGCTCATGGCGTGGGTGCGATCGAGGGTATCGAAAGAGCCGGTGGTGCCTGTAACCATAGGAGTCCTCCTCGAAAAGGGATGCACTGCCCTGCCCAGAGATCAACGCCAAGCTTGACCGTTGGTTTCCTTTTATTCTTCCCGGGTCCTACTCTCCTGGCGAAGCCTTGCTATCGTTGATCTTGGTCAGTCTGCGCCGCAGGGCAAGCTTTCGCCGTCTCAGGCGCACACGGCGCTTGAGCCGGAAGGCGCGGATGAGAAGTGCGATGCCGAGCCAGGCCAGGACGATGACGATCGGCGACACGATCACGACCGGAAAGAATGTGATCAGTGCGGCGAGGGCCAGAAGCGCGAAGCCGATGATGGCGACGCTGCTCGCTTCCGTCGCCGTCAGGGAGCGTGAACCGACCGCCTTGCCGACCGTGCTCGAGAGGGCGAGGGCACCGGCGGCGAGCCTGCGCACCCCGCCTCTTTTAAAGCGGTGGCCGCGGCGCGAACGCATGTTTCTGGCCTGACGGCGCCTGGACTGCCAGCCGGGAACGATCTCGGTCGCGTTGGCGAGATCCTCCAGATACATCGCCTCCATGGCCTCGGCGAAGCCGGCATCCTCGACCACCACGTCGAGTTCCCAGTTGGTCGCCCAGCTTGCGATGTTGAGATTGGTGGAGCCGACGCGGGCCCAGCGTCCGTCCGCCACGGCAGTCTTGGCGTGGAGCATCGAGCCGTTCCACTCATAGACCCTGATGCCAGCCTCGATCAGCGAGCGGTAGCCGGCCCGCACCACGGGCTGCAGGGCGGGCACGTCGCTCGATCCTGGAACGAGGATGCGCACGTCCACCCCGTCACGCGCCGCTTCGCCCAGGGCCTGCACATAGGAGGTGGTGGCTACGAAATAGGCGTCGGTGAGCCAGAGATTGCGCTGGGCCGTCGCGGCGATGAACTGGTCGACGCGGTAGGTGCGGAACATCCCGGGCTCGCCGCTGATGACCCGTGCCGGTACGGAGCCGGCATGGGGGATCAGGTCCGCGTGGGGCAACTCGGATTTCGGGATCGCCTTCATGCCCGCGAGCACCCAGCTTTCCGCAAAAGTGGCATCGAGATCGGCCACCACCGGTCCCACCAGGGACAGGCCGGTGTCCCGCCATGGCTCGACGCCGTTCTTGCCCACCCAGCTGTCGGAGATGCAAAGTCCGGAGACGAAGGCGATGCGCCCATCGACGGTGATCAGCTTGCGATGGTTGCGGCGAATCCAAAACGGGTCCGTGAGCCGGGGCGGATTGAAGACCCGGGCTTCGACGCCCGCCTCGCGCAGCCTCCGCCAGTAATGGGGCAGGGCGCGCATGGACGAGCCGAGCCAATCGTAGAGCACCCGCACCCGCACGCCGGCGCGCGCGCGCTCCATCAGGGCTTCCGCGAATTGGCGGCCCGAGTCGTCATCGGCAATGATGAAGTTCTCGAAATGGATGACGGTCTGCGCCGATCGGATCGCCTCCAGCCAGGCCGGGTAGTTTTCTCTCGAGTCCCGGAGCAGGGCAACGGCGTTGCCGTGGCGCAGGTCGCTGTCGGCGATGCGCGCGAAAGCCCTTTCCAGGCGGAGATCGTCCAGGGCTTTGCGATAGGGATGTCGGAGGCTTCCGGGTTGGGTCGTCACGATATTTATGACCTCTCAACGCTTGAAACCGACAAACGGTAGCAGCCTAGCTTCATTTGACTTCCCTTGCGGTAGGAATAAACGACTCAGCTCGATGCTGTTTACTGCCGGTTAACCCTAACCCCAACTTCCACAACTTGGCCATAATTCACCTTAATCCCGCGTGCGTCCTCACGGTTGACGGAACCCTCCTTTAACCATCCTCCCGATATGAAAGACACAACGTTCGGCAAACGTATGTGTAAGGAGTACTGCCAATGATGACGCTGCGCGCCGTCAAGTTCGCCGCTGCTATCGTCCTCGCTCTCGGGGCGGCGGCGTGTTCATCCAACAAAGATGGTATGGCCGATGGGGCCGGAGGCTTCGGGGCCGGCGGCGCCGCGACCCCGGGCAGCGCCCAGGATTTCGTCGTCAACGTGGGCGACCGCGTGTTCTTCGAGACCGATTCGACCGACCTGACCCCCACGGCCGTCTCGACCCTCGACAAGCAGGCACAGTGGCTGCAGCGCTACCCGCAGTACACCTTCATCCTCGAAGGCCACGCGGACGAGCGCGGCACCCGCGAGTACAACTACTCGCTCTCCGCCCGCCGCGCACAGGTCGTCCGCGATTACCTGATCTCGCGCGGCATCCCGGGCAACCGCTTCCGCACCGTGTCCTACGGCAAGGAGCGTCCGGTGGCGGTCTGCAACGACATCTCCTGCTGGTCGCAGAACCGCCGCGCGGTCACCGTGCTCGGCGGCGGCGCCGGGGCATAAAGCCTCACCTAGCCCATCGTGAGGAAAAGTGGATCCGGTTTTCCGCCCTAACGATGCGCCAGCCAAGAGGGAGAGCATCGGATTTGCCCCCAAAAGTGAGTCCACTTTTGGGTCCGATGCTCGAGCTCAAGCCTTCGTGACATCGCAGAGCGCCGCCACATTCTCGCCGTGGCGGCGCTTTTGTGTTATCGGCCTCCTCATTCGAGGACCTTCACGGTATCCCAGCATGTTTCGACGCCTGTTTGTCTTTTTCGCCTTTGCCCTGGCTCTGGCTGCCACTTCGGTTTTCCCTGCCGCCGCGCAGGACGCCGCCGACGCGATCGTGCGCCTGAACCGGCTCGAGAGCCAGTTCCGCCAGATTTCCGGGCAGATGGAGCAGCTTCAGTACGAGAACCGTCAGCTCAAGGAGCAGCTTCGCAAGTTCCAGGAGGACGTGGAGTTCCGCTTCCAGGAAAGCCGCGGCGGCTCCCGGCCGTCGTCGCCCACGACCACCCCTTCGCGCCCGGCGCAGCCTCCCGCCCAGCCCACGCCGGCCCAGCCGCAGCGCCGAAGCGACCTCTTCGACCCTTCCGAGGCACCGGACGCTCCCGGCGCGCCTCGTCCGCTCGGCACCACGGCGCCGTCCGCCCCCCTGACGGCGGACGCGAACCGTCCCATGCCGCTGCCCGGCGGGCAGCTTGCCGGAATCGGCGACCTGATCGAGCAGGACGAGCAGGTCGGCGTGGACGGTGCGCCCATGGATGGCGGCGTGCACGACCGGGAGGCGGCTCTGCCGCAGGGTGCCCTTGCGGAGCGCCCGGGTCCGAGCGTCGCGGCGACGAGCGTCGGCAATCCGCGCTCCGATTTCGACGCTGCATACGCCTCTTTCAGCCAGAAGCAGTACGATCAGGCCGAGATGGGCTTTCGCCGCTTCCTCCAGTCCAATCCCCGCGACAAGCTGGTTCCCGAGGCGACCTTCTGGCTGGGTGAGACCTATCTCCAGCGCAGCCGCTACCGCGAGGCCGCGGAGCAGTTCCTGAACGTCACGGCCGAACATCCGGATGCCGCCAAGGCGCCCGATGCCCTGCTGCGGCTCGGCATCTCGCTGAACGGTCTCGGTGCCAAGGATCGCGCCTGCGCGGTCTTTGCCGAGCTCGACCGCAAGTACCCCCAGGCCTCCGCCCCCGTGCGCCAGGCATCCGACCGCGAGCAGAAGCGCATCAAGTGCAGCTGAGCCGCTGACGAAATTTGAAGGGCCAAGCCATGGCCGCCCCTCCGCCTTCCGACGATGTGCTCTCGGGTGAAGGACTGGAGCATCTTTTCGAGGTCTTGAACCGGGCCTCGGGCATCGTCGCCGCCGTCTCCGGCGGGCCCGATTCAACGGCCCTGATGCATCTCCTCGCCCGCTGGCATGCCGCCGGTTCGCGACCTCCCGTTCACGTTGCCACCGTTGACCATGGCTTGCGGCCGGAAGCCGCCGAGGAGGCTGCCTTCGTCGCGCGGGAGGCCGCTGCTCTCGGCCTGTCGCACCGGATTCTCACCTGGACGGGAGACAAGCCTCGAACCGGCATTCAGGAGGCCGCGCGCGAGGCGCGCTACCGGCTTCTCGTCGATTATGCCCACGAGGTGGGCGCGTCGCATCTGGCCACCGCCCATACCCTCGACGACCAGGCCGAGACGGTGATGATGCGCTTGGCCCGGGGATCAGGCCTTTCGGGCCTCGCCGGCATGCGCCGGGAGACGGACAGGCACGGTATCCCGCATGTGCGGCCGCTCCTCGATTGGCCGAAGGCAACTCTTCTCGATCTGTGTCAGGGGTACGGCTGGCGCTATGTGGACGATCCGTCCAATGCCGACGAGCGGTATGCCCGCGTCCGCTGGCGGCGGCTCATGCCGCTCCTGGCTGCGGAAGGGCTCGATGCAGAGCGCCTGGCGCGCCTGGCCGAGCGCGCCGCCCAGGCCGACGAGGCCCTCGACCTCAAGGCGCAGGAAGCGCTGGAACGAGCTGGGCCGGTTCTCGAGGGCGGCAATCTCTCGTTCCAGGCCGGCATCCTTGCAAACGAGCCTTTCGAAATTGCCCTGCGGATAATGGAGCGGGCCATCGCCACGACAGGGCTCGAAAACAGCCGCCTCCATCGGCTCGAAGCCTGCACGGAGCGGTTGCGGGAGGCCGTCAGGGCAGGGGAGGCGTTGCACCTCACCATCGCCGGCGCTCTCGTTCGGCTGGGCCGCTCAGGACCAATCTCCATCGGCCCGGAACCGCCGCGCCGCCGGGGCCGTTAGCCAATTCTCTTAGCCAGCGTAATCGGATATCACGCCCCATGGACGCCGCATTCCCTTGGCAAGGCGAGACGGTGTGCCTACATTGAGTCTAACCGCACGGGGAGATCTCCTCGCGCTTCATCTCCCTCTGGGGCAGAACCTGATCCGATGAATTCAAATTTCCGCAACTTCGCCTTGTGGGTCGTCATCTTCCTCCTGGTGCTGGCGCTCGTGACCCTTTTCCAGAGCCCAGGCCAACGGGGCGGCGGCAGCGATATCGCCTACAGCCAGCTCCTCAGCGAGGCCGATGCCGGGCGCATCACCAGCGTGGTCATCTCCGGGCCGGAGATCAGCGGCACCTATACCGACGGTCGCACCTTCACGACCTATGCGCCGAGCGACCCGATGCTGGTCACGAAGCTGCAGCAGAAGGGCGTGCAGATCACGGCCCGTCCGCAGTCGGATTCGACCCCCTGGTTCATCGCGGTCCTCATGAACATCCTGCCCATCGCGCTCTTCATCGGCGCCTGGGTGTTTCTGTCGCGCCAGATGCAGAGCGGCGCCGGCCGGGCCATGGGCTTCGGCAAGTCGAAGGCGAAGCTTCTGACGGAGGCGCATGGGCGCGTGACCTTTGATGACGTAGCCGGCATCGACGAGGCCAAGGAGGACCTGCAGGAGGTGGTGGAGTTCCTACGCGATCCGCAGAAGTTCCAGCGCCTCGGCGGCCGCATCCCCCGCGGCGTGCTGCTCGTCGGCCCTCCCGGCACCGGTAAGACCCTGACCGCCCGTGCGGTCGCGGGCGAGGCCAACGTGCCGTTCTTCACCATCTCGGGCTCCGACTTCGTCGAGATGTTCGTCGGCGTCGGCGCCTC
>NZ_JAHAMK010000057.1 GCF_018383585.1 Microvirga sp. 3-52
GGAACGATTATCTCCTCTACAACAAGAAGACCGGCATCCTCTCGTATGACGCCGACGGCTCAGGCGCAAAGGCGGCCGTGGAGTTCGCCCAGCTCGGCAAAAACCTCAAGCTGACCTACAAGGACTTCTTCATCGTATGAGGTGAGCCCATTTGATCTGGTGAGAAGCGTCCCGCCCGGTCGGGCGGGGCTCCTTATCATTTGAGGCTGTTACCCAGCGAAGCTGATGGGAAATGCCCATGTCCGATCTCGACATCTGTATGGATCTGAATCCTGTTCGATTGGGCGCAGAAGAGATGAGAGCTCTAGATCGACGTTGAAGGAATTGCGGAGCTCAACCAAGAAAATTTCATAGATATTGAACTTGAGCTTTTGTGCTTCGTTGTGTTTGTTCCGCAAAATTGCGTACTGAGCCTGCCGACCGATCTGCTATATGATGATTGCAGCCAGCAAAACCGCTCCGGCTTACGAATCATAGCCGCTTTGACTTCGGCACCGGATGCAATCCACTGTTATATGAGTGGTGCCGTATAGTAGCGAAAAATCAAGAATCGAGAACAGCGATGCCGATCGCCCTACCTGAGCAATATCTATTCTAGTCTCCTCCCTGTCAGAGAGCAGAGGGCATGTTGAAACCCCGTAGCGCCGGCTATGCCTTACCTTGACCGTTCACGGCTCCTTTGGCGCTGGCACCCGCCCGCCGGTCGACTTCAATGGCCACGGATGACCAGAACTGGAAACCCTGCTCGCTCCCTCGCGCGCGGCAATAAAACGCCTGCTGCCGGGCACAGGCATATGCTGCCCTGCCCTCATATGCGATCAGGCATATAGCCTCGTACTCAACTGCCGTGAGGCCGTCATCCCGCCGACGTTTCGCGAGTTGAGTGAGGGCGTTGCGGATGTAACCGATGAGGCGCTTCATCATGGCCAGTATGGATAAGTGATGCTACGGGTCAATCACCCGTGTAGGACCAAACCTTCAATCATGGCCGCGGGATCTGTTCGGGACCGGGCGCCTTGTGCGCAACAGGGGAAGGTCGGTAGCAACGGGCAGGAGATGATCAAGATCCATGCTGACGAAATCTAAGCCGGAAGGCGCAGGGCCGCCGCCTGTACCAAGCGGCAGCGAGCGCATTGTGCGGAAAAGTGGACCCGGTTTTCGCTGACGCGGCCCTCTGGGTCCGCTCCGGGCGATGCACTGCTCAAGGCTATCAAAATTTGTGAGTCACTAACGAAGAGACGCTGAATTTCATCAGCCGAAATTCCCTCCCGTTGCTCAAGCTCCCGCGCCAGGATGGCGACCTTATCGGCATACCTGGAGACAACGGCGTCCGCTCGCTCTCATCCGTGCTGATAGAGGCGCTCCTGGGCCTCCTCATCGTCGCGAAAGGCGCGACGGGTGATGACAATGGCCTCCCGTTCTTCCCGGAGGGTCTCTTCATCATTGATATTCTTGACCCCGCTTCGCTCGGCTCCGACCCATCCCGCTGTGCAAAATGCGATCTGTTCAAGTTCCGGAATAGGACCGGAAAAGTCATATGGCCGCGGCGCTGAGATCAGAGGTAATCCGCATCCGTTCGACCTTGTAGCCGAGTGCCCATCCGAGAACAGCGTGTCCAGTTTCGTGGAAGGCAGTTAGGCGACGGGCATGGGGATCGCCGCTCATCGTTCTGACTCATAGCGGTGCTCGCGCGTAGATGGCCGCGCGACATTGCATGACGTCCGGCGCGGAACTGTTCCGGGCGCATGCGTATAGGCCCATCAAGGTGGGGACTCTACCCTCGCAAGCGTCCTGGTCGAGGTTCTGCGCCTCCCATGGTCCAGATTTCAGGCGCTCTCATCCGGAAGTCTGTCAAGACCCCTCAGTCAAGTCGCTCCGCCTTTGAGTGAAAACCGCACTTCAAAATCCGGACAAGGCTGCTTGCGGGATCTGAGTAGAGCGCTCTGAACAGCGAATGAAAGGTGAAGGCACTCCAGGAATGATAGCAGCCAACCGACTGCTGACGATCAGCTTGTTAGCCGTTGGCTGTCCGTATGCCATCGGCGCGCGGGTGGAGGGCCCGACTTCCTGCTTCGGCGGACCCATGTTCTGACGGTGGCTTGGACCAACTCGAGTTCCTGCTGAAGGCCTGTAAGACGTGTTAACAGCTCGGCATCCGTCAAATGCGCGACGGGCGGACGCTGATCCTGACCCAAGTTACGGATCCTCTTCAGGAGAACCGGACCAATCTCGGGGGTTGCAAGCCAGCGGGCGTCCGGTATCTCGGCCACTTCCTGCTGGCTCGGGCAGCGCCCGTTGAACTCATTCCGGATGACGGTGCGAACCCGTGGCGAAAACAGGTCCAGGGGAAATGGCTCATTCATCGGCATCTCTTCTGTCCCAAGCGAAAGGAGGTCTACGATGGCAGGCTCTGATCTTGGCTTCGCTACAGCAGAATAATGGCTAAGCTTAGGCATGCTAGCCTGACTATCCCTTAGAGTTCCAAGCCAATCCAAAGGGGAGGGCTTCCGGATCTGGCGGCGAATTCTGTGGTCGCGCGTTCTTGGGATTCGGCAGGGATCTGTGACAAGATGTGCTTGCCTTGAAGCTGCGCCAAAGACAGACCGATCCGTTCCTCGCTGTAACGCACATCTGTCTTACGCCACAGAATCTCAGCATCCGGAGGGGCATAGGCTCCTGCTTCATTCCTATGTTCATGCTGGCGATTCACAGTGAAACCAACTAATACCTGCTGCGATCTCATAGGAGTTGACAGCTCCTGTGCCATTCCGGCTCCAGCCAAAAACAGGAAAGTCAGTCGTTCTAACTCCGTCGTGGAGCGGAAGGTTCTTCCCTTCCGCGTGAGTCAATTCCCTCTGCTGCATTTGCCAGCTCCTTCATTGGAGCGAGCCTTCCGCGGGCCAGCATTGAGGGCTGCGAAACTTTTGCTCCTTAAGCGGGAACAGGATCTTTCATCATCGTTGGAGCCTGAAAGTGGCCTATACGATCGAGTGAATGGCTCGGTGCGGCTTGTCAGCGCCGCATTGAGCAGGACATGGATCTCCATTGGCACCTTATGCTGCTGAAAGTCCGACAACGACTGGAGTAGTTCCGCAGCAAGCAGAGGGAAGGGCAGCGCTAAAATCGTGAAGGGAGAAGCGTGTTCTCCTATCCAGCGCCATCTGGTCCTGCATCGGATCGACCTAAGGCAGGGCATACCCCCTAAGTTCATCTCGGGAATGCTGAGGTGCCACGGTGACTTTCGGTCAAGCCGCCAGTCCGAATTTCGCGCAGCGTCCAGGACGGAAACCAGATGAGGAGTGCGTCTCTTCCGCTTGAGCTACCTCCAAAAGCAGTCTAGCCATGCGAAGGCTTGCGATTAAACTGCATCTAACGCGGGTGAAGCAGGCGACGTCGAGGGACCCCCTCGAACGGCGGCGGGGCAGCACCGTCCCACCCGCTCCACATTGCCAAGCGGCATCCGTGATCCACACTGACACTCGAGAGCCTCTTGGCGTGGTGAACATGGATGAAGCCTGCGCCATGCTCACCATGACGCTTTGGGAAACTGCAACAGGAACAGGGCGGCGAGCCATGCGACGTAAGGAGTTGATCAAGGCAGTGCCAATCTCCGGGCCTCATCTGCAGCGAACATGAGAGCCGACAAGGACAGTGAGAAGCACCAGCAGGCTGCCGTTTAGGCGTCCGCCAAGCGAACCCACTTCGAGATCGTGGACAACTGTTACGACGAAGTCGTGAGCGGAGCCGATCACAACACAGCGTGTCCAACTTTGCAGCCATGATGGGACGTATTGCTGCTAAAGGCGTCAGGGGCGCCAACGTCGAGACGGCGAACTGTCTCGCCTGTGACCTGATCGTGCAGGGGACCGGCCAAACTCATCCGGCAGGTGCTCAGGACCGTGAGTTCGAGAGGGCTATGGTGATCTCAAAACTGAAGGGGCTCGGGAGCGCAAGCGGGCGACGGCGTGAAGGTTGAGGAGCGGAAGAACTACGTCATGATCAAGCCGGAGATGGTCGCCTTGGCCAAGAGGTTGCGCCTGTCCAGGGTCAAAGGCCGGCAGCGGACTTTACGCGGGATTTCGGGCGCACTGGCAAAGGCGGGGTTCGATATGCGCGATGCAGCCCCATGCGAGAGGTCGCGATTGCTAAAATGGTTGGGGCTTAGGAAAACCCTAATGGCTACGCAGATGAAAGTTGTACTGGAGCAGATCCTAGCAAAAGCCGAATTCACCTTTCAGTTAATACGGACTACCCTTCATGGGAGAACGTATAATCCCTATGTCTGTTTTATTTATGCGTATATTTTAGGTATTCTTTCTCCTTTGGGCGATCATAGAGACTGCTATGCCCGATTTGCAGCCTGAAATACGCACGGTTTCCGTTCGTAATATTGAAGAAATAGCCACGCATTTCGATGCTTGGGATCATCTTGCCTGGGAGGCGCCCCAAAGGCTCCCGCCCTTGCTTCCGGATTGGGTCGATGCCTTCCTGCAGCACAAACTGAGTCCCAGCGAGCATTGGCTATGTTGCTTCGCCTATATCGGGGACAGGCTCGTGGGCGCGCTCCCTGTAATCATCACACCGCACCGGATCCTTGGCTCATCTTGGCCTACCCTGCGCACACCGTCCGATGTACTGACTCTCTCCGGGGATGTGCTGCTCGCATGTGATCAGGCAAAACCCGCTTTCGAGGCTCTGCTGGTGGAGTTGCGTCACCAGGTGCCGCATCATCTAAGTCTTGAGTTGAAAGCGGTGAGGCAGAACTCCCCTGTTTGGGAGGCCGTCAAGGGTGGGATCCATGGCTATGCCATCCGCTTCGGATTGCACTCCCAGTATTCGCTCCTCAACGTGAATGGGGACGCTGACAGCTATTGGTCCAGCTTAGGCAATATGCGCCGGAATGTCAGGCGATACAGGAAGAAGCTTGAAAGCCGTGGACAGGTTACGGTCGAGATAAGGAAAGGATCAACTGCTACTGAAGGCCTCCTCGCCAAGTATATGGCTCTTGAGGCTTCCGGCTGGAAGGGTCGCACTGGTACTGCCATGACTACCAGTCCCTTCTACGCGACCTTAATCCGGAACTTTGCTGCACGGGGCAGGTGGGAATGGCACATCATCAGGGTCGGGGAACGTATTATCGCTCTGGGAATGGGAGTTGTGTGCGGCGCGGCGTTGATGTTGCCAAAAATTGCGTTCGATGAGGAGTTCGCGGATTGCATGCCCGGCAGCCTTCTGACGGCGGAGGTAATCAAGTCCGGGTTCTCCAGGCCAGAACTTGATGAGATCAACCACCTCAGTAACTCGGATTGGCATGGCTTGTGGCGGATGTCTCAGGACAAGTACGTTGATGTCTATCTCATACGCCGCTCTATCGCCTCGTTGCTGTTCCAGCTTCCGCGGGTGGCAATCCGGTCCGCGTACCACAACATTGTGCGTCCACGCATTCCTGCCTTCGTGAAGGAGGCTCGTCGCAAGTTCGCGCGCAGGGGGGATCGCAAACCTCGAAGGGCGGCAGACAGTCGACCTGCTCATTCAGATTCAACACTGACGCAGGATTAGAAGAGCAAGTAACAGCCAGCCAAACGCCGCCCGCCGTTCAGCGCCGTCCTCTATCGCTACCGCAACCTCGTCGAACGCTTCTTCAGCAGACTCAAGCACTTCCGTGCCGTCGCCACCCGCTTCGAAAAGCACAGCGAAAACAACCTTGCTCTCGTCAAACTCCCTTGGCCAAAATCTGGATGCGCTTTACGAGTCGGTGAGCTAGAAAAGCCCCTCGGACGCTCGGAGAGGCGTTCAGGCAGGAGCGCGACCATGATCAAGATGAGCGTCTACTATCCGGCCGATGGCGGCTCGAAGTTCGATCACGACTACTACCGCACCCGCCACATGCCACTGATTCAGGAACGGCTCGGCGATGCCTGCCTGCGCTACGAAATCGATAAGGGCCTTTTGGGTCGCGAACCTGGAAGCGCGCCAGCGTTCGTCGCGGCGTGCCACATCTACTCGCCGACCCTGGAGACATTCCAGGAGGCGTTCTTTCCCCACTCCCCGGAGATCCGCGCGGACGTCGCCAACTATACGGACATCGTGCCCATCGTGCAGATCAGCGAAATCGTTGAAGGGTAGGGGGCTTCGGCGCGTCAGGCATAGCCGGTGAACTTTCCGGCATCGGCGTAGTGCTGGCGCACCTGATCCATGGTGACGGAGCCGGTGCCGAACCGGTCGACGATCGGGAACATGTGGTTGCCGTTGAAGCGAAAACTACTTTGCTCTCGTCAAACGCGCAGCAGCCAAAATCTGGATGCGCTTTATGAGTCGGTGACCTAGACCTGTGGGAAGGGCCGGCGCCTCGGTGCAGTGGATCCCTCACAGGCGAGGCCTTGCAGAGATGCAGGGCCTTCGCTTTTTCGGGCTGCGGATTTCCGATAAACGGTTATGGCACTGGAATCTTGAACTAATGCGGTGCTCCCATCTCGGAGTAAGGAGCCTCTGGCGGAGATACCTGAAACGCCACGACCCGTGCCGGGTCTTGCCCGGGGTTGCTGGCTCGCATCATCGTGTTGGCGGGTTCCAGAAATGCCTCCCCCGCTTTGAACTGATACACCCCTAGGTCCTTGATCTCGATCTCGACGACTCCTTCGATGACGTAGCCAACAATCGGTGTTGGATGGCTGTGCCACGCGGCGTCTATCATGCCTGATCGAATGGTGAAGGGGCGCACCCGCGCCTCTAGCAGAGCCCCCTTCGGCAAATCGGGCATAACTCCCTTGAGGAGGGTGGGATTCGGGATCTCCTTGAGCCGGACCGGCTCACCTTGCTGCTGGGCCTGGGCAGGTAGCGCCAAACAGATGCAGGCGAATACGAGAACGAGGCTTCTCATGCCGCACTCCTTTAAAAGAGAAGCGGAACGGTAACACATCTTAGTGGGTGAGGCTGCCTCCTCGGACGGGTAAGACGATCGCCTGCGCTGTTCCGATACGACCGCTTATGTAGCCTGTTCCTGAGCCCCCGCTCATGCTGCAGCATCGGCCCTGGAGGCAAATGTCTTTGAAAGGGAAGAATACCTTCTCGCCGGACCTGAGCTTTCCAGGAGGAGCCGCGCTTGCGGATCGTCGCCATTATCGTTTTCAGTCGAACTGTGACTACGCTCTGGCGGATTGGCTTGTCTGGCTGTTGGGAGCACTTTGGCGTCAGGGCTGAAAGCTAAAGCTATTCAGTACCTTAGGACTTGGTGGAGCTGAGGGGAATCGAACCCCTGACCTCTGCAGTGCGATTGCAGCGCTCTCCCATCTGAGCTACAGCCCCGGTCGATTCCATCGAGCCAAGTGGCGCAAGTTTTAGGCCTCCCGGCTTCAGTCTGTCAATCGGTCGGCGAGGGGTTGGAGACGGCATCGGGGCGGGACCTGACAGCCTGGCGAGGCGGTTATGGGTTGTTCAGCTCCGCTTCAAACGCTACATGAGCAACGCCGATCCCTGACAGGTTTTCCATGCGCGCGCTCCTCAACGTCATTCTGCTGGCTCTGCAGCTCTATACCTATCTCATCGTCGCCTCGGCGATCCTGAGCTGGCTGGTGGCCTTCAACGTGGTCAACACCCGTAACAATTTCGTCCGCTCGGTCTGGAACTTCCTGGATGCGGTGACCGAGCCGGTCCTGCGGCCCATCCGGAGCATCCTGCCCAATCTCGGCGGGGTCGATATTTCGCCCATCATCCTGATTCTGCTGATCATTTTCATTCAGAACCTGATCGTCGACTACCTGATGCCGATCGCCTTCTAAAAGGGCGCGCCGCGTGGCCTGGAGCATCTGCCCCGGTGGTCTCGAAGTCCGGGTCCGGGTGACGCCCCGGGGCGGGCGCGATGCCATCGACGGGGTCGAGACCCTCTCGGACGGCAGGCCGGTGCTGAAAGTCCGGGTCAGGGCGGTGCTGGAGGACGGGGCGGCCAACGAGGGCGTCCGGCGCCTGCTCGCCAAGGCCTTGAAGCGTCCGGCCTCGGCGGTCCGCTTGGAGACGGGCGCCACCGCCCGGCTGAAAACATTCGTGATTTCCGGCGAGGGAGAAAAACTTTCCGCCGCTCTCGCCGCTTTGACAGGACGGACAGATCCATGAGCGCCACGATCATTGATGGAAAAGCTTATGCCCAGGGCCTGCGCGCCCGCATCGCCGACGCCGTTTCCGGCCTGTCGGGGCAGGGCGTGACGCCCGGCCTCGCCGTGGTCATCGTCGGCGAGGATCCAGCCAGCCAGCTCTATGTGAAGAACAAGGCGCGCCAGACCGTCGAGGTCGGCATGCACTCCTTCGAGCATGTGCTGCCGGCCTCCACGGGCGAGGCCGAACTCTTGGATCTCGTTGCCCGGCTCAATGCCGATCCGGCGGTAGACGGCATCCTCGTGCAATTGCCGCTGCCGAAGCAGATCGATGCGCAGAAGGTGATCGAGGCCATCGATCCGGCAAAGGACGTGGACGGCTTCCATCCCATCAATGCCGGGCGGCTCATGACCGGCGTGCCCGGCCTCGTCTCCTGCACGCCTCTAGGCTGCCTGCTGCTCATACAGTCGGTGCGGCGTGATCTCGCCGGGCTCAATGCCGTCGTGGTCGGGCGGTCCAACATCGTCGGCAAGCCCATGGCGCAATTGCTCATCGCCCAGAGTTGCACGGTGACGGTGGCCCATTCCCGGACCCGCGATCTTGCCGATGTCTGCCGCAGCGCGGACATCCTCGTCGCCGCCGTCGGGCGGCCCGAGATGGTGCGCGGCGACTGGGTCAAGCCCGGCGCCATCGTGATCGACGTGGGCATCAACCGGGTGCCGAACCCGGCCGCCGGCGAGGGCAAGACCAAGGTGGTCGGCGACGTGGCTTACGCGGAGGCGGCTGAGGTCGCTTCCGCCCTCACGCCGGTGCCGGGCGGTGTCGGCCCGATGACCATCGCGTGCCTGCTGCGCAATACCCTTGAGGCCGCCTGCCTTCGGCGCGGGCTCACGATGCCGGCGGTGGATTTCGCCGCCTGAACATCGATCCCAAAAGTGATGTCCGCTTTTGAGATCGATGTTCACTTTTTCATGAAGCGCATCGTTCGGAGCGGCCCGCTGGGTCCGCAAGATGCGCAGATCAGTTCGCCGCGAAGCAGTAGAACAGCCCCGCGCCGCCCGTGCCCCGCAGGGCATCCTGGCTGCATCCACCGCGGGACGCATGGGACGAGTTCCAGGACTTGGCCGGTGGCGACTCGTCCAGGCCCATGCGGTCGTGGTGGCCCGTCATGGCCGCCCCCTCGGTGCCGCTCTTCGTCCAGTTGCCGCAGGTCATGTCCTGATTGCCGGTGAAGGCGGTGCCGTCTGCTTGAGAGCCGGTGAGGATGTCGTGCTGGTTCGGCTGGTCGCCGCGGCCCTTCACCATCTCGCCCTTCTCGGTCAGGGCCGTCTGCTTGGTGAGATTGTTGTTAGGCCCGTGCAGGTCCGCCACGTCCTTGGCGATGACCGTGCCCTTGGCGTTCTGCCACGGACCGCGCCCGATGCGGTCTTTCGCATTGGCGACCGTGCCGCCTCCCGCGGCTTGTGTCGAGAGATAGGCCCGCCACATCTTCCCGCGAATGCCCGCGGCTTCGGCCAGGGTCTGGCAATGCCGGTCAGCACCTTCGAGACCGCCGAGATCCGCGCCCTTGCCGGAGCCGACGCTGGTGACGAAGAACGTGGTGTCCTGGGCGCTCTGCGCCTGAGCGGCTCCCATGGGAGCGAGGGCAAGGAACCCGATCGAGGCGATGAGCCGACCGCCATTCGTTTCGCGCATTGTTTCCTCCGTGGATGGATTGCGACCGTCCTTGTTCGAGACGGACTTTTCTACAGACAATCCTGGCAGGAGAATCATTCCCTCCTCACGGCGATTTGAGGGCGGGAAGGAGGGGAGCGAGTTCCCAATGGCCTGATCGGTCACGCCTCCTTGCGCAAATGCTCGACCAGTTGCCGCGCCGACGGTGGCAGGTCCTTGAGGGAGCGGATGCATAATGTGAGGTCGCGCGCGGCCCAGGCATCCTCCAGCTCTACCGGACTCATCGTCATGGTGCGGGCGGCGCGGCGGGCGGTGGTTTCGGGTACGATGCCGAGGCCTACGCCGGCCTCCACCATGCGGCAGACGGCATCGAAGCTGCGCAACTGCACCCGCAGGCGGATGGGTCTGCCGATGCGCGTCGCCTTGCCGGCGAGGAAGCGCTGAAGGGCGCTCGCCCGGTCGAGGCCCACGAAATCATGCTCCAGCACTTCGGCGAAGGGGACGCTGGTGCGGGCGGCGAGGGGGTGGCCTTCCGGCACCACGAGCACGAAGCGGTCGCTGCGGAACGGATAGGTTTCGAGCCGCCCCGTATCGACGGTGCCGGCCACGATGCCGAGGTCGCCGACACCTTCGGCGATCAGGCCGACGATCTCGTCGCTCAGGCGCTCCTCCAGGTCGATGGAGACCTGCGGGTGCTCGGCCAGAAAGGCGCCGAGCGCCTCGGGGAGGAACTCTGTCAGGGCGTTGGTGTTGGAGAGGATCCGGATCTGGCCGGTCAGCCCGCCCGTGTACGAGCCCAGATCCTCCCGCAGGCGCTCGGCCTGGGCGAGGAGGGTACGGGCATGCTGGAGCAGGGTCCGGCCGGCCGGCGTCGGGGTCACCCCCGCCCGGGTTCGCAGGAGGAGGGGGGCGCCGAGGGACTTTTCCATGTTGCGGATGCGGGTGCTCGCAGCCGCCAGCGCCAGATGAGCCCGTTCGGCCCCGTGGGTGATGCTGCCGGCCTCGACCACGTGCCGGAAGAGGCTCAGATCGGTGAGATCGAATTGCATAGGGATCCTTCGTCATTCGCGAAGGGAGATAAGAATAATTAAAAATTGTGCGATAAGCGAGCCTGTAGCAAACTTCGCGGCTGACGAAGTGTGCCTCCTGTCGCCGGGTTGGGCAGAAGGCGCATTGCGGTGTTGCCGCGCTTCCGTTACGAACCATTCCAAACTACGGGCGGCCGACGTCGCCGATCAGGAGTGAACACCATGGCTGAGGCGAAAATGGCCCCGCGGCCCTTGTCCCCGCATCTTCAGGTTTACAAGTGGAGCTGGACGATGGCGATGTCCGTCGCCCACCGCATCACGGGCATCGCGCTCTATGGCGGCATCGCGCTTTTCGCGATCTGGCTCGTGGCCCTGGCCTCCGGGCCTTCGGCTTTCGATGCCATGCAGTGGTTCTTCGGCTCGCCCATCGGCTACCTGATCCTGTTCGGCTATACCTGGATCCTGATGCACCACATGCTCGGCGGCGTGCGCCACCTGGTGTGGGATTTCGGCCATGGCATGGAGCCGGCGCAGCGCATCAACATGGCCCGCTTCACCCTCGTCGGCTCGATCGCGCTCACGCTGGCGATCTGGGTCGTCGCCTTCATCGCTTTCTGAGGAGACCGGACCATGGCCGACAACAGGGCTGACACCCGCGTTTCCATGCGCACCCCGCTCGCCCGCGTGAAGGGGCTCGGCGCTTCCGGGCACGGCGTCGAGCATTGGTGGGTTCACCGCATGACGGCGGTGTCGAACATCCCGCTCATCATTTCCTTCGTGATCATCATCGCGGCGCTTGCAGCCTCCCCGTCCTACCAGGAGGCGATCGCCATCATCTCGCATCCGCTGGTGGCGATCATCCTCATCCTGGCGGTGATCTCGGTCACCAACCACATGCGTCTGGGCATGCAGATCGTCATCGAGGACTACGTCCATGACAAGGGCCCGAAGATCGCCGCCGTCATCGCGAACAACTTCTACGCCGTGATCGTCGGGGTGGCCTGCCTCTATGCCATCCTCAAGGTCAGCCTCGGCCGCATCCTCGCTTAAGGAATTCTCTCATGGCTCAAGCAACCAACGGCAAGGCCTATACGATCGTCGACCATACCTTCGACGTGGTGATCGTGGGCGCCGGCGGCGCGGGTCTTCGTGCCACCGTCGGCTGTTCGCAGGCCGGCCTTCGCACCGCCTGCATCACCAAGGTGTTCCCGACCCGCTCGCACACGGTGGCGGCTCAGGGCGGCATCTCCGCTTCGCTCGGCAACATGGGGCCGGACGACTGGCGCTGGCACATGTACGACACCGTGAAGGGCTCGGACTGGCTCGGCGACCAGGACGCCATCGAGTACCTCGTCCGCAATGCCCCCGCGGCCGTCTATGAGCTGGAGCACTGGGGCGTGCCCTTCTCCCGCACGGCCGAGGGCAAGATCTACCAGCGTCCCTTCGGCGGGATGACGACCGATTTCGGCAAGGGCACGGCCCAGCGCACCTGCGCGGCCGCCGACCGCACGGGCCACGCGATCCTGCACACGCTCTATGGTCAGGCGGTGCGCAACCAGACCAACTTCTTCATCGAGTATTTCGCCCTCGACCTGATGATGGATTCCGACGGCCGCTGCGTCGGTGTCGTGGCCCTCAACCAGTCGACCGGCGAGATCCACCGCTTCCGCGCCCACATGACGATCCTCGCCACGGGCGGCTACGGACGCGCCTATTTCTCCGCGACCTCGGCCCATACCTGCACCGGCGACGGCAACGCCATGGTGCTGCGCGCCGGCCTGCCGCTGCAGGACATGGAGTTCGTGCAGTTCCACCCGACCGGCATCTACGGCTCGGGCTGCCTCATCACCGAGGGCGCGCGCGGCGAGGGCGGGTACCTCACCAACTCGGAAGGCGAGCGCTTCATGGAGCGCTATGCGCCGTCCGCCAAGGACCTCGCCTCCCGCGACGTGGTCTCGCGCGCGATGACCATGGAGATCCGCGCCGGCCGCGGGGTCGGCAAGAACAAGGACCACATCTATCTCCACCTCGACCACCTCGACCCGAAGATCCTGCACGAGCGCCTGCCGGGCATCTCGGAAAGCGCCAAGATCTTCGCGGGCGTCGACGTGACGAAGGAGCCGATCCCGGTCCTGCCGACCGTCCACTACAACATGGGCGGCATCCCGACGAACTATCACGGCGAAGTGCTGACGCTGAAGAACGGCAACCCTGACACGGTGGTGCCGGGTCTGATGGCGCTGGGCGAGGCGGCCTGCGTGTCCGTGCACGGCGCCAACCGCCTCGGCTCGAATTCGCTCATCGATCTCGTGGTGTTCGGCCGCGCGGCGGGCCTGCGCTGCGCCGAGATCCTGGAGCCGAACGCCCGTCACGCGGATCTGCCCAAGAACGCCGACGAGCTCTCGCTCTCGCGCCTCGACAGGTTCCGTTATGCCAACGGCTCGACCTCGACCGCGGACCTGCGCCTCCAGATGCAGAAGACCATGCAGAACAACTGCGCGGTGTTCCGCACCGGTGAGGTTCTGGAAGAGGGCCGGAAGCTCATCCATGACGTCTGGAATGCGGCCGCCGACATCAAGGTCACGGACCGCTCGCTGATCTGGAACACCGATCTTCTCGAGACGCTCGAGTTCGACAACCTGATCGGACAGGCCGTGGTCACCATGGAGGGTGCCGCGAACCGTCAGGAATCCCGCGGCGCGCATGCCCGCGAGGACTTCTCCGAGCGCGACGACAAGAACTGGATGAAGCATACGCTCGCCTGGCTCGACGACACCTCCCACAAGGTGACCCTCGATTACCGGCCGGTGCACACCTACACCATGTCGAACGACATCCAGTACATCGAGCCCAAGGCTCGCGTGTACTAAGGAAGACGAAAAACGATGGCTCAGTTCACGCTTCCCAAGAACTCCAAGTACACCGAAGGCAAGACCTGGCCGAAGCCGGCCGGGGCCGCGAACCTTCAGGAATTCCGCATCTACCGCTGGAACCCGGACGACGGTGCCAATCCGCGCATCGACACCTATTATGTCGACCGCGACGATTGCGGCCCGATGGTCCTCGACGCGCTTTTGTGGATCAAGAACAACGTCGATTCGACGCTGGTCTTCCGCCGCTCCTGCCGCGAGGGCATCTGCGGCTCCTGCGCCATGAACATCATGGGCGGCAACACGCTCGCCTGCACCCTCGGCATCGACGATTGCGCGGCGGGTTCCATCAAGATCTATCCGTTGCCGCACATGCCGGTGCTGAAGGATCTGGTGCCGGACCTGACGAGCTTCTTCGCCCAGCACGCTTCCATCGAGCCTTGGCTGCAGACAGAGACGGCGGAGCCCGAGACCGAATGGCGCCAGACCCCGGAAGAGCGCTCCAAGCTCGACGGCCTCTACGAGTGCATTCTCTGCGCCTGCTGCACCACCTCCTGCCCGAGCTACTGGTGGAACGGCGACCGGTTCCTGGGCCCCGCGGCCCTGCTCCAGGCCTATCGCTGGCTCATCGACAGCCGCGACGAGAACACCGGCGAGCGCCTGAACAACCTGCACGATCCGTTCCGGCTCTACCGCTGCCACACGATCATGAACTGCGCCAACACCTGCCCCAAGGGCCTGAACCCCGCCAAGGCTATCGCCGAGGTCAAGAAGATGATGATCGCCCGGGTGGTGTGATGCTGCGTCGGTGACGCTTCCTTGCAACAACTTCACGAAAAGGCGCCTCAGGCGCCTTTTTTTGTGGTTTGCTATCCCATATGTCGAGGCCGGACCCATGTTGGCCTGGGTTCATATTCCTCTTTGTAGCTTAGGCTGGCGCGTCGTGCGGAACCGGAGGTCCGCGTCGGCGAAAAGTGGACCCGGTTTTCCGCAAAGAACGATGCGCCGTTCAAGGGATTGAGCATCGGACCCGTAAGTGGAGTGCACTTACGGGTCCGATGCTCTAGGCAATCACCCGTCCGAATGGACGGATAGGCATACGAGGACCAAGATGACGAAGCCGCTGTGGCTGACGACTGCTGTAATCTGCTCCGCCCTGGCGCTCGGCGCGTGCTCCTCGACCCGCCTTGGTGGCCCGCCGTCCCGCGGGGCCGGGATGGCGCCGATCACCGAGGTTCCGCCGGTCGAGGCCGTGCCGTCGGGGCCGATCGAGGCGGCTCCACTGCCGCCGCTCGCCGGCGCGCCTGTTGCGCCCGATATGGCGGCTCCCCCGGCCGGCGGGACCGATATCGCCGGACTGCCGCCTGCGCCCCCGCCGCCGACCGTCGCGGCGCCGGCTCCGTCCAGCCGCACCGCCATGGTCGGCAACTGGAGCGTCCACACGTCCGGCGGCAATTGCCGCCTCCAGCTTTCGAGCTCGCCAGCCCTCGATCTCTACCGGGCCTCGGCGTCCGGCTGCTCGAACCAGGACCTGTCCAAGGTCAATGCCTGGGACTACCGCGACGGCGAGGTCTATCTCTATCAGACGGGCGGCGCCGTGACGGCGCGCCTGCGCGGATCGTCGTCGTCGCTCAGCGGCGTACTCGCCAAATCCGGCGCGCCGCTCAGCCTGACACGGTAAGGCCGGCGGGGGCCTCAGCCTTCGACGAACGAGCCTCTGCCGTCATGGCCGGGCCTGTCCCGGCCATCCCGATTAGTTGATGCGCGGCGCTCTTCACATCGGGATCACCGGCGCAAGGCCGGTGATGACGTCGGAGAGTGGGTTTCCTGTTGGATTCTGAGCTCGACTTTGGCCATTTGACGGGCTGCATACTGAGCGCATTGGAGGCGGCGAAGCGAACGATGCGGTAGGCTGGCGTGTCCCCGCCAAGAGACACCGCCATGCCACACCTGCCCGCCCG
>NZ_JAHAMK010000058.1 GCF_018383585.1 Microvirga sp. 3-52
GTGGCGGGCGGCCGCGTGACAGGAATGCCCCGCCTCGACAAAGCGCGCCACTCGGCGGCGCAGATCCAGCGAGTAGGACTTGGTCATCGCTCATCTCCTCCCAGAAAGAGGGCTGAGACAAGTGAATCACGAAGCCGCCGCGCCGCATAGCCCCAAGGACTCCGTCAGAACTGCCGTTGCTCTAGCGGTTCCTGTGACGACGATCATTGGGTCACTCCACATTCCTGCTTGACTCATTCATAACTCGTCGGTTATTAAATTGATTAATAACCGACGAGTTATGAATTGCGATGCCACAGCCCCATGATGTCCTTTTCAGAGCGCTCGCCGATCCAACCCGACGGGCCATCTTCGAGCGACTGTGTCGCGACGGAGACCAGACGGTGGCGGCCCTGACGGCGCAGGCCAAGGTCTCACAACCGGCCGTCTCAAAGCATCTCGGAGTCCTGAAGCAGGCCGGGCTGGTGCATGACCGCCACGAAGGGCGCCAGACGCACTACAGCGCGCAGCCCGGAGCCTTGGCCCCGCTGATCGGCTGGACAAGCCAAATGACCGGCTTCTGGCAAAGCCGGTTCGACGACCTCGAAGATCTACTGAAAAGGATGGACCAATGAACGAAACATTGACCGAAGCGCGCTCCGTTGTCGTCGAACGGGAGATCTCGCATCCGCCGGAAAAGATCTGGCGCGCGCTCACCCAGCCACACCTGATCGCGGAATGGCTCATGAAGAACGACTTCGAGCCTGTCGTGGGCCACCGCTTCAATCTTCGCGGAGACTGGGGCGGCGTGTTGGATTGCGAAGTCCTCGCCATCGAGCCGCACAACGCGCTGTCCTACACTTGGAATTTCACGCACGACGATGCGGCCTTCAATCTGAGGAGCGTGGTGACCTTTACTCTGACCCCGACGAGCACGGGGACCCTCCTGCGCATGGAGCAGGTGGGCTTCCGGCCGGATCAGAAGCAGGCCTACGGGGGCGCCAAGGTGGGGTGGCAGGGATTCCTTGCGAACCTGGAGCAGATCCTAGCGCGGATCGACTGAAGGCCGTAGCCGAGCGGGTCGCCCGATCCGCTCGGCTCATCTCAAGAGGAAGTCACAATGAACTGGAACAACTGGATTCGGCAGGGGCACCGCTGGCTGTCGATCGCCTTTACACTGACTGTCGTCGCCAACTTCGTCGCCATGGGGCTGGGGGAGCCTCCCGCCCTGGTAGTCTACTCGCCACTGCTCCCGCTCTTCCTGCTCCTGTCCACCGGCCTCTACATGTTCGTGCTGCCCTATGCCGCCAAGGGGCGGCCAATCCAGACGACCAAGCTCAGATGAGCCACAGCCGCGAGCAGCCTTCCCATGGTGGGGGAGTATGCGTCGTGTGGAGGTCGGCTGTTGGCACGTTCCGGAAGTAAGCCGAATTTCTGCAAAGGCGCGCCAAGCGAACCTTCACTCGGTTCACCCAACGTTGCACTTTGGCCAAAGTGGAGACCCTCAACGGCGTCCACCTCACGTCTCTTGCATGTTAAATGGTTGAAGTAAGGCGTGAACTCATCCGCGGTATGAGCACCCGCCTTACTTCGCCTCTAGCCCGATATGCAGTCAGTAGTCCCAGAATATCGGGACCCACCGAAAGGCGTCGCCGTAGACCGCCACTCGTCCGATAGACGGGAACGGCAGGTGGGTGGCCACCAGAAGTTCGCCGGTCGCTGCCAACTCCTGTAACAGACGGGCCCGAACACGGGCCGCCTCTTCTGGATCGTGTTCGAAACCGTTGTGCCAGTCAGGGTGGTCGAACCCGACCGCGAAAACGGCATCGCCGGCAAACGTCAGCCGATCGCCGCCGGATGTCAGGCGGACCACACTGTGTCCGGGGGTGTGACCGCCAGTGCGATGAACAATGACGCCAGGCGCCACCTCGTGTTTCTCATCGAACTGCCGTAGTTGGCCACGGTACTCCTCCGCAAAGCGCTTAGCGGTGGCCCTGAGCGCGTCTGGGAACCCCGGCGGCATATAGACATGGGTGAAGTCGGGCGCCTCCCAAAACTTGACCTCGGCGGCGGCCACGTGAATCCGGAGGTCCGAACGCAGCCGATCCTTCACTCCCTCGACGAGAAGCCCGCCGATATGGTCCATGTGCATGTGGGTAAGCACGACGTCGGTCACGGAGGCAAGATCAATGCCGGCGGATTCCAGTCGTTTGATTAGCTGCCCAGCTCGCGGCAAGTTCAAGTTGGGATCCAGACCCAACCCAGCGTCGATAAGAACATCTCTTCGTCTTTGAGAACGCCCTATAGCGATCCAAATCGGGGGCGGAACCGCTTTGTCGTAATACCTTGGTTCCTTGGGTGATTTCACGAGGTCCCCGCAAAAGCTAGCCCGAATGGAGAATGTCGCTCGTGTTACACAATGGCGACGCAAGGGGCGCGCCCTTGGAGTACTTGTCCCGTTAGATCATCCGTTATCAACGAACATTGTTCGTTCAATTCCATAGGGGGGCGGACACAGCAGTGTGATATAACGTACAGTACTCGGATCAGCGTGTGGCACAGTTCCCAGCCCTGTGGAAAACATAGCAAATTGTCTCAAGATTTGTTGTACTATTGCTAGTTAATCCCTCTGAGGGGCAGGTTCTCTCTACGATATAAGGTTATAATTGTTGGGGTTCGAACTTGTGGCACTCGGAGCGATGGCTGTCTAGTAAGCCGGCCGCAATGGTCAGACTGTTCGGTCGGGCGCCTGAAGGGATATCTCTTTTCGCCAGTCACTTAACGCACTTGGATCGCCCCGTGAGCGCTGGCGCGTTAGAATACGATATTCAAAGCGCTAGCCAGCAACCCCATGGTCTGATTTGAGTTTCCTCGAATAGCTTCTGGCATAATGTTAAAATGCGGACTTCCTTCGGCAGATCGGCGGGTGCGAGGTTGACCGTGATGCGCTTCGCCGGCAGGGCGAGGCCCGAGGCGATCAGGGCCGAGCGAACCCGCTCGCGGGATTCGGCCACCGCCTTGTCGGGCAGCCCGACGATCATGAAGGCGACCGCGCCGAGTGAGATCTGAACCTGTACATCGACCGCACGCGCCTCGATTCCCTCGAACGCAACAGTGGAAACGCGCGTGACCATCCGGCTTAACCTCCCGCAGAAAAGCGATGTTAGCGCGGCCGGCTGAAACGCTATAGTGTTGCAATAACGATTCAGCCGAGAGATGCGGATGATGAACCGGCGGAACCCTGCCGCTATTGCCGCGTTGAGTCCCACTGTATCGCGAGACGCATCTCGAGAAACTCGCGCAGGCGCAAGGGTTCTATCATTGACGGGGCAATTCCTGGCATGGGGCGGATTCTCATCTCAAGCGAGTGCGAACGGTTGATCCATGCGATCTCAAGCGCCGTCCTGAGATCGTGATGCTGGCTGAAACCCACGTCACTCTGGAACGAACTTCGGACCTAGCGGAAGCCCCTTTCCGGGCTGCCTTCCAATCCCTGCGCCTCCCTGTCCTGATCGTGGACCCGCACCGGGCGCGGGCTCCCATCGTGTTCGCCAACGAGGCCATTTTCGCCCTGACCGGCTATTCCCCTGACGAGGTGCTCGGCCAAAGCTGGCGTTTCCTTCAGGCGGCTGGCGCGGAGACGGCTTCATTGGACGCTGTCGATGCCGCCTTGCACCGGGGGGAGGCTTTCGAGACCGAGTTCCTGTGTGGCCGAAAGGACGGATCCTCGTTCTGGAGTTCCCTGGCTCTCTCACCTGTCCACGATGAGGCCGGCCACCTCCGGTCGGTCACCGTGCTGCTGCACGATGTCAGCGCGAAGAAACAGGTCGACCAGGACCTCATCGAGACAAAGCCATTCCCGGAGGATCAGATCGAGCGCCGGATCCAGGACCTCCAGACGGCGCTGGAGCAGAAGACGGTGCTCCTGCACGAGGTCGAGCATCGGGTCAAGAACAGTCTCCAGATGACCGCCTCCCTGGTTCTCCTGAAAGCGCGCCGCCTTCAGAATCCGGAGGCGCGAAAGGTCCTGCAGGAAGTCGCCGAACGGGTCGGCGCGCTCTCGGCAGCACATCGGCTGCTCTACGCGGCAGGAGATGTGAGCCGCTTCAACCTGAAGGAATTCACCTCGGAACTTGCCGATGAACTGATCATGGCCTTGCCCAAGGGACAGATCGACCTCATCCTCGATATCCAGCCTGTCGACGTTCCGGCTTCCAAGGCGGCGGCACTCGCTCTTCTCCTGAACGAGGTCATCGGCAACGCCGTTAAGCATGCTTTTCCGAATGGGCGGCGGGGACAATTGACAATCCAGATTGGACGGGCGGAAAACGGCCTGAAAATCGCCGTCGAGGACGACGGGGTGGGGCTCGATCATTCGCCTCCGCCTGAAGGAAGTTTTGGAAGAACCTTGATCATGATGTTGGTCCAACAGTTGAAGGGACGGTTGACTTGGCGCGACAGGGAGCCAGGTACACGCGCTGAGATCGTGATGCCCGTCGATGCGGAGGAGACCCAGTTTGAGTAGCGAGAAGCCGTTGCGCATCCTCATCGTCGAGGATGAGATCCTGATCGCGCTCGAACTCGAAAGCCTGCTGCAGGATCTGGGCCACGAGGTCGTGGGGATCGCGGCCTCGTCCGAAGACGCCTTCGCTCTCGGCCGGAAGCTCAAGCCCGACCTCGCCTTCGTCGACATTCATCTGGCCGACGGGCCGACTGGGGTCGATGTGGCGCGCCATCTCGCAACCCAACACCAGGTCACGGTCCTGTTCATGACGGCGAATGCCAAGCGCATTCCGGAGGATTTTGCCGGAGCCTGGGGTGTCATCGCAAAGCCTTATACGGAACGTGGCGTCCGCGAGGCCCTGAGCTATGTCATGGCCGGGCAGCCCCGCGAGACCGATGACGCGCGGACGGTGACTTTCGTCCCTTTCGGCGCAGCCCCTCGCGAGCGTAGCTCCCAGATTTCCTGACGCTTCTCTCTATTTCTGCGCTTTGAGCCGGTAGAGCGCATCGAGCGCCTCTCTCGGCGTCATCGCGTCGGGATCCAGAGCATCGAGCGCTTCCCGCAAGGCATCAAGCTTCGGAGCCGGTGCGGGGTCGGCACGAACGGGAACGGCAAAGAGGGGCAGATCGTCCAGGAGTGCGCGCTTGGGTGCCTCGCGGTCGGATTTCTCTAGCTCGCTGAGGATGGTCTTCGCCCGCTCGACGACAGGTGCCGGCAAGCCGGCAAGACGCGCCACCTGGAGACCATAGGAGCGGTCGGCGGCTCCGGGCACCACTTCATGCAGGAACACCACCTCGCCATTCCATTCGGTGACCTTCAGCGTCGCGTTGGAAATCCGCTCCATCCGCTCGGCGAGCGCCGTCAGCTCATGGAAATGGGTGGCGAACAGCGCGCGGCAGCGGTTGGTCTCGTGCAGGTGCTCGATGGCCGCCCAGGCGATGGAGAGACCGTCGAAGGTGGCGGTGCCGCGGCCGATCTCGTCGAGAATGACCAGCGAACGGGCGGTTGCCTGGTTGAGGATGGCGGCGGTTTCCACCATCTCGACCATGAAGGTCGAGCGGCCCCGCGCCAGATCGTCGGCCGCGCCGACGCGGGAGAAGAGCCGGTCGACGATGCCGATATGGGCCTCTTTCGCCGGAACGTAGGATCCCATCTGCGCCAGCACCACGATCAGCGCGTTCTGGCGCAGATAGGTGGACTTGCCCCCCATGTTCGGGCCGGTGATCAGCAGGATGTGACCCGCATCCTTGCCCGAGAGGTCCGAGTCGTTGGCGATGAACGGCGTGCCCTCGCGCTTGAGGGCGGCCTCGACGACAGGGTGGCGGCCGCCCTCGATGGTGAAGGCGAGGCCGGTGTCGACGACAGGCCGCGTCCACTCGAGGCGCATGGCGAGATCTGCGAGGGCCGCGGTCACGTCGATGATGGCGATCGCTTCGGCGGCAGCCGCCACGTCGCCGGCGAGATCGAGAAGCGCCTGCACCATCTCGTCGAAGAGGGCGAGTTCGATCTTGAGCGCCCGGTCGGCCGCGGAGGCGATCTTCGATTCGAGCTCCCCGAGTTCCATGGTCGAAAAGCGCATGGCGCCCGCCATGGTCTGCCGGTGGACGAAGGTGTCCTTCCACGGTTCCTTCAGCAGGTCCTCGCCCACATTCTGCGGCACCTCCACGAAGTAGCCGATCATGTGATTGTGCTTGACCCGCAAGGTTCGGCAGCCGGTCTCGGTGGCGTAGCGCGCCTGAAGGGCAGCAATGAAGCGGCGCGAATCCTGCTGCAGCTCGCGCAGCTCGTCGAGGCTGGGATCAAAGCCCGCACGGATGAAACCGCCGTCGCGCTTGAGCAACGGCAATTCGTCCGCCAGGGCAGCCGCAAGGCGATCCGCCACATCCGTGCGCAGACCCTGGAGCACCTGCGCGGCCCCGGCCAGTTCCCTTGGCAGATTCGGTGCGATCGCGAGTTCGAGGCCCAATTCGCGAGCGGCGAACAGGCCGTCGCGCACGCAGGCCAAGTCTCGCGGCCCGCCGCGTCCGAGGCTCAGACGGGAGAGGGCGCGCGCCAGATCGGGCGAGCGCTTGAGGATGCGGCGCAGACGGTCGCGCAGGTCGTTGCTCTCGACGAGAGTCGCGACGGAATCCTGCCGGTCGCGGATCTGGCCCGGATGGGTGAGGGGACCGGCGAGCCGCTCGGCGAGGAGCCGCGCGCCGCCGGGCGTCACCGTGCAGTCGATGGTGGCGAGAAGGCTCCCCGCCCGCTCGCCGGAGAGGGTGCGGGTCAGCTCCAGGTTGGCGCGCGTCGCCGCATCGATGGCGAGCGCCGCCCCGGAGGTATCGCGGGAAGGCGGGCTCAGCGTCGGGCGGCTGTCGATCTGCGTCTTCTCGATATAGAACAGCGCGCTTCCCGCCGCCGTGATCTCGGCGGGGCTGAAGGCCCCGAAGGCATCAAGCGTGGCAACCCCGAAATAACCCTTAAGCCGCCGTTCGGCGGAGGCCGGGTCGAGCCCCTCGCGGGACAGAGGCGTGATCGAGGCGCGCGTCTCCTGCCAGAAGCTCCTGAGTTCCGGATCGTCGTGGATGACGTCCGGCACCAGGATCTCACGCGGCTCGAAACGGGCGATCTCGGCGGACAGGCCCGTGCCGTCCGTCTCGCTCAGCACGAAATGGCCTGTGGATATGTCGACGGCCGCCAGCCCGTAGCACCATTGCGTATCGGAGGCGCGGCGGCGGGCAATGGCCAGCAGGTAATTGGCCCGGCCGGGTTCCAGCAGGCGCTCCTCGGTGATCGTTCCCGGGGTAACGAGGCGGACCACATCGCGACGCACGACGGATTTGGAGCCCCGCTTCTTCGCCTCTGCTGGATCCTCGGTCTGCTCGCAGACGGCGACCCGGTGGCCGAGGCCGATGAGGCGCTGGAGATAGTCGTCCGCCCGCTCCACGGGCACGCCGCACATGGGAATGTCCTGCCCCTGGTGCTTGCCGCGCTTGGTCAGCACGATGCCGAGGGACTGGCTCGCGATCTCCGCATCCTCGAAGAACAATTCGTAGAAATCGCCCATCCGGTAGAAGAGCAGGCTGTCCGGATTGGCAGCCTTGATCTCGATATACTGCGCCATCATGGGCGTGACGCGGCTGTCCTGCGGGGGCGTGGATGCAGGTGCAGCGCTCGGATCGACGGTCTCGGGAGACTTATAGGCGGCTTGGGACGACATCCCCCCTGTTTAGCAAAGCCTGCGAACCCTTTCATCCGTGTCATAGGGTCCAAAGGGCGGATGTGGACAAGTCTTGAGGAAGTCGCCTCCTATGCCTTAAGGTCGCATCCCCCCTTGGAAACGCCTTGCATCAAAAAGAAACCATATCTCATGACCGACGATCAGCGCCCGATCCGCCGCAAACGCCCCACCTTCACCGATCAGGAGGCGCTGCAGTTCCATGCTCAGGGAAGACCCGGCAAGCTCGAGGTCGTCCCCACCAAGCCCATGGCGACCCAGCGCGATCTGTCGCTGGCCTATTCACCCGGCGTCGCGGTGCCGGTGCTGGCGATTGCGGACAATCCGTCCTGCGCCTTCGACTACACCACCCGCTCCAACATGGTGGCGGTGATCTCGAACGGAACTGCGATCCTCGGCCTCGGCAATCTCGGCGCACTCGCCTCTAAGCCGGTGATGGAGGGCAAGGCGGTTCTCTTCAAGCGCTTCGCCGATGTGGATTCGATCGACCTCGAGGTCGATACGGAGGATGCGGACGCCTTCATCAACTGCGTGCGCTATCTCGGCCCATCCTTCGGGGGCATCAACCTGGAGGACATCAAGGCGCCGGAATGCTTCATCATCGAGGAGCGACTGCGGGAACTGATGGATATTCCCGTGTTTCACGACGACCAGCACGGCACGGCGATCATCGCGGCGGCAGGCCTGATCAACGCCTTGCATCTGACCGATCGCGACATGGCGAAGACCAGGCTCGTGGTGAACGGCGCGGGTGCCGCCGGCATCGCCTGCACCGAACTTCTCAAGGCGATGGGCTTTGCGCCCAACAACGTCATCCTCTGCGACACCAAAGGCGTGATCTACAAGGGCCGGACCGAGGGCATGAACCAGTGGAAATCGGCCCATGCCGCCGAGACGGACGCCCGCACCCTGGCAGATGCCCTGAACGGTGCCGATGCGGTCTTCGGCCTCTCGGCCAAGGGAGCGTTCACGGACGAGATGATCCGCTCCATGGCGCCCAATCCGATCATCTTCGCCATGGCCAATCCCGACCCGGAAATCACCCCTGAGGAGGTCGCCCGGATCCGCGACGACGTGATCATCGCCACGGGGCGCTCGGATTATCCGAACCAGGTCAACAACGTTCTCGGCTTCCCCTACATCTTCCGCGGTGCGCTCGACGTTCAGGCGACGACGATCAACATGGAAATGAAGATCGCGGCCGCCCAGGCGCTGGCGGAACTCGCCCGCGAGGATGTCCCCGACGAGGTGGCCGCAGCCTATCAGGGCTCCCGTCCGCGCTTCGGGCGGGAATACATCATCCCCGTGCCCTTCGATCCGCGTCTGATCCACACGATCCCCATGGCAGTCGCGAAGGCCGCCATGGAGACGGAAGTCGCACGCCGCCCCATCGTGGACATGCGCTTCTACAAGGCGCAGCTCTCGGCGCGGCGCGATCCGGTGGCCGGCACGCTCAACCGCATCTTCGAGCGCGTGCGCAAGTTCCCGAAGCGCGTCGTATTCGCGGAAGGCGAGGAGGAGCAGGTGATCCGCGCCGCCCTATCCTTCGTCAACCAGGGGCTCGGCAAGGCCATTCTCGTCGGCCGCGAGGATCGGATCCAGGAAACCGCCACTCAGGCGGGGATCGAGCTCGAAGGCCGCGAAGGCATCGAGATCCACAACGCACGCCTGTCGCACCGCAACGCGACCTATGCGCAATTCCTCTATGAGCGCCTGCAGCGCAAGGGGTATCTGTTCCGCGACTGCCAGCGCATGATCAACCAGGACCGCAATCATTTTGCCGCCTCCATGGTGGCTCTGGGCGATGCGGATGCCATGGTGACGGGCGCGACGCGCAACTATTCGACGGCTCTTGCCGACGTGAGGCACGTGATCGACGCGAAGCCTGGGCATCGCGTGATCGGCGTCTCTCTGTGTCTTGCGCGCGGCCGCACGGTTCTCGTGGCGGACACGGCCATTCATGAGATGCCGAGTGCGCAGGAGCTTGCCGAAATCGCCATGGAATCCGCCGGCGTCGCACGCCGCCTCGGCTACGAGCCGCGTGTGGCGCTCCTGTCCTTCTCGACTTTCGGTCACCCGAAGGCGGAGCGCGCTGAGAAGATCCAGGAGGCGGTCGAGATCCTTGATGGGATGCGCGTCGATTTCGAGTACGACGGCGAGATGTCGGCGGACGTCGCGCTCAACCGAGACGTGATGGCGCAGTATCCCTTCAGCCGGCTGACCGAGCCGGCGAACGTGCTCGTCATGCCGGCGTTTCACTCGGCGTCGATTTCGACCAAGCTGCTGCAGGAGCTCGGCGGCGCGATGGTGCTGGGGCCGCTCGTGGTGGGCCTCGACAAGCCGGTGCAGATCGTCTCTCTCGGGGCGACCGACAGCGACATCGTCAACATGGCGGCGCTCGCTGCCTACAATATCGGCGGATGAAGTCCGCTTGTCTCCCTCCGTGCATAGTCATGGAGGGAGTTCGCCTCTCCCACGGCCAAGTGGCAGCCCCGGTTCACGTTCAGGCCTGTCGGGCCGCCCGGATTTCGGGGGCTGCCCGTCAATTCTGGGAGTGGTGCGGATGCCCTTGGAAGGCTAAACATCACTGAAGAGAATCGAAGGACGTATCTTGACCATGGGGCAGCCTACAACCGTCGTGTTCGATATCGGCAACGTTCTGCTGCGCTGGGACCCGCGCAATCTCTATCGCCGCATCTTCGACGACGAGGAGCAGATGGAGTGGTTCCTCGCTCATGTCTGCACCCATGACTGGAACGTGGAGCAGGACCGGGGGCGCGACTGGGACGAGGCGGTGGCTCTTCTGGTCAAGGATCACCCGAAGCATGAGACGCAGATCCGGGCCTTCCATGAGCGCTGGGACGAGACCGTATCCGGCGTCTTCGAGGATCACGTGGCCCTGCTGCTTCGGCTGAGGGAGGAAGGCGTGCCGAATTACTGCATCACGAATTTCTCCGGCCCCAAATTCGCTCTGGCAAAGGAGCGATTTGCGTTCCTGGCGGGGTTCGATGGCATCATCGTGTCCGGTGACGAGCGGCTCCTGAAACCCGATCCTGCCATTTACCACCTCCTGCTCGACCGTTATGGGCTTGTGGCCGAGGATTGCGTGTTCATCGACGATTCCAAGGCCAATGTGGAAGCCGCCCGCGCCGTGGGCATGCACGCGATCCACTGCGTCGAACCCATCGATCTCGGGGCGGAACTGCGGGGATATGGCTTTCCAGTGTGATGTTACTCTCACGTTATCACCGGCCTTGTGCCGGTGATCCCGATCGGAAAAGCGCCGCGCTCCACAGCATCGGGATGGCCGAGACAAGCCCGGCCATGACGTTAGGGGTGTCATCCTGGGCGGTCATAGGTCGGGAATGACAAGCGAGTGCACTTGCTCTCCCGGCTCGCTTGAGCCATCAGGCGGCATGCGGGTTTTCGACACCTCCCTTCCCATCGACGCCGTTCTCGATGTTCTGACGGCGAGCCTTCGCGCGCGACCCAACGCGGTGCTCGTCGCCCCTCCGGGCGCGGGCAAGACCACGCGCGTGCCCCTGGTGGTGCTCGACGAGCCCTGGGTGAATGGTGGAAAGATCATTGTGCTGGAGCCCCGGCGCTTGGCCGCGCGGGCGGCGGCGGCGCGCATGGCGCAGACGCTCGGCGAGGCGGTAGGAGAGACGATAGGCTTGCGCGTCCGCCTCGGGTCCAGGATCAGCCGCAGGACGCGGATCGAGGTGGTGACCGAGGGCGTCTTCGCCCGCATGATCCTGGACGACCCGTCGCTCGACGGCGTCGCGGCCGTTCTCTTCGACGAGTTCCATGAGCGCTCCCTCGATGCGGATTTGGGCCTCGCCCTCGCTCTCGATGCGCAGGGCGGCTTGAGGGAGGATCTTCGCCTCCTGGTTATGTCCGCCACCCTGGACGGTGCGCGAGTGGCCCGGCTCCTGGGCGAAGCGCCCGTCATCGAGTCGGAGGGCCGTGCCTATCCGGTCGAGACGCGCTATCTCGGGCGCGATCCTAACAGGCGCATCGAAGAGCAGGTGGCCGACGCGGTCACCCGCGCCCTGCGGGCCGAAGGCGGCTCTCTCCTGGTCTTCCTGCCGGGCCAGGGGGAAATCCGCCGGGTCGAGACCCATTTGCGTGAGCGCATCAGCGATCCTGCGGTCGATATCGCGCCGCTCTATGGCGCCCTGGAACGGGGCGAGCAGGATCTCGCGGTGAGCCCTGCGAGACCCGGGCGCCGCAAGGTGGTGCTCGCCACCTCGATCGCCGAGACGTCGCTCACCATCGAGGGTGTGCGTGTCGTCATCGATTCAGGGCTTGCCCGCGTGCCCGTCTACGAACCGAATATCGGCCTGACGCGCCTCGAAACCGTGCGCGTTTCCCGCGCCGCTGCCGATCAGCGCCGGGGCCGTGCCGGTCGCACCGAGCCCGGCGTGTGCTATCGGCTCTGGGAGGAGGCCGCAACGGGCGCGCTCGAGCCGTTCGGACGGCCGGAGATTCTTTCGGCCGATCTGGCGCCCCTGCTGCTCGATTGCGCCGCCTGGGGCGTCACCGATCCGGCGTCGCTCGCCTTCCTCGATCCACCGCCCGCGCCGGCGCTGAAGGAAGCGAGAACACTGCTGCAGCAGCTCGGGGCGCTCGACAATGAGGGACGCATCACGGAAACAGGCCACCGCCTGCGCGACCTGCCCTTGCCGCCGCGTCTGGCCCGCATGGTGCTGGCGGCCGGTGAAAGCGGGCAAGCCCGCGATGCCGCAGATCTCGCGGCCGTCCTCGTCGAGCGCGGGCTGGGTGGCGATGCGGTGGATCTCGTCGAGCGCGTCGAGCGCTTCCGCCGCGACCGGTCCGGCAGGGCCCAAGACATGCGGCGCATGGCGGAGGGATGGGCCAAGGGCGGCGCGCATGCATCCACCAGCGAGCCGCATTCCATCGGCGCGCTGCTGACGCTCGCCTATCCCGATAGGCTCGCGAAGGCTCGTGGCAAGGCGGGCGAGTATCTCATGGCCAATGGGCGCGGTGCCGTGCTCGAAGCGCATGAGCGGCTGGCGAAGGAGCCTTACCTCGCCATCGCCGAGATCGCAGGCGGAGCCGCCTCGGCACGCATTCTGGCCGCCGCCTCCATGTCATCGGACGAGATCGAGCGCCTGTTCGGTGAGACAATCGAGCAGCGAGATGAAATCGCCTTCGACCGGCAGGCAAAGGCTCTGCGGGCGCGTGGAGTTCGTCGCCTCGGTGCCTTGCTCCTGAACGAACGCCCCTTGAAAGTCCCGGCAACCGAGGAGGCGGCGCGCACGCTTGCCGAAGGTCTCGTCGCATTGGGCCTCGATCCCCTGCCGTGGTCGAAGGCGCTGGCGCAATGGCGCGAGCGCGTGATGTTCCTGCGCAAGGCAGAGGGCGAGGAATGGCCGGATCTGTCCGATGAGGCTTTGGTCCGGACGGCCGGAGAATGGCTGGCGCCTCATCTCGTGGGAAGAAGCGGCCTGAACGACATCGGTCCCGATCTGCTGAGCGAGGCTCTGCGCACGCTGCTGCCCTGGAATCTGCAGCGGCGCCTCGATGCCGAGGCGCCGACCCATATCGAAGCGCCGACCGGATCGCAGGTCCCGATCGATTACGGGGCGGAAGAAGGGCCTGTTCTCGCTGTGCGGGTGCAGGAGCTATTCGGGCTCGACCGGCACCCGACCATTGCGGCCGGGCGCGTGCCACTCATCCTGCACCTGCTGTCGCCGGCCCGGCGTCCGATTCAGATCACCCGCGACCTGCCTGGGTTCTGGCGCGGCTCCTGGGCGGCGGTGCGGGCCGACATGCGTGGGCAATACCCGAAGCATCCCTGGCCGGAGGATCCGCTCACCGCACCGCCGACGCGGCGGGCCAAGCCGCGCGGGACATAGGCGCGAGTCTCAGCGGTGAGAGGCGGATGGCGGCAGCCGCTACGCTGCTCTAGAGCACCGGTCATTCAGACGAATCCGTATCCGGCTGCGGTGAAGTAGTTACGGCATGCCTCGGGCTCGACGAGATCACAGATGTCGCCGATGGCCCGCCAGAGCGCCTCGACGGTCCGGGCTTCGGCTTTGCGCAAATGTGCTTTGATCTGTGAGAAGACCTGCTCAATCGGGTTCAAATCCGGACTGTA
>NZ_JAHAMK010000009.1 GCF_018383585.1 Microvirga sp. 3-52
TAGTTGTAGCCGATCTGGCCACCACCGACGAAGCCGCCTTCGTCATCACCGCCGGTGAAGCCGAAAACCGGATCGACGATGCGGTCATCCGAAACCCAGCCGTAGCCGGCGTTCACACCGACGTAGAAGCCCGTCCAGGTGAACACCGGAACGGCAGCAACGATCGGAGCCGGAGCGCGGCGGGAGGGAAGGTCAGCAGCCATGGCGCCAGTGGCGAGGCCGAGCAGGGCAACCGAGGAGAGGAGGATCTTTTTCATTTGTCTTGGTCCGTCTGTTAGAAGGATGTGACGCAGCTTGTAGCCCAGACTTCACCAAGCGTCTGTCACTTTCCTGCCACAGTTAAGGCGAGAAGCGCAGCTTTTCGCGTCCGCAACCGAAGATGGGCGGATCTACGCTCCGCACTGCCGGTGGCGAAAATCCGTTCTCCACAATCAACAATCGCAAATATACCTGTTACTTCAAACGGTTATTCACACGTCGCAACCGGCGACGGACCTCCGGCGGGGCCGGTAACCAGTCATTGACCATAGTTCTCAGGAGCCTCGCAAGCCGCCGGCAGATCCATGGTTAACCCTGGCCTAGCCACAATCGCAGAGCCTGGGTTACCCGCTCCGGCTGCTCCAGAGTCGACATGTGCCCGGCCTCAGGAACGACTACCAGAGAAGCCCACTCGATTATCTCGGCCATCTCCCGGGCAATTTCCGGCGGCGTAATGGCGTCTCCCTCCCCGACCAGCACGAGAGTCGGGATCTCGATTCCCGGAAGCAAAGGGCGTGAGTCGGAGCGCGCCGTGATCGCCCTCTGCTGTCGGATATAGGCTTCGGCGCCGGTTTCCCGCATCATCCCGCATATGATGTCCTGCAGAGTTCGGTCATTCTGCCGATCGGGATAGACGAGACGCGGCCAGAGCGCGGAATGGATCTCCTCGAATCGGCCCGCCTCAGCCAGCGCGATCAGCCGCTTCCGGTCCTGGCTGGCCTCCGGGGCGTCGGGACGCGCGCTCGTATCGAGCAAGGCAAGCCGCTCCACCCGGTCCGGCGCTTGGCGCACAACCTCCATGGCAATATATCCGCCCATGGAGAGCCCCGCGAGGTCGAACCTGCCAGGCACTTCGCGCAGAAGCCGGGCAGCGACCGCCGCAATCGAATCATCCTGCGTGTGGTCCGCGACGACGATGGTTCGCCCCGCTGACAGGGCGGTGATCTGGGGCTCGAAAAGCCGGGCGGTACAGGCCAATCCGGGAATCAGAACAAGTGTTTCGGCCATTCAAACTGTCCTTTGTCGTCTCTCGGCAAGTTTCCCTGGATTGACAAGCGCATAGCTTGTCCTATGGTCCCGCCACTCCTCAACTTGAGCAAGAGCCTCAGGTGAAACCAGTCTCGCGCCTGTTTGTTGCCGTAGAGCGCGGCCGGCACATTAGAGCGCGCCTAGCCCTCAACGGTAATTAGCATTCATGTCGTTCGCCGAACTCGGACTTAGCGATAAAGTTCAACAGGCCGTCGCTGCCGCTGGATATGCAGAGCCTACGCCTATCCAGGCCCAGGCCATCCCCCACGTCCTCGCACGCCGCGACGTGCTGGGCATCGCCCAGACCGGCACGGGCAAGACGGCGGCCTTCACGCTCCCGATGCTGACCCTGCTCGAATCCGGGCGGGCCCGGGCGCGCATGCCCCGCACGTTGATTCTCGAGCCGACCCGCGAGCTGGCGGCCCAGGTCGAGGAAAACTTCGACAAGTATGGCATCAACCATCGCCTGTCCGTCGCCCTCCTGATCGGCGGCGTGTCCTTCGGCGACCAGGATGCCAAGATCACCCGCGGCGTCGACGTGCTGATCGCGACCCCGGGGCGCCTGCTCGACCATTTCGAGCGGGGAAAACTCCTGCTGACCGGTGTCGAGCTGCTCGTGATCGATGAGGCGGACCGGATGCTCGATATGGGCTTCATCCCCGATATCGAGCGCATCGTGAAGCTCGTGCCCTTCACCCGTCAGACCTTGTTCTTCTCCGCAACCATGCCGCCGGAGATCCAGCGCCTGGCAGACGCCTTCCTTCACAATCCGGTGAAGGTGGAGGTCGCCCGCGCCGCGTCGACGGCTTCGACGATCATCCAGCGCCTCGTGGCGACCGGTCGCGAGGATTACGAGAAGCGCGAGACGCTGCGGGAGCTTATCCGGGGCGCTACCGAGCTCCAGAACGCCATCGTCTTCTGCAACCGTAAGCGCGACGTGGCCGTACTCCATCGCTCCCTGCAGAAGCATGGCTTTGCAGCGGCCGCGCTTCACGGCGACATGGACCAGCATGCCCGCATGGCGGCGCTTGACAGCTTCCGTACCGGAGAGATCCCCATCCTGGTGGCCAGCGACGTGGCGGCCCGCGGTCTGGACATTCCGGCCGTCAGCCATGTGTTCAATTACGATATTCCCCATCACGCGGAGGATTACGTGCACCGGATTGGCCGCACCGGCCGAGCGGGACGTTCGGGTCAATCCTTCACACTGGTGAGCCCCGGCGAGGAGAAATCTCTGGCTGCCATCGAAAAGCTGATTGGCCAGCCGGTCGAATGGCAAGGGCCGACCCTGGCCGAGCGTCCGCAATCAGAAGGCTCCTCCCGCCGCCGCAGTGGACGGGGCGAGGAGCGCTCGCGCGGGCGCAAGGTCAAGGTGCGGTCGTCGGACCGGAGCCGCGGACATGCGGAGGAACCTCGCGAAGAGGCACCTGTCGCCCGGGCCGCCCAGCCTCCGCGGGAGGAGCAACAGAGCCGAAGGCCTCGACAGGAGCGCAACGAGCGCTCGCCGGAGCGTGGCTACCAGGGACGCTCGCGCCGGGACGAGGACGCGGATGAGCCGGTGATCGGCCTTGGCGATCACGTGCCCGCCTTCCTCATGCGGCCTGTGACGGCCAAGAAGACTAGGTAACGGGCTCGGACGCCTTCTTCCGAGCCCTCCGACCCGGGGCGGCCTTGCCGCCTTTTCGCAGTTGGGCGGATTTCGCTCTCCGGGCGGCCGCCAGGGCCATGTTTGCAAGCTGTGCCGCCTCATCGGGGTCGTCGAGAGCCGATTCGGGCATGAGCCAATAGCTCATGATGCTCTTACGGCCATCGCGCATCTCGAAGGCGAAAGGACGGGAGCCCACGTCGCGGAAGAACCCGACGCTCTCGTCGTCGACCTTGAGGTAAAGTTCGCCGGAAGCGACGAGGGCGAACATCAGTTCGTCCTGATAAATGCCCTGCCCGCCGAACATCCGGCGAATCTGAACGGGGCCGAGACCGCGGAAGATGTCGCGAAGATCCTCGGCATCCATCGCTTAGCCGGCCGATTGAAGCGCCGCAGGGGTGGCCGGCGTGATCGCCACCGATTCGCCGCAGCCGCAGGCCGATGTCTGGTTGGGATTGTTGAAGACGAACTGGGACGCCATCTTGGTCGTCTGAAAATCCATTTCCGTGCCGAGCAGGAACAGCACGGCCTTGGGATCGATCAGCACGGTTACGCCTTTGTCCTCGACCACCTCGTCGAGCGGGCTGATGCTTTCCGCGTATTCCATGGTGTAGGACATGCCGGCGCAGCCGCCGTTCTTGACGCCCACGCGGACGCCGACGATGGGGCGGTCCGCCTTAGCGATGATGTCCTTGACGCGGTTCGCCGCCGCGTCGCTCAAGGTGACGACCTTGAATCCGGGTAGTGCCATAAGCCTTCTCTCCTGACAGCCGGGTTCAAGGCCCGGGCAGAACGAGTTCATTTCTCTATAGATAAGAGCTGGAAGGGCAAACGTCGAGACCATTCCGGGTTGCCTGAACGGCCTAGTTCGACCATATCGGAGAGATCATCCCGACAAGCCGCGCCGTTTCAGGAAAGCCGATGCCGCATCATATGCCGCTGATATCCACGATCGTCATCGGCCTCGTGATGGCATTTGGCCTCGGCGCACTTGCACACCGGTTCCGGATTTCTCCCCTTGTCGGCTATCTGCTGGCCGGCGTGCTCGCCGGGCCCTTCACCCCCGGCTACGTCGCGGACCAGGGGCTTGCCAACCAGCTGGCGGAAATCGGCGTGATCCTGCTGATGTTCGGCGTCGGCCTTCACTTCTCGCTGAAGGATCTCCTCTCGGTCCGAGCCATCGCCATTCCAGGCGCCATCGTGCAAATCGCGAGCGCCACGGCTCTCGGCATGGGCCTCGCCTTGCTGATGGGATGGAGCATTGGCGGGGGCCTCGTCTTCGGCTTGGCGCTCTCGGTCGCCAGCACGGTTGTGCTGCTGCGCGCTTTGCAGGAGCGCCGCCTCGTGGAGACCGAGCGCGGCCATATCGCGGTCGGCTGGCTGATCGTGGAAGACCTGGCCATGGTGCTGACGCTGGTGCTGCTGCCGGCCTTCGCGAGCGCCACCGCCGGCACCTCGGCTGACCTCGAATCCATTGCGGTCTCCCTCGGCGTGACGCTTGGCAAGGTCCTGGCTTTCCTCGCCATCATGCTGATCGTCGGGCGCCGCGTCATTCCCTGGATCCTGCATTATGTCGCCCATACGGGCTCGCGGGAGCTGTTCCGCCTGTCGGTCCTGGCCATCGCCCTGGGCACCGCCTTCGGCGCGGCAGAACTGTTCGGTGTGTCCTTCGCCCTCGGCGCCTTCTTCGCCGGCATGGTCTTAAGCGAGTCGGAACTCAGCCATCAGGCAGCATCCGAGACCCTGCCTCTGCGGGATGCTTTCGCGGTTCTCTTCTTCGTCTCGGTCGGCATGCTGTTCGACCCGATGATCCTGATCGAGGATTTCGGCCCCGTTCTCGCAACCTTCCTGATCATCGTCATCGGCAAGTCGGCAGCGGCTTACGCCATCGTCCGGCTTTTCCGCCACCCCGACACGACTGCGCTGACCATTGCAGCAAGCCTTGCTCAGATCGGCGAATTCTCCTTCATTCTGGCGGGGTTGGGAGTCGAGCTTCAGATATTGCCGACCGAAGGACGCGATCTGATCCTCGCAGGCGCGATCCTGTCGATCATGATGAACCCTTTCTTGTTCACCCTCCTGGACCGTTGGTTCGCGAAGCGGGAGGCCGTACGGGCCCAGGCGAATGCAGAGGCTGCCGCTGCGGAGCAGGAGGCGATTGCGGCCGAGGCCGCGGCCGCGGCAATCTCCCGCGAGCCACTTCCGATCACGTCTCTCAGCGACCATGTCGTCCTCGTGGGACATGGGCGGGTCGGCAAGTACATCAGCGAGAAGATGGCCTCGATGGGTATTCCCTTTCTCGTCGTCGAGACCAACAAGGAGCAGGTGGCCGGTCTGCAGAAAGGTGGACTTGAGTTCGTCGTGGGAAACGCGGCCGATCCGGAGGTTGCCGCAGCCGCCAACATCAAGGAGGCCCGCTGTCTCCTGGTCGCAATCCCGGACGCTTTCGAGAGCGGCCAGGTCGTCGAGCAGGCCCGCGGGATAAACCCGGATCTTCCGATCATCGTGCGAGTACATTCCGCAGCCCAGGAAGATCATGTGATGAAATACGGCGCGACCCGGATCGTGATGGGAGAGCAGGAAATCGCCCGTGCGATGTTCGCCGCGGTGCCCGACGCGCCGCGCGCGCCGGTGCTGTCCTCCATCGCGGAGGCGGATGACCTTGTGAACGACGATCAGGATGATTCCGAGGCGCACGAGGCTCGCGCCACGGTACCGTCAGCGCACGTGCTCCGGCCTGAAACCGATACCGATCAGACGGGCAGGAAGCCGACGGAACAGGGGCCATTGCGCCAGCCAGCGGATGATCCAGGGCGCTGAGACCGATCCCCTGCTGTTGAGGATGGGATCGATCATCCGGTTCTGAAGCAGGACCTGCAGCCCTTGCGTCATCCGCGTGGGCCACTCTCGCCTGCTCTGGACCAGTGCGAGCTGCTCAACTCCCACCGGCCCATCCTTTAGCGACGGGCCCAGGATGTTGGACGTCGCCACCGCGTCCTGAATGGCGAGATTGATGCCGACTCCGCCTACGGGCGACATGGCATGGGCCGCGTCGCCGATGCACAGAAGACCAGGCTTGAACCAATGCTTCAGCCGATCGACGGCGACCGTCAGCAGCTTGATGTCGTCCCAAGACCGAAGCTCCTCGATGCGTTCCCCGAGGAATGGAGCAAGTCCAATTAGTTTCGAGCGGAATGCCGCCAATCCTTCCTGCTTCAGTCTCTCGAGCGAGCCCTTCGGAATGAGGTAGGCGCACTGCCAATATTGTCCGCGGTCGATCATGACCAGCATCTGCCCTGCCTCAATGCGCCCAAGCAATTGGCCGGGATCGCCTGACAGCTTGGACACCCGCATCCAGAGCACATCCATCGGCGCGCCGATATCCATGACTTCCAGGCCTGCCTTCTCGCGAACGATTGAGCGCCGCCCGTCGGCTGCCACTACCAGATCGGCATGCACATCGAGAGCTCCTTCAGGGGTCGCGGCCCGTACACCGATTACCCTGCCCTGCTCTTCGATGAGATCCGTCACCTCCGCCAGCATGCGCAGATGAAAATGAGGATACTCGCGGGCGTGATCGGCCAGGAAATCGAGGAAATCCCATTGCGGCATGAACGCAATGAATTTGCAGTGCGTCGGCAGGTGGGAGAAATCGCCCAATTTCAAGGTTGTGCCACCCACGACCAGGCTGACTGTCCGGGTTTCCTGATGAGGCCTGGAGAGAAACTCATCGAGCAATCCAAGCTCGTGCATGACCTCCAGCGTCGATGGGTGGATGGTGTCCCCGCGAAAATCACGCAGAAAATCGGCATGCTTCTCGAGAACCAGAACCTCTACACCCTGCCGGGCGAGAAGATATCCCAGCATCATACCGGCCGGGCCGCCCCCGACAATGCAGCAGCGGGTCCGAAGGATCTTTGACATGTGAGGCGTGTTCAAGAGCGATCTCCTCGGGAAGCGCCCTCAGATCGTCTGTTCGTCACGCCCAATCTATAACATTTCTCCTCTCTTACAAATTGGAAGCTCCTTTCCCATGACGGCCATTCCATCGCCATCTCGCTTTCATCACAGGAATCGGGCGCAGAAAACGGGTCGGAAGTGAATGGGTAATTTGAGATCCCAGTCCCGAGCACTGAGCTCGTGAAGGAAAGGGACGCGCCGTGACCACGCTTATGAACAAGACCGCCATCGTGACTGGAGCAAGCTCCGGGATCGGCCTTGCGACTGCCAGATTGTTCGCGCGGGAAGGCGCGAACGTCATCGCGACCGCACGGCGGAGCGACGCGTTGAACGCACTCGTTGCCGAGATCGAAAGGGATGGCGGCCGTGCCGTTGCGGTTGGCGGCGACATCAGGGACGAGGCTTTGGCTCGCACGCTCGTCGACATGGCGATCCGCCAATTCGGCGGACTCGACATCGCCTTCAACAATGCGGGCACGAATGGCGAGATGGGGCCGACACCGGACGTATCGCTCGCAGGCTGGAACGAGACGCTCGCGGTAAACCTCACGGCGGCCTTTCTGGGTGCGAAGTACCAGATTCCCGCCATGCTCGACCGCGGCGGAGGTTCCCTGATCTTCACCTCCACGTTCGTCGGCTACACGGCCGGAATGCCCGGCGTGGCAGCCTATGCGGCGAGCAAGTCCGGATTGATCGGGCTCACGCAATCTCTCGCCAGCGAGTTCGGCCCAAGGGGCATCCGCGTCAACGCCCTGCTGCCCGGCGGCACGGATACACCCCTGGCAGACGCCTGGGTGAGCACCCCCGAGGCGCTGGCCTTCGTCGAGGGCCTGCACGCCCTGAAGCGCCGGGCCCGTCCCGAGGAGATCGCGCGGTCGGCGCTCTATCTCGCCTCGGATGCCTCGAGCTTCACGACGGGCACGGCACTCCTCGTCGATGGCGGCGTTTCCATCAACCGGACCTGAGGAGCCGCACTGTCACTCCGGGCTCTCGCTCACGCTCGCCTTGGAATGACAGCGAGAGTCGAACGAAAAACGGCCGGGACAAGCCCGGCCGTGACGCAATGTGAAATGATGAGCCGATCCAGCCTACCACATGTCGAGCGCAACCCGTGCTTCGTCCGACATGCGGCTCTGGTCCCACGGCGGATCGAAGACCATGTTCACCTGGACGTTCTGGACGCCCTGGACGGTGGACACGGCGTTTTCGACCCAGCCCGGCATCTCGCCAGCAACCGGGCAGCCCGGCGCGGTCAGCGTCATGTCGATGGTAACGTTGCGCTCGTCGTCGATGTCGACCCGGTAAATCAGGCCGAGTTCATAGATGTCGGACGGGATTTCCGGATCGTAGACGGTTTTGAGCGCCGCGATGATGTCGTCCGTCATGCGGTCGAGCTCTTCCGGCGGAATCGCGGAGCCCGGGGACACCTGCGGCGCGTTGGGCCCATCCTGGGTCGGGGTCATATCATTCACAGGTCAATCCTCAAGCAAACAGGGCTTCCGCCTTCTGCAGGGCATCCGCCAGCTTATCGACTTCTTGCATGGTGTTGTAGAGGCCAAATGAGGCGCGGCAGGTCGAGGTGGCGCCGAAGCGCTCCAGGAGCGGCATGGCGCAGTGCGTGCCGGCCCGGACCGCCACGCCCTGCCTGTCGATGACGGTTGCGACGTCATGGGCGTGCGCGTTCTTCATCTCGAAGGACAGGATAGCGCCTTTGCCCCTGGCGCGGCCGATGATTCGGATCGAGTTCATGGCACCCAGACGCTCATGGGCATAGGCCGAAAGCGCAGCTTCGTGTGCCTGGATGTTCTCCCGCCCGAGCTGCATCATGAACCGCAGGGCTGCGTCGAGGCCAACGGCCTCGATGATCGGCGGCGTTCCCGCCTCGAAGCGGTGCGGCGGGTCGTTGTAGGTGATCGCGTCCTGGCGCACCTCGCGGATCATCTCGCCACCGCCCGAATAGGGCGGCATCTTCGAGAGCCATTCACGCTTGCCGTAGAGAACACCGATGCCTGTTGGACCATAGACCTTGTGCCCGGTGAAGACGTAGAAATCCGCATCGAGATCGCGCACGTCGACCTGAAGATGCACCGCGCCTTGGGCCCCATCCACCAGCGCGGGAATGCCGTGGGCGTGGGCAATGCGGATGATCTCCTTCATCGGCGTCACTGTGCCGAGCACGTTCGACATATGCGTGATGGCGACGATCTTGGTGCGCGGCGTAATGAGCTTCTCGAACTCGTCGATGAGGAAGTTGCCCTCATCGTCCACCGGTGCCCATTTGATCACGGCCCCCTTCCGCTCGCGCAGGAAGTGCCAGGGCACGATGTTGGAATGGTGCTCCATGATCGAGAGGATGATCTCGTCGCCCTCCCCGATCCCCATGCGGCCGAAGGAATCGGCCACGAGGTTGTAGGCTTCCGTCGCCGACTTGGTGAACACGATCTCGTCGACGGATTCGGCGTTGAGGAACTCCCGCACGGTTTCCCGCGCCCGTTCGAAGTCCTCGGTCGCAACGTTCGCCATGTGGTGCAGGCCGCGATGAACGTTGGCATAGCCGGTCTGCATCGTGTTCACCATCGCGTCGATCACCGCGCGCGGCTTCTGGGCCGAGGCGGCATTGTCGAGGTAGACCAGCGGCTTGCCATAGACCTGTTGCGTCAGGATCGGAAACTCCGCCCGGATCGCTTCGACGTCGTATGGCTTCACAGGAGCGTTCATTGCCTGATGTTCTCCTCCATTGTCACCGCCGGCCTCGTACCGGTGATCCCGATCGGAGAAGCGTCGTGCCTTTCTGATCGGGATGGCCGGGACAAGCCCGGCCATGACGAGACGGGTATTACGAGCGAGCCTTCAGCCAGCCCTCGACCGTGCCAACGAGTGACTCGCGGACGGTTTCGTTCTCCACGAACTCCAGCGCCTCGCCGAGGAAAGCCTGAACCAGGAGGCTCTCGGCTTCCTTCTTCGGCAGGCCGCGGGCCATGAGGTAGAACAGGAGATCCTCGTCGAGCTGGCCGCAGGTGGCGCCGTGGGCGCACTGCACGTCATCGGCGAAGATTTCGAGCTCGGGCTTGTTGTTCATGGAGCCGCCCTCCTCGAGGAGGAGCGCCGCCGACATCATGCGGCCATCGGTCTTCTGGGCATGATGCGGAACGATGATCTTACCCTGGAAGACGCCGGTAGCCTCGTTGTCAATGACGGTCTTGAACAGCTCGCGGCTCTCGCAATGGGGAGCCGCATGCTCGACCACGAGGGTCGAGTCCCCGTGCTGCGAGCCCTTCAGCATCGTCGCGCCGTTGACGCGCAGGTTCGTGTTCTCGCCATCGAGGATGGCGAAGACCTGGTGCCTCGAGGTTGCCGAGCCGGCCGTGACGTTGGTGCTGTTGAACACGGCTTCGCCGCCGATCTTGGCGGCGAGCGTCGACAAGGCGAGCGCCTTGTCACCCTCGGCATTGACGCGCACATGCTGAATGTTGGTACGGTCGCCCGCGATCAGCTCCACAACGTCGTTCGGTTGATGGTTGGCGCCATCGGTGCTCTCGTGCGTTTCGAGCAGGGTCACGGACGCGCCTTCCTCCACGACAACGAGAATGCGCGTGGCGGTGGCAACGGCCGAAGCCGCAGCCGTGACAAAGCGCAGATGCACCGGATTCTCGACAGGTCCAGCCACACGGATCATGACGCCATCGGCCATGAAGGACGTGTTGAGCTGGTAGACCGGATTGTCGTTCGCCCACGGCACAGGGCTCAGCTTCGCAAGCCAGTCGTGACCATTCGCCAGAGCCTCGGCCAGGGGCACGATCTCGACGTTCTCCGGCAGGGCGCGGAAGTCCACCGCCTCGCGCACGAAGTGGCCATTCACGAACGGCACCTGAAGCGCTTCGACGCCCGCGAGTGCCTTGGCACTTGTCAGCGCAGCCCTGGCCTCGTCGGTCGTCGGAACGCCTGCGAACGGAGCCACCTCGCGCAGGAGCGCCCGCAGATCGGTATACTTGAACTCCTCGACCCGGCGGTGCGGCAGGCCCCGCTGGGTGAACTGCTCGAAGGCTTGAGCCCGCGACTCGCCGTTGCCCGGCAACGCCGTCTTCGCGCTCTCGAATGCCTGCACCAGCGCGGTTTCCGCCGGCGTCTTCATGAGAGTGACGTCAGCCATCTTAAGCGGCCTCGCTTTCGCGGTAATCGGCATAGCCGTTCGCCTCGAGCTCGAGGGCAAGCTCCTTGCCGCCCGACTTCACGATGCGACCGCTATGCATCACGTGCACCGTGTCCGGCACAATGTGGTTCAGAAGGCGCTGGTAGTGCGTGATGACGAGGAAAGCGCGGTCTGGCGAGCGCAGGGCGTTCACGCCCTCGGACACGATGCGCAGGGCGTCGATGTCAAGGCCGGAGTCGGTCTCGTCCAGGATGCAGAAGGATGGCTGGAGCAGCGCCATCTGCAGGATTTCCATGCGCTTCTTCTCACCGCCAGAGAAGCCGACGTTGAGGGCACGCTTGAGCATGTCCTTCGGGATCTCAAGCTGGGTGGCTACAGAGTTCACGCGCTTGATGAAGTCCGGCGTGGTGAGCTCCGCTTCGCCGCGCGCCTTGCGCTGAGCGTTGAGAGTGGCTTTCAGGAAGGTCATCGAGGCGACGCCGGGGATCTCAAGCGGATACTGGAAGGCCAGGAACACGCCGGCGGCGGCGCGCTGATCCGGCTCCATCTCCAGCAGGTTCTCGCCGTCGAGCAGGATCTCGCCGTCGAGGACCTCATAGTCCTCCTTGCCGGCGATCACATAGGACAGGGTCGACTTGCCCGATCCGTTCGGGCCCATGATGGCAGCCACTTCACCCTTGTTCACGGTGAGATTGAGGCCGTTGAGAATGCGCTTGTCCTCGATCTGGACGACCAGGTTCTTGATTTCGAGCATCTGAATATTCCGTTGTTCTAGGCGTGGATGGTTGGATCAAGTCCGACCATGACGGGCTTCGAAGCTTTTCTCGCCATGCCCGGGCTTGTCCCGGGTACCCACGTGTTGTTTCCTGAATTAACCGACTGAGCCTTCGAGCGAGATCGAGATCAGCTTCTGCGCCTCGACTGCGAACTCCATGGGGAGCTGCTGCAGCACGTCCTTCACGAAGCCGTTCACGATGAGCGCCGTCGCCTCTTCATCCGAGAGGCCGCGCTGCTGGCAGTAGAACATCTGATCTTCCGAGATCTTCGATGTGGTTGCCTCGTGCTCGAACACCGCGGTCGCGTTCTTCGACTCGATGTAAGGCACGGTATGCGCCCCGCACTGGTTTCCGATCAGGAGCGAGTCGCAGTTCGTGAAGTTGCGCGCGCCGGTCGCCTTGCGGTGAGCCGAGACGAGACCGCGATAGGTGTTCTCGGACCTGCCGGCCGCGATGCCCTTCGAGATGATCCGGCTCGTGGTGTTCTTGCCGAGATGGATCATCTTGGTGCCGGAATCGACCTGCTGCATGCCGTTCGACACGGCAATCGAGTAGAATTCGCCGCGCGAGTTGTCGCCGCGCAGGATGCACGACGGGTATTTCCAGGTGATGGCGGAGCCGGTCTCGACCTGTGTCCACGTGATGACCGAGTTCTTGCCCCTGCAATCGCCGCGCTTGGTGACGAAGTTGTAGATGCCGCCCCGGCCCTCGGCGTCACCCGGATACCAGTTCTGGACCGTGGAATACTTGATCTCGGCATCGTCGAGCGCGATCAGCTCGACCACGGCGGCATGGAGCTGGTTCTCGTCGCGCTTCGGGGCCGTGCAGCCCTCGAGATACGAGACGTACGATCCCTTGTCCGCGATGATCAGGGTGCGCTCGAACTGACCCGTGTTCTTCTCGTTGATGCGGAAGTAGGTGGACAGCTCCATCGGGCAGCGCACGCCCGGCGGGATGTAGACGAACGAGCCGTCGGTGAACACGGCCGAGTTCAGGGTGGCGAAGAAGTTGTCAGTTACTGGCACCACCGAGCCGAGATACTGGCGCACGAGGTCCGGATATTCCCGGATTGCCTCGGAGATCGGCATGAAGATCACACCGGCCTTGGCCAGCTCTGCCTTGAAGGTCGTGGCGACCGATACGGAATCGAAGACCGCATCCACGGCGACCCGTCGCTCGGGCTCGACGCCGGCCAGGATCTCCTGCTCGCGCAGCGGGATACCGAGCTTCTCGTAGGTCCTGAGAATTTCCGGATCGACCTCGTCGAGGGACTTGGGCGACGGGTTCTTCTTCGGCGCAGCATAGTAGTAGATGTCGTTGTAGTCGATCTTGTCGTACGACACACGTGCCCAGTTCGGCTCCTTCATGGTGAGCCAGCGCTTGTAGGCATCGAGGCGCCACTGGAGCATCCACTCCGGCTCGCCCTTCTTGCCAGAGATGAAGCGGATGACATCCTCGGAGAGGCCCTTCGGGGCCTTCTCCATTTCGACTTCGGTCTCGAAGCCGTACTTATACTGATCGACGTCGATCAAACGGACCTGATCGATCGTTTCCTGCACTGCAGGCATCTGTCTCTCCCACCGCTCACGGCTTCAAGGGCCGCGGGTTGATGACTCTGGAATACGACGCAAGGCCTTCTCAGGCCGCGCTCGCCTTCCGCTTATATAAGGTGCCGACAACCCTTTCGCACGCCTCCGCGAAGCGGATCACGTCCTCATGAGTGGTCGACCACCCTAAACTCACACGCAAAGCGCCCTCAGCAAGGGCGGGCTCCACGCCCATGGCGTCGAGCACATGCGATCGCTTGACCTTCCCGGACGAGCATGCCGAACCGGATGACAGGGCCACGCCTGCCAGATCGAAGGCGATCAATGCCGTCTCGGCCTTGAGGCCGGGTATGGCAAAGGCGAAAGTATTAGGCAACCGCTCAGCAGCGGAAGCCACAACAAGTGCATCGGGCACAATCCGGCGGACCTGCGCCTCAGCCTCGGCTCTCAAAGCCCCGAGCCGCCCGGCTTCCTGCGCCAGGTTCGCAAGGGCCAACTCGGCCGCAGCGCCGAAGCCCGCGATGGCCGCCACATTCTCGGTGCCGGCTCTGAAACCCTTCTCCTGGCCACCACCCCGGATCAGCTTCTCGGCGATCCCGAACTGGTCGGAGGCCAGAACCACAGCCCCGATCCCCTTCGGTCCCCCGAACTTGTGGGCGGAGAGCGTCAGCACATCGACGCCAAGCTCGGCTATGTCGACCGGGATCTTGCCGGCCGCCTGAACCGCATCGGTGTGGACCAATCCGCCATACTCATGAGCCAGCCGGGCGGCCTCGGCCACCGGCTGCAGTACGCCGGTCTCGTTGTTGGCAAGCTGGACCGAGACCAGAACCCGCTCATCCCCCGCCTTCTCCAAGTGGGCCCTGAGCCAGGCAAGATCAAGGATTCCGCGACTGCCGACAGGAATGACCTCGACGGCATCGGAAGCAAAGCGATGGCCGTTGAGGACACACGGGTGCTCCACGGCCCCGACCAGAAGCTTTGTCGCTCCCGAATCTCCTAGACGACGGAAGCTTGGCGACAAAACAAGGTTAGCGGCTTCGGTCCCACCGCTCGTGAAGACGACGTTCTTCGCCCTGGCCCCAACGAGGCGGGCTACTTTTTCCCGGGCATTCTCGATCTCTGCCCGCGCGGCGCGACCCTCGGCATGGACGGACGAGGCATTTCCGGGAAGCTGGAGAGCGCGCAGCACGACCTCTGCAACCTCCGTCCGTAGGGGCGAGGTCGCGTTATGGTCGAGATATATGCGCTGGCCAGGAGCCATAGCTGCTTGGAGCCTCACGAAATTCTTGCAACCGACCCTGGTTGCCGTGCTAAAGCACCGCAACCACATCTGTCCCGTGTTTCTCCCGATGCCCGTCATCGCGCGGATCAATGAAACAATGGAACATTTTAGAATAGTTCTAAGGGTTCTTTTATGAGGAACCGCGGCCTGGAGTCAAGGTCGCCCACAGTTTCCCCCTTCGGATGGAGGGGCGATCAAGAGGTTCGCGTATATGCCTGAAGTCATCTTCACGGGTCCTGCCGGTCGCATCGAGGGACGCTACCAGCCTGCCAAGGAAAAGGGCGCCCCCATCGCCATCATCCTGCACCCGCACCCGCAATTCGGCGGGACGATGAACAACCAGATCGTCTATAATCTGTACTACGATTTCGCGAAGCGCGGCTTCTCGGTCCTTCGGTTCAACTTCCGCGGCGTCGGCCGCAGCCAAGGCGCTTTCGACCACGGCCAGGGCGAGCTCTCGGATGCGGCCGCGGCCCTCGACTGGGCGCAGGCCATGAACCCGGACGCCCGCGCCTGCTGGATTGCCGGGGTGTCTTTCGGCGCCTGGATCGGCATGCAGCTCCTCATGCGCCGTCCGGAAATCGAAGGCTTCATTTCGATTGCCGCCATGGCCAACCGCTACGACTTCTCCTTCCTCGCCCCCTGCCCGTCCTCCGGCCTCTTCGTGCACGGCTCGGAGGACCGGGTGGCTCCGGTCAAGGACGTGGTCAGCGTGATCGAGAAGGTGAAGACCCAGAAGGGCGTGAAGCTCGAGCACGCCGTGATCGACGGCGCCAACCACTTCTTCGACGGCCGGGTCGACGAGCTCATGGTCGCCGTGGACGAGTATCTCGACAAGCGCCTGGGAACGGCCGAAGAGGCGGCTTGAGCCGATCCCAACACGATGGGTTCAATGGGCAGGCCTCGAGTTCGCCCATTGCTTTTGATTGTACCGTTCTCTGCGGCAAGCCGCGTAGAACGACCACGCTACGTCGAGGCTCACACGACGAAGGAGGTTCGCGGCGCTGAGCGCCGTACCTGCAGTCACGGCGGCGAACTTGATCGCCGTCACGCCGCCCGAGCTATCCACGTCGTAGAACAGCTCGCCGGTGCCGCCGCCATTGTCGATGCCGGTCAGGCTGTCGTCGAAGTTCGTGCCGTGCACGACTTCGATGTTGCGGATCGTATCCCAGGCCGCGGCCCCGCCATGGGCGTTGCTGGTCAGGTCGACCACTATGCCGCGGGTCGCACGCTCTTAGGACAGGACGTCCCAGCCGTCCATGACGTCGCCGCCGTCAAGCCAGTCGTTGCCGCTTCCACCCAATAGCGTGTCGTTGCCGGCGCCACCGTTGAGGAATTGTTCCCTGTGCCCCATGACCAAATCTCGACCATGAGGGAACTCTTCCGTTCGACAAACAGAGGCAGCACGTGCAGCCTACATTACGCAATTGTAACAATATCACTTACCTCTGAACTCTCTCTGTCAAGCTTCCCGCTCGTGGAAACTTCTTCACGACACGCAATCTGACATTGTGTCTGAAGAGGATGAAATGAGCGCACGAACCTGCTACAGGCTTCGGCATCTGTGATCGAGTTAAGACGAGAGAAGCGATGAGCGCGCCGAAGTCCGAATTTCTGAAGGTCCTGACCGAGCGGGGCTTCATTCATCAGACCTCGGATTTCGAGGGCGTCGATACTGCGGCCCTCGAACGGCGCCTGACGACGTATGTAGGTTACGACTGCACAGGCCCCTCGCTGCACGTAGGACACCTGCTCTCGATCATGATGCTGCACTGGCTGCAGAAGACGGGCGCCGGCAAGCCGATCACGCTCATGGGCGGCGGGACGACCCGGGTGGGCGATCCATCCGGTAAGGACGAGAGCCGCAAGCTCCTGACCATCGATCAGATCGAGGCCAACAAGGAAAGCATCAGGACGGTCTTCTCGCGCTTCATCAGCTTCGGAGAAGGCAAGTCCGATGCGATGATGGCCGACAATGCCGAGTGGCTGACCAAACTCAACTACATCGAATTCCTGCGCGACGTGGGCCGACACTTCTCGGTCAACCGCATGTTGTCCTTCGACAGCGTGAAGCTGCGCCTCGACCGGGAGCACGAACTGTCGTTCCTGGAATTCAACTACATGATTCTCCAGGCCTACGACTTCGTGGAGCTCAACAGGCGCTACGGCTGCGTGCTGCAGATGGGCGGCTCGGACCAATGGGGCAACATCGTCAACGGGATCGATCTCGGCCGCCGCCTCGGCACGCCGCAGCTCTACGCCGTCACCTGCCCGCTCCTGACCACTGCTTCCGGCGCCAAGATGGGCAAGACCGCCTCCGGGGCCGTCTGGCTCAACGCCGACATGCTGAGCCCGTACGATTACTGGCAGTTCTGGCGCAACACCGAGGATGCGGATGTCGCCCGCTTCCTGAAGCTCTTCACCATTCTGCCCATGGACGAGATCGCACGGCTCGAAGCGCTTCAGGGTGCCGAGATCAACGAAGCCAAGAAGGTTCTCGCAACGGAAGCAACCGCCCTCCTCCATGGCCGCGAGGCCGCGGAACTGGCGGCAGAGACCGCTCGCAAGACCTTTGAGCAGGGAGCCCTGGCGGAAAGCCTGCCGACCGTCGAGATCGCGACGGATGTCCTCAAAGGAGGTCTCGGCATCCTGGCAGCCTTCGGGCCCGATTACGCCAAGCTCGTACCGTCATCGAGCGAGGCGCGCCGGCAGGTGAAGAGCGGCGGCCTCAAGGTAAACGACCAGACCGTCTCGGACGAGCGAGGCACCTTGAACCTGTCCGACGTTACGGCCGAGGGCGTGATCAAGCTGTCCTTCGGCAAGAAGAAGCACGTGCTCCTGCGAGCCGTCTAAAGGCTTAACGTTCCGGAACCGTCGGCAGCGATCCTGTCTGCGGTTCCGCTCCGGCTCCCACACCGAAGAGCTTGCGCAGGAAGCCGGGGGCGACGGCCGAGAGCGGATTGACCGTCAGCGACGGCGAACTCGCCGGACCATTGAGCCGGAAATTGACGGCGAACAGCCCCTCATACTGGCTTCCGCCCAAAAGCGGCCCGAAGAGCGGCACCTGGGCGAACACATTGTTGAGTCCATAGGCCGGAACGAAGGTGCCCGTGATGTCGAGCCGGTCGCGGGCGTAATCGATGAAGCCGCCCAGTGTGAACCCGATCTGGTTGCCCCAAATCGCAGCATCCTTGAAATCGAGCCGACCGGCGTTGCGGGTGAATTCGAGACGGGCCTTGGCGAACTGCACCTCGTTCACGTCCACGCGGACGGCTTGCGGATTGCCGGCCTTGTCCTGCCCGGCAATGATCTGCGTCTGTGTCGGGATGATCCGGCGAAGGGCCGGCTCGTTGACCAGAGCGAACGAGCGCAGGATGACATGCCCGGCCTGCGGGCCGTCTCCCGTCGCGAGCTGAAGAATGAGATCTCCACCGGACATCCGCCTGTAGACATCGGTGAAGCGCAGCAGCGCGCCGGCATCCTCCGCCTGCAGGATCACCACTGGACCACCGGCATCCGGCAGGGTCCGCCCGACGATGTCCGTCGCACCGAGCCGCCCCTTCATGTCGAGCTGACGAAGGTTGTCCTTGCGCACGGAGGCTTTGATCACGGCGTTGGTGATTGCCTCCTCGTTGTAGCCCGTAAGGATGTTGAGGCTCAGGTCGAGATCAAAATCCTTGGCGTCCTTCTGCGAAGGCGCATTTCGTCCGGAAGCGGAGGAGCCTGCGCCACCCTTCACGAAGGGTCGGGCATCGCCCACATTGCCGCGGATCGCGACCTTGTAGACGTTGCTGGCGCGCTCGATCTGGGCCAGCATGTCGTCGCCGGGCGAAAGCTTGAAGGTCGAGAGTTCGGCCTTCTCCAGGCTTCCCTCACTCGAGAGCGTCGCATTGCCCTTCAGCTGCACGCTGCCGCTGTCGAGCTGCAGATCACGGATCTCGTGGGACGGCCCTTCGACCATGGTGAAGGTCAGCTTTCCGGGCCGTCCGACCGGCTTCACCCAGCCGGGGATCAGCTGATCCACGCCGGCCTTGGCAAGATCCGCTTCGACCAGGATGTTCGACGGGGCCGATGCGCCGAGAGGAAGGCTCGCCTTGAGTCCGATCGTTCCCGTAAGCTGGGTGCCGAAGGACAGCCCCCGCCGGCTGCGCGCCGCCTCATCGAGGAAGAACGCGACGCTCGCCTGCCCGCCCTGCTTGTTCTTGTGCAGATCGATGGCGGCCGGGTTTCCTGCGAGCTTGCCGTCGCCTTTCACGACGAGATCGCCCCGGTCGTAAGCAATCGCCAGATCGGCCCCTTCCAGACGGTCCTTGCCGAAGAACTTGTCGACGCCAAAATCATTGACCGTTCCGCTCACTCTGAGAGGCAGGTCGGCGAAGGCCGGGATGTCATGGACGGCAAGGCCTATGCCGACGCGCAGATCGGTCTTCCCCTTCATCGTGGCGGGATCGATATTGAACCCGGCGATTTCCTTGATGCGCGGTTCCAGCAGCAGGGCGCCCAATCCGTCGGCACCGCCGGTGAGGCGAAAATCGATGCGGGCCAACGCATTGTCATCCCAATAATTGTCCAGGATGAACGCGCCGTCGGAGGCGTCCAGGGAGCGGTTGTCCGCCATCTGGACCAGACCCGTCGACGCACGCACGCCGACCTTCTTGCCCGTTACGTGACCGTTCACGTTCATCCCCGAGATCGGCGGAAGGCCGTCCGCTACCTGGAGGACGCCGTCGGAAATGGCGAAATCGATCTTCAGGGACTCATCGGGGGTCGGACCACCCGTCACCGCCTTTGCGATATCCTCGCCGGACATAGCCACCTTGAGATCGATGGAATCCAGCGTGCCCGCCTTCAGGTTGGACACGAGGAATTTGCGGACCGGAGGAGCGACCGCCTCAGGCCAGATCCGCAGGGCGGAGCGGATATTCGTCTTCTCCGCACGGACGTTCAGATTCAGGGCCTTCGGATCTGCAGAGGCTCCGAGAAGGCCGCTGATGCGGGCCGACAGCTCAGGCCCTTTCAGCGTGACGCTGTTGATCGTGACACCGTCCGGGCCGGACAGATCGGCGGCGAACTCGCTGACTTGAAGAGGACGGTCTCCCGCTGCCGCACCGGACCACACGATATCGCGGCCGCCGAGGAACAAACGCCAAGGCTTGTCCGCCATGGGAGTCGCGAGGCGCCCCTGCAGGCGCAGGTTCGTGTTCCCGCCCTGCAGGCCGAGTTCCTGGAGTTCGAGAGCCTTCTCGGCCTCGACCCATTGTGCCTCGATCGTTGCGCGCTCCACCGGGAATGGCGACGTATCCTTGTCCTCGATCTGGAACGTGCCGGCATTGCTCGCGAGCCGTGTCTTCAGCTCCGCGATGCGACCATCCGCATAGGCGATGTCGAACCGTCCGGAGAATTCGAGATCCGTGGCCGCCGGCAGATCGGAAGCCCCTGCGAGGAGAAGGATGTCCTTGATCGGCACTTCGTTCGCGACCACGCCGGCCCGATAGGCGCCATTTCCGTCCGCAACGGCATCGCCGTTGAGTCGCCAGGGTCCCTGATCCCCTTCGACCGTGGCGGCAAACTGCCGGCCGCCGTTCTCCGTCCAGTCGAAGGCGGCATCCACCCGTTGGAACCTGGCCCTTTCGCGACCATCCGCATCGACGAAGACGAGGCGCGCATTGGTCAGCTCCGCTTGGCCGAGCGAGTTGAGAACGCTTCCAGGGCCGACGATGAGTTCCAGCAGCGACCCGACGACGCCCGACACGGGCGAGGGCCCGTTGGCATCGAGAGCCAGCGACGCTGCAGCTTCCCGGGACGGCTCCGGTGCAACGGGAGCAGGTAACGCGCCCGGCTCGGACTCCGCCGCCTGCACGGGCGAGAACGAGAGCGATCCGTCGCGGTTGACGAGGACCCTCACCTGCAGGTCACGCACCTCGATCGCCTTGGGCTGAAGGTTGGCGGTCAGGAGCGAGGTGAGATCGACGCTGAAGATCGCATAAGGGGCCCGCAGCACGAGATCGCCGCCGGGCGCCCGAATGTCGAGCCCGTTCGCCCGCAGGGCCGGAGAACCGTCGTGCAGCTCGATGGCCGTATTCCGCAACGTCACGTTCCAGCCGGGCCCGATGCGCGCCGCCAAGGCTTCCGCGACCCGTTCGGGCAGGCGTCCGAAGCTCATCGGAGCCGCCGAGAGACGCAGATAAAGCAGGCCGAGCGCGGCAAGCACAAAGACGACAAGCCCAAGCTTCACATAGAGAGTGCCACGAAGAACGCGCTTGAGGAGGCTCCGCTTGACCGGGTCTCGCCGGGACAACGTGGTACGAAATGGCAGCTTCATTCTTGTGACGTTGGATAATCCGGTTCTTGCGCTCGGGCGCTCATCAGGGAATCAGAGATAGAGACCTTAACCGTCTCGGGAGACCCCCGCGACTGTCCCTTTCAGTCGTGCACACGAGCGCTTCGTGCAGAAAAGTGGTCCTGGTTTCCGGTACGCACGATGCGCTTCTAGATGCAAGCATCGGATTGATCCCAAAGTGGAGACCATTATTGGCCCGGTGCTGTAGAGATTTCCAATCAGTATATTCCGCCAAAAGGAAGGCGACTCATGTCTCTTAGCATCGGAACCAAAGCTCCGCCCTTCTCCCTGCCTGCGACAGATGGTCGGGAAATCAGCCTCGACGGCCTGAAAGGCCGCAAGGTCGCGCTGTTTTTCTACCCCAAGGATAATACCAGCGGCTGCACGCTCGAAGCGAAAGACTTCCAGGCCCTCAAGCAGGATTTCGCCGCCGCCGACACGGAGGTCGTCGGCGTCTCTCCGGATTCCTTGAAGAGCCACGATCGGTTCCGGAACAAGTACGGCCTCGACTTCGCCCTCGCCTCCGATGAAGCGAAGACGGTTCTGGAAGCCTATGGCATCTGGATTCAGAAGAGCATGTTCGGCCACAAATACATGGGGGTGGAGCGCACGACCGTGCTGATCGACCGGGAGGGCAAGATCGCCCGGGTCTGGAACAAGGTGAAGGTGCCGGGCCATGCCAAGGAGGTGCTGGCGGCGGCGCTGGCCTTGGAATAGGAAATGCCATACGATCGCAATGAAATTTCATTTATGTTTTAGAGTTGCAGATCCAAGCCCCTTTCCCACCTAATGTTGCAATGCCTGACTACAAAGCCGTCCTCTCGGGTCAAAGCTGGAATGCTCTCTCCAGTCTCAGGGCCAACAAGAAGCCGGCCTTCCTGACCTATACCTTCAATGGTCCGCAGTGGGGCTCCACGAAGTTCGATGGTGCAGACAAGGCCATGGCGTGCAAAACCTTGAAGATGTGGGGCGACGCTTCAGGCATCCGATTCCTTGAGGTCAAGGGTAAAGATGCTGAGCTGACGTTCCAATGGAAGTGGGAGTTTGGAGATTTTTCCGGCCGGGCCGAATTCCCGAAACTTGAGCGGGAGACTTTCAATGATGAAGGTGTCGTTCGGCACAAGGATGGCGGCAGCATCGACCTCGACGCTCGTTACCGCCCGGAACTCAGGGCACATAATCGATACTTCGTTCAATGGGAGCGACGATGTCGATCTTTCGCACCCTTGAGAAAGGCGACTTGAGCCCGTGGGCGCTTGTCACAGGAACGGCCGCGATTGATGCGGACACTAGGATAGTCTTCAGTCTGGAGGGCCAATTTCTCTCTCACGATCCGGACGGCTCTGGCCCTCTGGCCGCAGTGCGCTTTGCGAACGTCAAAGGGACGACGCCCAGCTTCTCCGATTTCCTTATCGTGTAGATGACCATCTGCAGAGAATAAGGCCCGCTCCTTGGTCGAGCGGGCCTTCTCGTCCTAATCGATATCCTCGACCTCCGCCTCGCCGCCGTAGACGCGCTGGGCGAGGGAGGCTTCCATGAAGGGATCGAGGTCACCGTCGAGCACGTCCTGCGGGCTCGTCGACTGAGCGCCGGTGCGCAGGTCCTTCACCATCTGGTAGGGCTGGAGCACGTAGGAGCGGATCTGGTGACCCCAGCCGATATCCGTCTTGGCGGCGGCTTCCGCACTGGCCTTCTCCTCGCGCTTCTTCAGCTCGGCCTCGTAAAGGCGGGCGCGCAGCATGTTCCAGGCGGTCGCCCGGTTCTTATGCTGGGAGCGCTCCTGCTGACAGGCTACGACGATGCCGCTGGGAATATGCGTGATGCGCACCGCCGAGTCGGTGGTGTTCACGTGCTGGCCGCCCGCGCCCGAGGAGCGGAACGTATCGATGCGGCAGTCGGATTCCTTGATCTCGATGTTGATGCGGTCGTCCACCACCGGATAGACCCACACGGACGCGAAGCTCGTATGGCGGCGGGCATTGGAGTCATAGGGCGAGATGCGCACCAGCCGGTGCACGCCGGACTCGGTCTTGAGCCAGCCATAGGCGTTGAGACCCTTGATCAGGAGCGTGGCGCTCTTGATGCCGGCCTCTTCGCCGTCGGTGATTTCGAGAAGCTCGACCTTGTACTTCCGGCGCTCGGCCCAGCGGGCATACATGCGCTGGAGCATGTTGGCCCAGTCCTGGCTTTCCGTGCCGCCGGCGCCCGAATGCACTTCCACATAGGTGTCGTTGGCATCCGCCTCGCCCGAGAGCAGGGTCTCGACCTGGCGGCGGGCCGCCTCGGCCTGAAGGCTGCGGATGGTCGACTCGCCCTCCTGGATCGTGGCTTCGTCCTCTTCGGCTTCGCCGAGCTCGATCAGGGTGATGGCATCCTCGAGATCCTGCTCGAGACGTTTCACGGCCGATATCTGGTCTTCGAGGGACGTGCGCTCGCGCATGATCTTCTGCGCGGCGTCCGCATCGTTCCAGAGGTTGGGATCCTCGGCCTGCGCGTTTAGTTCCGCGAGGCGTCGCTGGGCAGTATCCCAGTCAAAGATGCCTCCTCAGCAGCCCGACTGACTGCTTGGTCTCTTCTACGAGATGTTGAATTTCGGCGCGCATCGTTTCTTTGCTGTCCGTCCGTGTGATGGCAGGGTCTTAGAAGGACTGCCGCCGGGTGTCAAAGGAACTCCGCCCTCGAGACAACGGATTGCCCCGCGACCGATGCTTCAGCCGAAGAGCAATCCGTTTCCGTTATTGGGAGGGCGGTTTTTATATGGGTAAGGAAGCGGTCAATACAATCCGCCGGTGCCCACGCCCACAGCCTGCCGGGGTACCCCCGGCGCGCCCTGATACTCGACCTGCGGAGCCTCTTCGGGCTCCGGCGGCACGTATTCTGGCGGGGCTTGGCCGGGCTTGAAGGCTTCGAGGATGGTGCCGCCGCCCTCGCCGCCTGCCCGGGTGCCGGTGGCGGCATTGACGCGGATGAGCTTGATGCCGGCGGGCACACGGAACGGCGTCGCAGGCTTGTCCTTGAGTGCCAGCTGCATGAAGTCGCGGAACACGGGCGCCGCGTACTGGCCGGCCGTCGCCGCGTTGCCGAGAGACTTCGGCTGGTCGTAGCCGAGAAACACGCCGACGGCGAGATCGGGCGAGAAGCCGACGAACCAAACGTCCTTGGCGTCGTTGGTGGTGCCGGTCTTGCCGGCGAGCGGCTTGCCGACCGCCTTGACCGACTGCGCCGTGCCGCGCTGGACCACGCCTTCGAGGATCGAGGTCATCTGGTAGGCGGTGAGCGGATCGAGCACCTGCTCGCGGGTCTCGGTCAGCTTGGGCGCAGCACCGCCATCCCACTTCTCCGCGTTGCAGGTCGCGCATTTGCGGTCGTCGTGGCGGTAGATCGTCCGGCCGTTGCGGTCCTGGATCTGGTCGATCAGAGTCGGTTTGATGCGGCGCCCGCCATTGACGAACATGGAGTAGGCCGCCGTCATGCGCATGACCGTGGTCTCGCCGGCGCCGAGCGACATGGAGAGCAGCGGAAGCATGTCGTCATAGACGCCGAAGCGGCGGGCATATTCCGAGATGGCCGGCATGCCGACCTCGTTGGCGAGGCGCACCGTCATCAGATTCTTGGAATGCTCGACGCCGTAGCGCAGCGTCCGCAAGCCGCCCGACTTGCCGTCGTAGTTCGACGGGGCCCAGGCCGCCTGGCCGGGACCCATATCGAGCACGAAGGGCGAATCCATGATCTGGTTCGAAGGCGTATAGCCGTTGTCGAGGGCCGTCGCATAGACGATGGGCTTGAACGACGAGCCCGGCTGGCGCATGGCCTGGATCGCCCGGTTGAACTCGCTCTGATCGTAGGAGAAGCCGCCCACCATGGCGTGGACGCGGCCCGTATTGGGGTCCATGGCAACGATGGCGCCTGAGATTTCGGGGATCTGGCGCAGGCGGAACTGGCCCGGTTTGTCGGTCACCGGCTCCACATAGACCACGTCGCCCACGGAAACGGCGCGCTCGACGGGCCGGCGGGTCCATTTCGCGCCATCGGCCGTCACGGTGCCCGTCTCGCGGTCCTTAACCATCTGTCCGGATGCCTCGCGCTTGGGCTGCAGACCGATCTTGGCCTGCCCGCGCGCGACCTCGAGCACGACGGCCAGACGCCAGGGCTGCACGTCGGCCATCGCCGGCACTTCCGAGAGCGCCAGGCCCCACTCGCGGCCCGAAAGGTCGATCTTCTGGTGGGCGCCGCGCCAGCCGCGCGCCTCGTCGAAGCGCACGAGACCATCGACCAGGGACTTGCGAGCCATGGCCTGCATCTTGGGATCAAGGGTCGAACGGATGAGCAGACCGCCCTCGTAGAGGGTCTCCTCGCCGTAGCGCTCGGCGATGTCGCGCCGTACGCCCTCGGCAAAGTAGCCCGAGGCGATGCTGTTCGGGGAGACCACGCGTGGCTTGACGTTGAGCGGCTCCTTCTGGGCCTCCTCGGCAGCCTCCTTCGAGATGTAGCCGTTGGTGGCCATGCGCTCGATCACCCAGTTCCGGCGCTCCACGGCGGCCTTGCGCTGGCGGAATGGATGGTAGTTGTTCGGCCCCTTGGGCAGGGCCGCGATATAGGCGGCCTCGGCGATGGTCAGTTCGTGGATCGACTTGCCGAAATAGTCGAGCGCTGCGGCCGCGATGCCATGCAGGTTGCGGCCCGGAGTCAGGGTGCCGAGGAAGATCTCGTTGAGATAGAGCTCGAGGATCTTGTCCTTGGAAAAGGTCGATTCCATCCGCAGGGCGATCAGCGCCTCGCGGATCTTGCGCTCATAGCTCCGCTCGTTGCCGACGAGGAAGTTCTTGGCCACCTGCTGGGTGATCGTCGAGGCGCCCTGCTCGCGCGTTCCGCCAGAGCGGAGATTGACCACCACGGCGCGCACGAGGCCCTCGGGATCGATACCGACATGCTTGTAGAAATTCTTGTCCTCGGCGGAGAGGAAAGCATCGATCACCAGCTTGGGCACTGCCTGGATAGGCACGTAGAGCCGGCGCTCGCGGGCATATTCGGCGATGAGGCTGCCGTCGGCCGCATGGATGCGGGTCATCACCGGCGGCTCGTAGGTGGCGAGCTGGGCGTGATCCGGCAGATCCTTCGAGTAGAACCAGAATCCATAGGCGAGCCCGACGGCGCCGATCAGGAAGAAGATCGCTCCAACGCTGAAGAGAAAGCCGAAAAGTCGTAGGACGAAGCGCATCCGAAGGTGTTCCATGACGGCGCCCATGGCGCCTGTTTATGCAGATCTTGAAACGCGGACCCTCGTTACCCGATGAATCGCGCCCCCGCTATCCACACTGTATCTATGGTAAAACTGCGGCAGTGCCCCTGCGGGCGAACCGCGCGGCGAAAAAGCGATCCACGGCGACGGACATGGCCGAGACCATTTTGGCCCGCCACTCCTCCGACATCAACAGGTCGAGGTCCTTCTGGCTCGACAGATAGCCAAGTTCGACGAGGACGGAGGGCACGTCGTGGGCCCGCAGCACCTGGAAGCGTGCCTGCCGGTGGGGGTTCTTGTTGAGGCGGGCAACGGAATCGAACTCACCGACGAGACGGCCGGCGAAATTGTGGGAGAAGCCCCGTGTTTCCCTAAGGGTAAGTTCCATCAGAATGTCCGAGACATCGTCCGGCATGTCGACCGATTCGACGCCTGCCACCGCATCCGCCTTGTTTTCGCGGTCGGCGAGGCGGGCGGAATCCGCGTCGGATGCCCGTTCGGACCCGGTATAGACCGTCAGTCCCCTCACCTCCTGGCCGCCCGAGATCGAATCCGCATGGACGGAGATGAAGAGGTCGGCCTGAGCCGCTCGGGCGGCACGCACCCGGTCGCCGAGGGAGACGAACACATCCTGGTCTCGGGTCATGATGATCTTGTAGCGGCCGCTGTCCTCAAGCTTCTTCCGCAGTCGCTGGGCGAAGGAGAGAACGAGATCCTTCTCAAGGATACTGCCCGATGAAGCATTCGCGCCCGGATCGATTCCGCCGTGGCCGGGATCGATCATGATGACCGGTCGGGCATCCTTGGTCTCCTGTGCGAGGGGCGCGGCCGAAGCCTCCTTCGCCGCCGGGTTTTCGACAGCCGCCCTGCGGAATTCCTCGCGCTCGGTGCGGGAGAGTTCGATGGTCAGGATCGTCGCGGCGCCCGTGGCGTCCGGTGCGGTCGTCATCCCGGAGACCATTGCCGGCTGCGTGAGTTCCATCACCACCCGGGACCGGCCCGGAGCGAAGAGACCGTAGCGGTAGGACGCGATAAGGCCTTCCCTGCTGCGCCCGGCCTCCTGGGGGAGATGGAAAGCCACCTCCGGCAGGTCGATGATGACCCGGTCCGGGCGTTCCATCAGAGACACCTGGGCCGTCACCGCCTTCGACAGGGTAACCTTGAAACGGGTTTTCGCCCCGTCCGATTCGACCGCAACGGCGGCGGCTATGGCGGGCGAGCCAGCCTTTGCACCCTCTCCGGCCGCATGGGCGTGCCCCGACCACGCGGCCACGAGGGACGCCATGAGGCACATGCTGATAATGCGGATATATGGGATGAAGGGCATCGGTGATCGCTGAGAGTTTTAGCGTCCTTCCTATACTGATAGACGGCCTTTGGTTAACGGAACCTCACGTCGCACGGCGGTTTAATGAGACTCTGTTGCATTCAAGGCACAGTGACACAAGATCTTGCCAAATGCCCCAATCGCTCTGTAATGATCTTGATCCCGTCCGGCATGGCCGAATCTGACGGCGGATCCGGAGGAGACGGTTGTGTTGACCGATCCTTCAGGAGACCCGTCACCCTCGACAGGCTCACGGACAGGACCATATGGCGACGCTTGTCGCCACTCGCCGATGGCCGGCTTCCGGTCCATCGATATCTACGAAAGGGCCGTGTCGAATGGTTGCGCACGCGAAGTCAGCTTTGACCTTCGTTTCTGCACCGTTTGAATCGCGCGTTTCATCCCGCGCACGCCCAAGCTCCACCCTTTCCGGCCAAGAGCCGGCCCAATTCAACCCAGAATGCGCCCGCATGCGGCGCACGATGGCGATCGACAGCACTCCTAACGCAATTTCAGCCCGCCGCCCTTACCTGCGGCGTGCCCATCCGCCCACAATGCGGCCCCTGCCTCAGGTCCTGCCCTCGATCGCCATGTCGAGAGTTCAACATGGCAAACAAGATGCTAATCGATGCCTCACACCCGGAAGAAACCCGGGTCGTGGTGGTACGTGGACAGAAAGTCGAAGAATTCGACTTCGAATCCGCCAACCGTAAGCAGCTGCGCGGGAACATCTATCTCGCCAAGGTCACCCGGGTCGAACCGTCTCTCCAGGCGGCCTTCGTGGAATACGGTGGAAACCGCCACGGGTTCCTCGCGTTCAGCGAAATTCATCCCGATTATTATCAGATCCCCGTCGCCGATCGACAGGCTCTGCTCGAAGCCGAGGCGGAAGCCCAGCGCGAGGAGGAACACGAGGAAGAGCGCCGCAGCCGCGGCCGCCGGCGCCGTTCCTCGCAGCGGCGGACCGAGAACGACGAGACCGTGGTCTCGTCCGAAGCCGAGGCCGGCACCGAAGACGGTGCGGCGGCTCGCGAAGGCGATACTTCGGACACCCCCGAGAGCCTTGGCGAAGAGCGCGAGGCCTCGGCCTCTGACGCCTTCAGCGCGGTGACGGCTGAAGATGCGGCTCCCGGCGAGAACGCAGAAGAGGCTGCCGTCGAGGCCGTCGAAGCCTCCGCCCATGTCGACACGACACAGAGCGCCGAGTCTGCGCAGGGTTATGACGCTTCCGAGCCCCCGGAATCCCGCTCGCCCGAGGGCGATGCGGAAGCCGATGAGGAAGAGGACGACGAAGACGAAGACGATCACGACGTGGAAGAGCACGAGATCGTCGAGCAGCTTGGCGGCGACGATGCCATCGAGGATCTTCCCCAGCGCCGGCGCACGCCGCGCAAGCAGTACAAGATCCAGGAAGTCATCAAGCGTCGGCAGATCCTGCTGGTCCAGGTCGTCAAGGAAGAGCGCGGCAACAAGGGCGCGGCCCTGACCACCTATCTGTCGCTCGCCGGCCGCTATTCGGTGCTCATGCCCAATACGGGCCGGGGCGGCGGCATCTCCCGCAAGATCACCAACGCGGCCGACCGCAAGCGCCTGAAGGAAATCGCCCAGGAGCTGGAGGTGCCCGAGGGAATGGGCATCATCCTGCGCACGGCCGGCGCCTCGCGCACCAAGCCCGAGATCAAGCGCGACTACGAATACCTGATGCGCCTCTGGGAGAGCGTGCGCGAGCTGACCCTCAAGTCGGCGGCCCCGTCCCTGGTCTACGAGGAAGGCTCCCTCATCAAGCGCGCCATCCGCGACCTCTACAACAAGGACATCGACGACGTGATGGTGTCCGGCGACGAGGGGTATCGCGAGGCCAAGGACTTCATGCGGATGCTCATGCCGAGCCATTCGAAGCTGGTCCAGCCCTACCGCGATCCGCAGCCTCTCTTCGCGAAATTCGGCGTCGAGGCGCAGCTCGATGCCATGTTCTCGAACGTGGTGACCCTGAAATCGGGCGGCTACCTCGTCATCAACCCGACGGAAGCGCTCGTTTCCATCGACGTGAACTCCGGCCGTTCGACCCGCGAGCACAACATCGAGGACACGGCGCTGCGCACCAACCTCGAAGCGGCCGAGGAAATCGCCCGCCAGCTCCGCCTGCGCGACCTCGCCGGCCTCGTGGTGATCGACTTCATCGACATGGAGGAGAAGCGGAACAACCGCGCCGTCGAGAAGAAGCTCAACGAGTGCCTGAAGAACGATCGCGCCCGCATCCAGGTGGGCCGCATCTCGCCCTTCGGCCTGCTGGAGATGTCGCGCCAGCGTATCCGTACCGGCGTGCTGGAATCCTCCTCGATTCCCTGCCCGCACTGCGCCGGCACCGGCTTCGTGCGCTCGACCCCGTCGGTCGCCCTGCAGGTGCTGCGCTCGATCGAGGAAACCCTCATCAAGAATGCCAGTTACAACCTCATCGTCCGCACGCGGATGGAGGCGGCGTTCTACATCCTGAACCAGAAGCGCATCCACCTGCGCGAGCTGGAGACCCGCTTCGGCGTCGCGATTTCCATCGTGGCCGACGACAGCCTCCACGGCACCACCACCTATGCCATCGAGCGGGGCGAGCCCGCCCTCAAGCTCGAGCACAAGTCGGCCGCGACCGGCATTCAGATCGACGCCATCGTGCCTGTCGACGAGCCCGACGAGGACATCGATGTCGAGGCTGAGGCCGAAGAGGAAGCCGCCGAGGAAGCTCAGGGCGGCGAAGAGCGCGGCGAGGAAGGCGAAGGGGAAGGCGGTGGACGCCGTCGTCGCCGTCGCCGCCGCCGTCGCGGTCGCGACCGGGAGGCTTTTGCGGCTGACGGCGAGGCCGAGGACGGCGCCGAAGCCGGAGAAACCGAGGGCGAATCCGACGAGGGAGAGGCCGAGGTCGAGACCTCCGGCGATGAGGCCGCCCCCGTCAAGGCCGGCGAGTCGGACGAGGATTCCGGCGCTGGTCGCCGCCGCCGTCGCGGGCGACGCGGCGGTCGTGGACGCGGCCGTGACGAGACGGTTGAATTCGCCCAGGAGGAAGGCTTCGTGGCTCCCGACGAGGCTCAGGCCGCACCGGCTTCGGATGAACCCGCTCCGGTCGAGGCCGGCGCCGAAGCTGAAGCGGCTGAGTCCAGCCCTGCGGCCGAGAGAGAGCCGATCGTCACCCCGCCCCATCCCGTGGCCGAGGCACCCGTGCCGCCGCCCGCTCCCGTAGCTCCCGAGCCGGAGCCGGTCGCGGTCGTCCTCACCCCGCCTGATCCGGAGCGCCCGAAGCGCGCCGGCTGGTGGTCCAAGGCCAAGTCGGTCCTGAGCGGCTCGTAATCGAACATCAGTTCAAAATGGGAATGGCCGGGCTCGTCCCGGCCATTTTGCTTTGGCGCCTACGCTGCTTGCCGGTACAAGCCGGTCGAGATCATCAAGATCGTCAGCAAGGTCACGCTGACCGCCGGCGACTTCCTGGTGATTTGAGCGCATCGCTGCAAAGCGGGATGCTGCAGCAGGGGTATTCTTTCACCGTCATGGCGGGCCTTGTGCCGGCCATCCCACCTTTGCGAAGCGTCGTGCTTTTCAAATCGAGATCACCGGCACAGGGCCGGTGATGACGGGTAAGGGTTATTTCAGCCACGCCCTCAGCCGCGCCACCGTCTCGCGGCAATCGTTTTCGGAGCCTGCGAAGGAAAACCGCAGGTAGTGCGAGCCCTCGATGCGATCGAAATCGAGGCCGGGCGTGGCGGCGACGCCCGCCTCCTCCAGCATGCGCTTGGAGAAACCTATGGAATCGTTCGTGAAGCGGGCGATGTCGGCATAGATGTAGAAGGCCCCGTCCACCGGGTGCATTTCCGTGATGCCGACCTTGGGCAGCTCTTCCAGGAGATAGGCCCGGTTGCGGGCATAGCCTGCCTTCACGGCTTCCAGTTCCTCGGCCGCATCGAAGGCGGCGAGCGCCGCCACCTGCGACAGGTAGGGCGGCGAGATGTAGAGGTTCTGCGCCAGCCGCTCGATGGGCCGCACCAGACGATCCGGCACGACGATCCAGCCGATGCGCCAGCCGGTCATGCAGTAATATTTCGAGAAGGAATTGATCACGACCGCATCGTCGTCGGAGGCGAGCGCCGTGGACGCGGCTTCACCATAGGTCAGGCCATGATAGATCTCGTCGGACACGGACCACAGGCCCAGGCGGCGGCAGGTCTCGCCCAGTTCCGCCAGCGCCTTGCGGCCGATCATGGTCCCCGAAGGGTTCGCTGGGCTCATGGCGAGGATGCCGTGCAGGGGCTTTTCCGCATGGGCCTTCTCGATCGCCTGAGCGGTCATGATCCAGCCGTCGGCCTTGGCGAGCGGGATCGTGACCGGCCCGATGCCCAGCGCCTCCAGGATGTTGCGATAGGCCGGATAGCCCGGCGCAGTGATCGCCACCCGCTGGCCCGGGTCGAAGAGGCTCAGGAAAGCCAGCACGAACCCGGCCGAGGAGCCGGTCGTCACCACGACCCGCTCGGGCGCAATGGTCACGCCGTAAGCATCGCGGTAGTGCCGGGCTATCCGCTCCCGAAGGGCCGAGATGCCGAGCGCCTCGGTGTAGCCGATGCGGCCGAGATCGAGGGCGGCCTTGGCCGCCTCCCGGGCGGCGCGGGGCGCGGGCGCGGAAGGCTGGCCGACCTCCATGTGGATGACGCTGTCGCCGCGCCGCTCCTTGGCCGCAGCCGCGCTCAGCACGTCCATGGCCAGGAAGGAGGCGACGCGGTCCATGCGGCGCGCAATGAGGGGCGAATGGAGGTCGGCGGCTGTCTTGGTCATGGAGAGGCTCGTAGCCGGTTGCAGAGGCGGTCTCAAGACAGTTCTTCCTGTCTTTGGAGGCATCTCCCGTCATGGCCGGGCTTGTCCCGGCCATCCCGATCGGAAGAGTGCGGCGTTCCACGCTGTCGGGATCACCGGCACAGGGCCGGTGACGACGAGGAAGTTCTAACGCCTCAAAACGAAGCCGTGATTTGACGCGGCACTCCTCAAGCCGCTAACTCACGATGGAACAATGGGTCTCAACTCCGCCTCGAACCATCGTTAGACGCTGGAGCGACAAAGACCTCCGCAAAGGACCGAATATGCGCTTTTCGCCTCTCAAAATCAGCCGGACCGCAGCTCTGCTCGGCGCCCTGGCCATCGCTCCAGCCGCGATGGCGCAGAGCACGGTCTTCAACGAGCAGCAGAAGCGGGCCATCGGCGAGATCGTGAAAGATTATCTCGTGAAGAACCCGGAGGTTCTGACCGAGGTGATCGCCGAGCTCGAGAAGCGCCAAGCCGAGGCGCAGCAGGTCGCCCAGGCGGGCGCGGTGCAGGAAACGAAGCAATCGCTCCTGAATGCCTCCCATTCCTACGTGGTCGGCAACCCATCGGGCGACATCACCCTGGTGGAGTTCTTCGACTACAATTGCGGCTACTGCAAGAAGGCCCTTTCCGACGTCCAGACGCTCATGAAGAGCGACCCCAAGCTGCGCGTCGTCCTGAAGGATTTCCCTGTCCTCGGACCCGATTCCGTCGAGGCCAGCCGCGTGGCGCTGGCGGTCAAGAACCAGCTCCAGGGCCAGAAGCTCTTCGATTACCACGTCAAGGTCATGGACAGCCGCGGTCGGGTGAACGGCGAGCGCGCCATGGCGGTCGCCAAGGATATGGGCGTCGACATGGCCCGCCTTCAGAAGGACGTCGAAAGTCCTGAGGTCCGCAATGCGCTCCAAGAGAACATGGCTCTCGGGGACAAGCTCAGCCTGACGGGAACGCCGGCCTTCATCGTCGGCGAGACAGTCATCCCCGGCGCCGTTGGCCTCGATCCCCTGAAGCAGCTTGTGAACAATGTCCGCCAGTGCGGCAAGGCGAGCTGCGGTTAAGCTCCCGCACCCTCTGACCCGCTCATCGTCGTCACCGGCCTTGTGCCGGTGATCCGGATCCGAAAAGCGCGGCGCTTCTCCTCATCGCGGCAACCGGGCCTGATCCGCGGATCGGGTCCGGGGACGACCATGACCGGGAAAACACGCCAATCATGCAACGGAACCCAAGCCAAGCTTGGGAAAGCCTTGGTTTTCCCCTTCCCCCCTGCTCGCCTTTTGGCTAAGAGGGCGTTTCTGCTCCGCAAGGCGGAGCTTCAAGGAACGCTCCTTTTCACGATGACCACCGTCTTCGTCCTCAACGGACCCAATCTCAACCTGCTCGGCAGCAGAGAGCCTCAAGTCTATGGCAGCACGACCCTGCAGGACGTCGAGAAGCTCGTACGCGAAAAGGCCGAGAACCTTGGGGTAGCGATCACGTTCCGCCAGTCGAACCACGAGGGACAGCTGGTGGACTGGATCCAGGAAGCAGGAGCCCAAGGAGCCGGCGTGGTCATCAATGCCGGCGCCTATACCCATACCTCGATCGCTCTGCGCGACGCCATTTCCGGCAGCGGCGCTCCGACGGTCGAGATCCACATTTCGAATGTTCATGCTCGCGAGGGCTTTCGCCATCGCTCGCTCATAGCGCCCGTCTCCGTCGGCGTGATCTGTGGTTTCGGGCCCATGAGCTATCTGCTCGGCCTGGAAGCGGTTCACCGGGTGATGGTCGAGCGAGCCCCTCAGGCGAAGCCCTCCCAGCACTAGTTCCTCAAGAAGTAGAGGTAAGCCCCATGGCCAAGGATAACCCTTTCGATCCCGATCTCGTCCGTGAGCTGGCGAATTTGATCGCCGACACGGATCTCAGCGAGATTGAAGTGGAGAAGGGCGACCTTCGCATCCGCGTCGCGCGCATGGTCACCGCCGCCGTCACCGTTCCGGTCGCGGCTCCCGCCGCGCTCGCCCCTGCCCCCGTCATTGCACCGCCTCCGGCTGCCGCCCCGGGCGAGGCTGCCGCAAAGACCGGCGCGCCTCATCCCGGCGCCGTGCTCTCGCCCATGGTTGGCACCGCGTATCGCAAACCCTCCCCGGAGGCGAAATCCTTCGTCGAGGTCGGTTCCAAGGTACAGGTTGGCGACAAGGTTCTGCTCGTCGAGGCGATGAAGACCTTCAACGAGATCGTGGCGCCCCGCGCCGGCACCGTGACCGCCATCTTTGTCGAAGACGGAACTCCTGTTGAATACGGCGAACCCCTCCTCGTCATCGAGTAAGGCGCGATATGTTCGATAAGATCCTCATTGCCAATCGAGGCGAGATCGCCCTGCGCATCCTGCGCGCGGCGAAGGAGCTCGGCATCGCCACGGTCGCGGTGCATTCCACCGCCGATGCGGATGCCATGCATGTGCGCCTCGCCGACGAGAGCGTCTGCATCGGCCCGCCGGCCGCCCGCGACAGCTATCTCAACATCCCCGCCCTGATCGCCGCCTGCGAGATCACCGGCGCGGACGCCATCCATCCCGGCTACGGCTTCCTGTCCGAAAACGCCCGTTTCGCGGAGGTGCTGGAGCATCACCGCATCGCGTTCATCGGCCCGAAGGCGGAGCACATCCGCATCATGGGCGACAAGATCGAGGCCAAGCGCACCGCCAAGCGCCTCGGCATCCCCTGCGTGCCCGGATCCGAGGGCGGCATCTCCGACGACGTCGAGGCCAAGAAGGTCGCAAGGGACATCGGCTATCCGGTGATCATCAAGGCGGCTGCCGGCGGCGGCGGACGCGGCATGAAGGTGGCGCGCAACGAGGACGACCTCGTTCACGCGCTGCAGACCGCCAAGACCGAGGCAAAGGCCGCCTTCGGCGACGATGCGGTCTATATCGAGAAATATCTCGAGAAGCCGCGCCACATCGAGATCCAGGTTCTCGGCGACGGCAAGGGCAACGCCATCCACCTCGGCGAGCGCGACTGCTCGCTCCAGCGCCGTCACCAGAAGGTGTGGGAGGAAGGCCCCTCGCCGGCCCTGAACGTCGAGATGCGCGAGCGCATCGGCGGAGTCGTGGCCAGGGCCATGCAGGACCTCCAATATGCGGGTGCCGGCACCATCGAGTTCCTCTACGAGGACGGCGAATTCTACTTCATCGAGATGAACACCCGCATCCAGGTGGAGCACCCCGTCACGGAAATGATCACCGGGATCGATCTCGTGAACGAGCAGATCCGGGTGGCGGCAGGCCATCCGCTGTCGGTGAAGCAGGAAGACGTCAGGATCGAGGGCCACGCCATCGAGTGCCGCGTGAATGCCGAGCATCCCTCGACCTTCCGCCCCTCACCGGGCACGATCAGCTACTTCCACCCCCCGGGCGGCCTCGGCGTGCGCGTGGATTCGGCAGCCTACCAGGGCTACCGCATCCCGCCGCATTACGACTCCCTCGTGGGCAAGCTCATCGTCCATGGCCGCACCCGCAACGAGTGCCTCATGCGCCTGCGCCGTGCCCTCGATGAGTTCGTGGTCGACGGCATCGACACCACCCTGCCGCTCTTCCGCACCCTCGTGCGCAACCCGGATATCCAGAACGGCCAGTACGACATCCACTGGCTCGAGAACTTTCTCAAGACAGGCGGGCTGGGCGAAAACGAATAGGCTTGTTATACAATATCACATCTTCTATTCTGGTATTGTCGGAACAGAGGGCGTCGCTTCCTGAAAGCGACGCCATGAAAGACAATGCCTCGCTTTCTTCATGTCGGCTGCGGCCATAAACGCCGGCACCAGACCGTCAGGGCTTTCGCAAATCCGGAATGGAAAGAGGCAACCCTTGATATCGACGAGGGCGTTAGTCCCGACATCGTGGACAAACTTCCCGAATTGTCCCAGGTCGACCCCGACAGTTTCGATGCTGTTTATTCGGCGCACAACATCGAGCATCTTTACCCGCGCGAAGTATCATTGGCTTTGGAAACGATGCGTCGCGTTCTCAGGCAGGATGGCTTCATCATCCTGACCTGTCCGGATCTCCAGGCGGTCGGCGAGAGGCTGTCTTCGGGAGACATCGAGACACTGCTCTATAAGAGCAAGAGTGGCCCGGTCTCACCGATCGACATGCTGTACGGATTCAGGCCGGCCATGAAGCACGGCAACCTCTATATGGCTCACCATACGGGATTTACGCTGAAAATTCTCGGAGAGGCTTGCGTCCAAGCCGGGTTCGCCAAATTCTTTGGGCTTCGCCGTCCACAACGGTATGATCTGTGGGGTCTCGCAACAAGGGCTGAGAAGACCGACGAAGAGATCCGGGAACTCGGCAAAATCTACCTGAGGCCGAACTGACTTCGCATATCAGCTATCCTATTTTATGAAGGATAGCCCGAATGATCGGATACGTGTGTGAATGACCCGGTCCCCCGACCACGCCATCGAGATTACCCCCGACATTCTGCTGAAAGCCTATGCGGCCGGCATTTTTCCCATGGCGGAAGATGCGGATGACCCCTCGCTCTTCTGGGTCGAGCCACGTGAGCGGGGGATCATTCCTATCGACAATTTTCACATCTCGAAGCGCCTGGCCCGTACGGTCCGCTCGGACCAGTTCGAGATCCGTATCGACGAGGATTTCGACGGAGTAGTCGCCGGCTGCGCCGCGCCCGGTGCGGACAGGGAGAAGACCTGGATCAGCCGGCGCATCCGGGAACTCTACGGCGAACTCTTCGATGCCGGTTACTGCCACACGGTCGAGGTCTATCGGGACAACCGCCTCGTCGGAGGCCTCTACGGAGTGCGCCTCAACGGGGCTTTCTTCGGCGAGAGCATGTTCCACACCGAACGGGATGCTTCCAAGGTCGCCCTCGTTCACCTGGTGGCCCGGCTGCGTCGGGGCGGGTTCTCGCTTCTGGACACCCAGTTCGTGACCTCGCATCTGGCACAGTTCGGCGCCATTGAGGTGCCGAGGCGGGCCTACAAGCAGATGCTGCGCAACGCCATGGAGCATGCCGCCAATTGGAACTCCTGGCCGAAGGGCAAGAACGTCAGCGGCGAGGAAGCTCTCGCGGCGATTGCGCTCTGACCTGGCGCCCGTACGGAACCGGAGGTCCGCGTCAGCCGCCCGAAGGGCCGCGCCATTGAAATACGGGCCCGATTTTTTCTCATCGAACGCAGCGCTGTTCAAAGGACTGAGTACCGGAACGGATCGAAAGGCCGGGGCCGTTTGGGCGGATGCTCTAGCGATCCGTGTTGATGATCGGCGCGGCGGGAGCCTGGCGCCGAGCCGGCTGACGGAGAGGCGCGGTCTCGACGGCAGGCGGTCGTGGCGCCGTGGTGGTCCCAGTCGGCGCCATGATGTCGCCAGGACGCCCCGTCTCGGCCGGAGCGCGGGCGGTATCCTGGACCGGGGGCAGTTCCTCGGGCGTCTCCTTCGGCTCGGCAATCACCTCCGTGCCGCCTTTGCAGTCGACGAGCCAGATGTCGTAGACCGGATGCTCCAGCCCATGCAGGCCAGGGCTTGCCGCGAACAGCCAGCCGGAGAAGACCCGCTTGGTCTTTCCGTCGGTGGCAGGCTCGTCGACCTCGATGAAGGAAGTCGTGTTCGGCGTTTCCGTCGGCGGCTTGGTGAAGCAGACCCGCGGGGTCATCTGCAGCGCGCCGAACTGCACGGTTTCGTCGATCGCGACCTCGAACGACACGATGCGCCCGGTGATCTTGTCGAGCCCCGAGAAGACGGCCGTGGGATTCTTGATCCGGTCCGCGTGCGCCGTGCCGAGGCTGCCGATTACCGATGCGAGCACAAGAGCCGCCCGCGTCCATCCGAATTTCATCATATGATCCAAGCCAAGTCCGATTTGGCGGTTCCTGTCCGACCTGTCCGGCCGCACCATCAATCCCGGTAACGCGATAACACGCGAACCATGATCGAAAAAGGGCAAGCCGGGAAAGAAGCCCCCGAAGATCCACGCGAACATCGAGGATCCCTCCTCACGACAACGTCAAAGAAAATTCTGAACCCGAGATGCTCCCGCCAGTTAACCCGGCTCGATCAATGACGGAAGGCTGGCGCATGGACCAGAGCAACGGCAATTCGATTTCACGGCGCGGCGTCATGGGTGGGGCAGCGGCCGGGCTTGTTTCGGCAACAGGCTCGGCAACCGCCCAGACGGCGGGATCCTCCCCGAGCAGCGCCGTGGCCAAGGACGACCCCACCACGAAATACCCGAAGCCGCCGTTCCGTTCACAGTCGCAGCCATGGCCGGGCTTGGCCGGCCAGATGGACCCGCGGCCCGATCACGGCGAGACGAGCTACAAGGGGTCAGGACGGCTGCAGGGCCGGAAGGCGCTGATCACCGGTGGCGATTCCGGGATGGGCCGGGCCGCGGCCATCGCCTTTGCACGGGAGGGCGCGGATGTGGCCATCAGCTATCACCCGGACGAGGAGCCCGATGCGCGGGAGGTGATCGACCTGATCAAGAAGGAAGGCCGAGTCGCCGTTGCGCTTCCCGGTGACATCCGCGACGAGGCCCTCTGCAACCGTATCGTGACGGATGCCGTGCGACAGCTCGGCGGGCTCGACATTCTCGTCAACAACGCCGCCCGCCAGCAGCAGCGGCAATCGCTCCTGGACATCACGTCGGAGGACTTCGACGCGACCTTCAAGACCAACATTTACGCCATGTTCTGGCTGACGAAGGCCGCCCTTCCGCACCTGACGCCGGGATCGGCCATCATCCAGACCACGTCCGAGCAGGCCTATGATCCGTCGGCGAACCTCGTCGACTATGCCATGACTAAGGCGGCGATGATGAACTTCACTAAGTCCCTGGCGAAGCAGCTCGGGCCCAAGGGCATTCGCGTCAACGGCGTCGCGCCCGGACCGATCTGGACGCCCCTTCAGGTCAGCGGCGGCGCGACCCAGGAGAAGCTGCAGCAATTCGGGGGAGACACGCCTCTCGGTCGTCCCGGTCAGCCCGTCGAGCTGGCCTCGATCTACGTCCAGCTCGCCGCGGCCGATGCCAGCTACGCGACGGGACAGGTCTACGGAGCAGCCGGAGGCAGCGGCCAACCTTAGCCGCACGGGCCTCTGCGGCCGAGACTATCATGGCTGCCCGGCTGCGGCTAAGCTCTCCACTCCACCGTGGATAGGACCGAAGACGCCATGCATGAACACGACCGGCCGGGCGATGTCGAGCGCGCGCGGCTCGGCTTCCTGTCGCAGGAGGAGACGATCGCCCTCGCGGGTCGCGGCGTCATTCTGCCCGCGCCGCTCTCCGTCCTGGTCTCACGCCAGGTGGAGTTCGAGCCGGACGTGATCCTTTGGCCCAACACCATCGTCCAGGCGATCGACGGAGGCCATGTCGGCATCGGCCGGGGAACGCAGCTGTTTCCCGGAACCCGGATCGTCGCGGAAGGCGGATCGGTCGTTATCGGCGCCCAAGGGGAGATCGGCGAGGAAGGCGGCTTTACCCTCAAGGCCGGCGCGGGCGAGGCCATCGAAGTCGGGGACGGGGCCAGGCTCCTGGGCGGAGGGTCTTTGACCCTGTCGAATCGGATCGGCCGGGGCGCTCAGATCCTCGGCCCCATCCGTTGCCAGAACTGCATCCTGGGCGACGGCGGGACCTATCGCGATGCCGAGCCGGACGAGCGCGGCGGGGTCTTGAAGGGTTCAGGCATCGCGCGCGGGATCGACGTGCCGCAGGGTCATGTCATCCAGGCTTTCGGGCTCTTCTCCGAGGGTGTCCTGCGGCGCCAGTCTTACTTTCATCCGAAGGGCTGAAGCCCCGCTCAGGACCAATCCTGCGCCAAGGGGTTGGGCGCCGGCTCCGTCATCGGATCTCCCTCCCTGTCGCGTCGCTCGAAATGTGCCGTGGAGCAGGCATGGGAGCACAGGAACCCGCGATCCGACCAATACGCCGGTCCGTTCTCGATCCGGCCGGCATGATAGCTGAACTCGGGATGGCCATAGGCAAGGCCGCACTCAAGGCAGGTCCGGGCCTGAGTTCGTTTCAGCATGAAGCTTGTCGAGGCGAGGCTCTTCGGAGCCTCACTCCCCCGGGGTCCACGGCACGTAGTCGCCGGTCGCGGCCGGTCGCCGCCCGGCCGAAAGGCTCGAGCCCTGCGGACGATAGGCCTCGGTTGTACCGGTCATGTTGGGCACATAGGGCTTCTCCCAAGGGTGCGGCTTGTAGGTCTCCTCGCTCGGAGGGACATCGCCGTTATGGCAGAGCCACGCCCGCCAGCCGGGCGGCACCTTCGAAGCGTCGGCATAGCCGTTATAGACCACCCAGCGGCGCTCGGCGCCCACATTGGAGTCGATCGCCTCAGCCTGGGTATAGCGGTAGTAGCGGTTGCCGAACTCGTCCTCTCCCACGAACTGCCCCTTGCGCCACGTGAAGAACCGCGTGCCGATGGTCTGTCCGTTCCACCAGGTAAAGAACTGAGTCCAAAACTGTTTCATCGCTGCTGCTGCCGGAGGGGTTCGTAAGTTTGGGCGGAATATGGCGGCAAGAGGGAGCGAAGTCCAGCCTTCCGAGTCGCGAGAACCTGCTACCTTGCGCCACTAAGAGCCGTGCCTATCACCGTCCTGGAACTGATCTCCGATGCTGTTGCAGCTTTGGCAGAGGAACTTGATGCCAATTGGGATCAGCTTCTTCTCTCCGCAGGTGGTGCATGGTTCATCAGAATAATGCAATTCTTGCTTTTTTTCGCAAGCGTCAGCGCGAAACTGATCGCTGAGTCGCTGGATGCGCTCTACTGACTTCGCCCGTTCCACCTGTCTGGTCAGGCGTTCAAAGGCGATCTTGGCAGCCTCAAGGCTGACCACAAATTCTTCGGAAATGGCGTCAGCCGTCTCTAGTTCGGTGGCCATTTCGTCGTGGATCAGAAATGCAGCGGCAAACACCTTCGCTTGGTGCTCAGCAGATTCAAAAGCATTTACCCGCACGAGATCAATTGTGCCCTGCGCTCCAGTAGCCCTGAATTTGGTTGCCCCCTCATGCATGACGGCATGAGCCAACTCGTGCGCGAGGGTCATCCTAGAGCGACCATCACCCCAATTTGCGTTTTTATAAACTGACTCCTTAATCGAGATAATGACTACGCCCGGCTGAAATTCTGTGCGGCCATCATCATCGCCCATCTGTTCATCAGGCAGGGTCTTGAAGATGAGACGCTTCTTTCCCTGCTCAGTTTCAATCACTCCTGATTGCAAGCAACGAATTATATTGACGGGACGCGAGGCATTGACGCCGAAGTAGCGCTTCAGCTTGTTAGCTATTGCTTGAACTTCGCGGTTAGTGCGCCCCTTGACTCTAAAATCCTTAGACATCGACCTCTCCCGCCTAGGCAGCCCCCCCGATTTGAGGGTTGGCTGGCCTCGGCCACTTTCACGCGGCTCACATCTTCCTTTGATGCATTTGAGCAGCGTTTTCACGCGCTCGGGAACTCGTATGGAACTGAAAAAGCGGGTGCCGGGCGGATTCTTTTGCCACTCAATAATCAATAACTTGTGTCTGCAAATTTTGTTCCTACTATATGTTGTGATGAAGGGCAATATCTGTGGACAAGTCACTTTCCTTTTTGGGGGCCTCGCCACTTCTTGTCGGGTTAGCCGTTATCTGTGCCTACAGTCGCACGCTGACTGCCACGACGTCCTGATGAAGCGAATCTTAGGCTCCTTGTCAGTTTGTCACTGAACGGCCTTTCGGCTTCGGCTCTGCGAAGGACTGAGCCTGCTAGACATTCGTCTCAGCATATCCCCAGGCGTTGTTCTCAATTTCGAATGAACGATAGAACTCTGATGTCCTTGTTGGCGGTCTCCATCGTCGACCAAAAACTGCCTGCTGTGTCGCTTGAAGGGGCTGCTGATTCTAAGTCAGGCGCCTTCCCTCACGGCCGAAGACAAATTTCGCGCATTCAGGCCATTTCAGCGATTAAGGTAGTGCTAGCCGCTACCTCCATAAAGCCGGTTCGATTGATGCGCCGGCACAACATCTGGAAACTATCAGCGTGATTTTTTGGATGCTTAGTAGCCGACCAAATTTGCCTATTGAAAATTTGGAAATGGATTCTCAAAGGAGTCTCTGAGGCTTAGCCATTTTTCCACAGTATTAACATCTTCCCACTATATCTAGACGGAACATCATCAGGCGGCACAAGTTGTTGATGTGTCTTGACGCGAGGCCTGTAGCGCGAATAGCTTCCGGGGGGCCAAAAACGAGGCAAGCAGCCGACCCGAAAAGGTCGGTTCAGCATCCCCAAAATGGCGAGGAGCGTCGTGTGTCACGCAGCGAGGGATTGCCGTGCGAATGATGCCGCTTGGGATGATCGTGGTTGGTATCTTGTAAAGCGTTTCGTCAAAGCGAGACGCCAAAGTGTCAAAAAAATGGGTTGGGGGCGTCGCAGCGTAGTCGCGACAAGGGATGGTTTGTCCCTAAATTAAGGAACTGAGTCATGCGGATTAAGAGGCGCTATACAGTACCGGGACAAGGTCCCTATTCCTCCCTCGCCTTCCGGCTCGCCACGAGCGAGATCCGCAACCCGGATGGCTCGGTCGTCTTCAGGCTCGAGAACATCGAGGTGCCGGAGACCTGGAGCCAGGTGGCGTCCGACGTGCTGGCCCAGAAGTACTTCCGCAAAGCGGGCGTCCCCGCCCGGCTGAAGAAGCTGGAGGAGAACGACGTTCCCTCCTGGCTGTGGCGCTCCGTGCCCGACGAAGCCGCCCTCGCATCCCTGCCCGAGGATCAGCGCTTCGGCTCCGAGATTTCCTCCAAGCAGGTCTTCGATCGCCTTGCCGGCTGCTGGACCTATTGGGGCTGGAAGGGCGGCTATTTCTCCTCCGAGGAGGACGCCCAGGCGTTCTATGACGAGCTGCGCTTCATGCTCGCCAACCAGATGGTGGCGCCGAACTCCCCGCAATGGTTCAACACCGGCCTGCACTGGGCCTACGGCATCGACGGTCCCGGCCAGGGCCACTTCTATGTGGATTACAAGACCGGCAAGCTGACCAAGTCCAAGTCCGCCTACGAGCACCCGCAGCCGCATGCCTGCTTCATCCAGGGCGTCGAGGACGACCTGGTGAACGAGGGCGGCATCATGGACCTGTGGGTCCGCGAGGCGCGCCTGTTCAAGTACGGCTCCGGCACCGGCTCCAACTTCTCGAAGCTCCGCGGCGAAGGCGAGAAGCTCTCCGGCGGCGGCCGCTCGTCGGGCCTCATGAGCTTCCTCAAGATCGGCGACCGGGCCGCCGGCGCGATCAAGTCGGGTGGCACCACGCGGCGCGCGGCCAAGATGGTCGTGGTCGACGTCGATCACCCGGACATCGAGAGCTACATCGACTGGAAGGTGAAGGAGGAGCAGAAGGTCGCGGCGCTCGTCACCGGCTCCAAGCTCGGCAACAAGCACCTCAAGGCCATCATGAAGGCCTGCGTGAACTGCGAGGCCGAGGGTGATGCCTGCTTCGATCCGGAGAAGAACCCGGCGCTGAAGAAGGAGATCAAGCTGGCCCGCCGGGTCATGATCCCGGACAACTACATCAAGCGCGTCATCCAGTTCGCGCGCCAGGGCTACACCGACATCGACTTCCCGATCTATGACACCGACTGGGACTCCGACGCCTACCTAACGGTCTCAGGGCAAAACTCCAACAACTCCGTCTCGCTCACCGACGACTTCCTCCGGGCCGTCGAGAACGATGCCGACTGGCACCTCACGGCGCGCAAGGACGGCAAGGTCGTGAAGACCCTGAAGGCGCGCGACCTGTGGGAGCAGATCGGCCATGCCGCCTGGGCGTCCGCCGATCCGGGCCTGCACTTCAACACCACCATGAACGACTGGCACACCAGCCCTGCCGGCGGCCGCATCCGGGCGTCGAACCCGTGCTCGGAATACATGTTCCTGGACGACACGGCGTGCAATCTCGCCTCGGCGAACCTGCTGCAGTTCTTCGACCGGCAGAACCACAAGTTCGACGCCGAGTCCTTCGAGCATGCCTGCCGCCTCTGGACGGTGGTGCTCGAGATCTCGGTGATGATGGCGCAGTTCCCGTCGAAGGAGATCGCGCAGCTTTCCTACGAGTACCGCACGCTCGGCCTCGGCTTCGCGAATATCGGCGGCCTGCTCATGACCATGGGCCTGCCCTACGACAGCGACGCGGGCCGTGCGCTGGGCGGCGCGCTCACGGCGATCATGACCGGCGTGTCCTATGCCACCTCGGCCGAGATGGCGGGCGAGCTCGGGCCTTTCCCGAACTACAAGGCCAACGCGAAGCACATGCTGCGCGTGATCCGCAACCATCGCCGCGCGGCCCATGGCGAGGCGGCCGGCTACGAGGGCCTCGCCGTCAACCCGGTCCCGCTCGATCATGCCTCCTGCCCGGACCAGGACCTGGTCGCCCATGCGAAGTCCGCCTGGGACAAGGCGCTCGAGCTCGGCGAGAAGAACGGCTACCGCAACGCGCAGGCCACCGTGATCGCCCCCACCGGCACGATCGGCCTCGTGATGGATTGCGACACCACCGGCATCGAGCCCGACTTCGCGCTCGTGAAGTTCAAGAAGCTCGCCGGCGGCGGCTACTTCAAGATCATCAACCGGGCCGTGCCCGACGCGCTGCGCGCGCTCGGCTACCGCGAGCATGAGATCGCCGAGATCGAGGCCTATGCGGTCGGCCACGGCTCCATGCGCCAAGCTCCCGCCATCAACCCGGGCTCGCTGCGCGCGAAAGGCTTCACGGACGAGAAGATCGACGCGGTGGAGAAGGGCCTGAAATCGGCCTTCGACATCAAGTTCGTCTTCAACCGCTGGACGCTCGGCGAGGACTTCCTCACCGGCACGCTGAAGGTGCCGGCGGACAGGCTCAACGATCCGTCCTTCGACCTGCTCTCGTTCCTCGGTTTCTCGAAGGCCGACATCGAGGCCGCGAACATCCACATCTGCGGCGCGATGACTCTCGAGGGAGCCCCCTTCCTGAAGACCGAGCATTACGCCGTGTTCGATTGCGCCAACCCGTGCGGCAAGATCGGCAAGCGCTATCTCTCGGTCGAGAGCCACATCCGCATGATGGCGGCGTCGCAGCCCTTCATCTCGGGCGCGATCTCCAAGACCATCAACATGCCCAACGACGCCACCGTCGAGGATTGCAAGAACGCCTACATGCTGTCCTGGAAGCTGGCGCTCAAGGCGAACGCCCTCTACCGCGACGGCTCCAAGCTCTCGCAGCCGCTCAACTCCGCTCTCATCGCCGACGAGGAGGAGGATTCGGAGGACGCGGTGGAAGCGCTGGCCGCCATGCCGGCGGCCGCCAAGGCTGCGCACGTGTCGGAGAAGATCGTCGAGAAGATCGTCGAGCGCGTGGTGGCCCTGCGCGACCGCGAGAAGATGCCCGACCGCCGCAAGGGCTACACCCAGAAGGCCGTCGTCGGCGGCCACAAGGTGTACCTGCGCACGGGCGAGTACGACGACGGACGCCTCGGCGAGATCTTCATCGACATGCACAAGGAAGGCGCCGCCTTCCGGGCCATGATGAACAACTTCGCCATCGCGATCTCGCTCGGCCTGCAATACGGCGTGCCGCTGGAGGAATACGTGGAGGCCTTCACCTTCACGCGCTTCGAGCCGGCGGGCTTCGTCCAGGGCAACGAGCGCATCAAGTCCGCGACCTCGATCCTCGACTACGTGTTCCGCGAGCTCGCCGTGTCCTATCTGGCACGCAACGACCTCGCCCACGTGGATCCCTCGGAGGCCGGCCCCACCACCATCGGGTCGGGCGAGGCCCAGTCGAAGGCGCCGGAGCCCGCGCCGGCCACGGCCATCGTGTCCCGCGGCTTCACCCGCGGCTCCGTCGACCGCCTGATGCTCATTCCGGGTGGCGGCGGCAGCGCCGGAGGCAGTGTTCAGCGCTCGCCCGGTCTGACCGTCGGCGCGAACGCCCTCAAGGGCGAACTCGCCACGACCGCCGCTCCGGTGGAGGAGAAGGTCGGTGAAGCCGAGATGTCCAAGCTCGCCTTCTCTGCACCGTCGGTCGCCGACCGGCGCGCCGAGGCCAAGATGAAGGGCTATGTGGGCGAAGCCTGCCCCGAATGCGCCAACTTCACGCTGGTCCGCAATGGAACTTGTTTGAAGTGCGATACGTGCGGATCAACAACCGGGTGCAGCTGAGTATGCCGACTTGATGGCCGGCTGAGGACGCTCGCATAGGTTGGCGATAATCTCGCTAACCGCGCCTCAAAAGAAGCCAAAGTACCGCCGCACCCCTGCGGCGGTACGGTCCGGGCGGGATCTTCCCCCTGCCCAGAGCGGCTTTTCCCCGACGGATCAAATTGTTGACATAACGGTTCGCCGCCTTGCGCAGCGGACCGACAGCCGGGGTCTCGAGCCTAGCTCCCTCGCCTGTTCGGTACTTTTCGCCCGGCCAGTCTCCTGAGTAGCGTCCATCGGAGATGGCCATTCGTTTGCGTTCGGAAGATGCCGCAGGACGCCCTTCGGAGTTGTGCCCGGGCTGGTCGCCATGTGCGATCCCGAGGCCGATGCTCGCCCTAGATCTCTCACACCTTGAAACTGAGGTAGCACCGTGCTACCTATTGGAGAACCAATGAAGCCTATAAACGCGCTGGCGCTCGTAAGGCAGTTGGCCGCCGACGAGGACAGTTGCGAGTTCTTCGCGCCTGTTTTCGAGGAGCTACGTCGACGTGGACTGGATTCGGACGATCTGCGGGAGATCATCATCAGCGAGATTGGTGATGTCCACTGCTTCGATAGCCAGACCACTCGCAAGCACTACCCTGGCACCACCTCAGATTATTACTCGATCTGGGTCGATGTCTGCGGGTGCCGCATGTTCCTGAAGCTGCTGGTCTCGGCGGACCGGCATGGGACGGAACGTCTGGTGATCACCTCATTCAAGAAGGACGTACGGCATGACCCTTGATCGATGCATAGCCTGCGAAGAGGTAGCGGTTGAGGAAAGGATCGAGCCGTACGTCGTCGAGCACGACGGCAAGTCCGCGACGATCCAGGACGGCCGGATGGTCTGCACGGCCTGTGGCAACGTCAGTTACCGCGGCAGCCAGATCTCGGAGCACGAACTCGCCGTCGCGGCGGCCATCCGCCAGATGGATGGCCTTCTCTCGGCGGATGAACTCCTTCGGATTCGGACCAAGTACAGCCTGAAGCAGACGGACATGGAGCAGATGCTCTCGACCGGGCCGAAGACTTGGACCCGTTGGGAGCGCGGCAAGGTTCCGCAGAACAAGCCGGCAGACAAGCTCATCCGCCTGCTCGCCGAGGATCCCGAACTGACCCGGCAACTGATGCGTCAGGCAGGTGTCATCAATGAAGAGGCCGAAGCCGCGATCGAACGGTTCGAACAGGATGCGAAGCGGCTCATGCGCACGATGGTGATGTCGAAGGTCGGAACGGCGCCGAGTGCCGAGATGCAGCGGTTCGCGGAGAGGGTCGCGGAGGAAGCCTTCGAGACCGTCCGCGATGCCCGGAGGCAAGTGGTGGCGAGGGGACAGGCCGCATGACCGACAAGCCGACGGAGGACTCCGACAAGCCGTCCGCCCAGCTCATCCACCTGCCCAAGCGGAAGGAGCCCCGCTCCAAGCAGGAGGAGATGCTCCGCCACGTGGAACTCACGATTGCCGATCACTTCCGTGAGCAGAACGAGATCCTCAGGGCGCACAATCAGGACCAGATGGAGCAGATCAAGCGGCTCACGACCGGCATCGAACGCCTAGTCGGCGAGATGCACGGCCTCCGCACCGGAAAGCAAGAGGAGGCATTTGCCCGGGTCGCCGCCTCCGATGCATCTGCCGACCTGCCGACAGTCTCGGCAGAGGCGGCCCTGATCTATGTACATACCGCGAAGCAGATAGGGGAACAGCTCGGGTTCCATCCCAGCCAGATCGGATCCTTGCTCGGGGCCAAGGGCCTGAAGTGGGCAGGGAATGGTGACTACCAGGAAATCGGACGAACCACGAGCCCAAGCCACCCAAAGTTCTGGCACCGTGACGTCCCGGGCAAGGTCCGGCGGATCCTAGACGAGAGCAGGCCGGATAGGTACGGGATCACCGATAAGTCGGTCTTGGCAATCTTCCGGAAGTGGAAGGAGCGGCAAGCATCTGCCGAGTTGCTCGAAAAGCTTGAGCCGACGCCGAATCCGCACTGAAGCTACTGCCTCCGGAATACTTTCCTCCAGAACGGGCATCGGTGTAATGAAGCGCCGCGTCGGAACTCGAATCCTTAATCGAGTCCGGCGCGGCGCTGCTGCTGCACGGTCGGCACGACATCGAACCTGGATGCAAAACTCCTCCCCTGATCGAAGTGCCCGGTTGAATTGCGTTGGCTTCTCGCTATGGTCGCCGGCCTGATCGAGCGGACGTGGGGAAAGTCAGTGGCGTCTCTGGACTATGAAACCGAGAAGAACGCGTTCCGTGAATACTACGAGTCCAACCGGGCAATCATCGACGGGGCAAGAAAATCTTTCATCACGTTGATTAGCTCACTGCTGTCATCTGAGAGCGTCATTTCGGTGTCAAAGGTCGAGGGGCGCGTAAAGGACCGAGAAGAGTGCCTTGGTAAGTTCAACCGCAAGTACAGGAAGCGTCTCGAGGATGAGAAGGCTCCTTATACCATCCGCGAACATATCACGGACCTGATAGGTCTCCGGATCGTGTGCCTATACGAGGATGACGTTGAACGTGTCCGGGAACTAATCTCGCAGGAGTTCGAGGTGATGTCCGTGACCGACAAAATCTCGCAGATTGAGAATACAGAAGGATCGTTTGGCTACAAAGGCTTGCATCTCGACCTGCGGCTGAGTGGGGGACGCAAGGCACTGAAAGAGTATGCGATCTATGCCGACCATCCCTTTGAGTTGCAGATCAGAACCGTGGTGCAGGATTCGTGGAGCATTCTCGACCACAAGATCAAGTACAAGAAATCGATCCCGAACGGATTGAAGCGCCGCATCAATACACTGGCGGCCTTGTTCGAACTGGCTGACCGTGAGTTTCGCGCGATTCGCGATTCCACAAGCGAAGAGATCGATCGTGAGAATTCCGACTACGATCAGATCGACCAAGAGTCGGAAGCGGTCGGCGCCGAATTGCATGAGGCAAGAGAAATCCCGCCGCGGCGCCATGCTCCGCTCAATGCCTTCAGCTTCCTTAGAATCGCTGGGCACTTCTTCCCGAACCATGAGTTTGAAGCGCATAAGGTGGATGGTTTCACAAAGGAGATCGTCGATCTCAAGCCGGACATTACGCGGGGTAAGTTCAACTTTTACCTCCGCGGGACTATCTCGGAGGTGAAGCGGTACCAAGCTGAATTCGAGCGGACAAACGAGGGAGAAACCCTCAATCCGTACACAGTGATCCGGCATTGCCTGTATGCAGGAGACAAGGAAGTTTTCGCCAGCATGCTGACGGATGTCGCTCGTGAGAGCTTCGAGGCGTGGCGGCAGCGCAACTAGCCAAAGATCGCAATCGGAATGCACCCAGCGAGATGGGTGCTGGTTTTCCTGCCCTCTTCGGTCAGAACTTGCCTTCCACCCATTAAGCGTCACCGACTGGCTCTCGCCCAGCCAAGGATCCATTCCCTGCCCATCTCCCGCCTCACCTACGCCATCGGCGACGTCCACGGCCGATCCGATCTCCTGCGATCCATGCTCGCCTTCATCGCCTCGGACGCCGAGCGGCGCGGGCAGGAGCCGCGCGTCATCTTCCTGGGCGACATCGTCGACCGCGGGCCCGACAGCCGGGGCGCCATGGAGCTGGTCGCCAGGACCCTGAAGCGCTGGCCATCGTCGCGCCTACTGCTCGGCAACCATGACGACTATTTCCTGCATATCGTGACGGAGGACGTTCCCGACGAGCGAATCCTTGCCCTGTGGTTGCGCAACGGCGGCAGGGCCACGCTGGAAAGCTACGATCCGCTCGGCGACTTCGACGACGCGCGCATGACTGTCAGGATCGACTTCGCCGACCATCTGGACCTGCTCCGATCCGCGTCCCTGATCGATACCGACGGCTCCTTCGCCTTTGTCCACGCCGGCATCGATTCTGGGAAGCCCGTCGACGCCCAGAACCGGAAGGACTGCCTCACGATCCGGAAGGGCTTCCTCGATTACCCGGGGCCGCTGTCGCACACGGTCGTGCATGGGCACAGCATCACCGACAGCAAGCTCCCGGAGGTCGTGGGCAGCCGCATTGCCCTCGACACGGGGGCCTACGCGACCGGGCGCCTGACGGCCTTGATTATCGACCCGGCCGCAGACGGCCTGGAATTCGCCTGTACGGCCCAATCCAATGGGAGGATCTCTGTCCAGGAATGTCCCCACTTGCAAGGATTGGAGACGATTCTGGACAGTTCCCCGGGCAAGTGAGAACGCGCGCGACCGCTGCCAGCCCGCTAGTGCCTTGCTCCCCCTGCCCGCACCCTCCTCCGTGTTGCACCCACGGAGGTCCGGGCCATGCGAACCACGCCGTTCTCCGACACCGCTCCCATGAAGGAGCTGTTCGAGCATACTATCCGCCGTGTGCCGACGGGGTATATCGGGGCGCCCCTGCTCGTCTCCTCCTCCGGCAGGAAGCCTGGGATCGTGTTCAAGGCGGCTGAGTACCTCGTCCGCTGCCTCGTGCGCCGTATGGCGAACGAGGCGGCCGTGGAGGTCCGCGCCGGGATGCTCCCGGCCGAGGCGCGCGTCCGGCAGGCCTTCAACGTCCCGAGGTGCAAGCCGTACCTGAGGGAGTGGTGCGACCTCGTCAACGAGGCCAGGGCGACCTTCAAGGAGTTCGCGGACGGAGGAGACGTCCCGCACGGGCGCATCCTGCACGCCTGCCAGGCGATGGCCCGTCTCGAACTCCAGCACCAGACCCAGACCGTGGGCCATCCGAAGTTCGATTCCGTGCGGATCAGCCCGGCAATCAACGCGGAGCTGCTGGCCATCTGGGAGAACCTCGATGCCGATGGATCGCTGAGACCCCGTTCGCTCGCGATCCTGCACCCGACCCTTCCCAAGGCGGGCGCCCTCGGCACGTCGGGGGCAAACCTGATCATCGACGGAACGCTCATCGACGTCACGACCGCGGTGGAGCCCACGTTCACAAGGGAGTCCCTGCGCCTCCTGGTCGCCAAGGCGGCCCAGGCCTAGCTCGGCGGCGTCCTGCCGAAGGGCGACGCCCTCGACCCGGTCGCGGTGGAACGCCTCGGTCTCCTGTTTACGCGCCAGAACCGTCTGGTCGAGTTCGGCATCGAGGAGCTGTTCGGGGCCGACGGCTGGGAACGGTACTTGGATGGTTTTGCTGAACTCGCCGGGATGGAGCCGGAACGCGAGAGGGAGCCGGATCTCATGGCGATGATGGGGTGAGCCGGGCCATATGAACGTCGGGTGCATGGACATGGTTCTGCGATCCGGCGGGCTTTCCCCGCATTCCACAGACCACGAACAAAGCAAGAACATTCTCCTGGCGGTCCGGATCCTGAATCAGTAACGTCGCTGCTCTCGAGGGAGGTGACGATGACTGACCAGATCCAGCCTGTATGCGACACGGACGAGATGGAGGCGGACGTCACGGCCTTGATCGAAGCCTGTGGCGGCGATCCGAGGACGGCCATCAAGGCCCTGCTCGCCGAGAACCTCATCCAGGAGCAGCGGATCGAACGCCTGGCCGCATCGCTGTCGTTCGGTTACGTCCGCGGGCGGTTCGGCGTCACCCCTCGCCGATCCGGCTCCAGCCATTGAGAGGCGATACGATATCGACGCCCTATCCTGTCCGACACGAGGAACTTCGAGGTCCACTCCAATGCGACACGGCCACTCGAGACGGTCCCGGCGCCTCATGACAAAGGAGATTGCAGACAAACTGCTCGACTCCTTGCGTCCGACCCGCCATCTCCTCACGCGTACGTTGGCGGACATCCCGATCGGCGGACCGGAGTACCGCCAGATCGATCGCGTGGTGCAGGAGATCGATGGACTGGCCAAGATACTGATTGGCGACGAAACCCATTTCCATCGGATGGATCCACCCGCGCCAGGGAGCGGTAAGTTGACCGCCCCGACCGTGGTCGATAGTTCAACCTGAAACCGTCAATGGAATCGAGTGGAATGTTCGAGACTCCGATCATCGCCGAACCGATCGGGGCGATTGCCCCTGACTTCCATGCCCTGAGCATTCACGTCGATGCCACGGGGGCCAAGGAAGGAAGCCTCGACCCCAACCTCCTGGCAACTGCCTGCGACTTCGTCTCGGCGGGCGGACCATCTTGGGCCGACGCCCATCTGGCCAGTTGGTCGGAAGCGTACCAGCGCTTCGGGGCGAAGCCCAGCCGGACGCCATGCTCTGCCCAGGCCTTGAGAAAGCGCGTCATCAAGGACGGCCGGATCCCCGCGATCAACCCCGTCGTCGATCTCTACAATGCCGTCAGCCTCCGCTACGCCCTTCCCGTCGGCGGGGAGAACTACGATGCGTACGTCGGCAGACCGCAGCTCACCGTCGCTGATGGGACGGAACTCTTCGACACGGTCATGAACGGAGAACCCGTCGTGGAGAACCCGTCACCGGGAGAGGTCATCTGGCGGGACGATCTCGGCGTCACATGCAGACGATGGAACTGGCGCCAGGGCACGCGCACACGGCTGGAGTCCACGACGGGCCGGATGTGGTTCATCCTCGAGGCCTTGGGGACCATGCCGGAAGACGCGCTCGAGGAAGCGGGCGGGATGCTCGTCCAAGGCTTGTCGCAGCTCATGCCGGGCTGTGAGATCCGGAAGCAGCGGGTCTCCGCCGCCGGGACATGAATATCGGGCGCGTCGGCACGATCCCGACGCCCCATTCAAGCGAGTCCCTGCACCTGCCCGACGGCCTCCGCCAGGAGATGCACCCCTCTCTCGATCCGCCGGGTGTCCAGGGCGGAATAGCCCATGATGAGGCTGACATGATCGGCGCGGATGCCCCCGTCGCCAGGATCATAAAGCGGTGAGGTGGAATGCACGCCGACCCCGGCCAGGCGTGCCCTCTCGATGAGGGCGGGCTCGAGGGATCGCGGCAGATCCGTGAACCGCACGACGACGTGCAACCCGGCATCCGCACCCTCGACGGTGATCCGGTCGCCGAATCTCAGGCGCAACACGTTGAGCAGAGTTTGCCGCCGTTCGCCGTTAAGGCGGCGCGCCCGGCGTACGTGCTGCTCGTAGGCCCCACTCTCGATGAGCAGTGCCAAAGCCTCCTGCTCGAGCATGGGGGAATGGCGGTCGGTCAGTCGCTTGGCTGTCGCGAATGCGTCCTGCAACCCGGGTGGGACGACCAGATAGCCGATCCGCAGAGTCGGCGAGAGCGTCTTGGAGACGGTCCCGAGATAGACCACGTTGCCGCCGTCAGCCAGTCCGTGCAACGGAGGGACGGGATTGATGTCGTAGCGGTACTCGCTGTCGTAATCGTCCTCGATCACGAGGGCATCGCGCTGCCGCGCCCATTCGATCAATTGGTTGCGGCGAGTGACCGACATCACTCCGCCGAGCGGGAATTGGTGCGAGGGCGTGACATAGGCCATCCGCGCCTCGATCCCGGCCAGCAGGTCGGTCCGCAGCCCGTTTCCATCCACGGTGACCGGCACGGGCATGGCACCCGTACCGGCGAAGATCTGCCGGGCCATGGCATAGCATGGGTTCTCGATCACGAAGCGGTCGCCGGGATCGAGGATCAGGCGCGCGCACAGGTCCAGGCCCTGCTGCGAGCCGTTGACGATGACGATCTGCTCGGGTTCGCAATGCAGCGTTCGGGATCGCCACAGGTAGCCTTGCAACGCCAGACGCAGCCGTCGCGATCCCCGGGGATCGCCATAGCTCAGCCGCTCCGGCCGCTGTGCCATGGCGGCGCTCATCGCCCGCTTCCAGGCGACAGTCGGGAAGTCTCCCGGCGACAGGTCACCGTAACGGAAGTCGGCGATCAGGTTGTCACCCTCCCTCCGATGCCATGGAGGCGTCGCGCGAACGCGTTCGCCAAAGGACGACAGGCGGATGGGGCGCAGCCCCCTGCCGGATGCCTTTCGCCTTCCCTGATCGACGACCACAGGGACGACTTGCGGCCGCGCCCCCTGACGGACCTCGATGAATCCTTCCGTGAGCAGTTGCTCATAGGCGACCGTGACAGTCGTCCGGGAGACGCCGAGTTCAAGGGCCAGGCTCCGGGACGACGGCAGACGGCCATCCTTGCCGAAGGTGCCGGCCAGGATCTGGTCCCGCAGTGCCTCATAGATCTGGCGCGCTCCCATTCCGCGGGGGAGTCCATCGCCCTTTCTCAACTGGACCACTTCGTTTATCACCAACTGGACGTTCTGCGTGGGCCAGTATGTCGTTATTCCAGGAGAATTCCTAGAGGGATCGTAACAGTCGATGAGCAGCAACGTCAGGCAACCCGAAGCAGACTTCCGTAATTCACCGCGCAACGGTGAGGAACCTGGATTGGCCACACGCACCATTCATCACGGCTTCGACCCAGCCAAGTTCTCGAATTCCGTCCAGCCACCGGTTTTCCTGACCTCCACCTACGGGTTCGAGAGCGTGGCGGCGAACGAGGCGGAAGCCGCGCTTGGCGGCAGGCTCTACGCACGCGAGCACAATCCGACGACCGAGATCCTCGAGCGCCGGCTCGCCAACATCGAGGGCGCAGAGGCCGGTCTCGTCGTCGCCTCGGGCATGGCCGCCTTCGGGGCGCTGACCCTGTCGCTGCTGTCGCAAGGCGACGAGTTGATCGTGCACCAGACGCTCTACTCGAACACGGTCGCCATGGTCGAGCAGGCCCTGCCGCGCTTCGGCATCAAGGTGATCCCCGTCGATCTTGCCGAGCCGGACAATCTCGATGTGGCCATGACGGATAGGACACGCCTCGTCTACTTCGAGACACCCGTGAATCCGCTCAGCGCCATCCTGGACATCGCTGCGATCGCGGAGCGTGCCCACGCGCGGGGCGTGAAGGTCGCCGTCGACAGCACCTTCGCCTCGCCCGCGTTGCAGCGGCCCATCGAGCATGGCGCCGACATCGTGCTGCATTCGCTGACCAAGTACATCAACGGCCATGGCGATGCCCTAGGCGGCGCCTTGCTCGGAGACGCCGAGACCCTTCACAAGCTGCACGAGACAGGCCTGCGCTACATCACCGGTGCCGCGATCTCGCCTCTTGCCTCCTTCCTGATCCTGCGCGGCCTCAAGACGCTCACCCTGCGCATGGAGCGCCACAGCGCATCGGCGCTGGCCGTCGCGCGGATGCTGGAGGCACATCCGGCGGTTGCCTGGGTGAGCTACCCGTTCCTCGACTCCCACCCCGGCCACGCCATCGCCCGCAAGCAGATGTCGAACGGCTCGGGCATGCTCGCCTTCGGGCTCCATGCCGGGTTTGAGGGGGCTCGCCGGATGATGGATCGGCTCGGTCTCATCACCCGCGCCGTCAGCCTCGGCGATGCCGACAGCCTCATCTGCCATCCCGCCAGCCTGACCCGTGCGCGTCAGTCGATCCGCGAGGATGCCCATCTGATCGAGGGCGTCGGGGAAGACCTCGTCCGTCTGTCGGTCGGTCTTGAGGACGCCGACGACATCATCGGGGACCTGCGCCAAGCCATGGAGGCGTCGTGACTGACGATCACACCGTGCTGACTCCAGAAGATGTGCAGCGGTTCGGATCCGATCCGCTCTCCACCTTCCGCACCAATCTGGCATCGGTCGAGGAACGCATCGCGCGTGCCTGCGCCCGTGCCGGGCGCGACCGCGCGTCCGTGCGGCTCCTGCCCGTCACGAAGACGGTCCCGGCTCACATCCTGCGGCTGGCCTTCAAGGCGGGTGTACAATCCTTCGGCGAGAACAAGATCCAGGAGGCCATCTCGAAGCGTGCGGCGCTCGGTGACCTTGCCATCGACTGGAGCATCATCGGGCATCTCCAGACGAACAAGGTCAAGTACCTGACCCGCTTCGCTCGTGAGTTCCATGCGCTCGACAGCCTGCGCCTCGCCGATCTCCTCAACGAGCGTCTGGAGCGAGAGGACCGTTTCCTCGACGTCTACGTGCAGGTCAACACCTCGGGGGAGGAGAGCAAGTTCGGCCTGCACCCGGATGCGTTGCTGCCGTTCGTCGAGACCCTGGGTCGGTTCCCGCGGTTGAGGCCGCGAGGGTTGATGACGCTCGCACTGTTCAGCTCCGACATGGCGCGGGTGCGGCCATGCTTTGCCCTTTTGCGCCGCCTGCGCGACGAGGCGGTCAGTTCCGACCCTGCGCTGACGGAGCTGTCCATGGGCATGTCGGGCGACTACGAGGAAGCGATCGAGGAAGGGGCGACCGTCGTGCGCGTGGGCCAGGCCATCTTCGGCCAGCGCCCCACTCCCGACGGCCATTACTGGCCGGGTCTTGCTGGAAACGCAGGACCGACGTGATCCCCAGTCGAACCATCCCCCGCCTCGTCAAACAATCCGGAGATCCCATCATGAGTCTTCCCAACGGTTTATCCGCCTTTCCGATCACTCCAACGGACGCAGCCGGCCGCGTCGACACCGTTGCGCTGCGCAGGCTGGTCACCCGCCTGATTGCAGCAGAGGTCGATTCCATCGGCCTGCTCGGCAGCACCGGGATCTACATGTACCTGACACGCGGCGAGCGACGCCGGGCGGTCGAGGCCGCGCTGGACGAATCCTCAGGCCGGATCCCTGTCATCGCCGGGATCGGCGCCTTGCGCACCGACGAGGCGGTCGGGCTCGCCCGGGACGCCAAGGACATCGGTGCGGCGGCCGGCCTGCTCTCGGCCGCGTCCTACACGCCGCTCACCGACGACGAGGTGTTCGAGCACTTCTCGACCGTCGCGCGCGAGGGCGGCCTGCCGATCGTGATCTATGACAACCCTGGCACCACGCACTTCAAGTTCACGCCGGAGCTCGTCGGCCGTCTGGCACAGGTGCCCGGCATCGTCGCGATCAAGAATCCCGGCGTCGGCACCGATGACACGGCCCAGCACCTGGCCAGTCAGCGCGCGATCGTCCCGCAGGGCTTCTCAATCGGGTGCAGCGCGGACTGGACGGCAGTGGAGACCATGCTCGCCGGAGCCGACACCTGGTACAGCGTCCTCGGCGGCCTGTTGCCAGGTGTGTGCCTGAAGCTTGTCAGGGCGGCCCAACGGGGCGATGCCGCCGAGGCACGCAGGCTCGACGGCATGCTTGAGCCACTGTGGTCACTCTTCAGGCAGTACTCCAGCCTGCGTGTCGTCTACGAGTTGGCCGAGCTGCTCGACATCTGCCGCACCGAGCCACCACGCCCCATCCTGCCCCTTCCCGCTACGGCGAAGCGCCAAGTCGTCGACACGCTGGCACGACTGCCGACGCACGTCACAGGGTGATCGGCAGTCCATTCATGATGTGTCACGCAACCAATATGCGACGGCTCCGTCTCCAGGTAGATGATGCCGTGCGAGAGACGGATCCCGATTGACCTACATCCTATGGACACTCCCTGCGCTCGCGGTCATTGCCGCGATCGCCAGTGGGCGGCTCGGCACGCTTGCAGCCTCGCTCGTCGGCTTGTGCGCCGCACTGCTCGTCGCACTCACTACAGCCCCCTTCGACTTCCGGCTGCCCGATGCCGTGATCTCTCTCGCACGCGGTGCATGGATCGGCTGGATCGTGGTGCCGTACATCCTCGGCGGCCTGCTGTTCTGGCAGATGGCGATTAGGCCCGGCAACGCCGCCATGCCGGTCGAGACGCACCTGTCCGATGCGCGCGCAAGACGTCGGCTCCTGTTCACGGCCTGCTTCCTGATCGGCCCCTTCGCGGAATCCGCGACCGGGTTCGGCGTCGGCATCATCGGAACGATGATGCTGGTCCGGCGACTGGATGTGGCGCCGATCGCCCTCCTGGCGTTCAGCCTGCTCAGCCAGACCATGATCCTGTGGGGCGGCATGGGCAGTGGTGCCATCGTCGCCGCCGCATTCGCGCGCACCGACCCAACCACGCTCGCCGTCCATGCGAGCTTCTTCCTCGTCGCCTTCAACGTGCTCTGGCTGCCGCTCTACTGGCGCATGGCCGACAAGGCGGGCATCACCGGAGGCTGGGGCGAGCGGATCGGCGAGGCTGCCTGGCTCGGCGCGAGCCTCGCCGCCGTGATTGCCGCAACGGCCCTGCTCGGCCCCGAAACGGCGATGCTGGCAGCCTACGGGCCGATGATCGTGTTGCGCTACCTGGCCGATGAGCGCCCCGACCGCCGCACGCTTTCCCTTGCCGTCCGCCGGATGGCGCCCTTCGCGCTGCTGATCGGCTGGCTGGTCCTGACCCGCCTGCTTCCGCCCCTCGCCCACTTCCTCGAGGCGACTGGCCGGGCACGACCATTTTCCGGCGCGCCGACTTGGTCGCCCCTTTTCCATGCGGGAACCTGGCTGGTCGTGGGGGCCGTCCTGACGGGGCTCGTGCGCGGACACGTATCCGCCTTCCCGGCCGAAATCGCGAGGGCCTGGAAGACAGGCCGCCTCGCGGTCCTGACCATCGTCACCTTCTCGATGATGGCGGAGGTCCTGTCGGGTTCAGGCATCGCCGAGGGCTTGGCCGCCGGGATGTTCGCGGCTCTGGACCGCTGGGCCATCGTTGCGACTCCTTTGATCTCTGCCGTGTTCGGCTCCCTCGCCAACAGCGGCAACGCCGCCAACGGGTTGTTCATGGCCTCCCAGGTCAGTCTTGCGACGGAGGCAGGCCTGAACGTCGCAGCCGTGATCGCCTTGCAGCACGCGGCGGCCCTGTCGCTGAACATGGTCTCGCCGGTGCGCATGTCGATCGTGTGCGGTCTCGCCGGAACCCCGGGGCGGGAGCGGGAGGCCTATCGGGTCATGCTCCCGTTTGCCTTGGTGATCGCTGCCGTACTGGTCGTCGCTTCCTGCTTGATCGCCACCCGTGTCCTCTAGGCGGCGAAGGCGCGCTGGCTGCCTCATGTGGGGCTCTCGACTCACTCCCCACTTCCTCGAAGCAAGTTGCCCCCTTGAACACTCTTGGAATGTGGTCGCAACTGGCCTTCTGCGGGCGCTATCATTCGCGGAACACGACTCTCAGGATCGGGCGTCAAGCCTCGATGTCGTGTCTTGCACACGTATTGCCGCGAACCCTGCAAGGCCGAGGATGGCCAAGCAGGCAAGTGCAAGTGCGAAGCTGGCTGACTGTGCGATGGCGCCTACGATGAGTGCTCCAATGCCGGTCCCGAGGTCGAAGGTAACGTTCCAAAGTACGGACACCTTTGCTGCGTTGGCTGCCCCGCCGTCATGAAACGCGCGAACGAGAGTCGCACTTTGAAGTCCGCCGTATGCACTCCCAAGCAGCACTGCCCCGGCAAGCAGAAGCACATTGTTCCAAGCTGTACCGGTGATGAGAAGCGAGCCGCTCAATGTTAGGGCAGCCAACGCCGTGACGATGACGAGGGCTGGGATCATGTGGTGTGTGCCGAAACGATCGCTCAGTGCACCGCCTGCCCATCGGGCAGGCGTGGCAAAGCCTGTAAGGAGGAGAAGCGCAAGGGTTGCCAGTTTCGAATTTGGGGCAATCTGGTTTGCGAACGTCAGAAGGGCACCGCCCGTACTGGTCACAATGACGAGCGCCATGAGCGTGGGCCAAATGACGATGACCATGCGACCGAGTGACTGTGACCGCACCTCCGGTGGTTCCTTCTCGGCAACCGATGCAAGTTTCGTCAGTCGCTGACCCAGCGGAATCAACCAGATGAGAGCCAACACAGGCACCGTCCCGAGAATGAGCACAATCGGGAAGCCGAAGGAATCCGCGAGCATTGGAGCAGACGAGGCGAAGGCCAGTTGTGGCAGTGCGGCCGCGAGGCCATATGCGCCTACGGCTTTACCGCGATGCGCAGGCGAGACCAGAAGCGTTAGCGCGGTTGCCCCACACACCGTGATGATTCCAAACCCAACGCCGCGAAGGGCGCTTGTGACCGACACGATCGCGAGACTCGGGGAAAGAGCCTGCAAGGGAGCTGGAACCGAGAGAAACAGAACCCCGGCCATCAGGATCGGCGTCCATCCGAACGACCTGAGCGCGCGGTTGACGTACAGTTGCGCGAGAATGGTAAACAACATGAGTGTCGTGGTAACGCTTCCGGCCGCAACTTCACTTGCTCCGCCCGCGATGACCCATGACGGGGAAATCGGCAGCAACAGGCTAAAACCAGTGAAGGCGAGCGCAACCGTGGCGAGGAGCGCGCGCATCCCCGGCGCAGCAAAAACGGACAAACGAGTGCTCCCTTATTGACTGAGATCCTGGACGTGCTTCGCCCGACCGACGATAATCCGCTGTTCGCTTGTGCTTACGAGCGATGTGCATGTCCTTCTCACACCTTGCGACGCCGAGCTGGTGTCCTGATCGACGCGATTCCGACCACTGAAGTGACGGTGATCATCGTGCACGTGACAGCGGCAAGCGAAATGGACAGCGAGAATGCGGTCAGTACGGCACTGGCGAAAATGACTCCCAGCGCGTTTGCGGTGCGCAGCAGCGCGAACACTTCCGGTCGCTTCCGCGGGGGAGCCAGGGTATCGAGGATGAGCGAGTAGTACGTTCCTAGCGGTGCCAGAACGAAGCCTATCAGGACGGCCCCGATCACGGTTGTCAGGATCGACAATTGGAGCGCGGCAAGGAAGGCACCCAACGTCATGACGGTCAGTTGGGCCAGCACGGTCCGCTGCGTTGCCATGCGGTTGCGAACGCTGACCCACATCCCTCCGGCCACCGAGGCCAGGCACAGCGGTACCGTGAACAGGATCGCCAGTGCCGGTTCGTACCCGAAGGCCAGCGCCAGGGCGACCGCGCCGATCTCGATCGCCGCAACCGTGGCCCCGCCGGCGGCGGCACACATCAGCCACAGGAGGATCGAAGGGCTGAGAACCGAGCCATCGGCATGCTCCACGCCGACAATGGCTGTCGAGCGTGTGCGTGGAACCAGGAAGGCTGGAATGGCCCCGAGGACCGTGAGTGCCAAGACGGCAATGACAGGAGAGATGGTACCCAAGCCTGACGCTGCAACCGGAGCCAGCACGAAGGTCAGTTCGTTGAGCGTGGCCGAAATGCCGAGCGCGCGCGGCAACCGTGAAGCAGGTGCCAATTGGTTGAGCACGGAGCGCAGAAACCCATGCGCTGCGCCGTTCACGGTTCCGGCAAGTGCCGCGATCAGGATGAGCCACACGAACGATGCCTCGTAGGCGACGCACAGCGCGATCAACCCCAGGGCCAAGGTGCGAAAGGCGATCAACAGCCTCAGGAACGTCGCCGAAGCCAGACTCCTGCCGAACCGGGTGATCGGGATGGCCCCGACCACTTGGGCAAGCGTCATGGCCAGGATCATGGCAGCGCCGCCGCTGGTGTCGCCCGTGAGGCTCAAGGCAACGAGCGAGAACGCGACGGGCCCGGCCGCCTGCGGCACGTTCAAGGTTGCAGCCGAGATGAACCAGCGCACGAGTGGCCACGGTCCCGATGGCCCTTCGGAGGCCGGTGCATCCGGGCGGTTGGCTGGGGTGTCAATCTGGCTGGTCATTGCGATTACGTCTTCATGAGTGCCGCGTCTGGAGTGGCGGCAAACGGCAATGCTGCGCCAGACCTAATGGTCCGACGCAATCTTGAGGCCGATCAAGCCGACCAGGATGAAGAGGGCGCTTGCGATCCGCAGGGCCGTGACCTGCTCGCCGAGAACGGCGATGCCGACCACGAAAGCCCCGATGGCACCGATCCCGGTCCAGATCACGTAGGCCGTGCCCAGCGGAAGCACCCTCATGGCAAACGACAGCAGTCCGAAGCTGGCAATCATCGCCACAATGGTCACGATGCTCGGCACCAGTTTCGTGAACCCCATCGACTGCTTCATGGTGAAGGCCCACAGGACCTCCAGCAATCCCGCCACGAACAGATAAACCCAGGCCATTGTCAAAACCTCTCTTGTCCCGAGCCAGGCCGTCCTGGCGGATTCGCCCATGACCGATGGGGTCGTCCCCATGGTGCCCGAGCCGATTGATCCAGTCTTAGTGCCCCGGGTGGATGGCATCGTTGAGGTAGATGCAGGTCAGGACGGCAAACACGTAGGCCTGGAGCGCGGCCACCAGGAACTCGAAACCCGTCAGGGCCACCGTCATCGCCAACGGGAGCGGCGCCAGCAAGACGTATCCGGCACCTGCCGTCCCGAGCGCCACGACGAAGCCGCCGAACACCTTCAGGGCGATGTGCCCACCCAGCATGTTGGCAAATAGGCGCAGGCTGAGGCTGATGGGCCGGGACAGGAACGAGATGATCTCGATGACCACAAGGACCGGGAGAAGCCATTTCGGCACCCCCGAGGGTACGAACAAGCCGAGAAAACGGAAGCCATGCCTCATGAAGCCGTAACCGATCACGGTGCCGATGACGAGCAAGGCAAGGCCGAAGGTGACGACGATCTGGCTGGTGACCGTAAAGCCTCCGGGGATCATGCCCAGCAGGTTGAGGGTCAGGACGAAGACGAAGAGCGAGAACACCAGGGGGAAGAACTTCATCCCCTCCCGGCCGGCGGCGTCCTGGAGAGTCCCCGCGATGAACTCGTGCAGCATCTCGGCAACAGCCTGCGCGCGGCCCGGGACAAGGGCCTTCTCGCGTGTGGCCCAGACCAGCCCGCCCACGATCAAGACGACGGCCAGCATCATGAAGACGGCCGCGTTTGTCAGGCCGATTTCGACCCCTCCCACGTTGCCGAGGGGAACGACGGTCTTGACGACAAACTGCTCGATGGGACTGGCCATGGGGACGCCTCCGCTGAAGATCGAAGCCACAGGAGCGGCAGGTCATGCCGCGACGGTGGGGCCGTCCCCGATGATGCGAAGGCCAAGGGTCGTCCCGAGGCACGGTGGCTATATCAAGAATCCGGAGGCCGTTGCAAGGGCATGGAAAGGGCGATCCCGTAAAAGCCTCGCCCGAGACGGGGGCGAGCCCGGTGATCAGCTCGATGGCCGGCTCGCGAAGGCGAGACCGATGCCGAGCGCGACCATGGCCGCTCCGGACCCTTCCCGCAGGCGCCGGATCAGGTTGGGCCGCGCCGTTGCGCCCGCACGGATGCCGCTCGCCGCGAAGGCCACCACGATATCGACCAAGGTATTGAGGGCGACCGAGACGAAGCCGAGAACGGCGAATTGCAGAGCCACGTTGCCGACAGCCGGGTCCACGAACTGAGGCACGAAGGCGAGGAAGAACGCCGCCGTCTTGGGGTTTAATGCTTCCACCAGCACGCCCTCCTGGAAGGCCCGGCGAGCGCCGACCGGTGGTGCCGTCTGGTCGCCCGCCAAGGCCGCCAGTGCATCCCGACGCGCGACCTGGAACGTCCGAAAGCCGATCCAGACCAGGTACGCCGCGCCAAGCAGCTTCAGGACCGTGAACAGCTCCGCGCTGGCGAGGACGATGGCTGAGACCCCCAGGCTGCCGGCGAGGACATGGGCCATGCCGCCGAGCCCCGTCCCGAAGCTGGAAGCCACCCCTTCGGCCCGACCGCCCGCGAGCGTGCGGGCCGCAACGTAGAAGATACCGGGCCCAGGCGTGATGGCTAGGATGAGGGCTGCTGCGGTGAACAAGGCAAGTTGGGTTGTATCCAGCATGAGGTTTCCTGGCAGGTCGGTGGCCCGGCTTTTGCCATGATCCTTTCATGGCAACAGGCATCTGTCGGTGCCGATGGTTGATCGACATTGGTTACGGCGTGATGCACAATAAGGAAAATTAAACTATCTGTATCCACATTAGGTTCTCTAACCCATGTTCGACTACGCTCACCTTTCGGCCCTCTCGGCGGTCATTCGGACCGGAAGCTTCGAGCGTGCGGCCCAGCAACTCTCCGTCACTCCGTCGGCAATCTCGCAGAGGATCAAATTGCTGGAGGAGCGCCTCGGCACCGTGCTGGTGATCCGAGGGCAGCCGTGCATGGCGACCGAGGTCGGCCAACGCCTGTGCCAGCACGTCGAGCAGGTGGCGTTGCTGGAGGATTCCTTGCGCGGCAGCCTTCCGGGACGTGAGGCCGGCTGCCAGCCCGTGACCCTGCGCATCGCGATCAATGCCGACAGTCTCGCCACGTGGTTCATCCCGGCCATGGCAAGGACACAAGGTTACTTGTTCGACCTAGTGCTGGATGATCAGGATCACAGCGCGGATTGGCTGCGGCGTGGAGAGGTCGTGGCGGCCGTGACCGCCCACCGGGCGCCGATCCAGGGATGCGATTGCCACCCTCTCGGTGCGTTGCGCTACGTTGCTGCCGCCAGCCCGGCGTTCTGCTCCCGGTGGTTTGCCGATGGGTTGAACGAGTCGGCGGCGACGCATGCCCCATGCCTGACCTTCGATAGGAAGGACCGGCTCCAGGCAGAATGGTTGCGGATGGCCGTCGGCGCCGACCTCCACCCCCCGCTCCACTGGCTGCCCTCGTCGCAGGCCTTCGTGGATGCGGCGCTGGCCGGGATCGGCTGGGGCATGATCCCGGAACCGCTGGCGGGCCCTCACCTGCGCGCCGGGAGGCTGACGGCGCTGCGGGAAGGTCAGCCCCTCGATGTCCCGCTGTTCTGGCAGCAGAGCCGCATCATGGGACCCGTCCTCGGGCATGTGACGCGTACGGTCGTGCAGGAAGCAAGGACAATGCTGATCTCGGGCTGAGATGCCTGGGAACCCATCGAACCTCCCTGGAAGGCGCCCATCGGCATGCCAATCACGACAGCTCTAACGCAAGGTCACGCTGTGGAGCGGATCCCATCGTCAAATCGGCGGATATTCAGTTGACAAGCATGGCATCGTTTCCTATTTGTTCTGACCATGACCCAGGAAATCGCACACCATGCCGAGACCGGATCGCGCCTCCCGCGCACCGTCGCCGTGCGCCGGGTCCGAATATCCTGGATACGCTGATCTCCCGAACCCGCACTTGATCGGTTCACGTGACGGCCGTTGCCGTCCGCACTGGGACGAGCGTACCCATGCCCATCATCTCCTCCTCCGACATCGTCGCCGACGATGTATCCGACCTGCTGGCCCACATCCGCGAGAGCGCATCCTGCCTCTCCTTCCACCCGCGCGGCACCGTCCGCTGCCGAGGGCTGCCGCTGTTCCGGAACCAGGCCGCCCGTGATCTCGCCTGCCTGTTCGACGTCGATCCCGACGTGGGGTCATGGACATGCCTGCCTACGATCCTCGCCTACGGCACCGGAATGCACGTGCCGGACTTCGCTGTCGAGCGATCCACCGGCACGATCCTTGTTGATGCCGTCCCACCGGACGCGAAGTCGTCACCGCCGGACTGGGTGTCCGGTGTCGCCCGTGACCTTGGGTATCGCTACGAGGCCTACGGCGCGTGCGATCTCCACGGGGGCTTCCGGCTCGGCAACGCCCGCGACCTCCTGCGCTACGCCAACTACCGCATCTCGCTCGGCGACCGCGTCCGGCTGCTCACGCTTCTCGACGAGCAGGGGCCGATGCCGCTCTCCGTCTGCATGCAGGTCATCCGCGACGGGCGCGACCCGATAGGCGTGATCGCCGCCATGGCCCTGCGCCGCTTCGTGGAGATGGATCTCGACGACGGCCGCATCGGTCCCGAGACCCGCGTCTCCCGCTTCCACGACTGAACCGACCGCATCCGCCAACACAGCAAGTCGCCGGCCACCACCTGGGGCCGCACGCGACGGAGCACGCTTATGACCTTCATCATCAGGAACGATGGCCCGGCGCCCGAACTGGAGTCCGAGATCCTTCGCCTGCGCGGCCTCGTGCAGGACCTCGAAGACATCCGGCGGGGACGTCATCCCGACAAGGGCCGCCTGGCCTCGTGCCCGACGATCCGCGACTGGCAGGGGGTCACGCGCCCCGACCCTTGCCTGACCGGGATCATGTTCAACCACCCGACCATCACCGACGGAAGGCAGGGTGTCACCACGGGCCTGTGGGTGCTCGCGCCCACGCTCGGCTATGCGCGCACGATCACCCGCTTCTACGCCCTCGGCCGGAAGGACCGCTCGTTCGCGGTCCCGGTCGGCAGCCCGCGCACGTGAGGAGAGGATCGATGGCTCATGTACGGACCCTCCCCGACAGGCGCAGGGAGATCGCGCCCCGGCCCGCCGATGTCGGCGCGGCCCTCGCCCGCGGCCTTCTTGTCCGCACGCTGCGGCAGGCAGGACTCCATCACGTGCTGCGCGAGCAGCCGTGCATCGTCGGCATCGCGGTTGCCGACGACGATGACCGCGACGTGTTCGTCGGGGCCGCAAAGGCTCTCCTGCGCGCGACGGTCCGGGACGGCTTCGATCCCCGCCTCGCCATGCTCGACCCCGAGTACGAGGTGATCACGTTCGAGGGCGGGAGGAGGAAGCGGTCGAAGGCCGACATCGCCTACCTGCGGGAAAGACTGTCGTCACGCTCGCGGCTTCTCGCCCTCGCCCCGACCCAGGCCGACTTCCCGCAACTCTTCCGCGCCGCTGCCGATGCCATCGTGACGCCCGATCCGATCCATCCCCGTGCGCTGCGGGGCGCGATGCAGGTTGTCCTCGGATATCCGCCTCCCGCCGACCTCGTCGAGGCGGCAGGCGGCGTCCCGCTCGCCATGATCGGCGCCATCTTCAGGCCCGACCGTAGCCTCCGGCAGGCGGTCCGCCTGCTGACAGCGGCCCAGACGGGCGGGGCCACGTCACCTTCCGTGCACGATGCCAGGGATGCCCCAACGCTCGACGACCTGCACGGACTCGGCGAGGCGGCGGAGTGGGGACGGTCGTTGGCGCTGGACATGGCGGACTACAGGGCCGGACGGATCCGCTGGCGCGACATGGACAAGGGCATCCTGGTCAGCGGCCCGCCCGGGACGGGCAAGACCATCTTCGCCAAGGCGCTGGGCAGCACGTGCATGGTCCCAGTCCACCTGCACTCGCTCGCGCGCTGGCAGGGCAAGGGACACCTCGACGACCTGCTCAAGGCGATGCGCCGTGCCTTCGAGGAGGCGAAGGCCGACGCGCCGTGCATCCTGTTCGTCGACGAGCTCGACTCGTTCGGCGACCGCGAGCGGCTGAGCGGGCACAACGAGCAGTACAGCCGAGAGGTGATCAACGGCTTCCTCGAGTGCCTCGACGGAGCGGAGGCGCGCGAGGGCGTGGTGGTCGTCGGCGCCACGAACCTGCCGGACAGGATCGACCCGGCGATCCGGCGTCCCGGCCGCCTCGACCGGCACGTCGTCATCCCCCTGCCGGACCCGGAGGCGCGCAAGGGCATCCTGCGGCACCACCTCGGCGGCGCGCTGCCCGGCGCGGACCTGACGGAGGCGGCGGAGCGGCTGGAGGGTACCTCGGGAGCGGTGATCGAGCAGGTCGTGCGCGACGCCCGGCGCATCGCGCGACGGGAGCGGCGGGACCTCGGGATGCACGACCTGACCGCTGCCCTGCCGCCGCGGCGGCACCTCTCCCAGGCGGACTTCCGCCGCGTCTGCGTGCACGAGGCCGGCCATGCGGTCGTCGGCTGCCTGCTGCTGAAGGAGTCCGGGATGGCTCCGGTCGAGACGAGGGTCTTCCGCGAGGCCTCGGCCGACTCCAACGCCGGGGTGACGCTCATGCGGCATGCCACCGACCTGCTGCGGACGCGGTCCGCATACTTGGCCCAGATCACCGGACTCATGGCGGGGATCGCCGCCGAGGAGGTCGTGCTCGGCGCCCGGTCCGACGGTGGGGGAGGATCGAAGGGGGCCGATCTCCAGAAGGCGACCGCGCTGGCGGCCGCCATGGAGGTGTCCCTCGGATTCGGCGAGAACCTCGCCTACCTGTCATCGCGGGACGAGGACGAGCTCCTCGCCCGGGTTCGGGCCGATCCCATTCTACGTCGCGCGGTGAACCAGGTACTCGCCGGGAGCCTGGAGCGCGCACGGCTGCTGGTCCGGACCAACGGAGACGCCGTCAACGAACTCGCCGACGTTCTCGCGAGGCTCGGGCGTGCGTCCTTCGACGAGATCCTCGGAATCGTCGCGACCATCCGAAACGGCTCCGCAGTCAATCCCATGAATCCTTCCGATTCCTATGAAAATTGTCCCCGGAATGGATTGGACGGCGTTGACTCGCTCCGGGCAGTCCTGGTATCCGGGCCGCTATGTGGAACCCAGTAGCTTACATAGCGCCCATAGGCGAGCGGCTCGACCGCGGTGCTGAGAAGCACGCCTCAGGGGCAGGGTTCCCCGGGGCGTAAGCTCCCCGCACCACCGTCGCACCTCCTCGTCCATCGGCTGCCCTCCGGCAGGGCACTGTCCTTGCCGTGACGGCCCCTCGCGCGAGGAAAGGAATGCGGGCGACGCACGCATCTCCCCACTCCTTCCGCGCCCTGCCCGGCCCGAGCCCTGCTCATGGTCAGGCGGCATGCCCCGACCGTCCGCGACTCCGGTTGCGTACGGTCCCGACACCCCGGTCCGCTCGCCCTGAGCGGCCACAGCCAGAGGAGGCCACACATGACGACAGCATTCGCTCCCGCCTCCACCCGCGGCCATCGCCGCGCTGCCCTGGCCCTCCGCCCGATACGGCGCTGACGAACCCCACAGGCTCCCAGCCTGTGCAGCACCTATCGGGATGCTTGCCACTCCCGGTGACTATCCAACCGCGCCCTGGCAAAGCGCGAACCGGAGCAGTGTGCCATGCGCAACACCAGCAACACCTCGACGCCGTCCTTCCGCTTCCCGTCCCGCACCATCCCGCTGGAGGTCGGGGACGAGTTCCTCGACGACCACGGGATCTCCCAGCGTGTCGACCGTCTCACGCAACGTTACCGCTTCGGCCGTTCGGATGCCTGGGACCGCTGCTACATCCTCGACCTGGACGATGACGACACGAGCGCAGTCGTCGCGTCCTTCCTCCGCCAGTCCCCGACCCGCTTTCAGTAGGCCGGAACGGACGACGCACCATGAGCAGCAACGCACAGGATGCCTGCCCCCCGGACGGGGGCAGGCCAGGGCCGGCTCGTGCCGGCACGATGGCGCGCACGGAGAGGGTCTGGATCCCGCCGTCGGCCTCGAAGGCGAGCCGGCGGTCGCCCCTCAAGGGCAAGACCACCAGCTCCGTGAGGGGTTCCCTCGTCAACCCGGCGACCAACCGGGAGATGGTCTACGACAGCACGCTCGAGCGTGACCTGATCGGCATCGCGGTGACCAACCCCGACGTGGTCGCGGTGCGCGAGCAGCCGGCCCCGATCACGTACGTCGATGCCGACGGGCGCAGGCGCAGCCATACCCTCGATCTCGTCACCGACCTCCGTGGCGGCATCCGCCTCAACATCGCGGTGAAGCCGGCATCGAAGGTCAGGTCCAGCGGCATCGAGGAGACGCTCGGGCGCCTTCAGGCCCAGTCCGCACGCGGACCGAAGGAGCGCTTCGTCGTGCGGACCGGAGATCACATCACCCGTGACCGCGCGGCGGACGCGCGCCTGATCCTCAAGTCCCGCCGCATGCGTGACGAAACCGTCATCGCGGAGGTCGGTGCGGTCGCATCGACCCTGCGCGGCACCGTCCCGATCGCCGGCCTGATGGCAGCCTCCCGCAACGACGGCCACGGCTTCATGGCCGTGGTCGCCCTCATCGGAGACGGCGTGCTCGAGCACGCCGGACCCGGCCGCATCTCGCCCGCAAGCCGCGTGCGGCCCGTGCGCAAGCCCAGCAACACCCACTGAGAGGAGACCGACCATGACGAACCCGTTGCTTCCCGAGACCCCGAAGTCCCTCCCCGCCACGGCGGTGCCGCGTTACGCCCTCGAGCCCCACGCACGCTACGTCATCGACGGCGTGCTCGAACTGGCTGCGGTGTCCAGCGACGACCAGGGCCATGTCTTCCGCCGGGTCGACAACCCGAACCTGTGCGAGTCCTTCACGCACGCCGAGTTCGCGGAACTGCTCAAGGAGCGGATGAACATCATCCGCAACTACCACCGCTCCTCCGCTGCCGCGATCCGGCTCGAGGGGCCGGAGCGGCTCATCACCGAGCTCCCGCCGAAGCGTCGCGAGAGGCTCATCGCGCGCAAGGACACCTGCGACGCCTTCATTCGCGACGAGGCGGCCGGCAAGGTCACCCGCTCGGATCCGTCCATGAAGCCCTGGATCAGGGACTACGTGGCAGGCATCCTCCAGAAGGCGATCGAGCAGGGACGTTGCGGCAGCGACGACGTCATCGTGAAGCGTCCGCCGAGCCCGACGGCACTCCGCAAGTGGCTGCGCAAGTACGAGGCCTGCTGCTTCGATGCCATGGCCCTGCGCGACGGCTACGGGCGCAGCGGCAACCGCATGCCGCGCCTTGAGGTCGAGGAACGCAAGCTGATGCGCGAGATCGCGGAGGGCTACGCCAGCCGCCTCAAGCCGACCAAGGCCTCGCTCTATTGCGACCTGACCGAGGCCGTCCGGAAGAAGAACACCGAGCGCCGCAAGACGGGCGAGCGTCTCCTGAAGAAGCCGAGCCGGGCGGCGTTCGAGCGCGTGATCGCGGGGCTCGACCCGTTCATGGTCTGCGCGGGGCGCGAGGGCGAGGAGGCAGCGCGCAAGAAGTTCTTCATCGTCCGCGGTGGCCTCGACGTGTCCCGTCCGCTCGAGCGCGTGGAGATGGATGCCTGGAAGATTTCCCTCCACGTCATTCTCGAGGAGGCCGGCGTGTGGGCCCTCCTCTCCCCCGAGGTCAAGGAGACGGTGCTGCGTGCGCGGCTCTGGCTGTCGGTCGCCATCGACTGCTACACGCGCTGCGTCCTGGCCGCGCGCATCACCGACAGCAACACCTCCACGGCAGCCGTGTCGATGATCGCGATGGCCGTGGGAGACAAGGCGCGCTTCGCCGAGGCGGCCGGATGCGTGACCCCGTGGGACCAGTGCGGCACCATGGAGACCCTCGCGACGGACAACGACAAGGCCTACACCGCCTACGAGACCCGGGCGGCCGTGACCGACATGGGCAGCGAGATGCTGTTCCCGCCGGCCGGAACCCCGCAGAACCGGGCCCGCATCGAACGGTTCTTCCGCACCATCCACGAACAGCTCGTGGCCCTTTTCGAGGGGCGCACCTTCGAGAACGTGGTCGCCAAGGGCTACTACGAGGCCGAGGCCAACGCCGTGATCGACGCGGACGAGCTCGGCCGGGTGATCGTGCGCTGGATCGTGGACGTCTATCACAACACGCCGCACGAGGGCCTGGGCGGCGAGACGCCTCGCAACTGCTGGATCCGCACCACCCGCCTCCACCCGGTGCTGCCGCCCCCGGATCCGGACGTGTACCGCCACATCTTCGGCGTCACGGTCGAGCGCCGGATCACCAACACGGGCGTGCGGGTGCTGGGCCTCCATTACCAGTCCGAGGAACTCCAGCGCCTGCGCCGGGTCGCGCAGCAGAAGCCCGTGCTCGTGCGCATTGACGAGGGCGACCTCGGCTACGTGTCGGTGCGGACCAAGGACGGCTGGCTGACCGTGCCCTGCGTGAAGGCAGGCTTCGACGGTGTCGCGCTCGAGCACTGGATCGCGACCGAGCGTGCGCTGCGCCGTGAGCATGCCGCCATGGCGCGGCTCTCCGAGGGCGTCGTCCTCCAGGCGCTGGCCGACATCAAGGCCTTCTCCGCCTCGGCCACGCAACGTGCCGGCATCGCCTCCCCGATCATCACCTCCGCCGCGGTCGACCGCCTGGAGCATGGCGTGTTCCGGACCTTCTCGTTCGACCGCGGCCCGGCGGACGGTCCTGCCGTGTTCGATCCGGCGGAGTTCGGCGTCGAGGAAGTGACCACTCCTGTCGTCCGGGCCGAGCCCCAGGCGGACGACGGGCAGGACGAAGCTTCCGACGAGCCGGAAGGCCCCGCGTCGACCGACGACCACTACGGCATGGAGGACTGAGCATGGACACGATCACGACGAGCCACGACGGCGAGGATCCCGTCAGCCGGATGCGCCGGCTCCAGTCCGAGCGGCGCTCACGCGGCGGGGACGTGATGGCGGGCGTCCTCTCCGCCTACATCACCACGCCGCGGGACACGGCCCTCGAGGCCGAACTGGACGGTCTCATCGACAGCTTCCTGCTCACGCAGGAGGCCGCCTCCTCCGGCACTGCCCGGCAGGTCGGGCGGCTGCGCGAGGGACGCTCCCTGACGGTCACGGGACAGTCCGGTGCGGGCAAGACCCGGACGCTCGAGCGCCACTTCCACAGGCGCGAGGAGTTCGCCGGCTACGGCGACCCGGACTCCGACTGCGTCCTGGTTTCCGTGACGACCCCGTCGCCATGCACGCTGCGCCTGCTCGGCAACGAGATCCTCGCTGCGATCGGCAGCCCGGTCGAGCGCAGGCTCGACGAGAACGTCGTCTGGGACATGGTCCATCGCAACCTGGCCCTGCGCGGCGTGCGCTTCCTGCACATCGACGAGCTCCAGCACGTGCTCCAGAGCCGGAACCCGGTCGAGATCGGCAAGGTGCAGGACACCCTGAAGCGCCTGATGCAGAACAAGGACTGGCCCGTGTGGCTCATCCTCTCGGGCCTGCCGGAAATCGGGCGCTTCTTCGCGCAGGACGAGCAGGTCTGGCGGCGCTCCCGGCACGTGGTGTTCGGCGACCTGACCCTCGAGGGCGACGCCGATCTCGTCCGTCGCCTCCTGACCGACTACGGCAAGGGCAAGGCCAAGCTGACGCTCGATGGGGTGACCGACGAACCGTTCATCGCGCGGCTCCTGCACGCGGCGCTCGGCCGGTTCGGGATCGTGATCGAGATCATCCAGGACGCGATCCGGGAGTCGCTCCGGAAGGAGACGGGCACCCTCGCGGTCACGCACTTCGCCGATGCCTACAAGGCCAGGACCGGGTGCCAGCCGGAGGCGAACGTGTTCACGGCCCAGGGTGACTGGTGGCTCATCCGGCCGCAGGAAGGCCTGGTGCGGGAGGAGCCGCAGGAAGAGGACGGGGACGAAGAGGAGGACGACAAGCCCCGCAGGGGCAGGAAGAGCAGGAAGGCCGGGAAGTCCCGGAAGACCCAACCCCGCGACAGGAGGAACCCATGAGAGCACTGCACCCATCCCTGACCGTGCGTCTGCGCCCCGGCATCACCCCGCCGAGCCATTGCTCGCGCAACGCCCTCCTCCTCGGGCGCACGGTGCGCGCGTTCTGCCTCGACCGCGGCCTGTCCTTCCAAGGCATCGTCGACGGCGATCCGGCCGCACTGGAGGCGCTGGCCCATTGCACCCGCGCCGATGTCCCGGCCCTCAAGGCAGGGGCCATCACGCGCATCGGGGAGCGGCGCTACCGCATCGGTGGTCAGGAGCTCGTGCAGGACAGCCTGAGCCGAAAGGCCGTGCGGGTCTGTCCCCACTGCATCACGGCCGACCTCGTGGAAAGCGACGAACCCTTGGAGGTGCGCCCCTACGGCCGCACGGCATGGCTGATCGGGTCCATCCGTACGTGCCCTGAGCACGGGAGCGGCCTTGTTGCGGTGGCCGAGGACGACCACCCCCGGCGCATCCATGACTTCTCTGTCCTGGTCCAACCTTCCCTGCCCAGGATCGGTCATCTCGCCGACACGGCCCCGAGGCGGCGTGCCTCGGCTTTCGAGCGCTACCTGCTGGCCCGTTGCGAGGGACGGGAGACGGAGAACGTGCCCTTCCTCGCCGCACTGCCGTTCTACGCCGCCGCCAAGGCGTGCGAGGTGATCGGCGCGGTCGCGATGCACGGCATCCGCTTCCGGACGGACCGCCTCTCCGACTCCGAGTGGCACGAGGCCGGGGCCGCGGGGTTCGTGATCGCATCGGGTGGGGAGGACGGCATCCGCACGTTCCTTTCCGCTCTCCAAGGCCAAGGCCGCTTCGCAGCGACCAAGGGCGACTGGGGTCCGCGCGTGGTGTTCGGCCGCCTGTACGAGTGGCTCGCGCACGAGTCCGAGGACGCGGCCTACGACCCGCTGCGCGACATCATCCGGCGGCACGTGATCGAGACGATGCCGGTCGGCCCCGGCGACGCCGTCTTCGGGCGCGAGGTGACGGTGCGCCGCCTTCACTCCGTGCGCTCCGCGTCGCTCGAGACGGGCGCGCACCCCAAGCGGCTGCGCAAGCTCCTCCACGCCGCCGGTCACGTTCCGGAGCAGGCCTTGGCCCTCTCCGACGAGCGCATCACGTTCGACGCCGCGAAGGCGCGGGGCTTCCTCGAGCGCGTGTCGGAGACGATGTCCCTCAAGCAGGCGGGCGAGCACCTGAACGCGCCGCGCCCGCACGAGCGGCTGCTGTTCGAGGCGGGGTTCATCGAGCCGTTCGTCCTCGGCGGGACCGAGACCCTCAAGGACCACGCCTTCGCGCGGCGCGACCTCGACGCCTTCCTCGGGCGGCTGCTGGCCGACGCGTCCGAGGCCGATGCCGGGGACGGCAGGCTCATGCCGATCCCGACGGCGGCCAAGTGGGCTTGCTGCTCGGCGATGGAGATCGTGCGGCTGATCCTCGACCGGAAGCTCGCGCGGGTCGGGCGGCGGACCGATGCCGCAGGGTACCTGTCGGTGCTGGTCGATCCCACGGAGGTGCAGCCTTTCGTGCAGGGACAGGCGGACGGCAGTCTCTCCCTGCGCGAGGTCGAGCAACGGCTCGGCACCACCACACGGGTGGTGAAGGCCCTGATCGAGCACGGGCACCTGCCCTCGCGCGTCGAGGTCAATCCCGTGAACCGCTGCCCCCGGCAGGTCGTGAGGCAGGACGACCTCGATGCCTTCATGGGCCGATACGTCACGCTGCACGTCGCCGCGAAGGAGCAAGGGGTCCACCACATGCGGCTGAAGTCGGCGCTGGAGGTGGCGGGCATCGGGCCCGCGTTCGATCCGGCGACGGTTCACGCAACCTTCTACGACAGGAACGTCCTGTCGATGCCCCGAGCTTCTGCGCGCGCGAAGAGGACCTGGGGCCGCGAATCCTGTATGCCGCCGTGAAACAGGAAGGAGAAAGCGATGGCTATGGTAGGCGCAAGGGAAACGGAGAGCGGGACGGAGTATTTCGCTGCCTTCGGAGGATGGGCGTCCCCTTGAAGCTATCCGGGACTCGACGGGCTGCGCAAGGCCGTCGCTGAGTCCCACGCGTACCAGGAATGGTTGCTTCTGTTGAAAGGATCGGCAGACTTTGATCTGTTTTGGAGCACTTACTGGGGCAGGCAAAAGGCGGTTTGGGAAGAGTCTTGGCGCGATGAACCTTGGAATGAACTTTTGTCCGAGAACTTTCTGAAGGCGTCGGCAGACCTTCCCAAGGAACACGGAGTGACATTCAACCCGTTCGCGGAACAGGATGAATGGTATTCGTACTCCGTCGGCACTGGCGACGGGGCCACAAGCAACACTCCTCGCTTCGAAACGGCCAGGGCCGTGATTGAGTACCTCAATCGCCCCCAGCCGAAGCCGTGATCGATCTGTAACGTTTGGCTGCCGCAATTTCCTCGGAGGAGATGGCGGCAGGCACTCGCGGGACCCGTTTCCCAATCAGGTCTATCACGATGGGATGGTCGAGTTTGATTAGGCTCCCCTGGCCATGGATAGCCTCGATTTGGAAGGCGCCCTCGGCGTCTTCAATGATCCGGGCGTACTCCGCCCTGGTATCGGAATTGGCAGAGCTCGCAAGGCCGGCTCCGTAGCGTGAGATCTTGTTCTTGAGAATGGCGCAGCACCCGATCTCGAGCGAGAAACGGAGTGACTCCAGAAGCGCCTTCTCCTTTTTGAGCCGCCGTTCCGACCAATTGTCATCCGCACTCATCGATCGATCCCCTTGCGACAACCTACCCGATGAGCCTCGACGCAGAGATCGACCGGCACAAGCAACATCTCGACTGGCCTTGGTACGTTCCTGTTCTGACGGCAAAGTTGTCCTCACGGTGAGGCGAACTGATGCGTTGTAGGGTGAGGCGCTCTGACGGCTTGCAACGCCGCTCGGTTGAGGCAAACCAGATTCGGAAATCCTTATTTTGCAAGGCTTCTGGAGCGCGCGTGAGGCATCCTTTGGGGGCCTCTACACCGGCATATTCCGCCGGCCATCACCACGAGGCGAAGCTCGCCCAGTTGAGCCTTGCCTTCCACGAACGGTTAGTGTCCGGCCCTCCTCACCAGGGGGGCCGACACCCTGACCAAAACTGAGAGATTGAGAGGTGGAGTCTTTCCGCGATGGGGCTTCGTCCGCTGACCAAAACTCGGAGCACCGGGCAGCCCTATGAACGGCGTCCTGAGACCACAGCGCTCCTTCATGAACTCGCCGCCCTCGACCGTGAGACGATCCTGGAGCGCCTCCGTATCGGAGACCGCCGGAAGCCGGGATACATCTCGTCCGAGTGCCTCGTGTACCTCTTGCGGGAGGCTGGCCGCGACAACCGCAGCGAATGGTTCGCCAAGCTGTTCGGTATCCTGGACTGCCGGTTGCGGCATAACCTCGCCCACACAATTCGGTACGGCGCGGTGGGCGATGCGGAAACGGTCCGCGAGGAGGTGCGCTCCCGCTTCTTCGAGGTGCTGGCGCGAGGCTTGCGGAGCGAGCCAGAACGCCTCGACCCCTTCGAGGTGATGTTCGATGGCGCACTCGCAGCCCTGCGGCGGGACCTGTATGGCGCCGAACGGCGCCGGGATCTGCGCAAGGCCGAGCTAAATCCGCCGGATGATGAGGCGGCTCCAGCCTCGGCAGAAGATCCCTTCCGGCAGCCGGAGGCGGAGAACGCGCTTGGAATGACGACGGCCGAATACAAAATTTTCCGGGAACAGGCATTACGTTCGATTGACGTCTTACCCCACGACGAGCGCGAGCCCATCCGGCTCCTGCTCCAGGGGCACAAGATCGATGCCAAGGATCCTGATGAAATGACCATCGCCAAGATCTGTGACGTAAACGAACGGACCGTTCGCAACCGCATCAAGCGGGGCGTTGAGCGCCTCCGCGCCAGCCTTGAAGGGTCAGAGTCATGACCGGCCGGAACCTCCACCCAAGCCGTGAGGACGTCCTGATCGACTTCGCCACCCGGGAGGACCGCCTTGCGCCGGAGGTCCTCCGAGGCTTTGTCCAGCGTTTCCCCGAATATGAGGACGAACTCGTCGAACTCGCCCGGGATCTCGCGACACCGGAGTTTGACGCTGTTCCGGAATGCGGAGCCGTCGACGAGGCTCTGGCGAACGATGCGCTCACGCGTTTCTTCGAGGTCGATGCTCGACTGGCGGAACATACTGCGGGAACAGAGGTGTCGGATCCCTTTGCAGGCCTCGATAGAGCCGGTTGTCGGAGGGTGGCGGCCGAGCTCGGAGCCAACCTGCTCTTCATCGGACGCCTGCGGGACCGGTTGATCCGAAGCGAGGAGATGACAGCTGGCTTCCTCGCTCGGCTGGCCGAGTTGCTCGGCACGGGAGCCGCCGCTCTGGCCGAGTTCCTGGCGGGACCACCACGCGTGCCGGCGGGCCTCCGCTTCAAGGCGGATGGCAAACCGGAAGCCGCCACGAAGCAGGGCTTCCAGGAGGCGCTCGACGGCTCCGGGCTGAGCGATGAGCAAAAGCGGCACCTCGCTTCGCTCTAAGAACCTCGGGGGCCCGTATGGACGCGTTCGAAACCATCCGTCGAGAGGCCTCCCGCCGCCATCAAGCTGCCATCGCAGCCGGTGCCGATCCGTGGGACCCGCTGGCGCTCGTGGAGGCGGCCATCGCCGCAGAGGATATCGACCTGTCTTGGCTGGCGGCCGGCGATCCGGTCCTGCGGGGCGGGCGAGGTGTATTCGACCCGCAGCTCGGACTGATTGCGTGCGCCAGGGAGATGGCTCCTGCGGAGCGCGCCTTGTTGGCGGGCCATGAATTCGGCCACGCAATCGTGCACAAGCCGAGCGAGGTCGAGATTGATCATGAGATAGATCCCAGCCGACCTGCAGAAGGCGCCGCAAGTGGTGTCGAGAAGGTGGTGGACTATGGTCGCCGCGAGCGCCGCGAGGTCCAAGCCGACCTGTTCGCCCGCGAGCTTGCCTTGCCAAGAGAGCGGGTGCGCGAGCTCTTTCTGAACGATGGGCTGGGCGCGACCGAGATCGCCGAACGCTCCGGACTTCCCTTCGCGCTCGTCGCACAACAACTCCTTGACGCGCTGTTGCTGCCGGAGCAACCCGTCTCGACATCGGAGGACAGCCCGAGTCCGGGGCTCGATCCCAGCCAAGAAGCCGCCGCGAGCCATCAGGGTGCGCCGTTCCAGCTTCAGGCTGGTCCCGGGACGGGGAAGACGAAGACGCTTGTCGGGCGCATCGAGCGCCTCATCGATGCTGGGACCGACCCAGAAGAGATCCTGGTCCTGACCTTCTCGAACAAGGCGGCTGGCGAATTGATCGAGCGTCTCGCCCGTTCGGGACCGGATGCGTCGGCGGCCTGGATCGGGACCTTCCATGGCTTTGGCCTCGACATCCTGCGCCGGTTCCACGACCGGGAAGGTCTGCCCGACAATCCACCCTTGATCGACCGGGCCGCTGCGATTGCACTGCTCGAAGACCTCGTGCCGTCCCTGCCGCTGCGGCACTTCCGCAATCTCTACGATCCGACCTTGGACCTGGGCGACATGCTTTCGGCAATCTCCCGCGCCAAGGACGAGGTGGTGGGGCCGGGCGAGTACCGCCGGCTGGCAACCCACATGGCCATCGCCGCGCAGGCCGCTAGCGATGAGGAGGCAGCCATACGTGCGGCGAAGGCGATGGAGGTTGCTGCGGTCTACGAGCGGTATGACGCCGAATTGCGTCGAACCGGGCGCCTCGATTTCGGAGATCTCGTCCTGCGGCCCGCACTGCTACTGGAACGGGACGCAGAGGCGTTGACCGCACTCCGCGAGCGCCACCGCCACATCCTCGTCGATGAATATCAGGACGTGAACCGGGCGAGTGTCCGGTTGCTAAAGGCCCTCGCAGGATCCGGGGAGCGCCTCTGGGTCGTGGGGGACTCCCGCCAGTCGATCTATCGCTTCCGCGGCGCCTCGTCGGGAAACATGGCGCAGTTCCTCGACGACTTCCCAGGGGGTGTTCGCGCCCAGCTCACGGTGAACTACAGGTCAAGCAGCGAGGTGGTGTCCACCTTCGTTGGCTTCGCCGCCACCATGAAGGCGTCGGCGGGCGCGCTTGAGCTCGATCTTGCGGCCAACCGCGGCCCGGGGAGCGCGCAGCCTGAGTTGCGGCGGGTCACCCATCCCGGCGACGAGGCGGCGGCGGTGGCGGCCCGCATCCTCGAATTGAACGAGTCCGGGGTCGCATTCCGGGACCAAGCCGTCCTATGCCGGGGCAACGGAAGGCTTGCCGACGTCGCCGCCGAGTTGGAGGCCCGCGGGATCCCGGTCCTGTTCCTAGGCAACCTCTTCGAGCGTGAGGAGGTGCGAGACCTTTTGGCAATCCTATCGCTGTTAGTGGACCCGAACGCCTCGACCCTGCCACGGGTGGCGACGATGCCACGTTACGCGTTGCCGCTGCACGACCTCGCCATCGTCCAGCGGCATGTCGCCAAGGGCGTAGAGCCGCTGGCATGGCTGGCTTCGGCTCCGGCCCTCGTCGGACAGGCGAGCGCAGAGGCGCTCGCGCGCCTCCGCCGCGATCTAGAAGGGTTCGCAGCCGGGAGCGATCCCTGGTACGTCCTCTGCCGACTCTTGCTGGACAGAGGTGAGAGCATTAGGGCGCTTGCAGCCTCAGGCGCAGCGGCCGACCGGGTCCGCGGGATCGCCATCTGGCAGTTCCTGACCCATTGCCGGAGCCTTCCAGACGGCCTCGGCTTACCGATCCAACGTCTCCTCGACCGCNGCAGCGGCCGACCGGGTCCGCGGGATCGCCATCTGGCAGTTCCTGACCCATTGCCGGAGCCTTCCAGACGGCCTCGGCTTACCGATCCAACGTCTCCTCGACCGCGCCCGTCGGCTCGTCCTCCTATCAGAGGAGCGGGATCTGCGGCAGGTTCCGGCAGCGGCGGGCACCATGGATGCGGTGCGCCTCATGACCGTGCATGGCAGCAAAGGCCTGGAGTTCGAGGCCGTTCACGTGCCTGGCATGACCGTCACTGGTTTCCCTGGCCCGAACCGCCCACCCCGATGCCCACCTCCTGACGGGATGATCGCGGGTGCAGGCGGGATGACCGGTCTCGACGCGGTGAAGGCAGGGCACGAAGAAGAGGAGGAGTGCCTGTTCTTCGTCGCAATGTCGCGCGCCAAGCGGTATCTCACACTGTACGCCGCCGCGACACAGGCCGACGGAAAGAGGCGCAGCCCCTCACCATACATTGAAGTGCTTGGATCAGCGCTGGCGGCGGTCGATGAGCCAGCCCTGTTCCGCCCTTCGCGCCCCGACCCGGCAGAGGATCAGGTGGCGGTCGAGCGTGCCGAGCCTCTGGTGGTGACGGCCGAGCAGCTTTCGCTCTACGCGAAATGTCCGCGCCGCTTCTTCTACACGCACATCCTACGCTCTGCCGGCGGCCGGCGCTCGACGGCCTTCGTGGAAATGCATGATGTGGTCTACGACATCGTTGGTTGGCTGCGGGCCGGGCCGGAGCGCTGGCACCTACCGCTCACTGAAGTCGAGCAGCGTTACAATGAAGTTTGGGCCGAGAAGGGACCCACGGAAAACGGCTACGCGGAAGATTTCCGTCGGGCGGGCCTGGAGCTGGTCCAGGCGTTGATCCGGTCCCGGCAAGGTGCCCCGCATGCGCCAGTCTCCGATATTGAGCTCACGGCCGGAGCAGTACGGGTCGTCGTTCGGCCGGACGAAGTGCGCCAGTCTGGCAAAAGCGTTGTGCTTCGGCGGGTTCGAACGGGGCGTAAGGCTTCCGACGAGGAAGACGATATCATCTATGGCCTCTATCAGATTGCAGCCCGTCAATGGCACGGTGACGGGGCCGGCGTAGAGGCCATTCATCTGACCGACGACGCAGTGACGCCCATCGAGCTGAGGCCCCGCAAACTCGCCAACCGCGAGGCCAAGATGCAGGAGCTCACGTCGGCCATCGCCGCTGGCCACTTCCCGCGGCGCCCCAGCGACCGCGTGTGCCCCCGCTGCCCGCATTACGTGACCTGCGGGCCGGTTCCCGATGGGCGCTTGGTGATCCCCTCAGAACAGAAATGACCCGAGGCTTGCATTGCCGCTTGCACAGGCCCAATGCAAGCCTCAGCATTCCCCCTTTTTTCGCCCCCCACAAGGACTTCGGCCGTACGGTCGGACATCCCTCTGCGTTCAGAGCGAGCGTGAGCAAAAGATCAAAAAAGTTTTCATCCGGCTTTCCGGTCGAAGCGCGACCGTTCGATTGGCTTAGTGAAGGCGCGGGAATGGTCCCGGAAGCGCCTCGTCAAATCGATAGGTTACAAGATGAGCAAGCCGGACGAACATCCGCCCGAGAATTCAAAGCGGCCCAAGCTGGATAGCTTCGAGGTCAAGATTGGCGACGAGAACCTGAACTTCCGCACCGTCGGGATCGACGATCCCAAGCCCACGGGTCGGCAGATCCTGAAGGCGGCCGGTGCGCATCCGGTCGAGGAGTTCATCGCCTCCGCCCTGTTGCCGGATGGCACGCTTGAGGATCTCCGCCTCGACGAACTCTTCGACCTGCGAGATCGCGGGGTCGAGAAGGTCATCGTTATCCGCAGCGACCGTTCCTTCCGCCTCCTGATCGATGGCAAGGATCAGGAATGGGGCAAGCCCATGATCAGCGGGCTCGCGCTCAAGCGCCTCGTCGGCGTCAACCCCGCCACCCACGACGTGTACCAGGAAGTGCGCGGAGGCGACGACATCCTCATCCGCGACACCGACCTTGTCGACCTGAGCAAGCCCGGTGTGGAGAAGTTCTTCACCGCCATCGCGCAGACGACGGAGGGCCTCACGGCCCTCCCCCCGCGCGATGCAGCTTACTTGGAAAGCAGGGGGTTGCAGTATCAGGTCGTGCAGGAGGGGGCACAGTGGGCTGTCATCCTCCGCGCCTTTCCCCTTCCGGAAGGGAAGTTCGATGCCACCGAGGTGGATGTGTTGATCCAGCTGCCGCCGGGCTATCCCGACTGCGCGCCCGACATGTTCTACTGCCTCCCCTGGCTCAAGCTGATGCCGGCCCGTACCGAGCCCCGTGCCACCGAGGCGCGCCTCCAGTTCTGTGGTCAGATCTGGCAGCGCTGGTCTCGCCACAACTACGAGTGGCGCCCCGGCGTCGACGGCTTGCACACAATGGTCAAGCGCGTCGAGCGCGCTTTTGAGGCAGCGTGACATGCTCGATATGATCATCCTCGACGCGCACGAGGCGGAGCTTCGCGCTGCCCTCACCACGGCTGACGGCTCCGAAGCCGCGGCCTACCTCCTCTTCGGATCGGCGGAAATTGCTGCCGATCCCTGGACACAGGCGCCTCGCCGGCGGCTGGTGTCCCGCCGGGTCCTGTCGATCCCACCCGAGGACCTGATCTCCGCCTCCGGTGTCCACGTAACGTGGTCGACTCGGGGCTTCGTGAAGCTCCTCAAGCAGGCCGAGCAGGACGGCCTCATCGCTGCCATCGTGCATACCCACCCGGGCAGCACCGCGTTCTTTTCCGAGCAGGATGACCGGAACGAGCGCGATCTTCTCGGCATCGTGTCCAATCGGTCCGGCAATGGCCATTCCTTTGCAAGCGTCGTCCTCGGGGGAGACAGCAGCATCGCGGCCCGCCTATGGACGAGCCCAGGCACGATGGAACCCTGTCGCCGTGTGCTCGTCACCGGCAAGCGTATCTCCCTGCATGTCTCCAAAGAGACGGTGCATGCTCCCGAGAGTCTCGACCGTCAGGCCCGTCTTTTCGGACCGATGTTCAACCCCACCATTCGCGCGCTTCGCGTTGGCATCGTTGGCTGCGGCGGCACCGGCAGCCCGACAGCGATGATGCTCGCCAGGCTCGGCATCGGTGGCCTGCTCTTGGTGGATGATGATGTCATCGAGTTGACGAACCTCAATCGAGTGCATGGAGCCCGCAGGAGTGACGCTGAGGCAAGGACGCCCAAGGTCGAAGTCCTGGCACGCGAGATCCGCTCCGCCGACTTGGGCGTTGAGGTAGCGACGTTCCGTGGCTGGGTTGGCGATGCCGACGCCAGAGACGCGCTGCGCTCGTGCGACGTCATTTTCGGCTGCACGGACGATCATGATGGCCGGCTGTTCCTGAACCGGTTCGCCTACTTCTACGGCATCCCAGTCATCGACATGGGTCTTCGCATGATGCCGGCCCGCGAGGACAGGCCTTATGAAATGGCTGCGCGAGTGACGGTTGTGGCTCCCGGAACGCCCTGCCTCCTCTGCCGCGGACTTGTGGTTCCGCGTCTGGCTGCGGAGGAAGCCCTGCGCCGGACCGATCCTGCCGAGTATGAGCGGCGCAAGGCTGAGGCCTACGTCATGGGAGGTGGCGACCCGGCCCCGGCAGTCGTCACGTTCACGACGGAGACGGCCTGCATGGCGATCAACGAACTCCTGCAGGCCCTGACCTTGTTCCGGGGTGGCGAGGGCATGAAGCCTGAGCGCCGCCGGCGCTTTGACACGGTCGATGACCGCTCCACGACGGTCAAGCCCCGTATCGAATGCGAGATGTGCGCTGGGACTGGCGTTTGGGGGCTTGGGGACGTCGAGCCCTTCCTCCATCGGATGGGGTGACCGGTATGCGAAAGCTTCTGGTCACTCTCCTCAAGCGGCTTGGGTTTCCAGGCTTTGAGCTCCCTGTACGCCAAGTGTCGACCTATCCGTCCGACGCCGATATCGCGCCAGGCGAAATAGTGCATGTGGTGGATGCCGGGATCGAGAAATGGGCCTGCTTGAAGTGCCCAGGCGGGTGTGGGGCAGTGATCCCGCTCAATCTGAATCCCAAGCGGCGGCCGCGATGGAACATCGGCATGGATTGGTTTCGACGTCCTTCCGTCAAGCCATCGGTCCACCAGAAAAATGAATGCGGCTGCCATTTCTGGATCACCCGCGGTTCTGTGCAATGGTGCGCTGGCGGAAGGCCTGCTGTTGTCCACAGAAGGGAATGAGCCGGATCCATCTGCCTGACCATGACATGCCTTGAACCTCAGGCTATGACGCGGAGGCGCCCTGACCGTCTCCCGGACACGCACCCACTCCCCGCCCACTTCCAATATAAGTAACGGAAATGCCTGTGAAGCCGCTACTCGATACCAACTACATCTATGCTTGCCTGGATCCGAAAGACCGCGAAGCAGCAAACCTGAAGTCACTGCTGGGGACTGGACACGCCTGCATCTCAGATGTGTCTATCTCAGAGTGGATTATCCGCCAGGGACATCCTCAATGGGGGACGCTTGACTGCCTTAGGGAAGGACTCCGTCTCTTTCGTCAGCACCCTCTACAACGCCTGTCGTCGCCTTACGTGACACTGACCCAATCAGATTTGGACGCGGCGACAGACACACAATGCCTCGCTGCCATCGAGCCGCTTCACGCTTCTCTGACGAAACAGCGCATTGATATGGAGAGCCAATTCCTCAACTGGATGCTCAATGTCGCCTTGGCCGCATTCTGCTCGGGCATTGCTCATTCGCATGCAGGGTCCTCTGCGAGTTTCGCTCCACAGGCAGCGAAATTCCTTGAGGCATTGATCGGTGGAAATCAGCCATACATCAAGCAGACTGTCGAGCAGGCGGTACGAGCTGGTTACGCTACCGGCCAACATGACAAAGTTCTCAGCACGGCCATCAACGACGTAAGGACGGTTTTGGTCACTCTTGCGCGGGTCGAACTTGGTAAGATTGCTGGAGTCAATCTGTCTCTAGGCGACATCGAGCGGACATTTGATCTGGAGAAATTCCGCGCTTTCGTCAGAACCTCCGCCAAAAATGGCGACTATCTGCGGTTCCTGAACGCGGTTCGGGCGGACATGAAACTAAAGCCCGGTTCCAAGCATGAATACACCCTCCGGTACCTGTTTCATGCTCTTAGCTCTCCCCTTCTGGCGGGCGCGAACCATAAGAAGAATGACGTGAACGACGCCTTCGTTGTCGGACATCTAGAGGACCCTCAGGTAGTGATCCTGACCCGCGACACGAAGATGCAATCGGCGCTCGCCTCGCCCGATCTTCGGCCTTCAATGACGCCGACCGACGTGCTCGCCGCACTTGCGAAGCCGTAACCAACAGACCGTACCCTCCTCTTAAGTCAGAGATTATCCCTGAACGTATCAGGTAGCTGCGTCCCCGTGCGCAGAACAGCCCGCGGGCTGTTCTGCGACTATCGATAAAACACGAGTAGTTGGTGCCCACAGTTCGTTGGTTTTCACCTGGCTAGGCTAAGGGACAGAAGAGCTAGCTCTTTCTCGCCGTTGACATGGTCAAGCTTTTCGTTCTGTGTTTGTTCCTAGGCGTTAGCGCCGCAATCCACATATCCGCCGCGAGACGGCGAGCCTCCCCCAACACCCCGGGCGCCCTCGGCGCCCGGGCGCGCCGGGATTCGCCCAACGTTACGAGAGGTACACGTCATGAGTTCCTTTGCCCCACGGCTTCCCGCCTCACCGTTCGCCCGCTTCGAGGGGGTCAAGGCGGCCGACCCTATCAAGGTCCGCAACCGCGGCGTTCTTGATGCCCTGATCGTCGCTGCCCTTGACGAGACGGTGCGGGCCATCCTGCCCGCCGAGCCGGTCACTATCACGGTGGACGGCACCGCCATGCAGCACCTCCCCGACTTCCGGCTGCTGATGGCGGGCCAAGAGATCGTGATCGACATCCAGCGCCTGTCCCGGACCGGAGCCGACCACGGCCGGTTCGAGGCGGTTGCGGCGGCTTTAGCTGGTCGCGGCGTCTGGTACGAGCGACGCGAGCCGCCACAGGTTTTCGGCACACCCCTGTTGACAAACGCACGTGCGATCTGGGGCTGCCGCCGAACCGCCGTCTCGGCTGCCGACCAAGTGAGGGTGCTCGACCTTCTCAAGGCGTGGCCTGCACCGTTAGCCGAAGCGGCCCAGGCGGTGCGGGACGGCGACGGCATCACGGCCATCCTCGCCCTCGCCTGCCGCGACGTCCTCGTCCTCGACCTGCTTTCCGCCCCTCTGGGACCAGAGACCCGGGTCTGGCGGCGAGGTGTTCCCGTCCCGCTGCCCCCATCCGAAGGGGGTAATTGACAGGCTTCGCCCACGTTCCCTATTTGTTCAACTACGACTGCGGACCGAGTGCCATGACGCTGCACCATCGCTGGTCCACCCCGTAGCAGGGCTACGGCTTCCGGAGGCCGACGAGCGCTTCCCCGTCCCATCCACAAACAGTCCGGGCTGCCCGGATCGCGACGAGCCTTCCGCAAGGCCGCTGGACCTCATGGGTGTCCATCTGCGCTCGCATGGCCGAGCGCCGCTTCGTCTGCCGCCGGCTCCATGAGCTTGGGCCGGAGACCTGATCCCAAGCACAGGCCGGCAGCCTGCGTGGTGCCGCCTTCCATCAACTTGGCGAGGTCCGCCCGGCGCGCTCATGCGCGTCCGCCCAACCCGCCGCGCACGAGGCTGCCATGGACGAGACTGAACAGGCCACCACTATCACCGACTTCGACGATCTCCAGGAACTGCTGGAGGCACCGGCCCCACTGAAGCTCGGCCCCGGCGACCGGATCCCTCCCACCTGCACGCTTGGACGATATATCCTGGAGGCCGCCCTGACCCCTGCGATCCGGCGACGCCTCAGAGCCCCTGGCTCCCTGGCCGTGATCATTCAAGCACCGACCCCCGCTTGGGTCGGACCTCTCAGGGAAGCCGCAGCAGACCTGACCCGCTGGACCCAGGTCGTGGCCCGGGATGGCTCCGACCGCACCAGCCACAGGCCGGATAAGAGGAATTCGTGGATCGTGGATGCACTGACGGTGGGCGGCCGGGCTCTCGGCATCGCCGCGGCGCCGGACCGGCTGCTGCCATCGACGCTGACCGCCACCGCGGACATCTGGATCACCGTGCGGCCACCCTCGCCTGCCGTACTGCGACAGGCGATCAAGGCTGCGACGGGCACCCTGCCCCGCCAACTCCCCGATGGCCTGGGCGTCGGCCTGGATTTTCCGGAACTTTGCGTGGCCATAAGGTCCTCGACATCCGCTCGTTCGTGCATACGGAGATTGCAAGACGCCGCGGTCGCGCGGAACCTGGCCGACAAGTCCGTCGCCACGGCGGCTCCGATCTCGGAACTGCATGGATATGACGCGGTGATGCCATGGGCCACCGGCGTGATCCGCGACCTGCAGGCGTGGCGCAGGGGCGAAATCCCATTCGACAGCATCGACTCCCGGGTAGTCCTGGCGTCCGAGCCAGGCCTGGGCAAGACCAGCTTCGTCAGGTCGCTGGCGCGGTCTGCCCAACTGCCGCTCGTGGCCACAAGCATGAGCGCTTGGTTCACAGGGGGCCCTGGGTACTTGGACTCGGTTCTGCGACAGGCGGAAATTGCGTTCGCGGAAGCGGCGGCCTTGGCGTCGACAGGGCTCGGCGGCTCGCTCCTGCTGCTCGACGAGGTGGACGCCGTGCCCGACAGACGCGGCCTGGAGGATCGGAATCGTGCCTTCTGGACCACCGTGATCCAGCATCTTCTGACCATTCTGGATGGAAGCCAGCGCTCAACTCTCGATGGGGTGGTGATCGTTGGGGCGACCAACCACGGAAACCGATTGGACCCTGCGCTCATCAGGCCAGGGCGCCTTGGCCGCATAATTGAGATCGGTCGGCCTGATGTCGCCACGCTCGCCAGGATCCTCCGCTTCCATCTTGGGGATGATCTCAAGGGCGAGGACCTCTTCCCGCTTGCGGAACTGGGCGTCGGGGCGAGTGGTGCCGATGCCATGGCGTGGGTCAAGCGCGCCAGGCACAAAGCGCGCGCCGAGGAACGGGACTTGGTGCTCGCTGACCTTCTAGAGGAGATCGCGCCGCGTGACGCCCGTGCCACGGAAGACCTGTGGCGGGCCGCCGTCCACGAGGCGTGCCATGCGGTCGTGTCCCACGTGACCAATGATGGTGTGGTCCGGTCGATCTCCATCGTCGGGCAGGGGCGCAGCGGCGGGCAGACGGTCACGATGAGCCGGGACGTGGCGCTTTCGCGTGCGGCGGCCGAGCGACGCGTGATGACAGCGCTCGCCGGACATGTGGGCGAGACCGTGATCTGCGGCCAACCAACGTCGGGATCGAGCTCCGACCTGGCGATGGCTACCAAGATCCTGGTCGATGTCCACGCGGCGTACGGCTTGGGCGACACGCTGCTGCATCGGCCGACCGACAATGCGACATCGCTCCTCTTGATGGATCCATTATTGCGGCAGGCCGTGGAGGACGACCTTGCACGGCTCCGCGCCACCACGACGGATCTTCTCACCGAGCATCGGCCATTGATCGAGGAGCTCGCGCGCCTGCTCGTCAGCGAGCGCCAAATAGGGGCGAGGGCGTTCATCAGATTTGTCGAGGAGCATCTCCAAGGCCGTCGGGTACGGACGGACCGCGACCACCCGGAGGCCACCCATGGATGAGCTCCTGCTGCGCGTTCTGAGCCGGCTGGTCGGGATCCATGCCACGCTCGGACCCGACGTCTATCGCCAGGCTGGGCAGCGTGCATTGCTTGGGATTGCCGCCGCTGCCCATGTGGAAGCCGAACGCCGAGCAAGAGGTCCCTGCCCTAGCGGCACCGTTGTGAAATTCCCGCTCGCACGCACAAGGCGAAGCAGCATCACGGAAGACGGCGTCCCGTGACCCGGCTTAAAATTTTTTCTTCACGACACCCGCGGATGGTTATCGCAACGCGGAGAGCGGAAAAGCGACGAACTACAGACAACTGACTGATAGTTAGGGCAAAATTTCGTAGGATGGCAGACCAAGAAAAGGGCGATTCTCAGGAAGTCAATAAGACTCGACTCAACCAAACGAATTTGCTCAAAGCGAATTCGCGACTGCAACGACGGAGAGCCAAGACCGAAGAAACAGATCCAGAAACGACCGAGGGCACTCCGACGTGGCGTCGGAATGCCCCCTGAATCGATCCACTCCACTATGGCCTGAGAAACCGCGGAGTGGGTCACCATCCCAACCTCGGCGCATGCACGAGGCTCACGGGCGACGGCAGACAATGCACGACCGCGTGGATTCACGCAAGTGCGGTTTCGCCGTCCGTCCTGGGCCACCGGTCGCTCGCGCCTTGACCGAGAAACAGGATATGAAGGACAAGCCTTCTGCATTCCCTGCCGCCGCTGTGGCGGCCTCCCGTTCGGAGACCCATTGCCTCCGTCTCGCCGGGCCCTCGAAGCCCAAGATGTACATGCCCAAACTGGGGCGCCTGGTCGCGTTGCGCTTCGAGAGCGTTGCCCATGTGCCCGTGCTGTTCGACGGACAGGGTCGCTACTGCCGTGAGCACAACAGGTATCTGCGTGAAAGGGCCATAGGCGAGTGGAGCCCCAAGGCCGGCAGCACCCCTCTGGCTGGGGGCGAAGTACCAGCCCAGCGCACAATCGAGACGGTCGCCCGCCATCTGCTCGTCTTCATCGAATGGTGCGAGGCAAAAGCCCAGGACTGGCGAACCCTCACCTACAAGGATGGGGTCTTGTCCTTCCAATGCGACATGCACAAGGGCCGCTGGTCCCCAAGCGGCAAGGCGCTCCAAGGCTCAACAGCGAACCACCGCACCGATGAGGTGACAAGCTTCCTCAAGTGGGCGGCACACAATAAGCTCCGTCCCCCATTTACGGTGGCATACCGTGCCAGCACGCGGCGGATCCGGTCCGGTCAATCCGCACAGGAGAGTTCGGTCGAACTGAATTCCCGGGTCGGCCGCATCAAGACGTCCAAGTCCGCGTCTGTCGCAATCGTCGCGCAGCTCCCCAAGCCCGAGGCCGTCCGGGACTGGCTAGCCGCCGTACGTGCTAAGCGGGGCTACGCCAAGCACATGGCCTGCAGGTTCATCCTGGAGTCCGGCGCGCGCCGTGAGGAGACAGTGTCACTCAACCAAGGCCAGATCCCGTCGATGGAGGAGCTCCGGGCCCTCAAGTCGGACGGCAGACAGGCTGGGGCCGTCACCCTCACGCACACCAAGGGCGGGCGTCCGCGCACGATCCAAGTCAACATCGATTTCCTCATCGAACTGAGGGAGTGGATTGACGGGCGCCGCATGAAGCTGAGGATGCTGTGGACGAAGCGGACGCGGACACCCGCAAGCCACCTCCTCTTCCTGTCCGATGCGCGTGACCACGAAGGCACGCCGATCTCGGCGGAGACGCTCTACAAGTGTTTCCGGGATGTGAAGCCGCGCCCCCCTCGGTGGCATCCCCACTTCGGTCGGCATACGTACGCATGCTTCACGGTTCTCTACACCCTTGAACATGAAGCCAAGGCCGCAGGCCGCACCATGAGCGCCGACTGGGTGATGATGCGCGGATCGTGGTGCATGAAAACGTTGCAGCAGCAACTCGGGCATCTCAGCGAAACGACGACTGACCTGTACCTGCGATGGCTTGTGACCGCGGCCGGCATCGCGGAGGTGGCGCAAGGCTGGCACGAATTCCTCGCGGGCAAAACCAAATCCGGAGCCGCCTCGTGAACGCCTTCAACAGCACCACGGTATTCCAGGCGGGCGCACTTCGCTTCTGGATCCACCCTGACAGGGGCGCGGCTTACGAGATCGACCTCTCCGAATTCGCCTTCGGCGGGCGGAGGGATCACGTCGATCCGCGAGCCCGGGACAAGTGGAGCGGCGACTATCAAGGCCGGCGCCCCTTCGCCTATGAATTCGCCGAACACTTCCAACTCTCGCGTCCCCCGGAAGGTGACAAGCGGCAGATCCTGTCTTTCCTGCGGACACTCTTCCGGTTCTTGGACGAGATTGACCCGGGCCGACATGTCTCGGGGTGCTCCCAACTCGAAGACGGGCACGGCGCTCTCCTGCAGAGGTGGGCCGAGGCCCGTGGCCTCGGCGGGCAGGTCTACAAAGGGATCAAGGGCATCGTGGATGCCATGCGCGCCGCTCGGGACGAGGATCCCCTCTTCTGGCCCGCTCGGCACAGAGATGTGCTCGGTTACCGCGAGGACATCGATGAGAAGGGCGTCCAGCGTCTCTTCAATGCCTTCAAGAAAGAGGCAATGTCGATCAAGTCGATGTTCAGGGAGGGAGAGGTGCTGGCGGCTAGGGGCTCCGACCCGCGCGGAGAGGCAAGGCTGCCTAGCAGCGCCGATTGGGAGGCTCGTGAGAACCATGCGTGGCTCGTCCACGAACTGACACGTGAGCGCCTCCTTTACAAGGAGGAGGTGTATGCAAACCAAGGACAAGGGCTCAACAAGGCGAACGACCGAACGCTGAAGCACGACGGCCCAGAGTACCTAGCCCCCGGCATGGGAGTGCGTGGGCGCGAGGGCATCGTCGGAAAGCTCCGCTGGTTCCACCCCAGCTACCATGACACCGCGGTCTTCCTCTGGCTGTTTCTCCTCGGCACCGGCTGGAACCTGGCTACGGCTCTCGCGCTGGATGTCACGGCAGACAACGAGTGGTGCCAGGATCACCCCCAGAAGCCCGAGTTCAAGATCGTTCACTCCTACAAGGAGCGCGCCGACCGCCACGTGTTCGCGCTCTCCTTGGCGAAGCCTGAGTGGCATCCCTACCGGATCGTCCGTTTCATGATCGAGCGGACCGCGCCTATGCGCCGGACGGTCGAGCATCGTCTCGGAGAGGCGCGCGAGCGACACGACGCAGACCCCACCCCTGCCCGAGCCCGCGACGTCGCACGACTTGAGGCCGTGGCACGGAGCCCTTGGCTCTACCACGTCGTCAACAAGGTGGGCGAAGTGAGCTGCTTCGAAGGGCAGGACTGCGCTCGCCTCAACGAGATCGCGCGTGTTGTGGCAAAAGGGCATGGGCTCGCCGAGGAGCATCCGTCCCTTCTGAAAATGGCGACCGGCGACTCCCGTGACGCATGGATCGGGCACGCCTACGCCGCGTCCGGGTACGACATCCTCATCGCCAAGTTGGGGGCCCAGCACGCCGACACCCGCGTCCTGAGGCACTACCTGCGCCAGCGGCGCTATCGCGCCCACAGCGAGGCCGCCGTGAGGCGCGTGCAGGATGCCGCCTTTGCCGAGATCGCCACGGGGCGGAAGCTCGACCCGACCCGGTTGAGGATCCTCGTCGAGAAAGGCGAGATCACGGCAGAACAGGAAAGGAGGCTTTTGGACAAGCGACAGCGCACCCGCCTTGGCATGGGCTGCCTTGATCCGCGCAACCCGCCGCGCGAGGTGGCGCCCACCCATGTCGAAGGCTCCCTCTGCCGCGTGCAGCGCTGCACCGGGTGTGTCCACGGCCTGGTTTTTGAGGACAGCCTGGAGCCGCTCGCCCGGGCCCGTGCCGAACTCATCTTCATCAAGCGCACCTTCCCGCTGACCGCCTGGGCCGGGTCCTCATGGGAGGATGAGGAGCGTTCGCTTGACGCGACCCTGGCCGAGTTCGGCGCAGACCGTGTCGAGCCCCTGATCGATCATTTCCTTGGCAAACTCACCACCGGCGAGATCCAGCCCCATGACACCTATTCGAGCTACTGAGCACGTCGTGGACCGGGACGCCCCTTCCAGGTGGGCCTCCCGCCTCGATACAACCATCGGCAACTTCGGCTCGCTGGGTGCGCGCCCGTGGGCCGAGGTGAGCAAGATCGAGTTCCTGCCTAGTATTCGGGTCGGCGATCCGGAGTACGTGGTTCCGGAGAACTGGGTGCCACCGGGGCAGATGCGCCTCCTGAGCGTACGTACGCGTAAGCCCCGGATCGAAGCGGATGGTCTGCCCCATGTGGTCGCCGCCTGGGATGAGAGTATCCGTCGATCTCTGTTCGCACTCGCGCTCCCGCATCAGACCAAGAAGGGGGTGCGCCGCTACAAGCCCTCCACCTGGCTGACGAATACGGCCGTCCTGCTGCGCATGGCGACCTGGTCGGCTGCGAACCGCCCCTCCCCGGACGGACACCTGTGGTCGCATTTGACCCGATCCGATTGGGCAGCCCTTCGCACCGGCGTCTCAGGCTCAAGTTCGACCCAGAAGCTGGTCGGATCCCTTGCTGAGCGCCTGCAAAAGCTCGGGCTCCGCGGCGTGATCAGGGATTTTCCCACTTTCAGGGAGGATCCCGAACAACCGAGCGACGGTGGACCGGCTCGGGAAAAGTCGCGCCGGGGCCAGCCTGTCGCAACGCGGACGCAGAAGACGGAGCCCCGTTCATACCAGCCGTTCTCGGACGCGTTCGTGTCGGAGCTCATCCGGCGGGCCCGCTGGCTGCACGACAACCTCGCGCCGCAAATCCTGCAGTGCTGGGAGAGCCTTCGCGAGGCCACTGAGAGAGCGCGCAAAGCGAAACGGGCTTCATCCCATCCAAGCATCATCGAGGAGCGTCGCGCCATCATCGCCGGGATGGACTGGCACGATGCGGATGGGAGGCCCCTCACCCGACTTCCATGGCCAATCACCATTCGGGAAAGCAGGCGATCCATAACCACCGACGTCTGGCCGCCGAAGGATCCCTCGGCGATCAACATGATGGTCAGCCTGCTCCAGGCCCTGAACTTCTGTACCGCCAACTTTTGCGCCGGTGGCCGGTCGAGCGAGATCCTTGACGCCAACGACCAGTCGATTGGCGTCGATGGTGAGGGACGCTTGCGGGCGCGGACCTTCAAGCTGATCGATCAACTCGACGGACAGGCGCGGGACTGGCCTCTCCATCCTGCGGCCATGAAGGCCCTGTCCATCCAGCACGAGCTTGCGCGGATCGTCCGCCCAGGCGACGCCACGCACCTGTGGGTGCTTCTGAAGGAGGGCACGGGCCCGGCAGGGTCACCCTTGCACAACATCAACGAGGCGGTCATCCGCGCGGTCGAGGCGCTCGGGCTGACCCATGCGACGGGCGGCATCAGGCCCCACTCCCATCGGTGGCGACATACTGTGGCACGCATCGTAGCGCTGTCGCTTGTGGCGGCTCCGCAAGTCTTGATGGATCTGTTCGGCCACCGCGACCTGGAAATGACGCTTCGCTACATGCTGTCCCACCCGGAGATCGCCAGCGAAGTCAAACAGGTTGCCGAAGAAGTTGCCTACGCGCTCGCTGCGGAAGCACTCAAGGACGCGGAGAGCGGCAACGCGGGCGGCCCCGCCGCAGCTCCCCTGCAGATCGGTCTGGAGCGGCTGAAGATGAGGTGGGGAAAGGACGCCTTGGACGCAGACACCCTCGGCGAGGCCATCGACATCCTGACCTGCAACGAAAAGCCTTGGAGCATGGTCCGCCCGGGCGTTCTCTGCACGAAGGCCGTCGGGCAGTACGGTCCATGCACCCAGGGCCGCGGTTCCCCGGATCCTGGAGCCTGTCGGACGGATTGCGGCCACCGCCTAGAGATGGCGCGGGCAAAACACCAATGCGAAGGGGCGCTGACGGCCTTGCTAAACGAGCACGTGGCTGCGGCCGCCGAGGGCGAGGAACTGAGGGTCGCAAGCCTTGAGGGACAGATCCTCGCAACCCTGAAGAGGTGGGACGACGTCCGTGATCGATGCATCGCGCGCAACGAGACCGCCCGGCGGATCTGGGACACCCGCCAGGGCGCCCAGCACGAAACGGCGTGAGGGAGAGGACCATGACGACGAAGGACGCGCGGTCCACTGGACGCAAAGGGAACAGCGGCATCGCCAAACACGGAGAAGCGGCCGCTGCCGCAAAGGCCGACAGCACGCGCGCCGCGATCCTCAAGGCGATGCGCCAGATCGAGGCCGACATCGAAAGGTACGAAGGGATCTACCCCTACGCGAAGGGAGAGGTCACCGCCGCAGAGGTGCTGCGCCGCGCCAGACTGAGCTCGACCCTGCTGCAAAAGCCTCGTCATCGCGGGCTGCGGGACGAAGTGAAAGCCTGGGTCGACCGTGTGCAGATGAAGCTCCGCAAGGGCCTCAAGGTGGTGCGCCGCGCGGTCACCGAGCGCGCCGATGCCGCGAAGGACGAAGTGCGCCTGATCCGTCAGCGATGGGCCGAGGCCGAACTCGAATACATCGAGAACGCCAACAAGATCGATGAACTCACGAAGGAGTGCGCCCGCCTCGAAGCCGAGAACGCTCGCCTGAAAGCGGCCTTGGCTGGCGAGAACGTGCACCCGCTTGAGCGCAAGAAGGGAAGCAAGTGATGGCGCGAGAGTCTGTTGTGCCGTTGATCGTTTCCGTCCTTGAGCCCCACTTGGAGCGTCTGCACAGCGAGTGGCTGGCATCCGACGGGCTTAGGCCTTCACTGCCTGCGGTCGGGGAGAAGGTGAACGTCCGGCAACTCGTGCGTGACTTGGGCCAGGTGGACGAACGGGTCTTGCTGAGCCACGAGCAGCATTTCTATCGCAAGCCGGAGCTCATGCTCCTCGTCAACAAGGTCGCCGAGGAGCAGGGGCTAAGCCCCATCGGGTCACGCTCCCCGGACGAGGCCGACGATGCCGCCCGCCGACGGATCGGCAAGCTCTCTGGCGAAGCATCGGAGCTCCGGCAACTCCTCGCGGAGCGCGATGCGGCCATTGAGGCGCTCCGCCGCGACAATGCCGTCCTTCGCGAGCAGCTGCGGCTGCTGGAGGAGACAGGCATGGTCATGCGGCTCGGAGACGCCCGATGACCGTCATCAAGATCGAGCGTGTCCTGTCCAGCAAGCCTTATGGCGTGATCGTCGCCGGACGGACCCTTGATGCCCGGATCGTCGCGGAGGGGTGCAGCCTGAGGGTCAAGGCCGCCCGCACGATCATGCTCGGCGAGCCTGCCGTTGGCGAGACCTGGGATGTGGATGGCCACTTGGTGTCGACCAGGTGGGGGCCGCAGATCGACGCCACCCGCGCCAGCAGGTCGCTCCCCAGCGGTGTCCTGATCACCCGCTATTTGGCGGAGCAGGTGCCCGGCATCGGACCGTCACGCGCCGACCTCCTCTGGAAAACATACGGGACGGCCCTGCCGGAGGTGCTGGCCGCTGGCGACTTAGCCGCCATCGCGGCGATCATCGCGCCGGACCGGCCCGTCCTTGGGCCGCGGCTTGCCGCGACGTTGGTGCAGGCTTGGCGTGAAGCGGACACCGAGGCGCGCTTGGTCGCCTGGCTTCAGCAGCGTGGCGTCGACGACATGCGCGTCGCACGGCGCATCGCAGCGACGTTCGGGTTCGCATCCGTGGAGCGTCTGGAAAGGAACCCTTGGTGCCTGGTGACCCTGCTGCCGTGGGAAAAGGTGGATGACCTGGGGCTGCGGCTGATGCGGGAGGCTGGCGCGACAGCCCCGGACGACCAGCCCAACCGGCTGGTGGGCGCTGTCGACGCCGTCATCAAGGACCTGATCGCGACCGGCGCCACGGCCATGGAGGATCACGACCTGCGTGTTCGGCTGGCCGGCAAGCTCAAGGTCGGGCAAGGCCACCCTCGCCTCTTGGCAGCCCTGTATTGCGGGGTTCGCAATGGCGCCATCCTCGGCGGCGACGGCGGGACGTGGCGGGCTCCGGGTTGCGCCGCTATGGAGGAGGCGGTCGCCAGCCGCCTCAGAGCCATGGCGGAACGCCCTGACCTCCGCCCTCGGGACATCGGACCGTTCGACTTCGCGTCCGCCCTGCAGCACTACGAGACCGTCAATGGAAGGCTCCATCCAGAGCAGCGGGCCGCCGTACTCAAGGTGCTCGCAAGCCCGTTCGCGTGCTTGCAGGGCGGGGCTGGCGTCGGCAAGACACACACCACCAAGGCCATCTGCGCTCTGTGGGAGGCTGCGGGCGGAGACGTCCTATTGGCTGCGCTGGCCGGCAAGGCGGCGCTCCGCCTGTCCCGCTCGACCGGACGCCTCGCCCGAACGCTCTTCCGGACACTGCGGGAACTCGAAGAACGCGGTGCCATCACGACCCGGCTGGCGAGGGGCTTGGTCGAGCCGGACGAGCGCCCGAGGCTTGAGTCACAGCTCAAGAGCTTGGCACACATCTCGCCACGATCCTTGGTGCTCGTCGATGAAGCCTCCATGGTCGATCTGGCAACGATCCATGCGCTCCAACGATTTATGCCCGCGGGAGCCCGCCTGCTCCTGGTGGGTGACGAATGCCAGCTCCCTCCAGTGGGCTTCGGCCTGACATTCCACAAGCTCGTCGACGACCCCCGGATCACGGCCCGCCTGACCGTCGTCCACCGCCAAACAGATGACAGCGGCATCCCCGCCGTCGCCGGAAGTCTGCGCGCCCGTGAGATGCCACTCCTGGAGCCATACAGGGGCATCGGGACCGGCGTGAGCCTCGTCCCGGCGAACGGAGCTGCCGAGATCGCTGACCGGCTCATCGGGGCCTACCTGGACCTTGCCGGTGAGGATGTCCTCGTGGTGGCTCCCACCAACGAAGGCCCGTCCGGGGTCCGGGTCCTCAACCGGCGCCTGCACGACCTCCATCTGCTTGCGAATGACGGGATAGAGATCCGTGGCGCCCTGGGCGAACTGTTCTCGGTCGGTGATCCCGTCGTGCATCGCCGCAACGATTACAAGCGGGGCCTGTTCAATGGCAGCATGGGCCAGGTCATCGCCGTTGATGTAGCCGACGGGAGCCTGATTGCGGTGTTTGACGGTGAGGAGCACACCTTCGAGCGGGACGAGCTGATCGATCTCGCGCTCGGTTACGCCCTCACCTGCCATCGGGCGCAGGGATCCCAGGCGGCGCGGGTGATCGTCGCTCTGACGCCATCCCGGCTCCTGGATCCCTCCTGGCTCTACACCTCGGTCACCCGGGCCGAGCGGCAGGCGGTTCTGCTCGGAGACACCCTTACACTCGCCGCAGCGCTGCGGCAGCCGTGGGCGTCGGAGAGCCGGAGGGTCGGATTTTCCTGGCCTTGACGGAACGCGTCGCAAAGGCGATGCCCAGCAGCACCACTTCAAGAGATCTGGGTCACACTGGATCCCTATACTTTGCTTGCGCGATGGCTGTCACATCTCCTCCCCGTCTGATCTCATGCGACGAAGCCGGATACACCGGCCCGAACCTTAGTAACCTCGACCAGCCGTATTTTGCGTACGCCGCGCATGATCTAACGGTCGAGGAAGCCACCACATTGATTGCGGACATCCGGCGGCGCCACCCTATTCAAGCGCCGGAACTCAAAGCATCTTCGCTCCGCCGCCGGGACAATTGGCCTGTGATCGCCGAGCAGGTTCTTGACGCCCTTGAGGGACGCTTGCTCGTGACAGTGTTCGATAAGCAACTCGCGCTCGCGGGAAAAGCCTATGAGTATTTGATCGAGCCCGTCGTTGAGGACAACAGCGCCCTGTTCTACAGGCACAATCTGCAACGCCTTGTCGCCAATGCCGTTCATCGGACAATCGTGCGAGCCAACGATACCGCCGAGACCGTCGGGGCGGAGTTGGAAAAATTCATGAGGTCGTTCGACCCTGCGGATGCACCGCACCTGTTTGATGCCGCTCCAGACTTGCCCACTGAAGCCGCGGTCCTTAGGCAACTCCTGCGCATCGCCCGCGGTTACCGGGAGCGCATTGCCGACCGAACAGGGCATCTTCGTGAAGAGGGGAAGTGGGTCCTCGACCTGACATTCACCGCGCTTTCCTCCCTCCTTCAAGGAGGTTTCGGGCTACGGCACGAGCGTGTGGAGGTGCTGTGCGACGAGTCTAAGCCCCTTCTCGCAATGGCACCGTTCTTCGAGAGCTGGGTCGGGCGAACTGAGAAGGTCCGGCTTCATGCAGGGGACAGGATAATCGAAGTGCGCCTCAACCTTGCCCAACCCCTCACGTTCGGTCGCTCCACCGATCATCCGACCTTGCAGATCGCTGACCTTGCAGCCGGGATAGCAGCGGCGGTTCATCGCACACCGAATGATCCCGCGCTGGCATCGGTCATTCCTCGCGTCACGCGCCACCTCGATCCCAACCACATTCTTCCCCGCGATGACGTGATCGACCCTGCAAACCCACTGGTCCGCGCAAACCTTGTGGTCCTCCAGCACCTTGCGGGACGGGCGGAGCTTCATCAGGATCCACTTGAAGGCATGGCGGAGGTTTATGCTCGGGCTCTGAAGCGGGCCATGCACCCAGCGGGGCGACTGAAGATCCAGCGGCGAGAAAGAAGAAAACAATAATTCCAGTCCAAGCTGGTGAGGGCGGCATCACAGCAGATTTGCGTCCATCGTAGGATCAATGAACACCCGTCGCTGTGGATGGCTCCTATGAGTTCCTTGTGGAGAAGAGATTTGGTATCGGCCCGAGCGAAGTTCACGGAAAACAGCGGTGATGGACCCGGTTACATCTACATCGCGGAAAGTTGGAAGCTCTCGAAGAAAAAAGACTTCTTGGTTTGGAAGTACGGGTTCACACACAAGCCAAATGTGCGCACCGAGTTCTTCGAAAAGAAAGGGTACGCCGGCACCTTCGATTGGAAGATCCTCTTCAAGATCCCTGTCCCTAATATGGGAAGCGCAGAAGCCGAAATTGAGAAAATCATAGACGAGACGGACTGCTCAATTGCGGATGGCAACGCCTACGAACTTTTCAGCCCTGCCCTCCTCTACCAGGCCGGCGAGACGTTCGACAGATTGTCGGAGCGGCTTCGGCGTGAGTACGGCGACAGGCCAGCCGTAAACCTGCTCATAAATGCGCTCCAAGCCTTGGGCCCGATCCACCCGCAGGAGACCCACGACCGCTCCGCACTCCAAATCGAGAAGGTCCGCAGGAGACGGTATTCACGCCCAATCTCCGACGCCGACTCTGAGATCATGGCATCGGAGGAAGAAGAGGTCCGCGCAATGACGGAGGAGGCAAAGCAGCACTACGAAATCGTAGATCCCGAGGCCACCCCTGTGTTCGACAGGGGGGGCCGATTGGTGCGCACTCTCGACACGGACGATGCCCACTCACTTCTTCATGCCCGGGAGGAAGGCCATTACCCCGATGATCGGAATGATGACCTGCACAATTGGAATGTCCGCCTGAAGCCTTGAGAACTTCGCTTGAAAATTGCGCTTGACCTTCCAATGATGGGAAGGTGCACCGTCTGCCCATCGTCAACGCCAACCGGAGTTTTCCCATGTGCGGATGCAGCACCCACCAGGCCCAGTCGGACACCACCGCAAAGCGCGATCCGAACGCCATGACCCTCAAGGTCGAGGACATGACTTGCGGGCACTGCGCCAGCACGATCACCAAGGCGGTCGAGGCCGGCCTGCCCGGTGCCCGGGTCCAGGCCGATCCGGCAACGAAGATCGTCTCGGTCCGTGGCACCCGCGACCTTGCCAAGGTCAAGGCCCTGATCGTCGGCGCCGGCTACACCCCGACCGTTCCGGCGCTCGGATAGGCGCCGGCGGGATCCCGAAACACGGACCAAGACAAGGATCCGGACCATGCACCGCTACCAGGCCGACAACCTCCTCCACATCCCGAAGATGATGTGCGACCGCTGCGTCGCCGCCCTGACCAGCGCCCTGCATAAGCTCGATGGGGTCGCTCGCGTCGAGGCCGACCTGATGGCGCGGACGGTTCGGGTCGTCTCTCGGCACTACCAATCAGCACTCCTGCGGACCCTGCGCGAGGCCGGCTTCCCCGCCGAACCCGTGCTGCAGCCTCTTGGATAATGGAGATCGTCATGCAGGCTCTTCCAAGGATCCTGGCGGCCATGGGGTTGGCCCTTGCGCCGACTTCGGGGGCCTGGGCCGACCAGGGCCATGCCGGCCATGACCACACCGCGGAGGTGGCCTACGGGCGCCCCGGAGATCCCGCCAAGGGCGGCCGCGTCATCCAGGTGGTCATGAAGGAGACCGACCGCGGCATGGCGTTCGCGCCGGAGCGCATCGAGGTCGCCAAGGGCGAGCAGGTCCAGTTCGTCCTGCGCAACGGCGGCGAGCTCGACCACGAGCTTGTCATTGGAACAGTCGAGGCGAACCGCCGGCACGCCGAGGAGATGGCGAGCCATTCGGACATGGCCCATGAGGATCCGAACGCCAAGCGCCTGGGGCCGAAGACCTCCGGCGTGCTGCGCTGGCAGTTCACCCAGGCCGGAACGTTCGAGTACGCCTGCCTGATCCCTGGCCACCGCGAAGCCGGTATGGTTGGAACGGTGGTGGTGCGATGAACGCCGGGTTGGCCATGGCGAACGAATCCGCCATACCAAGCCCTGGGCCCACAAAGGCCACAAAGACCCTAGAGGTAACGGTTTGGAAACCGGCTGCCCATCAGATCATTACCTGATGTCAGGAGCGAATCGTTGAACACCCTGTGGACCCACTTCCGTCGTCTCGTCGCGAGCCTGATGCTCGTGGCCATGGCGTCGTTCGTGCTCCATGGCGGCGCCATGGCAGGCATGCACCAGCATGGCCCAGGCTCGACGGAATGCGCGCCGGCTTCCCCGGCGCGGCACGTGCACCAGGCCGCAGTTCACGACCACTCCTCCGCACATGCCCACCAGGCCGCGCATGACCATGCGGATGGTGCCGCCCATCAGCACGCCGACACGGCTGTCGACACGGCCGATGCCGAGGATCCGGCCTCCGACGCCAAGCCCTCGCCCTGCTGCGCCAGCGTCTGCGCCATCGCCCTCACGGCCATTGCTTCCGACGCCATCTCGGCGCCGATGGGCATCGCGGTCGAACTCCTACCGGCATCGCAGAACGGCACCGGGATGAGCCTCGACGGCCTCAAGCGCCCGCCACGAACCCCCGGCATCGCGTAACCGAGCGACCGGCCCCGACGCCGCGTCGCTCCCGACGACGTGCTCATGATCCGGGGTCCTCCCAATGTTTATCCGTACCAACGGCGCCCTGCGCCGCATCCAGGCCATTCTGGTCGGCCTGGGTCTTCTGACCACCATCGCCGCCGCGGCGGTCGCCCACGAGGGGCACGACCACGGCGCCCCGCCGCCTGCCGCGGTCACCACCGGCAATCCGCGGGTCACCGCCCAGTCGGATGCCTACGAGCTCGTCGGGGTGCTGCGCGGTGACCGTCTCGGGATCTATCTCGACCGCTTCTCGTCGAACGAGCCCGTGACCGACGCCAAGATCGCGGTGACCGTCGGCGGCGACGAGGAAGCCCAGGCCGAGGCGGCTCCTGACGGCACCTACACGGTGCTGTCACCCAAGTTCGCGGGCGAAGGCCCGCTGGAGCTCATCTTCGCCGTCACGGCGCCAAGCGGCGACGACCTGCTGATCGGCACCCTCCAGCTGCCCGCCAAGGCAGTCGCCGCGGCTCCGGCCCCAGGGCGTGCCTCGCCGCTGCAGGTCCTGCAGAACACGCCGACCGTGCGGTTCGGCAGCATCGAGGTGGCCACGCCCTACGTGAGCGCCGGCGTCGCGCTCGCGCTCGGCTTCCTGCTCGGCCTGGTGGCCCGGAGCCGCAGGAAGCTGGTGCCCGTGGCGGGCCTGGCGCTCGTCCTGCTCGCCGTCTCGACGGCTTATGCCTTCGCCCATGAGGGGCATGACCACGGGGCCGACGCCGCCAAGGCCGCTCTCCCTGCGGGCGACACGCCGCGCCGCCTGCCGGACGGAACGGTGTTCGTGCCCAAGCCGAGCCAGCGCCTGCTCAACGTGCGGACCACCCTCACGAAGCCGGAGGAGGCGCAGAAGGCCGTGAGCCTGATCGGGCGCGTCATCGCCGACCCGAACCGCTCCGGCCTGGTGCAGAGCATCAACGGAGGGCGCATCATCGCTCCGGACAAGGGGCTCCCCCGCATCGGGCAAGCGGTCCGGAAGGGCGACGTGCTGGCCCTGGTCGAGCAGGCGGTGCCCCAGGCCGACCGCACCACCCTGTCCGAGCGCGTCGGCGAGATCGAGCAGGAGATCGCCGTCGCCGAGACCAAGCTCAAGCGCGTCCGCCAGCTCTCGGATCGCGGCGTCGCACCGCCGAGCCAGGTCACGGACGCCGAGATCGAGCTGGAGGGCCTGCGCCGCCGTCGCGAGATCGTGCGCCAGACCCGCATCGAGTCCGAGGTCCTGCGGGCACCCATCGACGGCACCATCGCCGCGGCGCGGGTCGTCGCCGGCCAGGTCGTCGCCTCCCAGGACGTGATCTTCCAGATTGTCGACCCGAAGGGGCTCTGGGTGGAGGCGCTCGTCTACGGCGAGATCGATCCCGCCAAGGTCACAGGCGCCAGCGCCACGGCCGTCGACGGCACGCCCCTGCAGCTCACCTTCCAGGGCTTCAGCAAGACGCTGCAGCAGCAGGCCACCGTGGTGCAGTTCGCCGTCGAGAACCCGCCGGGCAACCTGTCGGTCGGCTCGCCAGTCACTGTGTTTGCGCAGAACGGGGCCTCGGTCAGGGACATCATCATGCCCCGGGATGCGGTGGTGCGCGGCGCCAACGGCGAGGCGGTCGTCTGGCGCCACACGGATCCCGAGCGCTTCGAGGCGCGGCCGGTGCGGACCGAGCCCTTCGACGCCACCCGGCTCGTGATCCGGGCCGGCCTCAGTGAGGGCGAGCGGGTCGTGATCCGCGGCTCCGAGCTCATCAACCAGATCCGGTGACGCGGCGATGTTCAACTTTCTCGTCAGCAACAGCCTCAAGAACCGGCTCTTCGTCATCGCGGCGGCGCTCGTGCTCGTCGCCTACGGCTCGTGGATCCTGCCGCGGGTGCCGGTCGACGTGTTCCCGGACCTCAACCGTCCCACCGTCACCCTGATGACCGAGGCCGAGGGCCTCGCGCCACAGGAGGTGGAGCAGCTCGTCACCTACCCGCTGGAGACCGCGATGAACGGCATGCCGGGCGTGACCCGGGTGCGCTCGGTGTCCGGCGTCGGCCTGTCCATCGTCTATGTCGAGTTCGACTGGAGCACCGACATCTATCGCTCGCGTCAGCTCGTGGCCGAGCGCCTGGCGCTCGTGGGCGAGCAGCTCCCGACCGGCGTCACCCCGCAGATGGGGCCGGTGACCTCGATCATGGGCGAGATCATGCTGGTCGCGGTCACCAGCGACACCGTCTCGCCGATGGAGGTGCGCGAGATCGCCGACTTCATCATCCGGCCGCAGCTCCTCACCATCGCGGGCGTCGCCCAGGTAATCCCCATCGGCGGCGAGGTCCGCCAGTACCGGATCGTGCCGAACATCGCGGCCCTGCAGGCGCTCGACGTCACCCACGAGCAGATCGAGGCCGCGGTCACACGCTTCGGCACCAACACCGGCGGCGGCTTCGTCGACCAGCACGGGCGGGAATACCTCATCCGCAACGTGGGCGTCACCAAGCGGCTGGAGGACCTTCGCAACACGGTCGTGGTCCACAAGCAGGGCCAGCCGGTCTTCCTGCACCAGGTGGCCCAGGTCGACTTCGCCCCGCGCGTGAAGCGCGGCGACGCCGGCTTCCAGGGCAAGCCCGCGGTGATCGTGTCGATCCAGAAGCAGCCGGGCGCCGACACGGTCGACCTCACGGGCAAGATCGAGGCCGCACTGGCCGAGATCCAGAAGACGCTGCCGCAGGGCGTGTCGGCCACCAACCTGCAGTTCCGGCAGGCGACCTTCATCGAGACCTCGGTCGACAACGTGAAGCGCGTGCTGCTGGAGGCGGCCGCCGTCGTCGCCATCATCCTGATCCTGTTCCTGATGAACGTGCGGGCGACCGTGATCTCGCTCACCGCGATCCCGATCTCGATCCTGGTGACCGTGCTGGTCTTCAACGGCTTCGATCTCACCATCAACACGATGACGCTCGGCGGCCTCGCCATCGCCATCGGCGAGCTCGTCGACGACGCCGTGGTCGATGTCGAGAACATCCTGCGTCGCCTCAAGGAGAACCGGGAACTCCCAGAGCCGCGGCCGGTGCTGGAGGTGATCGCGGCCGCAAGTCAGGAGGTTCGCTCGGGCATCGTCTACGCGACGATGATCATCATCCTGGTGTTCATCCCGCTCTTCGCGCTGTCCGGCATCGAGGGGCGCCTCTTCGCGCCGCTCGGCGTGGCCTACATCGTCTCGATCCTGGCCTCGCTCGTCACCTCGATCACCGTGACGCCGGTGCTGGCCTACTACCTGCTGTCCGGGCGGGTGAAGGGCCATGAGCACGACAGCTTCGTGGTCCGGCACCTCAAGCGCGGCAACGCGGCCCTGCTGCGCTGGGCGTTCGCCCACCGAGGGTTCCTGTTCACCACCATCCTGCTGGGCGTCGGCCTGGCGGCCTACGGGGCGACGTTGCTGCCGCGGGCCTTCCTGCCGCCGTTCAACGAGGGCACGCTCACCATCAGCCTCGCCTACAACCCGGGTATCGCGCTGGCCGAGAGCCACCGCCTCGGGCTGGTTGCCGAGAACCTGATCAAGGACGTACCGGAGGTGATCTCGGTCGGACGCCGCACCGGCCGCGCCGAGCTCGACGAGCACGCCGAGGGCGTCCACTCCTCCGAGATCGATGTCGACCTGAAGCGGTCGGAGCGCTCGAAGGAGGAGGTGATGGGCGACATCCGCGCCCGTCTGGCCGTCCTGCCCGCGACGCTCAACGTGGGCCAGCCGATCTCGCACCGCCTCGACCACATGCTCTCAGGGGTGCGCGCCGAGATCGCGCTCAAGATCTACGGCGAGGACATCGACACGCTGCGCACCCTGGCGGAAGGCCTGCGCGAGCGCCTGTCCGGCGTGGAAGGGCTGGTCGATCTCCAGGTCGAGAAGCAAGTGCGCATCCCGCAGCTGCGCATCGACGTCGACTACGAGAAGGCCGCCCTCTACGGCCTCACGCCGGCGACCGTGACGCAAGGTCTGGAGACGATGTCGAACGGTCGCACGGTGTCGCAGATCGTGGAGGGCAACCGCCGCTTCGACGTGGTGATGCGCCTGTCCGACCAAGACCGCTCCACCACCGGCCTTGGCGACCTGCTCATCGCCACGCCGACGGGCCACGTGCCGCTGCGCATGATCGCGACGGTCCAGGAGACGGACGGTCCGAACCAGGTGCTGCGCGAGAACGGCCAGCGGCGGATCGCGGTCCTCGGCAACACCGACGGCAGGCGCGACATGGCGGCGATCATCGCCGACATCCGCCGCATCACCGGGGAGACGCAGTGGCCGCAGGGCTACGTCACCCGCCTGGAGGGCACCTTCCAGGCGCAGGAGGAGGCGACGCTGCGGATCGGGGCGCTCTCGCTCCTGTCGCTCGCGATGGTGTTCGTGGTGCTCTACAGCCGCTACCAGTCGCCGGCCTTGGCGCTGATCATCATGGGCAACATCCCGCTGGCGCTCATCGGCAGCGTGATCGCGCTCAACATCGCCGGGCAACCGCTCTCGGTCGCCTCGATGATCGGCTTCATCACGCTGGCTGGCATCTCGGCCCGCAACGGCATCCTGAAGGTCTCGCACTACATCAACCTCGCGCTCTACGAGGGCGAGCAGTTCGGCAAGGACCTGGTGATCCGCGGCAGCCTGGAGCGGCTGACCCCGGTGCTGATGACGGCCCTGTCGGCCGGCCTCGCGCTCATCCCGCTCCTGATCGGGGCGGACGAGCCCGGGCGCGAGATCCTGCACCCGGTGGCGGTGACGATCTTCGGCGGGCTGATCTCGGCGACGCTGATCGACACCTTCCTCACCCCGGTCCTGTTCCTGACCTTCGGCCGGAAGCCGCTGGAGCGCATCCAGGCCAGCCGCGAGGGTCGCGCCGACGGCCTCACCCCGGCGGAAGCCTTCTGATCCCAGACACAAGGAGAACCACCATGAAGCATCTCATCCTCGCCCTCGTCATCGCAGCAGCTCCCTTTGGGGCCACCGCCCACGAGATGGCCAAGGGCCCGAACGGCGGCCCCGTCGTCGACAGCGCCGGCCACCACGTCGAGATGGTCGCCAAGGGTTCCGAGCTCGTCCTGTTCCTCACCGAGGCCGACGACAAGCCGCTGGCGTCCGCGGGCACGAAGAACGCCCGCGCCATCGTGCAGGACGGCGGCAAGACAGCGACCGTCCAGCTCCAGCCGGCCGAGCCTAACAAGCTCGTGGGCGCCCTGGCGCAGCCGCTCGGATCGGGAGCCCGCGTGGTCGTCTCGGCCACCATGGCCGACGGTCATGCCGTCCAGGCCCGCTTCGTCAACAACTGATCCCCCTCACGCCAAGGAGAAAAACGATGAAGACCATCACGAAGACCATCGCCGCTCTCGCGATCACCGCCGTTGCCGGCGTGGCGTACGCTCAGACCTCGCACCAGGGCCATGGCAGCATGCCGATGTCCGGCGCCATGCCCATGGGGAACATGGACCCGGCAGCGATGCAGAAGATGATGCAGGACATGATGCCGTCGCCGAACGACCCGGCCTCGACCAAGGACTTCAAGGCGGCGGACATGAAGATGATGCACAACATGCACGTGCCCTACACCGGCAACCCGGACGTGGACTTCCGCACCCACATGATCCCGCATCACCAGGGCGCCGTCGAGATGGCGAAGGTCGCTCTCAAGCACGCCAAGGATCCCGAGACGAAGCGGATGGCCCAGAAGATCATCGACGATCAGGAGAAGGAGATCGCCGAGATGCAGGATTGGCTCAAGAAGAACGGAAAGTAGCGGTCGCGCCGGCCGGCAGCGAGTGGTTGCCCTTCTTCGTGCCTGGAGCGGCCATCGGCCGCTTCCGGGCATGACCCGTATGGCCCATGTAGATCAGGACAAGCGAAAGCAATCCGATGCACCTTCATACCCTGCACCACTGGCAGCACGAGCACGTCTTCCTTGGGGAGGATCACGACCGTCACGAGCGGCGCACCTGGCTGGTGGTCGGGCTGACGGCGGCCATGATGGTGGCCGAGATCATCGCCGGGACGATCTTCGGGTCCATGGCGCTCGTCGCCGACGGCTGGCACATGTCGACCCATGCCGCAGCGCTCGCCATTGCGGCGCTGGCGTACCGCTTCGCCCGCAGGCACGCCCATGATCCCCGCTTCTCATTCGGGACGGGCAAGGTCGGCGAACTCGCAGCGTTCTCCAGCGCAATCATTCTGGCCCTGATTGCCCTGCTGATCGGCTACGAGAGCCTCGTGCGCCTGATGGCGCCGGTGCCGATCCAGTTCGGCGAAGCGACGGTGGTGGCGGTGATCGGGCTTGCCGTGAACCTCGCCAGTGCCTGGCTGCTGGCCGGAGACCATCACCATCATGGGCATCATCACCATGATCACGGACATCATCATGCCCATGAGGACCACCATCATCATGGTCATGCGCATGGGGATCACCATCATGGCGCCGACACGAACATCCGCGCCGCCTACCTGCACGTCCTAGCCGACGCCCTGACCTCGGTCCTCGCCATCGTGGCGCTGCTCGCCGGCCGCTTCTACGGCTGGAGCTGGCTCGATCCCGTGATGGGCGTGGTGGGAGCCCTCGTCATCGCGCAGTGGTCATGGGGATTGATCCGGACGGCTGGGGCCACCCTCCTCGATGCGGTTCCCGACCAGACGCTTGCCCGGTCGGTGCGCAAGCGCATCGAGGTCGGGGAAGACCGCGTGACGGACCTCCATCTCTGGCGCCTGGGTCCCGGCCATGCCGGCCTGATCGTCTCGGTCGTGTCGGACGCCCCTCAGCCACCCGACGTCTACAAGCAGCGGCTCTCCGGCATCGAAGGCCTGTCCCATGTCACCGTCGAGGTGCATGCTTGTCCCAATCACCCGCAGCGCAAGGCGGCCTGATTGGCTGCCGAAAAGGCGATCCGATGAACACCATGAACATGACCCGGCGCAGTCTCGTCACCGGCCTGGCGGCCGGCGCCCTGCTGGTATACTCCCATCCCGTGCGAGCGCAGGCTCTTCCCAAGATCGTCGTCAGCAAGGACCCGACCTGCGGCTGCTGCACAGGCTGGGTCGAGCACCTGCGCCAGGCGGGCTTCTCGGCCGAGGTGATTGAGACACCGGAAATCAATCGGGTGAAGGTGCGCCTGGGTGTGCCCCAGGACCTGGCCTCCTGCCACACCGCCGAGATCGGCGGCTATGTGATCGAGGGACACGTGCCGGCCGACGCGATCAGGCGCCTCCTCGCCGAGAAGCCGACTGGCAAGGGCCTCGCCGTCGCCGGCATGCCGATGGGTTCGCCCGGCATGGAGATGGAGGGCATGGCGCCGGAGACCTACGAGGTCGTCCTGTTCGGGCCGTCGGGCCAGACGACCTTCGCGCGCTACGAAGGTGTGCGCCCCCTCTGACCGGCGCCGCACCACCCCAAGGCGTGATCGCTCACCACATTGCGAGTTGCCGAGACCCGCGAACGGCGCGAACCTCCCCTGGTCAGTTCCAGAGGAACACGCCATGAGAAAGCTCACCTTGGCCATCACCGTCGCGGCAGGGTTCGCCGCCACCCCCGTCCTCGCCTGCCCGATGCACCAGGCTGCGGCCCAGACCACGGGTTCGACCGCAACGGCCGGCCCCATGATGTGCGGCATGCCGACGACCACGGCCCAGGCCCAGCAACCGGGCCAGATGACCCAGCCTGCACAGCCGGGCCAGAACGCGGGGGGCATGTGCCCCTGCTGCCGGAACATGGCCATGATGCAGCCTCAGCCGCAGCAGCCGGGCGGCATGCAGGGTATGCCGGGGATGCGGAACATGCCCGGCATGCAGCAGGACGCGCCCGCGAGTCCTCCGGCACCGTCCCCGGCTCCGGAAACGCCCAAGCCGAACTGACCGCTCGCAGCGTCGACGCGCCCAGCCAGACTCGCGGAGTGCCAACATTCTGAGAGCTAACCTTCACGGCCGCCCTCCGACGGTGACGGCATGACCGCACGTGCCACTAGGCGCGCACTTGACCGAGCACTGATATTTCCATAAGTCTCGACATATGGAATCAGAAAACGTGATCCTTGCCCTTGCGGCTATTGCTCAGTCGACCCGCCTCGACGTGTTCCGCCTGCTGGTGACGCGCGAGCCGCACGGGCTGCCCGCCGGCGACATCGCCCGCGAGCTGGCGGTGCCCCACAACACCATGTCGAGCCATCTCGGCATCCTGTCGCGGGCTGGCCTGGTCCGGTCCGAGCGCCGCAGCCGCTCGATCATCTACCGCGCCGACCTCGCCCGGCTCCGCGAAGTGGTGACCTTCCTGCTCCAGGATTGCTGCGGTGGGCACCTGGACGTGTGCGCCCCTCTCCTCGACACCCTAGCGCCCTGCTGCCTCGCCAAGGAAGCCGCCGAGGGCTGACCAGCGCCGCCGCATCCCGCTCCCGAAGCCGCCCGCCTGAAACGAGGACATTCCCTATGGACGTCATCATCTACCACAACCCGGATTGCGGCACGTCCCGCAACACGCTGGCCATGATCCGCAACGCCGGGATCGAGCCGCACGTCGTCGAGTATTTGAAGACCCCGCCGGCCCGGCACCTGCTGAGGCAACTGATCGAGCGCATGGGTGTCCCGGTCCGCGATGTCATTCGTGATAAGGGCACGCCGTATAGGGAACTCGGTCTCGACGATCCGTCCCTGACCGATAATCAGTTGCTTGATGCCATGATGGCGCACCCGATCCTGATCAACCGACCCATCGTCGTGACCTCCAGGGGCGTGCGCCTGTGCCGCCCATCCGAGGCGGTTCTCGATCTCCTGCCGCCGCAGCAGGGCGACTTCATCAAGGAAGACGGTGAGCGCGTGGTCGACGAGCACGGACGCCGCGTGGCCACCGCCTGAAGGATTTCCCCATGTCCGTGTTCGAACGCTACCTGACCCTCTGGGTCGCCTTGTGCATCGTCGCCGGCATTGCCCTCGGCCATGTCTTCCCAGAGTTCTTCCATGCCATCGGTGCCTTTGAGATCGCCAAGGTCAACCTGCCTGTGGCAGCCCTGATCTGGCTGATGGTCATCCCGATGCTGATCAAGATCGACTTCGCCTCGCTCGGGCGGGTGCGCGAGCATTGGCGCGGGATCGGCGTGACCCTGTTTATCAACTGGGCCGTGAAGCCGTTCTCGATGGCGGCGCTCGGCTGGCTGTTCATCGGCTATGTCTTCAGGCCCTATCTGCCCGTCGACCAGATCAACTCCTATGTCGCAGGCCTGATCATCCTGGCGGCCGCGCCCTGCACGGCGATGGTATTTGTTTGGAGTCATCTGACCAAGGGCGAGCCCCACTTTACCCTGTCGCAGGTGGCCCTCAACGACGTGATCATGGTGGTGGCCTTCGCACCCATCGTCGGTCTCCTGCTCGGGCTCTCGGCGATTACGGTGCCGTGGGACACGCTCCTGCTCTCGGTCGTGCTTTACATCGTCATCCCGGTGATCCTGGCCCAGTTCCTGCGCTCGCGCCTCCTGGCGAATGGTGGCGAGGCGTCCCTGACCAGACTGCTACGTGTTTTGCAGCCGCTCTCGCTGGTGTCGCTCCTCGCCACGCTGGTGCTGCTGTTCGGCTTCCAGGGTGAGCAGATCCTGGCGCAGCCCTTGGTCATCGCCATGCTGGCGGTGCCAATCCTGATCCAGGTCTACTTCAATTCCGGCCTGGCCTACCTGCTCAACCGGATCGCAGGCGAGCAACACTGCGTCGCCGGCCCATCCGCCCTGATCGGCGCAAGCAACTTCTTCGAGCTGGCGGTGGCAGCCGCGATCAGCCTGTTCGGGTTCAACTCCGGCGCGGCGCTGGCGACCGTGGTCGGCGTGCTGATCGAGGTGCCGGTGATGCTGTCGGTCGTCTGGATCGTGAACCGCAGCCAAGGTTGGTACGAGCGCGGGGCCGGGCGTGCGGTGTCATCTGGACGGAGGGTGACGGCCGGGGAATGAGCTTCGGTTGTCTGCACTGCCGATAACTGGCTGACCGAACCCAAGGGCTATCACCTCCATAGATGAGCAGCCTCGGTGCGTCCATCTGGCGAATGTCAGCTTGCAGCTCCACATCAGAAGTTCAGCGAATGTCCGCCTCGTGCCCAGCTCCTGACATTTCGATTATGGGTTAGTGCCGGAGCGGTCGCTGGCCTGAGGCAACAGCAAGCGGTCATAGCTGGCGCAGCATGTTGCGCTGGTCGGTTGGCAATCAATCCAACCTGCGGAATGGTACCACGTTCGCTGGCCCGCAGGTTGAGGTGACGACTGACGCTATTGCGTTCTCCAGTTCATCGCGCCGAAACGGCTTCGTCAGCCGCGGAAGGGCAAGTCCGGCTCGTTCCGGCAGCTCCGCATGACCGCTGGCCAGAAGGATCGGCAGGGCTGGCCACTCCACCCGGATCCGCTCCGCTAGTTCCAGACCGGTCATGCCTGGCATGGCGTGGTCGGTCACCACCAGATCAACAGACGTATTCTCCCGCAAGACCTGCAGAGCCATCTTTCCAGACGAGGCCTCCACCACCGTGTGACCGAGATCCTCCAGCATCGCAGCGGTCGCACTCATTACCAGGGGATCGTCCTCGACCAGAAGCACCGTGCAGGTACGATGGGCCGGGCTGGAAGTTTCGTCAGGTGCAGGTGCCGCGGCCACCACTTCGCCCTGGGGCAACCAGATCTCGGCGGCCGTACCCTTCCCGAGCTCGCTCCTCAACTTCAGGGTACCGCCGGACTGAACGGCCAGACCATGGATCATCGAGAGACCCAGGCCCGTGCCCTTCCCAACCCCTTTGGTTGTGAAGAACGGCTCGACCGCGCGGGCGAGCGTGGCCGCGTCCATGCCCATTCCGGTGTCGATCAACGACACACACACATAGGCTCCAGGGCTCAGGCCGTGCGTGTTGCCCTCGGCGAGTTCTTGCGCGTGTGCCGCGATGGTGATCGTCCCGCTGATCGGCATGGCATCACGAGCGTTCACTGCCAGGTTCAGCAACGCCATCTCAAGCTGGTTCGGATCGACCTTGACCGGTGGCAGGCCTGGAGGAAAGCGCGTCACGATCTCAATGCTTGGCCCGAGGGAGCGGGTCAGCAGGTCCATCATGCTCGACACGAGTTGTGGCACGTCGACAGCTTGCGGCGTGAGATCCTGACGACGGGAGAAGGCGAGCAGCCGCTGCGTCAGGGCAGCACCGCGTTGGGCGCCCTGAATGGCTCCTTCCAACAGCCGCTTACCTCGTTCGTCATCCTTGACGCGCTTGCGCAGGAGGTCGAGGTTGCCGAGGATCACCGCCAGCAGGTTGTTGAAATCATGGGCAATGCCGCCGGTGAGTTGGCCGATGCTCTCCATCTTTTGCGCCTGCAACAGCCGCTGTTCCGCGGCAAGGCGCTGGCCGCTCTCATGCCGCAACCGGACGAGCGCGACCTGCTCGGCCTGCGCCCGCCGCAGGGCCAACCACGAGACGAGGAACAGCGTCAAAGCCGATAGGGCCGCCACCATGCCGTATAGCGCCAGGTTGCGATACCAGCGTCCCAGTACGACGTCGGAGTCTATGCTGAAAGCAACATAGACCGGGTAGTCGCCCACACGGCGGTAGGCGAAGTAGCGCTCGCGCTGATTGGTTGAGGAGATGCCCGACGCGGCTCCTCCATAGGGTTGCGCTGCGATGCTCCGCATGAGGATGTTGTCTGGTCCCAGCCGGCTATAGGTCACGTGCACAGGAGATCGAGCCAGGACCGAGCCATCCTCGCGGATCAGGGTGGCCGCATGCGGTCCCGGTGGGGCGGCCTCCTGGAAGAAGCGGCTGAAGTACTCGGGACTGAGCGCGACGTGGATGATACCATCGAAGTGGCCTTCGGGTGTCGAGCGGCGACGGCTGACGGCGAAGGACGGCTTGCGGGTTGCCTTGCCCTCGAAAGCCGCACTGATGTATGTGCCGGCGTCACGTCCGCGCTGGGCCTGGAAAAACTCGCGCTCATGAATATTAGCGGCAGGATCCCAAGCCTGGCTGCCGGCTCGGACACGCCCGGTCGCATCCGTGATCCAGATCGACACGGCCTGCTCCAGGGGAGCCTTGAGCCGCTGGAGGAAAGCACTGGTTTCCGGCGCAGAGATCTCCTCCCATGACAGCGCGTGGGTGCGATCCTCGACCCGCCCGATTACGAGTTCCACCGTATCAAAGACCTTACTGGCATGCTCGTGCAGGATGGCTGTCGTGCGGACGATTGTCCTCTCGCTGTCGTTCAGAACCTCTGTGCGGTTCCAGGCTGCTGCTGCGGCGAACACGACAGCCGGGACGAGCAGCGAGGCCACGATGAGCAGACGGTGCAGACGGACCGAGGACATGAATACGAAAGCTTCCCATGGGAGTGCGGAGGAAGATGCCAGGCGAGGCGAGGCACTGCCAAAGGAGCCAGTGTCATGGTTTGGTTCACATTAGAACTAAACCAAGGTGTAGCAAGCTTTCCATGGCTCCTGTACCACCTGCATCAGTGAAGACGGTGTACGGCCGAACGTCAGTAGCAACCAAGCCAGGAGGGCTTGTGCTGATGTCTCTACAACTGCAACATCGATGCGCGAATGTTCCGGCGCAGCAAATTTGAGGAATGTCGGCTCGGGGTCAAACTGAGCCGCTGGGCATGACCATGTGACGGTCCGCTGTTGGCGGTGCCACGGACGAAGTTCTCTCATCCACATCAGGCTGGCACCATATTTCGGCAATTCTAGAAATATCGCTTGACGGCTGACCCGAGTAGGTTCATTGTTATTTCCATGAATGTCGAACAAGCAGCCAAGCAACTCGAAGCTCTCGGGAACACCACCCGGCTCCAGGTCTACCGTACCCTCGTCCGCGCCGGCGAGGCCGGTTTGCCGGTCGGGCAGATCCAGGAGCGCCTCGGCATCCCGCCGTCGACGCTGTCGCACCACCTCCAGCGGCTGCTGCTGACCGGACTGGTAACACAGGAGCGGCAGGCCACGACCCTGATCTGCCGGGCCAACTACCCGGCGATGAACGGCCTGATCGGCTTCCTCGCCGACGAGTGCTGCGCCGACGCCGGATGCGCGACCCAGGCGGAGAATGCCGCCTGATTTTTATTTGCCCACTATTTCCATGATGCCGGAAATATAAAAGGAGACGCAGATGCCAGGCTTCCTTCCCTTCCTCCTCCACCTCGCCCGCGCGGCCCGGAATCGCCAGCGTGTCGTCGCCCTCAGCGAACTGGACGACCATCTTATGCGCGACATCGGCCTCCAGCGGGCGGACGTCATCGCTGTCCTGGCCCAGCCCCGTCACCGTGATCCCTCGCGGATGCTCAAGATCCTCTGCTGCCACGGACGTGTCTTCGTCGAGCGCGTGCGCGACGGCTTCGCTCCCCGCGCCGCCTCCTGCTGCTGACTGCCACGGAGTCTTCCATGACCACGCTCGAAACCCTCCCCGTTGCCGTCATCGGCGCAGGCCCGGTCGGCTTGGCCGCCGCCGCCCACCTGATCCGGCGTGGCCTGCCCGTGAAGGTCTACGAGGCAGGCGCCACCGTCGCTGCCAACGTCCGCGACTGGGGCCATGTCCGCCTGTTCTCGCCCTGGGAGTACAACACCGACACGGCGGCCCGCGCCCTACTCCAATCCCATGGTTGGCAGGAGCCGCCTAACAAGGCGATGCCGACGGGATTGGACCTGTATCAGGCCTACCTCAAGCCGCTCGCCGAGACGCCGGAGATGGCAGCGGTGATTGAGACCGGCGCCACCGTGAAGGCGATCACGCGCCAGGGCGCCGACAAGGTGCTCAGCAAGGGCCGCGAGACCAAGCCCTTCGTGCTTGCCGTCTCGAACGGCAACGGCGCGACCCGGCGCGACCTGGCGCGGGCGGTGATCGACGCCTCCGGTACGTGGACGGCCCCGAACCCGCTCGGTGCGGGCGGCATCCTTGCCGAGGGCGAGGCCGAGAATGCGAACCGCATCGCCTACGGCATCCCGGACGTGCTCGGGCGCGACCGCGCCATCTACGAGGGCAAGACGACCTTGGTTGTTGGCGCCGGACATTCGGCCGCCAACGTGCTCCTCGATCTGGCTCGGCTGGCTGAACGCGATCCGCAGGCCTCCATCGTGTGGGCGACCCGCGGCGAGAACCTGATGCGGGTCTATGGCGGCGGGAGTGCCGACCAGCTGCCGGCCCGCGGTGAACTCGGGTCCAGCCTGAAGACGCTCGTCGACAGCGGGCAGGTCACCCTGGTGGCCGGCTTCTCCGCCACACGCGTGAAAGCGGTCGGCGACCAGGTGGTGGTCGAAGGCGAGACCGCGGGCGGCATCCGCGCGCTCGGCCCCGTTGACCGGATCGTGGTGTCCACGGGACAGCGCCCGGACCTGAACCTGACCCGCGAGCTCCGGCTTGACCTCGACCCATGGCTGGAGAGCTCGAAGGCCCTCGGGCCACTGATCGACCCGAACCTGCACTCGTGCGGATCGGTGCCTCCGCATGGCCATCGCGAGCTCGCCCATCCGGAGCCGGGCTTCTACGCGGTGGGGATCAAGAGCTACGGGCGCGCGCCGACCTTCCTGATGCTGACCGGCTACGAGCAGGTCCGCTCGGTGGTGGCGGCCATCGCCGGCGACCTCACGGCGGCAGACGACATCCACCTCGTCCTGCCGGAGACGGGCGTCTGCTCGACCAACATCCCTGCTGACGGTGCAACGGCACTCTCGGGATGCTGCGGCGGTCCTGCTCCCGCGCAGATCGACGCCTGCTGCGTTGCCGATGTCGAGGCCAAGGCCGAGGGCAAGTCCGGTTGCGGATGCGGCCCGGCAAAGACGCCGGAGAAGGTTGCGGAACCGGCTGGCTGCTGCTGAGATCACCCTGTGCCGAACTCTGCAGCCGAGGCCGTGGTCGAGGATCCTTCCACCCTGAAACCAAGCCCGAGGGTGGTCATCTCCACCCTGGGCGTCACGCAGATTCTCGCCTGGGGATCGTCCTATTACCTGCCCGCGGTGCTCGCGAAGCCGATTGTCGCCGACACCGGCTGGTCGCTGGCGTGGGTTGTGGGTGGGCTGTCGGCCGGCCTGCTCGCGGCGGGCCTAGTCGCGCCGTGGGTCGGACGCACCATCGACGCCAAGGGCGGCCGCCCGGTTCTCATCGGCAGCTCGGTCCTGCTGGGATCGGGGCTGGCGCTGCTGGCGTTGGCGCACAGCCTCCCCGTGTACTTCATGGCCTGGCTTATGATAGGCGTCGGCATGGGTTCGGGGCTTTACGACGCCGCCTTCGCCACGCTCGGCCGCCTCTATGGCAAGCAGGCGCGCCACGCGATCACCACCCTGACCCTGTGGGGCGGATTCGCCAGCACGGTGTGCTGGCCCCTAAGCGCCTGGCTCGTGGAACACTTCGGCTGGCGCGGGGCCTGCACGGTCTACGCCGCGATCCAGATCTTCATCTCGCTTCCGCTGCAAGCCTTCGTCCTGCCCGGCCTCCCCGCCGCCAGGCCGGATGGCAAGCCGGCCGGGAGCGCCTCGGAAGCCGCGTCCACGGCCTTCCTGACGGGGACCCGGCGGACGCGGGCCTTCCTGCTGCTCGCCGCCGTCCTGACACTCGGGTCCGTGACCGCCTCGATGATCGGGGTGCACCTGCTGACCTTCCTGCAGGCCCATGGCCTGGAGCTCGCGGCGGCCGTTGCCCTCGGGGCGCTGGTCGGGCCGTCCCAAGTCGGGGCGAGGATCGTGGAGATGGCGTTCGGCCGTCACTACCATCCGATCTGGACCATGGTGGCGTCCGTGGCCTTGGTGGCGACAGGGGTGATCCTGCTTGCCGCCGGCTTCCCGATCCTGGCCCTGGCGCTGGCGCTCTATGGGGCCGGCAATGGGATCGGCTCCATCGCCAAGGGCACTCTCCCGCTCGCGTTGTTCGGACCCTTCGGGTACGCCTCGCTGATGGGCAGGCTGGCCATGCCGAGCCTTCTCGCACAGGCGCTGTCGCCATCCATCGGCGCGGTCCTGATCGAGTGGGATGGCGCGGACGCGGCGCTCCGCTTCCTGGCCGGGCTGGCTTGCCTCAACCTCGCCCTCACGGGCCTGCTGTGGGTGACCGCCCGAAAAGGCTGAGCTAGGCCGGCAGTGCCGGATCATCGAGGGGCTGGCTGACCATTGCGAATGTCGGCACCACCAGCACCAGGTGATAGGCTGTCCTGGCTTAGCAGTTTGAAACCTCCAAAATCCAGAGCGGGATGATGCTGTGGTGCGGCATTGTCCCAGATCAAGGTCACCATGCGAGGCCGCCAATACTCCATGGTTCCGGACGCTTGACCTTGCCATCATGGGAAGGCCGAGCATCCATTCCTGCATAGGAACGTGAGGTGAGCCATGACCCAGGATCGCACCGTCGAAGGCCATGCCCACGAGGGGCATGAGCATCATCATGCCCATCACGGGCATGGCCATGGGCACCATCATGAACCCGCAGCCGATGCCGGGAAGGTGAAGGATCCGGTCTGCGGGATGATGGTCGATCCGCACAGCACCACCCATCGGGCCCAGTACCAGGGCAAGCCGTACTATTTCTGCTCCTCCGGCTGCCACTCGAAGTTCACGGCCGAGCCTGCGAAGTACGCAGAGCCGACGGCGACCCGGAAGGCGGAGCCCGTGCCAGAGGGCACGATCTATACCTGCCCGATGCACCCCGAGATCCGCCAGGTCGGTCCGGGCTCGTGCCCCATCTGCGGCATGGCCCTGGAGCCGGTTCTCGTGAGCGCCGAGGCGACGCCGAACGCCGAGCTCATCGACATGAAGCGCCGGTTCTGGATCGGCCTCGCCCTGACCCTGCCCGTGTTCGCGCTGGAGATGGGCGGGCACCTCACCGGGCTCGACCACCTGATCCCGCGCGCGACCTCGAACTGGGTCCAGCTCGCCCTCGCGACACCCGTCGTGCTGTGGGCCGGGTGGCCATTCTTCGAACGCGGCTGGGCCTCGATCAGGAACCGCAGCCTCAACATGTTCACACTGATCGCCATGGGCACCGGCGTCGCGTGGCTCTACAGCGTGATCGCGACGCTTACCCCCGGCATCTTCCCGGCGGCCTTCCGCGGCCACGACGGCTCAGTCGCGGTGTACTTCGAGGCCGCGGCGGTGATCACGGTCCTCGTCCTTCTCGGACAGGTGCTGGAACTGCGCGCCCGCGAGAGCACCAGCGGCGCCATCCGGGCGCTGCTCGACCTGGCGCCGAAGACCGCACGGCTCATCCGGGACGACGGCGCCGAGGAGGAGGTCCAGCTCGACACCGTGCAGGTCGGCAACCGCCTGCGGGTCCGTCCGGGCGAGAAGGTCCCGGTCGACGGCATCGTCATCGAGGGGCGCAGCGCGGTGGACGAGTCGATGGTCACCGGCGAGTCGATGCCCGTGACCAAGGAGGTCGGCGCCAAGGCCATCGGCGGCACCATGAACCAGTCCGGCGGCCTCGTCATCGAGGCCGAGAAGGTCGGGCGCGACACCATGCTGGCGCAGATCGTCCAGCTCGTGGCCGAGGCCCAACGCAGCCGCGCCCCGATCCAGCGCCTGGCCGACCAGGTCTCCGGCTACTTCGTGCCTGCGGTCATCGCCGTGGCGCTCCTCGCCTTTGCGGCGTGGGGGATCTGGGGACCGGAGCCCCGGCTCGCCTTTGGACTGGTCGCGGCGGTGTCCGTCCTGATCATCGCCTGCCCCTGCGCGCTCGGCCTCGCCACGCCGATGTCGATCATGGTTGGCGTCGGCCGCGGCGCCGGGGCCGGCGTCCTGATCAAGAACGCCGAGGCCTTGGAGCACATGGAGAAGGTCGACACGCTCGTCGTCGACAAGACGGGAACGCTCACCGAGGGCAAGCCGGCGGTCACCGCCCTCGTGCCAGCGTCCGGTTTCACGGAGGCCGAGGTGCTGCGCCTGTCGGCCAGCGTCGAGCGGGCCAGCGAACATCCGCTGGCGGTCGCCATCGTGGCCGCCGCCGAGAAGCAGGGCGTTGCCACCGCGCCGGTGACGGACTTCGACTCGCCCACCGGCAAGGGCGCGCTGGGCACTGTGGAAGGCCGGCGCATCGTGCTCGGCAACAAGGCGTTCCTGGCCGAGCACGGCGTCGATGTCGCTCCCTTGGCCGAGCAGGCCGACAGACTGCGCGAGGACGGCGCCACGGCGATCTTCGCGGGCATCGACGGACGGGTGGCGGGTGCCATCGCCATCGCCGACCCAGTGAAGGCCTCGACGCCGGAGGCCCTCGCCGGGCTCAAGGCGGAGGGCGTGCGGGTCGTGATGCTGACCGGCGACAACTGGACGACGGCGAAGGCCGTGGCCCGCCGGCTCGGGATCGACGAGGTCGAGGCCGAGGTCCTGCCGGACCAGAAGAGCGCCGTGGTGGACAAGTTCAAGCGCGCGGGCCGCGTGGTCGCCATGGCGGGCGACGGCGTGAACGATGCGCCTGCGCTGGCCGCGGCGGACGTCGGCATCGCCATGGGCACCGGCACCGACGTCGCGATGGAGAGCGCAGGCGTCACCCTGCTCAAGGGCGATCTCACCGGGATCGTTCGGGCGCGGCGGCTGTCACGGGCCACCATGCGCAACATCCGCCAGAACCTGTTCTTCGCCTTCGTCTACAATGCCCTTGGTGTACCGGTGGCGGCGGGCGTGCTGTACCCGGTCTTCGGCATCCTGCTCTCGCCGATCATCGCGGCCGCCGCCATGGCGCTGTCGTCGGTCAGCGTGATCGGCAATGCGATCCGGCTTCGGACCGTGCGGCTCTGACGCCGGGGCCGGAGTGACCGTCCGGCGAGGCGGGCGCTCATGAGCCCGCGCCCTGCCACGCGCCTGCTGGTCGCCGTCGGGCTGCTGACGGTGGGAACGGGTCTCTACCTCATGGTCCTGCGCCCGCCGCTGCTTCCCGAGGACGTCCGGTTTGCCGGGCTGGACCCGTTGGCCTCGCCGCCTGCCCTGCTCGGATGGCTGGCAATCGTGTTCCGGACCTGGGGTGCGTTCGTCGTGGGCTTCGGGTTCTCCCTCACGGGATGCGGGGTCTCTCTGGCAACGGGACGCCCTGTCTGGCTCCGGTACGGTGTCGCCCTCGCCCTGAGCGTCTCCTTCGGCCAGTTCCTGTTGAGCAACTGGATGCTGCGGTCGGATTTCCTGTGGCCCATCGTGGCGTTGTTCCTGGTGGCGCTCGCGACGGCCGTCGGCCGCATCGCCGCGAGAGAGGGTCGCTGAGGGGCCATCCGGAAGTTGACCGGGATCAACGCGGGCTTGGCAGAAAGGCCCCAGAATGACGACAGCCCATAATCGGAGGCCGCGTCATGACCACGACACCGACTGTTTCCTCTTCCGCCGCGAAGACGTCGCGGACCCTTCTGGTCGGCACGCCCCTGGGCTGGGTCGTCACGCTCGCGTTGGCTGCGCTCGGGGTCTACCTGTTCGCGACGCACACGGGCCACATCCTGGCCGCCTTGCCCTACCTGCTGCTGCTGGCCTGTCCGCTGATGCACCTGTTCATGCATGCTGGCCATGGCCACCGTCATGGACGGCGCGAGTGACCGCCATCAGGCCAGACCGCCTGCGGTTGGCCGAACTCACGTCGGGCGTGGGCGCGGTCGTCCTTGGTGTAGGGCTTGGGGTGCTGGCCGCCGACCATATTGGCTCCCTTGGTCTTCCGCTCCTGCTCGTCGGTGCGGCGGTCCACGCCTGGGGCATGTTCGACAAGCACCGTCTGGGGCGCCAGGCCGACGCGCCGGAGGTCTGGTGGGAGCCGGCGGCCTACTGGACATGCTGGGGCCTCCTCGCCCTGCTCGCGGTCGGTCTCGCAGGGCGTCTATCCGGCATCGTCTGATCGGGCCGTCCGCGTCCGATTATCCGGTTGTAGACCGACACGAACAGGACGGCCGGGATCCAGGCCGCCACCGCGTTGCCCACGATCCCCTCCACGAGGGTCCGCCCCGGGTTGTCTGGATGCGTTGCGAAGAGGCTGATCCATCCATGGGCGAGGCCCGACGTTGGCCACACGAACGACAGCAGGTAACAGATCACGAACAGTCCAACGAGGGTCGTGGTCAGCGCCCACCCCGTCGCCACGAAGCGCATCGGGGCTGCTTTATGAGCCTGCGACGTGGGCAGCGTCGTCTTGATGGTTGAAGTTGACATGATCGCCTCCGCGATCCTGAACCACCATATCCCCATTATTCGCCGCAGGGAGCCTGAAGGCAAGATCCACCAAGCAGGTCTGACCTTGTCTCGCTGGCGCTGGGTTCGCGACGGCGTACTATGGTGGACATACACACCTTTGGGAGCGGCATACTCCTCACCTTATATGCCAACTACTAAGCCATTCTATATACACACGAATATGCCCCTCCTATTATTATTTCTGCGGATCGACCACGGGGTGCAGCTAAGGGCAGCGAGATTTGCTGTGTCGCCCATAAAGCCGTCGTTTAACCCAATTGTCTGCGCAACGTCGCCCATAACAGTGTTGTGCAGACAGCCTCGGCGGGAACGGGCAAAAGCTCGGACTCAGTGTAGGTTTTCACGTATCGTGGCACTAACTCAGATATCGTGACACTGACAACACACAATGGCCGCCATCTCGGCGGCCATTTTTGTATGTGTATGACAGGCGCCCATTCACCCAGCCCGAACTGTGTCCGAAAACCTCTGACCCACCGAGGTTACGCCTTGGTGCATGGCGCGTTCCGCAACACGCCTTAATGAGCTCGGCTTGCGCGTGTCTCACCGTAAGCCTCGGCGCCGGTCGGTGGTTCTGCCCTTTCGACCCGGACCAACGCACCTCAAAGGGCATCCTCAAACTTGAGGAGCTTGGGACCGAAGTACCCGCAGGGGGCTAGGGAAGCCAATCCTATATAAGGATACGGCGCGGATTGACATTGCTCAAGACGCCCTTGGTAATAGGCGTTCTGATCCCTTCTGCCGCCAAACAACTCTATGAAGCGCCACCTTGTATTCCCATTAGATTTCGATACCCGAGCGCTGCTCCTCGAGGAGGGGGGGCGAAACATGGGAAGAGCATATCAAGAAACAACATAGGCAAAACCGTGCTCGATTGATCGAGGCGCTCAAGCAGGAGTTTGGACCGGCAGACTTCGACATGAAGGCAGTAAACTTTAAGGAATTAGGGCCTTCTCCCTTTTCAATTGTATCATATCATAATGTCTTCTTCTGGCAGGTGAGATCAGCTTTTATACAAGGGCTGTATTATCCAGCTCTGACGAGTGCCTGTGCGCTAGGTGAGCGGATGCTGAACCATTTAGTTTTGAGCTTGAGGGATCATTACAAGGACTCATCGCACTATCGGAAGGTCTACCGGAAATCGTCATTCGATAACTGGGATATCGCCATCGACGCGTTGGCCGATTGGAGGGTTCTAAATGAGCAGGTCGCATCCAACTTTCGCGGACTTAAGTCCATCCGAAATAAATCTATTCACTTTCATCCCGAGACGTATTCAACCGTTAGAGAAGATAGCCTTTCAGCTATCAAGCTAGTTAGTAAAATTATTGAGCACCAATTTGGCTTCTTCAAGGTGGAGCATGAGTGGGCAATTTCGGGAACGATAGGTGCTCAATTCGTTTCTAAAGCTTATGAAGACGACCCCTTCATAAAGACCTTTTACCTCCCACAATGTCCGCTCGTTGGTCCGTACTATGCAGTGGCCTTTCATGAAATTGGGATATTGTTCTTTGATCGCGAAAGCTATTCGGATCACGAAATCAGCGATGAAGAGTTTTCCAAACTCTTCAATGAACGGGCTCCAGAGGAAGTGGTTTCGAGTGACCTGCCATTGCGCCCGGGAGTTGCTCCCGTTGGCGTGCTCATGCGGAATGGTAAGTATCAACTATTGATAAGGGCCGATTCAGCTACAGATGCTTCGTAATGAACAGGCAACCTAAATGATGACGGGGCCGGGATCAGCCCGCGAGGCTACCCGGCGTCCTTCCGGGGCTTAACTTGAAAGCGTTCGCCAATATTGATCGAATAGTCCAACACAACCTCCATTGAATAGCTCAATGTTCCCGGTTTTAGTGAAGCCGCGAGCTGCAATGTCTTCGATTATGGTTTTCTGATCCGGTTCTGAAACTGCGAAAGCTGTTCCCAGAACTCTGGTCGCCTTGGATGGTTTGGGAGGATTTAGCAGCAACATGTTTTGTGGGTGGTATGCGAGCCCCAAGAACACGATCGTATCTGCCTCCATTATGGCATCGTGTATCTCAGGCAGTGGAGAGTTTTTGCCAAGCTGCTCAGTGAATGTCTTGATTTGCCGCGACATCTCTACGAGTGGTGCCGGCAGTTCCCTACGTCCACCAAACTCGACGCTCGGATCCCTGCTATTCTGCCAGGGAAGCCGCCCGATTGTGCCATAGGGATGCATAATTCTTAGAGGCTGACTCAAAAAGACTTGTGGTGTTTCAGGGTCTTGCGAGCCGTCTTGTCAGCATCCGGATATGAGCGATGAAGACCCAAGCCACCGCACTTTCAATGGAGGCTTCGAAGTCCTTGGCCAGGCGGCGGCAGCGTCCAAGCCAACCGAAGGTTCGCTCCAC